>CAWBQP010000039.1:0-168338 GCA_963790735.1 uncultured Alphaproteobacteria bacterium | reverse complement strand
GTGCTCAACTAAATGGTAGCAACTAAGGACGGGGGTTGCGCTCGTTGCGGGACTTAACCCAACATCTCACGACACGAGCTGACGACAGCCATGCAGCACCTGTCTCCGGTCCAGCCGAACTGAAGAACTCCATCTCTGGAGTCCGCGACCGGGATGTCAAGGGCTGGTAAGGTTCTGCGCGTTGCGTCGAATTAAACCACATGCTCCACCGCTTGTGCGGGCCCCCGTCAATTCCTTTGAGTTTTAATCTTGCGACCGTACTCCCCAGGCGGAATGCTTAAAGCGTTAGCTGCGCCACTAGTGAGTAAACCCACTAACGGCTGGCATTCATCGTTTACGGCGTGGACTACCAGGGTATCTAATCCTGTTTGCTCCCCACGCTTTCGTGCCTCAGCGTCAGTATCGGGCCAGTGAGCCGCCTTCGCCACTGGTGTTCTTGCGAATATCTACGAATTTCACCTCTACACTCGCAGTTCCACTCACCTCTCCCGAACTCAAGATCTTCAGTATCAAAGGCAGTTCTGGAGTTGAGCTCCAGGATTTCACCCCTGACTTAAAGACCCGCCTACGCACCCTTTACGCCCAGTGATTCCGAGCAACGCTAGCCCCCTTCGTATTACCGCGGCTGCTGGCACGAAGTTAGCCGGGGCTTATTCTTGCGGTACCGTCATTATCTTCCCGCACAAAAGAGCTTTACAACCCTAGGGCCTTCATCACTCACGCGGCATGGCTGGATCAGGCTTGCGCCCATTGTCCAATATTCCCCACTGCTGCCTCCCGTAGGAGTTTGGGCCGTGTCTCAGTCCCAATGTGGCTGATCATCCTCTCAGACCAGCTACTGATCGTCGCCTTGGTGAGCCATTACCTCACCAACTAGCTAATCAGACGCGGGCCAATCTTTCGGCGATAAATCTTTCCCCGTAAGGGCTTATCCGGTATTAGCACAAGTTTCCCTGTGTTGTTCCGAACCAAAAGGTATGTTCCCACGCGTTACTCACCCGTCTGCCGCTGACGTATTGCTACGCCCGCTCGACTTGCATGTGTTAAGCCTGCCGCCAGCGTTCGCTCTGAGCCAGGATCAAACTCTCAAGTTGGACTTGAAACTTTAAACCGGCTGATCACAACGTTTGACGAGGTCCCACCATATTTATCGCCTGCGATTCACATCGCGGACGACGATGGTGTAACCTATGTAAACGTGTACCGCCGAAGTCTTTCGTCCAGCCCCGAAAGAAGAAAACCGAAGTTTTCAAACATTCGAGACTACGCAAGGACTCCGCCGTCCACGTTTCTCTTTCTTCATCTTTACTTGTCAAACAGCCCGGGATCGCTGGGATCCCACCCTTCCACTTCTGGAAGGTTCCCGAAGACCTCATCCGACGACAAATAACAACCGACCCTTATCGGCTGTTGAGTCACTCATCGTAATGAGGAGCTTACGGGACGCGACCAGATGCCTTGGCCTCAGGGGCCAATGCATCGCCGCGCTCAGTGGCCGGGTTATAGGCCCGCCCGATCGGGGTTGTCAACGCCCATCGTCAAGAAATTGTCGCATCACGGCGAAGAATTTTGCGACGCCAAGAAGTCCCTATGTTTCGGGCCTTTGGCCGCACTTGAGCCACATTCCTGCGACGTTCTGACTATAACGTATGCATTGAATCGCCGGTGCCAGTGGGGGCTGCCGGCGTTCAGCTACCCGGGACAGGCGGTCTCGAGGAACCCGTCGCCTTTCCCACGCGGCCAGGAAACTTCGAGAGATCTGCTCGCCATTGACGTTCGAGACTGTGGCCGGTCTTCTTCTGGCCTCTGATTCCCGAATTTCCATGTGTGCAGCAACGCCATGCTCCGGAATCGTTCCCTTAAAAGGAACGAAAACGTGGGGTCTGGATCGGGCGAGGGTCTTGTCGGATGTCGATGGAATTTGGGGGGACACAGGGTTGAGCCAGAAGGCGCCACGCGGGAGCGGCTATGGACGCGAGATCGGGATCATTGATCTCGGTCACGAGCCGCCACTTTCCGTCGATGGCTCCGAGGCTGCGGTGATCGATCGCCGCCGTGTCTCCGTACAATGGTTCAGCGGCACTATCCTGACCGGTCTGTGCGGCGCGGCCCTTATCGGCGGCGCCGTTTTTGCGTCGCTCGACGGCGAAATGACCTTTGCCAAGGTGCCGGAGCGCGTCGAAGGCGCATTGCGCGGCGCGTTCGGCGCCAACGATCGCACCGCCACCCTGCACAAGAGCGACCGCCTGCCGCCGCCCGGCGAATCCACCGCCTCGCGCAATGTGGTGAAGGTATCGACCGTCACCCGCGTCGGCAACCGCGACGTGATGCGGGTGCGGCCGTTCGTCCGCATCTCCGGCAATCTGTCGATGACGACGAGCGATCTCAGCTCGAAAATCCCGCCATTCAACGCCCAGCGCATGCTGACCGATGTCGGCACCACGACGCAGGCCGCTTCCGAGGATCCGAACAATCCCGAGGCCGTCGAACCCGACGCCGAGGTTTCCTTCGTTACCAAGGACCTCGCGACCGTGCTGCCGAAGGCGAAACTCGCCGCCGTGGTCGCGCTCGACGAAGTCCTGATGCGGGTACGCGATGCCGCGAACTGGCGCGGCTCGGGCGGCGTCCGCTACACGTCGCTTGCCAATGCCGCGGCCGACGCCAGCGGCGCCCAGTCCGACCTCAAGCTCGCCTATGCCACCGAAGGCAACGTTTCCGATCCCTATGCCGGCTTTGAAACCCGTGTGGTGCCGGAAAACGTCACGTTGCTGCCGAAGACCAAGGACCAGATCACCGGCGGCAACCCGTCCGGCGAACGCGTTCACGTCGTGAAGAAGGGCGACAGCATCGCCTCGATCCTGCGCGACCAGGGCGCCACGCCCGATGAGGCCAGGGCGGTTGCGCTGACCCTTGGCCCCCGCGGCCGCGACGGCGGCCTGAAGGAAGGCCAGAAGATCCGCATCCTGATGGCGCCCTCGGGGCTCGGCCCCGCCGCCCGCCTGCAGCCCTATCGCGTGATCGTCGCCAACGAAACCACCGTCGAAGCCGTGGCCGCCCTGTCGGACGTCGGCAAATACGTCGCCGTCGACGTGCAGAGCATGAATACCGTCGCCGAGACCGCTACCGGCAAGGACGACGACGATGACGATGATGATGACGGCAGCGGCGTCCGGCTCTACCAGAGCATCTACGAGACCGCCCTGCGCAACAAGGTGCCGGCCGCCGTGATCGAGGACATGGTCCGCATCTATTCCTACGACGTCGACTTCCAGCGCAAGGTGCAGCCCGGCGACTCCTTCGACGTGTTCTTCGCCGGCGAGGACGAAGGCACGTCCAGCACCGAAAAGACGGAAGTTCTGTTCGCCTCGCTCACCGTCGGCGGCGAGACCAAGAAATATTATCGCTTCGTGACCCCCGACGATTCCGTCGTCGACTATTATGACGAGACCGGCAAGAGCGCGAAGAAGTTCCTGGTGCGCAAACCCGTCAACAACGCCATCATGCGTTCGGGCTTCGGCGGCCGCCGCCATCCGATCCTGGGCTATACCAAGATGCACACCGGCGTCGACTGGGCGACCCCCTACGGCACGCCGATTTTCGCCTCCGGCAACGGCGTGGTCGAGAAGGTCGGCTGGGAAGGCGGCTACGGCAAATATGTCCGCCTGAAACACAACAACGGCTACGAGACCGCCTATGGCCACATGTCGGCGTTTGCCAAGGGCATGGAGCCCGGCAAGCGCGTGCGCCAGGGCCAGGTGATCGGCTTCGTCGGATCGACGGGCATGTCGACCGGCGCCCATGTCCACTACGAAATCCTGGTCAACGGCCGCTTCGTCGATCCGATGCGCGTCAAGCTGCCGCGCGGCCGCTCGCTCGAAGGCCTGGTGATGGCGAGCTTCGAAAAAGAGCGTGACCGCCTCGATACGCAGATGAACAACCGCGGCAGTGCGGCCCGCGTCTCCGAAGCCGCCGGCGCCGCGCCGCAGACGCGCCAAGTGAGCCGCTGATCTGAGCCGCTGAATCTCAGCCGCTGGATCCTTCGATAAGATCTTCCGAAGATCGGATGCGGCTTCTCTCGCGCCGCGTGTCGGATTTATGGCAGCGGCACAGCGCTTTTTGCGACAGTTTCGTTTGCCAAACCGCCCTCCCCGACAAATACTGCCTCCCATAAAAACAATGGGAGGAAGCGTCATGACGAGCAGGCTTGCACTCGCAACGACTGTTGCGGCGATCGTTCTTGGAAGCACGGCCGGCGCATCGGCGCAGACCTACGAGGTTACCAAGCTGGTTCCGGGATCGGCGTTTCATGGCGTGCACGGGCTCGGAATCGACAAGTCCGGCCGCCTGTTCGCCGGCAGCGTCGCGGGCGCCGCGCTCTACGAGGTCGATCGCAACAACGGCACGGCGAAGATTGCGGTCCCCTCCCCGGAAGGCATGTCCGACGACATTGCGTTTGCGCCCGACGGCACCATGGCGTGGACGGCCTTCCTCACCGGCGATCTCTATTCGCGCAAGGGCGACGGCCCGGTGAAGAAACTCGCCTCCGGCCTGCCCGGCATCAATTCGCTCGCGTTCCGCAAGGACGGACGGCTGTACGCGACGCAAGTGTTCCTCGGCGACGCGCTCTATGAGATCGACGTCGAGGGCGTGAAGCCGCCGCGCAAGATCATGGAGAAGATGGGCGGCCTCAACGGCTTCGAATTCGGACCCGACGACATGCTGTACGGCCCGCTGTGGTTCAAGGGCCAGGTCGCCAAGGTCGACGTCGACAAGGCCGAACTCTCCGTGGTCGCCGACGGCTTCAAGGTTCCGGCCGCGGTCAATTTCGATTCCAAGGGCAATCTCTTTGTGGTCGATACCGCGCTCGGCCAGTTGGTGAGGGTCGATCCGAAGAGCGGCGCCAAGAAAATGGTCGCGCAGCTCAAGCCCTCGCTCGACAATCTCGCGATCGACGACAAGGACCGCATCTTCGTCTCCAACATGGCCGACAACGGCATTCAGGAGGTCGATCCGGAAACCGGCGCTGCCAAGCAGGTCATCATCGGCAAGCTGGCGCTGCCCGGCGGCATCGGCGTCGTCTCCGACGGGGCTAAGGATACCATCTACATCGCCGACGTGTTCGCCTACCGCACCGTCGACGGCTCGACCGGCGAAGTTTCCGAACCGGCCCGCATGCATGCCGACGGCGTGACGCTGGAATATCCGATGAGCGCCACCGCCAAGGGCGACGATGTGCTGCTGTCGAGCTGGTTCACCGGCACGGTGCAACTGATCGACCGCAAGACCGGCAAGACCAAAGAGATGCTGCACGGCTTCAAGGCGCCGCATGACGCGGTCAAGCTTGGCGACGGCAGCATTCTCGTCAACGAGCTCGGCAGCCAATCGCTGGTCCGCGCCAGCGGCGAGCACGGCAAGGACCGCACCACCGTGCTCGGCGGCCTCGAAGGCCCGGTCGGCCTCGTCGCCGGATCGGGCGGCACGGTCTATCTGACCGAAGCCTTCGCCGGCCAGGTCTCGAAGGTCGAAGCCAACGGCGAAAAGACCGTGGTCGCCAAGGATCTGAAGGGCCCCGAGGGCATCGCGCTTTCGCCCGACGGCAAGCTGATCGTGGCCGAGGTCGGCGCCAAGCGGATTATCCAGATCGATCCGGCGAATGGCGCCATCACCGAGATCGCCGCCAACCTGCCGATCGGATTGCCGGCCGCCCCCGGCGGCCTGCCGAGCAACATCCCGACCGGCGTCGGGGTTGGGGCGACGGGGGTGATCTACTTCTCGTCGGATGTGGAGAACGCGATTTACAAGGTGGTGAGGAAGTAGGTGGTCGCAGAAATCGGCGAGCCTCGCGACGGCAACGTAACTCTATCGCCGGGATACGATCACAACCGAACGGCATGCCGTTCGGTTGCCGTCCGGCAGCTGCCGCCCCCGCAACGCGGACGCGTCGATCACCGATTGCTATCCAGTCCAATCCGCGTTCACGCCTCTGGTATCGCAATGTACAAATGTCCTGTAGACGCCGATGCCCCCCCGAAATACGCCCCTATTTCGATACTCTCTTAGTTTTCCCGCCCAATCACTGGGACGACCGACATCGCATATGAAGTCGATGGCCTGGTAGCGCATGTGAAAGCTGTTGGTGGCCGAACCGTCGATACATTTGTTGTAAGGAGGGGCCCGATACAGGCTGAGAAAATGCATCGATGCCCCTAGTTCTTCTCGCAGCTTGTCAAGTACTGCGACAGTCGGGGCGATATTGCGCCAGAGAATTTCCGGCGGATAGTCGTTCAGGCCCTTGCAGGAGCCTGCGCCGTTCTGGTTACCGAGAAACAAAAGTTCATCAGCTATGAAATGCCGCAACCCGAGCGTTGCTACGAACTCGAGGAACTTGGCATGAAGCGGCCACCCCGCGTGCGGGCTGGCAACGGCATCGGTCGCCACCGCTGGTAAGATTGGAATTACGGTCGGACCAGTCATGCTGGCCGCTTCTCCAGCCTCATCGTCCGGTGCAAATATTACTTCGTGTGCTGCGGAGACGCCTGCTCCCAGAATCCGGATAATGGACGATGACGAGGCGAGTTGTTCAGCGCTCACCTTTGTTCCCGTAAGACCCCAGTCCGAAAGCTGATACTCCGAGCCGTGAACAACGCCACGCCCGGTTGCGTAAGTCATCTTCCGCGCGAGCACATCCTTACGAAACCTTTGTGAGCTACCGTTCGCAATCACTGTCGCAACGGCTTCGCGCAGAGCTTGACCGCCCGCGATCGACGAAGCTGCGCTTTTAAGGCTATTCCGTTCGCTCTGACTGACGGAGTTTTGCACCGCCACATCGAACCAAAGCGCTGCGTCCTGATCCACCACGGTTTTGCCCGTCATGAAGTCCGCGATATGCTGCTGCGCGGCCTTCCAATAGATGGTGTGGGCTCGCTCCAATTGTGCTCGCCGCGCCTCTGGAAATTGTCCAATTCGCCGAAATGCGTCTTTCCAAGGTTTGGCGACTTCCATTTTTGACGCGCCGAGAGAAATTCCATCAGCCCAATTTAGTTGCACGCTTTTGGAAGAGTCTAGAATAGACATAAGCTCGGTATGGAGCGCACCGAAGGTCGTCGCAACGATGCCTGGACGAAGCGCCTCTATCGCCGACAATATCCGTCGAAATCTCGCCGTTGGCGAGCGTGAAGCCGATCAAACCGAAAGTAATTCCGGCGCCGTCAAAATTTCCGACGACGCGGTCAAATCCAGTGCCCTCAAAATCCGAAACCACGTTGACGCAAACATCGAATAGCGAGGGCGGCGGCAGTCCCGTCAACTTCTGCCATTGCTCGGCATCAATGGAGTTGCTCTGAGGTAAACCCTGCCCGTTCTGCCAGCGACGCAATGCGTCGCACGTAATTTGTCCGAAATCACCGTCCGGCTCCATCGCCTGTCCCGCTTTGATAAGGGCCAGCTGAAGGGCCATCACGACGGGTCCGTTGGGCCGGCGAAACGGCCCCGAGGCAAGACGAAGAATTGCACCATCGATGCCAATTGGTGGCGTTGTCGTACCCGCGGGGAGTTGACCGGCGGTACCTCCCGGAATACCGGCCCCACCATCTTGAGCGGGAACGGACACCGGTACCTTCTCGACTTCCAATGTAAAAAGGCCGTTCTTCTGCTTTATCTCTTTGACCACTCGAAATTGGGGCTGCCTCGCGAGATCAGATCGGACGTCCGGAAGCTCGTTTTCCGGGATGTCGGTCATCGTGAACGTTGCCATTTTGCTTCCCCTTGCGGGTTACGGAATTCCGAGTTCCCGAACCATCTTCTGCTGGAGTTCGCGATTGGGAGATCGCAGGAAAAATGCGATCGGCATGTCGACGTTATTTTTGCTCAGCCAAGCTTCTACTGCAGCTTAATTTCTTTGAATTTGCATTCGAGAATTTCCGAATTCTGGTCGTGATGTCCGTCAAAGGCGTAAAAGCGACGCGTGTCGTCGCCGTACTTACCGTACGGGCATCGATCATCGGGCGGGCTGCGGCCTGATCAAGGGCCACCGTTCCACCTCTTTCAAACAGCTTTACCGTCGTATTAATCTGCGTCTCGATCGTCATCGGCATGCACAAACGCAAATACTGACGCAGCGCGTAAATCGCTGCCGGCCTGTTATCAATTATTCGCGGAAGCGTTTCGCGATACTTTTGTTGCCGTGTGAGGACAACCGATTGTACTGTTGATTTCTCGACCTCAAAAAGGAAACGGCTGTTGAAATTTGTGAACGAATGGGCGGCAAGGCCAAAGGCCGCGGCTACAATGGCAATAGCCTTGGTAGGATCAGCGACCGTAGCTCCGAGGATCAAGAGAGTTGTCGCTTCCGTGTCCAAAATTTGCTGATGAATCGGACCAACCGAACGGCGTCTATTGTCGAGCCATGTGAGATACCCGTCGCATCGGCGATCAATGTCATTCATGCCTGCCTGAACGAAAATCTGCCAATTTCCGGTGACAGAAGGTTCAAGACAAAAAAGGATGTCACCCCTCTCCTCATATGAAAGACCTGCCTGTTGGCAGATATACCCAACATATATTTCTTGAAAACGCGCTTGGTTTACGACTTCCGGAGCATACAGCTCAGTTCCGACGCCTTCCCTCGTATAGCGCCCATCAAGGGTGTCGCAGCCCGACACCAGCAGCGCGAACGCAACACAGCCCGCAACGATACCCGCACGCATCGCACGCTCCCACGTCTCTTGCACCAATCTCTTGCAATTCGTAAGCGAGTGTGCGGCGGCAAAAGCAAAGAAGGTTGCCGTGTGCCGCACGATGGCAATCGGCCCATCGTGGCAAGCACGAGCGAAGTCGCGCCCCCGCGGGGCTTTCGCTCGCGGCGGTTGGCTCTTACTGGTTGGGTGATCGGCTCCGCGCACGCGATATCTCTCAATGCTCAGGTTTTGATGGTTCAATGTCCAAACGCTCCTGCCCGTCATGCTCGCCGGCGGCTGCATTCAAATTGGAGGCGACGATCGCAAAGGCGCGCTGCACGTCGTCGACCACGTCGCGCCGGCGGGTGTTGATGTTGCGGACCACGACCCGCCAACGCGCGTGTTCGCTGGCATCGGCGCTTTCACGCCAGAAGCGCAGAATGAAAACCTGATCGAGCAGTGGTCGTTGTGAGTTCATGCGCCGACGATCGCATGGCCTGAACTCGGGACGATCCTGCGATCGTTCGGGAATTGTCGTCGTCCGCTCACGGCCGGTCCACGATCCGCTGCCCGGCGGATCGGCTGCGGATCACGGCAAGGTCACGGCGTGCCCGGGGAAAGCCGCGGGTTCGCCCTGCCCGGACTTGGTCGACGGTGTGAGTGGAGTTTGCTGGGTAAAGCTGCCGTCCGAGGACGGGCGGCCAGCGCTTAAATTGCAAAAATCTGCTTCTCGACCCGACCGATCAGGCGCGCGCGCAGGTGCTGCGCGTTTTCGGCATTATGCAGATTCCTGATCTCTTCGATGATCGCACGTGTCGCCGGAAGCGGCGAAATGCCGAGCTCCTTCCGGATCAGGCCGATCCAATGATCGTAGTACCTGATGGCATCGATTTGTCTTTCATCGAGCGCGAGCAGGGTCAGGAGGAGCCGAACCAGCTCTTCACGATAGGGATCGAAGCGCAGCGAATGACGGGCGAGTTGGATCGCATCGTGGTAGTAACCACAAAGCCCCAGATGACGAACCATAATCATGGCCGACTGGATGAAAAGGGAGTGAAGCCGCTCGCGTTCTTCCAGGATCCATTCGGCATCTTCGCCGTCCAGAAACGGCCCCTCGTACCGATACAGAACCGCGAGAACCTCCTTCATTCTTGATGGTTCTGGCTGGGCCTCGGGCCCACTGAGCGTGCTCCGTGCGGCGTGAAGCAACGCCCAAGTGTCAACGTCCAGCCACGGCGTCTTCTCAAGAATGGTCTCGGGGCCAACCGTCCTCAAACTGTGGCCGTCCTGGTATTCGGGAGACGACGCAAGCAGCTTCCGCAGCCGCCAGACCGCAGAGTTCATGGCTCGGCGACCTCTCTCGATATCCAGCTCCGGCCAAAACAAGTCGATAAGCCGCTCGCGGCGATGCGGGCGATCCGGAAACGTGAAGAGGAATCCAGCCAATCGCCGCCCAGCTGGACCGAGATCCGACCAAATCTGTTCGTTACTACAGGCAACTCGACTGGCGCCGAACAAACTAACGCTCAACACGGCTGTCCCTCCCGCGCGAACACAACTAAAGAGCACACCAAAAAATGTCGTTCTGGCTTTCAGTCATTCCAGTTCAAAATTGCAACCTCAGCTTAAAATTGTCGTTTCTCAAAAAAGCGCGCGAAGTCCTCAGCAGTCCAAACCAACGCCGGCTCCTACGATACCCACGCCACGCATCGCACGCTCCCCTTAACTCCCCGTTAGGGATTGTGGCGACCGCGCGCGAAGTTGTTCAAGAAGAATCTCACACTCATGGCGAGATGACGCCATGCGTGCGTCTTTTCAACAACACCCTTTTTCCGTGCGGTAACCTCACACACGGTGAGATTGCGGTATCATAGGACGTCGCCGCGGCGGCGGAGAACGCCGGACGATCCTTCGTTCTGTCTAGTTCTGTCTCGTCAGATTTTCTCAGCCAGCCACGGAACTCAGATGGCGGAGGACCGGTTGGTTTGTACTGGTAAGCCTTCGATGGAAGGCGTCATGAAAAACCGGATGAGGCCAGAGCAGACATGACACGCGTTACCCGGGACGACGTCATGAAGGCGTTTGGCGCGGTCGACGACGTGACCGTTGCCCAGATCATAGCAACCGACGCCACCGTCGACGAACTGGCCGAAGCCCAGGCCTGGATGGCCAATGACGAGCCGATGATGAATTCAGGCAGGCCGCTGGCGACGGGGCGGGTTCGCGAGCTCGTCGATATTCTCGCCGAACTCGAGCCCGACGATGACGAGGATGGCCGGGGAGCGCCCGCGGCCGTCGACCAGGGGTAAGATGCTCCGGCAACGCGCAGGCCGCGCGCCGGAGCACATCCTGTTAGGTCAGTTCAGCTTACGCTTCGGCACCGGCGCTTCGAACCGGGCGATCTCGGCGGTCTGCGGCGCCAGGCCGTTGAAGGTCAGCACGTTGCCTTCGCTCGAGATCACGACGCGGTCGCCGTCGGCGATTTCGCCGGCGAGGATCATCTCGGCCATCGGGTCCTGCAGGTTGCGCTGGATCACCCGCTTCAGGGGCCTCGCGCCATAGGCGGGATCCCAGCCCTTGGCGGCCAGCCAGTCGCGCGCCGCGGCATCGAGCGTCAGCGTGATCTTGCGGTCCTCCAACAGCTTCTGCAGCCGCGAGAACTGGATCTCGACGATCCGGCCCATCTCGCTCTTCTGCAAACGGTGGAACAGGATGATCTCGTCGACGCGGTTGAGGAATTCGGGCCGGAAATGCGCCCGCACCATGCCCATCACCTGCTCGCGCACCGCTGACGTGTCCTCGCCTTCCGGCTGGTTGACCAGGTATTCCGAACCGAGGTTCGAGGTCATGATGATCAGCGTGTTGCGGAAGTCGACGGTGCGGCCCTGGCCATCGGTCAGGCGTCCGTCGTCGAGCACCTGCAGCAGCACGTTGAAGACATCAGGGTGCGCCTTTTCGATCTCGTCGAACAGCACCACCTGATAGGGCCTGCGCCGCACCGCTTCGGTGAGCGCCCCGCCCTCGTCATAGCCGACATAGCCGGGAGGCGCGCCGATCAGCCGCGACACCGAGTGCTTCTCCATGTATTCGGACATGTCGAGGCGGACCATCGCGGTCTCGTCGTTGAACAGATATTCCGCCAGCGCTTTGGTCAGCTCGGTTTTGCCGACGCCGGTCGGCCCCAGGAACATGAACGAACCCATCGGCCGGTTCGGATCCTGCAGGCCGGCGCGCGAACGGCGCACCGCGGTTGCCACCGCACGCACGGCTTCGGCCTGGCCGACCACGCGCCTGCCGAGCTGGTCCTCCATCTTCAGGAGCTTGTCCTTTTCGCCTTCCAGCATCTTGTCGACGGGAACGCCGGTCCAGCGCGACACCACCTGCGCGATGTGGTTGGCGGTCACCGCCTCCTCCATCATCTCGCCGGGGTCTTCGTGGGTTTCGATGGTTTCGAGCTTCTTCTCCAGTTCCGGAATCTTGCCATAGGCGAGCTCGCCCGCGCGCTGGAATTCACCGCGGCGTTGCGCGTTCGCCAGCTCGATGCGCAAGGCGTCCAGTTCGCTTTTCAGCTTCTGCGCGTCGGAGAGCTTGTTCTTCTCCGCGCTCCAGCGCGCCGTCAGCGCCGCCGAACTGTCCTCGAGATCGGCCAGTTCCTTTTCCAGGGCCTGCAGGCGGCTCTTGGAGCCGATGTCGGTTTCCTTCCTCAGCGCCTCCTGCTCGATCTTCAGCCGGATGATTTCCCGGTCCATCAAATCGAGCTCTTCGGGCTTGGAATCGACCTGCATCTTCAGCCGCGCCGCGGCCTCATCCATCAGGTCGATCGCCTTGTCGGGCAGGAAACGGTCGGTGATGTAACGGTTCGACAGCGTGGTCGCGGCGACCAGCGCAGAATCGGTGATGCGAACGCCGTGGTGCTGCTCATACTTGTCCTTCAGGCCGCGCAGGATCGAGATGGTATCCTCGACCGTCGGCTCGGAGACGAACACCGGCTGGAACCGGCGCGCCAGCGCCGCGTCCTTCTCGACATGCTTGCGGTATTCGTTGAGCGTGGTGGCGCCGATGCAATGCAGTTCGCCGCGCGCCAACGCGGGCTTCAGCAGGTTGGACGCGTCCATCGCGCCGTCAGCCTTGCCGGCGCCGACCAGGGTGTGCATCTCGTCGATGAACAGGATGATCGAACCTTCGGCCCCGGTGACTTCCTGCAGCACGGCCTTCAGCCGCTCCTCGAACTCGCCGCGGTATTTGGCGCCCGCGATCAGGGAGCCCATGTCGAGCGAGAGCAGCTTCTTGTCCTTCAGGCTTTCGGGCACGTCGCCGTTGAGGATGCGCAGCGCCAGGCCCTCGACGATGGCGGTCTTGCCGACGCCGGGCTCGCCGATCAGCACGGGATTGTTCTTGGTGCGGCGGGAGAGCACCTGGATGGTGCGGCGGATTTCCTCGTCGCGGCCGATCACGGGGTCGAGCTTGCCGTCGCGCGCGGCTTGCGTCAGGTCGCGGGAATATTTCTTCAACGCCTCATAGGCATTTTCGGCCGTCGCACTATCGGCGGTCCGGCCCTTGCGCAGCGCTTCGATCGCCGAATTGAGGTTTTGGGGCGTGACGCCGCCCTTGCTGAGAATGCTGCCGGCCTCGCCGCCCTTCTCGAGCGTCAGCCCAAGCAGCAACCGCTCGACCGTGACAAAGCTGTCGCCGGCCTTCTCGGCGGCCTTTTCCGCCGCATCGAAGGCGCGCGCCATATCGGGGGCAAGATAGATCTGCCCGGCGCCGCTTCCCGAGACTTTCGGCAGTTTCTTCAGCGCGTCCTCGGTCGCCTTGAGGATGGCGCGGGAGTTACCGCCGGCGCGGTCGATCAGACCGCCGGCCAGCCCCTCGCTGTCGTCCAGCAGCACTTTGAGCATATGCAGCGACGAGAACTGCTGATGTCCGTCGCGCATGGCGAGCGATTGCGCAGACTGGACGAAGCCGCGCGCACGCTCGGTGTATTTTTCAATATTCATATCGTTTGCTTCCCTCGGCATGCCGCCCCCACCCCTGAGGCATGATTGCGGCATCTTCATTGGGGTTCCGCGAACCGCATTGACATTTATCAACCGGCTGCGGTCGTCGCCGTCTTTTCAGGCTTGCCTCGAATGTGGGCATCGCGGCGAAAAACGGAAGAGGCCAAGCCACAAATTCGGACGGTGGCGTGGGCTGCGGGAATCCCTTAAGAAGCGGCATGTCTGCCACCGCCCTTCCCGCCCGGATCACCGGAATCTATCGCTACCCCATCAAGGGCCTGACCCCCGAGCAGCTTGCCCGCGCCGAGCTTAGCCCCGGTCAGACGCTTTTGGCCGACCGCCGCTACGCGATCGAAAACGGCCCCTCCGGTTTTAACCCGGCGGAACCGAAATGGCTGCCGAAGCCGCATTTCCTGATGCTGATGCGGGACGAATGGCTGGCGGGGCTGCGCACCCAATTCGACGATTCGAGCAACGTCCTCTCGATTGACCACAACGGCCGGATCGTGGCCCAGGGCAATCTCGCGACGCCCGAGGGCCGGGCGGACGATCGAGAACTTCTTCGCCATCGACTTTTCCCGCCTGATCAAAGGCCCGCCGAAAGTGCTCGAAAGTCCGGGCCACAGTTTTTCGGACGTCGCCCGCAAGGTCGTTTCGATCATCAATCTCGCCAGCGTCCGCGCCATCGAGAACATGGTGGGCGCGCCGGTCCATCCGCTTCGCTTCCGCGCCAACCTCTATGTCGAGGGCTGGCCGGCCTGGCACGAATTCGACCTCGTCGACCGCACGCTTGCGATCGGCGATGTGCGACTCAAGGTGGTGAAGCGCATCGTCCGCTGCGCCGCCGTCAACGTCGATCCGGATACGGCCCAGCGTGACCTTGCCATCCCGCAGGCGCTGCAGCGCCGGCTCGGCCACGCCGATTGCGGAATCTATGCCGAGGTGATCGAGGGCGGCACGATCAGCGCCGGCGATACGATCGCGGCGGAGCAGCCGGAGTTGCTGTAGTTCGACTCGGGGATCTATCCACGTCATTGAAATACCGAAGCCGCGTAGCCCGGATGGAGCGCAGCGCAATCCGGGATTCCCTGACCGGATCGATACTGCCCCCGGATTGCGCTGCGCTCCATCCGGGCTACGAAATTCCTCACTCCGCCGTCATTGAGATGCACGTTCGCGTTCTCGCGGCGCGACTTGCGCCCGAGGTTTGCTGAAATTCCTTTCCCTCAAACGAGAGGGAGCAGGGAATGCCGGGTGCTTGCTGCACCCGCGGTCTCGTGTGCAATGGCACAAGGAAGTACGCACACGAGCATACAGGTACAGCCGGAGCACTCCGGCATTCCCTGCGCAATGGTTTGACGGCTTATGCCGCGCTCTCCCTGGAGACGAATTCCTCTTGCCTCCATCGCTGCCGGCTTGATGGCGGATCGATCCGGTCGGATCGAACTCGCCACCGGCAGCTTGACACCAGCCACGGGTGCCAGGACCACACGGTTTTGCCGTACGCTGCAACATCGGTCATCTTGCGCGCCGTGCCCGCTCACGGGAAAACCCGCCCTGCGAACTCGCTTCGCGCCTGACGCTGCTGCGTCCACCGCATCCCGTCCCGCGTTCGTGACGACGCGCGATCCGCCCCTCTTGCCGGGTCGGGACGGCACGGAAATAACCGCTGATTTGGGTCGGATGGAAAGCGGAATATTTTTGCGCGAGGGACTGGACAGGTTTTAGGTGATTTGCCCGTCAGGTTGATTTGTCGCAGGCTGCTGCCTGAGATTGCGCTTGCGCGAAGAGCAAATCAGTACGCGGCGAATGAAATCGTAGTCTCGTGGGTGGGCAAAGCGAAGCGTGTCCACCCTTTCGATGTGCGATCGGTGATAGATGGTGAGCACGTCGCTAACGCTCCTCTGCCCACCCTACGGACTACGCTCACCGCGCGTTCAAACTACCGGTGCTGGCGTCACCTCGCCGACAACACGCTTCAGCATCTCCGCTGCCGAGATATCGAGGCGTCCGCTAGCAGCGCCGCTTGTATGGCGCGAGCCGCTGAACATGTGTTCTTTGAACATCTTGAGCGCCATTTCAGTAACCGTGCCGAAATCGCCGTCCGCCGTGCCGCAGAAGTAACCGATCTTGGTCAGATTCCGCTGCAGTTCGGCCACCGCTCCGCTGACGCCATTGAGAAGCTCGCCGCCATAGCGATGCGCTGCGTCATTGTCGCCGTGGCGAAGGGCGCCGCCGGGCCGGACCTGGAAATATCCGCCAAACATGTTTGCTGCGACCGTGCCCGGCATGATCTGCAGGCTCAGCCCGAGCCGTTCGACCTGCTCCCAGGGAAATGTGAATCCCGGATCACTCGACTTCCGACCCAAACGCTTCGGGCTGGCTGGCCGACAGGGATTTCGGGCATTCGGTTCGCAGCTTCCGATGTCGCTGTGTCCGATCACGCGGCCGGCCGGCACGGCTGGAAACGCCTGGCGCAACTTTCTCAGCAGATCGAGGACGGCATTGACTTGCGCGACCGGGTACTCGCCAGAAACATGAGACATCTCGATGCCGATCGAACTGCCGTTCATGCCGTCTTGGCCTTGCCAATGACTGTAGCCAGCATGCGCCGCAACTCTGTCTTCCATGACCAGCTTGTATACGTCGCCGTTGGGCGCAACGAGATAATGAATCGAGACCCGATTCTCATACAGGAAGGTATTCAGGTCGCTTTGCAGATTGCTCGCAGTGTGATGGATAACAATCATGTCTACTGCGCCGGGACGATTTCCGGCCAGCGGCGCTCGCAGCCAGGCCGGTTGAAGTCTTACGCGAAGAGCGTTGCCGGTGACGACCAGAATGTCGGCCGGGTTCGCCGCAATGATCTGGCCTCGCTGAACGTCCACGCGGCCATTCAATGATCTCCAAACTCGCAGCTTCGACGGATCGGGTGGGAAGTTCGGCCCCAGCTCTGCATCGGATGTATCGGGCGCACGAAAAGCCGCCTCGTACTCGCCATCGGCCAGATCCGACAGATCTACATTGGCATTGCCGCTCTGATTGGTGGTCGCCATTTTCGTTCCGATGCGAATGCTGCAGTTCGGAACGCCCTCTGCCGGCAAGGGGCGGGTAACAACCGACACCCGCTGCGAAACGGCACTTGCCAAAAATCCATCTTCGTCGGGATTAGGGAAGTCCGGCTCACTTCGGGGCGGATAAGGCCTCGCCCGGATTTCACTTTCATCGCGCTCGTCTTCGTCGCGAGACGGGTGAGCCTCAAAATCTGAACGATCCGCGCCCATAATGCACCTCCTTAAAGGAACCAAGTCTCCCAATTTCCTTTCAAACGATGCTTTGGCCAGATTCCATTTGATCCGATCCGAGACCGGATACTTCTTCTTACGTTTCCTGACCGGTCACTCCCTATCGCAAGAACTCGGTCAGCATCCTTCATTTCTTCCCGCGCCTCCGGCGAAGATTGAAGAATGATTCAAAGACAATATAAAGTTGCACTATCTCACCGATGACTTCGTAGTTCAAGCAGATTGCCGCCTATGACTCAGACAGCTGCGTTGAAAGGTCGTCGCGCGAGAATGCGAAGCGCATCAACCAGCCCGTCAACAGTCAGATCGCCGGCAATGATTGTGCTGAACGCCGGCACGCGAAGGAAATCCGACGCCGAAAGATGCCCGCGATGGACAGCGCAATCGCTTTCAAAGGGGCCAGATCGTAATGGGCAAACTGCTACCGGAATATCTTCGATCCGTTGTTCGCAACGATCCCTTTGAATACGGCCCGCGTTATTGTCTCGAACGCCATGATACCATTTCCGCCTGCCCGCAAACCGAACGGCCAATCGCCGCCGAACCCGCGCTTCGCTATGTCGCGCGGGTCCAGCGGTGGGTTCGAGGATCGTCTAACCGGATGGCATGTAGCGGCCACACCAGAGCGGCCCCTCCTCTTTGTCCGCAAGGCCTCGTCGGCTGCTCCGTCCCGGAGCATTTTGAGTTGACAACGCGCTGTCGCCCGCCAACATTACAACCGGGTCGATACACCCGCCGCCTGCGCCCTTCGGGGATGGTGAACGTATCAATCTATCTCCGCGCCCTCGCCATTGGCGAACGGGTCGGCAAGGCAGGCACCGATCTTCTCCGTTCGTCGATAGAGAGGTGCTCTCATGCGCGATTTCCGCGATGCGAAAGTCATGGCGCATTCCCTGCGCGATGCCTTGAAGGCCAAGGCTATGGAGATTACCCATAGCGAATCCCTGGAGCTGATCGCAAAGACGTTCGGCTTCGAGAACTGGAACATCCTGTCCGCCAAGATCGATGCGGCACAGCCGCAGTCCGGCCCGGCCGTCGGGCACCCGGCTCCAACGCCGCAAGTGGTCCTCTATTGCTCCTTCTGTGGCAAGACCCAGCATGAAGTGAGCAAACTGGTTGCCGGCCCGCATGTGTTTATCTGCGACGAATGCATCGATGTATGCAGCGACATCATCGACGAGAAACTGCTCCGGCTTGTCGAGGGCGACGAGGAGAGCGCCCGGGCCATGTCCACCGAAAGGCTGTCGTACTACGTTGAACACGTGAGGAAGGGAGAGCAACGCAATCGTCTCGCCTTGCAGCATATCGAGCGAATGCTTGCACTTCGACGCAACGCAGCGCCGGTGGATGATGATATCCTGACATCGTCCGGCATCATCCATTTGAAGAACAAGACCACTGACGAACTTCTGGCCATGCAAAAATTTCCGCAAGATCAATTGAAGCAGTACGAACAGGCCCTGCGCACGGCAATGCCCGTGCTCAATGAACGGAAGCAATGATCCGTCCAGGAATCATCACCAGGTCCGGGCTGCCGCGCGCTCCTGGCGTATGAGTCCGGACTTCCGGATTTTTGGTCCCAGCGGGCCTGAGCGGGCAGTCCGACAATGTCTGCTTTCGTGAACAAAACGGGCGGTCCGTTTCAGCGACCCGACTGCCCGCTTTGACCCATGACGGAACCTCATAACGGAACCTAGAGACGTATCAAACTGAGTTGTGACCACGATCACACGGAACGCCCGACTTCTGGCGCAGTGTAATGGCGTTTTTGATATCCGTTGAGGTCCGGATGCACTGCACGAATTGCGCAGCCGAAGTCCCGGAGCAAAGGAAATTCTGTGGGCAGTGCGGAGCGGCGGTAGTGCGGCGCTGTGCGGTCTGCGGCGCAGCAAACCCGGCCCTGAACAAATTTTGCGGCGACTGCGGGATCAAATTGCGCGTGGATTATCCCGCGGTGGTATTGACGGCACGGGACTCGCGCCCGATCGAGCGCCGGCAGCTTACGGTACTGTTTTGTGACCTGGTCGGGTCGATTGCGCTCTCCGCCAGACTCGATCCCGAAGACTTCGGCGCAATCATCGCCGGCTACCGGCGCTGCATTACTGAAACCGTTGCCTGCTTCGACGGCTTTGTCGCGCGACATCACGGCGACGGTGCGGTGGCATATTTTGGCTATCCTCAGGCGCACGAAGACGACGCGGAGCGCGCCGTTCAAGCCAGCCTCGCATTGGTGCAGGCGGTCGCCGCCTTGCCTACGAAAGAAAAATTGAGCGCGCGTGTCGGTGTTGCAACGGGCGTCGTGCTTGTCGGCGATATGTCGGACAGCGCGATTTCCGAGGAGCATGGCATCCTCGGCGACACCCCGAATCTTGCCGCCCGGCTGCAATCGCTCGCACAACCCGGCGGCGTTATTATCTCGGATCGCACAAAGGCGATCGCGGGACCGCAATTCGAGTATCTCGATCTCGGTAAAGTCGAGATCAAGGGACTCGCAAAGCCGGTCGCCGCCTGGCAAGTCGCCGGCAAGACAGCCGTGACCAGCCGATCGCACGCTCTCCAAAGCAGCGATTTACTGCCGCTGATCGGTCGCGATGAAGAAATGGAGCTGCTTCTGAGCCGATGGAAGCGGGCCAGGAGTGGCGAAGGCCAGGTGGTGCTGCTTTCTGGTGAAGCAGGGATCGGCAAATCACGGCTCACCGTCGCGCTGCTGGAACAGCTTGCGCGCGAGCCGCACATACGCCTGCGTTGCTTCTGCTCGCCGCAGCATACCGACAGCATGCTCTATCCGGTGATCGGCGAGATGTTGCGCGCCGCTCGCTTTGCTCACGATGACAGCCAGCAAGCGAAAATGGACAAGCTTGATGCGCTGCTGGCGCAAAGCTCGACGCCGCCCCAGGATGCGGCGCTGTTTGCCGAAATGCTGTCGCTGCCCAACGATGGACGCTACCCGCCGGTTGAAGTTGAGCCGCAGCTCCGTCGTCAGAAAACGCTGAAAGCGCTTGGTTCGCAAATCGAGGCGCTGACGCGGATCAATCCCGTGCTGGTGATTTTCGAAGATGCGCATTGGGCCGATCCAACCAGCCTCGAATTGTTCGCCCGGACGGCGGATTTGGCCGTGAGCCACCGGCTCTTGATACTGGTTACTTTCAGGCCGGAATTCAGCCCGCCCTTGATCGGACGGCCGCACGTGACCGAGCTGACCCTCCATCGGCTGGCGCCGGGCGACATCGATTTCCTGATCGAGAGAGTCGTCGGCAACCGATCGTTACCGGCGGGCATCCGCCAGGACATCATCGAGCGCACCGACGGCATTCCGCTGTTCGCCGAGGAGATGACCAAGGCGGTGCTGGACGCGGGGGGTGAGAGTGATGCGCAGCGAGCCTTCGCAGCGGAACCAACGCCTGTCGTGGCGGTTCCGGCAAGCCTGCAGGCTTCGCTGATGTCGCGGCTCGATCGGCTCGGGCCGGCGAAGAACGTGGCGCAGGTTGGCGCAGCGATCGGCCGGGCATTTTCCCACATGTTGCTGGCCGCGCTCGTGCGAAAGCCAAAGGAAGAACTGGACTCCGACCTCGACCGGCTCATTGCGGCGGGTTTGTTGTTTCGGCACGGCACCCCGCCGCATGCGAGCTACCTGTTCAAGCATGCGCTGGTGCAGGACGTAGCCTACAGTACGCTGCTGCGGGAGCCCAGGCGCGCACTGCATGCGCGCATCGCCGAAACCCTCGAAAGTCAATTCCCGGAAATCGCCGAGAGCCAGCCCGAGCTGCTGGCGCGTCACTGCACAAAGGCCGACCTGATCGAGAAGTCAGCGCGCCTGTGGGGCAAGGCGGGACAACGTTCACAGGAGCGTTCGGCGCTGGTCGAAGCCGCAGAACAACTCAGCCAGGCTCTGGCGCAAATCGCAACCTTGCCCTCTACCTCCGACCTGCGGCGCGAGCAGATCATTTTACACGTCGCGCTCTTGAACACGCTCATGCATGTCAAGGGATATGGCGCGCCCGAAACCAAGGCTGCCGTAGCCCAGGTGAGAGCGTTGATCGAGCAAGCGGAGCAGCTCGGAGAACCTCCCGATGACCCTTCGTTGCTGCTCTCGGCCCTCTTTGGCCAGTGGATCGTCAATTTCATAAACTTCAACGGCGACGTTGCGCAAGCGCTCGCAGCGCGGTTTCTGGCCCTTGGCGAGAAGGACGGGGCAGCGGTACCGCGCATGATTGGACACCGCACGATGGCGAGCACGCTTGCGCTCATCGGGGACCTGGTTGAGGCCAGAGCGCACTACGATGAAGCGCTCGCCCTTTACCGCCCCGCCGAGCACCGGCGATTGATGACGCGATTTGGCCAGGACCTCCGGGTGACGTGCCTGGCCTTTCGTTCAATGGCCTTGTGGCTGCTCGGTTATCCCGAGGCCGCGCTCAAAGGTGCAGACTGCGCGCTCATGGAAGCGCGCCAGATTGAACATGCTGCGACTTTGATGTTCACGCTGAATTTCCCCATTCTTGTCAATACCTATTGCGGAAACTACGACGCGGCAAACGAGCATCTCAAAGAGCTTGTCGCGTTGGCGGAGGAGAAAGGCGCCACGTTCCGAAAAGCGGAAGGGGTGTTACGGCGGGGCTATATTCTGACCCTCACGGGGAAAGCCACGAAGGCGGTCGAGATCGTCACGTCGGGTATCGATTTATGGCGATCGGCCGGATCGACGATATTTACGCCGGAGCAGGAATTCATGTTGGCGATCGCCCACGCAAATTCGGGCCAATTTGATGATGCCTGGCGCTGCATTGGCGAGGCGATGACGACGATGCAGGCAACCAAGGAAAGATGGTGCGAGGCTGAGGCTCATCGCGTTGCCGGTGAAATCGCGCTCAAGTCGCCGCAGCGAGACGTGGCGAAAGCGCAAGCGTATTTCGAGCATGCCCTGACCATTGCGCGAGCACAGCAGGCGAAGTCGTGGGAATTGCGCGCGGCCATGAGCCTGGCGCGGCTCTTGGGCGATCAGGGAAAACGGCAAACGGCACGTGACCTTCTCGCCCCCATCCATGATTGGTTCACCGAAGGTTTTGACACAAGCGACCTTCGAAACGCCAAGGCTTTGCTCGGCGAGCTTCGTTGATAAGGCCATCCGGCGACGCTGAAGTGATTCCAAAATCCTGCAGTGTCCAGAATATGGGCGAGGGTAAAGTCTTTGCGAGATTTCTGTTGCCGCTATCGGCATGCCTTCAGTTGAGGTGGCGATCGAGAAACTGGTGCAGGCGGCGACTTGCATTGTCCGCTGCCTCGCCGTTGTATTCCAGCCAGTGACCAAACATGGTCATGCCGGGCTGGAGGTGCGGGTAATGAATCCGTGGTGCGCGCCGGGATAGACAACGAGCTCGACCGGCGGCCCTCGTTGCCCCAGCTGGCGATTTTATTGGAGCAGTCTGCCGCCGGCGTCCATCGCGAGGGCCCCGACGAGATGATCGGGGGTATCTCCGGACGCGCCACGGCCTGCTTGCATGGAGGATTGAACGCGCCGCCGCCCGGAACCACAAGCTGCTTGGAGGGACGAAAGTTCGAACGAATTGGAGCGCCGGCCACGAGAGGCAACCCGACCGCCTGCAAAAGCCGACCGCCGCCGCGCGATGTGGGTCGACGAAGGGGTTTGGCGATCCAGGAAGACGAGAGCCCGTAGGCAACTCGACCTGCGATAGAAGGGATCCCAATTTATCAGATTCCTACATCAATCGCGGCATTGTCTTCCATCGCCTGGGCGATCTGAAGCGCGCGTTTTCCGACGTCGCCGAGGCCAAGCGCATCGATGATTTGAATCGAAACAAGTCCCCTTCGGGCGCACGCGCGCCCTGACGCTGGCCGCGAGGGTGGGCAAAGCTACTTGTCCGCCGTAGCTCAACGAGCGAAGGCGGAAGCGTGCCCACCACCACGCACCCCGTGCAAAGGGTGGGCACGCTTAGCGCTTTGCCCACCCTCGACGAGTCTACTCTCGCAACTTCGCGCGGCAAGCGCGTGAGATCGGATGCTGCGCGGTGCGCTGCATCACGACGATCATTCAGGCAGTCCGGCTTTGCGCAGGCCCTCTTCGAATGTCGCACGGTCCTCCGGTCGGCAGAACCCAAAGAGATTTGCAAGATCTGAGGCTTCAGTGTCGGAATGAGCTGACGCAGGCGTTCCGCCGCGCTTTTCGCCTCCTCCGGCCGCCCAGCGAGCGCGCAACTCGCGGCGGCGATGCCCAATCCTAGCGGCCAGTTCTGGAGAGCGTGCGCCGCCTTTTGCGCCCATGACGATGCTTCGATAAAGCGGCCCGCACAGAACTCGGCGAGGGCGGCGGCTGCTTGCATCTGGCCGAAGAGCGGATCGAGCGGACTTAACCGCATCGCACGCATCTCGTGGGTCAGCGCCAAGTCTGGCAAACCAAGCCGTATCGCACCCAACAGCTGAAATGCCAGGCCGTAGCCATGTTCGCAATTCATCGCGAGGGCGCGATCAATGATCGTGGCTCCCGCGTCAGGCTCGTTCGCAAAAAAGGCGAGCGCGAATCCGCCGGCCGTTAGTGCGGCTGGTTCCTCCGAGCCGAATGCCACAGCCCGCCGAGCCAACAGTACGGCTTCGCTCCGCTCGCTATCCTTTGAAATCCATCCATTCGCGCTACGCCACACCTGACATCGTGCTGCCATGCCATACGCGCAACCGAATTCGGGATCGAGCTCAATGGCCTTGTTGAACAACCGCAGCGCTTCTTCGCTCGCCTCTTTGGTCCAGTGATACAGGCTTTCTATTCCTCGTAGATAGTAATCGTATGCATCAAGGCTATCGGTAGGTTTGCGCTTTGCGCGCTCGATCTCGGCCTGCTGCAACTTTGGTGCGATTGCGCCAACCACGCTCGTCGTAATCTCATCCTGTAGATCGAACACGTCTTCTAGCGGGCCTGTCGAAATGATCGGCCCAGATGTGAGCGCGTCAGTGACAGCATCTATGAGCTGCCCGGTAATGCGTAGCCGGTTCCCCGCCTTACGTACGCTGCCCTCGAGCACATAGCGCACGCCAAGTTCGCGGCCGACCTGCCTCACGTCAACGGAGCGACCTTTGTACGTAAAGCTTGAGTTGCGGGCGATGACGAACAGTTCGGTGAACCGAGACAACGCTGTGATGATGTCTTCCACAATGCCATCAGCGAAGTAATCCTGCTCGGGATCGCCGCTCATGTTCTGAAACGGCAGGACGGCTATCGACGGCTTGTCAGGAAGTGCCAGGGCCGGCCGAACGGAGCCCGCCATCCGATCTCCAAATCGAATCCGATAGGCCCGCACAGGCATTGCAATCTTACTTGAGGCGCTGCTCGCCCATGTCCTCGAAAGCCACGTCCAATTTGCCCCGCGTATCCTCATGCAGCCCCGAGCTGAGACACAAATTCCTGCGGGTTCTCCAATCCCCTCCAGCCGCGCCGCGACGTTCACCCCATCCCCAAATATGTCGCCATCATCGCTGATAATGTCGCCCTCATGAATGCCAACGCGGAACTCGATCCGCTTGGCCTGAGGTACCTCAGCATTAAGGCTCCGCCCATGGCGCGCTGGACCTTTTCTTTCTACCCCAAACCTCTTCGTCCATCATCCAGACGTCGACACGATATCGCCGATGGTCTGCTCTCGGCCGCCTTTAACGACTCAGCCGGATCCGATCCTTCTACGGCGCATCGCAGCGCGTTCACTGCGCTCGCAAACTCCACGAGCAGCCCGTCGCCTGTAGTCTTGACAATCCGACCGCGGTACTCGGCGATCTTCGGATCCACCAGGTAAGCCGAACTGCCTTGAGTTGAGCTAGCGTCCTCTCCTCGTCGACTCCCATCAGCCGCGAGTAGCCGGCCACATCAGCCGCTACAATGGCTGCGAGCCTGCGTTCAACGCGTTCGGCCGGCATGATCGCCCCCGAATACATGACTTCAAATGAACTGTACTCCTGAGATAGCGGATACGACAGTGGCACGGTTCAGATAGATCCAGGGATTTCCTCGGTGCATCGATAGAGCACTGAGAAATTCGGCAAATATTGCTGACGTATTTCCCTCAGAGCCGCCCGAGATCCCCCGAGGTCGGACCGGAATTCATCACCGTCGATTAGCTCGACAAGTTGCACCGCTGTGACAAGGCGCTCGGCGCCAGGGAGGGCCAACAAGCGATCCCGGCCGGACCGCGCCGTCTGGGTCCTCAAATGCAGCAATGCGACATACCGGGTCACACGTACCCCCGACATGGCAGCGAAGGTCGAACCGCTCCCGTGAGCGAATAATTTCAGATTCCGAGTGCCAGAAAGCCAGCACAAGCGACAATCAAACCCAGCACGATAACCGCAAGGAAACTGGAAGAAGCAAAATCTTCGCGCATGACAACACCTGTACCTCAATCAGGCAAATCTCAGGTGAATCAAAATGGCCGCCGGACATTTGCCGTCACACCATTAAACCATCGGTTCGTTTCAGAACGTCTTCGTCAGACCGAGAAAACGACTTCATCGCGGCGGCCCGACTGTTGCGTCCCAAACGCCCCACGAAGCATCTTCACAGAACTGAGAGCCCGGCGGGCGCAGGGATAGGCCTTAATCGCTGTCCTCAATGTGAGACGAACTGTCGAGATGTGGCATGCTTCACACGCGGCTGCCGCGCCGGGGATTAAGTGGCGCGCGCCGGCAGGACAATTGGCTTAGCCCCAGCAGAAAGCTGCGAACGGAGCGGCGGAGGGTGGGCAAAACGAAGCGTGCCCACCACCGCGCGCCCCCCGTGTAATGGTGGGCATGCGGAGCCTGTTATCGGGCGCGCGTTCGCGCGACCCGTTTGGCTTTGCCCACCCTCCGGTCCTGCTGTCGATCAGCTCGACGGCATGACGTAGGCGTAGATCCGGCCGCGCGAGACCGGGGCTTCGCGGACGCGGTTGCCGTTATTGCCGGAGATCATGATCGGATTGCCCTTGGCATCGACGCCGGTGATGATGCCGACATGGCCGCCGCGGCGTCCACGCGACATCACGGCAATCGCGCCGACCTGCGGGCCGGAAACGCGCTGGCCGTATTTCGCGAACGAGTTGGCCATGTCCGAGCCGGTGCCGCGATAGCCGGAATGCTGCAGAACCATGTTCATGAAGCGCGCGCACCACAGGCTGCCGCGTCCCGTCGGGTTACCGCCGAGATACTTGCGCGCTTCGGCGACGACGTTCGATGAGGTGAAGCTGGAAGCCATCGCGCCGCCGGCCGGCGTCACGGTCGCATTCGGCCCGACGCTTGCACTCATTGCGACGCCTGCATCCGCAGCGACGCTTGCGTTCGCGGCGACGCTTGCGTTGGCGTTGGCAAGACCGCGCGCCTGCATTTGCGCGACCCCACGCTCCCAGCGTGACGTGTGCTCGATCTGCCGGAGCCGGGCGCCACGACGGCCGATGCGATCGGCGCGCGCCGCCGTGACGACGTTGGGCGAGCCGAAGCCGCCGGACGCCACCATCTGGGGGCTGCTTTCCATATAGCTCGGGTTGGTATCGGCAAAGCCACCGGCCTGCGTTTGCGGGGCGCTACGATTCCAGCGCGACATCCTGATAGCATGGCGATGGTGGCGATATGCGTAATGATGCTTGGCATGATGGCCGGCGTGATAGGCCCGGGCGTGTCGCCCTGCGCCGTGGTGAGGCCGTGCCGAAGCCGGAGAGATAAATACGATGATGGAAGCCGAACACAGTGCCAGTGCGATGAAACGAAGCGACCGGCGAAACGCAAACAACTGACGCATACTAAATCCTCTGTAGCCCCCCGCTTCCCCTTTGCGTTCGCCTACGAACGAACACGGGCGGCGTTTTGCGTCGCGGTGTGACGAGACGAAGATTTCATGTGGCGCCGCGGAAACGATTCCGGGGTGATTCCACGGTCATTCGATGGCGAAAATGCAATGTTTCTGCCGCATTGCAGCCCAGAGAATTAATTGCAATTTTGCTTGCCCTCTACGCAAGGAAGTTGCGTAACAACAAGAAAAAGGAGAGGAATCCGAAATGCCCTATGCCGTCGCCAAAGATAGCGTTCGTCTGCACTATGAAGAGGCGGGAAGCGGGACGCCGATCATCTTCCTGCACGAGTTCGCGGCCGACCACACCAACTGGGAGCCGCAGATGCGCTACTTCTCGCGCGGCCACCGCTGCATCGCCTATTCGGCGCGCGGCTATACGCCATCCGACGTGCCGCCTGACGCCGACGTCTACACCTACAAGCATTTCTACACCGACGCGCTCGCCGTGCTCGATCACCTCGGCATCGCAAGAGCCCATTTCGTCGGCCTGTCGATGGGCTCCTATTCCTCGCTGCAGGTCGGGCTCAATGCGCCGGAGCGGGCGCTGTCGATGACGCTCGCTGCCGTCGGCTCCGGATCGAGCCTTGAACACCTCGACGCCTTCCACGCGCAGTGCCGGGCCAATGCCGAGCAGTATGAAGCGATCGGCGCGGTGGAAGTCGCCAAAGTGACGCGCGAGGCGCCGAGCCGGATTCCGTTTTTGCTGAAGGACCCGCGCGGCCATGCCGATTTCTACGCCGCGCTGGCGCGGCATGACGCCAAAGGTTCGGCCAACACCATGCGCAGCTTTCAGGGCGGGCGTCCCTCGATCTACACCATGACGGATGCGATCCGACGCGTGCCGACGCCGGCGCTGATCCTGTGCGGCGACGAGGACGACAATTGCATCGGGCCGAGCCTGTTCCTGAAGCAGCATCTGCCGGCGGCGGGGCTCTCGTTCTTTCCGAAGTCGGGCCACGTGCTCAATCTGGAGGAGCCGGCGCTGTTCAACGAGATGGTGGAGCGGTTCATCGCGCTGGTGGAGGCCGGGAGGTGGCCGGTGCGGGATCCGAGGTCGATGGTGAAGGTGGCGGTCTGAGCCGTCATTGCGAGGCGAAGCGAAGCAATCCATCTCTCCGCGTGCGCGGATCTATGGATTGCTTCGTCGCTTCGCTCCTCGCAATGACGCGGCAGGACCTTACTTCCCTGCCCCACCCCTACTGAGCAGAAACACGCCCTGCTCGCCGAACATGTTCCAGACCCACCAGGGCAGGGTCAGCGGCACCGGGCGGCCGTAGAGATCGAGCGCCACCGCGCGCTCCATCTTGACGTTGATCTCGTCGCAGAGCTGCACGAAATCCTTGATCGTGCAGAAGTGGATGTTCGGCGTGTCGTACCAGGTGGCCGGGAGATTTTCGGTGCGCGGCATGTGCCCGCCGACCAATAGTTGCAGCCGCATCTTCCAGAAGCCGAAATTCGGGAATGAGACGACCGCGCGCCGGCCGATCCGCAGCAGGTTTTCCAGCACCACCTTCGGCTGCCGCGTCGCCTGCAGCGTCTGCGACAGGATCACGTAATCAAACGCGTCATCGGGATAATTGACGAGGTCGGTGTCGGCGTCGCCCTGCACCACCGCGAGCCCCCTGGCGACGCAGCGGTTGACGCCCTCGCGCGACAGTTCGATGCCGCGGCCGTCGATGCCGCGGCTCTCCAAAAGCTGCAGCAACTCGCCATCGCCGCAGCCGACGTCGAGCACTTTCGAGCCGTGCGAAATCATTTCGGCGACGAGCAGATGATCGGTGCGATACTTGCCGGTGCGATCGGGTGTTATGCCGCCGAGCGGCAAGGCCTGTTCCTGAAGCGCCATATCAGCCACCTGTACTATTGCCGAGGCCGCGCGCCTTGCCGGCGGATTGCAGGAAGGCGCGGGAAATGTCGAAAAACTCCGGCACGTCGAGCAGGAAGGCGTCGTGGCCGCGATCGGTCTCGATCTCGGCGAACGACACCCGCGCGCTCGAGGCGTTCAGCGCATGCACCAGCGCGCGCGATTCCGAGGTCGGGAACAACCAGTCGGAGGTGAACGAGACCACGCAGAAGCGGGTCTTGATGCCGCGAAACGCCTGCGCCAGCACGCCGTTATGGTCGGCGGCGATATCGAAATAATCCATCGCCCGCGTCAGATAGAGATAGCTGTTGGCGTCGAAGCGCTCGACAAAGGACGAGCCTTGATAACGCAGATAGCTTTCGACCTGGAAATCCGCGTCGAACGAGAAGGTCGGCAAATCGCGGTCCTGCATCCGCCGCCCGAACTTGCGATGCAGCGCGGCGTCGGAGAGATAGGTGATGTGCCCGGCCATCCGCGCCACGGCCAGCCCGCGGTGCGGATGGGTGCTGAGTTCGAAATAGCGCCCATGATGCCAATCCGGATCGGCCATCACGGCCTGGCGGCCGAGTTCGTGAAACGCAATGTTTTGCGCCGAATGGCGTGTCGAGCAGGCGACCGGCAGCGCCGAGAACACGCGCTCCGGATAAGCGGCGGTCCATTGCAGCACCTGCATGCCGCCCATGGATCCGCCGATCACGCAAAACAAGGTTTCGATCCCCAGCCGGTCGAGCAGCATGGCCTGCGCGCGAACCATGTCGGGGATGGTGATGATCGGAAAATCCAGCCCCCAGGCCTTGCCGGTGGCCGGATTGGTCGAGGCGGGACCGGTCGATCCCATGCAGCCGCCGATCACATTCGCGCAGATGATGAAGTATCGGTCGGTATCGAGCGGACGGCCGGGACCGACCATGATTTCCCACCAGCCGGCCTTGCCGGTCAGGGGATGCAAATTGGCGACGTGCTGATCGAGGGTCAGCGCGTGGCAGATCAGGATGGCGTTGGAGCGGTCGGCGTTGAGTTCGCCATAGGTCTGATAGGCGATCTGGAACGGCGCAAGATCAATGCCGCAATCGAGCTTCAGCGGCTGATCCATGCCGAACGTCACCACCGGCGAGGTCGGATGATCGGCCTCATGGGCGCGATCCTCGCTGTGAATTGACGGACTGGATATCGAATGCACGTTTGTCATTTCGGCACCGACCTCCTTGCGGAGGTTCTACAGACAGAAATCAGGCCATAAAAAAACCCGGCCTGAACAAAGGTTCGGCCGGGATCAACTCTGTCCCCGGCCTGTTTAGCGAGTTGTTTAACGTGGCTGCAAGCCGGCCGGCTCAAATGACCACGGAATGGAACAAAGCTAGTCCCGCCCAGGCATTTCGTCAAGGCAGGCGGGGGGCCGGACGGCATGGTTAACCTGATCGTGCAGGGCTCCCCCGCGACGTTTCTCTTTGCTTTCAGCGCCCGTCTTTCCTAATCAATGCGACTGTCTGCCGGCCGCATCGGGCTGTTCCGGCACCAAGGTTTTCAAGATGTCCAAGGCACCCCCGGCCCCGCCCTCACTGCAGGAACTGCGCAAGGAGATCGACGCGATCGACGAGCAGGTTCATCGCCTCCTGATGGCGCGCGGCGACATCATCGACCGGCTGATCCAGGTGAAGCAGACCCAGGAAGTCGGCTCGGCGTTCCGGCCCGCGCGCGAGGCCAGCATGATGCGGGGGCTGGTGCAGCGCCATCGCGGCATCCTGCCGCTCGACACCATCGAGAGCATCTGGCGCGTCATCATCTCGACCTTCACCTATGTCCAGGCGCCGTTCTCGGTGCATGCGGACGTCTCGATCGGCGAGCCCGCGATGCGGGATTCGGCGCGCTTTCACTTCGGCTTCGTGGTGCCTTATGTCGGCCATTTCAGCGCGCAGGCCGCGGTGGAAGCGGTGGCGAAATCGAAGGGCGACCTGGCGCTGGTCTCGACGATCTCGAGCCGCACGCCGTGGTGGATCGCGCTGGAAGCCGACGGCGCGCCAAAGATCATCGCCCGGTGGCCGTTCCTCGAACGCGCCGATCATCCGGCCGCACTGCCCGTGTTCGTGATCTCGCGGGTCGCCGACGACGCCATGGTGACGGAGGTCCAGATGTGGAGCGTTCGTGTCTCCGGCTGGAACGCCGATATTGCGCGCGCCGTGGCGCCGCTCGCCGAAATCGTCGCGGTGCCCGATACCGCCTTCGACGGCGCGGCGCTGTTGGTGTCGGATGCCGGCACCGGCTTCGAGAAGATCAAGAAAGCCCTGATCCAGGCCGGCGCCTCGGTACGCTCGTCGGCCCTCGTCGGCAGCCACGCAACGCGCTATACGGTGCCCCCGAACGGGGCAGCCAAGTCCTAAAGCCGCGCCTTGAATATCCGGAGCCAGAAGATGAACCGCCCCGTGCCGAATCCCGGCATTCTCGATATTGCGCCCTACACGCCCGGCAAGACCCCGGTGCCGGAGCCGGGCCGCAAGGTGTTCAAGCTGTCCGCCAACGAGACCCCGTTCGGGCCGTCGCCGAAGGCCAGGGAAGTCTACCAGCAGGCGGTTTCGCATCTGGAGGACTATCCGGAAGGCACCTCGCGGGTGCTGCGCGAGGCGATCGGCCGCGCCTATGGGCTCGATCCCAACCGCATCATCTGCGGCGCCGGCTCGGACGAAATCCTCAACCTGCTGGCGCACACCTATCTCAGCCAGGGCGATGAAGCGATCTCCACCGCCCACGGTTTTCTGGTGTACCCGATCGCCACCATGGCGAACGGCGCCAAGAACGTCGTCGCGCCCGAGACCCACTTCACCGCCGACGTCGACGCGATCCTTGCCCGCGTGACGCCGCGAACAAAACTGGTGTGGCTGGCCAACCCGAACAATCCGACCGGCACCTACGTGCCGTTCGACGAGGTCAAGCGGCTGCGCGCCGGCCTGCCGCCGCATGTGCTGCTGGTGCTGGATGCCGCCTATGCCGACTATGTGTCGCGCAACGATTACGAGCTCGGCCTCGAGCTGGTGGCGACCACCGAAAATACCGTGATGACGCATACCTTCTCCAAGATTTACGGGCTGGCGGCCCTGCGGATCGGCTGGATGTTCGGCCCTGCGAACATCATCGATGCCGTCAACCGGATCCGCGGGCCGTTCAACGTCTCGACGCCGGCGATGCTGGCGGCGGTGGCCGCGATCGAGGACACCGCGCATATCCAGATGTCGAAGGCGTTCACCGAGCAGTGGCGCAACTGGCTGACAGAAGAGGTGACAAAACTCGGGCTGAAGGTCACGCCGAGCGTGGCGAATTTTGTGCTGATCCACTTCCCGCAGGAGAAGGGCAAGACCTCGGTTGACGCTGACGTGTTCCTCACCAAGCGCGGCCTGGTGCTGCGGGCGCTGAACAATTACGGCCTCCCCCACGCCCTGCGCATGACCATCGGCACCGAAGAGGCCAATCGCCTCGTCGTCGATGCCTTGCGCGACTTCATGGCGGCCAAATGAGCGCCGTGCCGATCTTCCGACGCATCGCGCTGATCGGCTTCGGCCTGATCGGCGGCTCGATCGCGCGCGCCGCGCGGGCCCAGGGGCTCGCCAGCGAAATCGTCACCACCGCGCGCTCGGAGAAGACGCGCGCGCGGGTGGTTGAACTCGGCATCGTCGACCACGTGCTGGAGACCAACGCGGAAGCCGTCAGGGATGCCGACCTCGTGATCCTCTGCATCCCGGTCGGCGCCTGCGGGCCGGTCGCCCAGGAGATCGCGCCGTTCCTCAAGCCGGGCGCGATCGTCTCCGACGTCGGCTCGGTCAAGGGCGCGATCGTCCGCGAGATGGCGCCGCATCTGCCGCAGACCGTTCATTTCGTCCCCGCCCATCCGGTCGCCGGCACCGAGCATTCCGGACCCGACTCCGGCTTCGCCGAACTCTTCATCAACCGCTGGTGCATCCTCACGCCGCCCGATGGCGCCGATCCCATGGCGGTCGAAACCCTGCGCGCGTTCTGGGCCGGCATGGGCGCCAGGGTCGAGATCATGACGCCCGATCATCATGACCTGGTGCTGGCGATCACCAGCCATCTGCCGCATCTGATCGCCTACACCATCGTCGGCACCGCCGACGAACTGGCGCAGGTGACGTCGTCGGAAGTGATCAAATTCTCCGCCGGCGGCTTTCGCGATTTCACCCGCATCGCGGCGTCCGACCCGACGATGTGGCGCGACGTGTTCCTCAACAACAAGGAAGCCGTGCTGGAAATGCTCGGCACCTTCAACGAGGATCTTTCAAAGCTCACCCGCGCGATCCGCCGCAACGACGGCGAAGCGCTGTTCGAGCATTTCACCCGCACCCGCGCCATCCGCCGCGGCATCGTCGAGATCGGCCAGGATTCGGCAGCACCCGATTTCGGCCGGCCGCATCCGCCGCTGGCGAAGAAGGAGGAGTGAGGGGGCGGATCTGCCATCAAGCAACACGATCGCCCTTCTTGACCTTGGCAGTCCGATTATCCACTCCGGGCAGCATCTTCGCCGGGTCGCGCGTAACCACAACGTCGACCACTGTCGGCCCCTTGAGCGACATGGCCTGCGTCAGCGCCGCAGCGAGTTGGCCCGGCTCCTCGACACGAATGCCGTTGCAGCCGAGAACCTTTGCCGCCTCGGCATAGTTGGTCTCTGCCAGATCGGAGGCATGATAGGACCCCGTCCATAACGCGCTTCATTCATAACGGGCCAGACACTCTTCGTGTGCGGCGGATTGAGCGTGGGACCAGCGGGTAGCACCGAAGATAGCTGACGTCGTGAAGCGTTCCATAGTCACGTGTCCGGCGAATGCCGGTATCGGCACTTCGCGCCATTTCGCGGCGACACGGCAAGTCCATCGCTTTCGACATGGCCGCCCGCGGCCTGGATTTCCCTGAAGCGTTCCCGAAAAACGAAGCGCTGGACTTCGCTTTGGATTAGAGGGGCTGAACGTAGGGTACCGCATTCATCAACAGCACACCAAAAAGCAGGACCAGATAGAGCATGGAAAACACGAACAGGCGACGCGCAGGCTGCCTTTCCTTGTCATTGCTCCGACGTACTTGCCATGAGAGAAAAATCATGGTCGCTCCAAGCATCGCCGCAGCCGCGCCATAGATCGCCCCCGCGAACCCCAATGCCCAGGGCAGCAGTGAGACAGGAGCCAGAACAACGCTATAGAGAAGAATCTGGCGCTTTGTTTCGGCCCGGCCGGCTACGACCGGCAACATCGGCACCCCGGCGCGAGCATATTCTCCGGCAAGATTGAGCGACAGCGCCCAGAAATGGGGTGGCGTCCAAAGGAAGATGATCAGGAACAGGATGAGCGGTTCGAGCCCGACATTTCCGGCGGCCGCGACCCAGCCGATCACCGGAGGGAGTGCGCCAGCCGCACCGCCAATGACGATATTTTGCGGTGTTCGGCGCTTGAGCCACATCGTGTAGACGACGACATAGAAGAAAATTGTGAAAGCAAGCAGCGCAGCCGCGGCCATGTTCAGGAAAGTGCCGAGGCTTAGAACGGCGCACGTGCCAAGCAGCAGTCCGAAAACCAATGCTTCCGAGCGCGATACACGGCCGCTGGGAATTGGACGCATGGCGGTACGCGCCATCAACGCATCGATGTCGGCGTCGTACCACATATTGAGCGCACCTGCGGCGCCCGCTCCGGCAGCTATGCAAATGAGAGCAATTAGACCGGCGAACGGATCGATGCCGCCCGGCGCGACCATGAGACCGACCAGTGCGGTAAAGACGACCAGCGACATCACGCGCGGTTTCGTCAGCGCGACATAGTCCCCGATGTTGGCATAGCTCCCGCGAATGAGAATTGAACGATTGATTTGCATGAGATCACTGCCTCCCCTTGCCGCCGACATGGCGGCATCTTTTCCGATACTCAAATGGCAAGCATAGCGTTGTGCCGGCTAGCCCAGTGAGTTGATGACTTCCCGATAGGCGGCTTCAGGAAACGCTTTCAGCGTGCGTGTCCGGATGTTTCCCAGCATGCCCAGCTGCAGATTGAAACGCGCCGCCACGGCATCATCCGGAGCTTCGTAGATCGCGACCATGTCATAGTCGCCCATGGTGAGGAAAAAGAGTTTGAACTCGCCGCCCATCTCCTTGAGCGCTTTCTTTGCCGTATCCAGACGACGCGGCGAGTCCTTTACCTTCTGGATGCCCTGGTCGGTCCAGTTTGCGAGCATGACGTATGTGGTCATGACCTCCTCCTTCTGATGCGAGGCGGCAGTATCTAAGTCGGCGACGACGCGAAGAACAGGACCCGGATGAGGTGCGTGTACTCGGATTCGAACACCATGATGGCGACGAAGACCAACACCGCCACGGGAGGCAGCAGGATGGCATAGACCAGGGCCAACCGCTCCCAGGCCATGTGCATGAAGACGGCGACGATCAGGCCGGCCTTCAGCACCATGAAAAGCAGGATCAGCGACCATCTGAGATAGCCGTGCAGGCCGAAGTAGTCGACGAGATAGGAGCAGGTGCTGAGGACGAACAACCATCCCCAGACCACGAGATAGAGCCTGATCGGGTGCTGCTGCCCCTTTGCGTGCGTGGTTCCGGCCGCGACTGTGTCATGCGCATGAGTGCGTAGCGAAGGTTGTTGTCCGTCTATTACTGCTGTGCTTGTCATGCGCCGACCTCACCAAAGATAAAAGAAGGCAAAGATGAACACCCACACGAGATCGACGAAGTGCCAGTACAGGCCGGTGATTTCGACGATCTCGTAATTCCCCTTCCTGCTCGTGAAGAAGCCGCGCCTTTCGACGTCGAAGTCTCCCCGCCAGACCTTTCGCGCGATGGCGACCAGGAAAATCACGCCGATTGTCACGTGAGTGCCGTGGAAGCCCGTGATCATGAAGAAGCTGGAGCCGAACTGCGCTGCTCCCCAGGGGTTTTCCCAGGGCCGCACGCCCTCCATGATCAGCTTGGTCCATTCGAAGGCCTGCATTCCGACGAACGTTGCGCCAAGTGCCGCTGTGACCAGCATCAATACCGCGGTCTTGGTGCGATCACGGCGGTAGCCGAAATTGACGGCCATCGCCATGGTCCCGCTGCTGGAGATCAGGACGAAGGTCATGATGGCGATCAGGATGAGGGGGATATGATGCCCGCCAATCGTGAGCGCGAATACCTCACTCGGATTCGGCCACGGCACCGTCGTGGACATTCGCGCGGTCATGTAGGACAGCAGAAAACAGCTGAAGATAAAGGTGTCGCTCAGGAGGAAGATCCACATCATGGCCTTCCCCCAGGAGACATTCTTGAAAGCGCGCTGATCCGAGGACCAGTCGGCAGCAATGCCCTGCCAGCCGGCAGCCCGCGCAGGCAATTCTCCAGGGTTGTCAGCGCAGTCTCTGCCATCTGGTCTCTCTCCAGAGCGTTTTCCAGCGAAGTGGACGCCGGTTCGCGTCAAGAAAACGCGTCAAATCAAAAATCTAGAGCCCCGTTCCGATTTCATCGGAACGGAAAAGGCTCTAATTGAGCAACCGCCGACAGATGTCGACGAAATCGTCCGTCCAGCCCGTCAACAGACCAAGCAAGACCAGCCAGACCAACAGCAGGAAATGCCAGTAGATCGTGCAGAGCTCCACGCTCAGGCGCACCTGGGCCATCTCGGCGCCACGCCACACCTTGGCAGTCGTTCTGCCGAGCGCCACCAGACCGCCCATCAGGTGCAACCCGTGCGCCGCGGTGATCATGTAGAAGAAGGAATTGGCTGGATTGGACGCCACGAAATAGCCCGCGGCCCTCAGCTGTTGCCACGCCAGCAGTTGCCCGACCAGGAATGTAACGGCGGACGCTCCCCCTGCGCACAGGCCGACGATTACACCGTCCATGTTGTTCCGGTGCGCGGCCACGTATGCCCATTGCAGCGCGACACTGCTCACGACGAGGACGCCGGTGTTGAACCACAGCAGCCCCGGCACGGGCATCGTCCGCCAGTCCACCATGTTCATGCGCATGGAGTAGGCGCTGATGAAGAGCGCGAACAACGAGGTGGCGACGGCGAGAAACACTCCCAGTCCGATCTTCGCTGCCGGCAGGGTCATTGCTCCCGTGCCCGGGAAGTGATCGATCGAACCTTCTTCCAGCCAGGGTTTGGCTGTCAGCCGCTGTTGCGAGAGCCACCATCCGACGATGACCGCTATCACAGCCATGAACAGGACGATGGCGCTCACGGCGCAGCTCCCTGAACGGCCCGCGTCGCCGGTGGCTGGTTCTGCGGAATGAAGTCCTGCGCGGCACCTGGCACGCTGTAATCATACGCCCAGCGATAGACCACCGGGAGCTCCTTGCCCCAGTTGCCGTGCCCGGGCGGGGTCTCCGGCGTCTGCCACTCCAGCGTCGTCGCCCGCCATGGATTGCCGCCTGAAGCCTTACCCTTGAACAGGCTCCAGACAAGATTGAACAGGAACACCATCTGGGCGAAGCCCACGGTCAAGGCCACCACGGTGATGAAGGCATTGAGCGTATGGACGTTCGGCGTGATGAACGCCGCTTCGCCAATGTCGTGATACCGCCGCGGAACTCCCTGCAGCCCGAGGTAATGCATGGGAAAGAAGATCAGATAGGCGCCGAGGAACGTGACCCAGAAATGAAACTTGCCCATCCAGTCATCCAGCATCCGCCCGGTGACCTTGGGGTACCAATGATAGATCGCGCCCAGCACAACCATGATTGGCGCCACGCCCATCACCATATGGAAATGCGCGACGACGAACATGGTATCCGATAGGGGCACGTCCACGACGACGTTACCGAGGAAGAGGCCGGTGAGTCCGCCGTTCACGAATGTGATGATGAAGCCGAGGGCGAACAGCATCGGGACGGTGAGATGAATGTCGCCGCGCCACAGGGTCAGTACCCAGTTGTAGACCTTGATGGCGGTCGGGATGGCGATGATGAGCGTCGTCGTGGCGAAGAAGAACCCGAAATGCGGGTGCATGCCGCTCACATACATGTGGTGCGCCCATACGATGAAGCTAAGCGCCCCGATTCCCACGATGGCCCAGACCATCATGCGATAGCCGAAGATGTTCTTTCGTGCGTGGGTGCTGATCAGATCGGAGACGATGCCGAAGGCCGGAAGTGCGACGATATAGACCTCAGGATGGCCGAAGAACCAGAACAGGTGCTGGAACAGGATCGGGCTGCCGCCGCCATACTTCATCTGCTGGCCCATCTCGACGAGTGCGGGCATGAAGAAGCTGGTTCCCAGCAAGCGGTCGAACAGCATCATGACAGAGGCGACGAACAGCGCCGGGAAAGCCAGCAGCGCCATCACGGTGGCTGTGAAAATGCCCCACACCGTCAGCGGCAAACGCATCAACGTCATGCCGCGCGTGCGCGCCTGCAGCACGGTCACCACGTAGTTCAGCCCGCCCATGGTGAAGCCGATGATGAACAGGATCAGCGACGCCAGCATCAGAACGATGCCCCAATCCTGCCCGGGGGTGCCGGAGAGAATCGCCTGCGGCGGGTACAGCGTCCAGCCGGCGCCGGTTGGCCCGCCAGGCACGAAGAAGGTCGACGCCAGCACCACGACGGCGAGCAGGTAGATCCAGTAGCTCAGCATGTTCACATAAGGGAAGACCATGTCCCGGGCGCCGACCATCAGCGGGATCAGGTAGTTGCCGAAGCCTCCGAGAAACAAGGCCGTGAGCAGGTAGATCACCATGATCATGCCGTGCATGGTGATGAACTGGAGATATTGATTTGCATCGATAAAGGAGAATGTGCCGGGAAATCCCAATTGCAGCCGCATCAGCCACGACAGCACCAGGGCCACCAACCCGATCGCCGTCGCTGTCAGCGAGTACTGGATGGCGATGACTTTGGCGTCCTGCGAAAAGACATACTGCGTCCACCAGCTCTTGGGATGGTAGAGCTCGACCTCCGGCACTTCTGCAGGCGGAGCGTCTGCGATTGCGTCATATGGGACATCGACCATCGACTTACCTCCCGGTCGTTTCTTCCATCAGGGCGCGATAAGAGGGTCTTGCGCGCCCAATCTATCTTCGCAGCAGCATTTCTTATTTGCCGCCGGATTCGTACGTTGCCCTCTTAACGGCGCTTCGGCCTGACAATTCCGCAAACGTCTTCTGCTTCTCCAGCCAGGCCCGGTAGTCGCTCTCTTCGTCGACGAAAACCTTGGCGCGCATCTGCGCGTGCGCAGCGCCGCACAGCTCGGCGCAGAGAACATCAAACGTTCCGGTTCGGATCGGGGTCATCCAGAAATAGGTGACCATGCCCGGGACCATGTCCATCTTGGCGCGGAACTCGGGCACATAGAAATCGTGCAGGACATCGAGGGAGCGGAGCAAAACCTTGACCGGCTTGCCGACGGGGAGGTGCAAGTCGTCACTTGCGATGACAACGTCGTCCTGCCCATGCTTATCGTCGGGGTTCAAGCCCATAGGGTTGTCGGAGCTGACGTAGCGAACATCGGTTGTGCCCATCCGCCCGTCCTTGCCGGGGAGGCGGAAGCTCCAGTTCCATTGCTGGCCCATGACTTCGATCTCGGTGGCGTCGGCCGGAACCGTGACGAACTGATGCCAGACCACCAGGCCGGGCGCCAACATGGCTCCAACGCCGATCGCAGTCCCTATGGTGAGCCACCATTCGAGCTTCTTGTTTTCGGGATTGTAGTCTGCCTGTCTTCCCTCCTTGTGATGGAAGCGGAAGACGCAATAGGCCATGAACGCGATGACCGCGAAGAAAACAGCCCCGGTGATCCAGAAGGTGATGCTGATGGTGTGGTCGATGTAGTTCCAGTTGGTGGCGATCGGCGTCCACCACCACGGGCTGTAGATGTGAAACAGCACCGAGCCGACAGCGACCAGAAGCAGTATGATAGCAACAGCCATCCTCTCGCTCCTTCTTGCCATTAAAGGCAACGGAGACGAATCAACAGGCGGAGCTCGCATCTGTCTCGATGGCCGACTTCACATGCGCCATCGCAGTGCGTCTTGCCTCGCCCACTTTGGCCGGTCGCGACATCAAAACGTGGCACGGAGCACACGTTACGACCGCTAATCATCGGATCCGGGCGTCTGAAAATTAAGATGATCCGCATCGCGCCGCGCGTCAATAGATCAATCGAGACCGCCGGGATGCGCCGCACGGGTGCCGGCACCATCGCTCGATGATGACGCAATGCACCAAATGACCGCCGGCGTGCATAATTCACCCGGCCGCGGGTGCTATTTTCGTGAGTGCTATTTGACGCCAATCGCGCTAAACTTGTCGGGCAGGTCGCGACAAGTTTCGTCCGGCTAAGCTCCTTTCGATGAACTTTGCCGTACTCGGCTCGACCGCGACTCTCGCACATCAATTGCGGAGACACGCGGGTTGCGGCGCGTCGTTTGACCGCCGCTCCTGCGAGCACGGGAGGTTGCGTCCATGGCCACCACGTATTCTGACAGCATCGCAAAATTTGGACGGCACGTTTTCGGCGACGCCGCCACATATCCCATTCGCAAAATCGAACTGTCCGACCTGGGCGAGGCGCTGCGCCTGGGCTGGGAGGACTTCAAGGCCATGCCAAGTCACGCGGTTGTGGTGTGCGTGATTTATCCCGTGCTCGGTATTGCGCTGTTCAGGATGGTCCTTGGCTATTCGGTGCTGCCGCTGCTGTTTCCGCTGGCAGCCGGGTTTGCCTTGCTTGGACCCTTTGCCGCGATTGGGCTCTACGAGCTCAGCCGCCGCCGCGAGCGCGGCGAGGAAGTCGACGTATCGAAAGCGCTTCACGTGCTGCGCGCTCCGGCTTTCGGCGCCATGGTCGAGCTCGGCGTGCTCCTGCTCGTTCTGTTCGGAGCCTGGATCGGCGTAGCGAACGCTATCTATGTCACAATCTTTGGCCACGCACCGGCTGCGAGCATCCCCGATTTCGCAACGCGCGTGCTGACGACGCCGGAAGGATGGTCGCTCATCATCGTCGGTTGCGGCGTTGGTTTTCTGTTCGCAGTCGTGGCGCTGTGCGTCAGCGTCGTGTCGTTTCCGTTGATGCTCGACCGGCATGCCACGGCGATCGACGCCATCCGGACGTCGCTGCGGGCTGTGATGATGAATCCGATTCCGATGGCCGGGTGGGGGCTGGTTGTCGCGGCGCTGCTGGTGATCGGTTCGATACCGCTCTTCGTCGGTCTCGCCGTCGTTCTGCCGGTGCTCGGTCATGCCACCTGGCATCTGTACCGGAAAGTGGTGGAGCCGGATCCCAACCCGCCACAGGAGGAACCCCACCTGCGGAAAGGACACCGCTACGCGGCGGATTTCCCGGCCAATCTCTTCCCGTGGAGCCGCGAGCGCTAGCTCGTAATGATTGAATGGATCCCGGAGGCGCGCCGCCCCCAGCAACCGGGACGGCGCAGTGCGGCTTGACATGTGCGAGGCGTCCGTCACTGATCCGGCAGCGTCCGCCGATGCCCTCTCGGACTGTCTGCTGCCGTCTGCACATCGGCCCTTATCGAATGCCGCCGCCTGGTGAATTGCTCACACATAGCTTGGCTGGTCGAGGCTAGAAACCGGCCCCCGATATCAACAGAACTGCACCGAGCGCCATAAGGAAAAGGCCCGGCCAATTCGCTCCGAGCCCCAGGAATCGCAAGCTGCGCCGTGGCGGCTCCAAAGTATCGCGAGCGGGCCGGGAGGAATCCCGGCCACTAAGCGGTCCCCGCCAAATAGCGGTGCGTGCCATGTACAGGATTCCGCCGATAACGAGGAGCGCGCCAAGTCCCATCAGGAACATTCTCGCCTCTCTATTTGTCGCCACCCCGCACAATACAACCGGACTCAAGCATCAAGGCTCGAAAACGTTCCGGCCAAGCGCTGTCATTCAGCAAGCGCGTAGGATGGTGGAGCGCAGCGATACCCATCGCTGCCGTCGACTGCGACGATGGGTTTCGCTGCGCTCTACCCATCCTACGGTCTCAAAACAGCGGCGGCACCTGCCCTACCTTCAGCGGACCCAGGAACACCGCGCCGTCGACGAAGCGCAGCGGGAAGGCGCGCGCCTTCTTGCCTTCCAGCTCTGCCTCCTTGCCGAGCGCATTGATGCCCGCGGCGACGCCGGTGTTGGCGTTCTGCTTGACGACCTTGCCCAGCCCCGGGATCGCCCTGTCGAGCGCGCCGAACATCTTGTTGAGGTCCTGCGTCTTGACGCCTGGTGCTACGCGATCGAGCGTCGCCTGCGGCACGCCCTCCTCCAGCATCTTTTCGATTCCGAGCGCCGGGATCACTTTCTCGATCCCCGCCACCGTCATCTGCAATTCGCCGTCGATCCGCCCCTGGGCGTTGAGGCTCAGCGTGCCTGCGGCAACCGAGATCAAGTCGCCCTGCTGAACCCGCGACCGCACGATCTCGACATGGCCGCCCGCCGCCTGGATTTCCCTGAAGCGTTCCGGCCAGGGCTTTGGCTTGAAATCCTTTAAGCCACTCAGCCTGGTTTCAACGTTGACATCGAACGGCACGGCCAGCAGCGGGTGCACTTCCTGCAAGCTGCCGCCGGCTATCTGCAGCACCGCTTCGATCACGGGCTGATCCTGCGCCGAGCCTTCGGCGAACCGGCCGTGCAGTTCGACACGGCCGGCGCGCGCGAGCGGCGTCTCAACCGGTCCGTTGACACGGTCGATCGACGGATTGTCGAACACGATGGAGGCGCGCTGCGGAATGTCAGGCAATCCGCTGACGCTGCTGCGGCCGGTGGTCCAGTTCACCTTCATCGACGGCGGCTGGCCGCGATCGGCCAGCGTGGCCGGCGCCTTGAATTCGGCGATCAAGAGTTTCGGCTGGTAGATCTGCGCGATCACCATGATTTCGCCGAGCTGCGCGGTGAACGGCGCCTGCCCGCCCGCCGTCTGCGAGACCAGCGCAACGCTGGCGTCGTCGCAGCGGACTTCGAGGCGGAACGGGAAGCCGGCCACCGAGCGCTTGCCGCACGCATAGACCCGGCCGGATTTTGCCTCCTGTGCCGCCCAGGCGTCGGCGCGGACGCCGACTTCGGACGCGGCATAGAACCAGAACGCGCTCCATGCCGCGGCGGCGACGACGAGCAGTGCGGGCATGATGAAGAGGCGCCACAGCGGGCGCCGGCGCGGCGCGGGTGTCATGTCAGGCATGCGGCGTCCTTTGGCTGGCGATTTTGTCGAATGTAAGCATCCACTCGCCACAACAAAAGGCATTGATTTCACTTCGCTTTCTGGTAGCGATGCGAGGGCATGTCCGCGATTGTTCACAACGATACGGAATTCTCGACAGGCGACCTCTGGGTGTTCGGTTACGGCTCCCTGATGTGGCGCCCGGGCTTCGAATTCATCGAACGGGTTCCGGCGCGGCTGATCGGCGAACACCGCGCGCTCTGCGTCTATTCCTTCGTCCATCGCGGCACGCCGGAAAAACCCGGCCTCGTGCTCGGGCTCGACCGCGGCGGCGCCTGCCGCGGCGTCGCGTTTCGGGTCGCGGAAAAGAACAGCGCCGCCACCATCGCCTATTTGCGCGAGCGCGAGCAGGTCACCTCGGTCTACCGCGAGGTGAAACGATCGGTGTGGCTGGAGAACGAGGCGCGCCAGCGCGTCAGCGCACTCGTCTATGTGGTCGACCGCGGCCATGTGCAATATGCCGGGCGGCTGTCGCCGGCGGAACAATTGCGCCACGTGCTGCAGGGGCACGGCCAGTCCGGCGTCAACCGCGACTATGTGTTGGCGACGGTGAAAGCGATCGAGGCGGAAGGTTTTCGCGATTCCCAATTGCATCGGCTGGCGATGATGCTGCACGACCCGCATGCGCTGCATCCTGCCAAAGGCGATGCACAAGACGCGTCATAGATTGGTTTGTTCACCCACGGCATGCTCCGCCTGCATGTCGTGCCCTGTGACTCCTGGATGTGTCGCTCGACCTCAACGCACCGTCAGGGCGTCAAATAGAAGTCCGTCCCAAGCCGGAGTCCGACGGAAAGGGCAAAGATCACGATCAGCACCCACGGCAGGCTATTGTGCAACGATCCGTCCCCTTAGCGCGAACAAATCGGCCGGCTCATATTGCCGGAACCGCGGCGCGACATTGTCCACAATCTCGGCCGACGGCTCGCCCTGCACCGAGCTTTCTTCCAGGATCGCGAACCCGGCCTCGCGGAACAGCCTGACATAATCGCTGTGCCGAAGCCGGTTGACGTATTGCAAGCCACTGTTGAACGGACGCCACTGGGCGTCGTCGTATTTCAGGAAATTGAACTGCGAGAGACTACTGTCCGAACGGGCATAATGGTCGCTGTAGTCGATCGAATGCGTCGTGATTCCGATGGTCACCGCCCGCAGTCCCGCGAGCAACCGCACAAGCTGGTCCGGCGGGATGTGCTCGAGCACCTCGTTCGAGCAGGAGCAGTCGACCTTCTGATCAGCATCGGTGACGTCGTGCGGCGCCCGGTAGCAGATGCCAAAACGTTCCAGATGGTCCCAGCTTTCCAGCGCGACATAACCGGTGAGGATTCGCCGCGCCGCATGCTGGATCAGGTCGAGCCGCGCCAGACGGTTGACGTCCGAGGCTATGACCTTCGCGACCCCGAGCCGCCGCAGCGCCAAAGGGACAGCGAGATCCCGGCCGGCGCCGATTTCGAGCACCGATGACGGGGTTCCACCGACATGTCGCGCATAGTCCTCGACGACACGGCGGGCGATATTCTGAAGTGAAACAAGTGTAGCTGCGGGCCGGGGCCAGGTCCGCGTCACATGCCGCTGCAGGAAATAATGCGCGTGCTTCCCGCCCGGCAATTCGAGCACCCGGAACGCCCTGGCTTTAAGTTGCCAATCCATAAACAAACAATCTACAGGCGAGTCCGGATCGGCGCAACATGGAACTGGGCGCCGCCCGCCTTCTTCTTGACCTAGCTCGCCCGGTACCGTGCTGGTTCCATCGGCCGAAAAGATTCGTGCACGCCGCTTGCTTGATGCGCAGACGACGGCAAGTTCGCGACTTGTGCAGGTTGCCGGGATTTCACTAACGCCGCTCAGTTTGCACCGACGGACGCGCTCATGATCACGCCAGAATGATTCACTGCGCAGCAGGTTGCAGAGAACGCGAGACGCCGAGTGCCGGCGAACTGCGTCGACAATCGAAAGCCTGCTCAGTTGGCTTGCGCCGTCGCCGGCCGGCGCGGCGCCGGCGCGGGCTGATCGGAAAGTTCGGGCGCCAGATCGATGCCGGCGCCGGCCAGCCGCACGCGCACCTCGGCGGCGACATATTTCGCGTATTCCGACAGCAGCAGACGCAGCGTCGCGCCGCTGGTCCACCACGGCTCGTCGCGCCACCGGTCGCCGACCACCGCGAACGGAATCAGCGTGACGTCGGGCATCGCATGCGACAGTTCCACGATCGCCCGCGGCATGTGGTAGTTCGACGTCACCACGATCAGCGACTTGAAGCCGCGCTCGCGGACCCAGCGCCGTGTCTCGGCGGCGTTGCTCCTGGTGTTGACGGCCGAACGGTCGAGATCGACGCAACAGCGCAACAGCAGCGACTGGTTGTCGGGCAGCGAGCGCGAAATGTCGCTCACGGCGTTGGTCGGATGCACGCCCGAAATCAGCAGCCGCTTGCCGTAGCCGCCGGCCAGCAATTCCATCGCATCCGACACCCGCGACGAGCCGCCGGTCAACACCACGATCCCGTCGGCGTTGCGCGCCGGCTTGATTTCGACGCCGCGCAATTGCGAGAGAAAGGCGATGAAGCCCACGGCCGCGCCGACGAACAGGATCGCCATGGCGCCGACGATGACCGCACGCAGCCATCCGCGCGGCCGCGCGGCCGGCGTCCTCGGCGTGCTGTCGTGCTGCAAACCCATGTGGTCCTTCCCACGCGCAATTCTAGAAGGTTTTCACGCGAAGTGGAGTCCCGGCCCCACCCCGGCTCAATCGATGTCGTCCAGTGTGGCGAACAGCGTTCGCCGCGAGGCCCAGGCGGTAATGGCGGCGATCGCCACAGCCTGTACCGCGAGCGCCAGATAGCCCGAGGGCGGCAGCGAAAACGTCCCCAGGAGTGCTGCGAACTGATCGCCGACGGGGGTGCCCGAGAACCAGGCGGCGATCGATTCGGAGAAGCCGAAACCCAGCATTGCGGCGCCGCCGCCGATCAGTCCGCCCTCCAGCCCTAATCTGAGAAAATGCCGCAGGAAATGGTTGGCGATATAGCGGTCGCCGGCGCCGACGAAGTGCAGCACCTCGACGATCGGGCGGTTCGCCGCCATCGCGCCGCGGGTCGCGAACGAAACCGAAATGATCGTCGCCGCGATCACCAGCACGAGGATGCCGATGCCGGCAAGCACGGTGGCGCCGGTCATCGAGCGCATGCGCTCGATCCAGGCGCGGTGATCGTCGACGCTCGCCGATGGCGCCACCTGCGTCACCGCCCTGCGCAGGCCGGCGAGGTCGAGCGTGGTGCCGGGCTGGACCCGCGCGACGATGACGCGCGGCACCGGCAACTGCTCGATCGACAGCCCGCTGCCGAGCCACGGCTCCAGCAACCTGGCCGATTCGTCCTTGGTGAACGGCTTGACCTGGACGATGCCGGGCTGCGTCCGCATCGCCTCCGCCGCCGCGATCACGTCGCGCTCGAGGTCGCGCCCCGCCTGCGGGCGCACCTGCATGGTGATTTCGCTGGCGACTTCCGACTGCCATTCCGCGGCCGATGCGCTGACGAGCAGCACGGCGCCGGTGGTGATGGAAGCGAGGAACGTCATGATGGCGACGACGGCGACCAGCGCGCGGCCGGAGATCGACGCCCGCGGCACGATCGGCGACATGTTGCGCGCGCGCGCCGGCACCTGCGGGCGCTCCGTCCCGAGGTCCACCAGCGGCCCGTGCTCGTCATCCATCCTACTCATAGATGTGCAACCGTCCCTGGTGCAGCACCATTCGCCGCGCCTCGTACTGATCCATCAGCGTGATGTCGTGGGTCGCGATGATCACCGCGGTGCCCAGCCTGTTCAATTCGATGAACAGCCGCAGCAGGCGCCGGCCGAGCGTCGGGTCGACGCTGCCGGTCGGTTCGTCCGCCAGCAGCAATTGCGGCCGCGAGATCACCGCGCGCGCGATCGCGGCGCGTTGCTTCTCGCCGCCCGACAGGATCGGCGGCAGCGCATCCATGCGCTCGCCGAGGCCGACCCACTTCAGGAGGTCGATCACCTCGCGGCGGTAGCTGGATTCTTCGCGGCCCATCACGCGGAACGGCAGCGCCACGTTCTCATAGGTCGTCATGTGGTCGAGCAGGCGAAAATCCTGCAGCACGATGCCGATGCGCTGGCGCATGTTCGCAACCTGATCCTTGCCGAGCAGCGAGACGTCCTGGCCGAACAGATTGACGAGGCCCCGCGTCGGCCGCAGCGACAGAAACAACAGCCGCAGCAGCGAGGTCTTGCCGGCGCCCGAGGGGCCGGTGAGAAACTGGAAGGAGTGCGCCGGAATCAGGAAAGTAAGGTCGCGCAGAATCTCCGGGCCGAGCCCGTACCGCAAACCGACATTTTCGAACCGAACCAAGCTCAGCTCCGCTCGACATGGGCCGTGGCCGAGCTTTGCTCGGCATGGGCAGTGACCGAGTTCCGCTCGGCGTGGACAGTGGCCGGGCTCCGCCCGGCTTGGATCGTGGCCGGGCTCTGCCCGGCGTGGACAGTGACCGAGCTTCGCTCGGCTTGGATAGTGGCCGAGCTTCGCTCGGCTTGGGCCGCGGCCGTAAACCCCGGATTTGAACCTGAACCTGGACCCGAACCTGAACTTTGGGCTCGTGGCCCGCTGGTTTGGGAACCAACCGGACAAAAAGGTTTTGCGGCCGTTATGGTTTCCGATTCGTTAACGGTCGCTATGTAGCATCCGGGCAAAGACACGTAGAGACGGGCTCCATGCATATCGTTTGCCCTCATTGTACAACATCTTACGCCATCAATCCGGCCACCCTTGGGCCCGCCGGACGTACCGTCCGCTGCTCGCGCTGCAAGGAAACCTGGCTGGCGCGGTCCGAGGACGCGATCGAAATGGCCGACGCCATGCCGGCCGCCATGCCAAATTCGGCGCAATCGGCCCCGCCGGCCGCGAACGATGCCGCCGCCGAATGGGAGGCGCTGGCGCAGGAGGAAGAGGGGCAGGACGCCCCGGTGGTCGACAGCCCCTCGATTTCGGCCGGCTGGCCGGCCGAGGGCGAAGGTTCGCAACCTGGCAGCGACAGCGACTGGCCGTCGGCCGCCCGGCAGGATGCGGAGGACCATCAGGAGATCGCGGTCACCACGCACCGCGAGCGGCTGGCCCGCCTTTTCCGGCTGCCCGCCCCGGCCCGCATCCCCTTCATGGCGTCCGCCGGCCTGCCGACCGCCTGCGCCGCGATGGGCGCGCTGATCCTGGCGCTGATGATCTGGCGCGCCGACATCGTGCGGCTGCTGCCGCAAACCGCGACGTTCTACAAGATGGTCGGGCTGGAAGTGAACCTGCGCGGGCTGGCGTTCAAGGACATCAAGGTCTCTAGCGAGACCGTGGACGGCAAGCCGGTGCTGGTCATCGAAGGCACGATCGTCGGCGAGACCAGGAAACCGGTCGAATTGCCGCGGCTGCGCTTTTCCGTCCGCGACGCGCAAGGCGCCGAGATCTACGCCTGGAACGCGGTGCTCGAGCAGCCGCTGCTCAAGCCCGGCGAGCGCGCCTACTTCAAGTCGCGGCTGGCTTCGCCGCCGCCCGAAGGCCGCAATATCGACGTACGCTTTTTCAACAAGCGGGATCTGGCCGGCCAGGCCTGAACCAGGCCGCCTGTTCCGCTGGGGGGAGAGAGACGACTTCATGCCACGCGTGCTGATTGCCGACGACGAAGATTCCATGCGCTCGCTGGTGGCGCGCGCCATCGCCATGGACGGCCACGAGACCGTCACCGCCGAGGACGGCGCCGAAGCGCTCGACATCCTGACCCGCGAACACGGCACGTTCGACCTGCTGCTGACCGACATCCAGATGCCCGTGATGGACGGCATCGCACTGGCGCTGACGGTGGCGCGCGATTTTCCCAACCTGAAGATCCTGTTGATGACGGGTTTCGCCGATCAGCGCGAACGCGCCTCCGGCCTCAACGCCATCGTGCACGACGTGGTGACGAAGCCGTTCTCGGTGCACGACATCCGCACGGCGGTCGCGGATGCGCTGGCGGCGAGGAAGGCCTAAGCGAAAATCCGCAGGGTGGGCAAAGCCACCGGGTCGCGCGAAGGCGGGGGACCCAGTACGCCGCGACTTCTCGATTCAATTGCTGACGTCTCTGGAATACTGGATCATCCGCCCCGTGCGCAATTGCGCACAAGGCGGATGATGACAGTTCGGCGCTGGTCGAGGCTTCAATAATCCTTCAACAGCCGCTCGATGTAATCGAGTTCGATCTGCGGGCGGGACGGATCGGCGAGACGGCGCCGCAGTTCTTCGAGGATCCGGCGCACCCGCTGCACGTCGATCTCGCCGGGGATCTTCACGGTATAATCGTCGCTGAATTCGTTGTGGCGCATCGGCCGTCCCAGCGGATCGGTCGAGTTGGCCGCGCCCTGCTGGCGGCCTCTGGGATTGCCGGGGCCGTCGCCCGGCTGGTCGCCGTCGCCCTGCTGCATGGCTTCCGCCAGGCTCTGGGCACCCTTGCGCAGCGCGTCCAGCGCGCGCCCTTGCGAGTCCACCGCGCCGTCGGCATTGCCCTCGCCGAGCCGGCCGCCGGCATCGCCCATCGCGGAATCGGCCTGCTCCAGCCCGTCCTCGCCGTCGCCCTGGTCGCCGCCTTGACCTTGCTGGCCCTGTCCTTGTTCGCCGCGCTGACCCTGCTGGCCTTGCTGACCCTGCTGGCCGCGCTGGCCCGGCCCCATGCCGCGCTTGGCGAGTTCTTCCTGCAATTTCTTGAGCCGGTCGCGCAGGCCCTGCTGGTCCTGCTGCAGGTCGCTCATGCTCTGGTCGCCCTGCTTGCCGCGCTGGCGGTCGCGCCTGGAATCCTGGCCCTGCTTGTAGGTCTTGTCGCGCAATTGCTGCTGCTTGCGGATCATGTCGCCGAGCTCGTTCAGCGCCTGCTCCATGTCGTCGCCGCCCTGGCCGGGCTGCGCCATCTGCAGGTTTTCCAGCATCTGCTGCAGCTGTTCCAACAGCTGTTTGGCGGCATCCTTGTCGCCGGACCGCGACATCCGCTCCAGCCGGTCGAGCATGCTCTTGAGATCCTGCTGGCTCAGCATCTTGGTGTTGGGATCGAGCGGGCGGGCCAGTTGCTGCGGGTTGTTGCGGAACTGCTCGGCGAGCTGGCGCAGGAAATTATCCAGCGCGGCGCGCAGATTGTCCGTCAGCTTCTTGATCTCCTCGTCGGTGGCGCCGCGTTCCAGCGCCTGCTTGAGCGCCTCCTGCGCCGCGCGCAGCGCCTTGTCGACATCGCTGATGTTGCCGTCCTCGATGGTGACGGCCAGCGACCACAGGCTGGCCACGACCTCGCGCATGGCGTCGTCGGTGCGGACCGCATCGAGCTGCCGCACGACGCTGTACACGCCGGGATCGAGCGACCACGCGCTGGCCATCAGCCCGCGCATGGCATCGTCTTTGCCGGCGGTCTCGATCTGCCGCGATATGCTGAAGAGGCCGAGATAGTGACCGGTCTCCGGCGTGAACAATTCCGGCGCGATCATCAGCGCGTCGAGCGCGGCATAGACCTGCGCACTCTGGTTGGCGTCCAGCGCCAGGATGCGGCGCTGCTCGATCAGGGCGCGCGCCAATGGCTTGGTGAACAGCCGCTCCGGCAGCCGCATGTTGAAAGGCTCGCTCCTGCCTTCATTGCCGGCCTCGTCCTTGGCCGTGAGCGTCAGCGTCACGTCGGCGCCGGCATAGGGATCTTCGCTGAGATCCTTCACGGTCTGGCCGACGCCGTTGCGGGTACGCGCATTCGGCAGCACCAGCGCAAACTGCGGCGGCTCGAACAGCGGCCGACGCTCGGCCTTGTCGGCCTCCTTGGTCCTGCTGTCCTTGCCTTCCTTGGCCGCATCGGCGATGCGGGGGGCGAATTGCGCGCGCGCTTCGGTGACGCCGTAATCGTCCTCGAGCTTGTAGGACATCTGCAGCGAGCCGCGAGCCTGGCGTTCCGGATCCTTGACCAATGAAATGGTCGGTGCGCGGTCGGGCGTGGCCGCAAAGCGCCACAGCGGCTGGCCTGACGGCGCGCGGACATGCGCGGTGCCGTCGCCCGTGATCTTGAAATGCCGTTCGTTGGTGCCCTTCGGCGCCTGCTCGCTCGGCGCGACCTCGGTCACGCCGCCGCCGACCGCGACATCGATGGTGCCGCCGCTGGAACGCACCAGCAGCGTGCTGCCTGCAGGTACCGGCAACGGTGCTGCGCTATCGGGCGAAGCCGCATCCCTGGCGGCGGACAGAATGACCGGCGGCTTGCCGGTATAGACCGGCGGGGTCACCCAGGCATCGACCCGGACATTGGCCGGCGCCAGCACGCCGTTCCAGTCGAACGCTGCGGCAATTCGCAAGCTGCGCTCGTCGCCGGCGGCGACATAGGCGGCCGCCAGCATCACCATGACCAGCGCGCGCAGCGCCCAGGGATCGTGGATCGGAAGCCGCGGCGACGGCAGCCCGGCGCGGATCCGCCTGATCGAGGCCAGCGTGCGCTCGCGCTGCTCCCGCCACAGCGCCTGCGCGATCGGGTCCTTGGTCGAGAGCGTATCGGTCAGCGCGGTCGCCGGGCGGTGGCGAATGCCGGTGCCGCGGTCGAGCCGGCTCAACGCCTCTTCGCGGGTCGGCCAGCGAAACCGCGAGAGCGGGAACAACGCCGCCAGCGCCAGCAGGACGAACAGGAAGATGCCGATCGCGCGCGCAGGGAATGGCAGCGCCAGCCACAATCCGGCCCAGGACGCCACCAGAAACAGCCCGACGACGCTCAAAATCCGGGCGAAGCCCGGCCAGGCGCGCTCCCACGCGATCGCATACTGGGCCCGTTGCAGAGCCTGCGTCAGCTGAAGCCGCGCGGCAGCATCCGGCTCGCGCGGGGACTTCGTGGGGTCGGGGGAAGCGCCGTTCAACAATCTCTCCGGGTTTGCCGACAAATCAGCCTAGCACAGCGGCGGCAATGAGGCACCTGTTCCCGGGCGTAACCCACACCCGGAAATACGCATAACACGAAGGCGTGACTGCCGGGCTTTAGCCCCGTAACGTCGATTTCGAACCGTAAAAATACGTAAGGGAACGTCATGGACCAGAAGACACACGACAAGGGGCTGGAAATTCGCAAGGCGGTGCTCGGCGAGGCCTATGTCAACAACGCCCTGAAGAACGCCGACAGCTTCAACAAGCCGTTCCAGGAACTCGTCACCGAATATTGCTGGGGCGCGGTGTGGGGCCGCGAGGAATTGCCGCACAAGACGCGCAGCATGCTCAACCTCGCCATGATCTCGATCCTCAACCGGCCGCACGAATTGAAGGCGCACATCAAGGGCGCGCTGACCAACGGCGTCAGCCGCGACGAGATCCGCGAGATCTTCATGCAGGTCGCGATCTATGCCGGCGTGCCCGCCGGCGTCGACAGTTTTCGCATCGCGCGCGAAGTGTTTGCGGAATTGGACAAGGCTTAGAAACCCGCTGGCTTTCCATCGTCATTGCGAGCGAAGCGAAGCAATCCATCTCGCCGCACAAAGAAAGAATGGATTGCTTCGCTTCGCTCGCAATGACGAAGTAAGGGAATAACACCATGGAAATCGGATTCATCGGCCTCGGGAAGATGGGCTTCCCGATGGCCCGCCGCCTGATCGAAGCAAAGCACCAGCTCATCGTGTTCGATACGCGGAAGGAAGCCGTCGACAAGCTCGTCGCGATGGGCGCGCAAGCGGCATCATCGCCCAAGGACGTCGCCGACCGCTGCGAGACCGTGCTGGCGAGCCTGCCGTCGCTGCAGGCCTCGCTCGACGTCGCGACCGGCACGGGCGGCGTGATCGAGGGCAAGCGCGTAAAACGCTTCGTCGATCTCTCCACCGTCGGCTCGCAGATGGCGGCACGGATTCACGGCCTGCTGGCGAAGAACAACATCGTGCAGATCGACAGCCCCGTCAGCGGCGGCGTCGGCGGCGCCGAGAAGGGAACGCTGGCGGTGATGGTCTCCGGCCCGCGCGCCGACTATGAGGCGGTAAAGCCCGCGCTCGACGTGATCGGAAAAGTGTTCTTCATCGGCGAAAAGCCCGGCTCGGCGCAGACGATGAAACTCGCGAACAACTTCCTGTCGGCCACCGCGATGGTGGCGACGTCGGAAGCCGTGGTGATGGGCGTCAAGGCGGGGCTCGATCCGGCCGTGATGATCGACGTCATCAACGCCGGCTCCGGCCTCAACACCGCCAGCCGCGACAAGTTTCCGCGCGCTGTGCTGCCGCGCAGCTTCGATTTCGGCTTTGCCACCGGCTTGATGGTGAAGGACGTCAGGCTCGCGCTGGAGGAGATGAAATCGCTGGGGCTGTCGATGGAAGTCGCCGAAGCGGTCGGGCGCTTGTGGGAAGTCATCATCCGCGACGAGGGCGCGGAGTCGGATTTCACCGCGGCGATCAAGCCGATCGAAAAGGCGGCGGGTGTGGTGGTCGGCGGCGCAAAGGGCGGCCACGCGGCGAAGTAGCGCAGGCGGTCGCTGTCTGAGCTGGCGCGTGACGGACAGCGGTGCGCGACGCCGGTCCATGAGCGTTTGCGTGGTTCCAGGTTGGCAAGTCCGGCCGAATGGCGTTACGTTCTGAATGCTGGCGTTGACCCGATCGATCAGTTGGGACGCGTATGACGTCTCGTTGCGTAAATCCAAAGTGCAGGCAGAAGCGGCTGCGGCCCGCCTATCTTGCCGTTGCGGGTCTGGCCGTGCTGATCGCGGCGGGGAACGATGCGGGCGCCAGAACCGGCCGGACCGAACGCCCGATCGAGTCCATTCAGTCGCGCAGCGCCGGCGAGCCGATCATGGCCATCGTTTCGCTCCGCAGCCAGCGGATCACCGTCTACGACGCCAAGGGCTGGATCCTGCGGGCGCCGGTGTCGAGCGGCACCAAGGGACGCGAGACGCCCGCCGGAATCTTCAGCGTCATCCAGAAGGTCGAGGAGCATTACTCGAACCTGTATGACGATGCCTTCATGCCGCACATGCAGCGCATCACCTGGTCGGGCATCGCGCTCCATGGCGGCGTCCTGCCGGGGCGTCCGGCGTCCCATGGCTGTATCCGGCTGCCCTTCGACTTCGCCGAACGCCTGTTCGACGCGACCGCGATGGGCATGCGGGTGATCGTGGCGCCAGGCGACGTGGCGCCCGTTGAGCTCGCCCATCCGCTTCTGTTCCAACCGAAGCCCGGCGCCGCCGCCCTGGCCGCCGCCCGCACCGCGGAGGCGCAAGAGGCGGCGAAGAAAGCGGTCGAGGCGCGACTACGCCGCCGGGACGGCCTTCCGGGAGGCCACGCAAGCCAGAGCGCCGGTGCGCGCGGCGGAAAATCTGAAGCGCAGAGCCGAGGCGCAATTGGCGGCCGCCGAGACCAAGCTTGGCGCTGGCATCTCGGCGGAGGCAAAGGAGCAGGCTGAGGACGCCAAGGCGCAGGCCGTCGCCAAAATCGCCGAGTTGCAGCTGCAATGGGACGTCGCCAATGTGGATCTGCAGCTGAAGCTCGATGCCGTCACGTCTGCGCGTGAAGCCGCCGCCACGGCGGAGACGGCGCGGGCCGCGGCAGCCGAGGCGGCCCGGCAGATCGCGCGCGAGCTCCAGCCGGTATCGGTGTTGATCAGCCGCAAGACCCAGCGGCTTTATGTCCGGCAAGCCTTTGAGCCCGTCTTTGAAAGTCCGGTCACGATCGCCGATCCCGATCGTCCCATCGGCACGCATGTCTTCACCGCCATCGAGCGCACGACCGACGACGCCAACTTGCGATGGAGCGTCGTCTCATTGCGCAGCGGACGTCCGCCGAGTGGCGCGGTTGAGCCACAGGACCGGACGCGCGGGAATAGTGGGCGTGACGTCGAGCCGGTGCCGACGGACCCGGACAGCGCAAAGGCCGCGCTCGACCGCATCGCCATTCCGCAGGACGCATTGGATCGCATCGCCGGCATTGCGCCGCGATCTTCCCTGATCGTCACGGACGAGCCGTTGAGCTCGGAAACCGGCAAGGGAACGGAATTCGTGGTGCTGTTGAGCGGCGAGCCGCAAGGCGGCATCAAGAAGCGGCGACGCAGTCCGGGGAGCGAATTCCGCTACGCGTACCCACGCAGCCAGCCTTTCGGGCGCTCGCCTTTCGGAAGTTCCTTCTTCAACTGGTGAGCCCGCTCTTCTTTCTACCTGATGAGCCCGTTCCTTGCGCGGCAAGCCCAAGGCTGCACCCGGGCACCCAATGACCTGAAACCGACCTCACCGACCCCTTCCGGTATCGCGATCTACGCTGCTATGATGGCCTTCGGGAGGGGCAGGCATGAAGCGCCGCGAGTTCATTTGTGTTCTCGGTTCTCGGCAGACTAGCTTCGGGATTTTGGCCCCGCCGCCGCACCATCGTCGCCGCGCTGGCCGCAATGGTGCTTCTGCCGATCGAGGTCAGCGATGCCGGCTGGTTGTCGGATGTCTTCAAGGGCTCGTCAAAGCAAGCCAAATCGCAAAAACAGGCCAAATCGCCCCGGCACGTCACTTCACGCAAGCCGGCCACTTTGGCGAAGCCCGCCGCCTCGCCAAAGCGCCGCACCGTAAAGCTTGCGGCGCTGGGGCCGGTCGACCTGAACCCTGCCGCCTTGAAACCGGTCGCGACCCGGTGCGATCCCTCGAAGTTCCGGATCGTTCTGGATGTGGGACATACCGCCGAATCGGAAGGCGCGATCAGCGCCCGCAACGTCTCCGAGTTTGTCTTCAACCTGCGCCTTGCGAAGCGGATCGAGGAGAAGTTGAAGGCCGAAGGCTTTGCCGCAGACCAAATTGCTCCTGACCGAGGGCAAGGCCAGGCGCAGCCTCGTCAAACGCGTCGCTGCCGCCAACGATTTGCGCGCGGATCTGTTGCTGTCGATCCACCATGACTCCGTGCCCAAGAAATTCCTCGAGGACTGGGAGTTCGGGGGAAAGAAAAGCCGTTTCAGCGACCGCTTCAGCGGATATTCCGTCTTCGTCTCCCGCAACAATCCGGACTTCAAGACGAGCCTCTCGTTCGCCGAACTGATCGGCAAGGAGATGAAGGCCCAGGGCCTCGATTATGCCAGGCAATATTCCCAGGCGATCATGGGCCGGCACCAGCGTCCGCTGCTGAACAAGGAAACCGGCGTGTATCGCTACGATGAGCTCATCGTGCTGAGAAAGACCCGGATGGCTGCCGCCCTGCTGGAAGCGGGCTCGATCATCAACCGGGACGAGGAACTCATGATGAGTTCGCCTGAACGCCGGGACATCATCGCCAGCGGTGTCACAGCGGCGGTGAAGGAATTCTGTGAGCCTCGATGGGGCATCCTCGGTCCGCTCTGATGGCGGGGTGGCGCCCCCTCGCGTCTGACTCCGGCCCTGCCGGCTTCAACCTTTCGACTGCTTCTTGATCTCGTCGAACTTGGAAAGCGCGCGTTCGAACTTCTCGTTGAAGAGCCACATCGCATCAAGAATTTCGCGGAAGGTTGCCGATGTTCTGGCCCTGTCAGCCTGTCCAAAGGTGAACATGCTGTTGTTTCGCAGATAGGCCATGATCTTCGGGTCGGAAATTCTGTAGTCGACCAGGTTGCGTGAGCCGAGTGCGGACCTGGTCGGGCTCGGAATAATCTGGATCAGTTCGAACAGCTTCATTTGATCGATCGGATCCGGCAGCGTTTTCACGATCGCCGGCACTTGCGGAAAAATATCCGCGTGCGCGTTCATGAGGGCATCCCGCACGGCGGTCCAGTGGTTATACCGACGATCCAGATCGCCGACCCGTGCCTCTTCCTTGTCGTCGCGAGCGTTCAGTGCCGGATCAAAGGCGGCTATCGACTTTTTTATCGCGGCCCATTTCCTTCGTCCGTTTTGATCTTCGGGGATGCCTGTTTGCAAACTCCCCTTGTATTTGTTCGAGCGCGCATTGCCGATGTTCTGATTGCCATTTGTCTCGGCAAAGAACAGCCCGAGGCTGATACGGCCTGCCGCTTCGGCATTGACCGCATCGAGGCCCCTGGCGCGCGCAATGGCAGTGCCCAGATCGACAACGTCCTTGAATGGCGTATCCGATTTTTGCGCGTTGGCGGGCGGCGCTTGCATGAGGTCGAAAAGTCGCCGGTACTCATCGAGCAGCGGCTCGTTGTCGGCGCTGAAGTACGCCGGAGGGATTCCGTATTTGTTGGGGCCACCTATTCTGGACGGAAGCGCGTCGGTTAGGTCCTTGTACGCGCTCATCATGTTGTTGCGTGCAAGGTAGAGCGCTTGTCCCGGCAAGTTCGGTAGTTGCTTCGAATTGATCTGCGCGCGCCGCTGGCCCAGGATCTGCTCAAAGTTACTTCGTGAATTATTGTATGTGGTGAGCGCGTCCGACTGCCTTTTTGTGAGTGCGGCCGGTTCAGCCATTGCAGGCGAGATGAAGCCGAGATTGCCGATGGCGACCGCGACGGTGGCGATGCAAGCCGGAGGACGCGAACAGGAGTCCGAGAGCAAGAGCTGCCGTGGGCGTAGCAGTACGGCTTTTTGTCCCCATGGCGATTTTCCATGCCCAGGCTTCATCGGATACAACTCACTCATCGTAGACAACGAACGCACAGCTTGGCGAGACGAAAGCTTCACATCCGATGCGGCGCGTAGGATGGGTGGAGCGCAGCGATACCCACCGGCTCTGGTGTGATGGGTATCGCTACGCTCCACCCATCCTACGGAATCACAGCCAGGGCGCAGGCCGGTCCATCGCGATCAGTTCCTCGACCTCGATGCGCGGGCGCACCACGGCGTACTGGTCGTCCTTGACGAGGACTTCCGGCACCAGCGCGCGCGTGTTGTAGAAACCGGACTGCACCGCGCCGTAGGCGCCGGCGGTCATGATGGCGATGAGATCGCCGGCCTTGGGTTCGGGCAGGTTGCGGTCGAGGGCGAGATAGTCGCCGGTCTCGCAGACCGGACCGACGACGTCGGCCGTGATCGTTCGCGCACCCTTGGCGGGCTCGCGAACGGGGAGGATGTCGTGATGGGCTTCGTACAGCGTGGGGCGGATCAAATCGTTCATCGCGGCGTCGATGATGACGAAGTTCTTGGCCTCGCCGGGCTTCACATAGATGACGCGGGCAACGAGGATGCCGGCATTGCCGACGATCATCCGTCCGGGCTCGAACATCAGCGTGCAGCCGAGATTATGCGTCACCCGCTTGACCATCGCGGCATAGGCCGACGGCAGCGGCGGCGCTTCGCGGTCGGCATGATAGGGGATGCCGAGCCCGCCGCCGAAATCGATATGCTCGATGCTGTGGCCGTCGCTGCGCAGCGTCTGCACGAAATCGGACAGGATCCGGAACGCGGTTTCCATCTTGGAGAGATCGGTGATCTGGCTGCCGATATGCATGTCGGTGCCGGTCACCTCGATGCCCGGCAGCCTTGCCGCGAGGGCATAGACCTCGCGCGCCCGCAGAATCGGAATGCCGAACTTGTTTTCGGATTTTCCGGTGGCGATCTTGGCGTGGGTGCCGGCATCGACGTCCGGATTGACCCGCAACGAAATCCGCGCGGTCTTGCCGGTCTCGACCGCGAGCTTCGACAGCAATTCCAGTTCGGGTTCGGACTCGACGTTGATGCAGAGGATGTCCGCCGCCAGCGCCGCGCGCAGTTCGGGCTCGGTCTTGCCGACGCCGGAAAACAGAATCTTGCTCGGCGGAATCCCCGCCGCCAGCGCGCGCTTCAATTCGCCGCCCGATACCACATCGGCGCCGGCCCCGAGCTTTGCGAGCGTACGCAGCACCGACTGGTTGGAATTGGCCTTCATGGCGTAGCAGACCAGCGTCTTCTCGCCGGCAAAGGCCTCGGTGAAGACGCGGTAGTGGCGCTCCAGCGTCGCCGTCGAATAGCAATAGAACGGCGTGCCCACCGCATCCGCGAGTTCGGACAGGTTGACGGCTTCGGCGTGCAGCACGCCGTTGCGATAGTCGAAGTGATTCATGGCGCGCTCATAGCGTTTTCGAGCGAAGTGGATACCGGTTCGCGTCAAGAAAACGCGTCAAAACAAGAACTCTAGTCCAGCAGCGGATCGAGAACGAATTTCTTCTTGCCGCCCTTCGGGGCCGTGGGCGCCGCATCGGATCCGTAGGTCGAATTGAAGACGCCGGGCTGCGCCGCGCGCTCGGCCTCGGTATCCGACGACGTGGCCTGGGCCTGCGGCGCCGCCGCGGTCGGCGGCAAATCAAGCCCGGCCTTGCGTCCGCAGCCCCCAAGCGCGAGCGCGGTCACGCTCAGCAGGATAATAGCCCATCCCGACGATGACGGGCGGTAGTTACTGATCACGACGAAATCCCCAATGCGCGCCGCACCATACAAAGATTGCCTTGGTCTGGCGAGTGCCGAGGAGCCACGGAAACCCAAGAAATTGCAGCCAATTTTTTTCCTCAGCCCAATTTTTGCTCTTTTTCAAGCCGCTTCAGCCAGGCTTTGGCCTGCGAAAGCACGTTCTTCGGCGCGGTGCCACCATAGCTGGTCCGGCTCTTGACCGAAGCCTCCACCGACAGCGCCCGCAGGGCGTCCGCCGAAATCTTCGGCTCGACCTCCTGCATCGCCTTGAGCGGCAGTTCATGCAGCGCCACGCCCTGCTTGCGACGCCAGGCCGACGATTCGCCCGGTGACATGGTGGGCGTCGCGGAACGGCATTTTCAGCGTCCGCACCAGCCAGTCGGCCAGATCGGTGGCGGTGGCATAGCCCTCGCCGGCGGCAGCCTTCATCCGCGCCTCGTCGGGGACGAGATCGAGGACCATGCCGGTCATCGCGCGAATCGCAAGCGACAGCGCGCCGAAGGCCTCCATCGCGCCCTGCTTGTCCTCCTGCATGTCCTTTTGATAGGCGAGCGGCAGCCCCTTCATCACGATCAGGAGACCGGTGAGCGCGCCGATCACCCGGCCGGTCTTGGCGCGCACCAGTTCGGCCGCATCCGGATTGCGCTTCTGCGGCATGATCGAGGAGCCGGTGGTGAACTTGTCGGAGAGCCGCACCAGTCCGACCAGCGGCGAGGTCCAGATCACGATTTCCTCGGCGAAGCGCGACATGTGCACGGCCGCGATCGATGCCGCCGACAGGGTCTCCAACACGAAGTCGCGGTCCGATACCGCGTCCAGCGAATTGGCCATCGGCCGGTCGAAGCCGAGCGCCTTCGCGGTCGCCGTGCGGTCGATCGGAAACGAGGTTCCGGCCAGCGCCGCAGCGCCCAGCGGCGATTCGTTCAGCCGCTTGCGCGCATCGGCGAAGCGGCCGCGGTCGCGCGCGGCCATCTCGACATAGGCCAGCAGATGATGGCCGAAGGTGACGGGCTGCGCGGTCTGCAGATGGGTGAAGCCCGGCATCACGGTCGCGGCATGTTCCAGCGCACGGCTGGCCAAGGCATGCTGGAACGCGGCCAGCGCCGCATCCGTCTCGTCGATGGTGTCGCGCACATAGAGCCGGAAATCGGTCGCCACCTGGTCGTTGCGCGACCGCGCAGTGTGCAGCCGCCCCGCGGCCGGCCCGATCAGTTCGGAAAGCCGGCTCTCGACATTCATATGGATGTCTTCGAGCGCGCGCTTGAAGTCGAAGGAGCCCTTGCCGATTTCTGACAAAATCGTGTCTAGACCCTTGCCGATATTTTTCGCATCACTCGCGGTGATAATGCCTTGCGCGGCCAGCATCGCGGCGTGGGCCTTGGACGCGGCGATATCCTGGGCATACATGTGACGATCGACGTCGATCGAGACGTTGATTTCCTCCATGATCGCATCGGGACGCTCGGTGAACCGGCCGCCCCACATCTTGTTGCTCATGACTTCTCAAACCCTGCCATCTATATCGTCGAATTCGTGCGAAACGCCGTGCCGGTTTCAGCCGTAACTCGACCGTAATCTTGAGCCCTGCATAGCCGTATCTGATACAGGATGACAAACGATATGCCCGAAATGCCCCCCTCCCGTCCGGCCGCGACGCGCCGGATCCCGATCGCCATCGGTGCGGTGGTGGCTGTGGGCGTGATCGGATTGGGCGCATTTTACGGGCTCGGCGGCTTCAAGCGCAGCGCGGGCGACCCCTCCTGTAGCGGAGCCGTCGAACTGGCCCGCAGGATCGCGCCACTGGCGCATGGCGAGGTGGCCGCGCTGACCATGGCGACGGCGCCCTTGCGGCTGCCCGATCTCGCCTTCGAGGACGCCGAGGGCAAGCCCCGAAAGCTGTCGGACTGGCGCGGCAAGACCGTGCTGGTGAACCTCTGGGCCACCTGGTGCGTGCCCTGTCGCAAGGAAATGCCGGCGCTCGACAGCCTGCAGGCCAGGCTCGGGGGCAAGGATTTCGAGGTGGTCGCCATCAACATCGACACCCGCGACGCCGAGAAGCCGAAAAACTTCCTCAAAGAGGCCAATCTGACCCGGCTCGGCTATTTCGCCGACTCAAAAGCCAAGGTTTTTCAGGATCTTAAGGGGATAGGCAAGGCCCTGGGCATGCCGACCTCGGTGCTGGTCGACGGCCAGGGCTGCGAGATCGCCAACCTGGCCGGCCCCGCCGAATGGGCCAGCGACGACGCGATCAAGCTGATCAAGGCCGCGATGGAGCCGGTAAAGGCGGGATTTTAGCGGTCCGGCGATAGAATCGTAGGCTGGGCAAAGCCATCAGGCCACGCGAACGTGCGCCCGGCGACGAGCGCAGTTGCGCTCGCACAGTGATGACAGGCTCCGCGTGCCCACCATCACCAGCGCAGCATTAGATGGTGAGCACGGCGCGCCCGCGCCTTTGCCCACGCCTACAGGACTGCAATTTCAGGCCGCAATATTGACGTTGCCGCCGACGCCGGGGGCGAGATTGGCGGTGCCGAGCAGCGTCTGGACCGCGGCTTTCTCCGCGTCCGCATTCTGCTTGATGATCGAGGTCTGGATCTGCTGTTGCGTGCCCGCCGCCTTCATCGCCAGCATGCTCGAAACCATAGCCATCATGTCCATACGCAACACTCCTCAAACCTGAGGGCACCCTACCCGGCACCGGTTAACGAATGCTGGAGATTGTGCTGCGAACACTGCGGAACCTGCCCGAGCGAAATAAAAAAGTAGGGTGGGTTAGGCGAAGCCGTAGTCCACCGAAGCTTATGCACGCCGTGATGGTGGCGGTGGGTTACGCTGCGCTAACCCACTCTACAGCACCGAGCCTGGAGCCCTACCGCGTCGGAACCGGCTTGTCGCCGCGGTAGTCGTAGAAGCCGCGCTGCGTCTTGCGGCCGAGCCAGCCGGCCTCGACATATTTCACCAGCAGCGGGCACGGCCGGTACTTCGAATCCGCCAGCCCCTCATGCAGCACCTGCATGATCGACAGGCAGGTGTCGAGACCGATGAAGTCGGCGAGTTCCAAAGGCCCCATCGGGTGATGCGCGCCGAGCTTCATGGCGGCGTCGATCGCCTCGACGTTCCCGACGCCCTCATAGAGCGTGTAGATCGCCTCGTTGATCATCGGCAGCAGGATGCGGTTGACGATGAAGGCCGGAAAATCCTCCGATACCGCGATCTGCTTGCCGAGGCGGGTCGACGAATTCCTTGGCGGTATCGAACGTCACGTCATCGGTGGCGATGCCGCGGATCAGTTCGACCAGTTCCATCGCCGGCACCGGATTCATGAAATGAATGCCGATGAACTTCTCGGGGCGATCGGTCGAGGCGGCGAGCCGCGTGATCGAGATCGACGAGGAGTTGGTAGCGACGATCGCTTCCGGCTTCAGCACCGCGCAGAGTTCATGAAAGATCTTGCGCTTGACTTCTTCCTTTTCGACCGCGGTCTCGATCACGAGGTCGCAATCGGCCAAACCATCCAGCGTCTCGGCGGAGGTAATCCGGCTGAGCGCCTTTTTGCGGTCGTCCTCGGTGATGGTCTGCTTGGCGACCTGACGCGACAGATGGCCGTTGATGGTCGCCATCGCCGACTTCAGCCGCTCGTCGGAGACATCGTTGAGCACCACGTCGAGACCGGCCAGCGCCGCCACATGCGCGATGCCGTTGCCCATCTGGCCCGAGCCGATCACGCCGACCTTCTTGATTGTCACCGCCATCTTGTCATCCACCGGAACGGCGCGCACATCGCGCCTGTTCATCTCTGAACCTCAGATACGATATAATCGGAATCGAGGTTTCAGTCCCCATCTCTGACACGTTTTCTTCACGCGAAGCCGGAAACCTCGCTTGAAAACGCTTTTAAAGTAAACACCGGCCGGACATTGTGCGTCCGGCCGGTGTTCAATTATTACTTTCCGAGCTTGCCGAGCGCTTCGGTCAGCTCAGGAACCGCCTGATAGAGGTCCGCCACCAGGCCATAATCGGCAACCTGGAAGATCGGCGCGTCTTCATCCTTGTTGATCGCAACGATCACCTTGGAATCCTTCATGCCGGCGAGATGCTGGATCGCGCCGGAGATACCGATGGCGACATATAGTTCCGGCGCGACCACCTTGCCGGTCTGGCCGACCTGCCAGTCGTTGGGCGCATAGCCGGCATCGACCGCGGCGCGCGAGGCGCCGACGCCGGCGCCGAGCTTGTCGGCGAGCGGCTCGATATATTTGGCAAAGTTCTCGCGGCTCTGCATGGCGCGGCCGCCGGAGACGATGATTTTTGCCGACGTCAGTTCCGGACGGTCGCTCTTCGCAACCTCCTCGCCGACGAAGCTGGAAAGGCCGGGATCGGCCGCAGCAGTGGCGTTCTCGACCGGCGCGCTGCCGCCCTCGCCGGCCGCGGCAAAGGTCGAGGTCCGCACCGTGATGACCTTCTTGGCGTCCTTTGATTTCACCGTCTGGATCGCGTTGCCGGCATAGATCGGCCGCTCGAACGTATCGGGCGAAACCACCTTGATGATCTCGGACACCTGCATCACGTCGAGCAGTGCGGCGACGCGCGGCATCACGTTCTTGAAGCGCGAGGTCGCGGGCGCAACGAAGGCGTCATAGGAAGGCGCCAGCGAAACGATCAGCGCAGCCAGCGGCTCGGCAAGGTCGTGGGCGTAGGCGGCGTTGTCGGCGAGCAGCACCTTGGTAACGCCGGCAAGCTTGGACGCGGCATCGGCCGCCGCCTTGGCGTTTTCGCCGGCGACCAGCACATGCACTTCGGCGCCGAGTGCGCTAGCTGCCGTCAGCGTCTTGTTGGTGGCGTCCTTGATCGATGCGTTATCGTGTTCGGCAATCAAAAGAGTCGTCATCAGAGAACCCCGGCTTCGGTCTTGAGTTTCGAGATCAGCTCGGCGACGTCCTTGACCTTGACGCCGCCCTTGCGGCCCGGCGGTTCTGATGTCTTGAGGATTTCGAGATGCGGCGTGAGATCGACGCCGTAATCGGCCGCGCTCTTGTCGGCGATCGGCTTCTTCTTCGCCTTCATGATGTTCGGCAGCGACGCATAGCGCGGCTCGTTCAGGCGGAGGTCGGTGGTGACGATCGCCGGTCCCTTCAGCTTCACGGTCTGCAGGCCGCCGTCGACCTCGCGCGTCACCTTGAAATCGGAACCGTCGACTTCGAGCTTGGAGGCAAAGGTCGCCTGCGACCATCCGAGCAGAGCAGCCAGCATCTGGCCGGTCTGGTTGGAATCGTCGTCGATCGCCTGCTTGCCGAGAATGACGAGACCAGGCTTCTCCTCATCGACGATGGCTTTCAGGATCTTCGCTACCGCCAGCGGCTCCACATTGCCTTCGGCCTTGACGAGGATGCCGCGGTCGGCGCCCATGGCCAGACCGGTCCGGATCGTCTCCGAGGCCTGCGCCGCGCCGATCGACACCACCACCACTTCGGTCGCCTTGCCGGCTTCCTTCAGGCGCAGTGCTTCCTCGACGGCGATTTCGTCGAACGGATTCATCGACATCTTCACGTTGGCCAGTTCCACGCCCGTTCCGTCGCTCTTGACGCGGACCTTGACGTTGTAATCGACCACCCGCTTTACCGGCACAAGAACCTTCATCGATCCTCTTTCGCTTGAATTCTGGGGTTTGATTGGCTTGTCATTAGCTTGTCATCGCTTGGGCGCGGAACCTAAAGGTCCCGCTATCGGCGGTCAACGCGCGAAAGCCAAAAATCAGCCCCGGACAAGGCGTACCTTAACGGTTCTGCCCGGGCACCCACAACACGTCTCCGGCCCCATTATCGTTCATGGCGCGGCTGGCGACGAACAGGAAATCCGACAGGCGGTTCATATACTGAATGGCGGCCTCGCTGACCGGCTCCTCGGGGTTGGCGGCGAGTTCCACCATGATCCGTTCCGCCCGGCGGCATATGGTGCGGGCGAGATGCAGGTATGCCGCGGCGGGGGTCCCGCCGGGCAGGACGAACGAGGTCAAGGGCGCCAGATGCTCGTTCAGCGCGTCGATGTCGCGCTCGAGCCGCTCGACCTGGCTTGAGAGCATCCGCAACCGCTCGGCCTTGCCGTCGCGCTGGGGCACCGCCAGATCGGCGCCGAGATCGAACAGGTCGTTCTGGATCCGGCCCAGCATCGCATCGAGTTCGCGCGCCTCGGCAAGGTGCAGCCGTACCACGCCGATGGCGGCGTTGGTCTCGTCCACGGTGCCGTAGGCCGAGATGCGCAGATCGTATTTCGGGCGGCGTTCGCCGCTGCCGAGCGCCGTGGTGCCGTCATCGCCGGTCCTGGTATAGATGCGGTTGAGTACGACCATTGGCGCGTCCCTTTTCTGCCCTTATTTGCCCATCGCCCAGACCACGACCATGGTGATGACGATGGCGATGAATTGCAGCAACACCCGAAGCCGCATCAGGTTCTGCGAGCGGCTCGGCGAACCGCCCCGCATCATGTTGATGAGGCCGAGCAGCAGCACGATGGCCACGGCCGCAACCGCGATCGGGAGGACGATCGAACTCAGAAAGGATGCCATCGGCGCTACATAACACCGTGAAGCGCCGACTTCCACACACCACATTCCTTCGCACAACCCCTCGCACAGCGGCGTAACGATCTGGCTTTTAATCCAATAATATCAGATGCTAGCCCAAGCTTTGGGACCGGATCGCCGTACCCTGATCGAGGTGGGATGTGAGGCTCATTCGCTACGTCTACCTCGTGGTGATGGAGGCGTTCTATACGTTCCTTGCCGATGACGGCTGGGCGATCGCGAGCCATATCGCGCTGTCGACGCTTGATGGCGCTGTTCCCGTTCCTGATCGTGCTGACGTCGCTGGCCGGCTTTTTCGGGTCCAAGGAGCTCGCCGACGGAGCGGTGGGGCTGTTGCTGCAGACCTGGCCGCAACAGGTCGCGGACGCGCTGTCAGGCGAAATCCACGATGTGCTGACCACGACGCGCGGCGACATCCTGACCGTCGGCGCGGTGCTGGCGGTCTATTTCGCCTCGAACGGCGTCGAGGCGGTGCGGGTCGCGCTGAACCGCGCCTATTCGGTGGTCGAACCGCGGGCGTGGTACTGGCTGCGGCTGGAATCGATCGGCTATACCCTGGTCGCCGCTTTCACCTCGCTCGCGATGGCGTTCCTGATCGTGCTCGGTCCCCTGATCCTGGAAACGGCACGCCGCCACATTCCGTTCTTTGTCGAGAGCAACGAAAGCTTCTTATTTTTCGCCCGCTACGGCATCACGATCACGGCGATGATCGGTGGCGCTGTTCGTCCTGCATGCCTGGCTGCCCTGCGGCCGGCGGAGTTTTCTGCAGATCCTTCCGGGCATCGTCTTTACGATGGTGGCGTCGCTGATCTCGGGCATCGTTTTCGGCCAGTATCTGGCGCGCTTCGCCAGCAATTACGTGACGATGTATGCGGGGCTTGCCTCGGTCATCATCGCGCTGGTGTTTCTGTATTTCATTGCCGCGATTTTCGTCTACGGCGGCGAACTGAATGCGGCCATCATGAAGTCGCAATTGCCGAAGGGGATGTCGCTTCATGCAGCGCAGTCGCGAGGGCGCGCGGAGACACAGGCTTGACCAGAAAGATATCGGCGCCGGCGGCGCGCGATGCCGCCTCGTCCTCGCTGCGGCCGGATATGCCGATGATCGGAATGCGCCCGAGCGGCGCCTCCAGCGCGCGAATGCGCGTGATCGCCTCGATTCCGTTGATCCCCGGCAGGACCATGTCCATCAGCACCGCATCGAATGCGCCGATGCGCAAGCCGCTCGGGCGCCGCCTCGCCCTGGCCGATGAACTCGGCCTGGTGACCGAGCTCGGTCAGGATCGCGTTGAGCACGACGCGGCCGAACGGATTGTCCTCGACGCTGAGCAGGCGCAACGGCCGCGGCGAACTGATCGATGCCTCGCCATCGGCGCCGTACGCCGCCGTCACCACGTCCTTTGCCGGTGACATCACGACATTGAAGGTAAAGGTGGTGCCGCCGCCACGGCGTTGCGTCACGGTGACATCGCCGCCCATGGCGCGCGCCAGTTGCCTGACCGACGACAATCCGAGCCCGGCGCCGCCGAAGCGCGAGGCAATGGAGACATTGGCCTGCGAAAACGGCCGGAACAGGCGTTTGATCTCGGCGAGCGTGAGGCCGATCCCGCTGTCGGAGACCTCGAATGCAACGGCGACCTTGCCTTTCGGGCTGCGCAGGGCGTGACCTGGAGGGTGACACTGCCCTGTTCGGTGAATTTCACGGCATTGTCGATCAGGTTCTCCACCGCGGCGCGCAGGCGGACGGGATCGCCGATCGCAAATGCCGGGAGCTTTTCGGAAATAACGACCGATGATTGCAGGCCCTTGGCCGCCGCGCGGCCGGTCAGCGAATTGGCGGCATTGCGGGCGAGCGTGCGCAGGTCGAAGAAGTCCTGCCGTACCTCGAGTCCGGGACCGCCGCTGCGCGCCGCATCGACGAACAGCGTTGCGAGGCTCGCCAGATGTTCCGCGCCCGCCTTGATGGTGTCGACCCAGCGCCGTTCGCGCTCGTCGAGATCCGGAGGTCGCCAGCAGATTGCTGATCGCCAGAATGCCCGTGAGCGGCGTGCGGACCTCGTGCGCAAACGCCGCCAGCGCGGTCTCGACCATGCCGGAGCCGGTGACGGCGGATTTACGGGCACCGCGCACTTTTGCCGCGGCGCTGGATGCACGCTTTTTCGCTCGCCGCTTCTTTACTGGCCGTGTCGTGCGCCGTGAGCGCCGCTTCGCCGCCATGGTCCCCCTTCCTCTGCCGCAACCAGCATGACACGCGATGGCGGCCGATGTCACGGAGACGTTTTCAACAACCCCCAGTAGTACTACGGGAATCGTCTGGACAAGCCGACGAGGCTGCGAATATCCGCAGGCGAGGCACCTTGCCCACGCAATTCGCGCAAGGCCGTGGCTTGCGTCGATTTCGACAGCTTGTGTCCCGATGCATCTTCGATGAGCCGGTGATGCCGATAGACCGGTTGCGGGATACCGAGCAGTTGCTGCAGCAGCAGATGCACGCTGGTCGACCAGAACAGGTCCCTGCCCCGCACTACGTCGGTAACGCCCTGCAGGGCGTCGTCGATCACGACGGACAAGTGATAGCTCGTGGGCGTCTCCTTGCGCGCCAGGATGACGTCGCCCCAGGCCTGCGGAAACGCGTTCACGATGCCGCTCTCCCCGCCGGGGCCTGCACCCTCCTCGCGCCAGGCCAGTTCCTTCGATGCGCGCGAGCGCGGCCTGCATGTCGAGCCGCAGCGCGTAAGGCGCGCCTTGCGCGATCAGCTGCCGGCGCTGGTCCGGTGGCAGCGATTTCGCGGCGCCCGGATAGAGCGGCGCCCCGTCGGGATCGCGCGGCCAGGGCGCGTCGGCCTCGCGTTGCGCCACCAGACGGGCGATTTCCGCGCGGCTCTCGAAACTCGGATAGATCAGGCCCAAGCCTGCCAGTTTTTCGACCGCCTCCCGATAGCGCGCAAAATGTTCCGATTGCCGCCGCACCGGCGTTTCCCAGGATATCCCCAGCCAGGCGAGGTCCTCATAGATCGCCGCCTCGAATTCCGGCCGGCACCGGGTCGCGTCGATGTCCTCGATCCGCAGCAGGAACCTTCCCCCCGTGCGGCGCGCCAGGTCGAAGTTCAACAGCGCCGAATAGGCGTGACCGAGATGGAGGTGGCCGTTCGGGCTTGGTGCAAATCGGAAAACGGGTGGCGGCATCACGCAGGTCCCGGCATATCGGGGCTGCCATGGCCACCCCGCTCCAGGCGCTCGACGACCGCCCGGTAGAATTGTTCGGCCTGCGCGACGACTTCTTCGGGCGCCCGCGCGCGACCGCTCTCAAACGACGCCCGCGCCAATTCGAATTCCGAATTCGATAAAGCTCGCGACGACCGGCGGCAGAGGAGCAGCGCCAAGCTCGCGCGTCGCCAGCTTGCGGCGCATGAGGTCGGAAACCTCCCTGCTCAACCCGGCCGGGGGATCGCATTCCGCCATCAGTGTCGGGAAGTGCATCGGCGCGATGGCTTCCATCGGGTGCACCCGCAGCCAGCGCAAGGTTGCGGCCGGACGCAGCGCATAGAAGATTTTCTTCTGCGCCACGCTGGTCCCATCGCCAAAGTAAACCCGTCTCTGGCGCTCTCCAAGATGAAGGTAGTGACGACCAATGGCCTCACGGGTCGCGGCATGCCGCGCGAATTCCAGGAAGCCGTCCCGGAACCAGGCTTGCCCGCGATAGACCACGGGCGACCGCAACCACTCCACAATCACCGCATTGCCCTTCAGCAACAGCCGGAGCGCCTTGCCAAGATCCCACCCGTTCGCGTCCAGGTCATCCTTGGGCGGGAACTCGATGACGTCTCGCGTTGGCCAAGGGGTGATATGCTCCGCAATACGCCGCACGTAGACGAAACGACAATCGTAGTCGCTATCAGGCGAGGAAAAGCCCCATGCACGACTTCCGCTCTCAATGGCCAGCGGCAAAAATACCCTATGCTCGTCGGCGATGCGGTCGAGCAGCGCATCGATAAGCGCGACCTTCTCGCCATCCATCTCGGGTGGGATGCTTCTCAAACTCATCTTTCCAGCTCAGAGGCGGGCTATGACCTGTCCGCCGAGGCAGAAAGATATCGACAGCCGGAGACCGCAGACGGCTATTCGCAGTCTGCACAAGGCAGATTACCATGTCCGACCATGACTAAGAAGATTCCGTGAATGACCATCCACCTCAGCAGCCAATCCGACCTCGAAGACGCCGTCCACGCGCTGGTCAAGCAGGACGTGCGGCTGAAGCCTATCCTCGAACTGACGGGCATGCCGGCGCTGCGGCAGCGCGAGCCGGGGTTCGCCGGGCTGGCGGCGATCGTGTGCGGCCAGCAGCTCTCCACCGCGAGTGCTGCGGCGATCTGGGGACGCCTCACAGCCGCGTTCGATCCGTTTGATCCCGAGCCCATCCGCAAAGCGCGCGCCCAGCGCCTCGGACGGCTCGGCCTTTCGGCCGCCAAGATAAAGACGCTGAAAAACATCGCGCGCGAACTGGCCGCCGAGCGATTGAACCTCGACGTGCTGGCGGAAGAGGACGCCGACGCCGCACACCATACGTTGACGGCGCTGCATGGCATCGGCCCGTGGACCGCCGACGTCTATCTGCTGTTCTGTCTCGGCCATGGCGACGCCTGGCCGGCCGGCGATATCGCGATACAGGAAGCGGTCAAGGTCGGGCTGGGCCTGATGGCCCGTCCGACCGTCAAGCAGATGACGCCGCTGGCGGAGCCCTGGCGTCCGCTGCGCGGCGCGGCGGCGCATTTGTGGTGGAGCTATTATCGGGTGCTGAAGAAACGCGAGGGCGTACTCGCGGACAAGCTTACCCCCGCAGCCGCACCCGGTCCTCGCGCGCTGAAGCCGTGACGAAATCGATCACGGCGCGCACCGCCGGAAGTTCGACCAGATCGGGGTGCGCCAGCAGCCAGAGGTCCGCCACGCTGGCGAGCTTCTGTGGCGCGACGCGGACGAGATCGGGATAGGCGGCCGCGACAAAGCAGGACAGCGTTGAAATCCCCAGGCCCGCGCGCGCCGCGGCGAGCATGTCGCCCTGCGACGAGCACCGCATCACCATCGCCCCCTGCCGCGTGATGGCGTCGCTCCAGCGCGCCAGCCGCTCGTTCGACAATCGGTCGGCGAAGCCGATGACGCTGTGGTCCTTCCATTCGTCGCGCCGTTCGGGGAGCCGTCGCCGCGCAGCATAGTCGCGCGAGGCATAGAAGCCGGTGCCGAGCCGGCCGATCTTGCGCCCGATCAAATTCTCTTCGCCGCTATCCATCGGCCGCAACACGACATCGGCCTCGCGTCGGCGCACGCTGGCCGGATACGGATGGGTGATGATCTCAAGCTGGATATGGTCATGCGCGCGCAGGAACGGACCGAGCTTCGGCATCAGCCAGTGCGAGGCGAGCGTCGAACCGATCGACAGCTTGACCACGCCGCGCGCCTGCGCCCCGGTCGCCGCCACCGCAGCTTCCGCACGCAGCGCCGCCGCCGCCATGGCCTCGACATGCTCGCGAAACTTGCGGCCCTGCGCGGTCAGCGAAAGACCTTCATTGGAGCGCGCGAACAGGGGAATGCCGAGCTGGCCTTCCAGCTCGGCGATCTTGCGGCCGACCGTCGGATGGCTTGAGCGCAAGCGGCGCGCGGCGGCAGCGAAGCTGCGGGTCTCGGCCACCGCGACGAAGGTCTTGCACAGGTCCCAGTCCATCGGCTCCCCCGCGACGCCACAGCCGCGCTGTTCATTCTTGATTGATCGTCTGTTCAATATTGAACGGCCGGAGCGTGCCGTCCAGCCCTATAATGGACGGCAACAAGCGCAGGCCAGCGGCTCCGCCCGGCCTGATGCGCGGAAATCAACATCAATGGGTGCGCGCCGGCCTGGCCGGCCTTGCGCGACAAGGAGGAACCGAATGCCGCTGCCCGCTTCGCTTGCCGATACGCTCGAACTGCCCGTGGTCGGCTCGCCGCTGTTTATCGTGTCCGGACCCGAACTCGTGATCGCCCAGTGCAAGGCCGGCATCGTCGGCTCGTTCCCCGCGCTGAACGCCCGCCCCGTGGAAAAGCTCGACGAGTGGCTGAGCCGAATCGAGAACGAGCTTGGCGAGTACAAGGCACAGCATCCGGAGAAGAAGGTCGCGCCTTACGCGGTCAACCAGATCTGCCACGCTTCCAACGACCGGCTGATGAAGGACATGGAGACCTGTGTGAAGCACAAGGTGCCCATCATCATCACCTCGCTGCGCCCTCCGATCGAAATCGTCGAGGCCGCGCATTCCTATGGCGGCGTGGTTTTCCATGACGTGATCAACGTCAAGCATGCGCGCAAAGCCGCCGACCATGGCGTCGACGGCCTCATTCTGGTTTGCGCCGGCGCCGGCGGCCATGCCGGCACGCTGTCGCCGTTCGCGCTGCTGCGCGAGGTCAAGCAGTGGTTCAAGGGCACCGTCCTGCTGTCGGGCGCGATCTCCGATGGCTGGGGTATCGCATCGGCGCTCGCGCTCGGGGCTGATGCGGCCTACATGGGCACCCGCTTCATCGCGACCGCGGAAGCCAACGCCGATCCGGCCTACAAGGCAGCCCTGGTCGAGCACGCGGCGCACGACATCGTCTACTCGAACCTGTTCACCGGCGTGCACGGCAATTATCTCGGCCCCTCGATCGTGGCCGCGGGCCTCGATCCCGACAATCTGCCGCTCAGCGACAAGACGAAGATGAATTTCGGCTCCGGCGGCAACACCAAGGCCAAGGCGTGGCGCGACATCTGGGGCTCGGGCCAGGGCATCGGCCAGATCGCCGACGCGCCGCCGGTCGCCGAACTGGTGGAACGCCTCAAGTACGAGTTCACCGAGGCCAGCAGCAACTTTCTCAACCGAGCGCGCGCCTGAGACGCGCCGGTTCCAACAACCAATCAAACAAACAGGGAGTGAAATGATGAGAGCCATTGCGATGTGCTGCGCCGGGCTGCTGGCGCTTGCGGGTAGCACCGCCAGCGCCGAAAACGGCGTCACCGCCACCGAAATCCTGATCGGGCAGACCATGCCCTACAGCGGTCCGCTGTCGGGCTATTCCGGGCTCGGCAAGGTCGCGCAGGCCTATTTCGAGAAGGTGAATGCGGAAGGCGGCATCGCCGGCCGCAAGCTCAAGCTGCACAGCCTCGACGACGCCTATTCGCCGCCCAAGACCGTCGAGCAGACGCGCCGGCTGGTCGAGCAGGACGAAGTGCTGCTGGTTTTCGGTTCACTCGGCACGGCGACCAACAGCGCGGTCCACCGTTACCTGAACGCCAAGAAGGTGCCGCATCTCTTCATCACCACCGGCGCCAGCAAATGGGCCGATCCGAAGAATTTCCCGTGGACGATGGGCGGGATGGCTTCGTACCATTCTGAAGGCGTCATCTATGCCAAGCACGTGCTGCGCACCAAGCCTGACGCTAAAGATCGCCATCCTGTCGCAGAACGACGATTTCGGCCGTGACTACGTTTCTGCGTTCAAGCGCGGCCTCGGCGACAAGGCGGCCAGCATGATCGTGGCCGAGGCCGTCTACGAGGCCACCCAGCCGACGATCGATTCGCAGCTCGCCACGCTCAAGGCTTCCGGCGCCAACACGTTCTTCGGCGTCGCCATCGGCAAGTTCGGTTCGCAGATGATCCGCCGCAGCGCCGAGATGGGCTTCAAGCCGGACCTGTTCCTGGTGCCCACTTCAGTGACCTCGATCGCGACGATCCTGACGCCCGCAGGGCTGGAAAACGCGACCGGACTGGTCTCCGCGGCCTATTTGAAGAACATCAACGATCCGCAATGGGCTGACGATGCCGACGTGAAGGAATATTTCGCCTTCATGAAGCAGTACATGCCTGCAGCCGATCCGCACGACACCACCTACGCCAGCGGCTATACCAGCCTGGCGCTGCTGGCGCAGGTGTTGCGCGCGTGCGGCGACGATCTGAGCCGTGCTAACGTGCTGAAGAAGGCAACCTCGCTGAACAAGGTCTCGCTGCCGCTGCTGCTGCCGGACATCACCGTGACCACCGGCCCCGACGACTATTTGTTGTTCCAGCAGCTCAGAATGCAGCGCTTCGACGGCAAGAGCTGGGTTGGCTTTGGCGAATTGATCGAAGATCAAGAACCGTAAGGATTGGAATGCCTGTCATGATCGTCAGCGGCGAACGCCAAATCAGCTATCCCGAGATCCACGCCCGCATCGCGCGGGCGGCGGCGGGCTTCAGGGCGTTCGGCGTCGGCGGCGGTGTGCCCGTCGGCATGATGCTGCGCAACGATTTTGCGTTCTTCGAAGTCGCGGCCGCGGCGGCGGCGCTGGGCAGCCCGGTGGTGCCGATCAACTGGCATCTGAAGGCCGAGGAAGTCGCCTACATCCTGGCCGACAGCGGCGCCAAAATCCTGGTCTGCCATGCCGACCTGCTGCCGCAGATCAGGGACGGCCTGCCCGCCGATGTGCGGCTGCTGGTGGTGACGACGCCGCCGGAAATCGCCGCGGCGTTCAACGTCGCGCCGCGCTGACGAAGGTCCCCGACGGCATGACCGACTGGGACCGCTGGCGCGACACGCATGCGCCGTTGCAGGACGCTCCGGTCGGCAGCGCGCCGATGTTCTACACGTCGGGCACCACCGGCCTGCCCAAGGGCGTGCGCCGCAAACCGATGACGCCGGAACAGGCCGCGGCCTCGGCGCGGGTCGGCGGCATCGCCTATGGCGTCAAGCCGAACGAGGACCAGGTGATCCTGATGAACGGGCCGATGTACCATTCGGCGCCGAACTCCTACGGCATGCTGGCATTCCGCAGCGGCTGCGCCATCGTGCTCGAACCGCGCTTCGATCCCGAAGACATGCTGCAACTGATCGAACGCCATCGTGTCACCCACATGCACATGGTGCCGACGATGTTCGTCCGCCTGCTGCGGCTGCCGGATGAGGTCGAAGCGGCGCTATGATTTTTCGTCGCTGCGCTTCATCGTGCATGGTGCTGCGCCCTGCCCGCCGCAGGTCAAGCGCGCCATGATCGAGTGGTGGGGACCGGTCATCAACGAATATTTCGGCTCGACCGAAACCGGCATTCCGGTGTGGCATTCGGCCGAAGAGGCGCTGGCAAAACCCGGCACGGTCGGCCGCGCCATCGAAGGCGGCATCGTCAAGATCTTCCGCCCGGACGGCGAATTGTGCGACGTCAACGAGCCCGGCGAAATCTTCATGCGGCAGATGTCCGTTCCGGATTTCGACTATCACGGCAAGGCCGAGGCCCGCGCCGAGGCCGGCCGCGACGGCCTCGTCAGTGTCGGCGACGTCGGCTATCTCGACGAAGACGGCTATCTGTTCCTGTGCGACCGCAAGCGCGACATGGTGATCTCCGGCGGCGTCAACATCTATCCGGCGGAGATCGAGAACGCGCTGATCGGCATGGACGGCGTGCGCGACTGCGCGGTGTTCGGCATCCCCGACGACGAATTCGGCGAGCGGCTGTTCGCCTGCATCGAGCCGGAAGCGAATGCCGCGCTGTCACCCGGCGCGGTGCAGGAATTTCTGCGCGGACGCCTCGCCAACTTCAAGGTGCCAAAGGACATCCAGTTCATGGACGCGATGCCGCGCGAAGCCACCGGCAAGATCTTCAAGCGCAAGCTGCGCGATCTGTATACCGAAGGCAGACTGCGCGCGATTGCATGAGGGTCACCTTCCGCCCCTCCGCGTCATTGCGAGCGAAGCGAAGCAATCCATAGCGCCACACGGGAGGCATGGATTGCTTCGTCGCTTCGCTCCCTTGCGCAAACGCTTCGCGTTTGTCGCAGGCAATGACGGGGAAGCATTCCGACCCCAAATCGAACACCGTTTTAAACGTCTTTGCTGTTGCAAAACGGTCATCGGACGGCGCAAAGATCGCGGCATGTGAAGCAGCAGGGATCGAAACCAATGCCATCCACCGATTTCGTCGTCGCCCGCAACGATCTGCAGCAATGCAAGGTGATCGAGACGCAACTGCCCGACGCGGCCGCGCTGCCCGATGACGCGCTGCTGGTGAAGGTCACGCGCTTCGCCTTCACCGCCAACAACATCACTTATGCCGTGCTCGGCGATGCGTCTGAAGTATTGGCAACTGTTTCCGGCGCCCGAAGGTTTCGGCAACGTTCCGGTATGGGGGCTTGGCGAGGTGATCGCCTCGAAGCATCCCGCGATCGCCGCAGGCGAAACCCTGTTCGGCTATTTCCCGATGGCGACGCATCTCGTCATCGAGGCCGCCGACGTCTCCAAGCGGACCTTGCGCGATGCCGCCGCGCACCGGCAGGGCGTGGCGCCGGTCTATAATGCGTATACGCGGGTCAGCGGCGATCCGGCCTTCGAAGGCAAGCAGGGCGACTATCAGGCGCTGCTGCGGCCGCTGTTCATGCTGTCGTTCCTGGTCGACGACTTTCTCGCCGAAAACGAATTTTACGGCGCGAAAAGCGTGATGCTGTCCTCGGCATCCAGCAAGACCGCCTACGGGCTTGCGCATCTCCTGCATGCGAGGGGCAACGGCATCAAGGTGATCGGCTTGACCTCGGCGGGCAACACGTCCTTCGTCAAATCGCTCGGCTGCTACGACGAGGTCGTGACCTATGACAACGTCACCTCGCTGCCGACGAATTCCGCGGTCGCCTATGTCGATATGGCCGGCAACAGCCCGTTGCGCGCGACGTTGCACGGGCACTTCGGCGAGCAAATGAAATACAGTGGAATCATCGGGCTCACGCATCGAAAATCGTCGCCGGATGAACGGGCGCAGGTACTGCCGGGCGCCAAGCCACAATTTTTCTTCGCGCCGGACCAAATCCGCAAGCGCACCAAGGAATGGGGACCGGCCGGCTTCAGCGAGCGGTTTGGCGCCGCGTGGTCCGGCTTCGCGCCAAACCTCGATCAATGGATGAAGGTGATCCAGAACCGTGGGCCTGCGGCCGTGCAACGCGCCTATCTCGACACCCTCAACGGCCGCGTCCCGCCGGACCAGGGGCTGATCCTGTCGCTATCGGAATAGGCGGCATCTCCTCGCGCCCTTTCTGCGCGATCCGGAATGGGTATAGGCTCCGGCACAGGGAAAACGCCGCATAGACGGCTGGCCGAAGAGAAACGCCCATGCTCGACAGGACGGACGACAGTTCGGTTGCGGCCGACAATTGGCTTGCGCAGTTCGAGGAAGCGCTCGGGAAGCCCGATGAAGCGCTGCTGAAGACGCTATTCCATCCCGACAGCTATTGGCGCGACGTGCTGGCGCTGAGCTGGAACATCCAGACCCTCAACGGCGCCGACGCCATCCTGAAAGCCCTGCCGCCGCTGGCCCGCAGCGCTGGCGCCGAGCGGCTTCGCCATCGCCCCCGGTCGCGCCGCGCCGCGCAAGGTGATGCGCGCGGGCACCAACGCGATCGAGGCCATTTTCAAATTCGAAACCAAAGTCGGCCGCGGCAGCGGCATCATCCGGCTGATTCCGGATGAGGACGACGGCAACCGCCTGAAAGCCTGGACGCTGCTGACCGAGCTTGGCGAGCTGAAAGGTTTCGAGGAACAACTCGGCGTCGATCGGCCGCGCGGCAATGCTTACTCGCGCGATTTCCGCGGCCCCAACTGGCTCGACCTCCGCAAGGCCTCGGCTGATTATGCCGACCGCGATCCGACCGTGCTTGTGATCGGCGGCGGACAATCCGGGCTCTCCATCGCCGCGCGGCTGAAGCAACTGAACGTCGACACCCTGATCGTCGATCGCGAAAAGCGCATCGGCGACAACTGGCGCAAGCGCTACCATGCGCTGACGCTGCATAATCAAGTGCAGGTCAACCACCTGCCCTATTTGCACTTCCCGCCGAACTGGCCGACCTACATTCCGAAGGACAAGCTCGCCAACTGGTTCGAAGCCTATGTCGAGGCCATGGAGCTGAATTTCTGGACCGAGACCGAGTTCGAAGGCGGCAGTTATGACGAGAAGCAAGGCCGCTGGACGGTGACGCTGCGCCGCGCCGACGGCAGCAAGCGCACCATGCATCCGCGCCATGTCGTGCTGGCGACCGGCGTCAGCGGCATTCCGAGCGTGCCTGAGATCGCCGGGCTGAAGGATTTTGCCGGCAAGGTGATGCATTCCAGCCAGTATGACGACGGCGAGAACTGGAAGGGCAAGCGCGCCATCGTGATCGGCACCGGCAACAGCGGCCACGACATCGCGCAGGACCTGCATTCCAGCGGCGCGCACGTTACGCTGTTCCAGCGCTCGTCCACGCTGGTCGTCAGCATCGAGCCGTCGGCGCAACTGGTCTACGCGCCCTACAATGAAGGCACGCTGGAGGATAACGACCTGATCGCAACCTCGATGCCGCTGAAGCTGGCGCGCAAGAGCCACGCGATGACCGCGGAGAAATCCAAGGCGCTCGACAAGGAATTGCTCGACGGCCTGGAGACGCGTCGGCTTCAAGCTCGATTTCGGCGAAGACAATACCGGCTGGCAGTTCAAATATCTCACCCGCGGCGGCGGCTATTATTTCAACGTCGGCTGCTCCGATCTGATCGTCAAAGGCGATATCGCGCTCAGGCAATTCGCCGATCTCGAGACGTTCACGGCCGATGGCGCTGACATGAAGGGCGGCGAGACCGTTGCCGCCGACCTCGTCGTGCTGGCGACCGGCTACAAGCGCCAGGAAGAGCTGGTGCGAAAGCTGTTCGGCGAGGCCGTCGAGAAACGCGTCGGCACGATCTGGGGTTTTGGCGACGAGCAGGAACTGCGCAACATGTACACCCGCACCGGCCAGCCCGGCCTCTGGCTGATCGCCGGCGGCCTCGCGCAATGCCGCATCGGCTCAAAGCACCTCGCGCTGCAGATCAAGGCGATCGAGGAAGGGCTGCTGCCGCGGGACGCATGCATTCCGCCCATTCGCCGTGATCCCTGATTTGCCGGACGATGAAGGCTTCCGCGCGGCGCCAGGCTGCGTCGCTGTCGCCGCGGAAGCTGACATAGCGATCGAACACCACTTTCCGCGCCTTCACGTCGATGATGTCGAATTTCGCCCACTGCACCAGCGTGCTCATCTTCTGAAAGCGGCCGATCAAGAGATAAGTCGGCGCCGGCCGCCTTCGCCTTGCCGAGCAACTGACCGGCATCGAGGTCGCCCACCGAGCAGGCGTTTGGCGGACATTCAAGCGCGGCATTCGCTATCTTTCCGCCCGCCGCCAGATCGGTACGCAACGCGGCTTCGAATGCACGCAGCCGCCGGCAGATGGTCGGCGCTTTGATCGATGACCTCGCCCGAGGTGTCGACATATTCGATTTCGGCGACGGCGACACGAGCGTGTCGCCTGCGCCGCCTTGCCGGACGAACAGGCGCAGACACGCGACGGCGGTCAAAGCGAGGCTCAACATCCGTAGTTTCATCAGCTTTTCCATCGCAAGGTTTCGGCGTACGTGCGTTTCGTTTCGGCAACTTATTTCGCCGCCAGCAGACGGTTCTCGATCAGCCACCGCGCCCGCGGCTCCAGGCCACGTTGGCGCCCATGCGCAGGTCGGTCTGCTCGACGGCGACGATCGCGCCGGATCTGGCGTCGCGAAGCTTGTAGGTGACCGCGTATTCCATTCGGGTGATGCGCGTGACGATCCCGATCATCGATTGATCTGCGTCGAGGCCGGCGGCGATCCTGGCTTCGCAGCCGTCGCAATCCCGCAACTTGCCTGCTTTCGCCGCCTGGTCGTTCACCGCGCTGACGTCGACCAGTTGGTAGCGCCCGGATGCCGCGATCAGCCGGCGGGCTTCCTCGGTCGAAAGCCGCAATTGCTCGCGGTCGATGTCATCAGGGGGGACGTAGGCGGCCCCGGCGCTGAAATCCTCCAGTTCGAACGGAAACACCGCCATTTTGATCGGAGACGGCGCGACCGTCTCGGCGGCCGCAGCCGGCGCGAACGCCGCAAGCACAATGGCCGGCGCGAGGATAAGGGCGATGGAGCGCATGGATCACCTCGGAACTGAACTGAGCTGCCTTACTCGTCGCGATATCGCCCGATCTGCTGCCCTTCCGAAACGGCAGCTTTCCCTGGATCGGCCGGGTGAAATACCCGATCTTGTCTTGCCCCGCTTTCTTCCCGGCGAAATTTGCCTCACTATTCAAAGCCATTGGGAGAAAGCTTGGGGAGGAAGCTTGCGACAGGCATCCAACTCCGTGGCGAGCCGCCCGCCCGCCATCGATCTGAAGCTGCGGCTGGCGTTGCGCGTCGCGGCGCTCGCGGCACTTTGCTTCATCGCGGTGGCGGCCTACGCCTTGTTTGACAGCGACCGTGTCGCGAAGGCCAAAGCGAGCCGTATCGCCGAGATCGTGGCCCGGGATCTCTCGTTGCAGCAATCGCAGGCGCAATGGCTCTCCGTGTCCATCAACGCAACGCCGGATTTGCAGGGAATCGCGGCGCTGATGGAGCCGGGCCTCTGCATCGCCTACCGCGACAACGCCGGCGCGTTTCGCCAGGGCGTCTGCAGCGGGGCGCTCGCCGACGACATCGCCGCGCCCGAAATCTTCGCATCGCTCTACCGCGCCATCTTTCGTCCGGGTGAACCGGTCTCGATGCCGGTCCTCGTGGCAGGCAGTGCCCGGGGCATGGCGGTTGCGACCTTCGACCCCGCCACGCAGATCGGCCAGAGCTGGCGCGAGGCGAGTCGGTTGCTCTCCATCATGGCTTTCGCGCTGGCGGGGCTTTGTGTTGCGGTCTATGCCGCGCTGGCGCGCGCGCTGCGGCCGACGCGGGCCATTGGCGCCGGGCTGAACCAGCTTGCGGCGGGCGATCTTTCCGCGCGCCTGCCCCGTTTCGATCTCGCGGAATTGTCTGTCATCTCCGGCGTCTTCAACACCCTTGCCGAACGGCTGCAGACGACGCTTGCCGAACGCAACGCCCTGACGCGAAAGCTGATCGAAGTGCAGGACGAGGAGCGGCGCCATCTTGCACGCGAGTTGCACGACGAATTCGGCCAGTCGCTTTCCGCCATCGCGGCGCAGGCCGCCGCCGCCGCCCATACCGCGGAGCGCGAATGCCCGCCGCTGTACGAGGAATGCCGCGGCATCTCGCGCACGACGGCGCATATGATGGAAACCCTGCGCGGCGCGCTGGTGCGCCTGCGTCCGCCCGATGTCGAGGAACTCGGCCTCACCCTCAGCCTCGAAAGCCTGGTTGCGAGCTGGAACGGTTTTGAGAAGGGCCGCACCCGATTTGAGATTGCCGTCATTGGCGAGGCCGACGATTTGCCGCCCGGTGTCAGCGCCAGTCTTTATCGGATCGCGCAGGAGGCGATCACCAATGCGGCAAAGCACGCGCACGCCAGGTGCGTGCAATTGCGTCTCGAGGCCGGAGACGCCGACATCGTCCTGACCGTCGAGGACGACGGCGAAGCGGCCGGCGCCAGCCTCACGCCGACAGCCGGCATGGGACTGCTCGGCATGCAGGAACGCGTGGTTTCGCTCGGAGGGACCTTGCAATTCGAGCGGCGGGAGGCGGGCGGCGCCCGGCTTGTCGCGCGCATTCCCGCCACGCGGGCGGAGCCTTAGACATGGCAGCCTCTGACTTGGCGGACACCGGAGGCCGCACGCGCGTGATGCTGGCGGACGACCATGCCATCGTGCGCGAGGGTTATCGCTCACTGTTGCAGAAGCAGGATCGCCTTCAGGTCGTCGCCGAAGCCGACAACGGGGCCGATGCCTATCGCGTCTACAAGGAAGCCAGGCCCGACCTCGTCATCATGGACCTGTCGATGCCGGGAATTGGCGGGGTCGAGGCCATCAGGCGCATCCGGCAATGGGACAAGTCCGCGCGCATCCTCGTCTTCACGATGCACCAGAGCGCCGCCTATGCGATCCAGGCGATCAAGGCGGGCGCCCGCGGCTTTGTCACCAAAAGCAACCCGCCCGAGGCGCTGCTGCGCGCGATCACCGAGGTCATGGCCGGACGCATCGCGCTCAGCCCCGACATCGACCACGAACTCGCCATCAACCGGCTCGCCGACGAGCCTTCGGCGATCGACACGCTGAGCCCACGTGAATTCGAAATCCTGCGCATGCTGCTGGCGGAAAAATCCGTGGATGAGATCGCAAACACGCTGCATATCAGCGTCAAGACCGCGGCCAACACCCGCTATCAGATCCGCGCCAAGCTCGGCGTCGGCTCCGACATCGAATTGGTGCGCCTGGCGCTTCGCCAGCGGATCATCGCGGCGGAGGATATGGGGAGCTAGTCTGGAAGAAACGTGCCATGCGCAAATCCCCCTCGTGCTTCGGACAGGTCTCTGCAACACTCCCGCCAACAAATATCAGATGGGGAGAAACACATGCCGGCTATTCTCGGCTCGGGCGAGCATCGTTACCGCGTGGTGGAGAATTTTGCGAAGCTGCCGGACGGCTGGAGCCTGACCGACGCCGCCTCCGTCGCGGTGGACAGCAAGGACCGCATCTATGTCTTCAACCGCGGCGACCATCCGATGGTGGTGCTGGACCGCGAGGGCAATTTCCTCAGGAGCTGGGGCGAAGGCCTGTTCAACCGCGCGCATGGTTTGCACATCGATGCCGACGACAATCTCTATTGCACCGATGACGGCGACCACACCGTGCGCAAGTGCACGACCGACGGCAAGGTGCTGCTGACCATCGGCATCCCGAACCAGCCCGCGCCGTTCATGAGCGGCGAGCCGTTTCATCGCTGCACCCATACCGCGCTGTCGCCGAAGGGCGAGATCTACGTCTCGGACGGCTACGGCAATGCCTGCGTCCACAAATATTCGCCGGACGGAAAGCTGCTCAAGACCTGGGGCGAGCCCGGCACCGATCCGGGCCAGTTCAACATCGTCCACAACATCGCGACCGATGCCGACGGCTGGGTCTATGTCGCCGACCGCGAGAACCACCGCGTGCAGGTGTTCGATGGCAACGGCAAATACGAGACGCAGTGGAACAATCTACACCGGCCCTGCGCCCTGTGCCGCTGCGGCGGCAAGCAGGCGAATTTCATCATCGGCGAACTCGGTCCCGGCCTGGCGGTCAATCGCAAGGTGCCCAATCTCGGCCCAAGGCTCTCGATCGTCGATTCAAAAGGCAACCGCATCGCCCGGCTCGGCGGCGAGAACGGTCCCGGTCTGGAGGCCGGCAAATTCCTCGCCCCGCACGGCATCGCCATGGATTCCCGCGGCGACATCTATATCGGCGAAGTCGGCGTCACCGACTGGAAGACCAGCTTTCCGGATACACCGATGCCGCCGGAGGTTCGGGTGAGCCGCTGCCTGCAGAAGCTGGAGAAGATCTAGGCTGGCGCCAAATCAGCCTCGTCCGTCGAACAGGCCGTGCTCGCGGGCAAGGCCCTCTCCAACGATATCGAAGAAGGCGCGGACCCGCGCGGTGCGTTTCAGGTCAGCGTGGGTCACGATCCAGAGTTCACCAGCCAGGTCCGGCACCGGACCGGGCAGCGCGCGGACGAGGTCCGCGTCTTCGTCGCCGAGATAGCAGGGAAGCAGCGCGAGACCGATGCCGGCCTTCGCGGCGACGAACTGATTGACGAGGCTGTTGGTCCGGTAAACGAAGACGTCATCCGGCACCGTTCGATTCAGCCAATCCGCGGCCATGATGCCGACAGCCGTATCCTCCCACCCGATCAGCGCGTGGCGACCGAGATCTTCCGGGGATGAAACGGCTCCTCCCCTCTCTTCGAGATAGCGAACAGCGCCATAGACGGTCCAGGCGACATCGGCGAGCTTGCGGCCCCAGAGATCGCCCTCCCTCGGCCGCATCGGACGAAGCGCGATATCAGCTTCGCGGCGCGAGAGGCTGAGGACGCGGTTGTCGATCACGAGTTCGACGATGATGCCGGGATGGGTTTGCCGGAACCTTGCAAGGTGGCTGGTCAGCTTTCGATACGCGAGCGTCTCCGAGGAGGTGACGCGCAAGCGGCCGGAGAGACGGTGATCGCGGCCGGCAATGTCGCGGTCGATGGCGAGCGCTTCATCTTCCATGCGCTCGGCCGCGGCCGCCATCCGCTCGCCTGCCGGCGTCGCCTGGTATGCGCCGCCGGGAAGCCGTTCGAACAGGCGAACACCGAGCCGCGTTTCCAGGGCATTCAGGCGCCGAAACGCAGTCGAATGGTCGATATCAAGCGCTTTGGCGGCGCCGGTGAGGCTGCTTGCCCGATGCACCGCCAACACGAGTTGGGGCTCGTTCCAGTCCTCCATGGCTGCACAGCTAGGGGTCCCTTGCAGTTTCGCAAGTGACGCTGGCGTATTTCCAACGTGCTTTCCGCGCCGCCAAACGTTACCTGTCGGAGCAACGCGAAAGCGAGATGAGGGAACACAGCATGGCGTCAGTACGGCTTTGCGCCGAAGCATGAAGCCGCTGCGTCAGCTCGCTGATCGATCAACCCTGAACATGGGAGTTGAGCCATGGGCGCTCCGTCCCCCGAACTTTGCAATCTCTGGCTGGCACGCGCGTTCAATGCGCAGGACGTTGACGCGGCGGCCGCGATGTACCACCCCGACGCCTCGATCGTTCAGGTCGACGAAGTCCACGGTGGCAGCCGCATCGCGCGCGGCGCGGACGGCATCCGCCAGACGATGGCCGCCTATGTCGGATTGAAGCCGCATATGGATGTCGTGACCCATCACACCACGGTCTCCGGCGACTTCGCGATGACGCGGTCGCAATGGCTGATCAAGGGCACCGGCGAAGACGGCAAGCCGACCGAGGTGCATCACCACGGCATGGAGGTTCACCGCCGGCTGCCCGACGGCAGCTGGGTGTTTTTCATGGATCACCCCTTCGGTGCCGATCCGAACTGGGCGGTCGAAGTTCCGCCACACACCGAATAGCCGAGCCCGTTATACTCAAGCCCGTGCAAGCCACCCGGAGGATTAGACAATGCAAGAACTTGCAACGCTCGCCAGCATCGTCGCCGCGCTCAGCGTCGGGGTGATCAGCCCCGGGCCCAGCTTCGTGATGGTGGCCCGCGTGGCTGTCGCATCAAGCCGAATCCGGGCGCTTGCCACGGCGCTGGGCATGGGCGCAGGCGGCGCCATCTTCGGCGCGGCGGCACTGCTCGGGCTGCAGAGCGTCCTGCTGGCGGTGCCGGCGCTCTATGCAGGGCTCAAGGTTCTGGGCGGTCTGTACCTCTGCTACCTGGGCTTTCTCATCTTCAGATCTGCGCAGCAGCCGCTTGCGGTCGTCGGGGCCGGCGGCGAGGACAGCCGTCGGCCGTTCGGCGCGTTCTGGCTGGGCATCACAACACAGGTGAGCAACCCGAAGACCGCTATCGTCTATGCAAGCGTGTTCGCCGCTTTTCTCCCCGCGTCCTTCTCGCTGGGGTTCGCTGCCGCGCTGCTCGCAGCCGTGTTTCTCGTCGAGATCGGCCTGGTATGCGTTGGTCGCCGTTCTCTTCTCGTCGTCAGGGCCGCAACGGGCTTATCTGTCGTACAAGTCCTGGGTTGATCGAGCGGCCGGCGCCGTCATGTTCGGTCTGGGCCTGAAGCTCGTGACCAGCGCTGCCAAGCCGTAGCGCGCCATGGCGCTCAAATCTCGCCGATGGCCTCCCGCCTGTGTTGCTCGGATTCTTCGGCATAGCGGCGCATGGCATGCGCCTCGGTGAGAATGCCGATCGGACGGCGTTCGTCGCCGGCTTCGACCACCGCCAGCGATTCGGCTTCGGCCGCGTCGAACACGGCGATGGCTTCGCGGATGTTCATGGCAGGATGCAGCACCACGTCGCGATGATGCAGAAGGCCGGCAAGGCCCTTGGCCGGCTCGATCTCGGACGCGTGCGCTTCGGCGGTCAACGCAAGCCCGACATAACGCCCCATGCCGTCGACCGCGACCACCTGCGTCTTCGACCCGAGCGGAAATCTTTGCCGGAATTCGCCGATCGGCATGTCAACAGGCACCGTCGTCATGTCCTGCCGCATCAGGCGGCCGACCGTGAGATCGCGGATCCAGCCGACATCGGCGGCGCTGCGGATGGTCTCGCCGCGCAGGTGAAATCGCCAGGTGGCAAAGGAGTAGCCGAACAGTTCCCGCGTGATCATGGTCGAGATGATGACCGCGACCAGCACCGCCGTGGTCAGCCAGAGATTGCCGGTGGATTCCAGCGCGATGAACGACATCGTCAAGGGACCGCCGATCACCGACGCCGACAGCGCGCTCATGCCGATCACCGCATAGACATTCGGATCGAGGCCGAGACCCGGCCAGACCAGATCGACGCCATCGGCGAACAGGCGACCGCCGAGCGCACCCATGAGCAGCGTGGCGAAGAACAATCCGCCGCGGAAGCCGGTGCCGAGCGAGACGATCGACGCCAGCGCCTTCAGAACGAAGACGCCGGCGATGATCTGCAATGGCATCGAGACGATGCCGGAAAAATGCAGCGCGCCATGACCGGACGACATCACCTGCGGCGTCAGCAGCGCGAGCAGACCGACCCCGAGGCCGCCGAGCGCCGGGCGCAGCGGCGGCCAGAGACGGGTCTTCGCAAGCCCCATCTCGCACAAGGCCACGCCGCGCATGATGAGGATGCCAAACAGCGCCGCCAGAGCCCCGAGCAGCGCGGCAACGGCAAGGTCGCGCCCGACCACGTCGCCGACCGGACCGACGCTGATGCCGAGCGACAGGGCATCAAATCCATGGGTGACGAAATAACCCGCCACGGCCGCGACGCCGACCGGCGCGAGGCTGGCCGGCGTATAGCCTCCGATCACAAGTTCGAATGCATAGAAGGCGCCGGCGAGCGGTGCGCCGAACGCGCCTGAGATTGCAGCCGCCGCTCCGCAGCCGACCATGATGCGCTGGTCGGCGCGGCGCAGGTGAAATCCACGGCCGAGCGAAGCAGCAAGGCCGCTCGCAAGCTGGGTATATCCCGCTTCAAGGCCGACCGACGCTCCGACCCCGCTGGACCAGGTGGTCTGCAGCGCCACGATGACGCTGCCGCGAAACGACATCCGCCCGCCATGCAGGGCGTTGGCCTCGATCGGATCGATCTCGCGCGCAGGCCGCCAACGCAGCAGCAGCAACAAGGCCACCCCCAGCACCAGGCCGCCGAGACTCGGAACCAGCACGGCGCGCAGCGTCTCGATACTCGGCTGGCTGGAAAGCCGCTCCGTGATGCCGATGTCAAACAGCAGCGCATGCAGGGCGGCCACCGCCACACTCATCGCCAGCACCACCAGCCCGCCAATGGTTCCGATCATCGCCGCCAGCACCACCAGGCTCGTTTCATGGGCGCGAACGAACGCCCGCAACCGGCGCGGTGCCTCAAGATAACGTGAAGGGGTGGCCATTTCTGGGTCCGTCAGCGGCTGAGCAATGCCCGTCCGCTCCGGTTTAGCGGTCTTGACGGCCTTCACGCAATCGGGACGGAACACGGTGGCAGCGGCGGATAAGGCCCGGAACGCTCTTCACAATCCCGTCACGCTGCCTGTAGTATGCAAGGCGCATGCTGCTTCGCAGCTAACATGGGGGTCAGGAGCGTTACTTGAACGCACATGTCTCGCAAGGCGGTTGGCCGGTACTGGTGCTGAACGCGGATTTCCGGCCGCTGAGTTACTACCCGCTGTCTCTCTGGTCGTGGCAGGACGCGATCAAGGCGGTGTTTCTCGATCGCGTCAACATTGTCGAGCACTACGATCGCGCGGTGCACAGCCCGAGCTTCGAGATCCAGCTTCCGAGCGTGGTGTCGCTGAAGTCGTTCGTCAAGCCGACCACGCATCCCGCCTTCACCCGGTTCAACGTCTTCCTGCGCGACCGCTTCGTCTGCCAGTACTGCCACGCGCATGACGACCTCACCTTCGATCACATCATCCCGCGCAGCAAGGGCGGCCAGACCACCTGGGAAAATGTCGTCGCGGCGTGCTCGCCGTGCAATCTGCGCAAGGGCAATCTGACGCCGCAGCAGGCGCGGATGTTTCCAAGGCAACACCCGTTCGCGCCGACGGTGCATCAACTGCATCGGAACGGGCGACTGTTTCCGCCGAACTATCTGCACGATAGCTGGCTGGATTATTTTTATTGGGACACCGAGCTCGATCCGTAGGCATCGGAGCGGTCGATATCTCTCTCCTCAAGCTTGCATCGTCCAGGATGCGGCGCGGACGGTAGAGGAGCGTTTCTCCGCCGAACAGATTGCTGCGGATGTTGCTCCTGATGAAGCCGGGATTCAGGCCGAAGAAGCTTGCGTTGGGGAAAGCGCTTCGCGGCTTCGAGAGCGAGCGCTTCATTGCCGGCGACGGTATTCAAACGCGTCACTCAGCGGCCATTGGATTTTTCGGCGTTTAAGTCGTCGAGGTTGCCGGTCTGGCCGACGGCCGACGCCGGGCAATCGCAATCTCCGCGCGGTTCCCACTCGATACATCCTGAGATAGGATTTCACGGCCGGCGCAATCGAACCATTGCAGGAATAGCCGCGAGGTGCTGCCATGTCTTTCCGCACGGACAACGATGAGTACGAAGCCTGGCTGGCCGACCAGTGCGACGTCGTCAAAGAAGATATTGCCTACAAGCACAGTCAGATGAAAACGAGCGCCTTCGTATTCCTGCGCGCAACCTATTTCCGCTGGGCGAAGAAAATCGGAAAATGGTGCCCCGAGTTGATGGATGCGCCGCAGGTGCTCTCGGTCGGCGACTTGCATGCGGAAAATTTCGGAACCTGGCGCGACGCCGACGGCCGCCTGGTCTGGGGCGTCAATGATTTCGACGAAGCCGCCGTGATGCCCTATCTGCTCGATCTGGTCCGCCTCGCCACGAGCATCCGGCTTGCCGCCGATCTCGAGATCAGCAATCAAGCCGTGGCCAGAGCCCTGCTGAGCGGTTACGACGAAGGCCTTGAGGCGCCGCAGCCGGCTCTCCTCTTCGAGGGAGAGACCTGGCTGCGGGGTTACGCCGAGCCCGGCAAACGCAAGCCCGAGAAATTCTGGTGCGAAGTCTCCAAATACCCGGAAGTTTTGCCGCCGGCTCATGTTGCCAAAGAGCTGATCGCCCACCTGCCGGTGAGCGTGAACAAAAAGAAGGTTCGATTCGGACGCATCCTCCGTAAGGGCTGTGGCAGCCTTGGACGGCCGCGTTATGCTGCGGTCGCCTATTGGCAGGGCGGCCACGTGTTGCGCGAGGCCAAGGCCCTGGTGCCCTCGGCATGGCATTGGGCCCATGGCACGAAGTCCGACGCGTTGCATTTCGAGAAATTGGCCAACGGGGATCACCGCGCCCCGGATCCGGTTCTGCGTGTGCGCGTCAAGCACGTCTTCCGGCGCATCGGCGCCGATTCCCAAAAGATCGAACTTGGTGACGACGCCGGCAAGAAGCTGCAGCGCAAGCTGGTGCGGGCGATGGGGTTTGACCTCGCATCGATCCATGCGGCCAGTTCGCGCGGCAAACGCGTGATCCAGGACGATCTCAAAAAGCGGTCGGGCGGCTGGCTGAATGCAGCCGCCAAGACCGCGGCGGCGGCCGTCCAGCGCGATTACGACGCGTGGCGGAGCTGACGTTCCCTCGCATCCGCGACAATATGGACGCCGCCCTCGTCTTCAGTCACAACGTTCCTGCACACAACAACGGCGTCAAGAGCCGGATAGCGGAGGCCCCATGCTCATTCCCATCGCCGACGTGCCGCGCTGGTATGCTGAACGGAAACCGAAGGACACCATCGCGGTCAGTCACGGCGCCGATGCCATCACCTGGGAGCAGCTCGAGCGCAACGCCAACGCCCGCGCGCGCGCCTTTGCCGCCAAGGGCGTCAAGCCTGGCGATTTCGTCGCCATCGGGCTGCCCAACAGCAATGTGTTTTTCGAAACCACCTTTGCGGTGTGGAAATGCGGCGCGACGCCGACGTCGCTGACCTGGCGGCTGCCGCGGGGCGAGGCCGCCGCCGTGCTCGACATCCTCAAACCGTCCTTGGTGGTCGGCGGCCAACCCGACTGGAATGCGCCCAATTCGCTGCCCGCCGATTTCGTGCCGGACGGCTTTTCCGACGAACCCATTGTCAATCCGGTGGCGCGCTACTGGAAGGCGATGACCAGCGGCGGCTCGACCGGCCGGCCGAAAGTGATCCTCGATCACAAGCCCGCCGTGATCGATACTACGGCCCCATCGGGGCTTGGCATTCCGCAGAACGCCTCGCTGCTAAATCCCGGGCCGCTCTATCACAACGCACCCTTCATCGTGTCGCACAGCGCGCTGTTCAACGGCGGACGCGTCACCGGCCTCGTCAAATTCGACGCCGAGGAATGCTTGCGCCTGATCGAGGCCAGCCGGGTGCAGTGGGTCAATTTCGTGCCCACCATGATGCACCGGATCTGGGCGCTGCCCGACGCGGTGCGCAACCGCTACGACCTGTCGAGCCTGCAGATCGTGTTTCATATGGCAGCTCCCATGCCGCCATGGCTGAAGGAAAAATGGATCGAGTGGCTGGGGCCCGAGCGCATCTACGAACTCTATGGCGGCACCGAAGCCCAGGGCGCCACGATCATATCGGGCGTTGAATGGCTCGAACACCGCGGCTCGGTCGGCAAGATCGGCGAGACCGCGCGCCTGCGCATCATCGGCGAAGACGGCAACGAGGTCGCCACCGGCGAGACCGGCGAAATCTATTTCCTGCCCAATGACGGCGCCGGCGCCACCTATCATTATCTCGGCGCCGAGCCGAAGCGCCGCGCGGACGGCTGGGAATCGCTCGGCGACATCGGCCGGCTCGATGCGGACGGCTATCTCTATCTCGGCGACCGCCTCGCCGACATGATTTTGCGCGGCGGAGCCAACATCTATCCGGCGGAAGTCGAGGCCGCAGTGACGGAACATCCCGAGGTGCGCTCCTGCGTCGTCGTTGGCCTGCCCGATCCGGAATTCGGACAGCGCGTGCACGCCATCCTCGAACTCGACGGCAGCGCGGACGCGCAGGCCGTTGCCGACGGCATGGCCGCATTCCTGGCCGACCGGCTCAGCCGCTACAAGCATCCGGAAAGCTTCGAGGCCGTCACCGTCGGCCTGCGTGACGATTCCGGCAAGGTTCGCCGTACGTTGCTGCGCGACGAACGCGCCGGCTGGCTGAAGGACAACCGCGATTTCCGGATCATGCCGGCCCGGGCGCGGGCGAACGTGGAATGATCCTCAACTGCCGCGGAACATTTGTGAATCTACCCTCTTATGAGTTCGCGTGGCGGCCCATTTTGGGGGACACTTTCAAGACGGCCGTTTGCAGCATAGATTGTCATGAATTTCCCGCGCGCTCCTCGCCTTAAAGCGCGCCGGCTCGCCAGGAGACCATCAATGCCCTCTTTGACCGAGTGGAGAGTGCCGCCCGCGAACCAGCCGCGTCCGGGCGACTACGCGTTCGACCTCGACAAAGCCCTGTCGTCGGTGGTCGGGCTGCATTCGATCATTCCGCCCGACGCCTTCACCGCGGAGACGCTCGGCACCGAACGCGCCGGCAATGGCGTCGTGATCGATAACGGGCTGGTGCTGACGATCGGCTATCTCATTACCGAGGCTGAATCCGTCTGGCTGCATCGGGGCGACGGCCGCGTGGTGGAGGGCCACGCGCTCGGCTTCGATTCCGAATCCGGCTTCGGCCTGGTGCAGGCGCTCGGCGACCTCGATCTCGAGCCGCTGCCGCTCGGCTCTTCTGTCGCCGCCCAGATCGGCGATCGCGTGGTGGTCGGCGGCGCCGGCGGGCGCACGCGCTCGGTCGCCAGCCAGATCGCGACCAAGCAGGAATTCGCCGGCTATTGGGAATACCTGCTGGATGAGGCGATCTTCACCCATCCCGCGCATCCCAATTGGGGCGGCACCGGGCTGATCTCGGGCCGCGGCGAACTGATCGGCATCGGCTCGCTGCAGCTCGAACGCGAGCGCGAGGGCAAGGCCGAGCACGTCAACATGATCGTGCCGATCGATCTGCTGAAGCCGGTGCTCGACGACATCAAGAAATTCGGCCGCGTCAACAAGCCGGCGCGGCCGTGGCTTGGCATGTACACCACCGAAATCGACAACCGCGTCGTGGTGGTCGGCATCGCCAGCAAGGGACCGGCTGCGCGCGCCGAACTCAAGACTGGCGACGTCATCCTCGCGGTCAACGGCGACAAGATCACCAGCCAGACCGGCTTCTACCGCAGGCTCTGGTCGCTCGGCGCCGCCGGCGTCGACGTGCCGCTCACCGTCTACCACGAGGGCGTCACCTTCGACGTGGTGCTGAGTTCGACCGACCGCGCCAAGCTGTTGAAGGCGCCAAGGCTGCATTAGGACAGGGAATGCGTAATGAGTGAGGCCGTGGTGGACGACATCGTGGCCGTGCTGCCGCCGCTGTTGCAATCGCTGGAAGCCCTGGGCTTCATCGCGCGCTACCTCAATCCGCCGGACTTCGACCGCGTGATGGAAGCGGCCGGCAAGCCGGACGACGCGCTGCGCGCGCTTCGGCCGCGGCTCGAGCAATGGCCCGCGGGTTTCGCTGACATCAAGGTTCCGCTCGAAACAGCAAGTGATGCGGCGCTCGCTGCGTTCGAAGCCTTGCGCATCGTACAAAACGGCCATGGCGATTTCATCAGCCTGTTTCGTGCGCTGCGTTACCTCCCGCGCGCGCAGGAGGCGCTGTATGCGCTGTCGGCGAAACTGCCGCCGGTCAACCAGTTCTTCGCCGATCCCGCGCTACGCGGCGACGCCGATCTCGCGGCGCGGCTGGCGGCGCCGGCCAACGAAAACACCGGCGTCTTCCACAATCAGAACGAGCCCGGCAGCCGCGGCGGTTTCTCGCTCTACGTGCCGGAATATTACACGCCCGACCGCGCTCTTCCGCTGGTGATGGCGCTGCACGGCGGCAGCGGCAATGGCCGCAGCTTCCTCTGGAGCTGGCTGCGCGATGCCCGCAGCCGCGGCGCGATCCTGGTCGCACCGACCGCCACCGGCAACACCTGGGCATTGATGGGCGACGATACCGATACGCCGAACCTCATGCGCATCCTGGAATCCGTGCGCTTGCGATGGAACATCGATGCGGAGCGGATGCTGCTGACCGGAATGAGCGACGGCGGCACATTTTGCTACGTGACGGGGTTCGATGCCGCCTCGCCTTTCACCCATCTCGCGCCGGTGGCGGCGACATTTCATCCGCTGATGGCGGAAATGGCCGATGCCGACCGGTTGCGCGGCCTGCCCGTTCATATCGTGCATGGCCGGCTCGACTGGATGTTCCCGGTGCAGGTGGCGCGGCAGACCAGCCAGGCGCTGTCGGCCGCGGGCGCCAAGGTCACCTATCGCGAGATCGACGATCTCAGCCATACCTATCCGCGCGAGATGAACGCGGAGATCCTGCAATGGCTGGGCGGCCCGTAGAGGCGGAACCATCCCCCGGGCACGGCGTTATCAGCCGCAACGGAGGGATTACCATGCAGACGTTTGTCGGAATGATTTTGGGTGCGCTGCTGCTGGTTGGCGGCGTCTATGTCTACGATTCCATGCAGACGTCGAGCGTCGCGAACGGCCAGGTCGCGCAGGCCAACCGCACCATCGTCAACTGGGACGTGGCGGCCGCCGACTGGAACAAGCTGAAGACGCGCGCCCATGAGGACTGGGTCAAGATTTCGTCGAAGTAATTCAGGCGCCAGGAGCGATAGGATTCACGCCGTCGTCATTCACGACGGCGTTTTTTCTGACTGCTAGTTAGTTGGCTTTCTTCGCCTTGCGCGCGTCGGCAATCACCATCTCGAATTCCGCCATGGTCAGGATTCCCGGCACGCGGAACTTGCCGACGATGAAGGACGGCGTTCCCTTGAATCCGAAGGCCACCGCCTGATCGTGGTTGCGGGCGAGGATGGTGTCGATCGCCTTGGCGTTGGTCGTGGCGTCGCGGTTGAGGCGGTCCATATCGATACCCGCGCCGGCCAGCAATTCGCGGATGCGCGGTTCGGTCAATTTCGAGCTGACGCCGATCATTGCCTCATGCGCGGCCATGTACTTGTCCTGATACTTCGCCGCCAGCGCCATCCGCGCCCCGAACTTCGAGACCTCGCCGAGGATCGGCCAGTCCTTCAGCACCAGGCGGACCTTGCCGTCGTCCTGCACCACCTGGCTGATCTCGGGCGCGATCTTGCGGCAATACGGGCAATTGTAGTCGAACCATTCGACGATGTTGATGTCGCCCTCGGGATTGCCGGTGGAGGGTACATCAGGGTCGCGCAGCACCAGCGCCTCGGTCAGCACGTCGTCGCTGCCTTGCGCGAACGCCGATCGCTGTGCCGCGCCGGTGCCGAGCAGCGCGGCGCCGCCGCCAAGCAGGCCGAGCGCCTTGCGCCGTGTGCATCCCGGGTTGGTCCCGGCCGGATTGTTCGATCGCTTCATGTGGGTCTCGCGAAGGGCTGCATTTCCTGTCTACGCCGGAAATAGCGATATGTTACGCGCCAGCATATAGAGCGCTACGGCAATAATGACCACGGCGAACACGATATTGAGCGCGCCGCGGCGCTCGGCGAGGTGCCGCGCCGAACGCGTGCCGGCCAATCCGCCGGCGATGCCGCCCGCCACGAACAGCCCCGCCAATGCCCACGACACCAGCCCGGACCAGGCATAGCTGGCGGCCGTGGTCAGGCCGAACGCGGTGACCGCGACCAGCGAGGAGGAGACCGCGTTCATGATCGGCATGCCGGTCGCCAGCATCAGGGCCGGCACGATCAGGAAGCCGCCGCCGATGCCGAAGAATCCCGATATCGTCCCGGTCGCGAGGCCGAGGCCGACGATGGCCGGCATGTTCGACATCGAGACCTTGACGTCAGGCAGGCCGATCCGCGAGCGCGTCTTCAGCATCAGCAGCGCGATGACGATCATCACCAGCGCGAACAGCGCCAGCAGTTTTTGGCCGTCGACCATCTTGCCGAGGATCGAGCCGCCGAAGGCGCCGGCCATGCCGGCCGCGGCGAAGATCAGCGCGCAGGACCAGATCACGGTGCCGCCGCGCGCATGGTTGGACAGGTTGATCGCGGCGTTGGCGGCCACCGCGATCGCGCTGGTGCCGATCGCGACATGGGGCTCCGCCACGCCGACCACATAGACCATCAGCGGCACCGCGAGGATCGAGCCGCCGCCGCCGACCAGGCCGAGCGAGAACCCGACCAGCATCCCCGACGCCAGTCCCAGCACGCCTTGCGCGGTGGAGATGATCAAGTTGGAAGACCCAGTTGCACGGCGCGACCATAGAAGGATTTTTCACACCCTGCTATGCCGATAGCATAAGTATGCACTGCAGCAGGGTCAGGCCGGTGCGTGCGCCCTGTCCTTCGCGGCACCCTCGCGGGCCGCCAGCGCCATCAGCGTGCCGCTCATGGTCGCGATCAAGGTCTCGACCCCGTCATGCGTTGCATAGGCGCGGGCCTCGCACACCGTCAGCGTGCGGCCGGGCTTGACGACGGTGGCGCGGAAGGCGAAGCGCTCGCCGCGTGCGGGCGCCAGCAGGTTGGTCTTGAATTCCACCGTGAGAATCCCCGCGCCCGCCGGCATCAGCGTGAAGGCGGCGATGCCGCAGGCATTGTCGAGACCTGCGGTGATGATCCCGGCATGGACGAAGCCGTGCTGCTGGGTGAGGTCCGCCCGATAATCCATCGCCAGATCAACCTCACCCGGCTCCAGCCGCGCGATCGAAATGCCGAGCGTCTTCATCGCGCGCTGCTGCTCGAACGTGGCGGTTGCGATCGCGCGATAATCCGGGTTCTTCGGCTGGAAGCGCGGCATGGGTTCACGCCATCGCCGGTTCGAGATGCTTTTCAGCGGCGTCGCGGATCGCGGGCGCGAACGGCGTCGACTTCCGCGCCTGCCGGTCCATGTGGACGCCGACGAATTCGCAGGTTGCAGCGATCTCGCCGGTTTCGGCGTTGCGCATCTCGTGCAGGAAGCGGATCGACTTGTCGCGGATTTCCAGCAGCCGGCTCCTGACCTCGACGATGTCGCCGGCCAGCAGTTCGCGCTTGTAGGTGATGTTCTGCTGCACGGCGGCCATGCCGCGGCCGGATTCGCGCAAGTAAGACGGCGTCAGGCCCAGCCTTGCGAACAGATTCCAGTTCGCCTCGTCGAACTTGCCGACATACCACATGATGTTCATGTGCCCGACATGATCGCATTGCCAGGGATAGACCGTGCCGCGATAGGTCGCGTCCGTCTCCATCGTTCGCTCCCGCCTTCGTCATTCTGATACGGTAGCGTATCAAGCCGTGTTCGGGTTAGCAATACGGTACCGTATCAAAAATCGGTGAGACCGGACCATGAGCGACCCCAAGAGCGACGCCAAGAGCGACGTCAAGGCAGACGCGCGGACCGGCGAGGTGCGCAGCGAGAGCTGGATCGAGGCCGGTTTTGCGGAAATCGCCCGGACCGGCGTCGAGGGGGTGCGGGTGGAGGTGCTGGCAAAAAACCTCGGCGTCACCAAGGGCGGCTTCTATCGCCGCTTCCGCGACCGTGCGGCCCTGCTGGAAGCCATGCTGCAAAACTGGAGCGAGGGACGGATTGCCGCGATCGAAAAACACACCAGCCTCGATGGCGCCACCGCCCGCGAGCGGCTGAAGGCGCTGATCGCGCTTTACTCCGAGCGGATGAATACCGAGGGCATGGCGGTTGAGCTCGCGATCCGGCAATGGGCCCGCTCCGACGAGCTTGCCGCCAACGCGGTGGCCAGCGTCGATGCGGCGCGGCTGAAAAATGTCGGGCATCTCTACCGCGCCACCGGCCTGCCGGCGGAGGAAGCCGACGCGCAGGCGTTCCTGTTCTACTGCTTCGTGTTCGGCCAGAGCCTGCTGTTTCTCGAACGCGGCCCGCGCAAGCGCGCGCAACTGGTGGCGAAGTCGGCCGAAACATTGCTCCGCGAATTGTAGGCGCGGCCGAAGCATCCGGCCGCGCCCGCGTCGGTGGCTGCCTAGGCCGCGCCCTTCAGCTTCTTGGAGCATTCGCTGTAATAGCCGCCGCCCTTCTGGATCCACTTCATGCCGCCATTGCCGTTGGTGGCCTTGTTGGCGTTGTACTGATCCACGCAAGTGTGCATGCGGGCCTTGCCGGCGGTCTCCTTTGAATATTTCGGATCGACGGCGTTCGGATAGACCGCGGGGCCTGACGGCGCAGCAGGCGCCGCAGCTTCCTTGGCTTCCTTCTTGGATGCTTTCTTGGCGGCTTCCTTCGGCTCCGCGGCGGGGGCCGCAGCGGGTGCAGCCGCCGGAGCAGCTGCCGCGTCGGCGCCGCACTGGGCTTTCCGGAAGTCGTTCCACTTCTGGCCGCCGAGCGTGCCGGCGGATTTGGCAGCCTGGTATTTGGCGCTGCATTCCTGCGCGGTCAGGGCGTTCGCCTGCGACGTCATCGCAAACGCAGCCAAACCCGACACCGCAATCGCGCCCAGTATTTTTGCTTGAATAGTCATCCCTGGTCTCCTTAGGGTAGTCATCTGCACCTCCTATCCTAGCGCAACCTCAGCTTGCGACAACGCGTGGGACGTTCGTCCGGTCAAAATTTTGTGGCGGCCCGTTCGCTTCATTCACCTGTGGTTCAGCATCGCAGCGCGACGGTTGCGCCCTTGTTTTCAATCCGAGGTGCCTCATGACGAAGATCTCCTCCCTTGCCACCGCGACCGCCGTGGCTTCCCTTCTGCTGATGGGCGCCGCCTCCGCACAAACCACGGCTCCGGCCAAGACCGAGGCGACCAAGACCGAAGCCAAGGCGCCGGCGGAAAAGAAGGCCGAGAAACCGCGCACCGCCGCCTCGCTCGAATGTTCGAAGGAAGCCGACGCCAAGGGACTTAAGGGCAAGGAGCGCAGGAAATTCCGCTCCGCGTGCAAGAAGGCCGCCGCCGAAAAGGCGAAGTAACCGCACAGCCTCTGCGGCCGGAGACGGCCGTGCCGGGACTTTCCGAATTTTATTCCTGACGCCGGCGGGCCATCGCCGGCGCCACTGGTTTGGCCGCGATCCAATTGATGCCGGCGGCAGCCCGCCCGCCGGAAGATGGTCCGTGCATTGCTGCAATCGCGTGGCGCATTTGTACCTCGATGGCGGATTTGCCATAAGGCGGCGTGAGCCTGATCCCCGCATCGATATCCTCCGCCATTGCCGACCGCGCCAAAATTTTCGGCACGCTCGAGACGCTCGTCATCGGCGCCGCCGGCGGCCTGCTGTTTCTGTGGATCAACCTGCCGGGCGGGCTGATCTCCGGCGCGATGGTCGCCGTCGGCATCGCCGCGCTCGCCGGGCGGCCGGTCACCATGCCGCCGATCCTGACGCAGACCGTGCTGGTGCTGCTCGGCATCACGCTGGGCTCGCTGGTATCGCGGCAACTGATCCAGCACATGAGCGCCTATCCCCTGACCATCGGCCTGCTGGCGCTCGCGACCTTCTGCTCGACCTTCGGCTCCAGCTTCTATCTGCAGCGCGTGCACGGCTGGGACCAGACCTCGGCGTTGCTGGCCGGCAGCCCCGGCGCGCTGTCGCAGATCACCATGCTCGCCGCCGAGAAGGGCGCCGATGTCGCCGCGATCGCCGTGGTGCAGACCATGCGCGTGATCATCCTGACCGCCGCGCTGCCGCTGCTGCTGGCGCTGACCGGCATTGCGCCGACGGCGCCGATGGAGATCGCCAGCCTGATCGCCTCGCCGCTCGAACTCGCCGTGCTGGCGGCCGCTGCCATCGCCGTCGCACTGCTGCTTCGGCTGGCAAAGTTTCCGGCGAGCTGGATGTTCGGCGCGATGATTGCATCCAGCGTGCTGCACGGCACCGGGGTGATCGAGGGCGGCCTGCCGCCATGGATGCGCGGCGTGGCGCTGATCGGCATCGGCGCCGTGATCGGCACGCGCTTCGCGCGGATCAGCAGGTCGACGCTGCTCAGCCACATCAATGCCGGGCTGGGCTCGTTTGCGGTCGCCATCGCCATCTCCGCCGTTTTCGTCACGGTGATCGTGCTGGCCACCAACGTGCGCTTCGCCGACGTCGTCGTGGCGTTCGCGCCGGGCGCGATGGACGCCATGCTGGCGCTGGCGCTGACGCTGCATATCGATCCGATTTTCGTCGGCGCCCATCATCTGTCGCGCTTCGTGTTCGTCTCGATCACGACGCCGGGGATCGTGCATCTGTTCGGACGTCCGCAGGAGGATGTGGACGATTAGGGTGCCGTCATTGCGAGATTACGTAGGATGGGTAGAGCGAAGCGAAACCCATCGCGGTCATGGGTAAGAGGATGGGTATCGCTTCGCTCCACCCATCCTACGGCCCAATGATCTACGCTACCCGCTTCGCCGACACGAGGCCCCACCCGGCCATCGCCGCCATCGCCAGCGAGATCAGCACGTTGTAGCCGGCGAGCGAGAGGCCGAGGAAGCGCCACTGCACCTCGTCGCAGCGAATCACCTTGACGGTGTCGAGCCGCTGCAGCAGCGTGCCGGCGCTGCCGAGATCGACGACCGGGCCGGAGCAATCGGTCGGGCCCTCCCAGAACTTCCACTCGACGCCGGCGTGATAGCCGCCGAGCCAGGCATTGGCGAGGGCTGCGAGCAGAAGCACCGCAAACCCGGCCAGCAGCACCGGCCGCGGCGCGCCGCGCGCGGCGGCAAACGCCACCACGAGGGCGAGCGGCAGGGCCAGATAATAGGCGTAGCGCTGTTCGAGGCAGAGCGGACAGGGCCGGATATCCAGCACGAGCTGGAAGAACCAGGCGCCCGCCAGCGTCGCCGCCGCGACGGCCGCAATCGCCAGCGCCGCAACGGCCGCCGGATCGGCGGCAAGGCGCGCGGGCGGGGAATGGGCGGCGGCCGATGTCACGGGCATTCTCCGGAGCATGGGTCCATGCTCAAACAGGCCATAGCGTCCTATCCCGCCGCCACGGCACTGTCGAGACACGCCACAATCACATCCGCGCGGGTTGACCCGGCAGCGCCGCCCGCTATATTCCGCCCGCTTCGCCGCACCGGCCCTTTAGGCCCGCGACCGAAGGCCCCTGTGGCGGAACTGGTAGACGCGCTCGAACTCAAAATCGAGTTCCGCAAGGAGTGCTGGTTCGATTCCGGCCAGGGGCACCAACTAGGCTGTTCAAGCCCGTTCCAAAGCGTCCGTAACCGTCCGCGCAGTGCTCGGAAACCCTTGAAAAATAGGCTCTTCCGCGTACATCGGTGTTCGTCACCGTTTGTTCTCATCCGATCCCAGCCGTCCGATTTGTTGGTATTTTTGTTGGTATCGCGAGAACAAATGTTCACGGCGACTTTCGCTATTCCGAACGAAGGGAATTGAGCAGATGGCCCGCAAGAACGATGGCGCGTGCGCCAACCCCAAGCAGATCAGGACCGACGTCGACTGCCGCGCCGCCCGACCGAAATTCGACAAGGACGCGTGGAGCCCCGCCAAGATTTCTGACGTGACCGGCGGCGGTCTCTATCTCTTCGTCACGCCGGACGAGAGCAGGCCCGGCAACGCGGCCTCCAAGCTCTGGCGGATGGGCTACCGCTTCCACGGCCGTCAGAAAACCTACTCCATCGGCCCTTACGGCAACGGCAAGGATGGCACGTTCTCGCTCGCCGACGCGCGGCGCGAGCGCGACAAGGCCAAGGACCTGCTCAAGGAAGGCAAAGACCCGAGCACCGAGAAGCAGCTCGACAAGCACAGGCAGGCGGCCGCTCGGCCTTTCGAGCAATGGGCCGACGAGTGGCTTGCGAAGAAGAATGTAGAAAAAGTCAAACGCGGCAGGATCGTCGCGGTGCGCGACCCCAAGACCATCGAGGTGCTTGAGCTGCGTGTCGGCTACGTCAAGGATCGCTTCGGCAAGCTGCTCAGGCAGGACATCAAGCGTCCGGACGTGCTCGCGTTCATGCGTTCATACGAAGCCGAGGGAAAGCTGGAAACCCGCGACCGCGTGCGCAGCATCGGTGAGCAAATCTGCAACTATGCCGATGTCGAAGGCGACGGCTACAATCCATTCCGCAACCTGAATGGGCAGATGATTGCCAACATTTCGACGCCGCGTCCCGGCGTTACCGAACCACGCGACGTGACGCGCGTCTTCAAGCTCATCAGCGCACCGTGGACGAGAGCGAGGTTTAGTGACGTTGTTGGCCTTGCCTTGCGCTTTGATGCGCTGACCATTCCCCGCCCCGGCATGGTCAATGAAATGGAGTGGAGCGAGGTCGATTGGGATGCTGAACGCTGGACTATTCCAGCCGCCAAAATGAAGACTGGTTGGGACCATGTCGTGCCTTTGTCACGGCAGGCACTCGCAATCCTGCGCAACGTCCAGAAGCTGACCGGCCATCGCCGGTACGCGTTTTCCTGCTCGAAGGACGCGCCGCTATCAAACAACACGCTCAACAAGCGCTTACGGCTGCTTGGCATTGACACCAAGACTGATCATTGTGCCCACGGATTCCGGACTACGTTCTCGACCCTGTCTCACCACGAAGAGATCAAGGACGCCAAGGCATGGGATGGCGATGTCGTCGAGCTGCAGCTCGCGCATCTCGATAACTCTACTGTGGAAGGTCTCTACAAGAAGCACGGACCGCTCGCGCTGATCGGCTCGCGCACGAAGCTGATGCAGCATTGGGCTGATCGGATCGACAACTGGCTCGATCCCAAGAAGGTGGTGCCGATCAACGGAGGCGCGCCGGCTTGAGTCGCCTATCATTAGGCTGGTTAATGGTATCCAATTCAACCCGTGCCAAGCTCATGTGATAGTCGTCGACGCTTGTGCATCTCGTGCCGGAAAGCGGATCGATTTCGCAGCGCCTTTGCAACGCGTTGCGCTTGTCCGCCTGAGATAGACGCCTCGCGTACATACGCCGTGACTAAAAGATCGTCTACGCGCCTGACCGCTGCCCTCCGAAGGCAAAGGCCACACGTTCGAAATCGTGTCGGGTGTGCCAAATCTACGCTATCGTGCGATGTTCTTCGCCTGTGGACTGAGCGGGCCGGAGGACCTTCAATGCCAGCAACGCCGCCAAATTGCGGAGTGCGGCGAGTGCGTAGGGTGTGAAGCGCTCCAGCGTGTCCATGACATTGATGTCCTAGGTCGCAGCCATTTGCAGAGCGGCGTCCGCCAGGATGATGCCGATAAAGCCGCGGCGTTGTTCGAGCCACCGCTCCAGCGACAGCGCGCCGGGTCCGCCGAACACCAGCGCCAGTAAACCCGCCAGATAAAGCAGCAGGCTGAACCGATCCTGGCCTCTCATCGCCTTCCCTGGGAAGGGCGTTTTTACACGACCAAGACCCTTAGCGGACAAGCGGTATGAGGTCTGGACCAATCGTGAGAGGTTGCGAGACCAAACCCGAATGCGGTTTCATACCGCTTGGTTCGTTAGTTCATTGATGTTTTAGCTCTGGGAGCTCTACCGGATACCAATCGGTTGCAGTCGTTTTGCAAACCATACGGACCTTCGCTTCTTTCCGGTACATATCGCGTGGCGCAAAAATTAGGAAGCTTATTACAGATTGGTTGTCACCCGCCCCTAGTTCCTTTCGCACCGAACTTTTGTACGTTTTATTGATCAGCAGCAATTCCTCCTGACATTCTTGCAGAGGCGCTGCCCCTCTCTTTTCAGTTACTACTTCGACGAAAGCAACAAATTTGGAGGAATCGTGGCTAGGATTATGGAAAACTACAGCATCCTTAATGCGCACCTCTCGCTGGGTGATAGTGGATGATGATGTGTCTGGAAAGCTTAGCCGGCGCAGGGCAATAATCGCTGCTCCGATAAGGGCAACGACAACGAAAACAACAATGGCACCTTTTCTCACGAGATGATCCGGCAGTACTCTAGGCTACCCCACACCACTATATAGGCGATGACCGGGCTATCGAAGTCCGTTTGTGGCGCTTTTCGGACCTGAGAGGCCAAGACTGACGATGTCCGCTCTTGAAAGCAAAGCCGACTTCCCGGCTGCACCTCAGGACTTCTCAGTTTGACCCCACAACGGAAGTCGCAGCGCTCGCAATGTATGACGCTGAGAACTATGCGACAGCGCTGGCAATGCAACCGGTATTGTCAGTTCCGGTGTGCCCCATCGAGTAAGAATTGCACCTCCAGGAAAAGCTATATCCAATTCTTCTCCAACATAACGAAATGCGTTCCCTCGCCGATCTCGACGAGCCGCTTGTTCGGGCCACGCGGAAGCTTGTGGAAGAGCGCTTGCGCCCATACCCACGCCTGCCACCCCGACGGCAGCCCCGTTGCGAACCGCTTCGGCGGCACGAGCGCGCGCCACTCCTACCTGCTCATCTGCCTCAACGTCACCAGGGGCGACAAACTGAAGCGCTTGTCGTTGTTGCCCCGTGAGGCTATTCTGTCATGCTCTACGGCGGAATCGCGAGGGGAAGCAGGTGGCCACCATCACGGAGTGGCTGGCTTCGCTCGGTCTGTCCGAGTACGCCCAGCGCTTTACCGAGAACGATATCGACGTCTCCGTCCTGCGTCATTTGACTGATCAGGATTTGAAAGAGCTTGGCGTCTCGCTTGGGCATCGGCGCAAGATGCTGGCGGCGACTGCCGAGCTTGCCGGCGCCGCCGCACTTCCACCCGCACATCTGTCGCTCGAGCCCAAGCAACGCGACAACGCGGAGCGCCGCCAGCTCACCGTGATGTTCTGTGATCTTGTGGGCTCGACCGTGCTCTCGACGAGGCTCGATCCCGAAGATCTGCGCGCCGTTATCGGAACCTACCACAAATGCGTCGCAGAGACGGTCGACCGGTTCGACGGCTTCGTCGCCAAATACATGGGCGATGGGGTGCTGGTCTATTTTGGCTACCCACGCGCGCACGAGGAGGACGGCGAGAGGGCGGCACGCGCCGGGCTTGCCCTTGTTGAGGCGGTGCCAAAGCTCAAGACAGCCGCCGATTTCCCCTTGCAGGTGCGTGTCGGGATCGCCACCGGGCTGGTCGTAGTCGGCGACCTTATTGGCGCGGGTGCGGCCCAGGAGCAGGCGGTCGTCGGTGAAACTCCAAATCTGGCTGCGCGCCTCCAGGCGCTGGCCGAACCGGGCGCCGTGGTGATTGCATCGAGCACCCGCAGGCTGACTGGCGGCCTCTTCGAATATCGCGATCTTGGAACCGTCACTCTCAAGGGCTTTTCTGAGAACGTGTCGGCGTGGCAGGTGCTGGGCGCGAGCGCCATCGAGAGCCGCTTCGAGGCATTACGCACGGCCACAATGCCGCTGGTCGGCCGGGAGGAGGAAATCGAACTGCTGATGCGCTGCTGGCACCAGGCCAAAGGCGGTGACGGCTCGGTCATGCTGATATCGGGCGAGCCGGGCATCGGCAAATCGCGCATCGCGCAGACCATCGCGGACCGGCTCGCCGGCGAGCCCCATACCCGCCTGCGGTATTTCTGCTCGCCCCACCACCAGGACAGCGCACTCTACCCGATTATCGCCCAGCTCGAACGCGCCGCCGCGTTCCGGACCGTGGACACGGCAGAGCAACGGCTCGACAAGGTCGAGGCGGTGCTGTCGCAGGCGACCAACGATCTGAGGGAGGCCGCCCCTCTCATCGCGGACCTGCTGTCGATCCCGACCGGCGACCGCTACCCGGCGCTCAATCTTGCCCCGCAGAAGCGCAAGGAGAAGACGCTCTGGGCGCTGATTGCGCAGGTCGAAGGACTCGCCGCTCAACTGCCGGCGCTTATGATATTCGAGGATGTCCATTGGAGCGACCCCACGACGAGAGAAGCACTTGACCTGCTCATTGATCGGGTGGCCACCCTGCGGGTCCTGGTGATCATCACCTTCCGGCCGGAGTTCACGCCGACCTGGATCGGACGGCCGCACGTGCTACTGTTCAACCTCAACCGCCTGGCACCGCGGCAGAGCGCCGAGATGATCGTGCTTGTGACCGGCGGTAAGGCGTTGCCCAAGGAGATCGCCGAGCAGATCATCGATCGCACCGACGGCGTGCCGCTGTTCATCGAGGAGCTGACCAAGTCCGTTGTCGAGAGCGGATTGGTGACAATCGCCGGGGACCGTTACGCGGTGACGGGGCCAGCGGCGCCGCTGGCCATCCCGACGACGCTCCACGCCTCGCTCCTGGCAAGGCTCGACCGATTGGCTCCTACCCGAGAGGTGGCGCAGATTGCAGCGGCGCTCGGGCGTTCGTTCTCGCACGTGCTGATCAGCGCCGTCGCTCAGATGCCCCGGATCAAACTGGATGACGCGCTGGAGGAACTGGTGAGGGCCGAGCTGATCTTCCGGCGAGGGATAGCGCCCGACGCCGAGTATACTTTCAAGCACGCATTGGTGCAGGACGCGGCCTATAGCACCTTGCTGCGCACCCGACGACAGCAAATTCATGCTCGGATCATCGCGACACTAGAGAGTCAATTTCCCGAGATCGCCGCGACGCAACCGGCGCTGCTCGCTCAGCACTGCGCCGAGGCAAGCCTAACGGCGAAGGCAGTTGCCTATCGGCTCAAGGCTGGCCAGCAGACCCTGGCGCGTTCGGCGATGATGGAAGCCTCCGCGCAACTGCACAAAGGCTTGGACTTACTTACCGGCCTGTCAGACGGCCCTGATCGCCAGCAATTTGAGCTCGACTTGCAGCTGCTTCTCGGCATGACGCTGACCGCGACTGAGGGCTATGCCGCGCCGGTGGTGGCAAAGGCATTTGCACGCGCACGCCAGCTCTGCCAACAGCTCGATCGACCATCTCAGCTTGCCATGCTACTGGTCGGGCAAGCCTCGTATCACTTCATCGCAGGCGAGCTTGCGCTGGCGTGTCAGGAGAGCAAGGAGCTTGTCGACCTGGGGGAGGACCGGAACGACGCCGATGTGAAATTCCAGGGCTGCACGTTCAGCGCTGTGACGTGGTTTCACGTCGGTGACTTCGTCGCCGCGCGCGATTACGCCGAACGGGCGATGGCACTCTTTGATCCGCCGCACCCCTCCGAGGCTTGGTGGGCCCAAAACCCATATGTCACCGCGCTCACATTTTCATTTCGGTCACTGACCTATCTTGGCTATCTCGATCAAGCATGCGCAAGACGTGAGGAGGCACTCGCACAGGCGCACCAGCGCCAGCATGCCCATACGCTTGCCATGGTGCGCTGTATTTCTTTGCTCACCCTCGAACACATAAAATCAGACCCCGCAATCTTATTGCAACGGGCCGAGGAGATGAGGGCACATTGCGTGGAACACGGTTTTCCTTATTTTGAGGCGGCGGCCTTGATGTCCAGTGGCCACAGCCTGTCGGAGCTAGGTCGCACTGAGGAAGCTCTCGCAGACCTCACCGATGCGCTGGCAAAATATCGGGCGACCGGGGCTGTCACAGTCGTACCGCTAGTTCGGACGTCGTTTGCCGAAGCCCTTGGGAAGGCCGGTCGGCTAACGGAAGCATTAGAACAGCTCGACGAGGCCGAGCGTCAGATCGAAGCAACTCAGGAGGGCTGGACCGAAGCCGACATGTATCGGGTTCGCGGCGAGTTGCTGATCACCTTTGGTGATCCTGTGGCGGCTGAGAAATGCCTCCAAAAAGCCATCGCCGTTGCGCGCGGGCGAAGTGCGAAGCTATGGGAGGTTCGCGCCGCCACGTGCCTCGCGCGCCTTTGGCGAGACCAGGGCAAACGCGCCGAAGCCCGCGACCTCCTCGCACCAATTTACGGCTGGTTCGCCGAGGGCCTCGACACGCCGGTCCTCGAGGAGGCCAAATTGCTACTGGAGCGGCTCACGGAGTGACACCGACTGCGTGCGCCACCGTTCGGCTGGGAACGAGGACCCCTTCGGGCCGAAGGTCGGGCGCCTTGGATCCTTCGTCCGACCGTGTCCCTGGTCTGCTCAGTGATCTCGAACTGAACCGGGCGACCAACGGACATAGCCGAGACCGGCCGTGCCGTGCGAGATTAGGCACTTTTCGGCATGGTGCGATGTCCGACTAGAGTCCGCAATGGATCGCGCGGCGCGCTCATCGCTAGACGACGTAGCGAAGACAAGGGCATTCGAACGGGCTCTCTACCGACTATTCCTGGTGTCAACCAGCGCGGATTACGCGCGATCGTTGTTTGCTGCACTGCATAAGTCCGTTCATGGCACTTTTCGGACCTGGCAGGCCCGGCTGGCGACATCTGTTCTTGAGGGTAAAGCGGACTGCCCAGTTGCGCGCTCGGTTTCTCTCATTAACACCAGAACGGACATTGACCCGCTGTATCGCGGGCGTACAATTTCCTACTTCAACCTTTGAGAGCGGCGGCCTTAAAAGCCTGATCCGTGCAGCGTTTGTCATTACTTAAACCGCTTTCCACAAGACCTGGAATGACATCGAGCAAATGAATTGAGCGGAAGAAAGCCATGCAAATAAGAAAGCTCCTCCAATGCGGCGCCGTCATCGTATTTGCCGCCACGTCGTCGCTCCCGCCCTTGCGCAGCAATACAAGACCGACATTCCGCCGGCCATCACCATCCCCGACAGCGTCGATACCCGGCTCGGGACGCTGAAATTCAAAGACGGCTTCCCGGACGACGCCACGGTCCAGAAGGTCTACGACAATCTCGACTTCCAGCACGGCGTGCAGGCGTTCCTGACCGCGATGCCGGCCGCTTCGCTGGCCGCAATTCGCAAAGCGTCCCGGAGCTTCGGCCCGACAATCAGACCGTGATCATCTTCGAAACGTTGATGGACTCGCGCTCGCTGTACCTCACCGCCAATACCGAGAGCATCTATGCGATGGCCTGGCTCGATCTCAAGGACGGCCCGGTCGTGGTCGAGAGCCCGCCCAATACGTTGGGCCTGGTGGACGATTTCTGGTTTCACTACGTCACCGATCTCGGCAATGCCGGACCGGACAAAGGCAAGGGCGGCAAGTACCTGTTCCTGCCGCCGGACTACAAGGGCAAGTTCCGGAGGGCTATCACGTCTTCAAGTCGAGGACCTTCGGCAACTGGTTCGGGACGCGCGGCTTTCAGGTGAACGGCGACCCGAAGCCGGGCGTCGACAGCATCAAGCAGCATCTGCGCATCTATCCGCTGGCCAGGCGGCGAATCCGCCCGCGACCAATTTCGTGAACGTCTCCGGCAAGAGCTCAACACCATCCATGCGATGGACTTCTCCTACTTCGAGGAGGTCAACGAGGTCGTGCAGGAGGAGCCGGCGATGCCATCGATCCCGAGACGCTTGGGCTGCTCGCCTCGATCGGCATCGTCAAGGGCAAGCCTTTCGCGCCCGATGCGCGGATGAAGGCGATCCTCACCGAAGCCGCCTCGGTCGGCAACGCGACGGCGCGTACGTTGGCCTACAGGTCGCGCATACCGGAGGCCCGTCTTTACCCGGACAGTGCCTGGGAGACGCCGTTCATCGGCGGCAGCTACGAATTCCTGGCAACGGCGCGCGGCTGCTCGACGCGCGCTCCTTCTTCTTCTTCACCGCCACCGGCATCACGCCGGCGATGTCGATCAAGATGGTCGGCGCCGGCTCGCAATATGCGGTCGCCTTCGTCAGATTCGAAGAATCAGCGGCTCGACGGCGGCAAGACCTACCGGCTCCGGCTGCCGCCCAACATTCCGGTCAAGGATTTCTGGTCGCTGGTCCTCTACGACAACCAGACCCGCTCGATGCTGCAGACCGACCAGCAGTTCCCGAGCATCGGCAGCCAGAAGAAGGGCGTCGCGATCAATCCGGACACGTCGGTCGATGTCTACTTCGGACCCAAGGCGCCGTCGGGCAAGGAGGCCAACTGGGTGCAGACCGTCCCGGCAAGGGCTGGTTCGTGATCCTTCGCCTCTACGGCGCGCTGCAGCCCTTCTTCGACAAGACCTGGAAGCCGGGCGAGATCGAGGAAATCAACTGAACGAGTGAATGCGAAGATGTCAGTACGCGGACGTGCTGATGAGAACGCCAAGGGAGTAAAAACACAATGATAGACAATATCATCGTGGCGACATTCGGCAGCGTCAATGCTGCTCACGACGCCGCCCGCGCAATAAAGGACCTCAAGGACGCAGACGGTACAAAGTTCAAGCTCAAGTCCGGTGTCATAGTGTCTAAAGACGAGCGAGGATCGGTGTCAGTTCTTAAGTCCGATGTCCATCTTTTTCATGGAACCAAGGTCGGCGTTGTAGTTGGCGGATTGATCGGCTTGATCGGCGGCGTGCCGCTCGCGACGCTGGCAGCACTCCTCGGGGCTACCGTCGGGCTGATCAACGATGCCGGAATGGCGATCCTCGGGTCTGCCACCGTGACTTCGATCAAGTCCGAGATGCAGCCAGGAATGACCGCCGTCATCATTGAAGCAGACGAAGACAGTCCCAACGCGGTCGATGACATCGTGGCCCGTGGAGGAGGACGTGTTTTTCGCCAAGCCAAGGGCGAGTATTAGAGAACCGTCAAGCTGAACCGTCCTGGAAAGTAACTTGCGTCGCTGTTATCGATGGTCGCATTTGTGTTGGGCACCGCTCGCCACCACTGAAGCAATTCAGTGAGGTTGGGGACTTCCGGTTTTGGCACGAACGGACCTGCCGGGGCCAACCTGACCAAGTCCGTTGACGGGGGTAGGGCGGAAGTCCGCGGTACGCAGTCAAACCGACGCGATTGACCCGACTCGGACCTCCCGCGATGTCCGCTTTCGCGCCGCTATCGGCGGAATAGCCGACATTCGACATGATTGATCAAGCAGGCCGGGTACTAGCCCGGCTGCCTGCCGTAAGAAGTGCTGAAGTCCCTTCAGGTCAGGAATCCATACTGACTCAGCCGCATATCCATGCAGCAGTTTGCAAGAAGGTGACGGCGTCTTTTGCGGGAGCTTTCCATGTCCCCAAGCGGGTCCGGGATACTTCCGACAACCTTAGATTATCGTCGCCCACCCTGAAGTTCGTCGACATTTTTCAGTCAACGGAAATCATGTTCTGGTCACGGTGTACGACATCGACACGCGCTTGCAGATGCGGACCTATCTCGGCGACCGCGCGCGTCGAGCCTGAAGCATCGACGCGATGTCCCAGGCGGCTATCGGAAGAAGCCTGCGAGTGCGGCTATGACGCTGCGACTTTTGTGAAATGTTGCCGACCGGACGGGCGTTGGTTGCTGCCAAATATGTGGCTGCCTGTGCGCGATAAAGCTTCATCCTTACGCAATGTCATCTCTAAAGCGCCACAGAGCGGGCTCCCGGTATTTCCAGACTGCATGCCTTCGCAGAGGCGTCCGGAGTTCCATCGCTCGGAAATCGGGAGACGGACATGCAACTCATTCGATCAGACCTCGATTTCATTCTCGCGCAAATTCGCTTCGCCGAAACCGGTGCACCTTTGGCGGACCCTTCTCTTCCGTTTGGGCTGCGGACGGTTGACGGCACGAACAACAGCGTGATGCCAGGCCAGTCGGACTTCGGCGCCGCGGATCGGTTGTTCCCGCGGATGACCGATCCCGTGTTCCGCGAAGCGGATCTCGGGACGTCCCTACTCCCAGACCAAAGATACAGTGATCGACAGCCAACCGCGGATCATCAGCAATCTTGTCGCTGACCAAAACATCCGTACGAATCCCGCGGCCCGCGCGATCGAAGCGATGCCACGTATCCCCAACACGCCTTCCGATGGCGGAGCTCCGTTCAATCAGTGGTTTGCGCTGTTTGGTCAGTTCTTCGACCATGGCCTCGATCTCGTCGCCAAGGGAGGGAGCGGCACCGTGTTCGTTCCCCTCCAACCCGACGATCCACTTTATATCGAGGGCAGCGACACGAACTTCATGGTTCTCACGCGCGCCACCAATCTTCCCGGAGCAGACGGGCGCCTTGGAACCGCCGATGACGTTCATGAGCAGACAAATCTGACGACTCCTTTCGTCGATCAGAACCAGACCTACTCGTCACATCCGTCCCACCAGGTGTTCCTCCGCGAATACGTGCTTGATGCCAGGGGGCTGCCCGTCGCCACGGGTCGCCTCATCGAAGGTACGGAGGGCGGCCTTGCCACCTGGGCTGACGTCAAGACGCAAGCCCGCGAACGGCTCGGCATCGACCTGACGGACGCTGATGTCTCGAATGTGCCGCTGCTCGCGACCGATCAGTATGGCCAGTTCCTGCGCGGACCGAAGGGCTATGCCCAAGTCGTTATGAGCGGCCCCGATGGAATCGCCGGGACGGCCGACGACGCGCTCGTCGAAGGCGACCCGGCCAATCCCATCAGTCTCGCAGGTGCCGTCCGCACCGGGCACGCCTTCCTCGACGACATAGCCCATGACGCTTTGCCGGATGGGAAAGTCGCGGACGGCGACACCGAGGTCAGCCTCGGCAACCTTGACGGCACAGATACCACCGGCAACTACGACAACGAGCTTCTCGATTCCCACTACGTGGCTGGCGATGGGCGCGCCAACGAGAACATCGGACTTACCGCGATGCATGACATCTTTCATGCCGAACACAACCGCATGGTCGCCCATCTCCAGCAGGTCATCCAGCAGGAGGCCGGCAACGACCCCACTTTCGCCGCCCAGTGGCTGATGCCAGGAGCAAACGTCGCCGATGCATCCAGAACAGCGAATGGAACGGCGAGCGCCTGTTCCAGGCGGCCAAGTTCTCGACCGAGATGCAGTACCAACACCTGGTGTTCGAGAATTACGCTCGCTTGGTGCAGCCGAACGTCGATGCCTTCGAGGCACACGACGTCACCATAAATCCGGCCATCATCGCCGAGTTCGCGCACACGGTCTTCCGCTTCGGCCACTCGCTGTTGCGCGACACTGTCGACCGCGTCGACGCGGCCGGCAACGTCGTCGATGGAGATCCGCAGGCGCCGGGGGCACAGCAGTTGCGGCTGATCGATGCCTTCCTCAACCCCGGCGCCTACGCGGCGTCCGGGAGCGAGGCGACGTCCGAGCTCGTGCGCGGTGCAACGGTGCAGGTCGCCAACGAGATCGACGAGTTCGTGATCGGTGCGCTGCGCAACAATCTCCTGGGCCTTCCACTCGATCTCGCGACGCTGAACCTGGCGCGGGGTCGGACACGGGCGTGGCGCCGCTGAACGCCGTCCGTGCCGAATTCTTCGCCGGCACCGGCGACGAAAATCTGAAGCCCTATGCCAACTGGGCCGAGTTCGGTGACCACATCAAGCACCCAGAATCTCTCGTCAACTTCATCGCCGCGTACGGCGTGCACCCGTTGCTGGCCGGGTCGGCCACCGTCGAGGAGAAGCGCGCAGCCGCGATGACCATCGTCTTTGGTTCCACCGATGACCCGGGCACGCCGCTCGACGAGACCGTCGCGCCTGACAGGGAATTCCTAGACGGCACCGGCCGCTTCGTCGACATAGAGACGGGGCTCAACAAGGTCGACTTCTGGATCGGCGGGCTCGCCGAAAACGCGCTCGCCTCGGGAGGCCTGCTGGGCTCGACATTCAACTTCGTCTTCGAGACACAGATGGAGAACCTGCAGAACGGCGACCGGTTCTACTACCTGTCGCGACTTGAGGGGACGAACTTCCTGACCCAACTCGAAGGGACCTCGTTCTCCGAGCTGGTGATGCGCAACACTTCCGCGACGCATCTGCCGTTCGATGTCTTCTCGGTCCCCGCACTATACGATCGAGGTCGGCGATCCCGCCACCTTCCCAGCCGACGCGAATGGAAACCCGCTGGTCAGCTCGACAGGTCCGGGATGGTGCAGTTCCTCGGAACCGATGCGGTCGTCATCGGCGGCACCGGCCAGCAGGACACCATCGTGGCCGGTGGCGGTGATGACACGATCTGGGGCGATGGCGGCGACGATCAGCTCGATGGTGGCGCCGGCGACGACGCGATCATTGGCGGCGACGGCAACGATCGCATCCAGGGTGGTGACGGGGACGACTTCGCCAATGGTGCTGCCGGCGACGACCGGATATCCGGCGGCGAGGGTTCAGACCTCCTGGTTGGTCTGGAGGGCCGCGACACTGTCTTCGGCGGCGAGGGCGACGACGAGGTATTCGGTGGCCTCGGCACTGACCAGATCGACGGCGGCGCCGGGGACGACGTGCTGCTCGGCAACGAGGGGAATGACTGGATGAAGGGGGGACAGGGCGACGACCACCTGACCGGTGATAACGGCAATCCGTTCGGCGAGCCGCTCCCGGACACGGACACGGCCCTGTTCTCGGGTAAGGCAAAGAACTACACGATCACTCATAATGCCGATGGGTCAATCACGGTCACCGACAACGTCGGTGCCGAGGGCACGGACACGCTGCAGAATATCGAACGCCTGCGATTTGCGGATAAGATGGTTTTGGCAGACGGCTCAGCTGAAGCGACCGGCGGTGACGGTGGCGACACCTTTGTGTTCAACCTTGACTATCTCAAGGGTAAACACAACACCGCAACCATCACTGATTTCAATTCGAAAGTGGACAAGCTGCAACTTCTGAACGACGTTTACGTCAAAGTATCCTCCGACCATCACGGCGAAACGCTGCTGCAAGTCGGCAACGACACCATCGACTTGCTGGACGTAAAGCCGAATGGATTGCACCATCGAGACTGGGCATAAGACTAAATGCTGCGTCGCTATAAGTGGGCGGCGCAGCACCTCTCAACTTGTGAAATCATTCACCGTTTTCTCACAAGGGACTGCTCCCCGAACTGACCCAGATCGGTAGGTGCGCGCCGACGAGTGATTGAACAAAGCACCATTTGCACTCGTCGTCTGCTGTAGTGCGAAAGTCCGTAACTGGCCCGAACGCGAAGTTGCGGCGTTTCGAGGTCACTTCCGCTTACGATCGAAAAGCGAACCGTTTGCTCACCGAGAGCCTTTCGGCTCATGGCACTTTTTGAGACATGCCCGCCTATCCTGAGAATGTCCGTTCACCGGAGTAGACCGAAAGTCGCCGTGATCCGGCAAAACCGGCGCAACTCACCCGACGCGGACATCGGTTAGAGGCATCGCCACGAACTATTTCAGGGCTAAGACGACCGGCCCCGCCACTGGATCGGTGACGCCCAAACCGCCGCCGAGGTCTTCGAGGGTATCGCGAAAAGATCAAGCGTGGCGAGCATATTCGGCCGCGCCTGGATGCAAGCGTCCATGTCTTCCCCCTCTGCGATGAGAGCGGTCGCCAGTCTTAATGATATTGGCGTGGAGTAGACCCGGCCACGTTGCCCCGATTTTATCGTGGGCATTCAGAAAGTCCTGCTCGCGTTCCGGCTTGGCTCTAAAACGAACTGCATTAAAAGCAGCAGTCATCTGGCTTCTCCCATCATCTGCATAATCGAGGATACGCAGCCTGCACCGGGGGTTGGCTACAGTGCCTTAACCATCTTGGCCAGCTCCTCGCGCAATTGTGGGCAATCCTGATGTCCATGCACAGCGACAGCGTGGTGCACTGCCGCGTTTACAAGCTCTTCCTTGGTATCTGCAGAAATTGCAACGGTGCAGTTCATTTCGCTCGGGTATCACGGCAATCCACAAACAATCTGGTCATCTGGAGCCTCCCTGCACACTGATCTCAGCGTTCACCTAATAACTTTTGCCTTGAGCTTATCTAATACCAAAGAAAATCGGCTCGGTCGATTACGACGGTGGCCCCTTAAAGACACTCTCAGTCTCCCGCCGGCGTCCGTTGCTGGGCACTTTTCAGACCTTAGTCTGGTGCCTGACCAAAGTCTGTTTTGCGCTCAAAAGCGGACGGCTTCGGCTTAATGTGCATCCACTATGACGGACGGCGCTCCACCGCCACGGGAACGTTATCGGGGCCGGCGCAGCAGCTCGGGGGGCGGCTCTTGGCAGAGTGCTTGACCGATTTGAAAGCGGAGCGGACTTCGCGGCGCCCCTGGTAGATGGGCAAATGAGATGTTCGTAAGGAACCCACAGGGCATTTTCAAGTTGTGCGACGGGGCGGCGAGAAGGAGAACAGCAATGGATGCAATCGACCGTCGCACTGCGCTCCGGACCCTGTTGTGCGGTGCCGTTGCGGCCGGCCTAGCCACAAGCCTGTTGACTGATGTGGCCGAGGCGACGCCATTCGCGGTGCAAAAAGATCCCGGAAAGGACGTCGAACATTTCAAGCAGGAAGTGCAAGGCGAGGCTAGGCGGCCGCCGGGACAACCTTCTGTTCGACCGCGTCCCGATCGAGTACCGCCACATCGGCGACCTCCCCATCATCGCCGTCGGCGTAGGCATTGGGAGTGCCGGTGGCATCGCGGCCGTCGTCGGTGCGCCTGGCGATGGAGATAGCTTCCTTCGGCCTAGCAACGCCGAAGGCGCCTATTGCTAGCTCTGGTCATCCACGCTTGTTCTAGGGAGTGAAACATGAAGAAGACCATCATTGTTGTCTTTGCTATCCTCGCCGTCTCCACTTCAGCCGCTTCAGCCAAAGCTAAAGGCCACGCGAAGCCGAAAGCTACTGCCGCCGCGACGACGACGGGTAGCGCGGGACCGTTCATGACGAACACGGGAAGCACGGGACCGTTCATCGGCCAAGTTAGTGCTGCCGACCGCGAGCTGTATCAGAAGAATGAGTGCGAGTCCGGAATGGAAAAGTAGCACCACATCGCCCGGTCGATAGCGCCGCTGTCCGCGCTCGGACGGCGGCGTCGGGTCAGGTAGCGGGCGCTCCGCCTCCGCCGGAACGATACCGCGGCCGGCGCAGCTCGAGCAGCGGCGGATCGTGGCAAAGCGCATGACTGCTTCGAAATCTAGCCAAAAAAGGCCCTAAGTAGTTCTGTAATTATCCATGCAAGAAAACCGGCGATAGCGGCCAGCAAGACGGTGGCGTCTCGCGCATTCGACAGTTCACGCCGTAATTGCCGCCAGAACACTTCATCCCCCATGGAAACCGTTCGCTAATTCCCGAAGAAATGGGGACCGTCGCCGCCAAAGGCCATGACGCTGGGCGCTAGGTGGGTCTGTGCCTTCATCTCCTGTCTAGCTCTTGCTGCGGCGACCTTCCTCGCCTTGCGCTCGGTTTGCTTGCGGCGCTCAGTTCTCAAGTTTCGCTCTACCATCCTCGAATCCGGCGTGAAAACTTGCGCAACAGGCGTGGGAGCCTCCCGAACTGATTGGTCGGGCGTTGCGAGCGTCGCCTCTGTCGGAGGCTGGTCTGGTACAGAAGTGGCGCTTGGCGCTGGCTCTCCATAAGCAGGCAAAATGACTCTGACAGACGGCGGCGGTCTCGGGTCTGCCCGGGTAGGAGCCCGCGTGTCATCAAAAGCCGCCTTCGTGAAAACCAACCCGCTGCCAAATCCTGCCGTAAGGATGACGAACGTGGTCCCGACACCTGCAAAGAAAACGACTGCGTTTGAAGCCATTGGAGTTTTCCTGTTGTGCGACTACGAACGCACAGACGTGGCTTAAGTTGCCTACTGTGTCCTAGGGGAAGGTCCGATGTAGAAAAACCCTGCCGAGGGGTGCTCGGCAGGGTCACGCAGAGAGTCGACGGACGCGCAAAGTGGGGACCTTGGTGGTCGATCGAGGACTGCGAGGTCGCTGATCGACGATCAGTTTTCCGTGCAAACCTTCATCGTCTTCATGCCGGTTTCGGCTTCAGTCCGAGTCTTAAACACGCCGTTATCAACGATGGTCGTGGTCGTGGTCGGCTTTTTGTCCACGATGGTGCATTTCTTGGTGGTCGCGTCTCTCACGACATAATATTCGCTCGTAACGGCGGTTTGCGCAAAAGCCGAAGTGACGGTGAACACAACGACGGCGCTTGAAAGCAAAAGCTTCTTCATAAGTGTCTCCTCCAGTGTTTTTTTCGTGAATCAAGGCTTCAACGTGATCGATTGCCACTTGTTCCCGAATCGAACCTAGGCAGAGATCGAACACAGGTTGCTTTGCAACAAGGCCGTCCAAGTAGGCGTTAAAACGAAAACGACAGCCCTCCTCCAGACTGAGGTCGCTCCTACCGCCTGGGCAACGCGGGATCAGGGCGGTGCCGCTTTAACTTAGAAATATTGCCACTTGTTCCCGATTCTTTGGTTCCTGTGTAACCTTTTGGACCGACAGAATGCGGGGCGCCAAATAGGCTTCGGCCATTGCCAATCCAGGATGATATTCGCGATTTGATTGCCCGGCTTCTGAGCCGGGCCTTTTCGTTGTGCATCCATTACGATCAGCCGGACGGCGCTCCGCTGCCGCGGGAGCGATATCGAAACTGGCGAAGCTCAAGCGGCGGCGGTGGCTCATGGCAAAGCGTATAATCGTACTTTCGAGATTACCTCATAACCGGACATGACGCGGACATGCCAAGATCGACGCAAATGACCCACAGCGGACAACAGCTAAACCACTTGATTTCAGAGAAATGCGGCACCCCAAACGTAGCGTAGGCAGCTCCGTAAAATCCGGCCCGGGGGTCCCGATTGAGAAGGGGTACCTGCAGCGAAACGTTCCGGTGGGTGGGACATCGGTTCACTGGAGGTATGTCAGTCCCGGAGGACATCGTCTCGTTTGAAAGCGGTGACCTCGCTTATACGGTCGGCTTCGAGCGCGGCGAGGTATCGGTCGATACCAGCGCTCCGCCTCGATGACGATCCGAGTGACGCACATCTACCGCCGCATCGACGGCGAATGGTATCTCGTCCATCGTCACGCCGATTTCCCACCCTCCGATCAGCGCTCCCCCAGGGGTCATCTGAACCGCTCCTACACGCGACAGTATGAGGCTTGGGCCACGAAGCACTGAGAGGCCTCAGTGGGTCGTTACGGTCCCTCCGGTGCGATGAGCCCAGAGAGTTTCCAATGGCCGATAAGATCTCGACCCCCGAAGGCGACACGGGCAAGCAAGTTTTGCAGCGGCGACATGACGCTGGTAGCGGGGCGAACGAAACCACCGATGGATTGGACGCCACCACCGGCGCATTGTGACAGGCTGCCGAAGACACGCCGCCGTTCCGGTATTCGACCGGCCGATCTTGCGCCGAAAATCTGAAGCAGCCCGCCAAATGTTAATGAAACGGGTGAAATGAGTGAAGGGACGACGATAATGGTTTTCAAGAAACACGGTGTAATCATCGAGACGTCGACTGAAGCTCGCCAAGCTGAACCGGGTCCGTCGGTGTTATTGTTAACTCGTCGTTAGTCTGAGCCTCGCGGTCATTGTCATGGGCCTTGTCTGGTTCGTTTTCTTCCGTACCTGAGACCTCGCGGGCCTAGGCCAGACGGTAGAACGGCCCCAGCGCGTAGCGGGGCCGTCTGTAGTTCGTATCCGATCGCCTGGTTACGCAGCTTTCGCGGTTTCGGCGTGCTGGTTGACCTCGGATTCCGCGAGTTACTCAGGGCACTGTCCGTTGCCTTCTCTTCCTTAAGGGTTGCATCGAGCAACTTTTGCGTCGGCGTAACCCAATTCGTTTGCCCAGGTCTTGAGGGTGCCATAACGTTCCTCTGGCGGAGGCGGTATGCTGTTTTCCGGTTACATATTCGATGTGGAAGGCACGCTTGTGGACAGCGTGCAGCAGAACCTGCTGAGCCTTCAGGAGTGCTTGGGCGACTTCGGCGTCTGCGTTCCCTACGAGCTCCTTCAACTTTACTCCGGGCTAGACGGCGATCAAACCCTTCAGCTCGTAGCCCCAGACCTGGACGCGCACGAGCGGCAGGAGTTTCTGGAAGCCCAAGGAAAAATGTACGAGGCCAAATACCTGGGAAGCGTCACTGCGTTCACCGGTGTGCGGGATGTGTTTGAGGGCCTAAGGGAGGGCGGCGGCAGGATTGCGCTCACTACGGACTGCAAGGGTCCCGAACTCAGCCATTACCGCTCGCTACTGAATGTCGATGACCTCATCGATGCCATGGCATGCAGGGACGACGTCGAACATGGCAAGCCGGATCCACGACTGATCGGGCTAGCGCTTGGAAAGCTCGGGATCTCAGCCAGGCAAGCCGTCATGATCGGAGACGCTCCGTATGACGCCGAGGCCGCGAGCGGAGCAGGCATTGCAGCCGCCGGGCTTCTTACAGGTGGTTTCGCCAAACAAGCGTTACTGGAGGCTGGCTGTTTCGCTGTTGCGGATGAGCTGCTTGAACTACCGGCGATCTTGAAAGCAGGTCAACGAAAGCGCTCTGGCACACGACGAGGTCTAGGCGGCGGCCAGAGACACTGGGTGCCAGCCGGGTTACGGCCCAGCAATGGAACCCAAGCTGACGACGGCTGTTGATGCCGACGAATGCTGCGGGCCCGAAATCACGGAGCGGATCGGGCGTTTGCAGCGGCGGAGGAACTGTGGATCGGACCGGCAAAACGAAGGGGCAGTCCTTGCGGGTTTCTCGCGAGAAGCCGAAGCAGTGCAAGGAGAGGCCGGCAGGGATCGCTAAGGTGTTTGGCGACGTGGCGAACACGACGTCGCAAGCTGCGGGCCGTGCCTCGACGTTCATCGTAGCCGCCTGCGTGGTGATAGTTTGGGCCGTTACAGGGCCCTTGTTCGGCTATTCCGACACTTGGCAGCTTGTCATCAATACGGGCACCACGATTGTGACATTCTTGATGGTGTTCTTGATTCAAAACTCCCAGAACCGCGACAGCGCCGCGATCCAGGTCAAGCTGGATGAACTGATCCGCGTCAGTACGGCTCGTAATTCCTTCGTTGGAATTGAACATCTGACCGATGACGAACTCGAGGAAATCCGGACCAAGTGCGAAACCCGCGCACAGGCAGAAAAAACCGGCCAGGTCTCCGTTGAGAAAACTGGCGAAAAGGCGAGGCGGGCGGCCGACAGAGCGGTAGGATCGTGACTACGCTAATCCGCAGCGGGACGAACGCGAGATACTCCGGCACGGCCACGCGTAACATCGAATCCATTTTGAAACTGGAGAAAGAGGATCGGGAGGAGTTATCGCCCTACCATCGTGTGTCGCACGCCATCGGTTGGTTTGTCGGCACCGTGTATTTCGTGGTGTTCGAATGTGCAATGGTTCTTGGCTGGATCGCGTTCAACGTTGCTCTGGCGCCGGCGCATTGGACTTTCGACCCGTATCCCTTCCCATTGTTAGCCGTCGTGCTCGGGTTGGAGGCCGTTCTGCTGACGTCCTTCGTCTTGATACGGCAGAATGCAATCGACCGTACATCCGAAAGGCGCAATCATCTCGACCTTCAGATCAATCTGCTGGCAGAGGAGGAGGCGACGAAGGTTCTCAAGATGCTCGGGGAAATCGCGGCTCATCTGAAATTGCCCGTCCATAATCCAGACAACAAGGATCTCTCACAAGACACGCAGGTCGAATCCATCGCCCGCGACCTGCGCGCGCGGGAGAAGAAGGAAGCTGAATGAGTATCACACCATCCGCAGATTCGAGGCTGCGGGGATGTGCGGGTGATCATCATGTCGGCAACTCGACTGGAGACTGACGTCTTGATGGCCGAGAGCACTTTCGTGACGGTGTTGGCGGGTTTGCGGCCCGCATTGACGTCGCTATCTTACCTGCCGCAAGTCAAGAAAGCATGGCCGCGCGACAGCAAGCTCGGTCAAGCCGGCATCCTCAAATAGGGTTGCGCATAGCCCGAATATGGGGACCGAAGCGATCAAGTCGACATCAATGGCAGGAGACGACCGTCGCGCTCCACCGGTTACCATTTTTTCCTGCTGGCGTGAGGAACTTTGCCAGTTGCGGCCGATTGTCGATTGAGAAATGGGCGGGACATAAGGAGGAAACCATGCACGGTCTTATCTATCTCGTCGGCCTAATTGTCGTGATATTGGCGGTTCTGTCCTTCTTCGGCCTTCGCTAGCGCCATGGAGAGGTCGATGGAAAACGTCACGCCGGTGGCGCGAAGCGATATCGCGCCGCGCTTCCTGCAATGGTCGCCGATCGTGCTCGGGGCGCTCGCGGCGACTGCGCTCTCCTCGGTGTTGCTGACATTCGCGGTCACGATTGGCCTCGGCGTCACGTCGACGGCGCCAACGTGGCGCGATGCGTCCGCGGCACTGGCGATCCTGTCGGGCCTCTATCTGATCATCCAGGCCGTGCTCAGCTTTGGCCTCGGCGGCTATATCGCCGGACATACCCGCACCGCGGCCGGCCCGGCTGCGGTGGAGGAAACAGAACACGTTGACGGCGCCCACGGTCTGGGCACTTGGGCGCTTGCTGTTGTCATGGGCGCCATCGTCGCCGCCCTGATCGGCGCGGCGACGATCAATCGGACGCCCTCGATGCGCAGTTCCGCGCAGGCAAGCGCGGCCGAACCGCTGCTGAGCTACGAACTGGACCGGCTGTTTCGCGCCGGCCGCCGCGCACCCAATGTCGATCTCAGCGCCGAGCGTGCCGAAGCGGGCCGTATCCTTCTCACCACCTCAAGTCATAGCGGCTTGAGCGCGGACGACCGCACCTATCTCATTCAGCAGGTCGGAGCGCTGACCGGCCTTGCCTCGGCCGACGCGGAACGCAGGGTCGACAGCGTCATTGCCAACGCCAAGACAGCCATCGGACGTTCACGTCGTAGCACCATCATCCTCGCCTTTTCGGTCGCGACCGCGATCCTGCTCGGCGCCGTAGCCGCCTGGGCCGCGGCGTGCGCCGGTGGACGGCATCGCGACGGCGCGCCGCTGCCGGAGTGGATGGAGCGGTCGAAGGCGCTCGATCGACGGCGGCAGACGGTGCTGCGGTAGCGCCGTCTCTTATCCCTCTCCCCGCTCTTACCGGGAGAGGGCAGGGGGTGAAGGGCGGCTGCTGTAGACTCAGAATGGCAGTCGAAGTCAGGCCAGCTTAGAATGTTCGCGAGTTCAACGTTGGCCCGTAGTTGAAACCATCCAGTCTCAGGTTCCGGTCAAAATAATTCGGCAACCACGGCACCTTCGTCTTGTAGTTTTATTCGGTGATCTCGTCGGGACGCAGCGACACTTCCCGCCCAGCTTTGGGGCCGTCATTCCAATGCGCCAAGTCAAGGGGGCGACGGTGACTGGCGCCTATCTCAACGCACCTAGCTGCTTCCCGTTCCTATACGTGCTGGAAGAGAAGGCCAACGGATCTCGTTTCATTTCTTAATTTGTTCTTGTCCGTGTCCGGGTACTAGTAGCAGTGGCCGGTTTGGAATTTGCTTGTGTCCACTTGGGAACCGACTCCCGGCCGTCGGCATATTAGGATTGGACTTTTAAACCCTACGGTTAGGACCCGTAAGCACGAGGTTGTATCATGCAGCGTCGCCGCCGATCCAAACCCCACACTTTCGAAGAACGCATTGCAGAGGAAAAGGCCCGCCTGGAAGCACTGGCCGCCACGCTCAAACCTGGCCCTCAGAAGGACGGACTCCTCAAAAAAATCGAGCTGCTCGAGACGGCATCCGACATAAACAAGTGGCTTTCCTCAACGGACCTTCAACGACCAAAGGGAGTTGGTCTGTTTAACTCCTGATGGCTAAACTTGATTTGGCAGGAAGGCGCGCCGCTGATGCCGCGTTACTATTTCGACATGCGAGAGGGAGACGATATCGCTCCTGACGAAGAGGGGATGGATCTCCGCACTATAGAAGCCGTCCAAGAGGAAGCAGCTCGTACTCTCGCCGATATGGCAAGGGATGCCATCCGGCGCCCCACGGATGGCGCAGGGCCCCAGATGTCGATCGAGGTCAGAGACGACGCCGGGCCGGTAATGCAGGTAAAGTTTACGTTCGAGGTTCACCAGCTTAGACATTAAGGCCGCCTCAGTTGGCAGCCACTGTCATTCCAAAACCTCGTACTCAAAGGCCACGCCTTCGGGGTCGTTTTCCGCGAACCAGGTTGCCGCGGCTTCCGCGTTGGCGAAAACCTTGAGGTGATCGGGTCTCCGACCTGCTTGCCCGTATCCACGTAGATCAGCACGGTCATCTCGATTCCTTGGCATCAATTTTCTGCCTATCGTTCAACGGTTCCTTGCCGTCTTTATCAGTCCACCGATCCCTTTTCTGCTCCTCAAGCTTCGCCTTGCGATCAACACCTTGGGTCTGAGCGAGCCCGATCTGAGGTTCGGGCGGCTCATGGTCATTCGCCAAGTCGTTGGGCTCGGCTTCAACGCCTCTTTGACGTAATGCAAGCCCGACGAAACCCAGGATCAATAGAAGAGCGCCGGCTACAATCAGCCAATGCGGGTATTCCATCGATGAGAAGGCGTTTGTCATTTCCCTTTGCCACGAGCCGGCGGACTACTTGCGGTACGGGCATCGCACCAACTTGCCTAGCGTCCGCCCGTTCCTACCGAGCCAGCCCATCAGGCGAAGAGGTCGGCGCCGGCCGCCGTGAACTTCACGTAGGTTCCGGAGTCGTGGATTTCGAGCCAGCCCCGCGAAATTGCGCGATCGAGGCCCGCCGCGTATTCCGCGGGCGTGCCCTTGTCGCCGAACAGAAAAGGGCCGTTGAGCTTCTCGATATAGATCCGACCATCCTGGACCGGTTCGAAGGCGTGCGCGTGCTCCATCAGGCGCCGAGCGGCCTTCTCGGGGTCGGTGTAGGGGCGATCGGTAGTCAATTTCACGAGCAAAGACTCATCGTTTCCAATGCCTCGTGAATGGCACGGCATGGCCGGCTCTGTCATGCCAGTTTGGCACGATGTTCACAGAACCCGCGGCGCCACATTGCTTGCGGGCAAGGCGCCAACCGATCTGTCTTGGGGCAGGGTAGCCGGATTAAGCCGGATGAGCTGCCGGCCTTATGGCCTCGCTCTGCGCAAGCCCGCCGACCTGACGTCGCAGCCGTCCTGTAAAGGATGGCGACCGTGAATTGAAACAGCCCATTGCCAGAACAGACTGTGACCCCCGCTGCGCATGAGCTCGAATCGAAGTGTACCGTGAGCGGCGGATAAGAAGATCGAGCGCTCGAATGGGCGCGCGTAAAGGGGACTCACGCCAGCCCGCGCTGAGGCCGTTCCTTTTTCGTGGGCCCAAAGGGTTGCCGCGTCTCAGCGCCGCCTCAAATCCGGGCCTTGTGTTCGAATGTGAATAGCGGGGACCCACTCAAATTTCATTTGGGGGGTCCTACCCCGGGCGGGATAAGTGGCACAGCACCACCGAGCGGTCCTAAAGGATGGATGCTGTTCCGATGATGTGAGGGACCCGGGCAAACCCCTGTCCGGGTCCCGCCGGACTACCCAAATTTTGGGCACCCCGCGTCTGCAACCTCCGCCAGAGATGGCTCGTTGTAACTGATGGGCCAGCGAACGGAGGCCGAAACAGTGCCCCAATTCTATTTCCGGCATCACATGAACGGACAACGGATGGCGAAGGACCGGAAGGGCCGTGAATTCGCCAGCTTGGCTGAAGCCTGCACTTACGGCGTTCGCCGCGCACCCGGCCTTCTTAGAAAAATCCTCCGCTTGGATGCGAATACGTATCTCAGCACAGAGATATCCGATGGCGAGCGAACCCTCTTTATTATCGGGGGGAAAGTAACGGGTGAGAAGCAGTAAGGCCGCCTCAGCTGGCGACCTCTTTCATTCGAGGACCTCATACTCGAACGCCACGCCTTCAGGATCGTTTTCCGCGAACCAGGTTTCCGCGGCGTCCGTTGTGGCGAAGACCTTGATGTGCTCGGGTCGCCAACCTGCTTGCTGGTGTTGACGTAGATCAGCACGGTCTTTGGTCCCTCTTGAGTTTTCTTAACCCGCGGTCGCTCACCTGATCGGCTCGTCAAACGCGCGGGGCTCCAGCCATGATGAATGCCATTTGGACACCCCTCCTGACGGATTAGAGCACTTGGCTTCCATGCAAGGCGATGATGTCGCAGCCCCGCTGGATGTTCTTCCCGGTATGGTAACGAGCGCTCATCTTTGAGCGCGTGAGTGACGCGGCGGCTCCGGCGCCCCGCAGCCCCAGCGCCGGGGCCGTTCCCGAGACGCTCTCCGTGTTTTACGGAATCTCAAGCTTGTGGAAAACTGAAATATAGCTCTTGCCGGGGCGCATTTTCATCCCGAACAAATTTGTCCGGCAAGGGTCGCGTAAATGCGGCCCTTTTCTATTCCAGGCGCTATGACGCGATAGCTAAAGCGGATCATCCTCAGACGGGGCGGGCAGATCATTCCGAGCGATCGCGCGCGGCCCTCGCAACAGCCGCGCGCGGACGGCAGTTGCCGAACTCCAAAACCGGGGGGCGCAGATTCGAGCCTTGCCACTCCTGCCAGCTAAATCAAGCACTTACCCTAATTTTTCGAAGATGACGGACGACCCGGGTCGGTCCCGTCCCGGGGCGACCGAATTGGGAGCCCGCGCCTTCCGATTTATCGGATCGCACGGGGCCGGCGGCCGCGCTTTCACGCACGGCAGAGCGGACGGGTTCAGCTCCATTCATGGGACAGATTGTCTGAGGGAGACGCGCAGACGTCGGAAGGGCAAACCGCGTAGCCGTGTCGCCGGACCTTGCGATGCCTTTCAGCACCCCGAGGAAACTTCCATGAACTCCCGCGTTACCGGCACAGCACGCAGCTTGTTGCGCATTCAAGGGAGGCGAGGGAAGAGCGATGGGACTCTTGTGGCGAGTCCTGAAGGCCGCGGTATCCGGCTTCATTGCCAACGATGCCTTGAGCCGGGGAGCTTCCATCGCCTTCTATGCCGCCACGTCTCTTGCGCCCGTACTCCTTATCGTCGTGGCTATCGCAGGCCTGGCATTCGGACAGGATGCTGCTCGCGCTGCCATCAGTGACGAACTCGGTCGGTTGTTGGGGCCGACCGGCAGCGACTTCATCAAATCCATCCTGGCGCGATCAAGCGATCCGACGTCCGGCGCGACCGCGACCGTCGTCGGCGTCGTCACGGTGCTGGTAACGGCATCCGGTGTGTTCGGCGAGATGCGCACGGCATTGAACGCAACGTTCAAGGCCAAGCCGACGGACGAGCCAATATTCTCCTTGGTCCGGAGCCGGGCGGCGAGCCTCGGCCTCGTCGCCGCACTGGGCTTCATGCTGATCGTCTCGCTCACCGCGAGCGCCGGGCTGTCAGCCCTGGAACAGTGGTCTGCCGGCAAGGTCGTGCTCAGCGCGCTTAACACGGTCGTGTCACTCGGCATCTTCACGCTACTGTTCGCAGCGATTTACAGGGTGCTGCCGGATACGACGATCTACTGGCGTCATCTTCTCCTAGGCGCTTTTGTCACAGCCTTGCTGTTCACCGTCGGAAAATCGCTGATCGGATGGTACCTCGGTCAGGCAGCTCCGAACTCGACCTATGGCGCCGCGGGTGCGCTGATCGTCCTGATGTTCTGGGTATACTACTCTGCGCAGATCTTCCTGCTCGGCGCCGAACTGACGAAGGCGATCGATGACGCGCGCAATCCCGCGGTGCGCGAGGAGCGTTAGGAACTATTCAATAGCGCCTGAGTTCGGTTTCAAAATAACACGAACGGACAGGCGGTGACGACATGACACGATCCGTGGAGGAGCTACGACGGGACTCCGAGCAAAGCCGCGCGCAGCTTGCAGCAACCGTCGACCGGTTGAAAGAACAGATCGCCGACACCGCAGCAGACATCCGCTACAAGGTCTCCCCGGAGAACATCAAGGCTGAGGTAGGCGGCTTCATCAGTCATCAGACCCGCGGCTGGATGGATGTGCTGAAGCAACAGGCCATGGATAATCCGATGCAGGCAATCGCTGTCGGCACCGCGATCGCCGTGCCCGCTCTGCGCCTTGCCCGCGGCTTCCCGCTGCCGATCTTGATGATCGGCGCCGGCCTTGCCCTGAGTTCGAAGACCGTTCGCGATCGCGCCGCGGAAGCGGCAGCACCGGGAATTGAGAAGGCGAGGGAGGTCATCGACGAAGCGACGGAGCGCGCGCAGTCTCTGGGTGACGGTATGCGGAAAGCGATGTCCCACGCAGAGCGTCAGGCCGCCGGCATGGCCGGTGAGGTTCGGGAATCCGCAGGCGAAATGGCAGATGCGGCGAGTGGAATGGCTGGGGACCTGAGAGGCCGCGCGACGCAGGCCGCCGATGCCGTCGCCGACAAGGTCAGGTCCGGCATAGATGCCGCTTCGGAAATGGCAAAGGAGCGTATGGAGCGTGTTCGCTCGACTGCGACTAACGCGGCGTCGGCTGCTCCCGTGACTGCAAGCAAGGTGATCCGGGACAACGCTGCATTGATCGGCTGCCTCGGCGTGGCGATCGGTGCGATCGTTGCTGCTTCCCTTCCGAGCACCAGGGCTGAGGCAAGCGTCATCGGCAATGCCAGCGACCGGGTCAAACGGGCCGCCGGCAGTGCGGCTCAATCCGGATTTGATGCCGCCAAGGACACGGTGCTGTCGGCAGCGGATGCCGCGGCCAAAAGCGTTTCCGAGGCCGACCTCGGCGGACACGCCAGCCGCATTACCGAAGACGTGACCGAAAGACTTAAAGAGGTGGCCGACGACGTTGTGACGACGGCCTTCGATCCTTCCCGAAACCCGCCAGCCAAATAGAGGTCGTCATGAGTGATATGGATCTTAACACCCGCAATAAGAATTATTCCCAGGACCAGAATACCGGCTCGTCCCAAAACCTGAAGGACCAGGTGACGGATGCTGGCGCCGAGATCAAACAGCGCGCCGGCGATGTGCTGAGGGCGTCGACGGACACCGCACGTGACAAATTCAAGGAAGCGGCCGAGGCCGCCAAGGAGGCTGCAGCCGGAGCTGCGGATCGTTTCCAGGATCAGGCGCGTGAACAACAGCGCTCGGGCGCGGATTTCGTTGGCCGCTTCGCCGGCAATATCAGGGATGCGGCGCGCGCATTCGAAAACGACGTGCCGTTCGCTGCCCGCGGCATCAATTCGGCGGCAGATTATGCCGACGAGGCCGCGGAGAAAATCCGCAACGGAAGCTTCCGTGATCTGGTCGATGGTGCGACGGATTTTGCAAAGCGGCAGCCTGCGGCCTTTCTGGGTCTGTCGGTGCTGGCCGGTTTCGCCGCTGTCCGCTTCCTGAAGGCATCGGGAAGCACGAGCTCGTCAAGCCAGGGCTCCTCATCGTACACGCCGTCATCCTCCTACGAGCCGTCATCATCCTACAGCTCGGGATCCTACAAAGGTGAGGTGTCATGACCACCAAGACCGACCTTCGGGCGATCTCGCACCTTCTCGGCGATGCGCTGTCGCAATTCGCAAAACTGTTCCAGAACGAAGTTGATCTTGCCAAGGCCGAACTCGGCGAGAAGGTTCAGCAAATCGGTGGCGCCGTCGGTCTCATTGCGGCCGGCGCAGTGCTGGTCATTCCCGCGATCGTCATGGCGCTGTTTGCGCTTTCCGCGGCCTTGATCGCCGGCGGATGGTCGCAGCCGGTCTCCTATCTGATCTCTGCGATCGTTGCTGCGGTGCTCGCAGGCATCTTGTTTGCGGTCGGCATGAACCGGCTTGACGCACGTCATCTGGCGCCGCGAGAAACGTTGCGTCAGCTCGAAAAGGACAAGGACACGGTGAAGGGAATGGTGCGATGACCGGTACGCAAGGGAGTTTCATAGATTGCCTGACTGCTGCCGCCCGGGAAAACCCGCTCGCCGCAGCCCTGATCGGAGGTGGGGCGCTGTGGCTGCTTATCGGCAGCGACAAGCTGAAGAACGCCGCCGGTTCGGTCACGTCAGCCGCCGCGCCGCTCACCGATCTCGGCGCACGTGCACAGAGGTCGGCCGCCTCCGGCTGGGAGGATGCTTACGGTTCCATGAGGAAAAACGCCTCCCGAATGCAGGACGAAGCCTCGCGCGGTATCAATGAAACGGTCCGCAGCGCCAGAACGGCCGCTTCCGATGCGATGTCAGGTGCCGCGGAAACGATGAGAGAGCAGTTCGACGAAGGCGTGGCCGGCGCCCGAGAAATGCTTGACCGGGTGGGCCGGGCCTTGCCGAGGAAGGAAACTCTGAAGCAGGCGCAATCCTCGCTTTCCGACCTGCTTGAAAGGCAACCGCTGGTCCTCGGCGCCGTAGGTCTTGCGATCGGCGCCACGGTGGCGGGTGCCGTGGCCAAGTCCAGCCTCGAAGACGAGTGGGTAGGGGAGTTGAGTGACGGCCTGAAGGCAGACCTGAAGGAGCGTGCCGGGGTCGTATCGCAAAGTGTCCGAGAGGCTTCCGATACGCTCAAAGCCGAGCTCGGAGACGCCGGCGCCGAATATGCCGACCGGGTTCAACAGGCCGGCCGGGATGCGCTGAATGCGGGCCGGGAGACGCTACGAGAGTAGCCTTTTTGGTTGGAAACTCTGATGGCCTGTCAGCAGGATGTTGGGATTCCTTCCCCGGCAGGCCGAACTAACTGAAGAATGCGGAAAGCATCGCTATGTCCGATCGGGCGGGCGCTCGCCCCGCAGGTCAGCGTCGTTGTGCCGCGCGGTCGATGCCCTGGAGCTCGCTGAACACGTCGACCAGCTTGTGCTGTTCTCCGGTGACGGCGATTTCCGCTCTCTGGTCGAGGCGTTGCAGCGTCGTGGGGTCCGGGTGACCGTCGTTTCGACGATTTCGAGTCAAGCGCCGTTGATCGCCGACGAATTTGCGGCGCCAGGCCGACGTCTTCACTGATCTGACGGAGTTGAAATCCAAGGTTGGCCGCGACGTCCGAGCGGCTGCCCCCGCGCGAGCTGCGTCATCACATGCCGAGTTCTTGCAGCGCAACACTAACTTGTGATCGCAGCAATCTTCAACGCTTGTCCCAATCGCCATCTAGGCAGAGCTAGCGCAGCCACTCTTCGTCGTCGCGCTTGCGAAGCGCTTCCTCGTCGCATTCATGAACCGAAGCGACGCGCATCAAATACGGTGTGCGGCACGATGATGGTTCCCTGCGCTCTACCCTTCGTGTGCGTCTACAGGAAGGGCTTGCCGCCGGTAACGGCGATGGTCGCGCCGGATACGTAGCTTGAAAGCGGATCGGCCAGCATGACGTAAGCCGTGGCCAGCTCGACCGGCTGACCGGGGCGTTTCATCGGGACCTGATTGCCGAAATTCTTTACAGAATCATCTGGCAGGGTCGAGGGGATGAGCGGCGTCCAGATCGGCCCCGGGGCGACCGCGTTGGCGCGAATGCCCTTTTCGGCCAGCAACTGTGCCAGACCCGCCGTGAAATTATGAATCGCGCCCTTGGTCGTTGCATAGGCTAGCAGCGTCGGATTGGGTACATCCGAATTGATCGAGGCCGTGTTGATAATGCAGCTACCCGGCTTCATGTGGCCGACCGCAGCCTTGGTGAGATAGAACATCGCGTGGATGTTCACCCTGAACGTCAATTCCCATTCCTCGTCGCTGATCTCGTCGATTGATTTGAAGCTGGCCTGGTGCGCCGCGTTGTTGACGAGGATATCGATCCCGCCCAGCTCCGATACGGCCTTGGCGACGACTGCGCGGCATTGGCCCGGGTCCTGGATGTCGCCGGGCAGCAGGACGGCCTTTCTGCCGGCTTCTTTCACCAGCCGCTCGGTCTCTCGGGCGTCTTCGTGCTCGTCAAGATAGGATATCAGGACGTCAGCGCCCTCCCTGGCATAGGCGATGGCAACCGCGCGACCGATCCCGCTATCGCCACCGGTGATGACGGCCTTCTTGCCGTTGAGGCGACCGCTGCCCTTGTAGGACGTTTCACCGTGATCGGGCGCCGGGTCCATCGCGGCAGTCTTGCCGGGCATCGGCTGGTGCTGGCTCGGGAAGGGAGGACGGGGATAATGCAGCATGGCGGTTCTCCAAGGGAGCACGGAGTGCGTCGAACGTCGCTGGTGGTGTGTGCCGTAATGTGTTTGAGGCGATTCAGGTTTCCGAATGGAGTGAAGTCTGCCGTTCGCCGCCTTGATCTGCGCCGGCGTACTCTCCGGAGCGCGTCTTGATGTCCGCCTCGGCCAGAGGCCCGATGGCGGGGGCATTGAGCGGCGTGCCGTCGATGGCAAAATGAGATCCGTGACAGGGGCAATCCCAGCACGTCTCGAAGGAATTCCAGTGCAGGTGGCAACCCACATGCGTGCAGGCGGCAGAGCGCGCATATAGTTTGCCGGAAGGATCGCGATAGGCGGCGATCTTGCTCATACCTTGCCGAATGACGGCGCCCTGTCCGGCTTTCAGATCGCTGACGTCATTCAACTCGCCGGGCGCGAGATACTCGGCAAAGTTCTTCACCGCGGTCACGTTCTCTCTCAGGAAGTTGCCTATTGCGGAAGGGGTCTTGCGCGAGGGCTCATACACTTCGGCCCATTTGGCGTCTCTCCCAGGATTAGCGTCGAATTGATCATCGCGCCCACAACGCCGTGGGTCATGCCCTGGCCGGAATCGCCGGTATGTACGTAGATATTGTTGCTTCCCGGATTCCTGCCGATGAAGCCGGCGTAATCGATGGTGTCGAGGACCTGTCCCGACCAGCGATGGGTGACGTCTTGCGCGGCTGGAATGAGATTGCGCGTCCAGGCTTCAAGCGCCTGAAAGCGGACTTCGGCGTCGTCGGCTTCGCCGCTCTTGTGGTCGCCACCGCCGACGATGAGAAAGTCGGTTCGATCGTTGCCCGGCTGCAGCCGTACATAATGGTACGGGTCGAGTGTGTCCCAGTAGAGGGCGTCCGGGATAGCCCCTTTCGGAATCGAAAAGGCCATCGCGTAGGTGCGATAGGGAGCCATTTTGGTGTGCAGGGCAAATCGATCGACGATCGGAGCATTGGTGGCCACGACCGCGGTCTGCGCCGTTATCGTCCCGCCGCCGGTCGTAACGACAACCTTGCCGTCGTCGCGCTCTTCGATGCGCTCGACGACCGTATTGCAATAGAAGCTCCCGCCCTTTGCCTCGACGACCGCGACAAGACCCCGAAGATATTTGAGAGGATGAAACGTGCCCTGGCGCGGATAACGCAACACGTGCTGCTGTTCGCAATGGGCGAGGGGGACGCCGACCAGCCGATGGACGGGGGCGCCGACCTTCCGGACCGCTTCCAGTTCGTCCTCGATGATCTTCGAGTCGGTGTTGAGCGCCTGAAACAGATAACCGTCAAGGCGTCGAAAATCGCAGTCGACGGATTCCCGCTTCTGGATTTCCTCGATGCGATCTACCGCTGCCGCGTGACTCTCGTAGAACAGGCGGGATATCTCCTCGCCGCGCAGGCCTATCATCGCAGACGTCAGGTCATCGCATAGCGGCGCCAGATGTGCGCTGGTACGGGCCGTGATGCCGCCCGCGATCTTCCCGCGATCCAGCGCGACGACATGAGAGCCTTCGATGGCAAGTTCATAAGCCGTGGAAATCCCGGCAATACCTGCGCCGATGATGACGACATCGCATTCGTTGTCGCCCTGAAGCGGTGTGGCGCTCGGGGCTACCGCAACGTCCATCCAAAGCGACTTGCTGCGCCGATCGACGAAATGATCCATCTGGAAATCCAGCCGGTCGTGAACGAGGTTGAGAGTCAAACGGCGGATCGGGTGACTGGTTCCTGGCGGTCTTGAGGCTGTTAGGCCTGACCCCGCCCAGCGTCTGATACTGGCGATCGGGGGCTCGCGTGAGGGCGAAGGCTGCGTTGGAACAATGGCGCGGGCGAGACGTTCAACGGCATTCAATCAGGAGGATGCCATGGGATTATTCACAAAAGACATCAAGACAATGGACGACCTCTTTCTGCACGGTCTGCAGGATATTTATTATGCCGAGCAGCAGATCACGAAGGCCTTGCCGAAGCTGATCGAGAAAGCCACCAACCGCGATCTCATCGCGGGCCTCAAGGCGCATCTGGAGGAGACCAACAAGCAGATCGAGCGGCTGGACAAGGTGTTCCTGAAGCTCGAGAAGCAGCCGAGTGGTACCCAATGCCCGGCCATCGATGGTCTGATAAAGGAAACCGATGAGGTGGCCGGCGAAATGGACGACAAGGCCGTGCTGGATGCGGCGATCGTCGCAGGCGCGCAAGCCGTCGAGCATTACGAGATTTGCCGCTACGGTACGCTGATTGCCTGGGCCGAGAAGCTCGGTCACGACGAAGTGGTCCGTTTCCTGACGACCAACCTCAACGAGGAAAAGGCGGCCAACACCAAGCTCAATACGGTCGCGCTCCGAAGAGGTGTCAACACCAAGGCGTCTAGCGCCGCCTGATCCAGCACCAGCTGCCTAGGCCCCGGCGCGAGCGGGTCTTGGCAGGCACGTTTTACGGGAGGGACTTTCCGCAGGTGGTGGGTCAGTTGCGCAGCCGGTATCGCTTGACTTGAAGCCGACTACTCCTCGTCGCGCTTGCGCGCCCAGATTCTCGGCGAAACTGGACGTCGAACTTGATTTCGTGGATCCAGCAAATCGCCGGATGGCACTTTCTCGATCGACGTGGCTAGCGCGGGCTCGACAAATCCGGGAAAGGGCGCCTTCACGCCGATGGCCGCGGCCTTCCTGCGCTGAAACGCGACAACAGAACTCCACGCACTAAAGCAGATTTCAAACTGGCACAGGTCGAAATCGTTCCGGCCGGGAAAACTAGAACTTGGCGCATCATGACGCGCGTCGGAATGCAGCGGTCGAATGCGGTCTTTCGCATTCGGGATAAATAGGCGACTTCGGGCGAAATGCGAGCCCGGGTCAGACCAGCCGAAGGGTCAACTGACGAGGCCGCGGGCCTGCTCAGCGACGTCAATGTTCACGACATGCTCGTCAGCGCCTCGCCGGTGGTAAATTCAAGCTGGCGGTGCGCGCCGCCTCACCGGATTTGTTCCGCGCCGCGCGCGCCGACCTTGCCTCGGGACGGTTTATCGACGCCGGAGGGAATCCCTAAAGTCCACACCGCCTAGCCCGACCTTGCAGGCGTGGGCGTACATCTCACTGCCGTCGACCTCGAAGGTCTCACTGAACTGGATGTCAGTGCCGTCGATGATCGTCTTGAGTTGCGTCTTGCGTTCTATCAGGGGTAGCCGCCGGAGGTCGTAACCGTTGAGGTAAAGCAGGTCGAACGCGACCAGCACGATCTTCTTCGACTTACCCTTTAGCTCGTTCTGCAGAATGGAGAAGTCGGTGGTACCGTTCTCGGCGGGGACGACAACCTCGCCATCGATGATCGCGGAGCCGGCGGCGATGTGCCAGGCATCGTCGGCTATCTTGCGGAAGCGTTTGGTCCAATCGTTGCCACGACGGGTGAAGATTTTCACGGCCTCGTTGACTAAGTGGACCTGGACTCGGTAGCCGTCGAATTTGATCTCGTGGATCCAGCGCTCGCCGGGCGGCACCTTCTCGATCGACGTGGTCAGCGAGGGAGCTACGAAATCCGGGGAAGGGCGCTTTCACGCCAATTGCCGCCGCTTTCTTGCGCTGAAACGCCACAACAAAACTCCACGCCACTAAAGCTGATTCAAACTGGCACAGGTCGAAATCGTTCCGGCCGGGAAAAACTGGAACACGGCGCATCATGACGCGTTGCCAAGCGCGATAGGAGGTATTGCAGGATGGCAAAGGCAAAGAAGCAATCAAGCCGCGGGCGCAAGCAGGACCGGGCGCGGGTGGCCGGCGGGCAGGATTACGAGGTGCGTTACGCGGCGAAGAAGACGAGGAAGTCCGCGAGCGCAGTGAAGAAGGCCGTCAAGAAGGTCGGCAGCAGCCGCAAGCGGGTCGAGCGTCGGCTTGGACGTTAGGAACGCGAATTGAGGGTGGTGGGTTGAGCGATATCGCACCTCGTCCCCGGTGCGATACCTCAGCCTAAGAAGGGCCTCAGCGTGCCGCCTGGGCCCTTTCGTAATTAGGTCGCCAACTGAGGCGGCCCCAAGGACACCATTCAATTGCAGATTTTTCCCTCGTTGAGCGTCGACAACGAAACACCGTGAACTTACGGATTCTCAACTCCGCTGAACGCTGTAAGCTTGCTTTTGCTAGCGCGGCTACGGAGAAGGGTCGCGCAAATGCGACCCTTCTCCAGTTTTGCCAGAAATACCCGCGTTGGCTGTTTCTGCATGGCGCGCAATTCTGCCAAGAATCACATCCAGCCTAAGTGGGCCATTCCGGTGGGTGAGCCGAGTGGTAAGGCCCGGCGCGTGTCGTCCGGAACCGTCGTGCGTCGGGCCGCCTAGAACGTTTCCATCAACGCTACATTGAACAAAGCTGTGACCTGAACCGTCTTATTTTAGATGGAGATGGTTATGGATCAGAGTGAAGATCCCCGGGAACTAGAGCGCAAGATCGACCAAGCGACCCGGATTGCTTCGCGTATCAATGACCAGACGACCGTGGAACGGCTGAGGGCCTGGATTCAGGATCTGAGGCAGACGCTGCAGCAGCGCTTGGAGGCGAGACGCACCAAGCAAGCGATCAGTGCACGCGCCCGGGAAATTTGGGAACAGAACGGATGCCCTGCAGGCCGCGACTTGGAATTTTGGTTTCAGGCCGAGTCTGAGATCCGCGGGCGCAGTCAGGAATAGGGGCGGGCGGCGGAGTATTTCATGCGGCGACCTTGTCTTCCTTGTCCGCGCCGCGCGCGACGATCCTGATTGCATCGTCGGGCAACGGCCGTTGCAGCGCCTTGGCCTCATCCCACGGCGCGCGCATCCAGACGTCGCGTTCCTCGTCCGTCATCAGGATGACCGGCATGGCTTTCGGATGGATCGGTTCGACGACGGCGTTCGGCGACGTGGTGAGAAAGCCGTAGACCTGATGCGGGCCGGGAATCGGTTTCGATTTCGTCCCTCGATCGCCCTTGAACTCGGTCCAGATGCCGGCGAAGCAGGTCAGCGGCCGATCGTCGTTGATCGCGAACCAGACGACGTCCTTCTTTTTGGTCTCCGGGTTCGGCTCAGGCGCGTATTCGGCGAAGCTGTTGAACGGCACCAGGCAGCGGTTTTCAGGCTTCAGTCAGCCGGGCCAGTGCGGCGAGGAAGTGTTGCGGATGTTGGTCACCGGCGGCCCGCCGGTCCGCGGCGGTGGCGGCATACCCCAACGCATCAGGACGAGCTCGTGGAAGTTTTCCGGAGTTGAAGGCGGCCAGCTAACGAGCAACGCCAAACATCCGGGCAACCTCCATGTTTATCATCGCTCTTCTTTACATATTGATCGTCTGGCTTGTTTTCGCCAAGCTGAAATGGCTTCGTTGGGGATGGGGCACGGGAACGGCGACTATCCTGCTTGGCCTTTTTGTGGCAGCGCTTTTTGCGGGGTTTCTCAGCTACCTCGCGCCGACCGGCCGCGTCATCGTGATCAGCCGCGTCGTCGAGGTGACGCCGAACGTTTCAGGCCAGATCACGGAAATCCCGGTGAAGGCCAACGAACTGGTTAAGGCGAACACCGTTCTTTTCAAGATCGACGCGACGCCCTACGATGCGCAAGTCCGCACCATCGAAGCCCAGCTCGGCTTTCAGGAGCTTCGGCTTTCACAGATGAAACAGCTTCAGGCGAGCAGTGCCGGCAGGGCGTTCGACGTGGACAGTTGCGCCGCGGCGGGCCGAAGCGTCCCTAGGGGAGGAACTATCCCCATCCGGGCAGCTTGGTATCCAAACGAAAGGATACCCTATGCCCACAAAGATACCGAACCCGGAAGCCGATGCGGGCCAGCAAGTGCCGCCACGTCGCCATGACGCCGGTAGCGGCGCGAACGAAACTACCGATGGATTGGATGCAAGCACCGAAGCGTTGCGCCATGCAGCGGAAGACACACCATCGGGTGCCTTGCCGGACGACCTTGAAAAGGTCCCGGTGTTTGACCGTGCCGACCTCGCACCCAAAGTCTAAGTGGCAGTCATGGTGAAGAAAAAGCACGGCGTCATGATCGAAACACCATGGAAGCGCGTCAAGCCGAACCCGGCCCGTCAATTCTAGTGTTTCTTATCATCAGCGTAAGTATCGCGGTGATCGCTATGGCCTTTGTCTGGTTCTTGTTTTTCCGTACTTAGTTTCGGGTTGCGTTTTAACTCGGACGATTTCACGGCCCGTGATGTGGACAAACTGTCGCGGTGGACCGCATTGATCGCGAGCCAAGGCGATCCCATGTCCATCCTAACGGAGGACACCATGAAGCAATCGCAGAATTTCTTAGAGAACGCGGACAACTGCGGCCAACTTGCCGAGCGCGCTGCCGACGAACCAACTTACAACCGATACAAGCGCATGGAAGCCGCATGGCGGGCTTTGTCCGTTGAGCAAAACTGGTTGAATGGTGAGATTGATCAGAACGCGAGAGTCAGTGAAGCGAGCGAGTCTGTCGGCTAATTGCTGCCGCAACTATCGACAGTGGAGTATATCTCCGGCTTCACTGCCGCTTGATCACGCTTAGTCTTCGTTGTGACCATATCGTCGTAATTGTTCGCAAGACGCAACAGCCTTATTTAAATGAACGGGTCTGCTTCGTCGCAAGTTCGAAGGACGCGCTCTCTCTCTTCCTATTAAATTTGTTGTCAATGCAGGGTCCCCTCGAAAAGAGGTACATGCCCTTTCTCTCCGATCAATAATAGTAGTCTAGATCACATTACTGATTTCTAAGTAGCGAAAGCATTCTCATTTTCGCCATGGAAGTTACTTCTTTGATCGTTAACTTTGGCTGGATTCATAGAAGCCCGGCTCTGCCCCAACGCGATTCGGAGAAAGAATGGCAAAAGCTAAGAGAGTAGTTCGCCGCGCGTGGACAAAAGACGATGTTCGAACAATGAGGACGATGGCAAAAGCAAAGTCAGGCGTCGCTAAGATCGCAAAGGCGCTTAAACGAACTCCCGGTGCAACCACGGTTATGGCGGCAAAACTTGGGGTATCCCTTTCGACGCGGGACTAAGAGCTTGCCTGATTTCAGAACTATTTTCGACCGCGCGGGCTTCGTATAAATCAACGAGCATTCTGCCCAATAGCTTTCACTTTGGCGCCGGAAGCACTACGGACTTGGGACCTCCGGCGGTTGATCCGAGCCCGCTTCTGGCCCGTCCAATAGCCTCTGCCGGGAAGTAGACCAAAGCCAAAGGATAGCACTCGCGAGTACTATGGCGCCGCCTGCGACCATTAAGAGGGCACCCAGGATAGCCATCGCGGCCTCCTTTGGTTTCTATCCTACTCAGACTGCCGGACCAATGCGATGCCCCGCGCGATGCGATTATCAGAACCCTATAGGTCACATCTGAGTATAGGCTGCCTTTCGCAGCGCGCCATCATCAAGGTCTAAAGACCGCTCGAACCCGGCCGGGTGTCTTCGCACCGGCCGCTTTCGTACCAACCGGGGGTATTGGGAGTGTGGCTAGGTAGTGCGAAGGGGGACGAAGCAGGGTGCGAACTGGCAATCGGTGCTGTTCTAGTCCGCTTTCAGGGCAAGAGCGGACCTCCAGGAAATTTGTATGTCGGTCCGCTGATGACCCTGGCTGTGTCGAAGCGGACTTTGCCGCTTCATTCTAAGTTGAGCGTTCGCCAACATCAAAGGTTGGCATATTTGGCCTATGCTCGTGGGAATATCGTCCAGGACCCGCGATGAAAAACCCAGAGTGGTATGAGGTATTGGGGCCGCGCGAGGCAATCTTCGCGGGCGTGATTGGATTCGCGATTGTATACCCGCTTGTCTATTATGCCTATCACGTCGGGTATGTATTCTGGGGCCATATCCCTCGGGAATGGAAAAACCCTGGAACGGCTGTCGACGTGCTCGGTTTCGCTGTTCCGTACATTCTGGTGAGATGGGTAGTGAGGCGCCGATAGATCGGGGCCCCGCCGGCTGACGCACAAGCAATCCGCATTGTCATTCCACGGACCCGCCCAAGCAGAAAGACGTCCGTCGTTCTGTCTTGGCATCAAGCGACCGTGAGACGTGAGGCAGTTCACATTTGAAAATCGTGAGTTGATCTAAGGCCGTCGCAAGCCCCGTTTCGGGAGACGAGCGATGCCATTATTCAATAGCCAAATCCATTGGCGGGGAAATAGGCACCACGGTGGCGGTCGTGCTTCTCACCTCGCTCGCACTTGCGTTGGCCGTTGTTGGTTACGTGGAATGGTCATCGAGCGCTGCCGTGGCCGAGTTTATGAGCGCGACCGAAGCATCGGCATCTGATCCGAACCATTCCAATGAGTCTCCGGCTCCGATTCAGTCCCTCAAAGGCCGAACGGGCTGCCCCCAGGGTAAGAGACCGCTACCAACTGAAATAATGCCCTAGCCGTAATTTGCACCTTCAGACCAATTCGGTCTCGTGCGCTTACGGTCGCTCATCGTGCGCAACGGGACGATTTCAGCCACGATGGGATAGGGTCGACCGGAGTACGGTAGAACTCGTTACTGTCTCCAGCGGACAGGCCTCAACGGGCCATTTGGGTCATCAGTGTTTGCACGCGCCGAGAAGACCGATCCTTCATCTCTTCTTACAGACCTCATTGCGCGATTGCTCCTGACGGCAAATTTGCTGGCCTCGTGCAACCCACAACGCGAACCTCTTGCGGACAACCGATTGCGGCTGTGCATGATCTCGGCTCCCTCAAGCGGCACCACGCAGGCGCTGGAGGTGTCGGTGGGTTAGCCTCCTCGGTTTTGATTTCTACGGCGCTCAGCGCTAACGCACCAATTTGCTCGCCTGCATGTCCGAAAACACTCGCGATCGGCAGGATGGCTTGTCTGCGGGTTACCTAGGCATTTTGATTCCCGTGCCATGTCCGCAACCAGAATACTTTGGGGCCAGATCGCCTGCGTCTTGATTATCGTACTGATCACGACGTGGGCCGCGACGCAGTGGACGGCGTGGCGGCTCGGCTATCAGCCTCAACTCGGTCAGCCCTGGTTTGAATTCGTGCCAGGCTTTCCGATCTATCTTCCGCCGGCCTTCTTCTGGTGGTGGTATGCCTACGATGCCTATGCGCCAGGAGTGTTCGTCGAAGGCGCATGCGTCGCTGCGTCGGGCGGGATCCTCTCTATCATAGCTGCATTTGCGATGTCGGTATGGCGGGCTCGGGAGGCCGAGACAGCGGCCACGTACGGTTCTGCACGTTGGGCGAACCTGCTTGAGATTCGAGGTGCCGGCCTCGCCGGGACAGACGGCGTGATCCTCGGGCGTATCGAGGGACAATATCTGCGACACGACGGACCGGAGCATGTGCTGTGCTTCGCGCCGACCAGATCCGGCAAGGGCGTCGGACTTGTTGTTCCCACACTCCTAACTTGGCCGGGAAGTTGCATCGTCCATGACATCAAGGGTGAAAACTGGACGCTGACGTCAGGCTTTCGTGCCCAACACGGCCGGGTGCTGTTGTTCGACCCAACCAATTCAGGGAGTGCGGCCTACAATCCTCTCCTGGAAGTAAGACGAGGGGAATGGGAAGTTCGCGACGTCCAGAATGTCGCCGACGTGCTCGTCGATCCCGAGGGGTCTCTGGAACGGCGGAACCACTGGGAGAAGACCAGCCATGCCTTGCTGGTTGGAGCCATCCTTCACGTCCTCTACGCGGAGCAAGACAAGACGCTTGCCGGCGTCGCAAGTTTTCTGTCCGACCCGAAACGTCCGATCGAGACCACGCTTCGCGCAATGATGACGACGCAGCACCTTGGCGAAGCCGGGACACATCCGGTGATCGCTTCCGCGGCGAGGGAGTTGCTGAACAAGAGCGAGAACGAGCGATCAGGCGTGCTATCGACCGCGATGTCGTTCCTCGGTCTCTATCGCGATCCCGTCGTTGCCAAGGTAACGCGCCGCTGCGACTGGCGCATCCGGGATCTCATTGAGGACGAACGGCCAACGACGCTCTATCTCGTGGTGCCTCCGTCTGACATCAGTCGCACCAAGCCTTTGGTGCGGTTGATCCTCAACCAGATCGGCCGCCGTCTCACCGAGGATCTCCACGCCAAAGGACGTCGGCATCGGCTGCTGTTCATGCTCGATGAGTTTCCGGCGCTTGGAAGGCTTGATTTCTTCGAGTTCGGCGCTAGCCTTCATGGCCGGCTATGGCCTCAAGAGCTTTCTCATTGCCCAATCTCTCAACCAGATCGAAAAGGCCTATGGGCCGAACAACGCCATCCTCGACAATTGTCATGTCCGAGTATCGTTCGCGACCAATGACGAGCGCACCGCCAAACGCGTGTCGGACGCGCTCGGGACTGCAACTGAGCTGCGGGCAATGAAGAATTACGCTGGCCACAGGCTAAGTCCCTGGCTCGGCCATCTCATGGTTTCGCGGCAGGAAACGGCGCGACCGTTGCTGACGCCGGGCGAGGTCATGCAACTCCCGCCCGATGATGAGTTGGTGCTGGTTTCCGGCGTGCCACCAATCCGTGCCAAGAAGGCGAGGTATTTTGAGGATCCACGTCTGACCGAACGTGTGCTGCCACCGCCAAAATTAGGGCCTCTCGACCGCGAGGCTAGCGCACCGACGGACGATTGGAGCGGCTTGCCCGCTCCAGTGAATAGGAGCGTGTCCAAGCCGGTATCCGCGTCGGGCGCTCGGCCATCCGTCGATGACCCCGCAAATTCTGGCATCCGTCGCGAGCCGGAGCTTCCCTTGCATGAAGATATCGTGGCTGAAGTCCCGAAGCCTTCGACCGAGTTCGACTTTCCAGAAGGCGATGACGGTGTTGCCGTCCGGGCCCGCGTGATGCGCACGAATGGACCTGGCCTCGCGCGTCAGGCCGCGATGGATCCGGGCGACGGTCTAGAACTCTAGGGAGTGAGATAATGCGGACAAAACATACGTTTCGCTTGCCCCCAGACCTTGCGGGCAAGCTCGCCGATCATGCCAGCCGCAAGCGAGTGCCCCAGGCGCTCGTCGTCGAGACCGCGCTGGCCTCATTCCTGTCGCCGGATAGTTCCGAGCGGATGGAGGCAGCACTTGGCCGTCGTCTTGACCGGTTGACCCGACACGTCGAGCGGCTCGAGCGTCACATCACGATCTCGAATGAAGCACTGGCCTTGTTCGTACGGTTCTGGCTGACGGCAACGCCGCCGCTGCCCGACTACGGCGCAACCCGCGGCACAGACCAAGGGACGGGAGCGGTATGAAGGTTTTGTCGAGGCGCTCGGGCGCCGGCTGGCCAGGGGCCAGACCCTTGCCCAGGAAATTTCGCTCGACATTGAGCCGGCCCAAGCATCGCCAATCGTTCCCCAAGAGTGATTGCGCCACCTCTTTCTTTTGCTACGCCACGACACGCCGCCCGATCTGATCTAGTTGCGCGGACGCATGGTCTGCTTTTTCTACTGATCCCCGTCGTCGAGCCCGTTTGCACTCGGCGTGTTGGGGGCGATCGTGGCAATTCATTCCTTCCAGTCCGAGATGGTATCGCGTGGTGCGCGCATGTTGCGCACCGCGCTTGGACCATCGATTGCGGCCTGGCTTGAAGATCCCATCATCGTCGAGGTGATGCTCAATCCCGACGGTCGGCTCTGGGTCGATCGGCTCTCGGGGGGCCTCGCGGATACCGGCGAGCGCCTTGCTGCAGCCGACGGCGAACGCATCGTGCGGCTCGTTGCCCATCATGTTGGCGCCGAGGTTCATCCGGCAAGTCCGCTTGTGTCGGCCGAGTTGCCCGAGACGGGGGAGCGGTTCGAGGGGCTGCTGCCGCCTGTGGTGACCGCGCCAGCCTTTGCGATCCGCAAGCCGGCGATCGCCGTCTTTACCCTCGAGGATTATGTCGCCGCCGGCATCATGGCGGAATTTCAAGCCGAGACGCTCCGCGAAGCTGTTCGAGAGCGTCGCAACATCCTCGTGGCGGGCGGTACCTCGACCGGCAAGACCACGCTGACCAATGCCCTCCTGGCCGAAGTCGCCAAGACGACCGACCGTGTCGTGCTGATCGAAGATACACGCGAACTCCAATGCAGTTCGCCGAACCTCGTGGCGTTGCGTACCAGGGACGGCGTCGCCTCGCTCTCCGACCTCGTGCGCTCCTCGCTGCGGCTGCGTCCCGACCGGATTCCGATCGGTGAGGTGCGTGGCGCCGAGGCGCTCGATCTCCTCAAGGCCTGGGGGACCGGCCATCCCGGCGGCATCGGCACCATTCACGCCGGCACGGCGCTTGGCGCGCTGCGCCGGCTCGAGCAGCTCATCCAGGAAGCCGTCGTCACCGTGCCGCGGGCGCTGATCGCGGAAACCATCGATGTGATTGCTGTTCTCTCCGGCCGCGGCGTGGATCGGCGGCTGGCAGAACTTGCGCGTGTCGAGGGCCTGAAGCCCGACGGTGACTACCTCATTCGACTGGAAGGAGATCGACCATGAAGCGCGTTAGGTTTCAGTGCGCGGTGCTGAGTGCTGCCACGGCTGTCATGACTGTAGCAGCTGCTTCGACCGCCCGTGCCGCCGGCTCCAACATGCCGTGGGAGCAGCCGCTCAACCAGATCCTGCAATCGGTCGAAGGACCGGTCGCCAAGATCCTGGCCGTGATCATCATCATCGTCACGGGTCTTACGCTCGCCTTTGGCGACACCTCCGGCGGCTTCCGGCGCCTGATCCAGATCGTCTTCGGATTGTCGATCGCTTTTGCGGCGTCGAGCTTCTTCCTGGCGTTCTTCTCGTTCGGCGGCGGAGTCCTGATCTGATGGACGGACCCGTTGAAGGCTTCGCGGCGCCGGTGCACCGCGCTTTGACCGAACCGATCCTGCTCGGCGGCGCGCCGCGGGCGGTCGCCATCCTCAACGGCACCGTGGCCGCAGCGCTCGGCCTCGGCCTGCGGCTGTGGATTGCCGGCCTCCTGCTTTGGGCGCTCGGCCATGCCGCCGCCGTCTGGGCCGCGAAGCGCGATCCGCTGTTTGTCGAGGTCGCAAGGCGGCATCTGCGCATCCCCACCCATCTGAACGTGTGAGTCAGACAATGATGAATCTCAGCGAATATCGCCGTTCCACCGTGCGCCTTGCAGATTTCCTGCCATGGGCCGCACTGGTCGATGAAGGCATCGTCCTCAACAAGGACGGATCGTTCCAGAGAACCGCGCGGTTTCGGGGGCCTGATCTGGATTCCTCCGTTCCAGCCGAGCTCGTTGCGGTCGCTGGCCGTCTCAACAATGCGCTTCGTCGCCTCGGTTCAGGCTGGGCCGTGTTTGTGGAAGCGCAGAGATATCAGTCGAACGCTTATCCGCCGAGCAGTTGTCCGGATGTCGCTTCGGCCCTGGTCGATGCCGAGCGCCGAGCCCAATTCGAGGAAGAGGGCGCTCACTACGAGTTCAGCCTATTTTCTCACCTTCCTGTACCTGCCGCTGGCGGAGGATGCGGCGCGCGCCGAGCGCTTCCTTTATGAGGGACGGGAGCGCGGGCAGGCTGCCGACGCTCACGAAGCGTTGCGCGGCTTTGTCGACCGGACCGACCGGGTGCTGCAACTGGTCGAAGGGTTCATGCCGGAGTGCCGGTGGCTCGATGACGGCGAGACCCTGACCTATTTGCACGCGTGCGTCTCGACCAAGTGCCACCGCGTCCGTGTCCCCGAGATTCCCATGTACCTCGACGCGTTGCTGGCCGATCAGCCGTTGACAGGCGGCCTCGAGCCGATGCTGGGCGGCCAACACCTGCGCGTGCTCACGATTGTCGGGTTCCCAACCGTCACCACGCCGGGAATCCTGGACGACCTCAATCGGTTGGCGTTTCCCTATCGCTGGTCGACCCGCGCGATCATGCTCGACAAGGCGGACGCGACGAAACTCCTGACCAGGATCAGGCGGCAGTGGTTCGCCAAGCGAAAATCCGTTGCTGCAATCCTCAAGGAGGTGATGACCAACGAAGCGTCATCCCTGATCGACACCGATGCCAGCAACAAGGCTATCGACGCCGACGCCGCGTTGCAGGAGCTCGGCTCGGACCTGATCGGCGAAGCCTTCGTCACCGCAACGATCACCGTGTGGGACGAGAATCCGCGCATCGCGGATGAACGGTTGCGCCTGGTCGAGAAGGTCATTCAGGGACGCGACTTCACCTCCATGGTAGAGACCGTCAACGCGGTCGATGCCTGGCTGGGCTCGTTGCCTGGCCACGTCTATGCCAACGTCCGCCAGCCGCCCGTCTCGACCCTGAACATCGCCCATATGATTCCGTTGTCTGCGGTCTGGGCAGGGCCGGTAAGGGACGGGCATTTGGGTGCGCCGCCGCTGTTCTTTGCGCGGACAGAAGGATCTACACCGTTTCGCTTCTCCCTTCACGTTGGAGACGTCGGACATACGCTGGTGGTCGGTCCGACCGGTGCGGGCAAATCGGTGCTGCTCGCGCTGATGGCGCTGCAGTTCCGCCGGTATCCAACCTCTCAGGTCTTCGCCTTCGACTTCGGCGGGTCGATCCGGGCGGCAGCCCTTGCCATGAAGGGCGATTGGCACGATCTCGGCGGTGCGCTGTCAGACGGTGCCTCTGAACCGGTCGCCTTGCAGCCGCTTGCGATGATCGATGATGCGGCTGAGCGGGGCTGGGCCGCGGAATGGATCGCAGCCATTCTCGCCCGCGAAAAGATCGACATGACGCCTGAAGCCAAGGAGCATCTTTGGTCGGCGCTGTCTTCGCTGGCTTCTGCACCCGCGAGCGAACGCACGCTGACCGGCCTGTCCGTGCTGCTGCAGTCCCAGAGCCTGAAAAGGGCCCTTCAACCCTATTGCCTCGGCGGCCCCTTTGGACGGTTGCTCGATGCTGAAGCCGAGCGATTAGGCTCTGCTCCGGTCCAGGTGTTTGAAACCGAGGGGTTGATCGGCACCGGCGCCGCCCCGGCGGTCCTATCCTATCTCTTTCATCGGATTGAGGGGCAACTCGACGGGAGGCCGACGCTGCTCATCATCGACGAAGGCTGGCTCGCCCTCGACGACGAAGGGTTTGCCGGCCAGATCCGCGAATGGCTGAAGACGCTGCGCAAGAAGAATGCCTCCGTCGTCTTCGCCACCCAGTCGCTCTCGGATATCGATGGCTCCGCGATTGCACCTGCCATTATCGAGAGCTGCCCGACGCGGCTGTTCCTTCCGAACGAGCGGGCGATCGAGCCGCAGATCACGGCTATCTATCGGCGTTTCGGTCTCAACGACCGGCAGATCGAGATCCTGGCGGGCGCCACGCCCAAGCGCGACTACTACTGCCAGTCACGGCGCGGTAATCGCCTGTTCGAGCTCGGTCTTGAGGAATTCGCGCTCGCCTTCACCGCGGCTTCATCAAAGTTCGATCAGGCGATGATCGAGCGTGTGCTGGCCGAACATGGCCGCGACGGTTTTGTCACCGGATGGCTCGCCGCGCGTGGGCTGGGTTGGGCCGCCGATCTCATTCCCGGTCTTATCAAGCAGGAAGGTTTGTCATGATGCGTCGCCGTCGTCTCGCAGCAGTGGGTGCGCTTGCCATTGCGATCGCATGTACCGCCTTGCCAAGCTCCGCTCAGTTGATCGTGTTCGATCCCAACAACTATGCGCAGAACGTGCTCACGGCCGCACGTGCGCTGCAGCAGATCAACAACCAGATCACCTCGCTGCAGAACCAGGCGCAGATGCTGATCAACCAGGCCAAAAATCTCGCCAGTCTGCCGTATTCCTCGTTGCAGCAGCTCGAGCAGTCGATCCAGCGAACCCAACAGCTGCTCGGCCAGGCACAGCGTATTGCCTACGATATCAAGCAGATCGATCGCGCGTTCTCGACGACCTATGCGCCGGCCTCGGCGAACGAGTCAGATCAGGCCCTGATCGCGAATGCGCAAACGCGCTGGCAGAATTCGGTGGCGGGTTTGCAGGATGCCTTGCGTGTTCAGGCGACCGTGGTCGGCAATCTCGACACCCACCGCAAAGAGATGTCGGCCCTCGTCAGTTCAAGCCAGGGCGCGACCGGCGCGCTGCAAGCCAGTCAAGCCGGGAATCAGCTCCTTGGCCTGCAGGCGCAGCAGCTCGCTGATCTGACCGCAGCGGTAGCTGCACAGGGGCGGGCACAAAATCTTGAAGCCGCCCAGCGCACTGTCGCCCAGGACCAGGGCAGGGAGCAACTTCGTCGCTTTCTCTCATCCGGTCGAGGCTATCAGCCTTCGATCGTTCGGATGTTTCACCAATGAGCGGACGTGGTGGATCTAAGCGGATGATTGTGACCACGGCAGCTGCCGTTCCCGTCCTCGTTATCGCAGCCTGCACGATCCAGCTCCGCGGCCACAGTGACGGTCCATCAGCTGGATGGTCGGCATCCCGGGCAACTAATCCGCTTGGCGCCGATCTCGAACGCTGCCGGAAGGTCACCTCCGAGCAGGTGGCAGAACTGCAGGCGTGCCGCCTGATTTGGGCCGAGAACCGCCGTCGCTTCCTGGGATCAAAGAAAACATCTGCCGCTTCTTCCGACGATGCCAAACCAAGCAGTCCGACACCGGCGTTGGCGCAGCCCAAGAATCCCGATCGTCTTCCCCAGGGCTGGCCGCCCGTTGCAACACCAGAACGCGAGTGATCTTATGGGTGGCACCGGCGTCATAGACCGATTTCTGGAAACCTTTACCCGCTATATCGACTCTGGTTTTGGGTTGCTTGGTAACGAAGTCGCCTTCCTCGCGACCACGCTGGCCGCAATCGATATCACGCTCGCCGCCCTGTTCTGGGCCTGGGGTACTGATGAAGACATCATTGCTCGCCTTGTAAAGAAGACGATGTTCGTTGGCGTCTTCGCTTACCTGATCGGCAATTGGAATAGTCTCGCCCGGATCGTTTTCGAGAGCTTTGCCGGTCTCGGCCTCAAGGCCTCTGGCACGGGACTGTCCTCAGCTGAATTCCTGCGCCCGGGGCGGATTGCCCAGGTCGGTATCGATGCGGGGCGGCCAATTCTGGACTCGATCTCGGGATTGATGGGCTATGTCAGCTTCTTCGAGAATTTCATCCAGATCGTGGTGTTGCTGTTCGCCTGGGTGATAGTGCTGCTCGCCTTCTTCATTTTGGCAATCCAGCTCTTTGTCACCCTGATTGAATTCAAGCTGACGACGCTCGCGGGCTTCGTCCTGATCCCCTTTGGGCTGTTCGGCAAGACGGCCTTCGCCGCCGAACGCGTGCTCGGCAACGTCATCTCGTCAGGCGTCAAGGTCATGGTGCTCGCCGTCATCGTCGGCATCGGCTCGACGCTGTTTTCGCAGTTTACCGCAGGCTCTAGCGGCGCACAGATCGGCATTGAAGATGCCATGGCCCTGGTGCTCGCAGCATTGGCGCTGCTGGGCCTGGGGATCTTTGGGCCCGGCATCGCCAATGGCATCGTGTCCGGCGGCCCACAGCTTGGCGCCGGAGCCGCCGTCGGCACGGGGGTAGCTGCCGGCGGAGTTGTGATGGCAGGAGCGGGTCTTGCTGCAGGTAGCGCCGGTGCACTCGCGGGAGCCGCACGTGGAACTGCGACGCTAGCGGGTAGTGCGAGCGGTGCGTTTCGGGCGAGTGGCTGTCCGGCGCGTCCGCCATGACGAGCCCGCTTCGTCGCGCCGCGGCAAGTCTCGGTAGCAGCTCGGCATCAACCGGCGGCGCTGCGGCCGGTGAAGCCGGCACAGCCCAGGCGGCAGCGAGTTCGTCTCCCCCGGACACTCAATCCGGTGGGCCAGCCGCATGAAGCGCATGCAGACCATGCGTCATGGGGCGTCCGCCGCCACCAACGCCGTCCGCTCTGCCGATCAGAATGGAGGAGGCGCCTCCGTCGATCTCTCGGAAGGAAAGCAGTGATGTTCAAGCGACCATCCGTTCACTATGGCCGCACGCCGGCGCCCGTAACGCCCTATCAGAAAGCGGCCCAAGTTTGGGACGACCGCATCGGTTCGGCGCGCGTGCAGGCGAGAAACTGGCGGCTGATGGCGTTCGGCTCACTGATCCTGTCGGCAGGGCTCGCATCCGGTCTTGTCTGGCAGTCGACCCAAGGCACCGTTACGCCCTGGGTCGTTGAGGTCGATCGTCTCGGCCAGGCGCAGAGCGTCAGCCCAGCCAATCCCTTCTATCAGCCGACCGATCCGCAGATCGCCTTCCATTTGGCACGCTTCATCGAAGACGTGCGCGGAGTTTCGGCCGACGCCGTCGTGCTGCGTCAGGACTGGCTGCGTGCCTATGACTTTACGACGGACCGCGGCGCCGCGGCCCTCAATAACCATGCTCGCGTCAACGATCCCTTTGCCAATCTCGGCAAGGTGCAGATTGCGGTCGAAATATCCAGTGTGATCCGCGCCTCGCCGGAGAGCTTTCGTGTCGCCTGGATCGAGCGCCGCTATGACAACGGCCAGCTTGCCGCCACCGAGCGCTGGACCGCCATCCTCACTATCGTGATCGAAACCCCGCGCGATGCCGATCGTCTGCGCAAGAATCCGCTCGGGGTCTACGTCAATGCCATCAACTGGTCGAAGGAGGTCGGGCAGTGAACGGGCCGATTACCAAAATTGCTAGCCCGCGGATGGGCAAGATCGCGCGACCCGCTGCTGCTTGTTTGCATGATTGCGCTCAGCGGCTGCACCACCTTCAAACCCCCGCAGATCAGCTACGATGCCGATATCCCGCCGCTTCCCAATCCACCATCATTGGCGGAGGATCGTCCACGGTCGCTGCACGTTCCGCCGTCCTGGACGCCGGCCAAGGGAGGTAAGAAAGGATTGAAGGAGGCCGAAGAGCCCGTTGCCCGGATTGAGACCGCGAATGATGCCGCGCGCGTCGAGCCCCGGAAGGAGGGCTACTTCAACGCGGTGCAGGTATTTCCGTTTAGTCCCGGCGCCCTCTATCAGATTTATGCGGCTCCCGGACAGATTACCGATATCGCGCTCGAGCCCGGTGAGCAACTCACGGGTTCAGGTCCGGTATCGGCCGGCGATACCGTGCGCTGGGTTGTCGGCGATACCGAAAGCGGAAGTGGCGACACCAGACGCGTCCACATCATGGTCAAACCGACGCGGCCTTCAATCGAGACCAACCTCGTCGTCAACACTGACCGGCGCACCTATCTGATCGAACTGCGATCGCGTGAGAAGCCCTATATGCCCTCGGTGGCTTGGTTCTATCCGGAGGATCGGACGGCGCGTGCCCAGGCCGTCCCGCCAACGCCAGATATTCCCGAGCCCTCTCAGCGGCGCTACCGCTACGCCTTCGAGGGCGACAATCCGCCCTGGCGGCCTGTCGGCGCCTATGACGATGGTCGCAAGGTCTATGTGGAATTCTCTCCTGGCATCGTTCAGGGCGAAATGCCGCCGCTGTTCGTCATCGGCCCGGATGGCAAGCCCGAAATCGTCAATTACCGAACCTATCGTAATGTGCTGATCGTAGATCGGCTGTTTGCTGCGGCGGAGCTTCGACTTGGTGGCGACACCCAGCAAAAGGTCCGGATCATTAGAAGCGACGGGAGGTCTCAATGACCGGCATCGAAACGAATAATGCCGGCAGCCCTCATTCGACCACGCCGAAGACATCTGAGGAAATTGCTCGTACATTGCGGCTTCAGCCAGAACGCCCGCCGGTTACGCGCCTGTCGCGTAAGGTCTTGGCTAGCGGGACGGCATTGGCGCTCCTTCTGGTCTCTGCAGCCGTCCTCTGGGCCTTGCAGAACAGTCGTACACGCGGGCCTGCATCCGAAGAACTCTACAGCACTGATCACCACAATGTGGCCGATGGCTTGGCCGGACTGCCGCGCGACTATGCGGGCATTCCGCGAGACGTGCCTCGCCTCGGACCGCCACTGCCCGGCGATCTCGGCCGTCCCATCGTTGCGGCTCAAGCTCAGTCAGGACCGCTTGCGGTCGATGCCGAGCAGCAGCGAATGAACCAGGAAGGCGAGGCCGCGCGCACCAGCAAGGTCTTTGCGTCAACGAATGTTCGTACCATCCGGGGCGACCGCTCCCGCCGAGACCACCCCGAATGCTGTGTCATCGTCCGACGAGGCCTATGCGCAGAACGGACAGGATCGCAAGCTCGCCTTCGTCAATGCCTCGATAGATCGCCGGACCACGAGCCCCGATCGCGTAACGAAGCCGGCTTCACCGTACGTCGTGCAGGCCGGGTCCGTGATTCCCGCCGCACTCATTACGGGCCTCCGCTCTGATCTGCCGGGGCAAATTACCGCGCAGGTGACCGAGTTGATCTTTGATACGCCGACGGGTCGCTTGCTGCTAATTCCGCAGGGAGCGCGATTGATAGGCAGTCTACGATAGCCAAGTCGCATTCGGCCAGTCCCGCGTACTCCTGGTCTGGACCCGGCTCATTCTGCCGAACGGACGCTCCATCGTGCTCGAACGCCAGCCAGGTGCCGATACCGCGGGCAATGCGGGGCTTCAGGACGAGGTCGATCATCATTGGGGCGAGCTATTCAAGGCGGGGCTGCTGTCGACCTTGCTTAGCGTCGGGGCCGAACTCGGCTCTGGCGCCGGCAACAGTGACAGTGCCGTCCTCCAGGCGCTTCGCCGTGGGGCAGGGGATTCTCTTAATCAGACCGGCCAGCAGATCGTTCGGCGTAACCTCAACATGCAGCCTACCCTGACAATCCGGCCGGGTTTCCCGGTCCGGGTCATCGTCAATCGCGACTTAGTCCTTGAACCATACAGAGTATGAGAGAAGAAATGGCGAAGCTAAAGCTCGGCGCCATTGCCGATGACAAGCCTGTCAAGCTTACTGTGGATTTGCCAGCAAATGTTCATCGGGACCTCGCCGTTTACGCCGACCTGCTCGCCCGTGAGACCGGACAGTCAATCCCGGATCCAGCAAAGCTGGTCGCGCCGATGCTGGCGCGCTTCATGGCGACCGATCGGGCTTTTGCGAAAGTGCGCCGCAAGAGTCAGCCTGCGCAGGGCAAGGGATAGCGTTCGCTCAACAGTTTGAGAAAATTTGCGAGCGCCGGGTTATCGTTATCCTTGCGCCAGTGCGCTGAATAGTGAACTTGGCTCGGCCCTGTGCCGTCACGTACCTCTCGATAGGTGAGGCCAGCAAAATTGACGCCGATGTCGGATTCTGCGACCAGACTGACACCCAAGCCTATGGTGATGAGCGTCTTGATGATGCCTCTACTGACGTCATGACGCTCGATTTTGGGACGATCTGCTGTCGAAACAAGCTTTGCCATCAAGAGATCTTCGAGTTCTCGTCCCCGGGACTATCGCGACCGCGACTATTACGGTCCGCGGGCTGGGTTCTATGGACATGACCGTGCCTCGCATCGCGGATGGTATCATCGATATGGTGACCGTGACGTAATCATCAGGCGTCACCATTACTGGGACTAACGGAAAATGGCCCCTTAACCGGGGCCATTTTTGTCGGCTGTTAAAGCCGTCAAATTGTCGAGATACAGCCAACACGCGGCTGATGAAAGCAGGTGCTAATCGGCGCTCCCCTGAGAACCAGACCTCAAGCCGCGCTGGCGACATCTTCCTTGTCCGGCCCCCGCATCACGATCTTGATCGCATCGTCCGACAACGGTCGCTGCAGCGCCTTTGCTTCATCCCGCGGCGCCCGCATCCAAACATCCCTCTCTTCATCCGTCGGCAAGATGACCGGCATCGCCTTGGGATGGATTTGCTCGACGACTGCCTTCGGCGACGTCGTGAGGAAGCCGATGCCGTTATGCGGACCCGGGATCGGCTTAGATTTCGTGCCGCGGTCACCCTTGAATTCGGTCCAGATGCCCGCGAAGCAGCTTAACGGCCGATCGTCATTGATCGCGAACCAGACCACATCTTTCTTCTTGGTCTCCCAATTCGGCTCTGGCGCATACTCTGCGAAGCTGTTGAACGGAACTAGGCACCGGTTTTCAGGTTTCAGCCAGCTACGCCAATGCGGCGATGACGTGTTGCGGATGTTCGTGACCGGCGGGCCGCCAGAGCGCGGCGGCGGAGGCATCCCCCAGCGCATCAGCACCAACTCCCGTTCCGTACCCGCATTGCGAACGACCGGAGCGGGATAATCGGGAAATACGCCTGGCATAGGCGCGAGGTTACCTACGTAACGGTTCACCACGCGGAACAGCGCGCGGATGGCTTCTTGGTTCGTCGTGATGCTATAGAGATTGCACATTTGGCGAAGCCATCTCGAAGTTTCGCACACTAATCTCTACGATACACGTCTTTCAGTTTGCGCATGTAGTACCCCTGCGCCTCAAGAGCTGACCTTATCTCCTCGCTGACTTTCGCGAGCCGTTTCTTCTTGCTCTTACGCCAGTTTCCCAGCGCCGCAACGGCAGGGATCGGAGTTCCCCGTCTCACAACAAGCAGATCACGTCTTGCATTCAAATACACATCCATATGCGAGCCTCCAAAAGAGCGGTGCACCATATCGCGTGTGAGCATCGCTTGGGTTACCTAAACGCAACACCAAGCTATCAATGTAACCCGTCCTAATTTACCGCTCTGGAGCACGCTTGATCAAGTTAGAGCGGCGTAGGTGCGGGGTGCCGCTAGGTATCGTGGATTGGACATAAACGCCTCAATGCATTCGTCCAGCGTTGCGTCCAAAAGGAGATAGGGAGCGGGATAGGCAGCCTCGGAATTCCGTCGGGAGTTCATCGATGGGTATTTCCGCAAAATCGCCGGCGCGCTGAAATTGATCTCGCCCTTAGCCACGTTTCCACTTCTTCTTTACGGGTTTCTTTTTCGGCACTGGTTTTCGAAATGTCTTAGCCGTCGACTGCTTCTTCGCTGGTGTGCCCTTTTTGCGCTTTGCCTTTGCGAACACATCAACGTCCTTCATTTTGAAGTCGGCGTAGACGTTAAGTCGAATAGGCTCACCCCTGTTCATCGCCTGGATCATCCTATCGAGGACCGACCTGGCGCGAGCCATTAAGAGCTACCTTTTGGACTTCTTCTTTTTCGTCGCAACTTTCTTTGCAGCCTTTTTCTTAGTTGTTGGCTTTGATTTCTTGGCTGCCTTCTTCGGCATCATTTTTTTTGCAGTCTTTTTGACTTTCTTGACTGCTAATTTGGTAGCCGTTTTCGTAGCTTTGGCGGTATGAACCACCAGGTCAGTCATTCGCTCCGTGATCGTCTTATCCTCAGCCATCGCCGTATCCCCCTAATTGCACAGGAAAGCCTAACCGATTCGAGGTCGGGAGGAGGTTGCAAAAGGCCCCGGAACTCTCGTTCTAGGGCCTTTTCAGCGTTTGGGAGGCTTTAGGAGCACCTGGCAGGGTGCGGCCTCCTAGGATGTGGCGGCCCATGTAGACACCGCGAGGTACCACGAATATCGCGCCAAAGATTTGAGGTACGGGAAAGAGCTTGGAGGTGCTTTAGCTAGGATCACGTCACCAAGCGGTCTGCCCTCAAGTTCAGCGCCTGAAAATTCAAGCACTCGAGACCAGAAACTCCGGCAAGTCCTGTTGGGGGGAACGCAGGTAGCCCTCTTTCGCTACCAAACTTCCGCGTTTTTGCCCGCCTTCTTTCGATGTTCTGCGGTCCCTTGCTCCCCATTGGTAGCGCCTCGTCAGCGCGAACGGATCAATTCGCCCATAAACTCAGGCAAAACTTTGGGAGAAAGCTCCGTTGCGCGCGACTATGTCGCGCGCGAGATCGAAGGACCGCTCGTGGCGCAAAGCGGACGTTGGCCGAAATTGTCATGTGCGCAGGCAGTCCGGCAACGACTCCTTGATCAAGCCTCAATGAAAAACCGGACCATTATGCAGCGGCCATCTGCATAAAGGTCCGGTCAGACTGTTGGTTGCGCGGATATCCTGCGACGAAGGCTGCCGCCGATCCGTGCTGCGAAGGGCGCAACGGACCTCAGACGCTATCCGAATGCTATGAGGTTTCGTCGAACGACTACTTCTTTTTCTTCTTGGCCGTCTTCTTAGCTGTCTTCTTTGCCTTCTTCGCTTTCTTGGCCATGTTGCCCTCCATCATCCCAAAATTTGTCTCAATGCAGGCCGACCATCGACATGCATGCATTCAGAGTACACCATAATATTTGAATTGATACCGCGCGCTTCGAAGAGGGTAAACGATGGTCACGCCGTCTTGCGACCGGATGAAGCCCTCGCGTGATGTGTGCACACCCCGCGCTTTGCCGGATGACCCGGTACGAGTGCACCAGAGAGACCACGGATACCTGCATTCAGAAATAGCCGCGAATTCCGTGCAGGGATCGAGCACGGTCACGGGTTCGCATGAAGGAGAGGGGGGCGCGTGGCGCCTTCTTATTTTTTCGGCTGAGTCCAGACGGCCGGATATCCCGTGTCAAGACAGCACCACCCGCGGCTCAGGACGACCGATCGAGAATGAACGTACGGCCATGGTTCGGATCTGCCGTCCTGGCTTGCGCCACCCATTCCTTCCTAGGCGGAGGTGACAAGCAGCCGGTCTAATTACTGGCCGACGAAGACCGGACTACCCCGGCAGCTTCGCCGACCGCAGGTGGACGGAATGACCGCTTCTGTGAAGGTTTTCGGATGCCGGCCCTCGGAGGGCGTGGAGCCGTCATGGGCCGGCATCCGAAAACCTTCACAATAACGGACTTGTCCCAACTGCCAACAAGAGGGCCGCAACGCTTCACACACGTGCGAGAGCTAAGAGCCATACCGGGAATGGGATTTCTCCTCTAACGTGCGCCGGGAGTATCCGGCTTGGACATTGACAGAACACCATGGCCTCATTGCTCGCCAAGCACGTCGGCGGCCCAAGCCCGGTCGAACTTGGCGTTAGCCTCCCGCTGGACATTGCGCACGCTCGCCACGTCCGCCGCATCGTATTCGCAGACCATACGCAGCCGGTCGGCGGACCAGTAGCTGCGGATCCAACGGACGTTGTAGAGGTCGAGGCAGGGCCCCATTCGAGCCTCGACCGCACTCAATTCCTCCTGGGTGAACGGCGTTTCGAAATTCCGCTCAACAATAACGCGGGGCATGGGTTTTCTCCTGTTGTTCGAATTCAACCTGCCGGCTTGGCGTGGGAACCGCCGTTGGAATCGCGCGGACGGGCTTGCGATGCGAGTAACACCGCCCGCGCCCTGACGCTGAGGTCATCCCGGCCTGACGCCGCCTCGATGTCCTGTGCCGAAGCCGTTTCACCGGCCGGAGCGAGCAATGCCCGCGCGATTGCGATCTCGCTATGCCTCCGCATGACCGAGGCAACCGTCAAGGCTTCGCTGGCGCAGAGGCGCGCCTGGCTGGTGCGCCCCGCCTGGCGGTGGAGGTGCGCCGCGCTATTGAGCGCGTAAGCCAAGTAAGATTTATCATCCACCGCACGGAGCCGCGTTAGCGCGCTGGCCAGCGCATCGTCGGCAGAAGCCTCCTCTGTGGCCAATCCGGCCAGCGCCCGCAACGTCTTGACGAATGGCGTTTCATCGTCGCCCAGCCGCGCCGCGACCGTTTCCAGCTCCGCGCAATGGGCGTGCATGTCGGCATATCGGCCCCGCTCCCGCTCGAGCATCGCGAGCCAGGTCAGGCATTTGTATTCGCGCCAGCGATCCTTGTCCCGGCGCGCCAGATCAAGTGCACGCCCCAGCGAAGAGACGGCGTGATCCTCATTGCCGTCCCATCGCTCCAGGAGACCGCGGGCCCAGTACAGTTCGCACAGCTCAAGACTGATGGGCCCGGCGATCGCGCTGGCCTCGGCGATCAGCGCGCGCGAACGCCCGATCTCAGTCTCCAGTTCGAGCAGGCAACGGGCGGTGTTCGCGAGCTGACGCGCTCGCGTCGTATCGTCGGCGGCGCGGCCGGCTTCGGCGGCGCGCAGCGTACTTGTCTCCGCCTGCTGAACGTCGCCGGCTTCCTGATGCAGCACGGAAAGCAGGTAGTGGCCGGTCGCGGCCGCGGTTTGAAGGCCGAGCGCTTCGGCGTCGCTTGTCGCCTCGGCAATCGTGTCCGCCAGCGGCGGGAGCGGCCGAAGGCCAGGACCGGTCGCGCCAAGCACACGTATCTTAAGCATGGCGATGCGGAGCTCCAGCCTGGCTGGACCCTCCGCAAGCCGCTCGGCATGACGGAGACCCCGTTCGGCGAAGCTGGCCGCTTCCGCATTGGCGAACAGCCGCAGCGCGCGTTCACCTGCAAGTCTGCACGCGTGCGCTGCCATATCGTCATCCTCAGCAAGCGCGGCATGATGAGCAATGTCCGCTGCGAAGGCGCCGTCGCGCCCGATGACGGCATCCAGGGCGCGCGCAATTCGCCGATGCAGTAGCTTTCGCCGCGGCTGCGAGAGCGCACGATAGGCCGTCTGGCGGACGAGATCGTGCGCGAAGTCGTAAGCATCGCCGCCGACCGGCCGGATCAGGCCGCGCCGCTCCAATTCGCCAAGGGCCGCGAGAAGCTCGGTATCATCGAGACGCGCAGATCGCGCAAGGTCGTCCGGCGTGAAGGCGCGGCCATGGGCTGCCGCCCATACCAGCGTCTCGCGTATTCCTTCCGCAAGCGGCGCGAGTTGGCCGGCGATCAGGGCTTCGACGGTCCGACCGGGGCCCGCGTCCCCACGGCGGTGCGCATGAGCGAGCTCCAGACTGAACAGCGGGTTGCCGCCGCTTTCGGCAAAGATCTTGGCCGCGTCGAGTGACGGGTCGACCTGCCGCACGAGCTGCGCCGTTTCCGCTTCGCTCATGGCCGCAAGCTCGATCTCTCTCAGCCGCCCGTTGCGGGCCAGCGAGCGCAATACGCGCGACGCGGCGCTATTGTCTTCGATCTCTCCCGCTCGCGCCGCACACACGATCAGCAGGCCGGAGGTGGTATCGATATGGCGCGCGACGTAGTGAAGGAGCGAGGACGAGCCCTCGTCGGCCCATTGCAGATCGTCGAGGATGACGGCCGCAGGTCGCATTGACACAACCTGCCGCAGCAGGCCGAGGACCGCGTCGAGCAGCCGGGTTCGATCTCCGGCTTCCGCCACCGCGCCCATTTCGGGAAGCAGCAAGCCCAGATCAGCCGGCAGCCCGTCGCACGGGCTTTCGCGCAGGATCTCACGGATAACATCGATCCATACGCCATAGGGTCGGGCAGCTTCGGCTTCATAGGCGCGCGCTGCAAAGGCGCGCCCCCCGGCAGAGGTGAGGCGCTCGCCAATATGGGCAAGAACGCGGCTCTTGCCGATACCCGGCTCGCCCGTCACCAGCACCACATCCGTGTCAGCCCGCATCGCCACGATCTGATCGATCAGCGCCCGCTCTGCTTCGCGGCCGACAAAGGCGGAGGAGGGCGGAGGCCTTGGCACCGGAGGGATACCCGAAGCGCGCGCGGGCCGTTTCGCGGCGACGCTGGCTGACGCAGTGGGGCGCAGAGTTTGCCGGGCCTCTTCCAGTTCGGCCGAAGGACGCACGCCGAGCTCGGCTTCGAGAACCCGGCTTGCATGTTCGTAATGACCAAGCGCCTCCTTGTTTCTGCCCTCGCGGACAGCAGCCGGACAACCGCCGCGTGACCTAGCTCGGACAGCGGGTCGCGCCGCTGTAAGTGCGCGCGCATAGGCCAGCGCGTCCGCAGGATGGCCTTGAAGCCGTTCGACGAGACGTCGCGAGCACCGCGAGGTGGAGGCGGCTCACGGCTTCGCGCTCTGCCATGCACCATTCCTGGTAGCGATAGCAGAGCGGCAAATCGAGGCCGTCGAGAAATTCGCCAACACGAACAGCGAGGCTGCTTCTTTCAACCCGTCGATCGGTGCGGACGGAGACATCATTGCCGAGCAGCGACCGCACCGACTGGAGATCAATGACGGCATTGCCGAGTTCGATGCCGACCCGCTCGCGGTCCGCCGTCAGCCCGCGCTCCTTCCTCATCGGCGAGCAATGCCCGAATCTTGCTCAGGCTCCAGCGCAGCTCGGCGCGCGGATCGTCGGGGCCATCCCAGAGCAGATCGCATAGCCGTTCGCGGCGATGCGGCTGTCCGGTGGCGATCAGATAGCCGAGTAGCGCGCGCGTCTTGCGGGAGGCCGGCAGCGCCACGGCGCGCCCGTCGCACCCGATGAGCTGCAGTTCGCCGAGCAGGCGTATTCTGAGCTGGCTCGGGTCTTCCGTGCTCGGTCTCGATTCTTTCTGGACGCTCCAATGCCGGTTCCACGGGGGCTCCCACGGACATCGGCCATGTCTAGCGCTCAAGACGGCGTGAACACTGTCATTCGGCGTGGGAGTTCGAAGATGAAGCCCTGGTTCCAGCTTTCGCCCGCGTTACTGCTGGAGCCGCCACGATCACTGCCGGGGCACAACCGGCGCCGATCGGCCGGTCGGCCTCAAGCTCACCACGGTACTGCGAAATCGGCCATGATCACCGGGCAGCCGATCGCTTTCGCAAGCGACAACCATTTAGGCGGTACTGGCCGAGGTAGCGCCCGGTGGGCAGGTAGGCCGCCACATGCATCCAGTTCCGCTGTTCGTCTACATGCTCGAAGGAACGCTCTCGATCGAGATGGACGGCCACGGCACGCACACGTTCAGTGCCGGCCAGGGCTTCGCCGAGGTGACCAACGCATGGCACAACGGCCGCGACCTGACCGACAAACCGGTGCGCTTCCTCATCGTGTTCTCTGGCCAGAAGGGCACGCCTAACCTGATCCGTCCGTGACCGCGCCCGGGCACGGCTCCCCTCCCCGAAACGAGGAGACCGCCATGACAACGGCAACCGCTGTAAAACCGTTCGATCCCGTCAAGTATAAGGAAACCACCAGCGAGCAATGGCAGACCGCCGCGCAGGCCTGGAACGACTGGGGTCCGTTGCTGCGCGACTGGCTCGGGCCGGCAACCGAGATCATGCTCGACATGGCCGCGATCGAACCCGGCCACCGGGTGCTCGACGTGGCGGCCGGCGCGGGCGACCAGACGCTGCAGGCCGCCGAGCGCGTCGGACCCGGCGGCCATGTGCTGGCCACCGACATCTCCGCCGAACATCCTCGCCTTCGCCGCGGCGAACGCACGCGAGGCCGGGCTATCGGCAATGTCGAGACGCAAGATGCTGGACGGCGAGAGCCTGGACGTACCGGAAGGCACGTTCGACGCGGTCATCTCGCGCGTCGGGCTGATCTACTTTCCGGACCAGCAGAAGGCGCTGGCCGGCATGAAACGCGCGCTGAAGCCTGGCGGCCGCGTCGCCGCCATCGTCTACTGCACGGCCGAGAACAACAAGTTCTTCTCGATCCCGGTTTCGATTATCCGCCGTCGCGCCAATCTGCCGCCGCCGCTGCCGGGCCAGCCCGGCCCCTTCAGCCTCGGCGCCCCCGGCGTGCTTGAGCAGACCTTCCGCAAGGCCGGCTTCCGCGACGTCGCAGAGCAGGACCATGCCGGCGCCGGTGCGCACTGAAGACCGCCGCCGAATGCGTGCGCTTCGAGAAGGAATCGTTCGGCGCGCTGCATCAGATGCTCGCCGGCCTCGACGAAGCCGGGCGCGAAGCGGCGTGGCGGGAGATCGAGCAGGAACTTGGCGCCTTTGAAGGGAACGGCCGGCTTCGAAGGCCCCTGCGAGATGGTCGTCGCGGTCGGCGTCAAATAGACGACACTGAGAAGGAGATCGCCATGCCCACGAAAGTCGCTGTCATACAGAAGCCGCCGGTGCTGCTCGATCGGGACGAAGACGATTGCACAGGCGGTCGAATCGATCGACGAAGCCGCCGGTGCGGGTGCCTCGCTGCTGGTGTTTCCCGAAGCCTATATCCCCGGCTATCCGACCTGGATCTGGCGGCTCAAGCCGGGCGGCGACATGGCGCTGTCCAGCGAGATTCATGCCAGGCTGCGGCAGAACGCCGTCGACCTCGAGCGGCGAGATTTGCGGCCGCTGCAGGACGCGGCGCGCCAAGCATGGCGTGACGGTCGTGATCGGGCATGAACGAGATCGACAGCCGCTTTTCGGGCACGACGCTGTTCAACACCGTGGTCGTGATCGGCCCCGACGGCACGCTGCTCAACCGTCATCGCAAGTTGATGCCGACCAATCCGGAGCGCATGGTCTGGGGCATGGGCGATGCGAGCGGCCTGAGAGTCGTCGATACGCCCGCCGGCCGGCTGGGCGGCCTCATCTGCTGGGAGAGCTACATGCCGCTGGCGCGCTATGCGCTCTACGCGCAGGACATCGAGATCTTCGTCAATCCGACCTGGGACAACGGCGAAGCCTGCCTCGCGACCCTGCGCCATATCGCCAGGGAGGCGGGCTGCTGGGTGATCGGAACCGCCACCGCGCTGCAGGGCTCCGACTTCCCGACGACTTTCCCGAGCGCGACAGGCTCTTCAAGCCGGACGAATGGATCAACGACGGCGACGCTGTCGTGATCAATCCGAGCGGCAGCGATCGCCGCCGGCCCACTGCACCGCGAGAAAGGCATCCTGTACGCCGAATCGATATCGAGGCGGCCGGCGCGCACGACGCTCACTGGACGTCTGCGGCCACTACGCCCGGCCGGACATCTTTTCCTTCTCCGTAAACCGAAAGCCGCTCAAGCCAGCAGTTTTTGTAGACGGACCCACCCAAATAGTCGGACAGCGTTGAGTGCCGCCACTTCAATCGGGCGGCCAGCGCAAAGCCTTTTAATAGCTCGGCTCCCGCGGTGTATGAGGTATGCATACTTTCCCACTATCTGATCTTCGACGTCGCTAATGTCCGCTCTGGAGTTCGCAAAAGCGACCTTGAGAGGCTGCGTGTCCGCCGCGCAAAGCGGACGTTGAACAGATGCCTAATTCTTCAACCCTTTGTTGTCCCGCAGCGCCCAACACTTGCTGTCAACACATCGCAATTTCAGGATACCCTTAGTCGGGTTCATCGACTACAGAACTTTATCCGCCTATCGGATTGAAAATGGCGCCTCCAGCGCGAGGGCGCGCGATACCCCAGACATCCCGTTCCTTCATATCACGCAAGGCGACGTACATCATCGCCGTCATCAGCGCGTCGTTGAAGGCGTCGTGCTGGTCGAGCCATGGCAGGTCGAGGTCGCTGCAGGATCGCGACGAAGGACAGGTCGATGCGGTACCGGGCGGGGCGTCGCCGTATTTGCGGTCGTAGTAGAGTTTGGAGACTTCGATCCGCGGGTTGGGCAGCTCGATGCCGAGTAAAGCAGGCAAATACTTGTTCACCATGTTGATGTCGAAGTCGAGGTAGTAGCCCACCAGTGGCCGGCCCCCGATGAAATGCAGGAAGTTCGGGATGACGTCCTCGATGGCGGCAGCGGCGGCGACATCGATCTCACGCAGCCGATGCACTTTCATGGCGTCGATGTTCATTCTGGCGCGCGGACGCACGATGGCTTCGAACCGCTCGCTGGTCAGGATGCGGTTGCCGCGGATGCGGACGGCGGCGATGGAGATGATTCGTCGCGGCGTACGTCGAGGCCGGTGGTTTCGCAGTCGAAGGCGACGGCCTCGTCGGGAGGGCCGGGCTGGAACAGGAACCGGTAGGACTGGTCGCTCAGGCTGGCCTGGTGGAATAGGCGCTTGATGGCGCGGGGCAGCATCGGGTCAGAAGGCGCCGAGGTTGAAGTGGCGGCGGACGATGTCGCGAAGCTGCTTCACCACGTGGAAGGCGTCGCGCAAGACGTCGCGCTGCATGCTGGACAGATCGGCGGACGCACCTCGGCGCTGGCGAGTTGCGCATCAGACGCATCGTCATCAGCAGGTAGAACGCCTGGATCAACTCGCGGCCGAAATCGGCGCTGAAACGGCCGGCTTCGACCAGGCGGTGGATGCGCGGGACGGTGCCGGTCTCGGTCAGGCCGCGCTCCAGCGCCAGGCTGCGGACGCCGTGGACGATGGAGAAGATGCCGCCTTTCTTCAGGTCGAGCGCGTCCCCGGTCAGGTTGTTGAAGAATCCGATCGGTGTCGGAAAGGCGTCGATGGCCCTGGCGAAATGCACCATGAAGGCGCTGCGGCCGCGGACCGCATCGATCAGGGCGGCCTTGGCGTCAGTCAGCAGCGCGGGGTTTCCCGCGACCGCGACGGCATCGTAGAGGATCGCTGCGTCCATGAAGGCGTTGTCGTCCGGCAGCGTGACCCGGCGCTGGATCTCGGCGTTAGTACTCGGCCAGCGGTCGTGACCAGACGGGATTGCGGACCATTACGTTGCCGGGGCAGGGCGCGAAGCCGAAGCTCTTCCAGGGCGGTGGTGAAATCCTGACGAAAGCGGTGCAACAGGTCGGGGTCGACGGATTCGGCAAGGATCAGGGCGTTGTCCTGATCGGTGCGGACGGTCTGCTCGCCGCGGCCCTCGCTGCCCATGACCACCAGGCAGGCAGTGTCACGGATCTCAGGCGGGGCGATCAGGTCGAACAGCCGGGCGAACAGGCGGCGGTTGAGGTCGGACACCATCTCGGCAATCACTTCGACCTTGACGCCTTGGCGGCGCAGCAAGCGGACCTGGTGGTCGATCTGCTGAGCGGGGCGCGTGAGGTCCGTCGGGGTGGCGGCGCGGTCGATCTGGCCGGCCACCAGCAGGGCGTTGCCGGACATGAAACCGAGCAGGGTGATGTCTTCGAGGATGCCGACGTAGGCGGTGCCGTCGTGAATGGCGATGCGGCGCTTGTTGGTCTTGGTCATCAGGATCAGCGCCGTATAGACGAAATCGTGCGGAGACAGCGCGACCACGTCGAAATGGGCGATCGGGCGGACCGGGGCCTCGATCGGCATGCGGTTCAGGACGACGGCCTTCGACAGGTTCATCCCGGTCATGATGCCGATGCGCTCGCCGTCGCGGACGAACAGGGCGTTGCAGTCGATCTGGCTCATGCGGTGGCCGGCGGTCTCGATCGTATCGCTCGGCGTCGATGAAGGCGGCGGGGGACAAAGTCAGGTCGGAGATGCGGGTGCGCATCAGGGTGCCGACGCTGCTGTCTTCCTCGTCGCGGGCCATGGCGTCGAGCTTGTGCGACAGCTCGAGGTAGAAGAAGGCGGCGAAGCGCGGATTGGCCTGGATCAGGTCGAGGGCGACCTTCCTGGGCAGCAGGTAGCACAGCGTCTCTTCGCGGGCGACGAAGGCGTGGCGGCTTTGGCCCTGCACGAGGGCGTGGCTGTCGAAACTGTCTTTCGGTCCGCGATGGGCGATGATTTCGTCGCCGGCGCGTTCCTCGACGATGCCCTTGATGACGACGTAGAGCGAGTTGGCGGGCTGGTTCTGCCGGATGATTGTTTCGTCCGGGCGGTAGTAGGCGATGTCGAGCGCCTTGCGCAGGGTCTCCAGTTCCTGCGCGGTGAGGCGGTCGAAGGGCGGATTGGTGGCGTCGAAGGCGTTCGGCATTGACTGACATTCCCCGACCAGATCCCGGCGAGCCGGGAATTGGATGGCGGGCGGCCGAAAACGATCCAGGCGGGTCGGCTATCGCCGCTGCCAAAACGACCAGTCTCCAACCGTGGCCGTGGCCGCGCAGCTCCGGCGCGCCTACGTTGGCCTTGCGGTTCTCGATCAGATCGTCGACCACGCTGGGATCCGCAAGGGTGGAAGTGTCGCCGAGGCTGCCGGTGCTCGCTTTCGGCGATCTTGCGCAGGATGCGGCGCATGATCTTGCCCGACGCGTCTTCGGCAGGCCGGGCGCGAACTGAATGAAATCCGGCGACGGCGATCGGGCCGATCTCCTTGCGGACATGACCAGCTCCTTGCGCATCGTCGTCGACGGCGCTTTGCCCGTCCTTTAAGGTCACGTAGGCATAGATACCCTGGCCCTTTGATGTCGTGCGGGATAGCCAACTACGGCCGCCTCCGAGACGCTCTTGTGTGCGACGAGCGCGCTCTCGACCTCCGCCGTGCCCATGCGGTGGCCCGAGACGTTGATGACATCGTCGACGCGCCCAGTGATCCAGTAATAGCCGTCCGCGTCGCGCCGGCAGCCGTCGCCGGTGGAATAATGTCCCGGTAGGTCGAGAAATAGGTTTCCTTGAAACGCTCGTGGTCGCCATAGACCGTACGCATCTGGCCGGGCCAGCGAATCGGCGATGCACCAGATTGCCTTCGCAGGCGCCTTCGAGCACATCGCCGGCGGAATCGACGACTCGGGCCGCAACGCCGAAGAAGGAGCGTCCAGCCGAGCCGGGCTTCAAGTCCGTCGCGCCAGGCAGCGGCGTGATCAGAATACCGCCGGTTTCGGTCTGCCACCACGTATCGACGATCGGGCAGCGTGCCTCGCCGACGACGCGGTGATACCATTCCCACGCCTCGGGATTGATCGGCTCGCCGACCGAACCGAGCAGTTTCAGCGTCTTGCGGCTGGTTCTCTTGACCGGCTCGTCGCCCGCCGCCATCAGCGAGCGGATGGCGGTCGGGGCGGTATAGAAAATATTGACCTTGTGCTTATCCACGACATCCCAGAAGCGCGAGATCGAGGGATAGGTCGGAACGCCTTCGAACATCAGGGTTGTCGCGCCGTTGGCGAGCGGCCCATAGACAATGTAGCTGTGCCCGGTCACCCAGCCGACATCCGCCGTGCACCAGTAGATATCGCCATCGTGATAGTCGAAGACGTATTGATGCGTCATCGAAGCAAAAACCAGATAGCCGCCGGTGGAATGCAATACGCCCTTGGGCTTGCCGGTCGAGCCCGACGTGTAGAGGATGAACAATGGGTCCTCGGCCTTCATCTCCTGGGCCTTGCATTCGGCTGTGACCTTGGCCGCTTCCATCATGATACCAGAAATCGCGCCCGGAAATCATCTGCACTTGCCCGCCGGTGCGCTTGACCACAATCATCGCCGCCACGGTGCCTGGAATTTTGTTGGCGGCCTCGTCGGCATTGACCTTAAGCGGCACCTTCTTGCCGGCGCGCAGGCCCTCGTCCGCCGTGATCAGGATCTTGGAGTTGCCGCCCTCGATGCGGCCGGCCAGCGCTTCCGGCGAGAAGCCGCCAAAGACGATGGAGTGCACCGCGCCGATCCGGGCGCAGGCGAGCATCGCGAAGGCGGCCTCGGGAATCATCGGCAGATAGATCGTGACCGTATCGCCTTTCTTGACGCCGTGTGCCTTCAGCACATTGGCAAAGCGGCATACGTCATCGTGCAGCTGCCGATAGGTGATGCTTTTGGACTCCTTGGGATCGTCACCTTCCCAAATGATGGCGACCTGGTCGGCGCGCTTGGCCAGATGGCGGTCGATGCAGTTGAGTGAGACATTGGTGGTGCCGTCGGCGAACCATTCGATCGAGACATTGCCAGGCGCAAATGACGTGCGTTTCACCCGCGTATAGGGCTTGATCCAGTCGATGCGCTTGCCATGGTCGCCCCAGAAGCCTTCCGGGTCGCGCACCGACTTGGCGTACATGTCACGATACTTGGCATCGTCGGCATGGGCCCGCGCCGGCCAGCCATCAGGAACCTTGTAGAGTATTTCCGACATCTTCCGCTCCCTGCGTTTTCGGGACAAAGCCCGTTTTTTAATTGCCTATCTCAGCTCAAGTAGCCGGGCCGACGTACGCCTGGGGTGCCAGGCGCGGCCGGTCCGCCAGAGCGCGGCTTCAGTGCGTGACAGCGCCGGCCGCGCCGATGCCGGTCTGGCAGCGCACATATTGCGCGTCGAACCCGCTGCGGTCGAGCCTTGGCCCGCACGCTGCGGTCGAGAACCGAGAACAGCCAGATGCCGACGAAGGCGAGGGTCATCGAGAACAGCGCCGGGTTCTCGTAGGGGAACGGTCGCCGACCCCTTGGGGTTGCCGAGCGTTGCTCCCACACGGCCGGTGACAGGATCACCAGACGACGGCGCTGATCAGGCCGAGCAAACCGCCGATCATGGCGCCGCGGGTGGTCAGCCCTTCCAGAACATCGACAGCAGCAGCACCGGGAAGTTGCAGCGACGCCGCGATGGCGAAGGCCAGGCCGACCATGAACGCGACGTTCTGGTTCTCGAACACGATGCCCAGGATGATCGCCAGCACGCCCAGGCACATGGTGGCGATCTTCGAGACGCGGATCTCGTCCTGCTCGTTGGCCGTGCCCTTCTTGATCACGCTGGCGTAGAGGTCGTGGCTGACCGCCGAGGCGCCGGCCAGCGTCAGGCCCGCCACCACCGCCAGGATGGTGGCGAACGCCACGGCCGAGATGAAGCCCAGGAAGATGTTGCCGCCGACCGCGTTGGCCAGATGGATCGCCGCCATGTTGCTGCCGCCCTTGATCGCAGCGACCCGTCGGTCGCCAGCACGCATCGGCATCGAGAAAGGCCGGGTCGGTGCTGACCAGCACGATCGCGCCGAAGCCGATGATGAAGGTCAGGATGTAGAAGTAGCCGATGAAGCCGGTGGCGTAGAACACGCTACTTGCGGGCTGCCTTGGCGTCAGTCACGGTGAAGAAGCGCATCAGGATGTGCGGCAGGCCGGCGGTGCCGAACATCAGCGCCAGGCCCAGCGAGATCGCCGAGATCGGATCTGGAGACCAGACCGCCCGGGCTCCATGATCGCGTGGCCTTTGGGTGCACCTTCGATCGCCTTGGCAAACAGCGGCTTCGAGGCTGAAGCCGAAGTGCTACAGCACCATCAGCGCCATGAACGTGGCGCCGGCCAGCAGCAGCACGGCCTTGATGATCTGCACCCAGGTGGTCGCCAGCATGCCGCCGAACGTGCACGTAGATGCATCATCAGGCACGCCGACCAGGATCGACCGCCATCGCAGTAGTCCAGACCGAACAGCAGCTGGATCAGCTTGCCGGCGCCGACCATCTGCGCGATCAGGTAGAACGCCACCACGACCAGCGAGCCGCAGGCCGACAGCGATGCGGATCGGGGTCTGCCCGAGGCGGTAGGACGCCACGTCGGCGAAGGTGTACTTGCCGAGGTTGCGCAGGCGCTCGGCGATCAGGAACAGTAACGATCGGCCAGCCGACCAGGAAGCCGATCGAGTAGATCAGGCCGTCGTAGCCGGAGGTGAACACCAGGCCGGAGATGCCCAGGAACGACGCCGCCGACATGTAGTCGCCGGCGATCGCCAGGCCGTTCTGGAAGCCGGTGATGCCGCCGCCGGCGGCGTAGAAATCGGCGGCCGAGCTGTCTGCTTTGGCCGCCCAATAGGTGATGCCCAGGGTCAAGGCAGACGAAGGCCACGAACATGACGATGGCAGTCCAGTTGATGGCCTGCTTGGCGCCGCCGTCGATGGCTCCGGCCGCAAGCGCGAGCGTGGGCAGGCCAGCCAGCAAGCCGCCGCCGATGGCACGTAGGAGCAGCTTTGCTTCATCACGCTTCCTTCTCGACAATTCGCGGTCAGAGCGTCGTAGGTGGAATTGGCCTTGCTGACATAGATGCCGGTCAGCACGAACGCCGAGACGATCACGAACAGGCCGATCGGAATGCCGATGGTCATCACGCCCGCCGCCGATCGGCATGCCGAGGAATTTGGGTCGAACGCGACCAGCAGGATGAAGCCGAAATAGATGACCAGCATGATCAGCGACAGCGTCCAGCCGAGGGACGAGCGTCGCCGCACCAGCTCCTGGTATTTGGGGTCCCGCTGGATCGCTTCGTGGCTTCTTCCTTCCATCTTGGTCCTCCCGAAATTCGCAGACAAAGGCTCCGGCAACACGCTCGCGCAAGGAGACTGGATGAACACAGCTAATGGTGTGTTCCGCGGCCGGCGGTAGACGAAACCACCTCACGAACGACGAAAAGCATAGTTTCGGTTGGCCCCAGCAACCCATAGTTAAAGTTCAGACGGGACCGTTGATGTCGATTAAATCGGGCTTCGATAAATTCAAGCAGTTGAAAAGCGATGAGGATAAATGATCGGTGGGGTGTAAATTAGGGGTGTGAATTCAAACTCGCGGGTGCCGAAAAAGCTGTCCCGAATTTGTTTGGCGGTTGCAGCAATGATCGCGCTAGTCTGCTTCGTGCCTGCCCCGCCTCTGTAATCGAAGAGCGACCGGTCAAACGGTTCCGCCGCGTTGTGCGCGATGTCGCCATGGGACGCGCGCAATGAACTGATTGCCACAGGGAGTATCGTCGATGAGATTAGTTATCTTGGGACCGCCAGGTGCGGGAAAAGGTACTCAGGCGACGAAGTTCGCCACGCGTCTTGGCATTCCGCAATTGTCGACCGGGGACATGCTCCGTGAAGCGGTGGCCTCGGGCTCGGCGTTGGGCCTCCGCGCCAAACACATCATGGAGCGTGGAGAACTTGTGCCGGATGACGTCGTGGTTTCGGTTGTAACCCATCGTATCGGTCAACCGGACACGGCAAACGGCTTCATTCTCGACGGCTTTCCCCGAACGGTGACGCAGGCAGAAGCGCTCGATCAG
>CAWBQP010000038.1:0-31734 GCA_963790735.1 uncultured Alphaproteobacteria bacterium | reverse complement strand
GGGCGCCGGAATCACCAGCACGATACCGATGATGAACACCAGGCTGCGCCAGAGGAGGTCCAAAAGGCCGACATCGATCGACAGCGCTACCGCCGGCATAACCACCGGCTGCAACCGGGGGTGGGCCACCGGGCTGCGGGAAAGAGGGCGGGCCTGATCCGCCGGGGACCAGGCCGGGAATATCTCCGGCCCGCTGCCAGCCCGACATCCCCTCGGTCCAGACCAACGTGTCCGCGCCAATCGTGCCCCGGGTAATGAGGTCGCGAAGCTGGGCCTCCGGATAAGGGCCCTGTTGCTGGCCGCTGGATGCATAAAACCACGATCGGTTCGACATTTTAGTCCCTTGAGCCGTGGAGAGGGGGAAGCCAGCCGGATGGCTGGCGGTGAAAGTTCATTTTGGCGGACGATCCCGCCGCCTGTACAGTGAAGGACGTCACCAGCTCCAAATGTTTTCCCCTTCTACCTGCAACTTTTTTGTGCCATTTGCCCAGAAAGATGCCAGATTTGCGTCGGCAGCGAACCGCCGGGCGGTCAGTCTGCCGCGTGCTCAAAAAATATCCAGGGAAATAAAGGCCTGACCATGAAACTCGTCGTCGCGATCATCAAACCCTTCAAGCTTGACGAGGTGCGCCAGGCGCTGACGGCCATCGGCGTCCACGGCATGACGGTGACCGAGGTCAAGGGCTACGGCCGCCAGAAGGGCCACACCGAAATCTATCGCGGCGCCGAATACGTCGTGAACTTCCTGCCCAAGCTCCGAATCGAAATCGCGGTCGCCTCCGACGTCGCCGACAAGGCGGTCGAGGTTATTACCGCGAACGCGCGTACCGGACAGATCGGCGACGGCAAGATCTTCGTCACGCCGATCGACCACGCCCTGAGAATCCGTACCGGCGAGACCGACAGCGACGCGCTCTAGACATCACCGAATTCAAGGCGCGGCGGCAACGACGCTGAGCGTGCAAGCCAAGAAACGACAACGAAACGACAACAAGCCGGGGGAATTCCATGGGGGCACCATCGTATCGTGCAGCAGCGAATGCTGCGCTCATCACTCTTGCGGCGAGCTCGCTCGCGACGCCGGCCCTGGCCGCCGAGACGTCCACCATCAATGCCGCCGACACCGCGTGGATGATCGTCGCCACCGCGCTGGTATTGATGATGACGATACCGGGCCTGGCGCTGTTCTATTCCGGCATGGTGCGCAAGAAGAACGTGCTGGCGACCATGGCGCAGAGCCTCTCTGCCGTCGCGATCATCTCGATTCTCTGGGTGGCGTTCGGCTATTCGCTGGCCTTCGTCGGCGATGGTCCCTGGATCGGCACGCTCGATCGCTGGTTCCTGATCGGAATGACGATGGAGAGCGTCAACCCGGCGGCGAAGACGATTCCGGAAGCGCTTTTCATGCTGTACCAGATGACGTTTGCGATCATCACGGTGGCGCTGGTGGCAGGCGCGGTGGCGGACCGGATGCGGTTCTCCGCCTATCTGCTTTTTTCCGTCGGCTGGTTCACGTTCGTCTATGTGCCGCTCGCACACTGGGTGTGGGGCGGCGGTTTCCTCGCCACCATGGGCGTGCTGGATTTCGCCGGCGGCCTCGTCGTGCATCTTTCCGCCGGCATCGGCGGCCTGGTTGCCGCGACGGTGCTGGGCCGGCGTCAGGGCTATGGCAGCGAGAACCTCGCGCCGTTCGACCTGTCGCTTGCCGTGATCGGCACCGGATTGTTGTGGGTCGGCTGGTTCGGCTTCAACGGCGGATCGGCGCTGGCCGCGAACTCGCGCGCGGTCATGGCGATCACCGCGACGCATCTGGCCGCCTGCGCCGGCGCGCTGACCTGGGCCGCGATCGAATGGGCGACACGGCGCAAGCCGTCGGTGCTCGGCATGATATCGGGCGCCATCGCGGGTCTTGGCACCATCACGCCGGCCTCCGGATTCGTGGCACCTTGGCACGGCGTCATCATCGGCGTCGTCGCGGGAACCCTCTGCTTCTGGGCCTGTACCTGGCTCAAGCAGCGTTTCAGGTATGACGACTTGCTCGACGTGTTCGGCGTCCACGGCATTGGCGGATTGACCGGCACATTGCTCGCCGGCGTTTTTGCGGTGAACGCGATCGGCGGCACCGCAGGTCTGATCGAAGGCAATGCGCAACAGGTCCTGATCCAGCTCTATGGGATCGCCGCCACGCTGGTGTGGTCCGGCGGCATCACCTTTGTGCTGCTCAAGCTGGTCGGCGTGTTCGCGCCGCTGCGGGTGTCGCAGCAGCAGGAGCTGGAAGGCCTCGATATCTCGCAGCACGGCGAAGCGCTGCAATAGCCTACCCACCCCATTACCGTTTTCTTGCCCGACCGCTGAGCAGGATTATGACGCCGGTCAGGCTCGCCCACGATTTGGGCAAGCCTGACTATGTTTTGGGCGCGACGGAATGGCGCAGGAAAGTGCAATTCCCGTAAAGGGCGAAAAGGGCCGGATTTATAATCTGTTAGGGATCGGCTTCGATCTGGCACGGCATTTGATTCTAACGGTCCTGGCTGTGCCCGCGTAGTGAACATCTCCGCGTGGTGAACCTCAGTCGAGAACGCCCGGTCGGTCTGAACCGGGCCCAAGCGGGGATAGGACCCATGAAAATTGTTATGGCGATCATCAAGCCATTCAAGCTCGAAGAAGTCCGTGATGCCCTGACCGCCATTGGCGTTCATGGTCTCACGGTGACGGAAGTCAAAGGTTATGGCCGTCAGAAGGGCCACACGGAAATCTATCGGGGCGCCGAATATGCCGTGAGCTTCCTGCCCAAGATCAAGATCGAGGTCGCTGTCGCCTCGGATCAAGTCGACAAGACCATCGACGCCATCACTTCAGCTGCCAAGACCGGCCAGATCGGCGACGGCAAGATCTTCGTCATCAACCTCGACCACGCGGTACGCATCCGCACGGGTGAGGCGGATGCCGCGGCCCTCTGATTTCGCGCTCAAACCTTATCACTCAGGAGTAAAACCAAATGACGTTTAAACGTCCCTATAGCGCGGGACTGGCGGCCCTCGCAGTCGGCCTGTTCGCCGCGACCGCGGCCTACGCCGAACCGACCGTCAACAAGGGCGACAACGCCTGGATGCTGACGTCGACAGTGCTGGTGCTGTTGATGACCATCCCGGGCCTGGCGCTGTTCTATGGCGGTCTCGTCCGTTCCAAGAACATGCTCTCGGTCCTGATGCAGGTCTTCTACACCGTCTGCATCGTCGTCCTGCTCTGGACGCTCTACGGCTACAGCCTCGCGTTCACCGGCGGTTCCGACTTCATCGGCGGCTTCTCCAAGGCCTTCCTGATGGGCGTGACGACGGATTCGAAAGCCGCGACCTTCAGCGTCGACGCCAACATCACCGAGCTCATCTATATCTGCTTCCAGATGACGTTCGCGGCGATCACCCCCGCCCTCATCGTCGGCGCCTTCGCCGAACGCATGAAGTTCGCGGCGGTTGCCTTGTTCGTCCCGCTCTGGGTGACGCTGATCTACCTGCCGATCGCGCATATGGTCTGGTACTGGCCCGGTCCGGACCTGATCACGGACGCGGCCAAGGCGCTTGCCGCGGCGGCTGACGGTGCGGCGAAGACCGCGGCGCAGGCCAAGCTCGACGAGATCAACGCCGACGCAGGCTGGATCTTCAAGAAGGGCGCGATCGACTTCGCCGGCGGCACCGTGGTGCACATCAACGCCGGTATCGCCGGTCTCGTCGGTGCGCTGCTGATCGGCAAGCGCGTCGGTTACGGCAAGGAGCTGATGGCTCCGCACTCGCTGACCATGTCCATGATCGGCGCTTCGCTGCTCTGGGTCGGCTGGTTCGGCTTCAACGCCGGATCGAACCTCGAAGCCTCCGGCGGCGCCGCGCTCGCCATGACCAACTCCTTCGTTGCAACTGCAGCGGCGGCGCTGGCCTGGATGTTCGCGGAATGGATCGTCAAGGGCCATCCTTCCGTGCTCGGCGCGTTGTCGGGCGCGGTGGCGGGCCTCGTGGCGGTCACGCCCGCGGCCGGCTATTCCGGTCCGATGGGAGCGATCGTGCTCGGTCTCGTGGTCGGCGTCGTCTGCCTGTTCTTCTGCACCGTGGTGAAGAATGCGCTGGGCTACGACGACTCGCTCGACGTGTTCGGCGTCCACTGCGTCGGCGGCATCGTCGGCGCGCTCGGCACCGGCATCCTGGTGAATCCGGCCCTCGGCGGTACCGGCGTCATGGATTACGCCCTCGGCAAGGTCGCGGACTACGACTTCGTCGGCCAGATGACCTCGCAGCTCTGGGGCGTCTGCACCACGCTGGTGTGGTCGGGCATCGGTTCGGCGATCCTGTTCAAGGTCGTCGACGTCATCGTCGGCCTGCGCGTCAACGTCGAGACCGAGCGTGAAGGCCTCGACGTCACCGAGCACACGGAGCGCGCCTACAACATGTAAGTTCTCCCGGGGTGCGGTCCCCCAAGGGCCGCATCCACAACTCCGGTTCGGGCACATACCCGGCAATGCCCTGACCGTTGAGGGGCTCCAGCGCAAGTTGGAGCCCCTTTCTTTTTCTTAAAGCCGCAAGCGAATGCCAGAACGCATGTTGACCACCCCGCGCGCGATCATCCGAACTTTGCGCTGAGTTGCGGAAACAACGCGCCGAGTTCATCCTCTTTCCACTCGGCGCCGGCGGGTTGAGCCGGTATGCTCCGTTGCGGCCGATGGCCGGCAACCGCCTCAACGCCGTCGGTGACAGCGTATTGATACCCTTCGTAGAACCAGTCCGATTCGCTGAAATTCTCGTCGGCGAGCGAATCGGGATTCGACAGGGCACGCTCGAACGCCTGACGCCCTCGGGAAATCAACGAGGCGCAAAAATCGTCGAAGGTATCGTCGCTGCATCCACCGTTGATGACGTAAGCCGCGCCCCACAGCGGGAAGCTATAGGCTCTAATCATCATGGCGTCGAAGAGTTGCGCGAGTTCAATCGCATCGGCCTTCGAGAGCGACGAGATTTGTTGCCGCAGCGCATCGCATTTTCGATCCATGTCGCCGCTGGAAGTATCGTTCGCGTCCTGAACGATTTTCCAGAAACCCGTTTCGTCCATCACATGCTCCTGCCCTGCGGCACGCTGTGCCCTTTGATTTGGATTTTTTCTGCGTCTCACCCTTCGACGTGACCCGAAGCCTAGCCTTGGGAACGTCGGGATCGATGTCAAAACGAACGACAGGGCTAAAAAACGATTGCCAAACCCGGGCCGCGACGGCCGAATAGGGGCAACAATACAGGGAGAAGCGTCATGAAAATCGAAGGCGGATGCTATTGCGGCAAGGTGCGCTATGAGGCCGAGGGCGAGCCGATGATGAAGGCGCAGTGCCACTGCCGCGAATGCCAATACATCACCGGCGGCGGGCCGAACATGTTCGTAGCGATGCCGGCCAACGGCTTCAAGTACACCGCAAGCCAGCCGAAACAGTTCATTCGCAGCGACCTCGAGCGCGCCGTGACGCGGGAATTCTGCCCGGAATGCGGGACCCATATGGTGACCAAGGTGCCCGGATTGCCAGCGGTCGTGCTGAAGGTCGGAACCTTCGACGACCCTGCCCTTTTCGACCCGCAGATGGCGATCTACACGGTCGACAAGCAGGCCTTCCACCATGTGCCCGACGGCATGCCGAGTTTTGAACGGTTGCCGGGGCGGTAGCAGCAGGATAGCGGTCACATCCCGGCGACTTCGGACGTCGCTTTTCCGGAAATGCGGTCCAAGCCGAAAAGGCAGTAAAATCGCTGCCGGGACCGATGGTTAATCGCGTCTTAACCTCGCCGTATCTATGGTGGTTTGATGTGTTTCCGGTCGGAGGTTTGGTCCCTCGACCGCTATTGAAAGTGCTGGCGTTTCAGACATGGCAATGACTGCCTCTTCCGGCGTGGCGCAGGGCGCCGGCAGCGTACCTGCCGGTCAGGCCGACCGCTCGCCGTTTCTCCGGACGACCGAACTGCTCGCGCCGTACCAACCGGCCAAGCCATTGATTACGCTGTCATTGGGCGAGCCGCAGCACCCGGTGCCGGATTTTGTCGGGCCAGTCCTGGCGAAACACATTGCCGATTTCGGCCGCTATCCTCTTGCCAAGGGCATCGAACCATTCCGGCACGCCGCCGCAAACTGGCTGGCCAGCCGGTTCGACTTGGCCCGGCCGGTCGATCCCGAGAGTGAAATCCTGGTGCTGAGCGGCAGCCGCGAAGGGCTGTTTTTCGCGGCGATCACCGCGGCCCGCTATGTTGGCCCGCGCAAGGGCAGGCCCGCGATCCTGATGCCCAACCCGTTTTATCCGGCCTATGGCGCGGGCGCCCGCGCCGCCGGTTGCGAACCGATCTACCTGCCGACCACGCTCGCCAACGGATTTTTGCCGGATCTCGATGCGCTCGACGACGCGACGCTGGCCCGGACCGTGGCGATGTTCATCGCCTCGCCCGCCAATCCGCAAGGCTCGGTCGCCTCGCGCGACTACTTCATGCGGCTGAAGAAACTCGCCGACCGCCATGGCTTCATGATCCTGAGCGACGAGTGCTATTCGGAAATCTACACCCGGCAGGCGCCGGGCAGCGCGCTGGAATGCGCCGGGCCCGACTTCACCAACGTCGTTGCGTTCCAGTCGCTGTCGAAGCGCTCGAACCTGCCCGGCATGCGCGTCGGCTTTGCCGCCGGCGACCGAAAATTTCTTGCGGCCTTTCACGAATTGCGCAATGTCGCAGCCCCCCAGGTGCCGGTGCCGCTGCAGCACGTCGCGGTCGCCGCCTATAGCGACGAGGCGCATGTCGAGGAAAACCGCAGGCTTTACCGCATCAAGTTCGATCTCGCCGACCAGATTCTCGGCAGCCGCTACGGCTATGTGCGGCCTGCCGGCGGCTTCTGCGTCTGGCTCGACGTCTCCGACCGCGGCGGCGACGAGGCTGTGGCAGTGAAACTCTATCGGGATGCGGGTGTCCGCGTGATCCCCGGAAGTTATCTGTCGCGGCCGCAGAACGACGGCTTCAATCCTGGCGCAGGCTATATCCGTCTCGCGCTGGTCTCCGATGGTGAATCAACGGCCGAGGCACTGCACCGGCTCGTCGAAAATCTGGATTAGTCGCAGGGCCCCCATGAGCATGCCAGCGATCGAACGTGTCATTCCCCTGGTCGGCCATCTGCCGGCCTCAATCCGCGACGCCCTGGCGCGGCGGCTGCGCGAACTCGCAGGCCTCAGCCTGATCTCGCTGTCCGGCGTGGCGGCGGCGGCGTTGATGACGTGGTCGGTACAGGACCCGAGCCTGAGCCACGCGACGTCGCGTCCGATCCGCAACGTTCTCGGCTACCCCGGCGCAATCGGCGCCGATCTCCTGATGCAGATTCTCGGCCTCGGCGCGATCATGCTGATCCTCCCCGTCGCGGTGTGGGGCTGGCGCATGCTGACCCATCGCACCTTCGACCGCGAAGCGCTGCGCCTTGGATGCTGGATTCTCTGCACGGTGATCGCGGCGGGCTTTGCAAGCTGCTGGCCGCATGGCGGAGCGTGGGCGCTGCCGACCGGCCTTGGCGGCGTCGTCGGCGACGCGCTGGTGCGGGCGCCGGCCGTGGTGTTCGGTCCGGCCGGCTTCACCTATCGTCTCGTGCTCGGCATCATCCTGTTCGCGGCGATGTGCGCGGCCTTCCTGTTTGCCTGCGGCTTGGGCTCGCGCCCGAGAGATGAAGAGCTGACACCGATCGAGGACGATGACACGCCCTTCGAGGAAGAAGGCGATCGCAGTTCGGTTTCGCTCGGATGGGTGTATCACGCGCTGATGAGCGCCAAGGCGCGGCTCGCCTGGCTGATGAGCGCGGCCTACCGATCGCTGGTGTCGAGTTCGCCGCCGCCTCGCACGGCCTCGTTCGAACGTCAGGAACCGAGCCTCAAAGGCCGCGCTGCGCCTGCACTTGCGCCGCAGCAGGAAGAGGACGAGGAAGAAGAGGAAGACGAGGAGGAGGAAGTCCCGGCCGCCCGCGCTCCGCGCAAGAAGGCCGCGCCGCGCGCGGCGGCGCGCAAATCCGACAAGTTCGAACTGCCTTCGGTCTCGGTGCTCACGGCGCCCAAGGCGTCGGACCGGCAGCCGCTCAGCAAGGCCGAACTGGAGGCCAATTCGCGCGCGCTGGAAGGCGTGCTCGGCGATTTCGGCGTCCGCGGCGAGATCGTCAAGGCCAATCCCGGCCCGGTCGTGACGCTTTACGAACTCGAACCGGCGCCCGGCATCAAATCCTCGCGCGTCATCGGCCTTGCCGACGATATCGCCCGCTCGATGAGCGCGCTCTCGGCCCGCGTCGCCGTGGTCGCCGGCCGCAACGCCATCGGCATCGAACTGCCGAATGCGCATCGCGAAAAGGTTTACCTGCGCGAATTGCTGACCGCGAAGGACGAGTCGCACGCCAAGCTGCCGCTCTGCCTCGGCAAGAACATCGGCGGCGAATCCATCATCATCGATCTGGCGCGCACGCCGCATATGCTGATCGCCGGCACCACCGGCTCCGGCAAATCGGTCGCGATCAACACCATGATCCTCAGCCTGGTCTACCGCTTGAGGCCGGATCAGTGCCGCCTGATCATGGTCGATCCGAAAATGCTCGAACTCTCCGTCTATGACGGCATCCCGCATCTGCTGACGCCGGTCGTGACCGATCCGAAAAAGGCGGTGGTCGCGCTGAAATGGGCCGTGCGCGAGATGGAAGAGCGCTACAAGAAAATGGCCAAGCTCGGCGTGCGCAACATCGACGGCTACAATCAGCGCCTCCTCGAAGCCAAGGGCAAGGGCGAAGATCTGACGCGCACGGTGCATACCGGCTTCGACAAGGAAACCGGCAAGGCGATCTATGAGGAAGAAAAGCTCGACCTCGAACCGCTGCCCTATATCGTCATCATCGTCGACGAAATGGCCGACCTGATGATGGTGGCCGGCAAGGATATCGAAGGCGCGGTGCAGCGCCTGGCGCAGATGGCGCGCGCCGCCGGCCTGCATGTCATTCTTGCCACGCAGCGTCCCTCGGTCGACGTCATCACCGGCACCATCAAGGCGAACTTCCCGACCCGTATCTCGTTTCAGGTCACCTCGAAAATCGACAGCCGCACCATCCTCGGCGAAATGGGCGCCGAGCAGCTGCTCGGACAGGGCGACATGCTCTATATGGCCGGCGGCGGACGGATCAGCCGCGTGCACGGACCGTTCGTCTCCGACGAGGAAGTCGAAAAGGTCGTGCGTCATCTCAAGACGCAGGGTCAGCCGGAATACCTGGAAGCGGTCACGGCCGAAGAACCGACCGACGAAGACGGCGCAGTGTTCGATTCCACCGGCATGGGCGGCGGCGACGGCGCCGGCGACCTGTTCTCGCAGGCGGTTGCGATCGTCAAGCGCGACCGCAAGGCCTCGACCTCCTACATTCAACGCCGGCTGCAAATCGGCTATAACCGTGCCGCGTCGTTGATGGAGCGGATGGAACTCGAAGGCATCGTCGGGCAGGCGAATCACGCCGGCAAGCGTGAAATTCTGGTCGCGGAGGAAGAGGGCGGATTCTAGGGTGCAGGCGCCGAAGGTGGATTCGGCGCAACTATTTTCACGGAAAAACGATATCTCCTTTGGTCGAAAGCACGATAAAATGGCTGGCAGCGGGATGCTTCGTCGAATAGAGATCCGAAATACCTGATGACACAACAACCCACCCATCGCGGGCTCCGCTCCGGACTGGCCCTTTTGATCGCCACATCCGTCGCAGGCTTCGTGACGCCGGCGCTTTCGCAGACCGTGCCGGTTCCGAAGCCCGCGCCCAAGGCCCGCGACGGCAGCGTGCAGATGAGCGCGCAGGACAACAAGGGGCCGATGACCACCGGCGCCACCCAGGCGCCGCCGAATCCGGTGATTCCCGATCCGAACCGCAATGTCCCGGCCAATATTTTTGCTACCTTCGACGCCAACCAGAAGGCGCAGGCTGCCCGGGTCAGTTCCTATCTGTCCTCGCTGCAGACGCTGGTCGGAAATTTCGTCCAGGTCGGCCCCGACGGCAGCAAGACCAAGGGCGATTTCTATATTCAGAAGCCGGGCAAGGTGCGATTCGAATACGATGCGCCAAGCCCGATCGCGATCATCGCCGATGGATCGTCGCTGGCGGTCCGCGATACGAAGCTTGCGACCCAGGACATCTATCCGCTGTCGCAGACGCCGCTGCGCTTTCTGCTGTCGGACCGGATCGATCTGCTGAAGGACACCAATGTCGTCAACGTCATGGCCGATGACGTCTACATCAGCGTCACCATCGAGGAGAAGCAGGCCCTGATCGGCACCAGCCGGCTGATGCTGATGGTCGGCGTCAAGGACGGCCAGCTCAAGCAATGGACGGTGACCGACCCGCAGGGCTACGACACCACGGTTGCGGTCTACAATCTGGACTCGTCCAAGAAGGTCGATCCCGGTCTGTTCAAGATCGACTTCACCAACTACACCAATCCGGCGAACTGAATCGGCGCGCTTCCTCCATTGTTTCCGTAGGGTGGGCAAAGCCAACGGGTCGCGCGAATGCGCGCCCCGCGACGAGCGCAATTGCGCTCGCACAGTGATGACAGGCTCCGCGTGCCCACCAACAGTGTCGCAATTCGATAGATGGTGGGCACGGCGCAGAGCGCCTTTGCCCACCTCGCGAAATTCCAGCTGTGGACAAGCAGGGCGACGTCATCACGAACCGTGGTAATACACGGCCCTCATGCGGTTTTCCCTGACAACGTGGAATATCAATTCGGTGCGCCTGCGCATCGATATCGTCGCCAAATTCCTCAAATCGGTGCGGCCGGACGTGCTGTGCCTGCAGGAAACCAAATGCATCGACGACGCTTTCCCGCTGAAGCGCTTCAAGCGTCTCGGCTATGAGCATGTCGCGCTGAACGGGCAGAAGGGCTATCACGGCGTCGCCATCGTCTCGAAACTGCCGTTCGAGGCCACCAATATCCGAACCTTCTGCGACAAGATCGATTCGCGCCACATCTCGGTGGCGTTCGGCGAGAAGGCGCAGCTTGCAAAGCCGCTCGTGCTGCACAATTTCTACGTTCCGGCCGGCGGCGACATTCCCGATCCCGCGCTCAATCCGAAGTTCGATCACAAGCTGAAATTTCTCGACGAGATGAAGGCGTGCGAACCGCTGCATCCGCGCGGCGACGACCGGCATATCCTGGTCGGCGACCTCAATGTCGCGCCCCATGAGAACGACGTGTGGTCGCACAAGCAGCTTTTGAAGGTCGTCTCGCACACGCCGATCGAATGCGAGAAGCTCCTGGCGGCGCAGACCCATGGCGAATGGTTCGACGTCGCGCGCGAGCGGATCCCGCTTTCGGAAAAGGTCTATACTTGGTGGAGCTACCGCGCCGCCGACTGGACGGTGGGCGACCGCGGCCGGCGGCTCGACCACATCTGGGTCTCGCGCGCGCTGAAAGACGGTGTCAGCGATTTCAGGATTACCCGCGACGCCCGCAGCTGGGAGCGTCCGTCCGACCACGTGCCGGTGACGGTGACGCTGGAGGTGTAGCGATCAAATACTGAGCTTGGCGCCGGCCATCAGAATATCGCTGGCGAGCTGGCTGGTGCGGGTGGCGAGCTCGTCGCGCAGGCGGCGCGCGGCGGCGGGATCGCTTTCGAGCACGCGTTGAAACAGGCTGCGCGCCACCCGGATGACCGAGGAATGGTCAAGCGCGACCGCACTGGACGGCCGCTTCATCGCAACGATCAGCGCCAGTTCGCCGATCAGGGCACCGGGGCCCGCAACGACTTCGGCGCCGCCGTCCTCGACGCGGATCGAGCCGCGTTGAACGATATAGCCGGCATCCGCCTCGTCGCCGGCGTTGAACAGATAATCGCCGGGCGAGAAATCGCGCTGCTCCGAGCCGATCGCCAGCATGCGCAGGGCCGCCGTTCCCAACAGGTGCAATGTCGGGACCCGCTCGAGCAGGGCTACATCATCTTCGATCGACATGGACCTGTGACCGGGATGCGCGAAAATTACTAATCGTGGTCGCGAATCGTATCACGGCACCAGCTTGTAGCCACCGGCTTCCGTCACCAGGATTTCCGGATTGGCGGCATCTTTCTCGATCTTCTGCCTGAGACGGTAGATATGGGTTTCCAGCGTGTGCGTGGTGACGCCCGAATTGTAGCCCCAGACTTCCTGCAGCAGCGTCTCGCGCGACACCGGCAACTGGCCGGCGCGATACAGGAAACGCAGGATCGCGGTTTCCTTCTCGGTCAGCCGCACTTTTCTGGCATTGGCGGCGGTCAGCATCTTGGAGCCGGGCCGGAAGCTGTAGGGACCGACGGAAAACACCGCGTCCTCGCTGGCTTCGTGCTGGCGGAGCTGCGCCCTGATCCGGGCGAGCAGGACGGCGAACCGGAACGGCTTTGCGACGTAATCATTGGCGCCCGATTCGAGCCCCAAAATGGTGTCGGAATCGGTGTCGTGGCCGGTCAGCATGATGATCGGCGCCTTGAAGCCGCCCTTGCGGAGGCTGCGCACGACTTCCCTTCCGTCGGTATCCGGCAAGCCGACATCCATCAGCACCAGATCGGGGGAATTGGCTTTGGCGGCGCTGGCGCCCTTGGCACCGGTATCGACTGCGGAAGCTTCGAACTCCTCGTGCAGCGATAGTTGCTCGACCAGCGTGTCGCGCAGATCGGTGTCGTCATCCACGATCAGGATCTTGCGGGCATTGGGCATAGGATACGATCCTCTTGAGGCAGGCGGCGGACACGAGTGGGAGCGTCTCAAGCCGGGTCTTGGTCGATGACAACCTGATTCGCAGGCAAACTTCGGTAAGCAAGCCGGGTCATCAGGCACTGATTCGTATTGAGGTAAGAAATTGTTACAGATTCACAAGCCGAACCGCAGTCTATCCCAAATTTGAGGCCCGTTTTGATGAATGTCCTGTAATGGCGTCAAATAGAACAATTGGGGCCGGGCAGGCAATCCCAGGGTTTGGGCATTGGCATGGAAAGCAACGCTATTTCAATCACTTATAAGACAGCTGCGCGTGATCGGCCGCTGGCGGCAATTCGGGTCCACAGGGCTGCCGGCGACCCGCGCCGCGGCTGGCTGACGGCGGACGGCTGGACCGTGCCGGTGGCACTTGGCCGCGGCGGCATCCTCGCCAACAAGCGGGAGGGCGACGGCGGCACCCCGAGGGGTACGTACCGTCCGCTGCAATTGTGGTGGCGCGCCGACCGCCATCCTCGACCGCAGACCTATCTGCCGGTCCGGCCGATCCGGCCCGAAGACGCCTGGTGCGAGGACCCGCGGGACCGCCGTTACAATCAGCCCATCCGTCTGGTCCGGGACCAGCCCGGCGACCGGCTGACGCGCGAGGACCATCTCTACGATTTCATCGTCGAGATCGATCACAACGCCGGCCCACGAATCGCCGGCCGCGGCAGCGCCGTGTTCCTGCATCTGGCGCGAACCAACTTCTCTCCGACGGCGGGATGCGTCTCGATGACGAAATCCGCCATGCTGCGGCTGTTGCGGCGCATGGGCCCGCAGACGAAAATCATGATCGGCTGATGGGGAATTCAGAACAATGCTCGACGAGAATGCGATAACAGCCGCGTCAAAGACGCTGCACGACCACTGGCGCGCCGGCACCAAATTCTCCGGCCTCGACGATAGACTGCGGCCGCGCGACCGCATCGAGGCCTATGCGATCCAGGCGGGAATCGAGAAATATTCGTCCGAAAGTCTGTTCGGCTGGAAGATCGCGGCGACCAGCGAGGCCGGACAAAAGCACATCAATGTCGACGGCCCGATGGCCGGACGCATCCTGGCCGAGACCGTGATAGCAGATGGCGGAACGGCTTCGATGGCGGGCAACGAAATGCGCGTCGCCGAACCCGAATTCGCCTTCCGCATGCGCGTCGATCTGCCCGCGCGTACCACGCCCTATACGATGCAGCAGGTCCTCGACGCGGTCGACACGCTGCATCCGGCCATCGAGATTCCGGATTCGCGGTTTGCCGACTTCGTCAGCGCCGGCGCCGCGCAGATCATTGCCGACAACGCCTGCGCACATCTGTTCGTGCTGGGATCGCCGACGAGCGCGGATTGGCGCTCGCTGGACCTGGTCGAGGAGAGACCCGTTGTCAGTTTGCGCGGCCAGCAATTTATCGGTCACGGCAAAAATGTACTGGGCGATCCGCGAGTGGCGCTGACGTGGCTTGCCAACGAATTGCGCCAGCTTGGCGTGACGCTGAAAGCGAGGCAGATCGTCACGACCGGCACCTGCCACCCGCCGCTGCCAATTCAATCGGGTGATTTTTGCGCCGTCGATTTCGGTTCGCTCGGAAAGGTGTCGGTGGGGTTCAGGTAAACTCTCTCCACGTCATTGCGAGCGAAGCGAAGCAATCCATTCTTCTATCCGCCGATGATGGATTGCTCGTCGTTACGCTCCCTTGCGCAACGCTTCGCGTTTGTCGCAGGCAATGACGGCTGAAGGCCTTCAGCGGTGCCCGAAAATCGCCGAGCCCACGCGCACATGCGTGGCGCCGAACTGGATCGCAACCGCGAAATCGGCGCTCATGCCCATCGACAGATTTTTCAAACCGTTGCGCGCGGCGATCTTGGCCGTCAACGCGAAATGCGGCGCCGGCGCCTCGTCGACCGGCGGGATGCACATCAAGCCGGAAATGCACCAGACCGTATTTGTCGCGGCAGCTCGCAATGAAGGCGTCGGCCTCGCCGGGCGCGATGCCGGCCTTCTGCGGTTCCTCGCCGGTATTGAGTCTGAACGAACAATTCCGGCCGCCTGTTCTGGGAATTGATTTCCTTGGCTAACGCTTCGCAAATGCTGGGACGGTCGACCGAATGGATGGCATCGAACAGCGCCACGGCCTCCTTGGCCTTGTTGGATTGCAGCGGCCCGATCAGATGCAACGCAATTCCGGGACAGGCCGACACCAGCGCCGGCCATTTCGCCTTGGCTTCCTGCACGCGATTTTCGCCGAAGACGCGCTGTCCGGCATCGATAACAGGCGAAATGGCTGCGGCGTCGAACGTTTTCGACACCGCGATCAGCGTCACCGATGCGCGCTCGCGGCGCGCTTCCTTGCACGCGCGCGCGATGTCCTGCTCCACCTGAGCCAGACCGTTTGGTAAAGACTTGGTTAGTGGCGTCGCCATCTCTCTCGCGTCATGTCCTGATTTCGGTCGGAAATTTTACGGCATTTCCTCGAATTTTACCAAGTTCGGGAAAGGCTTTTTGAAACCTTCGCTCTACCTTCCGGTAGGGGGACAGGATGTCTAGCGTTACTTTCAACCGCAATCGGGTCAAACTCAAGAAGCTTCTGGGAATCCGGGCGCGGCTTGCGATGCTGGCCCTGATGCTGGTGGCGCCCTTGATGCTGGAGCGCGTCCGCTCGCTCGAAGACACGCGCGCCAAGCAGATCGCGATAGCTTCGGAAGAATACGCCAATATCACCCACCACAGCGCCGAGACCCAGCGCGAGGTGATCTCCTCCGTCGAGACGATGCTGAAATCCGCCGCCTATATCCGCGCCTCCAGCGGCATCGGGCGCAGTTGCGAAATCCTGCGCGCCAGCCTGCCCGCCAACCTGCCCTGGATCCGCAGCATCATGCTCGTGAGCAAGGAAGGCGTGGTGCAGTGTTCCACCCTGAACATTCAGGTCGGCCTCAACATCGGCGATCGCGACTATTTCAGGAAGGCGCAGGAAACCCGCGATTTCGTTTTCAGCGACTACCTGTTCGGCAAGACCAACAACCAGCCGATCATGATGGCGGCCTATCCTGTCTCCGCGATCAATCCGGAGGAAGATTCGGTAGCGGTCGCCGGCATCAATCTCGACTGGCTGTCGAAGATCATGGCCAACCTCGGCGGACGGCCGGGCATTTCATCGCTGTTGATCGATAGCACCGGCGTCGTGCTGGCGGCACCGCCCGACCAGGCCAGCATGATCGGCCGGCCGCTCGACAACGTGCCGCTGCTGTCGGCCATCACCTACAAGGCGCTCAGCTCCAACTCCGATACGGGCTCGCTTTCCTTTGCCGTCACCGACGGCTCCAAGCGCACCATCAGTTTCGCACGCATTCCCGGGACGCAATCGCGCCTGATCGTCAGCATCGACGAGGACAAGGTGACCGCGGCGATCAATCGCGACATCCGCACCGCCTATCTCCAATTGGGATTCGTCTGCCTGTTCGTGCTGCTCGGCGCGCTGATCGGCGCGGAGAAGCTCATCATCAACCCGATCGAAGTCATGACCGGCATGGCCAAGCGGTTCGGCGAAGGCGACTCGTCGGCCCGCGTCTCGCGCAGCCGCCTGCCTGCGGAATTCATGCCGCTGGCCCGCGCGTTCAATGCGATGGCCGCCCAGCTCAGCCAGCGCGAGCGCGAACTGGTCGCCACCAACGACCGCCTCACCGTGATGGCCTCGATCGACATGCTGTCGGGCCTGGCCAACCGCCGCGGCTTCCAGAGCCGCCTCGATTTCGAATGGCTGAAGGCGCAGCAATACAACAGCGAGCTGTCGCTGTTGATGATCGATGTCGATCACTTCAAGCTTTACAACGACACCTATGGCCACCCCGAGGGTGACGCCTGCCTGACCCGGATCGGCGAAGCGCTGGCCTGCATCGCCGGCGACACGCTGGGCTTTGCCGGCCGCTATGGCGGCGAGGAATTCTGCCTCCTGCTTCCGAATACGAGCTCCCAGAGAGCGCTCGAGATCGGCGAAACGGTGCGCGCGACCGTGCAAGGCCTTGGCCTGCCGCATATCACCTCCAGCTACTGCACCGTCACCGTCAGCGTCGGCGTAGCGGCCACGCTTCCGAGCGACGCCCAAACTCCCGGTGACCTGATCGAGGCCGCCGATGCCGCCCTCTACGCCGCCAAACACCGCGGCCGCAACACCGTGGTCGAGCACGGCTTTGCCAAGCCGGTGGACGAGGCGGGCATGGCGATGGCGGGGTAAGCGGACGCATCCTACCTGCGGTCAAATGGCCGTTCTCACCGTCCCCAACCCGTTGACCCCGCAGCCGCTTTTGTGGCCTAGTCCGCCGTCCTCTGGACGGGACCCGAATCCACAAAAAGCGCTTACGATTTCATGACCTCCGAACGTTACAACGCCCGTGATTCCGAGCCGCGCTGGCAACGCCAGTGGGACGAAAAGGCGATCTTCGCCTCGAAAAACGACGATTCCCGGCCGAAATATTACGTGCTCGAGATGTTCCCCTACCCGTCCGGGCGCATCCATATCGGGCATGTCCGCAATTACACCCTGGGCGACGTGCTGGCGCGGTTCATGCGCGCCAAGGGGTTCAACGTGCTGCACCCGATGGGCTGGGACGCCTTCGGGCTGCCGGCCGAGAACGCCGCGATCGAGCGCAAGGTCGCGCCCAAGGCCTGGACCTACGACAACATCGCCGCGATGAAGAAGCAGTTGCGGTCGATCGGGCTGTCGCTCGACTGGGCGCGCGAGTTCGCGACCTGCGATCCCAGCTACTACAAGCATCAGCAGAAGATGTTCTTGGACATGCTGCGCGCGGGCCTCGCCGAGCGCGAGAAGCGCAAGCTCAACTGGGACCCGGTCGACATGACCGTGCTCGCCAACGAGCAGGTGATCGACGGCCGCGGCTGGCGCTCCGGCGCCGTCGTCGAGCAGCGCGAGATGAGCCAGTGGGTCTTCAAGATCACGAAATACTCGCAGGAACTGCTGGACGCGCTGGACGGGCTGGACCGCTGGCCCGACAAGGTCCGGCTGATGCAGCGCAACTGGATCGGCCGCTCCGAAGGCTTGCTGCTGCGCTTCGCGCTCGATCCGGCCACGACGCCGGCGGGCGAAACGGAGCTGAAGATTTTCACGACGCGGCCCGACACGCTGTTCGGCGCAAAATTCATGGCGATCGCGCCTGACCATCCGCTGGCGATAGCTGCGGCGGCGAAGAATCCGAAGCTGGCGGAATTCATCGCCGACGTGAAAAAGATCGGCACCGCGCAGGAGATCATCGACACCGCCGAGAAGCAGGGTTTTGATACCGGCATCAAGGCCGTGCATCCGTTCGATCCGAGCTGGAAGCTGCCGGTTTACGTCGCGAACTTCGTGCTGATGGAATACGGCACCGGCGCCATCTTCGGCTGCCCGGGGCACGACCAGCGCGACCTCGATTTCGTCAACAAATACGCGCTCGGCGTGACGCCGGTGGTCTGCCCCGAGGGCCAGGACCCGAAGACGTTCGTCATCACGGACACCGCCTATGACGGCGACGGCCGCATGATCAATTCCCGCTTCCTCGATGGCATGACCATCGAGCAGGCCAAGGAAGAGATCGCAAAACGGCTGGAAAACGAGATGCGCGGCAACACGCCGGTCGGCGAGCGGCAGGTGAACTTCCGCCTGCGCGACTGGGGCATTTCACGCCAGCGCTATTGGGGCTGTCCGATCCCGGTGATCCACTGCCCGAAATGCGATGTCGTGCCGGTGCCCGACGATCAGTTGCCGGTGGTGCTGCCGGAGGATGCCACCTTCGACAAGCCCGGCAACGCGCTCGACCATCATCCGACCTGGAAGCACGTCACCTGCCCGAAATGCGGCGGCAAGGCCCAGCGCGAAACCGACACCATGGACACCTTCGTGGATTCGTCCTGGTACTTTGCGCGCTTCACCGATCCCTGGAACGAGAAGGCGCCGACCACGCCTGACGTGGTCAACCGGATGATGCCGGTCGACCAGTATATCGGCGGCGTCGAGCACGCGATCCTGCATCTGCTCTATAGCCGCTTCTTCACCCGCGCGATGAAGGCGACCGGCCATCATCGGCATGGACGAGCCGTTCGCCGGCATGTTCACGCAGGGCATGGTGGTGCACGAGACCTATCAGAAGGCGGATGGCTCCTACGTCACGCCGGCTGAGGTGAAGATCGAAGCCGGCGGCAATGGCAAGCGGCGCCATTCTGCTGGCAACCGGCGAAGACGTCACGATCGGCCCGATCGAGAAGATGTCGAAGTCGAAGAAGAACACCGTCGACCCCGACGACATCATCGCGACCTATGGCGCCGACGTCGCGCGCTGGTTCATGCTGTCGGACTCGCCGCCCGACCGCGACGTGATCTGGAGCGACGAGCGGGTGCAGGGCGCCTCGCGCTTCGTGCAGCGGCTGTGGCGGCTGGTGAACGAATCAGCCGGGATCGCCAAAATGGCCCCGGCCGACCGGCCGGCCTCGTTCGGCCCGGACGCGCTTACCTTGCGCAAGGCCGCCCATGGCGCGCTGGACAAGGTGTCGTCCGGGATCGAGCGGCTGCATTTCAATGTCTGCCTCGCCCATATCCGGGAATTCGCCAATGCGCTGGCCGAGGTGCTGGGCCGCGAAGGCAAGCCCGCGCCGGACCTGGCCTGGGCGGTCCGGGAGGCCGCAATCATCCTGGTTCAACTTTTCGCGCCGATGATGCCGCATCTGGCCGAGGAGTGCTGGCAGGTCCTGGGGCAGTCCGGGCTGATTTCGGAGGCCAACTGGCCCCAAATCGAACGCGATTTGCTGGTTGAAGACACCGTGACGCTGGTGGTCCAGGTCAACGGCAAGAAACGGGGTGATGTTACCGTGCCACGGGTCGCCCAAAATCCGGAAATTGAGGCTGCCGTTTTGGCGCTCGATGCGGTAAAACTCGCTCTCGGCGGCAAGGCCGTCCGCAAGGTAATCGTAGTTCCCATGAGGATCGTGAATGTCGTTGGCTAGGACCCGGATCGCCGTTCGGCTCATCGCCGTCGCCGCTCTGGCGGCGCTTACGGCCGGCTGTTTCCAGCCGATGTACGCCGAACGTAATGACGGCAAGCCCGGCCTGCGCGAAAAGCTGATGGGCGTGGAAGTCCCGCCGGTGGACAAGCCCAATGCCTCCCGCGAAGCGCGCGTCCAGGTGGAAATCCGCAACGCGCTGGCGTTCAAGCTCTACGGCAACGCCACCGGCATGCCGCCGACCCATCGGCTGGTGCTGCGGTTCAACAGTTCTCGCTCCTCGCTGATTCTCGATCCGGCCACCGCGCTGCCGTCGAGCGAGAACTACGGCATCGACGCGCAGTACAATCTGATCGACCTTGCCACCAACAAGTCGGTCATGACGGGCACGACCTTCTCCCGCGTGTCCTATGACATTCCCGGCCAGTTGCAGCGCTTCGCCCGCCAGCGCGCCTTCCGCGACGCCGAGGATCGTGCCGCCAACGAGATCGCTGAAAACATCCAGACCCGGCTGGCGTCGTTCTTCTACGCCGGCACCTGACATTCCGTCATTCCGGGCCTGCGGAGCACGAACCGGAATCTCGCACAGCAATCTCTGGATTCCGGGTCCACGCGAAGTCGCGTGTCCCGGAATGACGCCAACAAGGGTGAGTTGTGGTCGCGCTCCGCGGAAAAGACATCGACGCCTTTCTCGCCCGGCCCGATTCCGGCCGCCCCATCATCCTGCTTTACGGTCCGGATGCCGGCCTGGTCCGCGAACGCGCCGACGCGCTGATCGCCTCCGCCGTCGACGACCCCAACGATCCCTTCTCGCTGGTGCGGCTGGACGGCGACGAGTTGTCGGCCGAGCCGTCGCGGCTGGTCGACGAAGCCATGACGATCCCGATGTTCGGCGGCCGCCGCGCCATTCGCGTGCGCGCCGGCTCCCGCAGTTTCGCCAGCGGCGTCGACACGCTGGCCGATTTGCCGATAAAGGATTGCCGCATCGTGATCGAGGCCGGCGAGTTGCGGCCGGAATCGCCGCTGCGCAAGGCCTGCGAGCGCGCCAAGACCGCGGTCGCCATCGCCTGCTATCCCGACACCGAGCGCGATCTTGCCAGGCTGATCGACGAGGAATTACGGACTTCCAATTTGCGGATCGCCGCTGACGCGCGCGCGGTGCTGATGTCACTGCTCGGCGGCGACCGCCAGGCCTCGCGCAACGAGCTTCGCAAGCTGGCGCTCTATTCTCACGGCAAGGGCGAGATCGCGCTCGAAGATGTCATGACCGTCGTCTCCGACGCATCCGAACTGAAGCTCGACCCGATCGTGGACGGCGCCTTTGCCGGCAAGCCGGACCTGGTCGAAAGCGAATTTGCCAAGGCGATGGTCGCCGGCACCTATCCCGGCGTGATCATCTCCGCCGCGCTGCGTCAGGCGGCGTGGCTGCACAAGTCGGCGCTTGCGGTGGCCGAAGGCACGCCGGTCTCGACCCTGCTCGAAAGCGGATACCCGCGCCTGCATTTCTCGCGCAAGGGCGCCGTCGAAATCGCGCTGCGCAATTTCAACGCGGCGCGGCTGGCCGCCATCATCGATCAACTCGGAACGGCCGCGCTCGACATGCGCAAACAGGCATCGCTGGCGTCGGCGATCGGGCAGCGCACGCTGCTCTCGATCGCGGTCAATGCGAAGCGGCGGGGGTAGCTCTTCTCCCTCGCCCCGCTCTTGCGGGGAGAGGTTAGGGAAGATCAGCCGCCCTTCTCCAGCCGCCGCATCACCTCATCGAGCTGTTCGAGGTTGCGGTAGCTGATCTGGACGGAGCCGCCGGGGTCGCGGTGGTTGACGGTTACGGCAAGGCCGAGTGCATCGCTGACGCGCTTCTCCAGCGCGATCGTGTCGGGATCCTTGACCTTCCCGCCCCCGCCGGCCCGCGCCTTTTGCGGCTTGCGCTCCGGCACGCCCTCTTCATGTGCCAGCGCCTCGGTCTGGCGCACGTTGAGACCTTCCTCGACGATGCGCTTCGCCGCGGCCAGCGGATCGGGCACGCCGATCAGGGCGCGGGCGTGGCCTGCCGTCAATTGGCCGTTGGCGATATAGGCCTGCACCTCCGCCGGCAATTTCGTCAGCCGCATCATGTTGGCGACATGGCTGCGGCTCTTGCCGACTTCCTTGGCGATGTCTTCCTGGCTGCGTTTGAATTCTTCGGCCAGCGCGTGATAGCCCTGCGCCTCTTCCATCGCGTTGAGGTCTTCGCGCTGGACGTTCTCGATGATCATGATCTCGAGCGCGTCGCTATCGCTGACGTCGATGGGGACGATCGGCACCTCGTGCAGGCTGGCGAGTTGCGCGGCGCGCCAGCGGCGTTCGCCGGCGATGATCTCGAAGCGATCCTGTGAACCCTTCACCGGCCGCACCACGATCGGCTGGATCACGCCGTGCTGCCTGACGGAGGCCGCGAGTTCACCGAGCTCGGCATCGGAAAAGGTCCGACGCGGGTTGCGCGGATTCGGCTTCAAAAACTCGATCGGCACCTTGCGCTGATTGCGCGGCCGGTCGACATGCGCGGCCTCGCCGCCAACGTCCCCGATCAGACTTGCGAGACCACGACCCAGTCGCGAACGCGTTTCGTCGGCCATCGCCGCCAACTCCCTAGGATTCACTTACGCTACTCCGGAACAAAATTCGGTTGACCGTAGGGTGGGCAAAGCGAAGCGTGCCCACCGATTTTCGCGACAGATAATGGTGGGCACGGCGAAGACGCCTTTGCCTCCGCCCGGCTAATGCGTCCTCAGCTCGCGCTCGCGCTGGATCACTTCCGTCGCCAGCTTCAGATAGGCTTCGCTGCCGACGCACTTCAGATCGTAAACCAGCACCGGCTTGCCGTAGGACGGCGCCTCGGAGATGCGCACGTTGCGCGGGATCATGGTGTCGTAGACCTTGCCGCCCATGAACTGCCGCACGTCGGCAACGACCTGGTTCGACAGATTGTTGCGGGAGTCGAACATGGTCAGCACGATGCCGTGGATCGACAGATTCGGATTGAGCGTCGAGCGCACCTGCTCCACCGTCTGCAACAATTGCGACAGACCTTCGAGCGCGAAGAACTCGCATTGCAGCGGCACCAGGATCGCATCCGACGCCGCCATCGCGTTGACGGTGAGAAGGTTGAGCGACGGCGGGCAATCGATCAGCACATAGGTGTACTCGGTGTCCGGCGCCGCGTTCTTGTTCAGCGCGGCGATCGCGTCGCGCAGGCGGAATGCACGGCCGGGTGTCGTTCCGAGTTCGAGCTCGAGGCCCGACAGATCCATGGTCGAGGAGGCGATGTGCAGCCGCGGCACCGCGGTGGGAACGACCGCTTCGCGCAGCGGCGCTTCGCCGATCAGCACGTCATAGGTCGAGCAGTTGCGGGTGCGGCGATCGATGCCGAGGCCGGTGGAGGCATTGCCCTGCGGATCGAGATCGACGATCAGCACGCGCTCGCCAATTGCCGCGAGGGCCGTGCCCAGGTTGATCGCCGTCGTGGTCTTGCCGACGCCGCCCTTCTGGTTGGCGAGCGACAGGATGCGCGGATGGGGCGGTGGAGTCGGCTCCCTATCCTCTTGATATAGCTCATCTAATTCGTTCATGCCCGATCGCCATCTGTGATCGCGGAGGGGTTGCGCCGCTCGATCCGATCGAGTTCGACGATCCAGCCGTGCCCGCCCGTGCGGCTGGAATGGAGTCGCGGTTCAATATTCCAATATTTAGTAGCCTCGGTCAATTCAGCCTCTACATCTTGGCCCTTGAGAAACAAAGCTTTTGCGCCTTCTTTCACAAACGGTTCCGCAAAACCGACAAGCTGATGTAACGGAGCCAGCGCACGTGCAGTGACGCAATCGACTCGACTGCCAATTCTATCCACAGTATCCCCGATTCCAGCCAAATGCACGGTCGCAGCCGCAGAAGTTATGCGCACTGCCTCACGCAGAAAGCCGGCCTTCTTGGCGTTGCGCTCCACCAGGTGAACATTGGCGTCCGGCGTTTCCGCCAAGGCGCAGGCCAACACCACTCCTGGAAAACCGCCACCGCTGCCGAGATCGACCCAGATCTTCGCTGACGGGAACAGGTCCAGGAGCTGCAGCGAATCGGAGATGTGCCGCGTCCAGAGATGCGGGAGGGTCGAGGGTGCCACAAGGTTTGTCTTGGCCTGCCACTCCACCAGGAGATCGACGTAGCGATCCAGCCGCGCTTCCGTTTCACGTGAAACGGGGGTCAGAGCCAAGGCCGCCGATTTATCGGAGGGCAAGATCGGAGAGGGGTCTTGGGCGGCGACTTTCGCCATGGAGCGGGTCTCGCTGGGTTCGGGCGATTCGTAGGATGGGTGGAGCGCAGCGATACCGATCAGCCGAGCATGAGGGCACTGATGGGTATCGCTGCGCTCCACCCATCCTACATCAACGTTTCACGTGAAACAAATTCTTAAGCTGTCGCCTTCGACGTCTTCCGCCGCGCTTCCCTTCGGAGATAGGCCGCCAGAATTCCCAGCGCCGCCGGCGTCAAACCGTCGAGCCGGCCCGCCTGCCCCACTGTCCGAGGCCGGGCCGCCTCAAGCTTGGAGCGCGCCTCATTGGAAAGCCCGGGCACGTCGGCATAGTCGATATCGGCCAGGACCAGACCCTCATCGCGCCGAAAGGCATCGACGTCGGCGGTCTGGCGCTTGAGATAGACATCGTACTTGGCGTCGATCTCGAGATGCACGGCGATGGATGGATCGATGGCCGACAGCTCCGGCCAGATGCCGCGCAATACGCCCCACTCGATCTCGGGATAGGCCAGCAACTCAAACGCCGAACGCCTGTGGCCATCCCGGTTGAGAGCCAGGCCGTGCCTCGCTGCTTCGTTGGGAGTCATCGTCAGCGACTTCGCCAAGGCCTTGGCCGCCGCCAGTGCGGCCATCTTGTCGCGATGCCGCTGCTGAGCGCGCCTGCCCTACGCAGCCCAAGGCGATCCCCTTGTCGGTCAGGCGCTGGTCGGCATTGTCGGCCCGCAAGGTCAGGCGGTATTCGGCCCGCGAGGTGAACATCCGGTACGGCTCCGATATCCCTCGGGTCACGAGGTCGTCGATCATCACGCCGAGATAGCCATCCGCCCGATCGAACACGATTGGGTCGGCACCTCCGGCTGCCAATGCCGCGTTCAAGCCCGCAACGATTCCCTGGGCCGCCGCCTCCTCATATCCGGTCGTGCCGTTGATCTGTCCGGCCAGGAAGAGACCCGGCAGTCGCTTGGTCTGCAGCGTCGGCTCGAGTTCGCGAGGATCGACATGGTCGTATTCGATGGCATAGCCCGGCCGAACCATCTTCACCCGCTCAAGTCCGGGAATGGTGGCGAGGATCGCGAGCTGAACCTCCTCCGGCAGCGAGGTCGAGATGCCGTTTGGATAGACCGTGGAATCGTCGAGCCCTTCCGGCTCCAGGAAGATCTGGTGGCCGTCACGATCGCCGAACCGGACGATCTTGTCCTCGATCGAGGGACAATAGCGCGGACCGCTGCTCTTGATCTGGCCGGAATACATCGGCGAACGATGCACATTGGCCCGGATGACTTCATGGGTCGCCGGGGTCGTCCGGGTGATCCCGCACTGGATCTGCGGCGTCGTGATCCGGTCGGTCATGACCGAGAACGGCTCCGGCGGGTCATCGCCGGGCTGCATTTCGACCGCGGACCAGTCGATGGTCGCGCCATCGAGCCGCGGCGGCGTGCCGGTCTTCAATCGTCCGAGCGTAAAGCCAACCTTCTCGAAGGAAGCTGAAAGCCCCATTGCCGGCGCCTCCCCGACCCGCCCGGCTGGCCAGTTCTTCTCGCCGAGATGGATCAGACCCCGCAGAAAGGTCCCGGTGGTGATGACCACGGCACCGGCGCTCAACTCACGGCCATCGCCCAAGCGAATTCCAGTGACCCGGCCGTTTGAGACGATCAGCTCATCCGCCTCGCCTTCGATCACGCTGAGATTGGCGGTCTCCCGGATCGCGGTCTGCATGGCCGCAGCGTAAAGCTTCCGGTCCGCCTGGGCCCGCGGTCCGCGGACTGCCGGACCCTTGCGGCGGTTCAACATCCGAAACTGGATCCCGCCGGCATCGGCCACTCGGCCCATCAGACCATCCAGGGCGTCGACTTCGCGGACCAGATGACCCTTGCCGAGACCGCCGATGGCGGGATTGCAGGACATCGCCCCGATGGTCGCGAAACGATGGGTCACCAAGGCAGTCTTCGCACCCATCCGCGCAGCGGCGCTCGCGGCCTCGCAGCCGGCGTGGCCGCCACCGATAACGATGACGTCGAAGGAGTTGGCTTGGGAAATCATGTCGCGACTTCTATCGCGGAGTTCGAAGACTCGGAAGCGAGAATTGCTTGAATGGATCGGGTCGTTTGTTTCACGTGAAACACTGGGTCTCAGTGGAACCCTTGGAACTGTTTCACGTGAAACATCTCCGCAGGTAGGGAAGGGCTACTTACCTACACAGAACTCCCGGAAGATGACGTCCAGAATGTCCTCGACATCCACGCGCCCCAAGAGCCGCCCCAGGGAATGAGCCGCCACGCGCAATTCTTCCGCCGCCAACTCCTCGCCCTGCCCGACCACCTGAACGCAGCGCCGCAGCGAGACCGCCGTCTCCTGCAGGAGTTTGCGCTGGCGGGTTCGGCTGATCAGACCACCCTCGCTGCCGCCAAAGTAATTTTGCGCGAACCCGACCAGGGCCGCGATCAGCTCAGGCAAGCCGTCGCCACGGCTCGCCGAGATCTCGAAAAACGCCCTGCCCCGACGCATCGGCCAATGGCCGACTGGCGGCTTCGAGATCGATCTTGTTTCGCACCATCCAGACCGGAGCCGCGCCGTCGTGTTGGATCGGCCACCGGCGCCAAGTCGGCCAGCCAAAGCACGAGGTCCGCATCCGCCGCACGCGCCCGCGCACGACGGACGCCCTCCTGCTCGACGGGATCATCGGTCTCACGAATGCCCGCGGTGTCGATCACGGTCACCGGATAGCCGTCGAGATCGAGCTGCACCTCGATGACATCGCGCGTGGTGCCGGCATGCGGCGACACGATCGCGACCTCACGACGCGCGAGCTGATTCATCAGCGTCGACTTGCCGACATTCGGTGGCCCGGCGATCGCGACGACGAGACCATCGCGAAGCCGCTCGCTCCGCCCCTGCCCGGCCAGGACTTCCTCGATCTCGGTCAGCAGCGCTTTGACCTTCGCCAAGGCCGGCGCGATCAATTCCGCCGGCACGTCGCCCTCATCCGAGAAATCGATTCCCGCTTCGATCAAAGCTGACGCCTCGATGATCCGCGCGCGCCAGTCGCGCGCTCTGTCGCCAAGCAGTCCCTTCAATTGGCGCAGCGCCTGGCGCCGCTGGCGATCGGTGTCGGCATGGATGAGATCGTCGAGACCTTCGGCCTCAGTGAGATCGAGCTTGCCGTTCTCGAAAGCGCGCCGGGTAAATTCGCCGGGCTCAGCCGGCGCGAACATCTTCGAATGCGGACAGCGCGGCGAACAAAGCGGCGAGCACCGCACGCCCGCCATGGACGTGAAACTCCGCGACATCTTCCCCGGTCGCGCTGGCCGGACCCGGAAACCACAGCACCACGGCATCGTCGATCGGCCGCTGGCCGACATCCCTCAGCAGCACGCGGGTGGCCATTCGCGGCGACGGCAATTTGCCGGCAAGCGCCGTCACGATCTTTCCGGCCTGCGGACCGGAGACGCGCACCAGGGCAATCGCGCTTGGTGGACGGCCCGACGACAGTGCAAAGATGGTCTGATCCCGCGGATGCATGGCCTATTTGTGCGGGAGGTTTTGAAAAGGCAACGCGATTTGATTCGTGGCCTGAACGCGGAAGGCCACGGCTGATCTAGCGCGATCAGGTACAGGCCGCAACTATGCTGCAAAATCTGGAGAGGCGCCCTCCTCCGGACACCGGGATCCAAATAAAGAATATAAAATTCAATATCTTAAATGGTTAACCAATCGCTAAGGCCGATTTTCCGATGCTGCATCCCCATCGCAGCGACGATCGCAACATGAAAAAGGGCGCCCCGCTTCCGCGAGGCGCCCTCTCCAAGCCTGGCCTCACGGCTCAGGTGTTCATGGAATCGAAGAATTCCGAGTTGTTCTTGGTGTTGCGGAGCTTGTCGAGCAGGAAGTCGATGGCGTCCATCGTGCCCATCGGATTGAGGATCCGGCGCAGCACGTACATCTTCTTCAGGAGCTGCGGATCGGTGATCAGCTCTTCCTTGCGGGTGCCGGAGCGCGAGATGTCGATCGCCGGGAAGGTCCGCTTGTCCGAGACCTTGCGGTCCAGGATCAGTTCGGAGTTACCGGTGCCCTTGAATTCTTCGAAGATGACTTCGTCCATGCGGCTGCCGGTATCGACCAGCGCGGTCGCGATGATGGTGAGCGAACCGCCCTCCTCGATGTTGCGCGCGGCGCCGAAGAATCGCTTCGGCCGCTGCAGCGCGTTGGCGTCGACACCGCCGGTCAGCACCTTGCCGGATGACGGCACCACGGTGTTGTAGGCGCGGCCCAGACGCGTGATCGAGTCCGAGCAGGATCACGACGTCGCGGCCGTGCTCGACAAGGCGCTTGGCTTTCTCGATCACCATCTCGGCGACCTGGACGTGACGCACCGCCGGCTCGTCGAAGGTGGACGACACCACCTCGCCCTTCACCGAGCGCTGCATGTCCGTGACTTCTTCCGGACGTTCGTCGATCAGCAGAACGATCAGATAGCATTCCGGATGATTGGCGGTGATGGAGTGCGCGATGTTCTGCATCAGCACGGTCTTGCCGGTGCGCGGCGGCGCCACGATCAAGGCGCGCTGGCCTTTGCCGATCGGCGCGACGATGTCGATCACCCTTGCAGAAAGGTCTTTTCGCGTCGGGTCTTCGAGTTCGAGGCGGAAGCGCTGATCCGGAAACAGCGGGGTCAGATTGTCGAAATTGACCTTGTGCTTGGACTTTTCCGGATCTTCGAAATTGAGGGTGTTGACCTTCAGCAGCGCGAAATAGCGTTCGCCTTCCTTCGGGCTGCGGATGTGGCCTTCGATGGTGTCGCCGGTGCGAAGGCCGAAGCGGCGGATCTGCGAGGGCGAGACGTAGATGTCGTCAGGGCCGGGCAGATAGTTCGCGTCAGGCGAGCGCAGAAAGCCGAAGCCGTCGGAGAGAACCTCGACGACGCCTTCGCCGATGATGTCGATTTCCTGGATCGCGAGCTGCTTGAGAATGGCGAACATCAGCTCCTGCTTGCGCATGGTGCTGGCATTTTCGACCCCATTCTCTTCCGCGAACGAGACGAGCTCGGCCGGCGTTTTCGATTTGAGGTCCTGGAGTTTCATTTCCCGCATTGGGGTGGTCCTGTGGAGTGTTCTTTGGGGAAGGGGTGCGAGGTGGCTTTGAGAAAAAGCGGACACGAAAAATGGAAGGTCCGCAGGTCTAAGCAAGGAAAGCGCCGGTGAGGCTTCAAACCTGATGCGGCGGCCGGTCCAATGAAGAAACCGGAACGCAACCACATCCGCCTGCGTGGGGTGGGATTTCGCCAATATAGAAAATCGGCCGGCGCTTCGCAAGCAGGTGAAAACGGATCTCGACGAAAGCTGAGATCTAGAACGGCTTGACGATCACCAGGATGACGATAAGGACCATCAGGACCGTCGGCACCTCATTGATAATACGATAGAATTTCTGGCTTCTGGTATTCCGGTCGGCGGCGAAATCCTTAACCCAGCGGGAAAAAAAGCCGTGGATGCCCGAAAGGATCAGCACCAGCGTCAATTTGCCGTGAAACCAGCCGGATGTGTACCAATGCCCGGCTCCAGGCCAGATAAAGCCCGGCCAGCCAGGTGACGATCATTGCCGGATTGATGATCGCCTTCAGCAGACGCCGTTCCATGACTTTGAAAGTCTCGGACTGCTTCGATCCGATCTCGGCCTCGCAGTGGTAGACGAACAGCCGCGGCAGATACAGCATGCCGGCCATCCACGAGATGACCGCGATCACGTGCAGCGCCTTGATCCACGGATACGCCGTGATGTGCTCACTCGTACATCGCAGTCGCCCGACCTTGCTCGTCCCTGAAACTTTCCGACCCTCGCAGCGTTGCGAGAAGCGCTGCCAGCCAGGGGACGCAAGACATATCCGCAAAGCACCGCTTCTCTAAACTAATAATTTTAGAATCTTAGGTTTGAGTCTAAGTGACGGTGATTATGGACTCACGCAAATCCTCCCGCACATTTGCGAGGCTTGTTCACAATCGTCCCCAATTTCGGCCGGACCTTGCATCATCCTGATAACGCTACGCGCATCAATCGCTTGCGCCGGTTTCGTGGCCAGCTTATGAAGAGACAAGTCCACATCTTCCCACTATCATTGCGATGAGCCGGCGGACTTGTCCTCTCGTGAGGGCCCTGTGAAGAAAAAGTCCGGGTTATCCCTGGCCTGGCGACCCAGGGCCGAATATCCCGGTCAAGCTCCACAGGGATTCACAGGATACACAGGGGTTCTGGTGCCCACGACCGGCAATTATTTTCACCTGCATCTGGTCTCCGATTCGACCGGCGAAACGCTGATCACGGTGGCGCGCGCGGTGGCCGCGCAATACGCCAATGTGACCGCGGTCGAACATGTCTATCCGCTGGTGCGCAGCCAGAAGCAGCTCGACCGCGTGCTCGACGAAATCGAGGAGGCGCCGGGCATCGTGCTTTTCACGCTGCTGGAAAAGGATCTGGTCGGCCGGCTGGAGGCCAAGTGCAGGGAGATCAACATTCCGAGCCTGTCGATCATCGGCCCGGTGATGCAGTTGTTCGAGGCCTATCTCGGCGCGGCGACGACGGGGAGGGTGGGCGCCCAGCACGTTCTGAACGCGGAATATTTCAAGCGCATCGACGCCTTGAACTACACCATGATCCATGACGACGGCCAGCACGTCGAAGGCCTGGAAGATGCCGACGTGGTTCTGGTCGGCGTGTCCCGCACCTCGAAGACGCCGACCTCGATCTATCTCGCCAACCGCGGCATCCGCACCGCCAACGTGCCGCTGGTGCCGGGCATTCCGCTGCCGCATCAGCTGGAGACGTTGAAGAAGCCGCTTGGTCGTCAGCCTGCATGCGACGCCGGAGCGGCTGATCCAGGTCCGGCAGAACCGGTTGCTGAGCATGGGCGGGGATACCCGCCAACGAAGAATATATCGATCGGCAGTCGGTAGCCGATGAAGTCGCCTATGCCCGGAAACTGAGCGCCAAATTCAGCTGGGCGCAGCTCGACGTGACGCGGCGCTCGATCGAGGAAACCGCTGCGGCCATCATGAAGCTGTTCACCGACCGGCAGCGGCAGCGGCTTGCGGAATGAGCGTTTCGCCATGACCATCTGGCGCGGAAAAGACCCGCTGATCCTGGCCTCGCAAAGCCGCGCGCGGCAAATGCTGCTCGCCAATGCCGGCATCACCTTCGAGGCCGTTCCGGCCGATATCGACGAACGAGCCGTGCAGAAGAATTCCGGCCTTTCGGCGCCCGGTGAAATCGCGGGCCTGCTGGCGCGCGAGAAAGCGCTGTTCGTGTCATCTCAAAAATCCCGGCCGCTATGTCGTCGGCGCCGACCAGACGCTGGCGCTCGGCAGCGCGTCTGTTCAACAAGCCTGCCGGCCGCGCGCAGGCGCCGACCAATTGCGCGCGCTTGCCGGCAACACGCCATGAGCTGAATTCCGCCGTTGCGGTGGCGCGCGACGGCAAGATAGTGTTTGCCGACATCGCCGTTGCGCGCATGACCATGCGGCGATGGGCGAGAGCGAATCGAAGCCTATCTGGATGCAGGCCGGCGAGGCGGTCACGACCAGTGTCGGCGCCTATCAGCTTGAAGGCCTTGGCGTGCATTTGTTCGAGCGCATCGAGGGCGATCATTTCACCATCCTTGGACTGCCGCTATTGTCGCTGCTTGCGTTCCTGCGCGGGCAGGGGC
>CAWBQP010000037.1:0-47349 GCA_963790735.1 uncultured Alphaproteobacteria bacterium | reverse complement strand
ACAGTCCCGTTCCCACGCCGTTGCCATGCGTCGATCCGAGTAGGTAGCGAACGGGCGTTTGACCGAAAAACAACAGCAGCGGGATCAAGAGGTAGAGGCTGCCACGGCGAATGAAAATGAAGAACGCCGCGCCGACGAACATGTAGATGTGCCATTCGATTGCAAGTGTCCAAAGCGGACTGGCCGATCCGAACGTTTCTCGCGGCATGAAATTGGGAAATATCCCGCGATACCCTTCGTTCATCAGCAGGTTTGCGATCAGGGTCTTTAGATCGTAGTTGCGGGAAATCGTCGGATCGCCGCTTTGCAGGATGACCAGGCCATCCACCACCACGATGAAGGCGAGTGCAGGCAAGAGTCCTGAATAGATTGGGCGAACCTGTCGATGAAGTATTGCTTGAAGCCGTATTCGGGAGCGGCGGATTTCCGGAACAGGGTCGCGGAAATCGAAGAATCCCGACATAATGAAAAATAGGAGAACGCCGATGTTCTGCATGAACGGGATATGCGGCGGCCTGGCCGCTGCGCCGACCCCGAAAAAAACCAGGGCATGGCCGCAACAGACCATCTGCGCGGCCAGAGCGCGGCAAGCATCCAGCGTGATCGACGTGTCGTTCCTGGTGCTCGCTAACGTGAACATCCCGCCCCTGATTGGCGGACCCTAGTTCTCGAACCAGACCGCGTAAACCCCAAGGTAACCCCCAGGGCAACTCAATGACCACATTCCGGACAAGACTTCGACCCGCAGGAACGCGACAGGCGCTCACGCTTCGAGCCGGTGACCGGCGTTGGACACGAATGTTCAGAAGGCGATCGAGCACACCGCCACGTCGCCGCCCGTTGAGGGCCTCCGCGCAACGGACGCGGAGGCTTTGACAGACATGCGACAGGTCTGATTCAGCTGAGCTGAATCAGACCTAACTTTGCTCTGCCGGCGCTGCCTTCGCGCCGCCCTTGGACACGGCGACCAGCGCCGGGCGCAGCACGCGCTCGCCGATCATGAAGCCGGCCTGCACGACCTGAACCACCGTCCCGGACGGAACGGACGGGTCGGGCACTTCGTACATCGCCTGCTGGAAATTGGGATCGAACTTCTCGCCCGACGGATCGAACTTCTTGACGCCGTTCTTCTCCAGCGTGTTGAGCAGCGAACGCTCGGTCAGCTCCACGCCCTCGATGAAGGCCTTGATGCCGGGATCGGCGGTCTCCCTGGCCTCGGCCGGAATGGCGTCGAGCGCGCGCTGCAGATTGTCGGCGATATCGAGAATGTCGCGCGCAAAGCCTGTGATGCCGTACATCTTGGAATCGGCCACCTCGCGCCTGGTGCGCTGGCGCAGGTTTTCCATTTCCGCCAGCGTGCGCAGCATCTTGTCGCGCACTTCGGCCAGTTCCCTGGTCAGGGCCTCATTCGATCCTTCCTCGGGATCGTCGGGCATGATGTAGGGTTTTGAGACCACGGGCTCGCCGGTCTGGGCCGGTTTCACCGCATCATCACTCGGCCGGTTGGGATCGGTCATAAGACTGCCTTCTCAAAAAACGCATCTGGTTCGATGGGGATTTGCTGGGCGGGATATCGTGCTTTAATGGCCGAAAATCAAGCGCAACCACACCGGATTGGGGTCAATTTGAGGCCGATTAGCCGCCCAGCATCCGGCTGACGATCCGGGCGGCGTAATCCACCGTGGGAATCACCCTTGCATAGTTCAGCCGCGTCGGCCCGATCACACCGAGAACGCCGACGATGCGGCCCGCGGCGTCGCTATAGGGCGCGATGATGGTGGAGGAACCGGACAGCGAAAACAGCTTGTTCTCCGATCCGATGAAAATCCGCACACCTTCGGCGCGCTCGGCCCGGCCCAACAGGTCGATCACGCCGCGCTTGGTCTCGAGATCGTCAAACAGCGACTTGACGCGTTCGAGATCCTCCAGCGCGTGCAGGTCTTCCAGCAAATTGGCATGGCCACGCACGATCAATTGCCGGTCGTCGTTGTCGCCGCCCGACCAGCTTGCGATGCCGGCCGCGATCACCTTCTGCGTCAGCTGATCGAGTTCGACGCGGCTCTGCGTCAGCGCGGTTTCTAGTTCAAGCCGCGCTTCGGCAAGCGTCCGTCCGCGAATCCGTGAATTGAGGAAGTTTGTCGCCTCGGTCAGCGCCGAGGACGGCACGCCGGGCGGCAGCGCCAGCACGCGGTTTTCGACCTGACCGTCTTCGCCGACCAGCACCACCAGCGCGCGTTCCGGCTCCAGCCGCACGAATTCGATATGCTTCAGCCGTGAATTGGATTTGGCGGTCAGCACCACGGCGGCGGCGCGGGTCAGACCGGACAACCGCGTCAACGCTTCGCCGAGCGCGGCCTCGACCGATTGCGCGCGGCCTACGGACGCAAGCTGGTTCTGGATCGATTCCCGCTCGGGTTCTGTGAGGTCGCCGACCTGCATCAACGCGTCGACGAAGAAGCGCAGGCCGAGTTCGGTCGGAAGGCGGCCTGCCGAGGTATGCGGCGCGTAGATCAGGCCGAGCGCTTCGAGGTCCGACATCACGTTGCGGACGGAAGCCGGCGACAGCGGCACCGCGATCAGGCGGGAAATATTGCGTGAGCCGACAGGTTCGCCGGTCGCGAGATAACTCTCGACGATTTGACGAAAAATGTCGCGCGAGCGCTCATTGAGCTGGGCAAGCCCGGCATGCGGCGCGATCAGGCCGATCGGATCGTGGTGGGCCACTGTTAACTCCTCACACCCCCTAATCTGTCGCTCCGGCGGGCCAATGACAAGCGTCCCTTTCCCTCTAAACAGGGCCAAAAGCCCTTGCCGCTGCGCACGCCCCCTCCTACAAGCACCGCGAACGCATTTTCGCTCGATTTCGAAAGGATTTCCCATGCGGCCAAGCCGCCGTGCGCCCGATCAGTTGCGCCCCGTGTCGCTGGAACGCGGCGTGGTCAAATATGCCGAAGGTTCCTGCATGGTGAAGTTCGGCGACACCCATGTGCTGGTCACGGCCACGCTGGAAGAGCGGCTGCCGCCCTGGCTGAAGGGCCAGGGCCGCGGCTGGGTCACCGCCGAATACGGCATGCTGCCGCGCGCCACGCTGGAACGCACCCGCCGCGAGGCCGCCGCCGGCAAGCAGGGCGGCCGCACGGTCGAGATCCAGCGGCTGATCGGCCGATCGCTGCGCGCGGCCGTCGACCTCGAAGCGCTCGGCGAACGCCAGATCACCGTCGATTGCGACGTGATCCAGGCCGATGGCGGCACCCGCACGGCCTCGATCACCGGTGCCTGGGTGGCGCTCGCGGACTGCATCTCGTGGATGAAAAACCGCAACATGCTGAAGGCCAACGTGCTGCGCGACAATGTCGCCGCGATCTCCTGCGGCATCTACAACGGTACGCCGGTGCTCGACCTCGATTATGCCGAGGATTCCGAGGCCGAAACCGACGCCAATTTCGTCATGACCGGCGACGGCCGCATCATCGAGGTGCAGGGCACCGCCGAGAAGACGCCGTTCTCGCAGGACGAGTTCCTGGCGCTGATGGAACTGGCGCGCAAGGGTGTCGCGCGTCTGGTGGACTTGCAGAAGATGGCCGTCGCGTAGTCTGATCGCACATGCACCGTCGAATCACCGGCCGGCTCGTGATCGCGACCCACAATCCCGGCAAGCTCGCCGAGATGCGGGAATTGCTGGCGCCGCATGGCGTCGAGGCCGTTTCCGCGGGCGATCTGGGCCTCGGCGAGCCCGAGGAAACCGGGGACACGTTTCGGGCTAATGCGGCGATCAAGGCGATCGCGGCGGCGAAAGCGGCGCAATTGCCGGCCTTCGCCGATGATTCCGGCCTCGTGGTCGATGCGCTGGATGGCGCACCCGGCATTTACTCCGCGCGCTGGGCCGGAGAGGGCAAGGATTTCATGGCGGCGATGAGCCGAATCGAGCGCCTGCTGCAGGAACGCGGCGCCACCACGCCCGACAAGCGCAAGGCGCATTTCGTGTCCGCGCTGTGCGTCGCCTGGCCGGACGGTCACCTCGAAGAGGTCGAGGCCCGCGCCGACGGAACTTTGGTATGGCCGCCGCGCGGCACCGCAGGTTTCGGCTATGATCCGGCCTTCCAGCCCGATGGGCACGTCAGGACTTTTGGCGAGATGACCTCGATCGAGAAACACGGCCTGCCGCCGCTCGGCCTCGGCCTGTCGCACCGGGCGCGTGCCTTCGTCAAACTGGCGGAGATCTGTCTTGGGTAGCGCCGAACGCCATTACCCGAAGCGAGCCGCCTTCGGCGTCTACGTGCACTGGCCGTTCTGCCTGTCGAAATGCCCGTATTGCGATTTCAACAGCCATGTCCGCCACGCGCCGATCGACGAGGAAAGATTTGCGCGCGCCTTTGCGCGCGAGATCGAAACCACGGCGGCGCGCGCGCCTGATCGAACCGTTACGTCGATCTTTCTCGGCGGCGGCACGCCGTCGCTGATGCGGCCGCAAACCGTCGGCTCCATCCTGGATTCGATCGGCAAGCACTGGCGCGTCGCCGACAATGTCGAGGTGACGCTGGAGGCCAATCCGACCAGCGTGGAAGCAACAAGGTTTCGCGGCTATCGCACCGCCGGGGTCAACCGTGTCTCGCTCGGCGTGCAGGCGCTCGACGACGCCTCGCTGAAGGCGCTCGGTCGGCTGCACAGCGCGCGCGAGGCGCTGGATGCGGTCGCGATCGCGCGCACCGCGTTCGATCGCTACTCGTTCGACCTGATCTACGCCCGTCCCGACCAGACCCCGCAGATGTGGGCCGACGAATTGAAGCTTGCGATCTCGGAAGCCGCCGAACATCTCTCGCTCTACCAGCTCACGATCGAGGAAGGCACGCCGTTCTTCGGCCTGCATGCGGCGGGAAAATTGAAGACGCCGGACGAGGCGGTTGCCCGCGCGCTCTACGATGTGACGCAGGAAGTCTGCGCGCATCATGGCTTGCCGGCCTACGAGATTTCCAACCACGCGCGCGCAGGCGCCGAATGCCAGCACAATCTGGTCTACTGGCGCGGCGACGAATATGCCGGCATCGGCCCGGGCGCGCATGGCCGCCTCGACATCGATGGCACGAGGCACGCGATCGCGACCGAAAAACGCCCCGAGGCCTGGCTGATGCGCGTCGAGGCCAACGGTCACGGCGTCATCACCGACGATTTTCTCAACAGCGAAGAGCGCGCCGACGAATTCCTGCTGATGGGATTGCGGCTGGCCGAGGGCATCGATCCCAAACGCTATGCGGCCTTGTCCGGCCGCGCGCTCGACCCGAGCCGGATCGCCGTGCTGCGCGAGGAAGGCGCCATCATCGTCGACGCCGACGGCAGGCTGCGCGTGACGAAAGACGGTTTCCCCGTGCTGGACGCGGTAGTCGCGGATCTCGCGGCGTAGCGGGAATCCGTAGCCCGGATGGAGCGCAGCGCAATCCGGGATCAGTATATCCGCTTGCGAGACCATCCCGGGTTACGCTTCGCTCCACCCGGGCTACGTGGCTCGTGACGTAACGCTTCGATAAGCCAACGCGTGGGGATTTCGGGCGTTACCTGACAGAGTGTGCTAGATCGGTTCCGATTGCCCGCTTTGCCCGAACGACGATCGTGAACGACCAGACCATAGCTCCCCCGATCCATGATCCCGACCTCGACCGCCGCGTCAAAGACGCCGGCGCGAGCAAGACCGTTTACGCCCTCGTCACGCCCGAGACGGAAGCGGCGAAGAATTTCATCCTCGGCAATGCGATGGCCGGACCGGATGCGGCTCGCCGTCACTATCTCGAGCAATTCCGCGACGCGTGGACGGGCAAACAGTACGCGTCCCATGAAGCCTTCATCGAGCGCTGGATGGCGTGGGCGGCGCCGGTCGTCACGATCGATGCGGCTGGTTTCCCCTGGCGTTATCCGACCGCCGGCGGCAGCGAAGCGCTGTTTCATGTGATCGCCGCCCACGGCAATCGCGCGCGCGGCGAGCACTTCAATCCGGAAGTCCATGTCTTTGCCGGCGAGTATGAAGGCTACAAGGCCTATGCCGAAGCCTGCGGCATCGCGGTGGTCGAACATCCTCGCACCGACTGGCAAGCCGTCGGCCGGACGCTGCCCGCAACCGCGCTGTTCTGCCTGAGCCAGCCATCCGCGATCGACGGCAATGTGTGGCCTCACGCCAACGAATTTCTTTCTTTGCTTGCCGCTGCGGGTGAGCACCCCCGCGTCCTGCTCGACGTCACCTATGTCGGCTCCATCGCCGAACCGCCGTCGATGCGGATCGCCGCTGACAGCCCATCCGTCCAGGCGCTGGCGTTCAGCCTGTCAAAACCGTTCGGTGTTTACTACGACCGTATCGGAGGCGTGTTGTGCCGAAAGGCGATGCCGAGCCTGTTCGGCAATCAATGGTTCAAGAACCTGACGTCGCTACAGCTAGGCCAGGCGCTGCTCGAATGTCACGACGTGTTCGACCTGCCGCGTCGCTACAAATCCGTCCAGCACGAAGCTGCGGCACGCATCGGCCGCCGCCTTGGGCTAACGCTGGCGCCCTGCGACGTCAGCGTGTTGGCGCAGGCGAATGCCGAAGCCACCACCGATCGCGCGCTCGCCGCGTTCCTGCGCCGGCCCGCGGGCGACCTCAATGCATCGCTCAGGCTCTGCCTGACGCCGACCATGGCCGAGATGATCGGCACGGCCGGGCCGATCGCTACTCCCGGAGCCACGCGGTGAAGAACCCGATCATCCTGACGAGCCCTGATGAGATTCACCGGCATGTGCACGGGCTGTGGCGGAGCGCGCCGATACGCGCTTCCCATGCCGAGGGCGGGTTCATTCACGACATTGTCGAGCAGTTCGCGAGCCTGCCGCGGCTGTTCTGCGACTCAACGGACGACCGGCTGGAACGCGCGCATTTCTGCTCGTGGTGGGGCGTTACCATGAACCGCACCTACGACAACCCGACGATTGAGGACCTCTATCGCCTGCATGAGATGTTCCATGCGGCCTTCATGCCCTACTTCCCCGGCATCGGCTTCGACGCCTTCCACCGCAAGATGGAAGACAATGAGCTGAAGGCCAGCGTGTGTTCGGAGATTCGGGTCTATTTCGAGCTGCCGCACTTGCGCGAGATCGCCTTCCCGCATCCGATCTATGCCGACCGCTTCCTGTCCGATGCCTCGATGCAAACGCTGTGGCGCAAGAACAAGCCGGTCGCCATCGAAACGCTGCAGGAAGCGCGGCGCGACGTGATGTTTTCCAAGCCTGAGCACGAGATGGATCTGACGGAGCGCTGGATCCGGCGTTTCGCGCTGCAGAACCGTCAGTGGTCGACCTGCTGGTACGATCGCTATGGCGAGATCGAGCAGCACATGTTCGAATTTCAGATCCGCGCCTTGCAGGGCGACCGCTCAGGCGCCATCCAGCACCACGCCGCATGGATCGAGGCACAGGCCGCTCAGGACGGGGAGGATCACATCCCCTACCGTCAGGAAGCCGCGCTGTTCGCGAACATCTATTGGAGCAACCGGCGTCGCTACGAAGCCGAATTCACGAGCGCGACAAAAGGGGCGTAGCCCGGATGGAGCGAAGCGCAATCCGGGGTAAATCTACCAGCGGTCCCGGATTACGCTTCGCTCCATCCGGGCTACGAAAAAGCTACGCCCCAAAACTCTTCGGCGATCCCGCAACCGGCGTGCTGCCGCCGCTGGCGACCTTCATCACCGCAAGCCCGCGCTCGTTGGAGCCGTCGGAGCGAAATCGAAACAGGCCGTCGATGCCGGCAAAGCCGGACGGGTTGGTCAGCGTCTCCGGCGCAAAACGTTGGGCGCCCTGCTTCGACAGCGCGGCGACGAGCGCGACCGCGTCATAGGCGAGCGTTGCGGTGCGCACGGGGTCGGCGCCGTATTTGGCACGGTAGCGGCCGGAGAAGGCGCGGAAGCCCGACGGATCCGGCGCGGCATAGAGCCCGCCCTGCAGCACGGGGCTCGCATAGACGCGCGGATGGTCCCACAGCCCGGTGCCGAGCAACTGGATGTTGCGCAAATTCGCGCCGGCGGCGGTCAAGGCTTCCGCCGTCGCCACGACCGATTCGCCGTCGTCAGCAATGAACAGCGCATCTGCCGAGCCCAGCGACTGCGCCACCGTCCGCGCCGCCCCCGAACGATCGACGCTGTATTTCTCAAAGGCGACGATGCGTCCCTTGCGGCCGACCGCCTGCTTGAACGCTGCTTCCACCACATTGCCGTAGGCATTGTCCGGCAACAGCGCCGCGAAAGATTTCTTTCCGATGCTGGCGGAATAATCGACGATCCGGTTGACGTCGGATTCGGGCAGGAAGCTGAGCAGATAGACGCCGCGCCCGGCGACGCTGGAATCGGTCGAGAACGCGATCACCGAAACGCCGCGCGCGCGCGTCAGTTGCGCGGTCGCCGGCACCGAGGCCGCGAACAGCGGGCCCAGAATGATTTCCGCGCCCTCGCTGAGCGCCTGCTGGGTGACTTGTTGCGCGCCTTGCGGGCTGCCGCCGTCATCCTTGATCAGGAGCTGGATATTCGGATCCTGGAACTCCGCCAGCGCCATCTCGGCCGCGTTCTTCATCGATTGCGCGGCGACGCCGGCATTGCCGGCGGCCGAGAGCGGCAGGATCAGGCCGACCTTGACCTGCCCGGTGCCGACCGCAAGCGGCTGTTGCTGCGGGCCTGCGGGCCCCTCGGGCTGGGACGGGCCGAACGGACTGGAAATCTGGCTGCCGGAGCAGGCGCCGAGCAGGGGCGCGCCGAGAATAAGTCCGACCGCCGTCCGCCGGGTCGGTCCTGACGGCCGTGGACCCGGGGATCCAGGCTTGCAATTGCCCTACCATCTTGTCTCTTCTCTTGACCGACCGCCGTCGGTCAGGATTCCGGCTTTCTGGGCCGAGGCACCTGAACCGCTACTGAACCCAATGCGGAATTCTGCATATTGTCGAGAATTAGTTAACCAAAACAAAAGGATTACGGCCCCGCCGCACGTCGCGGGGAACTTCCGTCTTGCCGCCATCCCGCCGGATATAGCGCTTGCATCAAGACCCCTTTAGATTGCCATTATGCGCGCAAAACCCAGTTCCAACTACGGGTCTGATACCGAACCGGGTTCGGCCAACAGAACATTTTCGATTCAGGGCCACGTCCTCAATGCCCCGAAGCCGGTTCCCGGCCTCTATCTGGTGGCAACCCCGATCGGCCATCTCGGCGACATTACCTTGCGCGCGCTGGAGACATTGGCCGGCGTCGACATCATCGCCTGCGAGGACACCCGCATCACCCGCCGCCTGACCGAGCGCTATGCGATCTCGGCGGAGCTCAAGCCGTATCACGAGCACAACGCGGCGATGGCGCGGCCGAAAATCCTGGAAAAGCTGGCGCAGGGCGCCTCGATCGCGCTGGTGTCGGACGCCGGCACGCCCCTGATATCGGACCCCGGCTTCAAGCTGGTGCGCGAGGTCTGTGCCGCCGGCCACGCCGTGATCGCGATTCCGGGCGCGTCCTCGGTGCTGACGGCGCTTTCGGTCGCAGCCCTCCCCACCGACCGGTTTTTCTTCGAGGGATTTTTGCCGCCCAAGGAAGGCGCGCGGCGGACGCGGCTGGCCGAGCTTGCCCGGATCGACGCCACGCTCGTGATGTTCGAATCCGGCAACCGCGTGCAGGACACGCTGGCCGATCTGGCCCAAATCATGGGCGGGCGCGACGCCGCGATCTGCCGCGAACTCACAAAGCTGCACGAGGAGATCAAGCGCGCCCCGATCGCGGAGCTGGCGAAGGCCGCAGATCAACTGGAAACCCGCGGCGAGTTCGTGCTGGTGATCGGCCCGCCGCGCTCCGACGAACAAATCATGACGCAGCATGACCTCGACGATCTCCTGCGCTCTTCTCTGGCCCGCGACAGCGTCAAGGACAGCGTGGCGCACGCGGTCGAGCTCTCGGGGCGGCCGCGCCGCGAGGTCTATGCCCGCGCGCTGGAACTCGCGAAAGAAGCCAGAGGCGGCGATGGCGAAGACTGAAGGCCCGTCGCCCCCGGAGGCCGCGACAAAACTCGCCGCGCCCGAGCGGGTCGCGGCCTTCCGCACCGGACTTTCGGCCGAAAGCCGCGCCGCCGCCTTTCTGATGGCCAAAGGCTACCGCATCCTCGCCAAACGCTTCCGCACCCCCTATGGCGAGATCGACCTGGTCGCGAAAAAGCGCAATCTGGTCGCCTTCATCGAGGTCAAGGCCAGAGCCACCCTGGATGACGCCGCCTATGCGGTGACGCCGCGCCAGCAGGCGCGCATCATCGATGCCGCGCAAGGGTGGCTGATGGCGCATCCCGAGCATGCCGAATTTGAGCTCCGTTTTGACGCCATCCTGATTGCGCCGCGGCGTCTGCCACGCCATCTGTTAGCGGCATTCGACGCCAGCACTTGATAAGTATTCCCTCCAGAGACCCGGACCCCGCATGAAACTGAATGTCGCCGTCCAGATGGACCCCATCGCGCGTATCAACATCCGCGGCGATTCGACCTTTGCCCTGATGCTGGAAGCGCAAAAGCGCGGCCATGACCTTTCCTATTTCACGCCGGACCAGCTCTCGCTGCGCGGCGAGGAGCTGGTGGCGCCGGTGCAGGTGGTGACCGTGCGCGACGAGGCCGGCAATCATTTCACCCTCGGTGAGCCCAAGCGCGCGCCGCTCAACGCCTTCGACGTCATCCTGTTGCGGCAGGAGCCGCCGTTCGATATCGCCTACATCACCTCGACGCATCTTCTGGAACGAATCCATCCCAAGACGCTGGTCGTCAACGATCCCGCCAGCGTGCGCAACGCGCCGGAAAAGATGTTCGTGCTGAACTTTCCGCAGCTGATGCCGCCGACGCTGATCTCGCGCGACCTCGACGAAATCAATTCGTTCCGCGACGAGCATGGCGCCGTGGTCATGAAGCCGTTGCACGGCCATGGCGGAGCTGCGGTGTTTCGCGTGATGCCGCAGGACATGAATTTCGGCTCGCTGTTCGACATGTTCTCGGTCACCTTCCGCGAGCCCTGGGTGATCCAGCGCTTCCTGCCCGAGGTCAAGCACGGCGACAAGCGCATCATTTTGGTCGACGGCGAATTCGCCGGCGCCGTCAACCGCGTGCCGGCCCCCGATGACCTGCGCTCCAACATGGTCCGCGGCGGCGCCGCGCAAGCCACCGACCTCTCGGAGCGCGAGCGCGAAATTTGCGCGACCCTCGGCCCCGCGCTGCGCGAACGCGGGCTGCTGTTCGTCGGCATCGACGTGATCGACGGCAATCTCACCGAGATCAACGTCACCTGCCCGACGGGTATCCGCGCGATCGCCGGGCTCGGCGGGCCGGATGTGGCGGCAAAGATTTGGGACACCATCGAGGCGAAGCGCGCCGGGAAATAATTTCCCTCGCGCCCTGTCGGCCACCAGATTCGCAGCGCCGCCCTTACGCGACCTGACCTGGGCCGGATGAATTGCGTGCGCCTCCTGCCGGCTGATGGAACCGAAGCAGGAGAGCCGCCGTCGCCGCCGGCAGTGGCCAGCCGGATTCCAGGGGGCTATAGTCGACCACCACCTTCGGATGACATTGGACGGAAAAGGGAAACGCCAATGAACTCCACGCCTGATCCGAAAGAAATTAAACCCCACGATGCCCTGATCGCGGGCGCCGATGAAGGGCTCGCGCATGCCCACGAACAGATCAAGCGCGCGGATGAACAACTCACGCGTCTGACTGAACAGCTTGCAAGAATGGAGCGCGATGACGCGCATCCACCTTCGGCCAGACCTGGCTCTCAAGAACCTGGCTCGCAAGAACCTGCCCCGCACGAACCCGGCCCGCGTGGACCCAGCCCGCAACCTCCACCAGGAGGAAGGCCGGCGCTCCTGACCATCGTCGGCTTGTCCCTGGCGGCGTGCATCACTGTCGTTGCCCTTCTGGTTTTGCTGTTATCCTATGGCGACGAGCCCACGCTGATTGTCGCCCGTTGGACGCCGCAGCCCGTTTCAACGCCATCATTGTCGCCGGAAAATCTGACGTCCCCCGCGCAACCCGCTCCATCTACCTTCCAGGTGGCCGCGGCGGAGTCAGCGCCAGCGCAAGCAGCACCACCGCAAGCAGCAACCTTGGCTCAGGCCGCACCGCAAGACGCCGCGCCGGCAGCACCCGCAGCGCCTCCCGATCAAACGCAGTTGCTGCAAACGATCGCGCGCGATCTCGCGAATCTGGAGCGAACCATCGAACAGCTCAAGGCGAACCAGCAGCAAATCGCCAGCGAGAATTCAAAAGCCATTGGGGAGCTCAAGGCGACCCAGGAAGAGATGAAACGCGCGCTCGCGAAGGTTTCCGAGCCGAACCCGCCCCGGACGGCACAGCCTCCGTCACCGCCTCCGACGCAGCCGGCCCGGGCCTTGCGCAAGCCCGAGCGGACGGTTGAGCGGCCGCAGGTGAGAACGCGGCCGCGATACCGAAGGGAGTGGATTTACGACGACGATTGGTAGCCGTCGATTTGGTGATCATCGCGCTCATGGCACGTTGCGGCATCGCAACCTGACTTGATGTCTGCCTTGCACCGGCATCTGCATCGCCCGCCTCGGCGGGCTCGCCGGAAAAATCCGGGATACCATCGGGAAGAAGCGCGCCGCAAAATAGCGCAGCGCACCGCCACCGCGTTTTCACATCTCACCTCTGCCGTCTCATCCCACTTGCCAATTTCGGGAAGCGGGAGCAGCCTGTAGCTGCGGATGAATCTGTCCGGGCGACGAACTGCAATTCATAAAAACAGTGGAGGAAGACGTATGACGATGAACGTTTCACGACGGTCTTTGCTTGCGCTTGGCGCCGGTTTGGGCGCTTCGACCTTTCTCGGCGGCAGCGCGCTCGCCAAGGCGCCAAAACTCGGCACGCAGACGCCCTACTGGCACCGCTTCGTCCTCGGCGACGCCGAAGTGACGGTGGTCTCCGACGGCACGCTGCCGCTCGGCCCTCCCAAGGGCACCTTCGTCGGCGTGCCCGATGAAGAAGTGCGCAAGATGCTCTCCGACAACTTCCTCAATCCCGACAATGTCGTGCTCGAGCAGAACTCGCCGATCGTGAACAACGGCGACAAGCTGATCCTGTTCGACACCGGCATGGGCACGTCGAAAGCGTTCGGGCCGACCACGGGCCGCCAGCAGAAGAGCATGGCGGAAGCCGGGATCAAGCCGGGCGATATCGACGCCGTGGTGCTGTCGCACGCCCATATCGATCATATCGGCGGCATTGTCGGCGCCGACGACAAGCCGCTATTCCCCAACGCGCAGTATTACATCACCCAGAGCGACTTCGAGTTCTGGACCGATGAAGGCAAGCTCGGCAGTCCCTTGAAGGATTTCGTGATCCACGCCCGCAAGAATTTGATGCCGGTGCGCGATCGCATCGTGTTCATCAAGGACGGCCAGGAATTCCTGCCCGGCGTGCAGGCGATCGCGGCGCCCGGCCACACCGTGGGCCACACCATCTTCATGGTGACGTCAGCAGGCAAATCCTTCGCCTTCCTCGGCGATCTCACGCACCACGCCGTGCTGTTGCTCGAAAAGCCGCGGATGGAGTTTTCCTACGACACCGACCCGAAACAGGCGGCAGGGACCCGGGTAAAGTTGCTCGACACGATCGCGGCCAACAAGACCCCGGTGATGTCCTATCACTTCGCCTGGCCGGGCTATGGCCACATCGCCAAGACCGGCGATGGTTTTCACTATTATCCCGAGCCGATGAAGATGGAGCTCTGAGCGGATTAGTCTTCCGGGGCCGGTCGATGCGGTCGGCCCCGGAACTGCAGATCGAGCGGCTAGTGGTGCAATTTACGCCCCGATTGTCCAGCGAGCGGTGAAAGCATGGAGATTAACAAAGGACCAGACTGGACCGCTGCCCAGTTCACCGCCGGTGCAATCGGCTTCTTCGCGTCGGCTGCCATCGCGCACCTTCTGGTCTCGCAAGGTTACGCCACGCGGAATTGGGCCGTGATCCTGATTGCCATCGGGCTTTGCGTTCCACCGGCAATCGTCAGATGGCTCGACGTCAGGAAACTTCAGAAAAGCAGGTTGCCCTGACTGGACGGCGTCATCGATCGCTAGGGGCAGTCGTTCGGATGGCGTAAGGGGTGGTCAGCTAGTCACCCCTGCGCACGAACCGGGAGAAAGCCATTGGCCAACCAACCGCCCGCCAAGCCGTCCGATCTGATTTACGAGGACACCGGGGCCGCGGCCCCGCTGGTCTATTTCGACATCGTCGGCGCCTACGGCACCATGAACGGTGCGGTCGAGGTCGAGCTGGCGACCCGCATTCTGGTGCCGAAGCCGGATGGATCGACGGAGGTCAAATTCATCTCCTCCGGCCGCCTGCGCTGCAGCGCGAACGCCGCCACCAATCTGCGCAACGGCCTCGATGCGGCGCTGAAGATGCTGGAGCAGCCGCAAGGCGACCGCGGCGGCGATTGCGGCGGGGAAGTTGAATTGAGTGGCGGCCCTCTGTTTCCGTAACCTCTTATTTGGCGACCGGCGGGCGTTCATTCGTTGAGGGCGATAAGCAGCCAGGGGTTGTCGCGCCATCCATTCGTACACGCACGGAATTAAAACCTGCCATCTTGTTCCCGAAATGTTCTTGACTTGCCCCAAGGTTCCCCGCTACCTTCGATTGCATCACGAGGGACAGCATGGTTGCGCGGGTTTCTACCGTAGCCTTTGAGGGGATCGAGGCCCGCGCGGTCGACGTGCAGGTTCAGGTCGCGCCCGGCTTGCCGGCGTTTGCCATCGTGGGTCTGCCCGACAAGGCGGTGTCGGAAGCGCGGGAGCGGGTGCGCTCGGCGCTGATCGCCTCGGGGTTGGCGCTGCCGGCGCGGCGGATCATCGTCAATTTGGCGCCGGCCGATCTGCCGAAGGAAGGCAGCCATTACGATCTGCCGATCGCGCTCGGCCTGATGGCGGCGATCGGCGCGATCCCGCCGGACGCGCTCAACGGCTTTACCGTGCTCGGCGAGCTCGGGCTCGACGGCTCGATCGCACCCGTGGCCGGCGTATTGCCGGCCGCGATCGGCGCCAATGCGCGCGAGGAAGGCCTGATCTGTCCGGCGGCGTGCGGAACGGAAGCCGCCTGGGCGAGCCCGGATATCCAGATCATCGCGGCAAAATCGCTGATCCAGATCGCCAACCATTTTAAAGGCACGCAGGTGCTGTCGCGCCCGCAGCCGAAAGTGCACGAGCCGGAGGCGTCGCATCTCGATTTGCGCGACATCAAGGGCCAGGAGAGCGCAAAGCGCGCGCTGGAGATCGCCGCGGCCGGCGGGCATCATTTGCTGATGATCGGCTCGCCCGGCGCGGGCAAATCGATGCTGGCGGCGCGGCTGCCGTCGATCCTGCCGCCGCTGTCGCCGTCCGAATTGCTGGAAGTGTCGATGATCGCCTCCGTCGCCGGCGAAATCCGCGACGGCGCGCTTGACGGCACGGCGGCCGTTCCGCGCGCCCCATCATTCCGCCAGCATGGCCGCGCTGACCGGCGGCGGCATGCGCGCCAAGCCCGGCGAGATTTCGCTTTCGCATCAGGGCGTGCTGTTCCTCGACGAATTGCCGGAGTTCGATCCGCGCGTTCTGGATTCGCTGCGCCAGCCGCTGGAAAACGGCGAGGTCTCGGTGAGCAGAGCCAATCACCGCGTCACCTATCCGGCCCGCTTCATGCTGGTCGCGGCGATGAACCCGTGCCGCTGCGGCCACGCCTATGAGCCCGGCTATTCCTGCAAGCGCGCGCAGCTCGACCGCTGCACGTCAGATTACCAGATGCGCATCTCCGGCCCGCTGATGGACCGCATCGACCTGCGCATCGAGGTGCCGGCGGTGACCGCCGCCGACCTGATCCTGCCGCCGCCTTCCGAGGGATCGGCGGAAGTCGCAGCCCGCGTTGCGGCCGCCCGCGACCTCCAGCTCGCGCGCTATGCGGCGGCCGGCATGCCGCATGTCCGCACCAACGCCGAAGCGCCGGCTTCGCTGCTGGAAACGATCGCGCAGCCGGATGCGCAAGGTCAAAAACTGCTGCGCGACGCGGCCGAGACCATGAAGCTCACGGCGCGCGGCTATCACCGCGTGCTCCGCGTCGCCCGCACGCTCGCCGATCTCGACGGCGCGGAAAAGATCGGCCGGCTTCATCTGGCAGAAGCGCTGTCCTATCGCGCGCTGGCGGAGGATCTGCGCCGCGCGGCCTAGTGCATCGTGCTGTCCCGCGCGGAGACGCTGAATGATCGTCAAATTGTCCAGGCGTTTGCCTTTCATTATTTGATCCAGATCAATCAAGAATTTGCCGGGCGCCGTTAGGCTGGCGGCGCGGACTATGGCGTACCCTGCAATGAGGCAGGCGCGACGCTGCACGCAATATTCAATGGCGATGGCACTTGGTAGAAGGCTGGCACACGCGTGAAGTGTGAGGCTGGCTCAAGAATTCGATTCCAGAGCAGCAGGTCGTTTCATGCTCGACACCTCAGCCAAACGTGATGCGGGCCCGGACGGGGCACATGGGACCGGCCGGCGTGCGGAATTTTTCGTCTTCGCCATCATCGCCGCTTTCATCTGGCCGGTGGTCGCCGTTGGCGTGGTCGGCGGCTATGGCTTTCTGATCTGGATGACCCAGATGGTCCTGGGGCCTCCCGGCCCTCCGGGAGGATGAGCGCCATGGAAAGCCCGGGACCCTCGCGCCGCGCGCTGTTTCGCGGTCAGCTGCTCACCAGGCCCGTCGCCATCATCAACGACGACTGTCTCGCCGAAGCCGGCATCGTCTGCCGCTCCTGCGGCGATGCCTGCGCTGTTTCAGCCATCCGTTTCCAGCCCCGCATTGGATTGCCGCCGCAGGCCATCGTCAATGAAACCACCTGCACCGGATGCGGCGATTGCGTCGTTGCCTGCCCGGGCGACGCCATCACGCTCGGCGCCGCGCACCGCGGAGACGTTTCATGACGGCCGAAGCCACCATTCACATTTCCAGCGCGGTCGTATCCGTGTTGCCCGCCATCGCGACGAGGTGTTGCGCATGCTCGCAGCGCTGCCCGGCATTGAGACACATCAAAGCAACGCGTCGAAAATCGTCATCGTCATGGAAGCGGCTGAGAGCGGAATCCTGGGCGGCCGTCTCGCTGAAATCGCATCCTGGCAAGGCGTCCTGTCGGCCAACATGGTGTTCGAGCAGGTCGAACGATCAGCCGATATCGGAGACTAGAACATGTCACTCTCGCGACGCGAATTGTTGAAGGCGCAGGCCGCCGCCGTCGCCGCGGCAGCCGCGGGCATGACCGTTCCCGCGATGGCGCAGCCGGTCGCAGGCGGTATCGGATCGCTGGAGATCAAATGGTCGAAGGCGCCCTGCCGCTTCTGCGGCACCGGATGCGGGGTCATGGTCGGCGTCAAGTCGGGCAAGGTCGTCGCCACCCACGGCGACACGCTCGCCGAGGTCAATCGCGGGCTGAACTGCATCAAGGGCTACTTCCTTTCCAAGATCATGTATGGCGGCGACCGCCTGACCACGCCGCTGCTGCGCAAGAAGGGCGGCGTGTTCGCGAAGGACGGCGAACTGACGCCGGTGACGTGGGACGAAGCCTTCGACGTGATGGCCGCTCGCGCCAAGGCGACGCTGAAGGAAAAGGGGCCGACCGCGCTCGGCATGTTCGGCTCCGGGCAATGGACCGTCTACGAAGGTTACGCCGCCACCAAGCTGATGCGGGCCGGCTTCCGTTCGAACAATCTCGATCCGAATGCCCGCCACTGCATGGCGTCGGCGGCCGTCGCCTTCATGCGCACCTTCGGCATGGACGAGCCGATGGGCTGCTATGACGATTTCGAGGCGGCTGATGCCTTCGTGCTGTGGGGCTCGAACATGGCCGAGATGCATCCGATCCTGTGGACGCGGCTCACTGACCGGCGATTGAGCCATCCGCATGTGAAGGTCGCGGTGCTCTCGACCTTCACCCACCGCAGCTCCGATCTCGCCGACATCCCGATCGTGTTCAAGCCGGGGACGGACCTGGCGATCCTGAACTACATCGCCAACCACATCATCACGACCGGGCGGGTCAACCAGGATTTCGTCAAGAACCACACCACCTTCGTGAAGGGCACGGTCGACATCGGTTACGGATTGCGCCCGGAGCATCCGCTCGAGGTCAAGGCCAAGGGCGCGGCGAACGCAGGCGCAACCGAGCCGATCGACTTTGACGCCTATGCCGCCTTCGTGAAGGACTACACGCTCGAGAAGGTCTCCGAGCTCACCGGCGTCGAACGCGGCTTCCTGCAGGAGCTCGCCGAACTCTACGCCGACCCGAAGCGCAAGGTGATGTCGCTCTGGACCATGGGCTTCAACCAGCATGTGCGCGGCGTATGGGCCAATCAGCTCCTCTACAATCTGCACCTGTTGACGGGGAAGATCTCCGAGCCCGGCAATTCGCCGTTCTCGCTGACGGGCCAGCCATCCGCCTGCGGCACCGCGCGCGAGGTCGGCACCTTCGCGCACCGCCTGCCCGCCGACATGGTCGTCACCAACCCCGAGCACCGCAAGCACGCCGAGGAAATCTGGCGCGTCCCGCACGGCATCATTCCGGAAAAGCCCGGCTATCACGCGGTCGAACAGGACCGGATGCTGAAGGACGGCAAGCTGAACTTCTACTGGATCCAGGTGAACAACAATTTGCAGGCGGCGCCGAACTCTTCTCAAGAGACCTATCCGGGCTACCGGAATCCGGCCAACTTCATCATCGTCTCGGACGCCTACCCGACCGTGACGGCGATGGCCGCCGATCTCGTGCTGCCCACGGCGATGTGGGTCGAGAAGGAAGGCGCCTACGGCAATGCGGAGCGCCGGACCCATGTCTGGCGGCAGCTCGTCAATGCGCCCGGCGAGTCGCGCTCCGACCTCTGGCAGCTGATGGAGTTTTCAAAACGCTTCACCACCGACGAGGTGTGGCCGGCGCAGATCCTGGACGCCAACCCCAACTATCGCGGCAAGACGCTGTTCGACGTGCTGTTCCGCAACGGCAAGGTCGACAAATTCGCGGCGAGCGAGGTTCCCGCCGACTACGAAAACCACGAAGTGAAAGCTTTCGGCTTTTACGTGCAAAAAGGGCTGTTCGAGGAATACGCCGAGTTCGGCCGTGGCCACGGCCACGATCTCGCGCCCTTCGACACCTACCACGACGTCCGGGGCCTGCGATGGCCCGTCGTCGACGGCAAGGAAACGAAGTGGCGTTATCGCGAAGGCCTCGATCCCTACGTCAAGCCGGGCAAGGGCGTCGAATTCTACGGCAACAAGGACGGCAAGGCGCGGATCATCGCCGTGCCCTACGAACCTCCCGCCGAATCCCCTGACAAGGAATACGACATCTGGCTGGTCACCGGCCGCGTGCTCGAGCATTGGCACTCCGGCTCCATGACCATGCGGGTGCCCGAGCTCTACAAGGCGTTTCCCGGCGCCAGGGTCTTCATGCATCCGGAAGACGCGCGCGCCCGCGGCATCAATGAGGGCGCGGAGGTCCGCGTGGTTTCCCGCCGCGGCGAAATCAGAAGCCGGATAGACACCAAGGGCCGCAACCGGATGCCGCGCGGCGTTGTCTTCGTTCCGTGGTTCGATGCCAGCCAACTGATCAACAAGGTGACGCTGGACGCAACCGATCCCATTTCCAAGCAGACGGACTTCAAGAAATGCGCGGTCAAGATCATCCCGGCCTGAAGAGATTCCGCTCGCCTCTGGCCGGCGCACTGCTCGGCGGCATGCTGGTGTTTGTCGGCGGCGCGATCTACGCCCAGACCGCGCCCCAGGTCGTGCCGCGCGTCACCGGAGCGGCCTCGCCGATGGGCGATATACCGGCACCCGCCTTGGCGCGGCCGGTCATCGATGACAAGCGGCTGATGCGCAATTATCCGGAGCAGCCGCCGATCATCCCGCATTCCATCGACAATTATCAGCTCACGCTCAAGACCAATCGGTGCCTCGATTGTCACCGCCGCCAGTTCACCGAAGGCTCCGGTGCGCCGATGATCAGCGTCACCCACTTCATGGACCGCAACGGTCAGGTTCTCGCCGACGTGACGCCCCGGCGCTACTTCTGCACCGCCTGCCACGTCCAGCAGACGGACGCGCAGCCGCTCGTTCCCAGCACGTTCAAGGATATGCTTCTCGTCGGCCCCGAGAAGAAGTGAGAACCTGCAATGCAGCGGCTCAAGTCACTCCTGATCTGGTTCTGGAACATCGCCAGCCGTCCCAGCGCGCATCTGAGCCTTGGCTTCCTCGCGTTGGGCGGCTTCGTCTGCGGCGTCCTGTTCTGGGGCGCCTTCAACACCGCGCTGGAGATCACCAACACCGAGAAGTTCTGCACCTCGTGCCACGAAATGCGCAACAACGTGTTCGAGGAGCTGCAGCGCACCCCGCACTTCACGAACCGCTCGGGCGTCCGCGCCAGTTGTCCCGACTGCCACGTGCCGCACGAATGGACCGACAAGATCGCCCGCAAGATGCAGGCCTCGAAGGAAGTCTGGGGCAAGATCTTCGGCACGATCGACACCAGGCAGAAGTTTCAGGATCATCGGCTTGAACTCGCCAAGCATGAATGGGCGCGGCTGAAAGCCAATGACTCCCTGGAGTGCCGCAACTGCCATTCCACCGTCGCCATGGATTTCACCAAGCAGACCCGACGGGCCGCCGAAATCCACGGCAAGTTCCTGGTTACCGGGGAGAGGACCTGTATCGATTGTCACAAGGGCATCGCGCATGAACTGCCCGACATGTCCGGCATCGAGCCGGGCTGGCGGGCTCCGCCGGAAATGAGGGACCGCCAGACCTTTCGCGCCAACCCGCGCGAGGAGCTGGTGCGCTACCTGGCGGGCGCCGCAGCCGAGCGGCCCTAGCACGGGATGCGGTTATGGCGCGTCGCAAAACACGTCGATCTTCTGTTTCACATTGTCGGAAGGATACTGCTGCTTGTCACTGCCGCCGCAGCTGATGAGAACGAAGAATCCCTTGTTGCATTCCCAGCGCTCCATGTCTCCGGCCGCGAACAACTCACCTGGCCCGACGCTGCACTCCGTCTTGCCCTCGCACATGCGCTTCACATGCGATAGGAATCTCGGCCCGATAGTCAGATCGGGTGGAGCCTTGGCGCAGGCCATCCTCGCCTCGAGCACTTGCTTCATCTTCTTGGCCGACGCGGAATCTGCGGTGGAGATTGTCGCGCAGACAATCATGATGACGAGCCCCAAAAATTTTCGCATGACGCAACCCTTCCTCGGTCAATCCATCTGTGAACACGCGCCGTTGGCAAACTTGCTTGTGTCGTGTCCGTGACACCGCAAGCTGATTTGCCTCGCGTACAAGGGCAATTTTATGCAGTAAGTGCGGCAAACCGACACGACGAGCAAATCACTTCTGATTTTCCGAATTCGCGTCAAGCCCAAGAGCCGATAAGAATCAAAAATATTCTGCTTTCGTTCTCACCCAAATCACCGGCATAACTCCGCCCGTCTCACAGCGGATGAGGGGCGTTGGCCATCGTCACGAACGTGCAGTGAGATGCGGTGGACGCTGAGGGCGCGATAGACGTACGCGCCGGACGCGTACGGCGAAGTCGTGTGGTTCGGGCGTCGCGGTGCTGGCGCTAAGTTGCGCAGAAGTATCTGCGCGGCGACGGAGGCAAAAGAGCCGTTCTCCGGGAAGAGCACGAAGTAAGCCGTAAAGCCATTGCGCAGGGAAGGCCGGAATGCTCCCGCTGCCCTGTATGCTCGTGTGCAGTTTTGTTTGCGCAAATCGCACGCGGGACCGCGGGTGCAGCAAGCACCCGGTCTTCCCTGCGCCCTCTGACAAAGCGGGCGGGAAGTTGATAGCAAACCTCGGGCAGTTCATGTCGCGAGAACGGCAATGCGTGTCTTGTAGGATGGGTAGAGCGAAGCGAAACCCATCGCCACACTCACCGGCATCGATGGGTTTCGCTTCGCTCTACCCATCCTACGAAATCCGCTCACGTGCCACTCGCAATTAGGATGCCGAAGTTTCAAAAAACAACCGGCGTCAATACGGCGGTAACTAGTTTCCTTTACCCTCTGCCAACCATAAGCCCCCTGTCGCGGGCTTGTGGTGAGCGGGTAGCGTATCATGTTGCGTTTGAAGATCCTGGCTTCGGTTGTTCCGCTGGCGATTGCCGCCCTGTTCGCGCGCGGCGAGTTTTTGACCGGGCCTCGGGCCTGCATCGAGGTAGCGGGAACGCCGGTCCAGATCGCCGCTCTCTCCTGGCAGGCGCACCGCCACGTCGGTTTCACCAACGATCCCTCCCGCGCGACGGTGCGGGTCCAGATTTCCGACAACGCGGAAGCCGCCGACTTCACCGTGATCGACGACATCGATACGGCCGAAGCCGGCGCCTGCGGGAGCAACTCCCCGCCTCGGCTGGTCGCGATCTCCCGCAATCCCTCGAGCTCCGATCCCGTCATCTATCTTTCCAGGGACGGACCGGCCGACTACCGGATCTTCGTGTCCTCGAAGACCTTTTCGCTGCTCGATGCCGCCGCACTGATCGTCAGCGCCCGCGGCGAGCGCCACGGCGTCGAAGCGGCGTCGCTTTAACACTTCATTCACCATGTTCGCATCGCGGCCGACAACCGCGGTTAACCTCAAGCACTTTGCAATCTCGGCGACGCATCGTCCATCCAGGACAGACGGCCACGACGCCGGCTTGGTGCAAACAAATAATCTCGGGGTCATTGGCGATGGGACGGACTTTCCGGATCAAACTTCGCTTTCGCCGTTTCGGCCGACGGCATCCCTGGCTCACGTTCACGCTGCGCTCCTTCATGATCTTCTCGATGGTGTTCGGCGCCGCCTATGGATTCATTGCCGGAAGCAAGACGGAAAATTCCGGCTATGACCCGCACGCCTTTGCGATCGGCGTCGCATTCCTGTTTGCGATCGCCTGCGTCGCGCTCGCCGCTTTCAGCGTCCGGCTTCGCATGATGCGCAAGAAGATGCGCAAGGTCGCCCTGCACAATGAAGCGCTGGCCGACCGGAACTGGGAATTGCAGGAAGCCGAGCAGCGCGCCCGCCGCTTGTTCGAATCGCAGGGCGATCTGATCTTGCTGCGCGACGCCGAGGGCCGCATCACCTATGCCAACGACGCCTATTGCGAACTCGCGCAAATGCCGCGCGACGCGCTGACCGGCACCCGCTTTGCGCTTGAAGTTCTCGAACAGGGCGACACCGCGCTCGAACCGAACGGCACCCGCGTTCACGACCAACGGGTCGCGGGTCCGCTCGGCCCGCGCTGGATCGCATGGCGCGAAGGCCTCGTCCGCAACGACGCCGGGGGACCGGCGGAAATGCAAAGCGTCGGCCGCGACGTCACCGATCGCACCGAAAGCGAGCGCGCACTGACCGAGGCCCGCGACCAGGCCGATGCGGCAAGCCGCGCCAAGTCGCGCTTCCTCGCGATGGCGAGCCATGAAATCCGCACGCCGCTGAACGGCATCATCGGCATGAGCGGGCTGTTGATGGATACGCCGCTGACGCCGGAACAGACGACCTATGTCAAGGCGGTGAAGACCTCCGGCGACGCGCTGCTCTCGCTGATCGAGGAACTGCTGGACTATTCCAAGATCGAGGCCGGCAAGATCGATCTCGAACATCGCCCGTTCGCGCTGTCGGGCATGATCGAGGACATCACCGAATTGCTGGCGCCGCGCGCCGAGGCCAAGAAAATCGAAATCGCCGCCTATGTCGACGAACGGCTGCCGATGCACGTGATCGGCGACGCGGCGCGGTTGCGGCAGGTGCTGCTCAATCTCGCCGGCAACGCCATCAAGTTCACCTCGACCGGCGGCGTAGCCCTGATCGTCGAGCCCGGCATCTGGCCCAATGAAATCAGTTTCCTGGTGCGCGACACCGGCATCGGCATCGCGCCCGAGGCGCGCGAGCGGATCTTCCGCGAGTTCGAACAGGCCGACGACAAGATCGCCCGCAGCTATGGCGGCACCGGGCTTGGCTTGAGCATCTCCGACCGCATCGTCAAGCGCATGGGCGGCCGCATCACGCTGGAGAGCCAGCCGGGCGCCGGCTCGACATTCGAAGTGTCGATCCCGCTCGCCGCCGCCGACGGCGAACAAAGCTCCTTCACAGGGCCCGATCTCTCCGGCCAGTCGATCATGCTGGTCTCGCCACAGAGCATCGAGGCCTCGCTGACCGCGCGGCGGCTGCAGCGCTGGGGCGGGCAGACCTGCATGGTATCGGAGGCCGATGTCGCCGAGGCCCTGCTGCCCGAACGTCCCTGGCATTCCGTGCTGATCGATCACGCGCTGGGGTTGGCCGATATCGAACGGCTCGGCGAAGCCGCGCGCCTTCATGCCACCCAACGTATCGTGATGTTCACGCCGGCGACGCGGCAGGAATTGCAGCCGTCCGCCACCTCCGCCCTCACCGGCTATCTGGTCAAGCCGTTGCGCGCGGCTTCGCTCGCGGCCCGCCTGACGGCCGCGCCGGAAGTGGCCTCGCCGAGTCTTGAGCCGGCCATCGACACGATCGAGACATCGGCCGCGCCGTCGGGCAAAGGCGGCCTGTCGATTCTGGTTGCCGAGGACAATCAGATCAATGCGCTGTTGATCCGCTCGCTGCTCGGCCGGCTAGGCCATTACGCCGTCATCACCACCAACGGCGCCGAGGCGCTGGAGTCCTGGCTGTCGGCGAAAGCCGCAGGGACCCCCTATGACCTCGTCCTGATGGACATCCAGATGCCGCAGCTCAACGGCATCGAAACCACCAAGCGGATGCGCACCCTCGAGGCCGGCGAGCCGGGAAGCCGGACGCCGATCCTCGCACTCACCGCCAACACGCTGGTGGAGGACCGCTACGCCTGCTTCGAAGCCGGCATGGACGGATTTTTGATCAAGCCGCTCGACCGCGAGAAACTCGCCGAAGCGCTCGCCGGCCTCGTCGCGTCACGGCACATCGCGGCGTGAGGTGATAGCGAAGGATTTGTAGGGTGGGCAAAGCGAAGCGTGCCCACCATTCAAGGGCGAGTTGAAAGACTACAGCCGCCGCAGCGCCACCGTCTCGACCAGATGATCGGCGCGCTTTTTCAGGATCAGCGTCGCGCGCGGCCGGGTCGGCAAAATATTGTCCTCGAGATTGGCGAGGTTGGTGCGTTCCCAGATCGCGATCGCGGTCGCCGTGGCCTCCTCGTCCGACAGGACTGCGTAGCGATTAAAGTACGATTTGGGATCGGTGAACGCGGTATCCCTGAGCGCAAGGAAGCGCCGCACATACCATTCGCGCAGCACCGGCTCATCGGCATCGATATAGACCGAGAAGTCGAAGAAATCGGACACCACGGGCACCGCCTTGCCGTCGCGCGGCAGGCGGCCGGTCTGCAGCACGTTGACGCCCTCGACGATCAGGATGTCGGGGCGGTCGACCTCGATCCACTGGTTCGGCACGATGTCGTAGACCAGATGCGAATAGACCGGCGCGCGCACCGGCCGGCGGCCGGCCTTGATGTCGGAGAGAAACGACAGCAGCATCGGCAGATCGTAGCTCTCGGGAAAACCTTTTTTCTGCATCAGGCCCTGCCGCTCGAGCACGGCATTGGGAAACAGAAAACCGTCTGTCGTCACGAGATCCACCTTGGGCCGCGGCGACCAGCGCGCCAAGAGCGCCTGCAGCACGCGCGCGGTGGTCGATTTGCCGACCGCGACCGAGCCGGCGACGCCGATGATGTAGGGCACCTTGCGGTCCCGGATGTCGAGGAACTGGCGCTGCGCCTGGTAGAGCCTGTGGGTGGCGTCGACATAGATCGACAACAGGCGCGACAGCGGCAGGTAGATGTCCTCGACCTCCAGCATGTCGAGGCGATCGTGCATCGAACGCAGCCGCTCGAATTCGCCTGGCTCCAGCGTCATCGGCGTATCGTCGCGCAACCGCGCCCACTGCTCGCGCGTGAAGATGCGGTAGGGGTTATATTGCTGTTCGGGGGTCCGGATATCCATGAGCTGCCCTCTCGGTCAGTCGCGCCTGCGCGACGCCTTTTCCTCAAGCCCGGACATCGACGTCCGCTGCGCCAGCGCGGCCTCGACCTCTTCGAGCCTGACGCCGCGCGCCTTCAACAGCACCAGCAGGTGAAACAGCAGGTCGGCGCTTTCGGCGATCAGGTGGTCCCGATCGTTCTCGACCGCCGCGATCACGGTCTCGACCGCTTCCTCGCCAAGTTTCTTGGCGCAGTGCTCCGCGCCCTTGTCGAGCAATTTGCGGGTGTAGGACGCCTCTCCTCCCGATGCGGCCCGTGCATCGATGGTGGCGGCCAGATCATGGATCGTGAAACGCGACATCAACCGAACTCAACACTCGCGCCCGGCCCAAAGCCGCGGCGCCGTCCCGATCACGGACTTAGCACTTTTGTGACGGGGAGTCGTCACGGATCGAGCCGCATCGGCAACCCGGCGCGCACCATGTGCTCCTTGGCTTGGCGTATGGTAAATTCGCCGAAGTGGAATATCGAGGCCGCCAGCACCGCGGTGGCGTGTCCTTGCCGGATTCCGTCGACCAGGTGGTCGAGATTGCCGACGCCGCCGGAGGCGATGACCGGTACGGGGACACTGTCGGCGATCGCCTGCGTCAGCGGCAGGTCGAACCCCTGCCTCGTGCCGTCGCGGTCCATCGAGGTCAGCAGGATTTCGCCGGCGCCGAGCGATACCACTTCCTGCGCGTATTCGATGGCGTCGATCCCGGTGGAGTTGCGCCCGCCATGGGTGAAGATTTCCCAGCGCTCACCGCCGCCGCCGCGCTTGACCCGCTTGGCGTCGATCGCGACCACGATGCACTGCTCGCCGAATTTTTCGGCCGCCTGCTTGACGAATTCGCGGTTGGAGACCGCGGCGGAATTGATCGAGACCTTGTCGGCCCCGTACCGCAGCAGCGTCTTGATGTCGTCGATGGTGCGCACCCCGCCGCCGACCGTCAGCGGCATGAAGCAGGCCTCCGCCGTGCGGCGAACGACATCCAGCATGGTGCCGCGGTTTTCATGGGTCGCGGTGATGTCGAGGAAGCACAATTCGTCGGCGCCGGCGGCGTCATACGCGATCGCCGCTTCGACGGGATCGCCGGCATCGCGCAAATCGACGAAATTGACGCCCTTGACCACCCGGCCGTCCTTGACGTCGAGACAGGGGATCACGCGAACCTTGAACATCGCAATACTCCTAGGCCGCGGCGCGCGCGTTGCGGATCAGCGTCAGCGCGGCGGCGGGATCGAGCCGGCCGTCATAGAGCGCGCGGCCGGCGATGGCGCCGGCGAGCTTTTTGGCGCGCGGCTGCAGCAGCGCCTTGACGTCCTCGATGGATGCAAAACCGCCGGAAGCGATCACGGGGATCGAGATGCGCTCGGCCAGCGCGATCGTTGCATCGAGGTTGAGGCCCTTCAAAAGGCCGTCGCGCGCGATGTCGGTGAAGATGATGGCGGCGACGCCGGCATCCTCAAAGCGCTCTGCGATTTCGAGCGCGGTCACCTGCGAGGTCTCGGCCCAGCCTTCGACGGCAACCTTGCCGTCGCGGGCGTCGAGGCCAACAGCGACACGGCCGGGGAATTTTTTCGCGGCGCTCTTCACCAGTTCGGGATCGCGCACCGCGGCGGTGCCGATGATGACGCGCGCAATGCCCTTGTCGAGCCAGGCTTCCACGGTCTTGAGATCGCGAATGCCGCCGCCAAGCTGCACCGGCATGGTGACGGCTTTCAGCATCGCCTCGACGGCCAGCGCGTTCATCGGCTTGCCGGCAAACGCGCCGTCGAGATCGACGACGTGCAGATATTCAAACCCCTGCTCGGCGAAGGACCGCGCCTGCGCCGCGGGATCGAGGTTGAACACGGTCGCGCGCGCCATGTCGCCCTGCTCGAGGCGCACGCACTGGCCGTTTTTCAGGTCGACGGCGGGAAAGAGAATCACGGCTTCCACTTCAGGAAATTCGAGATCAGGGCCAGCCCGAAACGCTGGCTCTTTTCCGGGTGAAACTGCGTACCGATCGCGGTGTCCTTGCCCACCATCGCCGTCACCGGCCCGCCGTAGTCGGCGCGCGCCAGAACGTCGGCCTCGCTGGAGGCGTTGAGGTGATAGGAGTGCACGAAATAGGCGTGGCGGCCCTTCGGCCCGAGCGGCAGCCGCTCCAGCACCGGGTGCTCGCGGATCATGTCGAGCGTGTTCCAGCCCATGTGCGGAATTTTCAGATTTTCCTCGCGCGGCGAGATCTTCTCGACGTCGCCCGCGATCCAGTTGAAGCCTTCGGTTACGACATGCTCCTTGCCGCGCGTGGCCATCAACTGCATGCCGACGCAGATGCCGAAGAACGGCCGCGCCTTGGCGCGCACCGCTTCCGTCATCGCTTCCAGCATGCCGTCCACCGCATCGAGGCCCCGGCGGCAATCGGCGAAGGCGCCGACGCCGGGCAGCACGATGCGATCGGCGCGGTACACGACTTCGGGATCGCGCGTCACCACGACCTTCTGCGGATCTTCCATGCTCCGCGACGCCCGCTCGAAGGCCTTTGCCGCCGAGTGAAGATTGCCGGAGCCGTAATCGACGATCGCAACGGTCATCGCGGCGCTCCCGGTTCTGGAAACAGGCCGATGATCCCGCCTTGCGGCAATGGCGGCGGCGGTTTGGAGAACGGCTGGCCCGGAATGTTGCGGGTCGGCGGCGGTGCGCCGCGATCGACCGCCCATTGGTCGTTGGTCAGGCCACGCTGCCGGGCGGTCCAGCGCTCGAAGAATCGGCGTTCGGCAGATTCCTCGTCGTCGGCGACCACGATATCGAGCTGGCGCCATTTGCGCCGCGATAGCGTCCAGCGCCGCAGACTGGCCGCTTCGAAGCCCATCAGGATCGCAATCAGGGCGTCAACGGCGAAGATCGTGCCGCGGCTGGCGCCCAGCGCCGACATCCCGAACTGGATGGCGATCATCAGAACGATCCAGCCGATCAGCGCCAGCCACAGCCGATGCCACAACAGCCAGATCACGCTCAAGACCGCAGCCCAGAAATGGAAGCCGTCACGGACGAAGACGAACTTGTCGGTCGCCGCGAGATCGGCGCCGGTGGCTACGGGAGCATGCACTGTGTAGACCGGCATCGAGCCTCTCCGCCGCGAACGAAAAACGCAAACAAGAAATCAGCCGCCGAGCTGACCCTTGGTGGAAGGCACTTCGCCGGCCGCGCTCGGATCGATCGCGACCGCGGCACGAAGCGCCCTCGCCAGACCCTTGAAGCAGGATTCGGCGATATGATGGCTGTTCTCGCCATATAAGGTCTCGACGTGCAAAGTCACGCCGGCGTTGATGGTGAAGGCGTTGAACCATTCGCGCACCAGTTCGGTGTCGAATTGACCCACCTTGTCGCGCGGAAAATCGACCTTGAACACCAGCACCGGGCGGCCCGAAATGTCGATCACGACGCGCGACAGCGTTTCGTCCATCGGCATGTGGATCGAGGCATAGCGGGTGATGCCGGCCATGGTGCCGAGCGCCTGCTTCACGGCCTGCCCCAGCGCGATGCCGACGTCCTCGGTGGTGTGGTGATGGTCGACATGGAGGTCGCCCTCGGCCTTCACGGTGATGTCGATGCGGGAATGCCGGGCCAGCAGGTCGAGCATATGGTCGAAAAAGCCGATCCCGGTCGAAACCTTGGACACGCCCGTGCCATCGAGGTTTACGGCGACCTCGATGTCGGTTTCCTTGGTCTTGCGCTTGATGGACGCTGTGCGCATGAAAACTGCTTCCCTTTGGCCGCTTTGGGGGCCGAAAACGCGGCCCTTTTAACAGGCGGATGTCGCCTTCGCTACTGCGGGATGACGCTTTTGGAGGCTGAACTTCGGCCTATGGTGACCGGAATCCCGGCCGTTCGATTCTGACGCGTTTTCCTTACGCGAACCGGTCCCCACTTCGCTCGAAAACGCTACGGATGCCGCGATTGTAACCCTCCCCGCCAGCCCCTAAATCTGACGGGAACGAGGGCAATTCATGCAAGCATCTGAAAACAACCTGCCGATCTGGCACGGCACCACGATTTTGACGGTCCGCAAGGGCGGCAAGGTGGTGATCGGTGGCGACGGCCAGGTCTCGATCGGCCAGACCGTCATCAAGGCCAATGCCAAAAAGGTCCGCAAAATCGGCAAGGGCGACGTGATCGGCGGCTTTGCCGGGGCCACCGCCGACGCCTTCACCCTGTTCGAGCGGCTGGAAAGCAAGCTTGAGCAGTATCCGGGGCAATTGACCCGGGCAGCCGTCGAACTCGCCAAGGACTGGCGGACCGACCGCTATCTGCGCCGCCTGGAGGCCATGATGATCGTCGCCGACAAGGACGTCTCGCTGGTCCTGACCGGCACCGGCGACGTGCTGGAGCCGGAAGCGGGCGTGATGGCGATCGGCTCGGGTGGCAATTACGCGCTGGCCGCCGCCCGTGCTCTGGTCGACACCGACAAGGACGCCGAAACCATCGTGCGCCGCGCGCTCGATATCGCCGCCGACATCTGCGTCTACACCAACCGCAACGTCACGATCGAAATGCTCTGAAGGAGCCGCCGGTCATGGCGCCGCACTACGTCTTCCGCCCGATGACATCTGCGGACCTGCCGCTGGTTCGGCGCTGGCTGGCGGAGCCGCATGTCGTGCAATGGTGGGGCGATCCGGCCGAGCAATATGATCTCGTCAGTGGCGATCTCGATGAACCCGCGATGGACCAGTTCATCGTCTCGGCAGGAAGCAGCGATTTCGCCTATCTGCAATGCTACGACCTGACGGCGTGGAATTCAGGCTTTGGCGAACATCCGCGCGGCACAAGCGGCATCGACCAGTTCATCGGCGAGCCCGACATGATCGAACGCGGCCATGGCTCGGCTTTCATCCGCGCCTTCGTCGACGAGCGCCTGCGGAACGGCGCGCCGCGGATCGTCACCGATCCCGACCCGGCCAACACCCGGGCCGTTCGTGCCTATGAGAAGGCGGGATTTGAAAAAGCTGGTATGGTCGATACACCTGACGGGCCCGCTCTATTGATGGTGCGCAACGCATGACCGCCGAGAACATCGCCGGAAAATCCCCAACTGCTGGCGTTGCTACCTGGCAATGGCTGTTGATGGCGGCCGGCATCCTGGCAGCTCAGGCCGCCATCCTGTATGCGATGGGCCGGCTGCCGATCTGCGCCTGCGGCTATGTAAAACTCTGGCATGGCGTGGTGCTGAGCTCGGAGAATTCGCAGCACATCGCCGACTGGTACACGCTGTCGCATATTCTGCACGGCTTCCTGTTCTATGGCGCCGCATTCCTCGCCTTCCCCCGCCTTGCCTGGCAGGGCCGCCTGATCCTCGCCATGCTGGTGGAAGGCGGATGGGAACTGGTCGAGAATTCCAACTGGATCATCGACCGCTACCGCGCCGGCACGATCTCGCTGGATTATTTCGGCGACACGATCGTTAACTCGATCGCCGACATGTTTGCGATGATCGGCGGCTTCCTGCTGGCAAAAAAGCTCCCGGTCGCCATCACCGTGGCGCTGGCGCTGTTGTTCGAGCTCGTGCTGGCGCTGCACATTCGCGACAATCTGACGCTCAACATCATCATGCTGATTCACCCCGTCGAGGCGATCAAGGTTTGGCAAAGCGGGCCGCCGATCATTTGAGTTGCCCTCGTTACGGCTTGCTCTCGCGACATTGGAGACTTACCTAGGAAATATGACCGACTTTTCTCCCCGTGAAATCGTCTCCGAACTCGACCGCTTCATTGTCGGCCAGGCCGATGCCAAGCGCGCGGTATCGATCGCGCTGCGCAACCGCTGGCGGCGGCTGCAGCTCACCGGCAGCTTGCGCGAAGAGGTGCTGCCGAAAAACATCCTGATGATCGGGCCGACCGGCGTCGGCAAGACCGAGATCGCGCGGCGGCTGGCGAAGCTGGCCAACGCGCCCTTCATCAAGGTCGAAGCCACCAAGTTCACCGAAGTCGGCTATGTCGGCCGCGACGTCGAGCAGATCATCCGCGACCTCGTCGAGGTCGCGATCGTGCAGGTCCGCGAACGCAAGCGCAAGGACGTGCAGGCCCGCGCGCAGCAGGCCGCCGAAGAGCGCGTGCTGGATGCGCTGGTCGGACCGGCCTCGAGCCCGGCCACCCGCGATTCCTTCCGCAAGAAGCTGCGCGCCGGCGAGCTCAACGACAAGGAAATCGAGATCGAGACGCAATCCTCCGGCGGCATGCCGATGTTTGAAATCCCGGGCATGCCCGGCGCGCAGATGGGCGCGATTTCGATCGGCGACATCTTCGGAAAGATGGGCGGGCGAACCAAGACCCGCCGCCTGACGGTCGAAAACTCGCACGAAATCCTCATCAACGAGGAATCCGATAAACTCCTCGACAGCGACCAACTGGTGCTGGAAGCCATCAGCGCGGTCGAGAACAACGGCATCGTGTTCCTCGACGAGATCGACAAGATCTGCGTGCGCGACGGCCGCACGGGCGGCGACGTCTCGCGCGAGGGCGTGCAGCGCGACTTGCTCCCGCTGATCGAAGGCACCACCGTCTCGACCAAGCACGGCGCGGTCAAGACCGACCACGTCCTGTTCATCGCCTCCGGCGCGTTCCATATCGCAAAGCCTTCGGACCTGTTGCCGGAATTGCAGGGCCGGCTGCCGATCCGCGTCGAGCTGGAAGCGCTGACCCGCGACGACATGCGCCGGATCCTGACCGAGCCGGAGGCGTCGCTGATCAAGCAATATATCGCGCTGATGCAGACCGAAGGCGTCACGCTCGACATTACCGACGACGCCATCGACGCGCTGGCGGATGTCGCGGTCGCCGTCAATTCGACGGTGGAGAATATCGGCGCGCGGCGCCTGCAGACGGTGATGGAGCGCGTGCTCGACGAGATCTCGTTCGCCGCGCCGGACCGTCATGGCGAGACCATCAAGGTCGATGCCGATTACGTGCAGAAGCACGTCGGCGACCTCGCCAAGAACGCCGATTTGAGCCGGTTTATTTTGTAGTGAATTTCGTAGCCCGGATGGAGCGGAGCGAAATCCGGGACCAGTGAATCCGCTTGCGGCAAGGCCCCGGATTGCGCTGCGCTCCATCCGGGCTACGCGCCCATATTCGCAAATCTCCATTGTGCGCTACCGCTAGGGCCGCTATCCCGTCTGTAATGCCGGCCTGTGGTTATGGGTCCCGGCTCGCGCTATCGCTTGGCCGGGACGACGATGAACCTGAATTTGCGGCTATGGGAAAACCCCTGGCGCTTGATGCTTGCCGTCAATGCCGCCGTGCTGATCGGGGTCTTCTGGCACAAGATCACGCTGCCGCCTTACGTCCCCTACATCCATCTGCTGGTCGACTATCATTTCGGCTTCACCAAGCGCGCCCTGATCGGCGCGATCGTCTCGCTGTTTACGGCCAAAGTGCCGGTGTGGCTGGTGTTTGCGCTCAGCGGCATGGTGTGGCTGGTGACGGCCGGCCTGTTCGTTCAGTTATTCCGGCGAACGTTTGGTTTTGATCAAGAGCATCTGCCGCTGTTCGTGTTCATGGCGGGTTCGCCGTTCTTCCTGAAGAATTTTATGCACACGCTCGGGCATTTCGACATCTACGGATGCCTGTTTGCGATCTGCCTGCTGCTGGTTCCGGCGCGTTCGCTTGCCTATGTGTTGCTTGCCGCGATGTTCTCGATCGTGCTCGTTCTGATCCACCACATTCATCTGCTGATGTATGTGCCGACGATCGCCGTCATCGTGGTGTTGCGCCATTATCTGATGCAGGGCGTAAACCGACAGAACGCCACCGTTGGCATCGCATCGCTCGCGGCCATCGGCCTGCTCTTCATCGCCGCGCAATTCTACGGCACGATGGCGGTACCGGAGGCGGAGTTCGTCAGCCTATCTGCAAAGCCGGATGGCGGACCCATCGCAAACCAAGCTGCTGAGCTTTGGCTATATCTGGTATCAGCCGCTGTCGAAGGAGATCCTGGATACCTGGCAGCGGCTGCCGCACAACCTCCTTGGCATTCCCGTATTTGCGCTCCTGATCTGGCTGCACACGCCGCTCTGGCGATATTTCGTCAATCTGATCGCAGCGTTATCAATGGAAACACATCGCCGCATCGTCGCTGCCGCGATCGTCGTCGTCAGCCTTGGCTATCTCATCATGTTCGCGATGATATTCGATTATTCCAGGTGGATTTCGAATTGGGCGGTGTGCCTGTTCCTGATCCTGCACGCGGTGAAAGCGCTGCCGGCTTCAAAGGACGTGCCGCCGATATCGGGCGATGACCGGAAGACAATGGTGTTCGGCTGGATCGTGACTCTGATTCCGCGAGTCGGAATCGTGCGGCCGTTTTAAAGCCGCGCCCGCCGGACCCTGACGTACAAGGCGCCCTCGCCGCCATGGCCGATATGGGCTTCCTCGAAGCCGACCACCAGCGAACGGAATTCCGGCAGGCCGAGCCATTGCGGCACCTGACGGCGCAACACGCCGCGCTCGGACTCAAGCCCGATCTTGCCCTTGCCGGTGATGATGAGCACGAAGGTCAGCCCGTCATGATGGGCGCGCTGCAGGAAACCGAACAGCGCGCGATGCGCGCGCGTTTGCGTCATGCCGTGCAGGTCGAGCCGGGCATCGATCTCCTTCCGCCCGCGCGACAGATGCGACCGCTCGCGGCGGCCGATCGGCGCCAGCGGCGGCGGCTCCGGCTTTGAGGGAGCAACGATTCGCGCTGGCGTGACGTGTCTCGGCGAAGCGACGGGTTTCGGCGCGACGTTGGTATCGGCTTCCGCCGAAGCGGCCGACGGTTTCGAGGCGCGCCGTTTGCGCAACGGCTTGACCTGCTTGGCGACGCTCTCCCACAGCGCGCGGTCCTCTTCGCTCAGGCCGCGCTTGCGTCGCGGCGGTTCCGGCAATTCGGGAATCGAACTCGACGGCCGGCGTTTCATCGACGATGGCGATATCGGTACAGGTGACGCTGATGCGGCTTTGCGGAGACCGCTTCGACCTTGGGCCGCGGCTCGGGAAGCGGCACCGGCTTCGCCACGGCAGCCTGGACCGCCGGGGGTTGCGAAGGCACCGCTGCTGGCGTCGGCGGCGCTGCCTGGGCCGCGGGCCTGGCGCTGGTCGCCGCGGTCACCTCGGGCGGCTTCGCCGCGTTCGTCTGCTCCCTGGACGGATCTTTCAGCGGCGCGGTTTGCGGGAACAGTTTTGCGATCTGCTCCGACGGCCGCGCGTCGGGCACCGGCATTTTGCGGCCGAGCGCCACCGGATCGAGGCTCTTCGGCACCAGAATGACGAAGCGCGCATTGTGACGGAGCCGGCCGGCAACCTTGCCCGCCTCTAAACCGGCGCCGAAATAGAGATCGGCGCGCGCGGGACCGACGATGGCGGAGCCGGTGTCCTGCGCAATCATCAGGCGGCGGAACGGCGTCTTTGATACCGCCGATTTCGATCGGCAGCTCGCCTTCGATGAAGAACGGCGTGCCATAGACATGCAGCGATTTGTCGACCGCGATCGAGCGGTCCGGCGTCAGCGGCACGCCCTGGGCGCCGACCGCTTCGTCCTTGTCGGAAAGCTGCACCTCGCGGAAGAAGACGTAGGACTTGTTCTGCCGCCGCAGCTCGTCGGCCTCATTGGGATTTTGCTCCATCCACTCCCGGATCTTCTGCATCGACATCTGATCCTTGGGGATGATGTTGCGTTCGATCAGGATGCGGCCGACCGCTGTATAGGGATAGCCATTATGGGCGTCGTAGTTGATGCGAATGGTCGAGCCGTCGTCAAGGCTGACCCGCGCCGAACCCTGGATCTGCGAGAACAGCAGATCGGTCTGTTCCTTCAGCCAGCCGATTTCGAGGCCACGGCCGGCAATCGCGCCATCCTCGATCTCGGCGCGATCGTAATAGGGCACCAGCTTGCGGCGGCCGATCTTGCGGAATACCTGGCCCTTGTTGGGCAAGCCGACCGAACTCTGTGTGGTGCCGCGGACGAACAGATTGGACGGCCGGCGATAGATCGGCACCTTGTAGACCTCGTTCTCCGTCCGCGAGCCGTCGACGATGGGTTCGTAATAGCCGGTGACAAAACCCTCGCCTTCGCCAAGGCGCGAAATGCGCAAGGGAAGAAATTGCTCCTCGAAGAAAGCCTTCGCTTTAGCGCCGTCGGCTAGTTCGAGGCCCCTGGCAATGCGGCAGGGATCGCGCAACGACGTGCCGAGCGCCTTCGGATCGGCAGGCGGCTTTACCTGCGCCGATATCGGCTTGCAGCTTATGCGAAACGCATTGTAGGCGGCGAGATGATCGTCCGCGCTCCAGCCCGCGATCTCGGACCAGGCGACCGGCGCATACTGGCCGCCGCTAATCTGAAACGGGAATTCAAGCTCTGGATATGGCAGGTGGCGGACGGACGGCGGATGCGAAGGCTTTTGCGAACGCGCATGACGCCCCGCAAGGGCATCCACCGGAGCCAGCGAACACGCCAAAGCGATCACGCCAAACGCGAGCCCCGCAAGGCGTCGCGCGTCAGGCCGCGCTTCCGGTGCCAACCAGCTTCCAGTTCGGATCGCGAGAGCTCGTGTCGCGGGCGAATGTCCAGACATCGGTGATATCGGCGACCTTATCGGAGTTGCCATCGACAATGGCGCCGGTCTTGTCGCGGGTGACCGAGATCATCTGCGACACGAAGCGAACGGTCAGCTGCGCCGCGCGGTCGCGGGCTTCCGCGCCCACCAGCTCGGCCTTGTCGATCGAAACAAACCGCGTTTCGGTTTTCTGCTCGTGCTTCTCGCGATCCTTGATCACGGCCTCGAAGCTTTCATAGACGTCGCCGGACAAGAGATCCTTTAGCGCGCGGCGATCACCATTGGCGAAAGCCAGCACGATCATCTCATAGGCGCCGCGGGCGCCGGAGATGAAATGCCGGGGATCGAACGAGGAGTCCTGGGCGGCAATGGCGTCGAGGCCCGCAGCCAGCGGCGTGCCCGGCTCGGCGAGGCCCTTCCAGCGGTCGGCCGGCGCTACATCGGCGCTCGGCGCCAGCGGCGCCTGATCGATCACCGCACCCGGCATCGGAACGGCATTGTTGTTATCCTGCGTACGCTGCACGACGTTGGGCGCGGCGCGATCGTAGGGCGGCCGTTCGCTCCCGGTGCGCTGTCCGAGGACGCTGCGCAGGCGCAGGAAGATAAAGACCGCCAGCGCCAGGAAGATGATGGTGTAAATATCCACGTCGTATTCGCTTTCTGGTTCTAACGCCGGCAACGGGCCCGGCGCTCGAGCGTTCCCTGATGAGAAGCTCTCTTATGAGTTTTCCCTGAGAACGGCAGAGATTACATCATCGATTGAGACTGCAGCATGTAGGCATGAAACTACGCCCGGCCAATGGCGCGTTTTGGCGCGGGTGAATTGTAGCGCGTTTTGGGGTCGAGGGGAAACCCGATCGTCCGGAAATGACGCATATTCAATTATTTAGGGTACGTATCGGCGGCCGGCGCGGCCGTATTAGGCATATCTGCCACATTTCGCCGAGGGTCCGGTCGGCCCGACCGTCGTCCTTGTGGAACGAGGCGGGGCTATGATAGCCACTCGCCCGGAAAAGGCATCCCGCCCATCGAGCGAATTCAGACGAAAACGGGCTCCGCTCGCCAGCTTCAGGAGAGAGTTTCATGACCAACGGCAACGGCGCGCCTCCCGAACAGGCCCCTCCCCAGCTCAACGTGCTGGCGCAGTACACCAAGGATCTGTCGTTCGAGAATCCGAACGCCCCCGCCTCCCTGGCGCCGCAACAGCAGCAGCCGGCGATCAACATCCAGATCAACGTTTCCGCGAACAATCTCGCGGAAAACGAATTCGAAGTGACGCTTTCGATCGAGGGCAAGGCTGAAAACGCCGGCAAGGTGATGTTCAGCTTCGAACTGGCCTATGCCGGCGTGTTCCGCATCGTCAACGTGCCGCAGGAAAACCTGCATCCGCTGGTCATGATCGAATGCCCGCGGTTGTTGTTCCCGTTCGCGCGCGAAATCATCGCCACCGCGGTGCGCGACGGCGGTTTCCCGCCGCTGATGCTCGATCCCGTCGATTTCGTCGGCCTGTACCGCCAGAACATGGAGCGGCAGGCTGCGGCACAGGCCGCTTCCGGCGCAAAGCCGAGCTAAACAAAGCCAGCGGCCAAACGCCGCTATAGCGGGATGACTTTTCTTTAAATCGTCATCCCGTCTATCTCTTTGATTTGGGCATGATCTCCGCGCAAACGCGTTCCGCTGATGTCGCGAGGGAAAACCGGTACCCGCTTTTCCGGATCGGGCTCTAGATCGGGATGGGTTGGAGTCGAATCGATTCGCCTTTAGTGCGAAGCACGATCTCGTGTCCCGGACGCAGTGCAGATACTCTTCGGCGGTACACCGCAGGGCCCGGACACAAAATCGCGAAAACAACCCCATGCAAAGTAGAATGGGCCCCGGCCCGCAGCACTTCGGCCGCTTGCGTCCGGGGCGCGAGATGGTCCGTCGTCACGGCCCAACCTAATCTCATCCTGCCCTAGGCGCCCAGAAAATCGTTCCAGATCGGCTTGTCGCCCAGGGTGGCGATGAAGGCGCGATGGGCCTCGCGGTCTGCCTCGGTGATTCGCGGCGCCAGCGGCATCTCGCGCTGCCGGCGCGGCGTATCGCCAAATCCGTTGCTGATCGTGACGCGGGTTTCCGACGCCAGGATCAGTTGCGACTGCCGCGCCCCGATCAGGTCGATATAGACTTCGGCCAATAGCTCGGCGTCGAGCAGCGCGCCGTGCTTGGTGCGGCGGGAATTGTCGATCGCATAGCGCGAGCAGAGATCGTCCAGCCGGTTCGACACGCCCGGATGCTTGCGTCGCGCCAGCAACAGCGTATCGACCAGCCGTTCGCGCGAAATCGGCTGCCGCTTGATGCGGTCAAGCTCGGCATTGATGAAGCTGATGTCGAACGAGGCATTGTGGATGACGAGCGGCGCGTCGCTGATGAACTCCAGGAACTCCTCGACCACTTCCGTGAACAGCGGCTTGCTGGAAAGGAACTCGCCGGACAGGCCATGCACGGCAAACGCTTCCGCCGGCATGTCGCGCTCGGGGATTGATGTAGCGGTGGAAGGTCTGCCCCGTCGGCATGCGGTTGTAGATTTCGATGCAGCCGATCTCGACCAGCCGGTCGCCGCGCAGCGGGTCGAGGCCAGTGGTTTCGGTATCGAGAACGATTTCGCGCATGGATTTCAGGGACCGGAGCTTAAGGCGAATCAGGCTCGCCGCTGCGGCATCTTAACGACCTCGGCCAGAATGTCGCGGATTGCCGTGCGCACCGGGTCCAATCCATGCGACGTATCCACCACGAAATCCGCGCGCTTGCGCTTTTCGGCATCGGGCAATTGCCGCGCCAGAATGGCGTCGAGCGCCTCTGATGTCATGGTGCCGCGCGCCAGGATGCGCTCGCGCTGGGTCGCCGGCGATCGGTCGAGACCACGACCACGGCGTCGACGCGTTTCTCGCCGCCGGTCTCGAACAACAGCGGGATATCCATCACCACGACCGGGGCGCCGGACCGTTCGGCCTCATCGAGGAATTTTTTGCGGGAGGCGCCGAGCATGGGGTGAACGATCTGCTCAAGCTGCTTGATGGCGGCGGGATCGTGCACCACCTTGGCGGACAGTTTTGCGCGATCGACCTTGCCATCAACCGTCGTGCCGGGAAATGCCGCCTCGATCGCCGGCGCCGCCTCCCCCTCATAGATTTTGTGAACGGCGGCATCGGCGTCGTAAACCGGCACGCCCGCCTCAGTGAACAGCTTTGCGGTGGTGGATTTTCCCATCCCGATCGAGCCGGTCAGTCCAAGTATCCGCATCAGATCGCCGTTTCCAAAGCGATATTTTAAACACCGAGCAGCCCCTCGCCGCGCAGGAACGCCAGCAACGGCAACAGCGGCAGGCCGAGAATGGTGAAATGATCGCCCTCGATGCGTTCGAACAAATGCACGCCCAGCCCTTCAAGCTGATAGGCGCCGACGCTGGTCGTGACCGCCTGCCCGGCCTGATCCAGATAGGCTTCGATCTCGCTCTCGTCCAAACGCCGCATCGTCATTCTGGCAACGCCGACATCGGAAAACATTATCTTGCCGTCACGGGCAACCGCAACGGCGGAGTGCAGTTCGTGCGTATGGCCGGCAAGCAGGCGCAATTGATCTGCGGCCTGCGCGCGGCCGGCAGGCTTGCTGAACAGCCGGCTTCCCAGCGCCAGCGTCTGATCGGCGCCGACGACATAACGGCCGGGATTTTTTGACGACACGAACAGCGCCTTCTCGCGCGCCAGCAGACCCGCGATTTCACCGGGCGCGGAAAGGCCGGAATTTTTCTGCACGGATCGTTCGTCGATATCGGCGGGAACGGCCTCGAAGGAAATGCCGGCATTGGCGAGCAGCATCTGCCGCGCGCGGCTCTGCGAGGCCAGAATCAGCGGCTGTTTTCCGCGCCAGATGGTCATCGTATCCGCATCATTCCGGAAGCCGCTGCCGCTGGCGGTCGGTGAACAGTTTCAGGATGGCCGCCGCGGTTTCCTCGATCGAGCGCCGCGTCACGTCGAGTTGCGCCCAGCTGAATTTGGCGCTCAGTTTCCGGGCATAGGCGACTTCATCGGTTACCGCCTGACGATCGATGTACTCGTCGTTGGGGGTATCGGCGCCCATGCTCAGCAACCGGTTTTGCCGGACCTGGATCAACCGCTCCGGCGTCGCATGAAGGCTGACGACCAAGGGCTTTTTCAACGTCTCCAGCTGGTGCGGCAGCGGAATGCCCGGCACCAGCGGCACGTTCGCGGTGCGGACGCCGCGGTTGGCGAGATAGATCGAGGTCGGCGTCTTCGATGTGCGGGACACGCCGACCAGAACCACGTCGGCATCTTCCAGGCCTTCGACGTGCTGGCCGTCGTCATGGATCATGGTGTAGTTCAAGGCGTCGATGCGCTTGAAATATTCCGCGTTCAGAACGTGCTGGGCGCCCACCCTGCCCGTCGTCGCCGCGCCGAGATAGGCCTCGAACATCTGCATCACCGGGCCGATGATCGACAGGCTCGGAATGTTGATGTCCCTGCACTTGGTCTCCAGCCGGCCGACCAGATCCTTTTCCAGCAGCGTGAAGAGCACGATGCCCGGCGCCTCCTCGATCTCGTCGAGCACGCGGTCGAGCTGCTTCTGGCTGCGCACCAGCGGATAGACATGTTCGACCGCGGTCACATTGGCGTATTGCGCAGCCACCGCGCGCGCCACCGTGATCAGCGTCTCGCCGGTCGAATCGGAGACCAGATGAAGATGAAAATAATTGCCGGTCGTGGGCACCAGAACCCCTGTGTATCCTGTGAATCCCTGTGGAGCTTAACCGGGATATTTGGCCCTGGGTCGTCACGTCAGGGATAACCCGGACTTTTCTTCACAGGGCCCCATGAGAGGACAAGTCCGCCGGCTCATCGCCATGATAGTGGGAAGGTGTGGACTTGTCTCTTCATAAGCTGACCACGAAACCGCGCAAGCACTTGATGCACGTAGCGTTATCAGGATGACGCAATGTCCGGCCGAAATTGGGGACGATTGTGAACAAGCCTCGCAAATGTGCGGGATTGTTTTGTGTGAGTCATAATCACCGTCACTTAGACTCAAACCTAAGATTCTAAAATTATTAGTTTAGAGAAGCGGTGCTTTGCGGATATGTCTTGCGTCCCCTGGCTGGCAGCGCTTCTTCGCAACGCTGCGATGGTCGGAAAGTTTCAGGGACGAGCAAGGTCGGGCGACTGCAATGTACGAGTGGATCACGATCACGGCGTATCCGTGGATCAAGGCGCTGCACGTGATCGCGGTCATCTCGTGGATGGCCGGCATGCTGTATCTGCCGCGGCTGTTCGTCTACCACTGCGACGCCGAGATCGGATCGAAGCAGTCCGAAACCTTCAAGGTCATGGAATGGCGGCTGCTGAAGGCGATCATCAATCCGGCGATGATCGTCACCTGGCTGGCCGGGCTTTATCTGGCCTGGAGCCGGGCATTGGTACACGTCCGGCTGGTTTCACGCCAAATTGACGCTGGTGCTGATCCTGTCGGGCGTCCACGGCTTTTTTTCCCGGCTGGTGAAGGATTTCGCCGCCGACCGGAATACCAGAAGCCAGAAATTCTATCGTATTATCAATGAGGTACCGACAGTCCTGATGATTCTCATCGTCATCCTGGTGATCGTGAAGCCGTTCTAGGCCAGCTTTTCCTCGAGATCCGGCTTTCCACCCTGCTTGCGAAGCGCCGGCCGATTTTCTATATTGGCGAAATCCCACCCCACGCAGGCGGATGTGGTTGCGTTCCGGTTTCTTCATTGGACCGGCCGCCGCATCAGGTTTGAAGCCTCACCGGCGCTTTCCTTGCTTAGACCTGCGGACCTTCCATTTTTCGTGTCCGCTTTTTCCTCAAGCCACCTCGCACCCCTTCCCCTAAAGAACACTCCACAGGACCACCCCAATGCGGGAAATGAAACTCCAGGACCTCAAATCGAAAACGCCGGCCGAGCTCGTCTCGTTCGCGGAAGAGAACGGGGTCGAAAATGCCAGCACCATGCGCAAGCAGGAGCTGATGTTCGCCATTCTCAAGCAGCTCGCGATCCAGGAAATCGACATCATCGGCGAAGGCGTCGTCGAGGTTCTCTCCGACGGCTTCGGCTTTCTGCGCTCGCCCGATGCCAACTACCTGCCCGGCCCTGACGACATCTACGTCTCGCCCTCGCAGATCCGCCGCTTCGGCCTTCGCACCGGCGACACCATCGAAGGCCACATCCGCAGCCCGAAGGAAGGCGAACGCTATTTCGCGCTGCTGAAGGTCAACACCCTCAATTTCGAAGATCCGGAAAAGTCCAAGCACAAGGTCAATTTCGACAATCTGACGCCGCTGTTTCCGGACCAGCGCTTCCGCCTCGAACTCGAAGACCCGACGCGAAAAGACCTTTCTGCAAGGGTTATCGACATCGTCGCGCCGATCGGCAAAGGCCAGCGCGCGCTGATCGTGGCGCCGCCGCGCACCGGCAAAACCGTGCTGATGCAGAACATCGCGCACTCCATCACCGCCAATCATCCGGAATGCTATCTGATCGTTCTCCTGATCGACGAACGTCCGGAAGAAGTCACGGACATGCAGCGCTCGGTGAAGGGCGAGGTGGTGTCATCCACCTTCGACGAACCGGCGGTGCGTCACGTCCAGGTCGCCGAGATGGTGATCGAGAAAGCCAAGCGTCTGGTCGAGCACGGCCGCGACGTCGTGATCCTGCTCGACTCGATCACGCGTCTGGGCCGCGCCTACAACACCGTGGTGCCGTCATCCGGCAAGGTGCTGACCGGCGGTGTCGACGCCAACGCGCTGCAGCGGCCGAAGCGATTCTTCGGCGCCGCGCGAAACATCGAGGAGGGCGGTTCGCTGACGATCATCGCCACCGCGCTGGTCGATACCGGCAGCCGAATGGACGAAGTCATCTTCGAAGAATTCAAGGGCACCGGTAACTCCGAACTGATCCTCGACCGCAAGGTCTCGGACAAGCGGACCTTCCCGGCGATCGACATCTCGCGCTCCGGCACCCGCAAGGAAGAGCTGATCACCGATCCGCAGCTGCTCAAGAAGATGTACGTGCTGCGCCGGATCCTCAATCCGATGGGCACGATGGATGCGATCGACTTCCTGCTCGACAAGCTCCGCAACACCAAGAACAACTCGGAATTCTTCGATTCCATGAATACCTGAGCCGTCAGGCCGGGTCAGGAGAGGGCGCCTCGTGAAAGCGGGGCGCCCTTTTTATGCTGCAGCCGTGTTGCGGTTCGAATGCAGCAACCAGAGGTCGGCCTTAGCGATTGATTAACCATGTAAAATATTGAATTTTATATTGATTTATTTGATCCCGGTCGTCAGGGGAGGGCGCCCCCGGATTTTGCAGCATTTTTGCCAGGTCTTGTCCGCAATAGAATTGGCGTTTGTCGGCGCGTTCAGACCTCATTCCGGAAGCCGCTGCCGCTGGCGATCGGTGAACAGTTTCAGGATGGCCGCGGCGGTTTCCTCGATCGAGCGGCGCGTCACGTCGAGTTGCGCCCAACTGAATTTGGCGCTCAGTTTCCGGGCATAGGCAACTTCATCGGTTACCGCCTGACGATCGATGTACTCATCGTTGGGGGTATCGGCGCCCATGCTCAGCAACCGGTTTTGCCGGACTTGGATCAACCGCTCCGGCGTCGCATGCAGGCTGACGACCAATGGCTTCTTCAACGTCTCCAGCTGGTGCGGTAGCGGAATGCCCGGCACCAGCGGCACGTTCGCGGTGCGGACGCCGCGGTTGGCGAGATAGATCGAGGTCGGCGTCTTCGATGTGCGGGACACGCCGACCAGAACCACGTCGGCATCTTCCAGGCCCTCGACATGCTGGCCGTCGTCATGGATCATGGTGTAGTTCAAGGCGTCGATGCGCTTGAAATATTCCGCATTCAGAACGTGCTGGGCGCCCACCCTGCCCGTCGTCGCCGCGCCGAGATAGGCCTCGAACATCTGCATCACCGGACCGATGATCGACAGGCTCGGAATGTTGATGTCCCTGCACTTGGTCTCCAGCCGGCCGACCAGATCCTTTTCCAGCAGCGTGAAGAGCACGATGCCCGGCGCCTCCTCGATCTCGTCGAGCACGCGGTCGAGCTGCTTCTGGCTGCGCACCAGCGGATAGACATGTTCGACCGCGGTCACATTGGCGTATTGCGCAGCCACCGCGCGCGCCACCGTGATCAGCGTCTCGCCGGTCGAATCGGAGACCAGATGAAGGTGAAAATAATTGCCGGTCGTGGGCACCAGAACCCCTGTGTATCCTGTGAATCCCTGTGGAGCTTAACCAGGATATTTGGTCCTGGGTCGTCACATCAGGGATAACCCGGACTTTTCTTCACAGGGCCCCATGCGAGGACAAGTCCGCCGGCTCATCGCCATGATAGTGGGAAGCTGTGGATTTGTCTCTTCATAAGCTGGCCACGAAACGGCACAAGCAATTGATGCGCGTGGCGTTATCAGGATGATGCAATGTCCGGCCGAAATTGGGGACGATTGTGAACAAGCCTCGCAAATGTGCGGGATCGTTTTGTGTCAGTCATAATCACCGTCACTTAAACTCAAACCTAAGATTCTAAAATTATTAGTTTAGAGAAGCGGTGCTTTGCGGATATGTCTTGCGTCCCCCGGCTGGCAGCGCTTCTTCGCAACGCTGCGAGGGTCGGAAAGTTTCAGGGACGGACAAGGTCGGGCGACTGCAATGTACGAGTGGATCACGATCACGGCGTATCCGTGGATCAAGGCGCTGCACGTGATCGCGGTCATCTCGTGGATGGCCGGCATGCTCTATCTGCCGCGGCTGTTCGTCTACCATTGCGAGGCCGAGATCGGATCGAAGCAGTCCGAGACCTTCAAGGTGATGGAATGGCGTCTGCTGAAGGCGATCATCAATCCGGCGATGATCGTCACCTGGCTGGCCGGGCTTTATCTGGCCTGGAGCGGGGATTGGTACACATCCGGCTGGTTTCACGCCAAATTGACGCTGGTGCTCATCCTGTCGGGCGTCCACGGCTTTTTTTCCCGCTGGGTTAAGGATTTCGCCGCCGACCGGAATACCAGAAGCCAGAAATTCTATCGTATTATCAATGAGGTACCGACAGTCCTGATGATTTTTATCGTCATCCTGGTGATCGTGAAGCCGTTCTAGGCCTGAGCTTTCGCGAGATCCGGTTTTCCACCTGCTTGCGAAGCGCCGGACGATTTTCTATATTGGCGAAATCCCACCCCACGCAGGCGGATGTGGTTGCGTCCCGGCTCCTTCATTGGACCGGCCGCCGCATCAGGTTTGAAGCCTCACCGGCGCTTTCCTTGCTTAGACCTGCGGACCTTCCATTTTTCGTGTCCGCTTTTTCTTCAAGCCACCTCGCACCCCTTCCCTAAAGAAACACTCCACAGGACCACCCCAATGCGGGAAATGAAACTCCAGGACCTCAAATCGAAAACGCCGGCCGAGCTCGTCTCGTTCGCGGAAGAGAACGGGGTCGAAAATGCCAGCACCATGCGCAAGCAGGAGCTGATGTTCGCCATCCTCAAGCAGCTCGCGATCCAGGAAATCGACATCATCGGCGAAGGCGTCGTCGAGGTTCTCTCCGACGGCTTTGGCTTTCTGCGCTCGCCCGATGCCAACTACCTGCCCGGCCCCGACGACATCTACGTCTCGCCCTCGCAGATCCGCCGCTTCGGCCTTCGCACCGGCGACACCATCGAAGGCCATATCCGCAGCCCGAAAGAAGGCGAACGCTATTTCGCGCTGCTGAAGGTCAACACCCTCAATTTCGAAGATCCGGAAAAGTCCAAGCACAAGGTCAATTTCGACAATCTGACCCCGCTGTTTCCGGACCAGCGCTTCCGCCTCGAACTCGAAGACCCGACGCGAAAAGACCTTTCTGCAAGGGTGATCGACATCGTCGCGCCGATCGGCAAAGGCCAGCGCGCCTTGATCGTCGCGCCGCCGCGCACCGGCAAGACCGTGCTGATGCAGAACATCGCGCACTCGATCACCGCCAATCATCCGGAATGCTATCTGATCGTTCTCCTGATCGACGAACGTCCGGAAGAAGTCACGGACATGCAGCGCTCGGTGAAGGGCGAGGTGGTGTCGTCCACCTTCGACGAGCCGGCGGTGCGTCACGTCCAGGTCGCCGAGATGGTGATCGAGAAAGCCAAGCGGCTTGTCGAACACGGCCGCGACGTCGTGATCCTGCTCAACTCGATCACGCGTCTGGGCCGCGCCTACAACACCGTGGTGCCGTCATCCGGCAAGGTGCTGACCGGCGGTGTCGACGCCAACGCGCTGCAGCGGCCGAAGCGATTCTTCGGCGCCGCCCGCAACATCGAGGAGGGCGGTTCGCTCACCATCATTGCGACCGCGCTGGTCGATACCGGCAGCCGAATGGACGAAGTCATCTTCGAAGAATTCAAGGGCACCGGTAACTCCGAACTGATCCTCGACCGCAAGGTCTCGGACAAGCGGACCTTCCCGGCGATCGACATCTCGCGCTCCGGCACCCGCAAGGAAGAGCTGATTACCGATCCGCAGCTCCTGAAGAAGATGTACGTGCTGCGCCGGATCCTCAATCCGATGGGCACGATGGACGCGATCGACTTCCTGCTCGACAAGCTCCGCAACACCAAGAACAACTCGGAGTTCTTGACTCCATGAATACCTGAGCCGTCAGGCCTGGTTAGGAAGAGGGCGCCTTGCA
>CAWBQP010000036.1:0-715000 GCA_963790735.1 uncultured Alphaproteobacteria bacterium | reverse complement strand
TTCTCGGTGCTCGGATAAAGCGGCAATTCGGCAGCGAGCCAGCCGAAGAACGGCCCGATGTGAGCGCGTTTCGGCGCGTCGAGACAGGCAGTGAAATCTTCAAAGCTCCGCGCACTGAGAGACACCCACACGCCCCAGATGAAAGGCTCTTTCACGCCGTCGACGGGGATCTCGATGCAGCCGCGGACGAAAAACAGCTTGTCATCGATCACGCAAGTGTCGGAGTGCAGGACGCACCTCTTCGCTCGCTCCTGCTCGGGGATCCCGTAGAGATACAATGGGGCATCGGCGGCGAAGGTCGGCATTCCCTCGTGCCACTCATTGCAGCATGTGCACTTGAAACGAAACATTGTGCCCCCGGATGCCGAACTCTGCGGCCTATCGACCACGCCATCGGTGACCGCTTCGCGCATCCCAGGACCAGGGAAGCCAATTCTGCCGAACGCCTGAACTAATTGTGATCATTCGGCCACGTTTTGCGCGCACCGATGCGTGACAGAGTTCACTTACGGTTCATCGCGTTTTCCGTACCCCTTTGCTCCAGGAAACTCAAACCTGCCCCGAAGCCGAGGAGCCTTCCATGCGAGAGATCTTTCGCCCCGCCGTCTGTGCCTTGAGCGCTGCCTGTCTCGCGCTCGCGATGTCGGCCGTGTCCAGCGGCGAGGTATTGGCGCAGGCCAAGCAGGCGCCGCCGAAGCAGTCCGCGCCGGCCCAGGCCGCGCCGCCGGCCGCGGCCGAGGCTCCCGCCGTCAAGCAGATCGCGCTGACCGAAAAGCAGATCGAGAGCGTGCTGGCGGCGCAAAAGGATGTCGACGCGATCACCGACAAGATCCCCGACGACGCCAAGCCGGACCCGAAGATCGACGCGCAGCTCGACGCCGTCGCCAAGAAGAACGGCTTTGCCAGCTACGACGAATACAACACCGTGGTCGACAACATCAGCCTGGTGCTCGGGGGCTTCGATCCCGCGACCAAGAAGTTCGTCGGCGCCGAGGCGGTGCTCAAGGCGCAGGTCGCCCAGGTCCAGGCCGACAAGAAGATGCCCGCCAAGGACAAGAAGGCGGTGCTCGCCGATCTCAACGAGGCGCTGAAGTCGCCGCCGCCGGCGATCGAGAACAAGGGCAACATCGAGCTGGTGGCGAAATACTACGACAAGCTCGCCGAAGCGCTCGGCGAGGCCGAGGAATAACCGCAACTCGCCGCCAGCTATCGTCAACGAAGAAGCCCCGGAGACATCTCCGGGGCTTCTTTTTGTCCGCGATCGTGCGCCTCAGGTGCGGGTGCGCATCCGCATCATGAAGCTGTCGTAGCTCAGTTCAGCCACCTGATTCCAGGCCAGCGATTCGTTGCGGAACGCCGTCAGGCTGGTATGCAGCTTGTTGAAGTGTGGATTGGTCTTGGACAGATCCGCGTAGATGCCGTTGGCCGCATTGTAGCAAGCCTCCAGCACTTCCTGCGGGAACGGACGCAGGATCGCGCCCGCGGCCAGCAGCCGCTTCAGCGCCGGCGGATTGACGTAGTCGTATTTGCCGGTCACCCAGGTGAACGTATCGTAGGACGCGGTCTCGATCGCGGCCTGATAGTGCTTCGGCAGCTCGATTCCACTTCTCGAGGTTCATGATGTTGTGGCCCTGGCCGGTGCCTTCCCACCAGCCCGGATAATAGTAGTACTTCGCGACCTTCACGAAGCCGAGCTTTTCGTCGTCATAGGGACCGACCCACTCGGCGGCGTCGATGGTGCCCTTTTCCAGCGCCGGGTAGATGTCGCCGCCCGCGATCTGCTGCGGCACGCCGCCGACCTTGGCGATGATGGTGCCGGCAAAACCGCCGACCCGGAATTTCAAGCCGCGGAAATCATCCATCGACTTGATCTCTTTCCGGAACCAGCCGCCCATCTGGGCGCCGGTGCTGCCGGTCGGCACGCCGACGCACTTGTATTCCTTCAAGAGGTCGTTGAGCAGTTCAGTGCCGCCGCCGAAGCGCAGCCACGAGATATGCGCCCGCGTGTTGAGACCGAACGGCAGCGAGGTGCCGAAGGTGAAGGCGGGATCCTTGCCCCAGTAGTAGTAGAGCGCGGTGTTGCCCATTTCGACGGTGCCGTTCGAAACGGCGTCGAGCACCTGCAGGCCGGGAACGATTTCTCCCGCAGCAAATGACTGAATCTGGAATTTGTTGTCGGTGATTTCGGCAACGCGTTTGACGAAATATTCGCAGCCGCCGTAGAGCGTATCGAGCGCCTTCGGCCAGCTTGCCGTCAGCCGCCACTTTATTTCCGGATTGGATTGCGCAATCGCCGGCGCTGCAACCGCGCTCGCGGCAAGACCGACACCGCCGACTTTGAGAAAATCACGACGTTTCATATTTGCTTCCCCTCTGTTTTGCCCGACCAAGGGACAACGGTCTTGTGCCGTCTTGCTGGTTTTCCGCTGGTCGGTGCTGGACTGTGTTTTGAAATGGGCCCTGAAACCAAGGCTCTTGGTTTTCGATAAGCAATTCCCGGCTTTATGGACCTGAAGACAGGATGACGAATTGGAGATGGATAATCAAGGGCTCTGGTTCCATCGCAGCTGCGAAGGGCTGCCCGAATAGTGGGCGCGACAACACATCCGATCCGACCAAAGACTAAGATCGCGCGCTGACCCGGCCTCCGCCGTCTGCTAGTGAAACCGGCGATCGGCGTCGGCGTACTGCAATGGCTGGCAAAAAGGTAGTGATCGCAGGCGCGACGGGGCCGGTAGGAAATGCCGCATTGCGGCATTAGCCGGGCCGGCGGCTGAGACGTCGTCGCACTGTCGCGGCGCAAGCCGCGCGATCTCCACGGCGCGCGCCATGTGCCGATCGACCTGACGGATGCCGCGCAATGCACGCAGGCCGCAACAGCGTTGCGAGATACAACCCATCTCGTCTATGCCGCGCTCTAGTCGGCGCCGTTGTCGCTGGCGCAGGAATACCCGAAAATGGATCGCGCCGTGGAACGCGTTGCGCTGCAAGCACGATCTGGTCTCGCCGGAGCTGGAAGCGTTCGTCGGCCTGTCGTTCCAGTATGCCGATTACAGCATGCGGCACGGCCAGACCCAGCCGGGGCCGGCCTTCGATCGTTTCGACGGTGAGGATCAACCTGGCCAGGCCGGCTTCACCGGGAGGCGAACGCCGTCTCCATCGCCTTGCGCGTCTTGATGGTATCGTTGTTGGCATCGACCTCGACATCGCTCCAGCGCACCACTGCGCCATGGGCGACGTCGTTCTTCAGCTTGACGCGATGGGCCAGCCCGATCGGTAACGCGCCGGCCGCAAGGCTTTTTTGCGCCGGCATCAGTTTCCCCACACTGTGTAGCCGCCTTCGCCATCGAGCATTTCGCCGGCACGCAGGGCGCGCTTGGCGACCGCGGCCACATCGCCGCGGAAATCATGCGGCTGACCGGTCGGCTCGTTGCGCAGCGCCGCCGACAGAATCGAGATGTTCAGCTCGAGCCCGATCAGGTGATACGGCTTGTACATCGCCGCATAGCGGCCCGAGGCGTCGGTCTTCAGGCCGTATTGCTTGAAGCAATCGGCGGCGTAGTCGTTCGGCGCTTCCAACACGACATAGACGCCCCAGCGCAGGTCGCGGAACACGGGACGGCCGTCGCGTTCGAGCGAGGAGACGACCTCCGCAAGGCCAGCCTTTTCCAGCACGCCGCCCTTGTCGCGCGGCCGCATCACGTGCGGCAGATCGTCGACGCCGCAGGGCGGAAACAGCAAGCCTTCCGAGGGCACGTCGAGCCCGCAGGCGTTCGCGATCGCCGCCATTTCGATTGCGGATTTGGTGCCGTCCAGGAACGAGTTGAACATCTGCGGGTTCATGCCGGCCGACTGCGCTTCGCCAGCCGTCAGTCCGTAATGGCCCCAGACGCCATCCGGCGTCACGTCGTGATAGGCGGGCAGATATTTGGTGCCCTTGCCGGCGGCGACGACGCGAAAACCCGTCGCGCGCGCCCAGTCCACCATCTCGGCGGTCAGCGCCGGCTGATCGCCATAGGCCAGCGAATAGACCACGCCGGCCTTGCGCGCTTCCTCGGCCAACAGGGGCCCGGCCAGCACGTCGGCCTCGACATTGACCATCACGACATGCTTGCCGGCCGCAATCGCCGCGCGGGCGTGCCGGATGCCGACGGCCGGATTGCCGGTGGCTTCGACCACGACGTCCATCGCGCCGCCGGCAATCGCGCGCACCCCGTCATCGGTGAAGGCGGTTCGCGCGATCCGCTCGGCTTCCCAGCCGACGGTGCGGCAGGCTTCGCGGGCACGGTCGCGATCGAGATCGATGATGATCGGGACTTCAAGCCCGGGCGTGTGCGGCACCTGCGACAAGAACATCGAGCCGAATTTGCCGGCGCCGATCAGTGCGACGCGGACCGGCTTGCCGGCCGCATGGCGGGCGTTGAGGAGGCGGTGAAGGTTCATGGGAAACGTCCGATTTGAATGAGGCGTGTCCCGGCTCAACAGTGCAGCGTGTAACGCTGCTCCGCCGAGCCGGAACCCAAACTGATGATAAAAGTGTAGGCCCCGGCTCAGCAGTGCAGCGCTTTGGCGCTGCGCTGCGTCCGAGGCACGAGAGAGCGTTACTCCGCCGCCTGCCTATGGGCGCGCGCCAGTCGCACCAATGCGTCGTCGTCCACGGTCTCGATCGGCGTGAAATCGCGGTGCGCGATATACTCCGGCCTTGTGGGCGTGCGGATGTAGTTCGAAACCGCATTGAGCGTCAGATAGACGATCTTGCGCGGATAGGGCGTGATGTTGCCGCTCGATCCGTGGACGAGATTGCCGTGGAACATCAGCATGCCGCCGGCCTTGCCGGTGGGGGCCACGATGCCGCCTTCCTTTACCAGCCGCGTGACGGTCTCTTCGTCGAGCGTCCACAGCGGATAGGACGTCGTTTCCAGGTCGTGCGAGGCCTTGAGGTCGCCGGCGTGCTGGCTCTTCGGCACCAGCATCAGGGGCCCGTTGATCGGCATCACCTCGTCGAGGAAGATCGCGATGTTCATCGCGCGCGGCTCGGGCATGCCATCGTCGCGCTTCCAGGTGCCGTAATCCTGGTGCCATTGCCAGACGTCGCCGGTGAAGGCGGCTTTGGCGTTGATCTTGAACTGGTGCATGTAGAGCTTTTCGCCGAACAGCTGCTCGATCGGATCGATCATGCGCGGATGTGCGCCGAGCGCGCCGAACGCTTCGTTATAGAGATGCGCGGCAAAGGCGGTGCGCGGTGCGCCGCTCTTCTCGCGCCAGACCTCTGGCCGGTCGGCGTCGTAGATGTTGACGGCCTCGCGGGCGAGGTAGTCCACTTCCTCGGGGCTGAACAGTTCGGGCAGAAACAACCAGCCTTCGCGGTTGAAGAATTCGATCTGCTGCGACGTCAGTTTCATGGCGTTCTCTCCTGTGGTTTTTGTTTTTCCGGCAGTGCTATTGTTCTGTTGTCATTCCGGGGCGACGGCTGTTCTACTCAAGCGGCCTTGTCAGTTGCCCTCAGTCTCTCCTCAGTCATTCGTCCCGCCGTCTGCGCATGCGCCAGCGCCGCGGCTTCCGCGGCTTTCGCATTGCCCGCAAAGATCTGTGCGGCGATTGCCTCGTGCTCGGCCCAGGCGCTTTCGCGGTAATCGAGTTCGGCCAGCACGGTCGCCATCGAGCGGCGCATATGCGGCCATTGCGGCGCAATCATTTCCTCGATCGCGGGATTGCCCGCGAGGCGATGGATCGCGCTGTGAAAATCGACGTCGAGCGCGATCAGCCGCGAAAGTGGCGTGTCCTTGCTCGATGGTGCGTCCGGCCTGCAGCGCGGCCTCGAGCTGCGCGCGTCCCGAAGCATCGGACCTGGCACGTCCAGCGGCGAGCCGCGCGGCCAGTGCGTCGATGGCGCCGCGCACCTCGTAGAGCTGGCGGATGCGCTCCGGATCGAGCCGGGTGACTTCAAAGCCTCGGCGGCCGCTTTCGGCGACCAGTCCCTGCCGGTGCAGCAGATGCAGCGCATGGGATACCGGCTGGCGCGAAACGCCAAGTTTCTCCGCCAGTTCGTTCTGCCGGATGCGATGGCCGGGCGGCAGCGAACGGTCGGTGATCGCCTCGAGGATTCGGGCATAGACCTGGTCGATCAGGTTGGGGAGCGGATCCAATGGGATCATGCCGGCTATACCCAATTCGGAATACGGAATTCCGTATTCGATACGCCCTGACATGGCGCGCGTCAACAGCCTTCGCGCGGCGGAACGTGCCAAATCCGACGCCGCGCGCTAAGCAACGGGCCCGGCCCTATCCCGGATCGACCGGGCGTTCGCATCATCCGCATTCTCTCCGCCACCTCAGAGCGCCACCCCATGCTGCAACCGACAATCCGAAAGCGAATCCTCGGCATCGCCATCGGGTTGATCTTTCTGATGGCGATCACGTCGGCGCTGTCGACGGTGATGACGCGCAAGATTGCCCACCAGCTCGACGAGTTCAGTTCCAAATATGTCGAGGCGTATGGGCATCTGGCGCGGATGAACATCCATTCGCTGGAGCAGGCGCTGGCGCTGCGCCGGCTGATGATCAGCCGGATGCAGTCGCCGCCCGATGAGCCCTCCATGGCGGATCAGCGGAAAATCTATCAGGCGAGGGGCCTGGAAATCGAGCAGGAAGCGCAGGCGGCGCGCGCCCTGATCAATGCGATCATCGACGATAGCTCGACGACATCCGATAACGCCCGGCTCGGCCGGATCGACGATCGGATCGAGCGCGTGATCAGCGATCTCCATCGCTACCTCGGCGAAGAATACAAGCGGCTGCTGATGCTGATCGAGGCCGGGAATATTCCGGAAGCGCGGGCCAGCGTGGCGCGGACCGACGCGCTGCGCGATGACCTCAACCAGAGGATCGAAATTATCCGCACCGACATGCTCGCGCTGGTCCGCGGCGATGCCGTGATGACGATGCGCGACCAGAAGACGGCCATTGTCATCTCCGTGATCCTGACCTTGCTTGCGGGCATTCTTGGACTGATATTTTCCCTTTTTATCAGCACCGGAATAACCGGCCCGGTGCGGCGCCTGCTGGATGGCACCCGCGCCGTCGAAGCCGGCCGGCTCGACGGATCGATCGACGTCACCACGCGCGACGAGATCGGCCAGCTCACGACGGCGTTCAACAACATGGTCGAGCAGTTGCGCCACAAGGAGCGCCTGCGCGAAACCTTCGGCCGCTATGTCGACCCGCGCGTCGTCGAAGGTCTGATCGACCCGCAATCGCTGACGGCTTCCGACGGCGAACGCCGGGTGATGACGGTGCTGTTCTGCGACATGAAGGGCTTCACCAGCCTCAGCGAAGGCATGACGCCGCAGGGCCTCGTCAAGGTGATGAACCATTATCTGTCGACGATGTCGGGGCCGATCCGCAGCCACCGCGGCATTATCGACAAATATATCGGCGACGCGATCATGGCCTATTGGGGGCCTCCGTTTACCGAGCATGGCGAGCAGGCGCGGCTGGCCTGCCTGGCCGCCGTCGAGATGGCCGATCGGGGCGCGGCGCTGCGGACCGAATTGCCCGAGCTGATCGGCGTGCGCACGGTGCCGAGCGATTGCGATGTTCGTATCGGCGTGGCCACCGGCGAAGTGCTGGTCGGCAGCATCGGCTCGGAATTCATGATGAGCTACACGGTGATGGGCGACGCGGTGAACCTGGCGTCGCGGCTGGAGAACGCCAACAAGATCTACGGCACGCACTCGCTGGCGTCAGCGCCTGCGATCACCGCGGCCGGCGATGCCGTCGAGGTTCGCGAGATCGACCGGCTGGTGGTGGTCGGCCAGACCAGACCCGAAGCGGTGTTCGAGATCATGGGTCGCAAGGGCGAGCTTGGCGAGAAACTGCTGGTGCTGCGGGAGCGATATGCCGAGGGGCTCGCCGCCTATCGTGCGCGGCGCTGGGACGAGGCGCGTCAGGCGTTCCAGGGGGCGCTCGAAGCGGTCCCCGGCGACGGGCCGTCGCTGGCGCTGGCCCAGCGCGTCGCGGATTTTCAGGCCAATCCGCCGCCTGCGGATTGGGACGGCGCGTGGCGTCTCGATCAGAAGTGATCGGCAGTCTGGCCTGGTCGGCCTATGCCGCCAGAAACTCCAGGACGATCGTGCAATACGCCTGCGGCGCCTGCTCGAACATCGGATGCGTGGCGCCCGGGATCATCGCGGTGCGCGAGCCCTGCACATTCGCCGCCAGCGCATTCAGCACCTTCGGCAGCGTGCCCTTGGTGTTGGCGCCGCCGATGAACAATGTCGGCGTCTTGATCGCCTCCGCGTCAGCCTTGGAGAACGGTGGGCGCTGGTCGCGCATCTGACCGATCAGCGTGGTGGCGTTGTCGCGCAAAAGCTGTTTCGGGGTCGCCGGCAGGCGCTTCCAGGCGCCGGGCCCCTCCAGCGCATCCAGGAAGATCTGCAAGCCGCCGTCGATGTCGCCCTTGGCAATCACCTTGGCGGAAGCCGCGATCCGCGCGGCCAGCGGCGACGGGCCGGGCTGGAAGGCCGGATCGAGCGTAGCGTCGAGCTCGCCGCCGGGCTCGGCCAGGATGAGTTTACGCAACAGATCAGGCCGCCGCTGCGCGACGCGAAAGCAGATGTGTCCGCCGCGGGAATGGCCCATCAGGTCGACCGGTCCGGTATCGAGCTTCTCGATGAAGCCGATGACGTCGTCGACATGCTGCGCGATCGAATAGGTGTCGCCGACGCCGTCCCAATGCTCGGGGAAGAAATGCCGCAAAGAAGGAGCGATCACGCGGTGATTGCGCGTCAGTGGCCCCAGCACCGACGACCAGATCCGGAAGTCGCACAGCGAACCATGCACGCAGACCAGCGGCGGGCCGTTGCCAGCGCTTTGGCCGACATCGAGATAGGCCATGTCATAGCCGTTGACGTGAAGGGTTTGCATGGGGGCTCGTGAGGTGGGGAGGGCAGGGGCCATTGAATGGCGTCGTGAGTGTCCCCAGATCAGCGGAAGTTGTTTACGCCGTCAAGTTCCGTCAGGTTTCGGGTGGATAGCAATAATCTCCAAGCCTAGATTTGGGCCAAGAAGGAAGCTGGGTGGCATCGAACAGGAGAATATGGAGCCAGCCATGACCGGGCACCATTTTACGATATTCGACACCGCGATCGGCCGCTGCGGCATCGTGTGGGGCGAGCGTGGCATCGTCTCGGTGCAATTGCCGATGGGCGATGAAAAGAAGACCCGCAGCCGCCTGCAGCAGCGCCATGACGATCTCATCGAGACGCCGCCCACCGCGAAGGTACAGGCCGCGATCGACGGCATCGTCGAACTGCTCGAAGGCAAGCCGAACGACCTCGCCGACGTCGTGCTCGACCTCGACGGCGTTCCCGAATTCAACCGCGGCGTCTACGACATCGCGCGCAGGATTCCGCCGGGCCAGACCCTGACCTATGGCGATATCGCCAAGAAGCTTGGCGGCGTCGAGCTGTCGCGCGACGTCGGCCAGGCGCTGGGGCGCAACCCCTGTCCGATCGTGGTGCCGTGCCACCGCGTGCTGGCGGCCGGCAACAAGCCCGGCGGCTTCTCCGCCAATGGCGGCGTGGTGACGAAACTGAAGATGCTGGCGATCGAAGGCGCGCCGGTGAACCACACACCGAGCCTGTTCGATTGAGGGACTCTTCACCTCTCCCGTAGGGAGAGGTCGCGAGCACCTTGCGAGCGGGTGAGGGGTTTCGGCCTAACGATGGATCGGTAACCCTCACCCGGCGCTACGCGCCGACCTCTCCCCATGGGAGAGGTGAAGACGAACTTCACTTGCCTCTAAAATTCGGCGTCCGCTTCTCGTTGAAGGCCAGCACGCCTTCGCGGCGGTCCTCGGTCGGGACCATGCGGTTATAGGCCTCGATCTCCAGCGCGAGGCCATCGCGCAGCGACAATTGCAGGCCGCGATGGATCGACAGTTTTGCCTGGCGGACGGAGATCGGCGCATTGCGGGCGATGCGCGCCGCGGTCGCCAGCGCTGCCGGCAGCAGTTCGGATGGCGGAAACACCTCGTTCACAAGCCCCCAGGCGTGGGCCTCCGCAGCTGTAAACGGCTTGCCGGTCAGGATCAGCTCCTTGGCGCGGCGCTCGCCGACGGCGCGCGGCAGGGTCTGCGTGCCGCCGCCGCCCGGCATGATGCCGAGCGTCACTTCGGTCAGCGCAAAACGCGCGCCCTCCGCGGCGTAGAGGAAATCGCAACAGCCCGCGATCTCGCAGCCGCCGCCATAGGCCGCGCCATTGACGGCGCCGATGATCGGGACCGGGCAGTCGATCAGCGCCCGCACCATGCGCTCGAAAATGACGTGCTGGCGCGTCCACGCCTCGTCGGTCATGCCGCGGCGCTCCTTCAGATCGCCGCCGGCGCAGAACGCCTTGTCGCCGGTGCCGGTCAGCACGATGCAGCGCAGGCTCTTGGGATCCAGTGCAACGTCCTCGAAATAGCGCACGAGGTCGCGGCCCATCTGGGTGTTGAGCGCGTTGGAGGCGTCCGGCCGGTTGAGCCTGACGATCGCCACATGCTCATCGACCGGCTCGATCGAAAGCGTCTCGAATGCCGAGCATGTCGGCGCTCATATCGCCTCGCAGGAAAATCCATTGCCATGTCGCCGGATCTTCCCGACCGACGGCGAGGGGAAATGCGCGGTGCAGCACAGCGTATCGCTGTCGCAGTACCGCTCCATGAATTGGCGGCGCGTGGTCGCTGCCTGTGCCTGATCGACGTCGAACTTGGCTGATAATTCCGGATAGCGCGTTTGCAGCGGCGAATGCATCAGGTCGCCGGAGAACACGGCGTCGTCCTTGCCGCGGCCGAAGGTGAAGGCGACATGGCCGGGCGTGTGGCCCGGCGTCGGCAGGATGCGCGTGTGGTCGCCGATCGCATAGTCGTCGCGCACGATCTCGGCCTGGCTTCGCCTCGACCACCGGCAGCACGCTGTCGGCAAACGGCGGCACCGGCGTTTTCGCGTGGGTTTCGGTCCAGTAATCGAACTCGGTCTTGCCGAATACGTAGCGCGCCTTCGGGAAGGTCGGCACCCAGCGGCCGTTGTCGAGCCGCGTGTTCCAGCCGACATGGTCGACATGCAGATGCGTGCACATGACATAGTCGATGTCGCCGACGGAAAACCCGGCGGCGGCAAGTCCGCGCATGTAAGTATCGTCGGTCTTCATGTTCCATTTTGGCCGTTGCGGCCGCGGCTTGTCGTTGCCGATGCAGCTGTCGATCAGGATGGTGTGGTGCGGCGTCTTCACCACATAGGACTGGAAGCACAGGATCAGCACGTCGTTGTCGTCGAGCGCGCCGGCCTTTTGCATCCACGCCCGGTTCTCCGCCAACACCTGCGGCGTCAGGCCCGGCAGCATTTCAAGCGCCGGCAGGAAGGTGGTTTCCTGCTCGATGATGCGGTGGATGGTGAGGTCGCCGACGGCAAATTTCAGGCTCATGCTTTTTCCCGGCTTGTTATCGCGTGGTGTTGTCCCTGGCGTAGGGAATGATGAAATTGGCGAGGATGTCGAGCGCCGCCTGGCCCTGCCGTCCGCTGCCATAGAGCCCGGATGTGGTCATGACCACAAGGTCGAGTTCGGGGACGATGAAGATGCGCTGGCCGCCGAGGCCCTGGGCCGCAATCCACTTCACCTCCTTGTCCGCCGGACAGCGTGCGGCCCATCCACCATTGCTGCCCGTAGTAGAACAGCCCGCCGAAATAGCCGATCGCCTGAAAGCGCGGCGTGACCGATTGCTCGATCCACTTCGCCGAGACGATCTGCCTGCCATTCCAGGCGCCCTTGTTGAGCACGAGTTGCCCGATTTTTGCGGCATCGCGCGGGCGTAGCCGAAGGCCCGCAGCCGCGGCAATGTGCTCATTCCGGTATTTCATCCATTCCCAGTCCGAGATGCCAAGCGGCGCGAACAGCGCCTCGCGCGCAAACGCGTCCAGCGATTTGCCCGATACACGCTCGACGACGTTGCCGAGCAGATCCGTTCCCCCGCCATTGTAATTCCACACGGTGTCCGGCGGCGCTGCGACCGGCTTCGACAGGACGTAGCGGAACGGATCGGCCTCGCTGCCGAGATGCGGTTCGTCGTTCTGCGGATCCTTCCAGGCGCGATTTTCGTCCCACTGGATACCTGACGACATCGTCAGCAGATGGCGAAGGGTAATGTTGTCCCAGCCCGGCGACTTCAGCGTCGAATAGTCCGGAAAGAATTTGACGACAGGTTCATCGGCACTCTTGATCAGCTCGCGATCGATCGCAATTCCGACCAGCAGGGAGGTCACGCTCTTCGAAACCGAACGCATGTCGTGCTTGGTCGAGGCGTCGAATTCGTGCCGCCGCCCTTCGCCCATCCCCCATGGTTCGTCGTAACCCGGAAAATATTGCTCGAAGACGAGCTTGCCGTGGCGGGCGATCACCACGGCATGGACATTGGCGTTGGTGGACGCGAGCCGCGCAGCGATGCCGCACAGCCGTTCGCCGTCGAGGCCGACGCTTTCCGGCGTCGCTATGGGCCAGCCATCGCCGATCGAAGCCGGGCTGCCACAGGCGAGGTTGCGCTGGCCGGTGGAAAATTGCTGGATCTGCGCGCCGGCGGTGGAAGCCGCGAGCATGAAGAGAGCGGCAAGGCCGAGGCGCCGCAATCCTTTGCCACCCTCGCGCATGCCGCTATCTCCATTCCCTGAGGTTACGCCGGCGGCGGGGCCGAGATTTTCACCGACGGCCGCTCCAGCATCTTCTGATGGAAAGCGTCGAGCTTCGGATAGGCCTTGCGCCAGCCGCTATCGGCAAAGCGGAAGTCCGCATAGCCGAGCACGCAAACAAGGCCGATCTGTGCGATGTTGAACGGCCCCGACAATACGTCTGACCTGTTCTCGAAATGCGCCATGCCGGTCCACGCCCGGTTCCAGTGATCGTCGGACCACGCCTTCCATCGCAGCGGCTCGGGCCGCACCATGGCCTCGTAGCGGCACAGCAGCATGGAATCCAGCATGCCCTGCAGCAGGGAATGGTCGCTCTTGACCTTCCAGCGCTCGGGGCCGGAGGCCGGGATCAATTTTCCGCCGCCGGCGAGCTCGTCGAGATATTCAACGATGACGTAGGAATCGAGGATGACGTCGCCATTGTCGAGGATCAGCACCGGCAGCTTCTTCAGCGGCGTGATCTTGGAATATTCCTCGTTGGCCTGACCCGGCGCGACGGTGGCGGCGGTGAATTCTATTTTGTCGATCAGGCCGGTCTCGATCGCGGCGATGCGGACTTTCCGGGCGAACGGCGAGGCGGGGGAGAAGGTGAGTTTCATGGAGCATTCCCTTGGAAGTTTTCTTCTTGTTTTGCCCGGTCATGACGACCGTTCGTCGTCATCATCCGCCTTCTGCGCAGTTGCGCCTGGGGCGGATGATCCAGTACGCCGCGACCGTTCGGTTGTTTCACCGGGGCCGCGGCGTACTGGATACCCCGCTTTCGCAGGGTATGACGGCTTAGGCCGCGATGATTTCCTGCCGCTGCTCGCCGAGCCCTTCGATGCCGAGCGTCACGACGTCGCCGACATTGAGGAATTGCGGCGGCTTCATGCCGGTGCCGACGCCGGGCGGTGTACCCGTCGTGACGATGTCGCCGGGCAGCAGCGTCATGAATTGCGAGACATAGGAGATGCACTTCGCCATCGAGAAGATCATGGTCGAGGTCGATCCGGTCTGGCGGCGCTGGCCGTTGACGTCGAGCCACATCGACAGTTTCTGCACGTCGGGAATCTCGTCCTTGGTCACCAGCCACGGGCCGACGGGTCCGAACGTGTCGTGCGACTTGCCCTTGGTCCACTGGCCGAGACGTTCGATCTGGAAATTGCGCTCGGAGACGTCGTTGCAGACGCAGTAGCCGGCGACATGGTTGAGCGCGTCGGCTTCGCTGACATATTTGGCGCGGGTGCCGATGATGGCGGCGATTTCGCATTCCCAGTCAAGCTTGGTCGAGCCGCGGGGCTTTTCGACCGCGTCATTGGGGCCGCTCAGCGCGGTGTTGGCCTTGATGAAGAAGATCGGCTCGGTCGGGATCGGCGAGCCGGTTTCCTTGGCATGGTCGGCATAGTTCAAGCCGATCGCGACGAATTTCGAGATGCCGGTAACCGGCGCGCCGAAGCGCTGCTTGCCGTCGACGGCGGGGAGCTTGGAGGTATCCAGCGCGGCCAGCTTGGCCAGCGCGGCCGGCGCATAGGCCTCGCCGTCGAGGTCTTTCACATGCGCGGAAAGATCGCGCAACTGGCCGGATTTATCGATCAGGCCGGGCTTTTCCGCACCCTTGGCGCCGTAACGAACAAGCTTCATTTTATTACTCCCTGCGGGTTTTATCAGGCTTATCGGTGGTATACCTCGACACGCTTCATGGAACAGCGGGGCGGGAAATTCAACTGCCGAAAGCGCAGGGTAGGGTGGGCAAAGGCGCCTTTGCGCCGTGCCCACCATCTGTCATCAGCCGCAACTTTGAATGGTGGGCACGCTTCGCTTTGCCACCCTATGGCAGCGCGATGAACTTGAACCCATCCCCTTCGCGCTTGATGTGGCCGGCGTTGAAGTGGCCGCCGATCACCAGTGTCGGCGTGTCGGCGAAGCGCGAAAACAGCTCGCGACGGGTCGTGGCCGACTGTTTGGGATCGGAATCGGCCGTAGACGACCAGTCAAGATGGGCCATCTGGCAGGGATGGTGCGCCACGTCCCCGGTCAGCAGGCCTTCCTCACCGTCAGACTTGATGTGGATGCTCATATGGCCAGGGCTGTGACCGGGCGTCGGGATCAGGGTGATTTCATCCGCAAGGCGGGCATCGCTGGCGACGAGATCGGCTTTGCCGGCGTCGGCGATCGGTTTGACGGAATCGCCGAACACCGCCTGATGCGCCGGTCCCTCGCTGTGGTCGCGCCAATACTCGTACTCGGTCCTGCCGAACACGTAACGGGCGTTGGCGAATGTCGGCACCCATTTGCCGCCGACCAGAACGGTGTTCCAGCCGACATGGTCGACATGCAGATGCGTGCACAGCACGGTGTCGATGCTGTCGGGCGGGAAGCCCGCCGCCGTCAGCGTATCGAGAAACGGATCCTTGCGGTTATTCCAGGTCGGCACGTTGCGGCCCTGCTTGTCGTTGCCGAGCCCGGTATCGACGATGATCCGGCGCGACGGCGTTTCGACCAGCAGCGAGTGGATCGACATCTTGAGCCGGCCTTCGTCGGTCGCGAAATGCGGAATCAGCCAGGGCAGTTTCTGGATTTCCTCGTTGGTCGCGAGCGGCAGGATGAAACGGGTGCTGCCGACGGTCTCCAGTTCGACCACCTTGGTGATTTTGACCTTGCCCACGGTCCAGTGCATCCGGCATTCCTCGTCGTTTCTGTTGTTAGGGCAAGGATGCGGGTTTCCATGTTCCGGCGCAATGGATCATCTGACCGCGTTCGGCGTTATCGCATGGCCCGTATGAGGAACATGCGATGCCAGAACTCACGATTTCGCCCGAAAAAGTCGGCTTCCTGATCGAGAAGGCCCGGCAGTTCGACGTCAAGGAAGCCGCTGCCGATCCGGATTCCGGGTCCAATCCCGCCGACGACGACATGATCGACGTGCTCGAGGACGACGGGCGCGATCCTGTCGCCCGCGAGATCGCCGGCTTTATCGATGCGCTAAGCGAGGACGAGCAGATCGATCTCGTCGCGCTGATGTGGCTCGGCCGCGGCGACGGAACGATCGACGAATGGAAAGATTTGCGCCAGCAGGCTACGGAAGCACGCAGTGATCCCACCGCGCGCTACCTGCTGGGTGAGCCGATGCTTGGCGATCTTCTCGCAGAAGGTCTCGGCGAGTTCGGCCTCTCCTGGACGGAGCAGCGGACCACACCGGTCCAGTAGCTGTTGCGGCAACTATTGTCGCTACCTGGCGCAATCCACGATCACGGTGCCGAGCTTGTCGCCTTTCTCCACCGCCAGATGCGCCTGCGCGGTGTCCGAGAGCGCGAACTGCGCCGCGATGTTATGGATGCGCGGACCCGCCGCCAGCCACTTTGAAATATCAGCCTGTGCCGCCGCCAGCAGCGGGGGTGGCAGCGCGAACAGCACCAGCGCGCGCAGCGCGATGCATTTTTCCATCAGCTCGCGCATCGGCACCACGGGCGTGCGATTGCCGTTGGTGGCGTAGACCGCGATCGTCGAATTCATGCCCATCAGTTTCAGCGTGGTCTCGATGTTGCCGCCGAAATCGACATCGACGACGCGGTCGACACCGCGCTGGCCGGTGTAGGCCATCGCCTTGGCGACGACATCCTCGGTCTTGTAGTTGATGACGAGGTCGGCGCCCGCGAGCCGCGCCTGCTCGCCCTTGGCCGCCGAACTGACGGTGGCGATCACCTTGGCGCCGCCCCATTTGGCGAGTTGCACCGCGTAGTGCCCGACGGCGCCGGCGCCACCGGTGACCAGCACCGTCTGTCCCACGATCGGGCCGTCGCAATAAAGGCAGGTCCACGCCGTCATCGCGGGGATGCCCAGCGTGGCGCCTTCCGCGAACGACAGATTGTCCGGCAGCGGCGTTACCAGGTGTTCGGCAAGCGAGATATATTCAGCCGCCGTGCCGAACGCGCGGCCGTTGCGCTGGCCGTTGAACAGCCAGACGCGCTGACCGGCCTTCAGCCGCGTGACGCCGTCGCCGACCTGGTCGACGATGCCAGCGCCGTCGCTGTTGGGAATGACGCGCGGGTATTCCATCGCCCGGTAGCTGCCGCCGCGGCGGCCGACGTCGGCGGGATTGACGCCGGACGCCTCCAGCCGCACCCGGACTTCGCCCGGGCCGGCATTGGGCGTCGGCATCTCGCCATAGGTGAGCACCTCGGGCGCGGGGCCCGACCGCTCGTACCAGACCGCCTTCATAGCGTGCCCGGAAACGCGCCGCCGTCGAGCAGGATGTTCTGGCCGGTAATGAAGCCGGCCTTGTCGGCGCACAGGAAGGCGCAGGCGAGCCCGAACTCCTCGGGGTCGCCGAAGCGGCCGGCCGGATTGAGTTTTGCGCGCTCCGCCAGCAACTGGTCGACGGTGATGCCGCGCTTGTCGGCATCAAGCTTGGCTACGGGGCCGCGCACGCGGTCGGTATTGAACGGGCCGGGCAGCAGGCCGTTGATGGTGACGTTGTTGATCACGGTTTTCCGCGCGATGCCGGCGACGAAGCCGGTGAGGCCGGCGCGGGCGCCGTTGGAGAGGCCCAGCACCTCGATCGGCGACTTCACCGCGGCGGAAGTGATGTTGACGATGCGGCCGAATTTTCGCGCCATCATGCCGTCCACCGTCGCCTTGATCAGTTCGATCGGCGTCAGCATGTTGGCGTCGATCGCCTTGATCCAGTCGTCGCGGGTCCAGTTGCGGAAGTCGCCGGGCGGCGGGCCGCCGGCATTGTTGATCAGAATGTCCGGATCAGGACACGCCTTCAGCGCCGCCTCGCGGCCGGCCGGCGTCGTGATGTCGCCGGCGACTTCGGTGACGGTCACGGAAGGATTCGCCTTGCGGATTTCATCGGCGGTCTTCTTCAGCGCCTCCGCGCCGCGCGCGGTCAGCGTGACATGCACGCCTTCATTGGCCAGCGCGATGGCGCAGGCGCGCCCCAAGCCCTTGCTCGATGCGCAAACGATGGCGCGGCGGCCTTTGATCCCAAGATCCACTGTTTCTCTCCCGTTGATGTCAGGTGATGTTCTGAAAGGTGATGCGGCCACTGTAGCCAAGTCGCGCGGCCCTGATAAGCCGTCGAGGCCCGCCAATATGGGTACCGAAATATTCGGGCCCTCGGACAGCGGCCCGGCCACCGTGCAGCCGCCACGGCGTCGAATGTATCCGACACGCGCATTCCCTTTTCTTGTTTTGGCGGGCCCGTACGGCCATGCTGTGGGGGCCAAAACACAGGTTTTGCGGGGTTTGTGGCAAGAGCGGTTCCCGGAGGCGGTTTTGCCCCCTCAAACCCCCGCTTTTGCTGTCATAAAATCCTCAAAAGGAGAGCCTTTCCCCTTTCCAAAGCAGGCCGACGTTGATACATACCGCTCGCGCCCGACGGCTTCGGCCCGGTCGCCTTCTCAGGAAGCCTCCGGACGGGATCGATCGGCGTCATCTGGCGTTCGCCGGGACTGTTTCGGCACCGGCTTTTTGAAGACAGCGCAACGGTTTAACGCGGGGTGGAGCAGCCCGGTAGCTCGTCAGGCTCATAACCTGAAGGTCATAGGTTCAAATCCTATCCCCGCAACCAAGACATGATACTGATTTGTCGGTATTTGCTGAAAAGCCGCCCTTCGGGGCGGCTTTTCTTTTTACCAATCGCCGCGCCGCCTCCGGCGATGAAAGAGGAAGCCGCAACGGCCCCGCGTTTGTCGGTGCCCTATAAACAATTCAGGGCGGCTCGACGGCTCTCCCGTCTTGCCGCCCCGGTTGTCAAGCACTTCCACAGAAGCGGGTTGCTCAGTAAGCCCGGCGCCGGCCCGCGATGGCGCTGTAAGCAAACAAGACCACAATGGCGCCTACCACGGCGCCGATCAGGCCGGCGCCTTCGCCGGGCCGGTACCATCCAAGGGCTTGCCCCAGAAACGTCGCCACGAACGCGCCGACGATGCCAAGGATGGTCGTAAGAATGAAACCTGACGGTTCGTTGTCGCCGGGCATGATGAATTTCGCGATGACGCCGGCTACGAAGCCAATAATGATCGTCCAGATGATACCCATGAAAGTGATCCTCGAGAGTTGATAGAGTGTCAGTTCGGAAGGCGTCCGTCAGGCGTGTACTGATCAACGGCTGCAGGAAGCTCTCGTGAAAGTCTCGCCAGAAGTTCTTCTTGAGACAGGCCCGTCTGCTGCTCCAGCGCGGCCAGCACATCGGCGCCAATTGCCTGTTTCAATTGAGGGGGAGGAAGCTCCTTGTTAGGACCCTTGTTGATCCAGGACTCCGCCGCATCTCCTTGCCCGTTCTGCTTGAACCGTTCGAGCAACTCGCCCAGTCCTCCGCCAAGCAGGCCGCCGGCTCCCCCGCCGGCCAGCGCTCCACCCAGATTGCCGAGCAGGCCACCCAGGGGACCTTGCTGATCGCCCGCGCCCGCCGGAGCATTGTTGCCGGTCGCGCCCTTCAGCAACTCTCCGATTTTGTCCCTGTTCTGGTACCCTGCTATGGCGAGCAAACCCAGCAACGCCGTCATCGATGGCAATCCGCGAGACATATCCGCACCCTCCAATTGGATCTCGGCGCAGCAACGTTCCATACCGTTTGGGGTTCCACGCACCTATCGCCGCATCTTCAGAGATTTGCCCGTCAGGGCCTACCCGTAGCCGGAGTTCGTCAAGATGCTGAAAAAATGGAGCGCGCATCTCTTCGCCGAGATTGCAAACCGTACGTCCCAGGCTGCCGGCCGCGCGCTTACATTTCTGATAGCCGCAGGCGTTGTTCTCGCTGTGGGCGCTATCAGGACCGATTTTTCATTATTCCGACACATGGCAACTCGTCATCAACACCGGTACGACGATCGTCACCTTCCTGATGGTCTTTCTGATCCAGAACTCCCAGAACCGCGACAGCGCCGCCATCCAGGTCAAGCTCGACGAACTGATCCGTGTCAGCACGGCGCACAATCCTTCGTTGGCATCGAGCATCTCTCCGACGATGAACTCGAGGAAATACGGACCAAATGCGAGCGCCGGGCTCAAGCCGAGAAGGCAGGTGAAGAATCTGTCGAACGAACGGGAAAAAAGGCGAAGCTCGCCGCTGAGCGCGTTACCGGATAGCGGCCGTGAGCATCAGGGAAGCAGCAACCGTTTAACCGTGGGACCATTACCAAGAACATCGAAGCTATTCTAAAGCTCGAACGTCCTTCGTTCTCATCCGTCAAAATTCGACGTTTGGCATCGGGACCATGCCGCCCACGAACGCCGCCGGTGGCGGCCTTCAGGTAAGCGCGGCTTCCAGCAAATCTTTCGAGTGGTAAGGCTTCAGAAAAAAACGGGTGTCCTGCGGAATGTAGGGCGGATTATTTCCGGAGATCATCACGACGTTGAGGTGAGGGAACGTCCGCTTGGCGTACTGGGCCAACTCCACACCAGACATGGCGCCACCGAGATTCTACGTCGGTGACCAGCGCGACAAGCTCTGTGCCGGTGGACGTCAAAACGAGTTCCGCGGTTTCTGCGGAGCTGCACTCGACGACGTCGAGGCCGTGGTTTCTCAAAAGTTCGGCGAGTATCTCACGCTGGAATGTATCGTCCTCGACAACCAGAGCGATGAAATTCGGCATTTTTTTGCCTCCATTTATCGATGGCTAATCCGCCGAATTGTGATTGGTTCATGCCTCCTCTCTCAAAGAACCCAATCGCTTGTCGTTGTGGTTAAAGCCGCCGCGCCCCACGGCGCGAAGCTTCTCGTAAGCCCACAGGAACCATCCCTGCGCGGGCGGCTTGGTCTCCAACAGAGGATCAGAGCATGGACAAAACAGCACGACTTGCCGACGCCGACGCAGGAAAACAGGTTCCGCCGCGGCGTCACGACGCCGGTAGCGGAGCCAACGAAACGTCAGATGGCCTGGATTCTACCAGCGAAGCATTGCGCCATGCTGCGGAAGATACCCCGTCTGGGGCCCTTCCTGAGGATACAGAGACGGTGCCGGTGTTCGACCGCGCCGACCTCGCACCAAAAATTTAGGCGAGCGGTTATGGCTGTTAAAAAGCACGGCGTAATCATCGAAACGCCAACGGAAGCCCGACAAGCCGAGCCCGGCCCGTCCATTCTGTTACTTCTCGTGGTGAGTGTCAGTGTCGCCGCCGTAGCTATGGCAATTGTCTGGTTCGTGTTTTTTCGCACGTAGCAAGATCAAAAGCCGGAGCAACGTCCTGCGCGGTCCGTGATTCACGCCGACGTACGAAGCAGTTCTTCATCAGACCAAGGGCGAACAGCATCACATCGCAGTGGCTCTTATCTTCGCAGCGGCTCTTATCTTCGAACTCAGACGGCGGCCCGTCTGTTCTTTACGACGCCATCGCGCTGTTGCCGGCGGCAGATGCGATCGACGATCTGTTGCAGGAGTTGACGGTGCGCGATTTCGTCGCCGACGCCTTTGCGGCGCTGGCGTCATCGAAGGATGTCTCCGGCTTTGTCGACAAGCTCGGTCAGCTGCGGGTGTGGAGCCGCGAGCCGCGCGTCAAGATGAAATAGCGCTTGGGCACGCACAGGCATTTTCGTGTCGGAGTTGCTGGTAGAGAGCTTAAAAATATTTGTCTTTTTTTCGAGTCGCATGGGGTGTTTCGGATCATTGCTCATCTCGGCGCTGGTGAACCGTCGCGCTCCTTTTCCTGTTTGGAATGCTGCGTTTCTAGATCAAGAGGCGTCTCGTCGTTCATGACGTGACGTTGGAACGGATCAAGCGCGGGTCTGTTGTCCCGCCAACAGGCTCAAGGTGGTGACATGAATCATAAATCCATTGAAGAAATTTCGAAGCGAATGGCAGGAATTGACATTGCGATCCTGTCGACCCATACGGAGAACGGCCAGATCGCCAACCGTCCGATGAGCAACAATGGCGATGTCGAGTACAACGGGACATCGTACTATTTCACGTTTGAGCAGTCCCGCACGGTCGCCGACATAAAAGTGAATTCAAAGGTGGCGCTGGGCTTTACCAGTGACGGCGGAATATTTTCCGATGCCATTTACGTTGCAGTTGAAGGCGATGCTGAATTGATTTGGGACAAGGCGGCCTTCAAGGCTCATTGGACGAGCGATCTGGACCGATGGTTCGAACAAGGTATCGATACGCCGAATATCGTGCTGATCCGGGTGAAGGCCTCGCGCATCACCTACTGGGACGGAGAGCACGAAGGAGAGGTGAAAGTGTAAGCTTGCCGAGCGCTCAGCCATCCGACGAAAAAGCCGCCCCTCAAGGCGGCTTTTTCTTTGCGCTGTTCGTTGCACAGCCGGCGTGTAACGAAGCGAACGGCTGCTCGGCCGTATCGCCGCCGCAAGCGCTGGGTTTGAGCGGGCCCGCTCATCCCGGCGGCCGACCGGCCTGCGCGGCGCCAGGCCCCGGGTGGGTATGCACCTGCTTGGCATGAAGCGGCTCGCCGCATTCGGAGCAGACCATCACCGGATCAAACAGCTTGCCGCAATTGTTGTGCTGGTGCAGCAGCGGGCGGCCGCGCTCGTCCACCATGTGCGTATCGCCCCAGTGCACGATCGACATCACGACGGGATACAGATCCAGGCCGCGCTGCGTCAGGATGTATTCGTATCGGGCAGGGCTTTCCTGGTAGCGGGCGCGCCGCAGCACGCCGTAGCGGACGAACTTCTTCAGCCGATCTGCCAGCAGATGCCGGGTAATGCCGAGCCGGGATTGAAACGCCTCGAAGCGGCGGACGCGGAGAAAGCACTCGCGCAGGATCAGTAGGCTCCACCGGTCGCCGATGACCGCGACCGTGCGGGCCACCGAACATGGTTCTTCTTCAAGCGTGTCCCAGCGCATTCCGTTCTCCGGCATCATTCAATCGATTAATATCATCCAAATTCCAAATCAGAATGCATAGAATAGGCGATTACTGGCTACTTCAAAGGTCTGACCAGCAGTGACATCCTTGACAGTTCTTTTTTAGAACTATAGAGATCTGGGCCGGATCAAAGCTCCGAGCGGCGACTGCCGGCAACAGTCAGAAACAATGGGAGGATCGAATGAGCGATGCAGTCGCGCCGACGGTCCAGTTCATGTTCGATTTCGGCAGCCCGAACGCCTATCTGGCGGCGCGCGTGATTCCGGACATCGAGCGGCGAACCGCGACAAAATTCGATTATGTGCCGGCGCTGCTTGGCGGCATCTACAAACTCACCGGCAACAGCTCGCCCGCCGATTACCTCAAGGGCGTCAGAAACAAGCCCGACTACATGGCGCTGGAGACTGAGCGCTTCATCCGGCGTCACGGCATCACCACCTTTCGGCGGAATCCGTTCTTCCCGGTGAATACCCTGCAACTGATGCGCGGTGCCGTCGCGGCCGAATTCGGAAGGTGTTTTCTGGCCATATTTCCAGGCGGTCTATCGCCACATGTGGGAAGAGCCGAAGAAGATGGACGATCCTGGTGTGATGCGCGAAGCGCTCAATTTCTCAGGGATCGATGCCGACAAGATCATCGCCAGATCGCAGGACCCGGCCGTCAAGACCCGGTTGATGGCGCTGACGCAGGACGCGGTCGATCGCGGCGCTTTCGGCTCGCCGACATTCTTCGTCAACGACGAGATGTTCTTCGGCAAGGACCAGCTTCGCGACGTCGAGGAGGAAATCCTTGCGCAGCAGCGCGCCATGGAGAACTCCGGCCCGCCCAAAAGTCGCCGCGCGTCGTGAATGATGCGCTGCATCGAAACGTAGCGGCAACAGGCTCCGTGCAGGTGAGTTATCGAGGAGGGCGCCGTGCAGACCGGTATCGAAAGCATCACCGCGAACGACCTGATCGAAGACCTGCCTTCGCGCGTGCACGACGTGTATGCGAAGTTTGCGCAGGAAGCGCCTGACCATCCGGCGTTCGTCGAAGCCGGACGTCCGTGGAGCTACCGGCAGTTCTCGGACGCGGTCGAGGCTGCCGCCCGCGATTTGCGCGAACTGCAGGTCAGGCCCGGCGATCGGGTCATGGTCGCCAGCGAGAACAGCGTCGCGCTCGGTGCGATCCTGTTTGCCATCGGCAAGCTCGATGCCTGGGCCATTGCGGTCAATCCTCGCCTGAGCGCGCGTGAACTCGAGCAGATCCGGTCCCATAGCGGCGCGCGGCTTGTGATCTTCAATTCGGCCCTGTCAAAAGAGGCCGCCGATCATGCGTCGCGCACAGGCGCGACCATACGTTCGATCGGGCCGTTCGGCGGCCTGGGCGTCGGGCCGTTGAACGAAGAGACGCGAGCGGAGCCCGTCGAAGCCAGCGCCGCGCGCCAGGTCGCGGCGCTGATGTACACTTCAGGCACGACCGGCGCGCCGAAGGGGGTGATGCTCAGCCATCGCAACTTATTGGTTGCGGCGAAAACGTCCGGCATCCTGCGCAATACCAACCCGGCCGACCGGATCTACGGCGTGCTGCCGATGTCGCATATCGTCGGCTATTCGATCCTGCTGGTCGCGACCCTGATGCATGGCGCGACGCTTCACGTCGTCGCAAAGGCCGATCCCGCGGCGCTGGCGAAAGCGATCGCCGAGGACGGGATAACGACGCTTTACGGCGTGCCGGCCACCTATCAGCGTCTGCTCGAATACAAGGCTGTGAAAGGGATATCGCGCCTCGATCGTGGCCGTTTGCGGATGATGTACGTGGCGGGTGCGCCGCTCGACGTGACGCTGAAGCGCCGGATGGAGGATGAGTTCGGCGTCCCGCTGCTCAACGCCTATGGCATCACCGAGTGCTCGCCGGGCCTTGCCGGCGTGCGGGAGAGCCGGCCTGCCCATGACGAAACCGTAGGCCGCATTCTCCCGGGCATCGAACACCGGATCGTTGACCGGGACGGCAACCGGGTCGCCGACGGTGCGGTCGGCGAACTCCATGTCCGCAGTCTCACGGTGATGCTGGGATATTATCGCGCCCCGGAGCAGACGGCGGCTGCGATCGACCGCGACGGCTGGTTCAACACCGGCGATCTGGCGCGGATGAGCGATGAAGGCAATCTCTATATCGAGGGACGTACCAAAGAACTCATCATCCGTTCCGGCTTCAACGTCTATCCGGCCGAGGTCGAGGCCGTACTCAATGCGCACGAATTCGTGGTGCAGTCGGCGGTGGTCGGACGGAATGTCGAGGGCAACGAGGAAGTGGTCGCGTTCGTCCAGCTTCTGCCCGGAGCGAAGATCGGAGCGGACGAGCTCAAATCGTATGCGGCAGGGCTGCTGACCTCCTACAAGCGGCCGGGCGAAATCCTGTTTCTCGATGCGCTGCCCGCGGCGTCGACCGGCAAGATCCTGAAACACAAGCTGCAGGAAATCGCGAACGAGAGCAGAATTGGCCCGGCGACGGCCGTCGGCTGAAATTATCAGCCGCGGGCAGGTGGGCAGCACTGAACAGGAGAGAACCAATGCCAGAGAGAAATGCGACCGCGGCGATCATCGGTGCGGGAGACTTTATCGGCTCCGAGATCGCCAAGAAATTCGCTGCCGAGGGCTTTACGGTCTTCGCCGGTCGCCGCAACGGCGACAAGCTCGCCCCGCTTGGTGAGGGAGATCGAGGCCGGCGGCGGCAAGATCTTCGCGCGGTCGCTCGATGCCCGCAAGGAAGAGGAGATCACCGCGTTCCTCGATGATGCCGACAAGGAAGCGCCGCTGGAGGTCTGCATCTTCAATGTCGGCGCCAACGTCAATTTCCCGATCCTCGACACCACCGAGCGGGTGTTCCGCAAGGTGTGGGAGATGGCCTGCTATTCGGGCTTTCTGGCCGGCCGCGAGGCCGCGCGCCTGATGCTGCCGCGCGGCCAGGGCAACATCTTCTTCACCGGCGCCACGGCCAGCCTGCGCGGCGGCCGCGGCTATGCGGCCTTTGCCAGCGCCAAGTTCGGGCTGCGCGCGGTGGCGCAGGCGATGGCGCGCGAACTGGGGCCGCAGAACATCCATGTCGGCCACCTCATCATCGATTCCGGCGTCGACACCGAATGGGTTCGCCAAAGGCGGATCGAAGCGTTGGGGCCGGATGCGCTGAAGGATCCCGACGCCCTGATGCCGCCGGCGTCGGTCGCGGACGCCTACTGGCGGCTCTACGAGCAGCCGCGCAGCGCCTGGACCTTTGAGATGGAGATCCGGCCGTTCAAGGAGACGTGGTGATAAGCAGTTGATCGCGGTCACCTTCATCAGCAATCGCGGCGGTGTGAACGGCCACACCATCAACCCCCGAAACGAAACGGCCGGTTCCGACCGAGCGCGAAGGAAGGCGTCGATCTCAATCGAGTTCGCCTTTCAGGCATCCCTCGATAAAATCTGTTTTTCCGCGCGCTTCATAGTTACCCCAACCGCGTTGAAGCGCGAGATTGCTGCAATATTGAAAGGAACGCTTGGTGACCTCCGCTTCATTTTTAGCCGAACTGGTGCGACGGATGGCTGGGACGGGCGCTGATGATGCCGGAGGCGATGATGATGCCGGAGGCGATGATGATGCCGGAGGTGGGCTCGTCGAGACTGGCGGCAATGCCACGGTAGCAGTTCGGCTCGACGAAGCCTTGTCGTCCGAACTCTGGGGTGCAACAAAGAAAGCAAAGGCTGCGGTGCATAGCGCGACGGCGCCGATGAGCGCGACCGAAAGCCACTTGGCCGATTTTGCGCTTGCCGGAGTGGCCGTCGCCTGCGACGCTCCGGAAGATCGGCCATCATCCCACGTCACTACGATATAGGCATGAACCGGCGCCGGAATATTCTTCACCTTCCGCGCGCCGATGTCGATAAATCGCGCGGACAGCTTGCCGGCCACCTGTTCATGCACCGCACGTGAAATGCAGATACCGCCAGCTTCGGCCAAGCTCTCGAGGCGCGCGGCGATATTGACGCCGTCGCCGAGCAGATCGCTCTCGCGCTCAACGACGTCGCCGATACCGATGCCGATGCGATAGCTCATCTGCCGGCTGTCCGGATAACCGAGGTTGCGCGAGCGCAGGCTTTCCTGGATATCGATAGCGCAACGCACCGCTTCGACCGCGCTGGAAAATTCTGCAAGCAGCGCATCGCCCGCGGTATTGAAAATGCGCCCGCCAGCTATCGCAACGAAGTCGTCAATGGTCGTTCGACAGGACGCCATTCGCCGCAGCGTCTCTTCTTCGTCATCGGCGACCAACCTGCCGTAATCGGCAATATGGGCTACCAGAATGGCGGCGATCTTACGCCTCATAAAAGGGGTGTCCCGAACAAATCGGTCGCTGTGCTCCAGACCGAGACAACCAGGACGGTCTCGGCGGGACCATCGGTCGGCGTCGAAAGAAGCCTATCTGCCGTCTATCCGGGCCGCAATACCAAAATGTGCCGTAACGTGCCAGAATTGCTTGGTTTCTTTTGGTTCAAGCTGCCGCGCCTTGAGGGAGCAACCGCCATGCCGTTATGGACATGCGAACAATGTGGAGCCCAGTTTCCCGAAAGCGCTGATCCGCCGCAGACCTGCTTGATCTGCATGGACGAGCGGCAGTTCGTGAACTGGAAGGGCCAGGCGTGGCTCACGCGCGAGGAACTGGCGAAAGATCACAAGCTCGTCTGGCGCGACGATCTCGGCATTGCCGGCGTCGGCGTCGATCCGGGCTTTGCGATCGGACAACGCGCGCTTCTGGTGCCGGAGGCGGATGGCTGCGTGATGTGGGATTGCGTGCCGCTGGCCACAAGCGAGGCCGTCGACCATGTCCGTGCGCTCGGCGGCCTGAAGGCGATCGCCGTCTCGCATCCGCACTATTATGGCGCGGTGGCGGACTGGAGCGAGGCGTTCGGCGGCGTGCCGGTCTATTTGCATGGCGACGATCGTGCCTTCGTCACGCGACCGCATCCGGCCATCGTATCATGGACTGGCGACCGCCGTCGTATATCGGACGATGTTCTGCTGATCCGCACCGGCGGACATTTCGCCGGCGGCACGGTCATGCATTGGCGTGCCGGCGCGCTGGGCCGCGGCGCGCTGCTCACCGGCGATGTCGCGATGGTGGCGATGGACCGCCGTTCGCTCAGCTTCATGTACAGCTTTCCGAACTACATTCCGCTCAATGCCGCCGCGGTGAGCCGGATCTGGGCTGCAGTCGAGCCGCTGGGGTTCGACCGCATCTACGGCGCATGGTGGGGCCGCAACATCGCCGATAACGCAAAGCCGGCTTTCGAGGCGTCCGTTCGGCGGTACATCGCGGCGATCGCCGGCTGAACGCGATCAGAACCGGCCGGCCCGGCTAGCGGTTGCCGGCGCCGGCTGCGGATACACCGCGATGCATCGGCGCCGGCGGTCGCGCCGGCTGCGGGATGGCGCCGCTCTTCGGCTCGGCGAGCCAGCCGGTGAGGCGCGACATCAGCCCCGATTGTTCGGCCGTCCGTGGCTCCTGCACGAATGGGTCGGTGTAGCACTGTGCGCCCGCCGCCTTGGCGATCCGTGCCACCGCATCGGTCATCGCCGGCGCGCCCGCGGTATAGACCACGTCGTCCGGCGACAGTTCCGGCAAATGATCGGTCGGCCTGCCGCTCTGAATCGCGTGCGTGATTTGCTGCGGCTCCGACACCATCGGGATAAGCGTGACGTTGGGAAACAGCGCCAGCCGGCACAGCGCCGCATGCATATAAAGCGAGCGGACGCTGCGGGCCTGCACGATGAAGACCATTTCACGTTGCGGCTGCTCCATGATCGCGGCCACCGCGACCGACCACATCGGGGCGAAGCCGGTGCCGCTGGCGACGAGCACGATGCGCCCGGCATGGCCTTGTCTGAAAAAGGCGCGGCCATAGGGGCCCGTCAGCTTGACGCGGTGCCCGGCCTGGATCTCGCGGCCAAGCGCCGAGGATACCATCCCGTCCGCGACCTTCCGGATATGAAAATGCAGCATGCGGTCGTGCGGCGCGCCTTCCAGCGGAAAGGTCGGGCTGTAAGGCCGCGCCGGGAATCCCTGAAACTGCAGCTTGCAATATTGGCCCGGAAGGTAGTCGAGCGGCCTCGGCAGTTCGATGTCGACGCCCACCACGTCGGGCGCGAGCTGAACGGTCTGCAGCACTTCCGCCGACAGCGCGACCGGCTCGGGCGCGGCTTCGATCGCAATCTCCAGATCGCCAACGATGCGGGCCTGGCAGGCGTGGATCATGTCGTCGCCCCGGCTGTGGCCGCCGAATACCTGGCCGTCGACGAGGCGCACGCGACAGGCGCCGCAAATTCCGGAGCGGCAATCGTGTGGAAGATCGACGCCGTTCATCAGTGCCCAGTCGAGCAGGAGCTCACCGCGATTGGCGAGATACGGCTCGTCGTTGATCGTGACCTTGCAAATCTTTGACATTATTCCACCTCGATACGTATCGGCCGAACGTGCCGTGTATGTCTGATCTGGCTATGGTCGAAAGCCGCGACCCGCATGAAGATGCCGCTCTTGATCGGCACGTCGAACTGGCTCGTCGTGTCGAGCCGGCGTTTCACCTCGAGCGCCCAGAGGCCGGAGGCCCAGCGGGCTGCACATCGAACGTCGGCGCGATCGCCTGAAAATTCGCCGCCCAGGATGACGCCGGGGATCACGGTCCCGGTCGGGATGCGGGCGTCGACATCGGTCGAATAGGGAACTGAATCCTTATCAGTCATGTACCAGCGCGCACCATCGCTCTCGCCATGATTGGGATCGAGGTCGATATCGCCCATCGCGTCCGTCGTGGCGGCGACGACCTTGGGCAGGCGTAGCGGGGCGATCAGGCGGCTGCGTCGCGGACCGCCTGATGTGTCGGCCTCGATGGAGAAGTTGTCCCGGTAGTTTGCCGATCCCGGGTCGGTCGCGAAACCGCCTTTGTAGGGAACAACGTTGGCCACCTGCATCGGGGTCGGCGCGAGCGGCGGTCCGAAATGGGCGTCGTCCATCCATCCGGTCGCCCCGCTCGTGGCCTTCCACTGCCAGACATCGGCATAGCCGGTCGGGGTGTAATGCAGTCCGCGGCCGCTCATGGTGGCGGGCGCGCCGGCGACCGGCTGCGGCCCCGGGTGAAAGGTCCGGCCGCCGGCCAGCGTCACATCCATCGTGGTCAGCAGCACCGAAAATTTGTCTTCGTTGTATTGATGCTCGTCGCCGAGCTGAAAGCCGGAATGAAGCAGGTGCCATCCGTCGGCTTCCTTGACCAGCGGCAGGTGTTTCAGCGAGCGCGTCGAATCCTGCCAGGTGAAGAGGAAATATGCGTAGGTGCCGTCATGCACCGCGCGGATTTCGATTCTGGATTCGCCCTTGCCGTCGAAATTTCCGCCTTCGCCGGTCAGGAGCGAGAACGGCTTGACGTCGCGCCAGCCCCGGTCGGACGTGTCGCCGTCGAGGGTCGGAGCGTCGGCGGGATTGATGCGCCGAATCTGCACGGTGTCGACCGCCAGCCGATCAGTTGCCACGATCAGCGAAGCACCGGTGACCGCGGCGGCAACCGCCACGACGAATGCATTGGCCTGCAGGGTCGGATTTCGCGATCGCGCCGGTCCGGGATTGGAGCGTGGCGCCGGATCAGGCTCGCGCGTTCGGTCGCGGCGCGCCTCGTTGCGCGGCTGCAGCGGATGGGATGGCACCTCGGGCGGCGCGTCGAAATCTTCGGCTTCCTTTGCGCGTGCCGACTGCTCGGCCAGCATGCTCATCAATTCGACGGCGTCGAGCCGCGGCGGCGGTGCCGGCAGCGGGGCTGGCCGGAAGATGCGCAGCAGCTGCGCAACGCCGCCGCTCCTGTACTGGGTCAGGACATGCAGGACGACAAAGCCGAGGATCACCCAGGTCCCCACCCAGTGCAGCATCGCCACGTCGTAGCCGGAGTAGAAACCGAAATAAAGCGCGCCGCCGCTGACCAGCAGCCCCAGCATGGTGATGAAGAAAATCCAGTACATCAGGGCGATCACGGCGCTCAGCCTGGCCTGCCCGCGGCCGAACAGCCCGCGCAGCCGAACCCTGTCGAGCTGGACGCGGCGCCCGAGGCCGGAGCGGAGCATGTAGACGACGTAGCCGATCGCCACGGCGACCAGGACGATGGCGGCCTGCATGTGGGCGATCCACACGCTGTCGCGCGGCAGCACGGCATCGAACAGGTTGATCCAGGTCCGGTCGGGCGTTTCGGTCGCGATGCGTAGACCGGTAACGAGCGCAACGGTGAAGGCTGCCACGAACGTCCAGTGCAGAATGATGGTCCCATAGTCCGTCTTACGCTGCCTCACGCAGATGCCCCGCTAAATTCATTTGCCGGACAGCAACCGCGCCAATTCCTCCAACCGCCGATGCCGCCGCCGTACCGACGATGGGTCCCCAAACTCGTCATTGGGGCCACCGTCCAAGGATCGCTTTACAAGGATCGTTCCTTGCGGGCGCAGGCCGGCTCATGCCTGTTCTCTGTGCCCGTTGCGCCAGCCGGACCGGCGAACGCGTTCTTCACTCGATGTATCGGCCTCCGGCACTCCCGTAGCATCGGAACGTCGGAGGCCGTGCCGCGCGCCGCTATCCCCACGTATGGTGCAGTTGATGCGCCAGATCGGACATGCCCGGATTGTCATGGTCCTCGACCGCGATGGTGACGTCGGCTGCTGCAAGCGTCACCGGCTCAGCATCGATTGAATGGACCGCGTCGTGTGCCGCAGCCGGCTCCGTCGCTGCCATGGTGGGGGGCGGTCCTGCCACCGGCGCCGTTCCCAGAACTTCGGTAACCGTCACGCCATTGGCGTTGTAGTGGCCTCCGGTGACGGTGATGCTGCCGCCGCCGACATCCGCCGCATAGCCGTGCATTTGGTCCGCAGCCGCCGTGACCAGGGTGGCGTCGCCGGTCTGCAAGCCCTTGATGATCGCGGCAACCTCGGCGCCGAGCGCGCCGGTCGCATCGAGCAATGCGTTACCGCCCTGCGCCGCGTCGAAATCGGTCACGAACTTTTCGAATGCCTTGAGGTCGTCGATCAGCGCGGCAATGGCCTTGGTATCGCCGCCGCCGACGAGGTCGATGGCCTGCTGGCCGAGCGAATTGGACTGGGCGATGAAATTGGCCGTGAAGATCGTCTGCACGTCATTTTCGAGATGCGCTTCGACGGGATTTCCGACCTCCGGGATCGGCGAGAAGCCGCTGACGCCGTCTTGCGTCGCCATCTCGGCCAGCTTGGGATCGCTCTGAACGATCTCGATGATGTCGAGTATGTTGTCGATGCTGGCGCGTGCCGCATCGGAGCTGATATTGGGGTCGTTGATATAGGTGAGCTCGAGCTGGAGCTGCTGTACGATCGCATTGGCATGCTCGCCGGTCATTCCCCCGAACAGTTCCGGCTTGGCGCTGATCAGCGTCTGCAGGTCCTTGATTACGGTATTTAGGTCTTCGGTGATATCGGCGCGGTTGTCGTCATTCACGCCACCGAGGATGTCATTGGCCACGTCATTGAAGGTCACGCCGATCTCCGCGAGATTGCGCGGCGCGGGCGCTTCGGGCACGACCGCCGGGACGGGCGCAACCGCAAGGTTGGCCAGCGCGACATCGGCCTTGACCGTATTGACGGTATTGACGATGTCAAGATTGCTGGCGCGCAGCGATTGCTCTGCGGCAGCCGTATTGCCGATCACGGCGGCGATGTTCGCCGTGGCGTTGGCCGTCGAAATCGCGGCGTTGATGTCGGACAAGATGGCCTGAACGCGGCCGAGCGCGGCGCCGGACAACTGGCCCTTGCCGACTTCCGCCAGCAGTCCGTTATGCACCATCGTGAGTTCATTCGCAGCATTGCTCACGCCACCCGTTCCCTGGACGCCTTGGTCGACCGGGGTCTGCGGAAGGCTGCTCACGGGCGACTGGGTGCTGTTGGTGAACGTCGTGCCGAGCCCAGAAAAAGTCGGAGCGGTGGACGGTGAGGGCGTATCGATGAGCGGAGGCCCTTCTTCCGGCGGTGTCGCAGACGGAGGCGCGGGGACTGTCGGCGGGCTCGGAGCCTCGTCGATCGGCTGCTCGAGATCGGCGCGACGCTGATCTCCCCAGAGAGTGAAACGAGCCATTCTTGGTCCCCTGTCATCCAAATCTATTTGACGCGTGACCGCCGTCATCCACCAGGGAGCGGGATGTGCGCACGATGAAGGATCGTTTAGCTTCGTGGCGTCATTCGGCCGAGACCGCGACCATTGAGCGCCGAAGCAAGGTTATAGGCGGACAAATCCATGACGCGGGCCGCGCCGAAAAGAGGCCAATGAAACCCGCGCAAGGGAAGGAAATTGCAGCCGTTATCGGCGCCCGTTGCGCGAATCCGGGAGGCCGGCTCTCCTGTGCCAAAATTTTGCTCGGCCACGCCACATCGCATGGGCGACATCGCGGACTTTGCCATCTTTCGACCCGCGAGCGAACTTGAACAATTGGCGTTCGTCGCATTCTCGTCGAAAAATGGTCTGCATCGCCCGGCAAGGAGGCCTGCAGGCAAACCCGACACTCGCGCGGGTCGAAGGGCAGTTCAATGAGTATCGCTCAGGGTCAGGCACAGAGCCGAGCGCGGGTAGCGCCGACGTCCCGCGCCATTTCGGGGCTGCTCTCGACGTTGGCTGGCGACGATCCCGTCGCGAACGCGTTGCGCGCCAGCGCGCGCCGCATGATCGGCGTCGCCGTCTTCAGCGGCGTCATCAACATCCTGATGCTGTCGGGCTCGCTCTATATGTTGCAGGTGTACGATCGGGTGATTCCGAGCCGTAACCTCGCGACGCTGTTCGGCCTGTCGCTGATGGTGCTGATCGCCTATCTGGTCCAGGGATATTTCGATGCGATGCGCTCGCGGATGCTGTGCCGGATCGCCACGCTGTTCGATGGCGCGCTGCAGGGATCGATCCATTCGGCGCTCGCCACCCTGCCGCTGCGCGGGGTGAAGCCGGTCCTGATGCAGCAGCCGCTGCGCGATCTCGATCAGGTGCGCACCTTCATGTCGGGCATGGGGCCGACGGCGTTCCTGGATATGCCGTGGATCCCGGTATTTCTGATCGGGCTGTTCCTGTTTCACCCGCTGATCGGCTTCACGGCGCTGCTCGGCACCGCGGCGATCATTGCCATGACGCTGGTGACCGAGCGGATCTCGCGCGGCGCGACCAAGGCGGCGATGGATATGAACGCGCAGCGGCAGGTGCTGGCGGATGCGACGCAGCGCAACGCGGAAATCGTTCGAGGCGCTCGGCATGACGGACCGGCTGACGGCGCGCTGGTCGCAGGCCAACGAGCGCTATCTGCAGGAAAATATCCGCGCCACCGACGTCTACGCCAATCTCGGCTCGAGCGCGAAGGTGCTGCGCTACATCCTGCAATCGGGAATGCTGGGCATCGGCGCCTATCTCGTCATCGCCGACAAGGCGTCGGGCGGCATCATGATCGCGTCCTCGATCCTGATGGGCCGCGCGCTCGCGCCGGTCGAAATCGCGCTCGGCACCTGGAAGCAACTGTCCGCCGCCCGGCAGGGCCTCGACGCGCCTGCGCGACATCCTGCAAGGCGACCGCGCAGCCGCCGGCGCCGCCGGTCATGCTGCCGCGGCCCAGCCGCGAATTGTCCGTGCAGAATCTCGCGGTGGCGGCGCCCGGCTTCGACATGCCGATCGTGTCCGGCGTCACGTTCTCGCTCAAGGCCGGCTCGGGGCTGGCGCTGCTCGGCGCGAGCGCGTCGGGCAAGACCTCGCTGTCAAAGGCGCTGGTCGGGATCTGGCCGGCGCATCGCGGCGCCGTGCGGCTTGACGGCGCCGCGCTCGATCAATGGCGCAACGAGGATCTCGGCCGGCACATCGGCTATCTGCCGCAGGATGTCGGCCTGTTCGACGGCACCGTGGCGGAGAACATCTGCCGCTTCGATGAAGACGCGAATTCGGATGCCATCCTGAAGGCCGCGCAGATCGCCGGGGTCCACGACATCATCCTGCGCCTGCCGGAGGGCTATGCGACGCGGATCGGGCAGGGCGGCATGTCGCTGTCGGCCGGGCAGAAGCAGCGGGTCGGGCTGGCGCGGGCGGTGTTCGGCGATCCGTTCCTGCTGGTGCTCGACGAGCCCAACGCCAATCTGGACGCCGACGGCGAGAATGCCCTGACGCGCGCCATCGGGATCATGCGCCAGAACAAATCCATCGTCGTCGTGATCTCGCATCGCCCGAGCGCGCTCTCCGCGCTGGACATGACGATGGTGCTCTACGAAGGCAAGGCGATCGCGTTCGGCCCGAGCGCGGAAGTGTTCGCGCGCGTCCGCAACGCCGGCGGCAAGGGGCCGCCGGGAACGCCGCAACCCCCGCCGCAGGCCAAAGCAGAACAGCGTGCATCCATTGCCGAAAGTGTTTCGTCATGAAGAGCTTCGATCAGGTGCATGCCGATGAAAGATATGCCGATGAAAGAGGTGCGCGCCACCGGATGGGCGGCACCGATGAGGATGTCGCGCAACCGCAGGGCCAGGCGCTGATCCTCGAACTGCAGCGGTTACGACAGGCTTTCGAACTCGACAATCGTCAGGACCAGCGGCGCGCCGCTTCGCCGTCCCGCGAATGACGAAGGACGCCCGGGCACGCGGCGCCCGCGTCAGGCCAAGCCGAAGCGCTCGAAGAAAAAGGGCAAGATGGGACGGGTGCTGGATTGGCTTGGCCCGTTCGGATCCCAGCCTGAGGTTCTCGATCCCGCGCCGCCGCCGTCGCGCGGCGGACGCAGCACGCGTGAGCCGCAATTCATGGCCCCGCCACCGGCGGACGGCATGCGCATCCCGGCAGGCCATGCCTGGCCAAACGAACGGCAGGCGCGCAGGCCCGATCATCGCGCCCGACGATCCGTCGCTGATGAACATGCCGAGGTCGCGGCCGGAGGTTTTGTCGATCGACGACACCCGGCTGCCGCCGCGCGTCGAGGCTCCGCAATTGGCGCCGCCGAGCCCGGCGGGCCCGGTGCCGCGCGATCGTTCGGTGACGGGCGTCGTGCGCAATGGCCTGACCGCCGGGGTGGCCTTCCTCGCCAATCGCGATGGGTTGGCGGATGCGGCGGCCGCGCCCGGCGAAAGCATCGTGCTGCGGGCGGCGCGCGCCTACGAAGGCGAATTGCGCACCGGCTTGCGGGCGCTGCTCGTCGTCGGCGGGGTAGCGGGCGGCTGGATGACGCTGGTGCCGCTGTCGGGCGCCGTCGTGGTGCCGGGCAATCTGGTGGTGCAGTCCAACGTCAAGTCGATCCAGCATCCGACCGGCGGCGTGGTCGCGCAGATCCCGGTCCATAACGGCATGCGGGTCAACGCCGGCGACCTGCTGCTGCGGCTGGATTCGACGCAGGCGCAGGCCAGTCTTCAGGTGGTCAGCAAGCAGCTCGATGAGGTGCGCGCGAAGAGCGCGCGGCTGGTCGCCGAGCGCGATGGTCTGCCCCGGCCGGCGATCCCGCCGGAAATGTCTTCCCGGCTGGATGATCCCAACGTCAAGACGCTGCTGGCTTCGGAGGCGTCGCTGTTCCGGGCGCGGACGACGGCGCGCGAGAGCCAGAAGGAACTGCTGCAAGAGCAAGGTATCGCAGCTTGGCGAGGAGATCGTCGGCCTCGAGGCGCAGGTCGCCTCCAAGGCCAAGCAACTGGAACTGATCACCGGCGAACTCACCGGCGTGCAGGAGCTGTTCGACAAGCGGCTGGTGCCGATCGCGCGGCTCACGGCCCTGCAGCGCGAGAGCGCCAGGATCGAAGGCGAGCGCGGCCAGTTGATTTCCACCATCGCCGAGACCAGGACCAAGGTCGACGAGGCGAAGCTTCAGACCGTCAAGCTCGATCAGGATGTCCGCACCGAGGTCGTCAAGGATCTCGGCGAGGCGCAAGGCAAGGAAGCCGAACTCAGCGAACGAAGCGTCGCGGCGCGCGACGTGCTGGAGCGCATCGAGATGCGCTCGCCGACGTCGGGCGTGATCCATCAATTGACCGCGCACACCATCGGCGGCGTGATTCGCGCCGGCGACGCTGTCATGGAGGTGGTGCCGGATTCCGATGACCTGCAGATCGAGGCGCGGTTGCAGCCGAACGACATCGACCAGGTGCGGAAAGGCCAGCAGGCCTTTGTCCGCTTCTCGGCCTTCAACCAGCGCGTGACGCCGCAGTTGATCGGCCAGGTGTCGTATGTCTCGCCCGACACCACGCCGCGACCAGCAAACCAGCACGTCCTATTTCACCGTCCGGATCATGCTGCCGGAAGAAGAGCGCCGCCGGCTGGCCGGGCTGCAGCTCTCCTCCGGCATGCCCGCGGAAGTGTTCATGCAGACCGGCAGCCGGACCATGCTGAGCTACCTGTTCAAGCCGATCCTGGATCAGTTCCAGCGCGCGTTTGTCGAGCGGTGAGGGGGCGGCATAGGTCTCTGAGCGCCTTCTCGCCAAGCTTGCCACCCCGGATGGCGTCGCTATATCAGGGCTTTCCTTTTGCCCTGTTTCCACGCGAGCCCGCATGACGACCACCACCACCGCCCCCGAATCCCAGCCGTTCCAGGCCGAGGTCGCCGAACTTCTGCACCTGATGGTGCATTCGGTCTATTCGGAGACCGATATCTTCCTGCGCGAGCTGATCTCGAACGCGTCGGACGCCTGCGACAAGCTGCGCTATGAGGCGATCTCCGCGCCCGAACTGATCGCCGACGGCGCGCCGCCCAAAATCCGCATCGTCGCCGGACAAGAAGGCCAATACGCTTGTCCGTGATCGACAACGGCATCGGCATGGACCGGCAGGAGCTGATCGACAATCTCGGCACCATCGCGCGCTCCGGCACCAAATCCTTTCTGTCCCGCCTGACCGAGGCCAAGGACGGCGCCGGCCTGATCGGCCAGTTCGGCGTCGGCTTCTATGCCGCGTTCATGGTCGCCGATCGCATCGTCGTCACCAGCCGCCGCGCCGGTTCGGATGAGGTCTGCGTCTGGTCGTCGTCGGGCGGCAGCGGATTTGAAATCGCGCCGGCCAGCGAGGAAGACGCCGCGCGCGTCACGCGCGGCACCGAGATCGTGCTGCATCTGAAAGAGGACGCGGCGAAATATCTCGAGACCCACGAGATCGAGCGCATCGTCCGCGCCTATTCCGACAACATCCAGTTTCCGATCGAACTGGTGCCGGAGGAGGGCGAGCCGCGCCAGATCAATTCGGCCAGCGCGCTGTGGCAGCGGTCGAAATCCGAACTGACGGCGGAAGACTACAAGCAGGCCTACCAGTCGATCGCCGGCGCCTTCGACGAGCCGGCGATGACGCTGCATTACCGCGCCGAGGGCCGGCAGTCCTATGCGGTGCTGCTGTTCGCGCCGTCGACCAAGCCGTTCGACCTGTTCGACCAGGCGCGCAAGGGCAAGGTCAAGCTCTATGTCCGCCGCGTCTTCATCGCCGACGACGCCGATCTGCTGCCGGCCTATTTGCGCTTCATCCGCGGCGTGATCGACAGCGAGGATCTGCCGCTCAACATCTCGCGCGAGATGCTGCAGAACAATCCGCAGCTCGCGCAAATCCGCAAGGCCGTCACCGGCCGCGTGATCTCGGAGCTGGAAAACCTCGGCGACAAGGAGCCGGAGGCGTTCGCCAAAATCTGGGACGCGTTCGGCCCCGTGATCAAGGAAGGCATCTGGGAGGATTTCGAGCGCCGCGAGAAATTGCTGGCGCTGTCGCGCTTCACCACGACCACGGGCGAGAAGCGCTCGCTCAAGCAATATGTCGAGGACCTCAAGCCGAACCAGACCGAGATCTATTATCTCACCGGCGAGAGCGTCGAGCGGCTGAAGTCCGAACCCGAAACTGGAATCGGCGACCGCGCGCGGCATCGAGGTGCTGCTGCTGACCGATCCGGTCGATGCGTTCTGGACCTCGGCGCCGCTCGATTTCGGCGGCAAGCCGCTGAAGTCGCTGAGCCAGGGCGACATCGATTTCGCGCTGATCCCGCTGCTGGACGACAAGGCCGAGGACAAGAAGGACGAGCCCGGCGCCGACGAGGCCACGACGATCGCGCTGATCAAGGACGCGCTCGGCGAACGCGTCTCCGACGTGCGCGCCTCGCAGCGGCTGACCTCGAGCGCGTCATGTCTGGTCGCCGGCGGCGACGGCCGCGACCGCGCGCTGGAGCGGCTGCTGGCGATGCAGAACAAGGCGTCCGACCACCAAGCCGATCCTCGAGATCAACATGCGCCATCCGCTGGTCGCGGCGATCGCCGGCGCCAAGGATGCGGCCAAGGATCTGTCGTTCCTGCTGCTGGAGCAGGCGCAGATCCTCGACGGCGAATTGCCGGAAGACCCGGCGGCGTTTGCCAGCCGGCTCAACCAGCTGGTGCTGCGCGGGATCGTGAAGGGGTAGGACGATCTGTCGCGAACCCGATTCCAAAATCGGCCGTATCTGCTAGAGCAAGTGATCTCGCTCTGGAGAGGTCTGGGAACCGGGGGCCGCATCGCCATGACGACGCCTGACGGCACCGACATTTTCTACGGCGGCATCCCGGTCTTTCGCGGCTTTGGCCAGCCTGATGGACCCGGCGCTGTATTCGCCGTTGCCGGACGACTGGAGCCGTCGGCGTCGCCGATATCGTGGAATCGACCAAGGCGATCGCCGAAGCAGCGCTACAAGGCGGTCAACATGGCCGGCGCCTCGGTGATCGCCGCCGTCACCAATGCGCTGGAGGGGCGCGAATTTCCGTTCGTGTTCGGCGGCGACGGCGCCAGCTTTGCGGTGTCGCCCGGCGATCTCGATCGCGGCGCGCGAGGCGCTGGCGGCGACCGCGATCTGGGTCGAGGAGAGCCTCAATCTGGTGATGCGGGTGGCGCTGGTGCCGGTCGCGGCGATGCGGGCGCAGGGCCTCGACGTCCGCGTCGCCCGCTTCGGGCCGTCGCCCAATCTGTCCTATGCGATGTTTTCCGGCGGCGGGCTGGGCTGGGCGGAAGCCGCGATGAAGCGCGGCGAGTTCGCGGTGCCGGCGGCGCATCCGGGCACGCAGCCCGATCTGTCCGGGCTTGTCCTGCCGGTTCGAGGAAATCCCCTCGGCGCGCGGGCTCATCCTGTCGGTGCTGGTGGTGCCGGCGCAGCGGCGCCGATCCGCGCGCCTTCCGCAAGGTGATCGAGGACATCATCGCGCTGGTCGAGCGCAGCTCCGGATGCCGGGCGGCCGGTGCCGCCGGGCGGGCCGCCGCTGCGATGGCCGCCGGCCGGCGTCGAATATGAGGCGCGCGCCGCGCGCGGCGGGCCGCTGTTGAAGCGGCGCGCCGTCGTGCTCGCGGTGACGCTGTGGGCCTATGTGGTGATGCGCTTCGGCATCAAGGTCGGCAATTTCGTGCCGAAGAACTATGTGCAGCAGGTGGTGGAGAATTCCGACTTCCGCAAATATGACGACGGCCTGCGCATGATCCTCGACTGCACGCCGGAGCTGGAGCGCGCGCTGACGCAGCGTCTGGCGCAGCCGCGGCTCAGACGGCATCGTGCGCTACGGCCTGCACCGGCAGGATGCGGCGATGATGACCTGCTTCACGCCGTCGGTGATGCGCAGCGACCACGTCCATTTCATCGACGGCGCCCGCGGCGGCTATGCCTCGGCGGCGACCGCGCTGAAGGCGATGGCGGCGTGATCGTCGTGATTGCAGGGCATGACCGGCCATCATCGCTGGAGATGCTTTCACGGTGGATCGCGCGCTCAGCTCGCTATGCAGCCGCGACGCGGGACGCTACCGCCCGACCCGCGTCCAGGTCTCGCCGCCGCAGAGCGCGCCGACGCAGCCTTCGACCCTCAGCGTATCGGGCCCGCCACCGAGACGTTGCTGGCATAGCTGGAGCCGTCGTCGGCGTTGTAGATCTGGCCCGACCATTTGCTGGGACCGGCGGGCTGCATGCCGCTGAACAGCGGCAGGCCGATCATCGGCCGCTTCGTCAGCGCCGGATTGGGATTCTTGTCGTCGACCTGGGGCTTGCCGGTGGCGGGATCGATCGGCTCCTTGCAGCCCGACGATGACGCCGCAAATGCCGCCGCCGCATTTGCTGACCCTACCCGGGCGTCGCCGGCCTGGGTCAGCCAGATGCCGGTGGCTCGCCGGCGCCCTGCGCGCGGGCCGTGGCGCGGCCAGCAATGTCGCCGCGATCGCGATGATGAAAGCCGTACCTGCAAGCCATGAATCACTCCTCCGAAAAAGCAGGCCTGCATAGCAACAAATCGGATTTGTGCAACGTCGGATTGCGGCGCAAGGCGATCATTTGCCCCAGCGGGTCAGGCGGATCGACAGCGCCGTGCCGAGGCCGTAAACGACCATCGCCGCGCCGACCAGCGCGAACAACGTCCATGCCGGTGCGCCCGATCGAGGCCAGCCACCAGCCGCCGACGCCGACCAGCAGCAGCCGCGCGGTGCCGGCCATCACCGGGCCGCCGACCTTCGCGGCGCCCTGCGACGAGAAATACAGGCAGGCGCCCATCCCGAAGAAGGCGAACGCCGGGCCCGCCCAGGCGAAATAGGAATGGCGCCGCGGCGGTGACGCCGGGATCGCTGGTGAACAGCGAGACCCAGAGCGACGGCCTGATCGCGGCGACGATCAGCCCGATCGGTGCCGACGGTCGAGGCCGGCCGCAGCGCCCGCGGTCCACGCCACCTGCGCGCGCGCGCGTCACGAGGCCCGCGCCCATCGCCATGCCGACCATCGGCACCGAGGCGACGCCGAACGCGAACGCGATCGGCGTCAGCAGAAATTCCAGCCGCGAGCCCATGCCGTAGCCGGCCAGCGTCTCGGTGCCGTAGCCGGCCAGGATCTTGGTGAAGATCAGGACCGTCAGCACGGTCTGCAGCGGCGACAGGCAGGACACCGCGCCGACCCTGAGAATGTCGAAGAACATGTCGCGCTGGAATGTGAAGCCCTTGAAGTTCAGCTTCAGCCGGCTGCGGCCGCTGACGAGATACCAGGCCAGGAATATCGCGCCGAGCGTGAAGGCGGTGAGCTGGCCCGCGGCGACGCCGCGCATGCCGAGCTTCGGCAGGCCGAACAGCCCGAGGCCGAGCCCGCCGCCGACCGCGATCTGGACGATCGCGGTGCCGATCAGCGTCACCGATGGAATCCGCATGTCGCCGGTGCCGCGCACCACCGAGGCCAGCGTGTTGACCAGCCAGATCGCGATCGCGCCGGAGAACAGCACGTGCGAATATTGCATCGCCTGTTCGAGCACGCCGCCGCGCCCGCCGAGCAGCGTGTAGAACTGCGCGGCCGAAGGTCAGCATCATCAGCGGTGAAAAACATTCCGGCGCAGGCGCCGATCATCGCGGCATGCAGCGCCAGCGTCGCGGCGCGGTCGCGGTTGCCGGCGCCGATCGCGCGGCTGATGGCGGAGGAAACGCCGCCGCCCATCGCGCCCGCCGACATCATCTGCGTCAGCATCACGAACGGAAACACCAGCGCGATGCCGGCCAGCGGCTCGGTGCCGAGCCGGCCGATATAGGAGGTCTCGGCGACCGCCACCAGCGTCGTGCCGAACATGGCGATCGTATTGGGCAGCGCGAGCTTCAGCAGCGTCGGCAGGATCGGCGCGGTCAGCAGGCTGTTGACCGGCGCGAATGGAACCGCGGCGGGGCGCATGTCGAGCGGGGCGTCAATGGTCATGCGTCACGGCTATCGGTCATCGGCCGAATCGAATAGATTATGGGTGACATATTATGCGGCCGGCGCGGCGCAAGCCACCCGCGGCCAGTGCAGGGGTCACCACGGCAGGCCGCATAGGTCGATGATGCCGTCGCGCGGCTTGCGGGTGAAATCGAATACGAACGGCGCCATCGCGTCGAAGCGAATCCGTCCCTCCGGCTGCTCGGCATAGATTTCGCCCTGTGAACGGATGCCAGCCGCGCGCCTGGTAGAACGCCTCGTTGTGCGGCTCGCAGAACAGCAGCGCGAACCGCACCGCCTCGTGGTCGCGCATGGTCTGGATCGCGGCGTTGAGCGCGAGCGCTGGCATAGCCGCGTCCGCCGGCAATCCGGCCGGGTCGAGACGCCGCCGATGCCGCCGATATCGCACCTTGCGCCCGTTCCAGGTGACGTGCGGAAGATAGATGCCGACATGGCAGGCAAGCCCCGGTTCGGCCGCGTCCTCGGCGCATCGATCAGCACGCGCAGATCGGCATGGGCCCATTTGACGTGGCCCCAGGGCAGTTTTTCGACCACATGCGCGCGGCCAGACCGCGTCGCATCAGCGGTTCGGCCTGTTGGCCACGATGCGTCCCCGTTCAGGACGTCGATCTCGATGCTCATTCCAATTCCCTCTCCGTGCCCGAACGCGCCGCCGCCCTATCCGTCATACGCCGGACGCGCAGCGGCGTTACCAGAACCGCTCCGTTCTTGCCAAATTGCGGTGTTTAAGCCCGATGGAACCTTCTATAAGGGTTCCCGTTAGACCAGACCACGTCTCCCATCATTTTCGGACATCACCCCATGACCTTCACGCTGCCCAATCTGCCCTACGCCCATGACGCCCTTGCGCCCCACATGTCCAAGGAAACGCTGGAATTCCACCACGACAAGCATCACCAGGCTTACGTGACCAACGGCAACAACGCGATCAAGGGGACCGAATTCGAAGGCAAGTCCCTCGAGGAGATCGTCAAGGGTTCGTTCGGCAAGAACCCGGCCGTGTTCAACAATGCCGGCCAGCACTACAACCATCTGCATTTCTGGAACTGGATGAAGCCGAATGGCGGCGGCAGCAAGCTGCCCGGCCGTCTGGAAAAGAAGATCACCGAAGACCTCGGCGGGCTCGAGAAGTTCAAGACCGATTTCGCCGCCGCCGGCGTCGGCCAGTTCGGCTCCGGCTGGTGCTGGCTGTCGGTCAAGAACGGCAAGCTCGAAATCTCCAAGACCGCGAACGGCGAGAGCCCGCTGGTCCATGGCGCCACCCCGATCCTCGGCTGCGACGTCTGGGAGCACTCCTACTACATCGACTATCGCAACCGCCGTCCCGACTATCTGAAGGCGTTCTGTCGATCACCTGGTCAACTGGGACTATGTCGACGAGCTGTTCGGCAAGGCCGGCGTCTGACGCATTCCGATCGTGTGCGGGAAATCAGCGAACGCTTCGTATCCTCCCCTGGAGCGGCAGGATCGGTTCGCATGAATGCGAACCGAGGTGGGGTGAAGGTCTTCCGCATCGACAGTGCCCGTGTTGAGAGATCACCCCGCCGCGCCTCACATTGCGCTACGCTCCATGTGAGTCGACCCGCCCCCTCAGGGGCGGGTGAAGCGGAGGCCGGCGCTGACTTCTGCACATCGCCGATCGGGGAAATTGCTGCGATGAGCTATCTGCTTGGTCTTTGTCGGTGGCGGCCTCGGCGCGACGCTGCGCCATCTCGATCAATCTCACCTGCGCCCGCTGTCATCGGCACCGGATTTCCCTGGGGCACCTTCATCATCAACATCACCGGCTCGACCGTGATGGGCCTGATCGCGGGCTATCTCGCCTTCAAGGGCGAGGCGTCGCAGCCCTGGCGGCTGTTCCTGATGACCGGCATTCTCGGCGGCTACACCACCTTTTCGGCGTTCTCGCTCGACGCCGCGCTGCTCTACGAGCGCGGCGAACTCGGCTTGCGCGGCGCTTTACGTCCTCGGCTCGGTCGTGCTCTCGATCGCCGGCCTGTTCGCCGGCCTCGCGCTGGTCCGCCAGCTCACCTGAACGCGCCGCTTGGCCGGCGTGACGGCTTCGCATGGGCATGCCTGAGATGCGCATGGGTATCGGGCCAGCTTCCGTTTGCTTCGCCGCCATGGCGGGACTAAGCAGGGTGTATTCGCTTCACCCGCCAGACCCATCGCCTTGTCAGAACCTCCGATCAAAGACCCGGCGCCTGCCGATGACGCCGCAGACGGCGAACCGCGCCCCGGCGCGCCCGCAAGCCGGTCGGCTGGTCGATGATCTTGATCGGCGCGCTGGTCGCGGTCTGCGCCACGCTGGTCTGGCGGCGCGACGGCATCGACGGCGTGCTCGAGATTCTCACCCATGATCTGTGGCTGTTCGGGGAAATCATGCCGCGCGTGCTGGCCGGCTGCCTGCTCGGCGCGCTTCATCGCGGAAATTCTGCCGCACGACAAAGTCTCGCGTTCGCTCGGGCCGAATTCCGGGCTGAAGGGATTTCTGATCGGAACGGCGTTCGGCGCGATCCTGCCCGGCGGTCCCTTCACCGCCTATCCGGTGGCGGCGGCGCTGCTCACGGTCGGCGCCGATTTCGGCGCCACCATCGCCATGGTGGTGAGCTGGACGCTGATCGGCTACGGCCGCGCGGTGGCCTGGGAATTGCCGATCCTCGGCGTCGACTTCACGCTGTGGCGGATCGTGATCTCGCTGCCGATCCCGGTGCTGGCCGGCGCGCTCGGCCGCTTCGTCTATGTGCGGATGTATCCGAAGGGCGAGCCGCTCGTGAACGTCTCCGCGCTGGTCATCGACGTCACGCTGTGGGGCTCGGTCCTGATCGCTCGGCTTCATGGCCTGGCAGCGCGGCCGCGTCGTGCTGGTGTCGTCGCTGCGCGAAGGCAGCATGGATTTCATCAACATCGTGCCGCGCATCGCGCTTGGCGTGATCGGCTCCGGCTACATCGCCGCCGTGATTCCGCCGGAAGTCATCACCGGCTGGCTCGGCCCGGACTAGCGGCTGGCTCGGCGTGCTGACCGCCGTGATCGCGGGCGCGGCGACGCCCGGCGGCCCGGTGGTCGGCTTCTCGATCGGCGCGGTGGCGCTTGAAGGTCGGCGGCGGCCCGCCGCAGGTGATCGCCTATGTCGTCGCCTGGGCGCTGTTCGCCTTCCAGCGGATGATCCTGTGGGAAATCCCGTTCATGCCGGCGCGCTTCGTCTGGTTTCGCGCGGCGGTGTCGCTGCCGTTTCCGTTTCTTGCCGCGGCGATCGCGATGGCGATCGGGAAGCCGTGAGGGGGCAGGCCGGCCGCACGGCTCCGTGAGCTTCCGGCAGCTTGATGAGCTTGCCGATCGTTTACGGTCCTTATGGCGCCGGCGATCGGCTCAGGCTACAAAACTTTGGCGCAGTCGTGCGCCAACCGGACCAGACTACGGAACTCTTGCCCGATCATCATGGTTAACAGTTCATGAAAGCCGTCACCGCCGCATTTGTTGCCGTGTTCATTTTGTGGGTCGTGGACGTCAATCTCAATGGCGGCCGCTATACCGGCGTTGTCTGGCAGCTGATCCGAGCAGCGGCCTCATCGATTGGCATTCGAATTTAAGGCCGTTTCCCAGTTGGCGACAGGCGGATCCGCTACGCGCGTGGACTCTCGTTATGTTATAATATAACATTTTCGCATGCCGCACGCCCATTCCCACGACCCACCATCATCCACGGCCACGCCCATAGCCATGGCCCGGCGACGCCGCATCCGGCGCAGCCGGCGCCGTGGTCGATCCTGCGCATGACCGTGACCGCGCGCCTCGCCGCGGCGCTCGCGGTCAGCGCCGGCCTGTGGGCCGTCGTGCTGGCTGGCGATGAGGTGAGCATGGCGGCCCAAATCAATTCCGCGACGTCACGCTGGGCTATGACCGGCACCCGGCGGTGCATCATCTCGATGGCGAGGTCGCGCAAGGCGCGCTGCTGGCGGTGGTCGGGCCGAACGGCGCCGGCAAGTCGACGCTGTTTCGCGGGCTCGCCGGCATCCTGAAGCCGCTGGCGGGCTCGATCGATCTCGGCGGGCTCGACATCCGCGACATCGCCTATCTGCCGCAGACCGTCGATATCGACCGCAGCTTTCCGATCTCGGTGTTCGATTTCGTCGGCACCGGCCTGTGGCGCCGAACCGGATTTTTCGGCGGCATGGGCAAGGCGGAGCGGGACAAGATCGCGCAGGCGCTCGCCGCGGTCGGCCTCAACGGATTTGAGAACCGCACGATCGGCACGCTGTCCGGCGGGCAGATGCAGCGCATGCTGTTCGCGCGGGTGCTGCTGCAGGACGCGCGCCTGATCGTGCTGGACGAGCCGTTCAACGCCATCGACGCCAAGACTTCCGCCGACCTGCTGGCGCTGGTGCAGGCGCTGGCACGGCGAGGGCCGCACCGTGCTGGCGGCGCTGCACGACATGGATCTGGTGCGCGCCAATTTTCCGGAAACGCTGCTGCTGGCGCGCGGGCCGGTGGCGTGGGGCGCTACCGCGCAGGTGCTGACGGCCGAAAACCTCGCGGAGGCGCGGCGGATGTGCGAGGCGTTCGACGAGACGCGCCGCCGCCTGCGCCGTGGACGCCGTGCCGCCGCGGGCGGCCTGATGCATGATCTACGACGCGCTGATCGCGCCCTTCACCGAATTCGAATTCATGCGCCGCGCGCTGGCCGCCGTGATCGCGCTGGCGCTCGGCGGCGCGCCGATCGGCGTGTTCCTGATGCTGCGGCGGATGAGCCTGGTCGGCGACGCCATGGCGCATGCGATCCTGCCGGGCGCGGCGATCGGCTTCCTGGTCTCCGGCCTCAATCTGTTCGCGATGACGACGGGCGGACTGATCGCGGGCTTTACGGTCGCGCTGCTCGCGGGCCTGGTCGCGCGCACACACCGAATTGAAGGAAGACGCCTCGCTTGCGACCTTCTATCTGGTGTCGCTGGCGCTCGGCGTCACCATCGTTTCCATCAAGGGCACCAATATCGACCTGCTGCATGTGCTGTTCGGCAACATCCTGGCGATGGACGACCAGACGCTGCTGGTGATCGCCTTCAACGCCACCGTCACGCTGCTGGTGATGGCGGTGATCTACCGGCCGCTGGTGATCGAATGCGTCGATCCGGTGTTCCTGCGCACCGTCAGCCGCGCCGGCGCGCCCGCGCATCTGGCGTTCCTGGCGCTGGTCGTGATCAATCTCGTCAACGGCTTTCATGCGCTCGGCACGCTGCTCGGCGTCGGCCTGATGATCCTGCCCGCCGGCATCGCGCGGTTCTGGTCGCGCGACATCACCGGCATGATCTGCATCGCGGTCGCGAGCGCCATTGTCTCCGGCTATGCCGGGCTGGTGCTGTCGTTCCAGACCAAAATTCCCTCGGGACCGGCGATCATCCTGGTCGCGGCGGGGATCTATGTGGTCTCGCTGCTGTTCGGCAGCGTCAGCGGCCTGGTCCGGCAGCTGTTCCCCGGCCGCCATCTCGAGGCGTAGACGATGCGGCGGCTGTGCTGGCTTGTCTGTCTCGGATTGATCGCGCTCGCGCTCCGGCGCGGGCGCAGGACCGCCTCAACGTCGTCGCCAGCTTTTCGATCCTCGGCGATTTCGTCCGCAATGTCGGCGGCGATCGCGTCAATGTCACCACGCTGGTCGGCCCCGATAGCGACGCGCATGTCTATGTGCCGGCGCCGGCGGATGCGAAAAAGATCGCCGATGCGAAGCTCGTCTTCGTCAATGGCCTCGGCCTCGAAGGCTGGCTGCCGCGGCTGGTGAAGTCCGCCGGCAGCAAGGCTTCCATCGTGACCGCGACGTCAGGCATCGCGCCGCTCAAACTCGGCTCGGACGCCGATCCGCACGCCTGGCAATCGGTCGCCAACGCAAAGATCTATGTCGCCAATATCCGCGATGCGCTGGTGGCGGCAGCGCCCGCGGACGCTGACGCCTTCAAATCCAGTGCGAGCGCCTACCTGGCTGATCTCGACGCGCTGGAGCGCGAGGTGCGCGCGGCGATCGCGCAAATTCCGGAAAGCCGCCGCAAGGTGATCTCGACCCACAGCGCCTTCGGCTATTTCGCCGCCGCCTATGGCGTCGAATTCATCGCGCCGCTCGGCGTCTCGACCGAATCCGAGGCCAGCGCCCGCGATATCGCCGGGATCATCACCCAGATCAGGACCGCCAAAATACCGGCGGTCTTCCTCGAAAATATCACCGACCCCCGCCTGATCCGCCGGATCGCGGCCGAGACCGGCGCCAGGGTCGGCGGAACGCTCTATTCCGACAGTCTGACCGGCGAAAAGGGCGATTCTCCCACTTACATTGCCATGGTCAGGCACAATATAAAGGCCCTGACCAGCGCGCTGAGCCAATAGGCAGGGGCCTCCCTGCCTGCCGGCGCGCTACAATTCCGCTCCGGAGCCATTATGTCTGAACCTTCGTCCCAAAAAATTCCAGTGACCGTGCTGACGGGCTATCTCGGCGCCGGCAAGACCACGCTGCTCAACCGCATCCTGTCGGAAAACCACGGCAAGAAATACGCCGTCATCGTCAACGAATTCGGCGAGATCGGCATCGACAACGACCTGATCATCGGCGCCGACGAAGAAGTGTTCGAGATGAACAATGGCTGCGTCTGCTGCACCGTGCGCGGCGACCTCGTCCGCATCCTCGACGGCCTGATGAAGCGCAAGGGCAAGTTCGACGCCATCATCGTCGAGACCACGGGCCTGGCCGATCCGGCCCCGGTGGCGCAGACCTTCTTCGTCGACGAGGACGTGCAGAAGAACGCCCGGCTCGACGCGGTCGTGACGGTCGCCGACGCCAAATGGCTGAGCGACCGCCTGAAGGATGCGCCGGAAGCCAAGAACCAGATCGCCTTTGCCGACGTCATCGTGCTCAACAAGACCGACCTCGTCTCCAAGGCCGAACTGGCCGAAGTCGAGGCCCGGATTCGCGGCATCAACCCTTACGCAAAACTGCACCGCACCGAGCGCTGCCAGGTGGCCCTGACTGATGTGCTGGAGCGCGGCGCGTTCGATCTTGATCGCATCCTGGAGATCGAGCCGGAATTCCTCGATGCCGGCGATGGCCACGATCATCACCATGATCACGATCATCATCACGGCCACGACCACCATGATCACGGCCACAGCCATGGCGGGTTGAAGCACTATCACGACGAGGACATGCAATCGCTGTCGCTGCGGTCGGACAAGCCGCTGGACCCGACAAGATTCATGCCGTGGCTGCAAAACCTCGTCGCCACCGAGGGCCAGAAGATCCTGCGCTCGAAGGGCATCCTCGCCTTCACCGACGACGACGACCGCTACGTGTTCCAGGGCGTGCACATGATGCTGGAAGGCGATCATCAGCGGAAGTGGAAGGACGGCGAGGCGCGCGAAAGCCGCGTCGTCTTCATCGGCCGCGAATTGCCGGAGCAGATGATCCGCGACGGCTTCGAAAGCTGTATCATCACGTGATGAAAGAGTTTGATCCGGGCGAGGCCCCTTCCATCGCTTCCATCACCGACAAGGTGCGGGCGCTGCCGGTCGGCATGCCCGTCTCCTCGATCCATTTCCTCGGCGATACCGCGGTGTTCGTCGGCGCCGAGGAAAACGCTGCGCATGGCGAACGAGGCGGGCGAAGTCTCGAAAGTCGCCATTCACGGCGGCGCCATCCTGTGCGCGGCCTCCGACGGCAAGCGCATCGTCACCGGCGGCGATGACGGCAAGGTCGTCGCGCTGGACGCCAAAGGGCGAAACCTCGGTGCTCGCGACCGACGCCAAGCGGCGCTGGATCGACAATGTCGCGCTGCATCCCGATGGCGCGGTGGCGTGGTCGGCGGGCAAGACCGCGTTTGTCCGCAGCGGCAAGGGCGAGGAAAAGAGTCTTCGACGCGCCGACCACCGTCGGCGGTCTGGCGTTCGCGCCCAAGGGCCTGCGGCTGGCGGTCGCCCATTACAATGGCGTGACGCTGTGGTTTCCCAACATGGCGGCGAAGCCGGAGTATCTGGAATGGGCCGGCTCGCATCTTGCCGTCAGCTTCAGCCCCGACAACAAGTTCCTGGTCACCGCGATGCACGAGCCGGCGATGCACGGCTGGCGGCTCGCCGACAACCGCCACATGCGGATGAGCGGCTATCCCGGCCGCGTCCGCTCGATGTCGTGGACCGCGGGCGGCAAGGGGCTCGCCACTTCGGGGCCGATACCGTGATCATCTGGCCGTTCACCAGCAAGGACGGCCCGATGGGCAAGGAGCCCGCGATGCTGGCGCCGCTGCAGGCGCGGGTCTCGATGGTCGCCTGTCATCCGAAGCAGGACATCATGGCCGCCGGCTACAGCGACGGCACCATCCTGATCGTCCGGCTCGAGGATGGCGCGGAAATTCTGGTGCGCCGCAATGGCGGCGAGCCGGTTTCGGCGTTGGCCTGGAACGCCAAGGGCACGCTGCTGGCCTTCGGCACCGAGGACGGCGACGCCGGGATGCTGGAATTCTAGGCGCTTTGTACGGGCCGCCGGTTCCCCGCGGAACCTTGCGGCCTGCCGGCCGTTGACCTTGCGAACAATTTCGTGGGGTTGACCGTTATGCCTGCCGAACACCGCCAACGCGAATACCGTCGGGAAATGCTGCTTGCGTCGATGCTGATCGCGGCCGGGCTGGCCGCTTCGGCGCTCGCACTGACCGCGCTCAACGCGCGCGACCCCATGCAAATCGCACAGGCGACGCAGCCTACGCAATCGACGCCGGGCGCGGAAACCAAGCCGTCCGCGCCGTCCGAACCTGCCACGACCGGCCAAAGGCCCTCGGACATTCCGCCGCAGCCGGCCCGTCCCGACGCTGACGCGCAAAAAGCAGGCGCTCAGCCGGCACTGCCGCCGGCGCCGGCGGAGAAGGTTGCGCCGCCGATCCGCGAGAAATAACCCGCGTCTTCAGCCCTGATTGTGCAATCGCAAAACCGGGCGGGTTGGAAACCCGCCGGCTTGTGACGCGCGAATGTGCAGTCATCAATTTGTATGAGCGGGCGCAGGCGCCACCTCCGAACGCCTTGTGTTGATCCCCAACAAGCGGTTAGGCTTGCTGCAATAACAGCCGGCGGCTCGAAAACAGCCGGCAGTTCGGGGAGTGATGCATGCGTGAGCTGACGCCTGAAACGATCACGGCCGCCGTGCTCGACCAGATGGCGACGACGCCGGACCCGCGCCTGAAGACGATCATGGCGTCGGCGGTCAAGCACCTCCATGCCTTCGCCCGCGAGGTCAACCTGACGCCGGCGGAATGGATCAAGGGCATCGAATTCATGACCGCCGCCGGCAAGATGTGCTCGCCGGAACGGCAGGAATTCATCCTGCTGTCCGACACGCTCGGCCTCTCGGCGCTGGTCAACGGCCTGCACGACGCCACCGCGATCGAGGAAGCCACCCATACCAGCCTGCTCGGCCCGTTCTACCGCGAGGCCACGCCGACGCTGGCCGCCGGCAGTTCGATCGCCAAAAATCCGAAGCCGGGCAGCGAGTGCGCGCTGTATGGCCGCGTCACCGATGTCACCGGCAAGCCGGTCGCCAACGCGACCGTTTCGATCTGGCAGACCGGCGCCGACGGCCTCTACGACATCCAGTCCAGCGCGACCTCGGTCGACTATCGCGGCGTGTTCGCAACCGACGCGGACGGCGTCTATGTGCTGCGCACCGTCAAGCCGCTCGGCTATTCGATTCCCATGGATGGACCGGTCGGCGCCATGGTGAAGGCGCAGGCGCGGCATGGCATGCGGCCGGCGCATATTCATTTCCTGGTCGGCGCGTCCGGCTATCGCGAACTGGTCACCGCGCTCTATCTGCGCGACGATCCGCATCTGGCCGATGACGTCGTGTTCGGCTCGTCGGGCGATCTCGCCGTCGACGTGGTCGCCAACGATCCGGACTGCCCGATCAAGGGCATGCCCAGCATCCGCTTCGACATGCGGCTGTCGCGCGAAAGCGCGGCCGACAAGACCAGCGGGCGGGTCGGCGCCGATCCGTCGGCGATCATGAAGCAATCGGCCAAGAATCAACCCGCGCCGGCAGGCGCCGGATAGTCCCGGCCTGACACGATCTGATCGGAGCGACCGGGCGGCAGATCCGGCGGAGCCGAAATGACGGACAACAACGACAAATGAGGGGGAAGCAATGAAACGCAGGACATTTCTCGGCGGCGCGATGGCCGTCGCGGTGGTCGGGCAGGGCTCACGCGCGCTGGCGCAACAGCCGCCGATCAAGATCGGCATGTCGATGCCGCAGACCGGCGGGCTTGCGGGCGGCGGCAAGGCTTCGCTGCTCGGGATCGAAATCTGGCGCGACGATATCAACGCCAAGGGCGGGCTGCTCGGCCGCAAAGTCGAACTGATCGTCTATGACGACAAGTCGAGCGCCTCGGAAACGCCGGCGATCTACTCCAAGCTGGTCGATGTCGACAAGGTCGATCTGTTGTTCGCGCCTTACGCGACGGTGCCGACCGCGCCGATCATGCCGTTCGTCAAGCAGCGCGGCCTGCTGCTGATGGGGAATTTCTCGTTCCAGGTGAACAGCAAGGTCGGCCACGACATGTGGTTCAACAACGCGCCGTGGGGGCCGGCCGACAGCTGGGCCTCCTCGTTCATCGATCTGGCGCAGAAGGCCGGCGGCAAGAACATGGCGCTTGCTTGCGGCCGATCAGGAGTTTGCCCAGAATCTGGCGCTGACCGCCCGCGATGTCGCCAAGAAGCGCAACCTGCCCGTCGTCTTCGATCAGTCCTATCCGCCGAACACGGTCGAGTTCTCGTCCATCATCCGTGCGCTCAAGGCCGCCAAGCCCGATATCGTCTATGTCGCGTCCTACCCGCCGGATTCGGCCGGCATTCTGCGCGCCGTGAACGAGATCGGCATCGGCGACGACGTCAAGGTTTTCGGCGGCGGCATGGTCGGCCTGCAGTTCGCCGCCGTGATGGGGAATCTGGGATCGTTGCTCAACGGCGTCGTCAACTACAACACCTGGCTGCCGGAACCGAGCATGTATCATCGCCGGCACCAAGGAGTTTTTCGAGGTCTATACCAAGCGCGCCGTCGAAGCGAAGGTCGACCCGCTCGGCTATTATCTGGCGCCGTACGGTTACGCCACGGGCCAGATGATCGAGGCGGCGGTCAACGCGACCAAGTCGCTCGACCAGAAGGGTCTCGCGAAGTATCTGCGGGAGAACGAGCACAAGACGATCGTCGGGCCGATCGCGTTCGCGGCCGATGGCGAGTGGAAGGAAAGTGCGAACGCTGCAGGCGCAGTTCCGGGGTGTGGTCGACAAGGACATCGAGCAATTCCGCAAGCCCGGCAAGCAGGTGATCCTGTTCCCCGACAAACTGAAGACCGGCACGCTCATCAGTCCCTTCGAGGCGGCGCGGAAGTAGGCCTCGCGGCTTTTCCGGCTCGGAGCCGAGGGGGGACCTGACGTGTTTTCGATGGACCTGCTGCTTGGCGCAGTGGTGCTTGGGGTGCTGCTCGGCTGCTTCTATGCGGCCGTCAGCGTCGGGCTGTCCGTTTCGTTCGGGCTGCTCGACGTGCCCCATGTCGCGCATCCGGCCTTTCTGGTGCTCGCCTCCTATGGCGTGTACCAGCTCAATGAAAGCTACGACATCGATCCGCTGCTGGCGGGGCTTGCGATCACGCCGCTGTTTTTCCTGTTCGGCCTCTTCGCCTATCGCGTCTATTACGAAACCTTCGAGCGGCGCGGCAGCGACGCCGGCGTGCGCGGCATCGCGTTTTTCTTCGGCATCGCCTTCATCATCGAAGTGCTGATCATCCTGCAGTTCGGCGTCGACCAGCGCTCGGTGACGGCGACCTATATCGGCAAGTCCTGGCGGTTCGGCGAGTTTCGGATCCCGATCCGCCAACTGGTCGCGTTCGCGGTGGCGCTGGGGCTGACGGTGCTGCTCGCGGTCTATCTGTCGAAAACCTTCATGGGCCGCGCGATCCGCGCGGTCGCGCAGGACGAGGAGGCGCTGCGGCTGATGGGCGCCAACCCGGTCCGCATCAAGCAGTTCGCCTTCGGCATCGCCACCGCCGTGCTCGGGATCGCCGGCGCGCTCCTGATCATCGTCGCGCCGGTCGAGCCGACGCTCGACCGCGCCTATATCGGGCGCACCTTCTGCGTCGTCGTCATGGCCGGGCTCGGCAGCATCAGCGGCACGCTGATCGCCGCCATCATCCTCGGCGTCGCCGAATCGATCGTGCTGACGATGTTCGGCGCCTCCTGGGCGCCGGCGATCTCGTTCGCGATGCTGCTCGCCGTGCTTGCCGTCCGGCCGCAAGGTCTGCTCGGCCGATGATGAAGCACCGCGACACCATCGTGTTCTGGGCCGGCGTCGCGATCTTCCTCGCCGCCGTGCTGTCGATGACGCAGATCGTCCGCAACGAGTATCCGTTCTTTGCCGGCTACGTCATCCTGCAATTCATCGCGCTCGCGGTCGCCTGGAGCATCCTCGGCGGCTATGCCGGTTACGTCAATTTCGGCACCAACGCCTTCTTCGGCATCGGCGTCTACACGGCGGTCGCCCTGTTCAAGGCGACCGGGGCGCCGCTGGTGGTGCAGATCGCGGCCGCCGCGGTCGTCGGCATGGCTGCTCGGCTTTGGCGTCGGCCTGCTGACCCTGCGGATGCGCGGCATCTTCTTCTCGATCGCGACCATCGCGCTCGCCATCATCATCGAGACCTGCGTGATGAACTGGCGGTTCGTCGGCGGCGCGGCCGGCATCCAGCTCCAGCGGCCGCCGGTGATGGCGCCGTTCGACAGCTACGTGAAGATGCTGTTCTTCGTGCAAGCGGTGCTGGCGGTCATCGCCGTTGCGATCGCGCGCTACATCCAGAATTCCCGGATCGGCCGCGGCCTGCAGGCGCTGAGGGACGACGAACTCGCCGCCGAATGCACGGGCGTGCCGACCCTGAAACTGAAACTGGTCGCCTGCATGATTTCAGGCGCGCTGATTTCCGCGGCCGGCGCGCCCGCCGCCATGTACCTGCAATATGCCGATCCTTCCTCGGCGTTCAATCTGAGCTACTCGGTGTCGGCGCTGGCGATGGCGCTGATCGGCGGCACCGCGCACTGGATCGGCCCGGTGCTCGGCGCCATCCTGCTCGGCTCGACGCAGCAGTTTCTCGCCGTCACCATCTCGTCGGAAGTCAACGTGCTGGTGCTCGGCATCATGCTGGTGCTGTTCGTGGTCGTCGCGCCCAAGGGCATCATCGGCCTGCTGCGGCCGCGCTATCGTCTGCGCGCCGGAGGCAAGCCATGACGAACGCCGCGACCGGACGCGCCTCTGCTGCAGGTCGGCGCCATGACCAAGACCTTCGGCGGCTTCACCGCGCTCGACAATATCAGCGTCGATATCAGGAAAGGCGAACGCTTCGGCCTGATCGGCCCGAACGGCTCCGGCAAGACGACGCTGATCAACTGCATTTCCGGCGCGCTGCGTCCGCAGATCGGCAGCGTGGTGTTCTGCGGCGAGGACATCACGCAACTGCCGCCGCACCTGCGCGCGCGCCGCGGCATCGCCCGGTCTTTCCAGATTCCGCGGCCGTTCAAGAGCATGACGGTGCTCGAAAACCTCCTGGTCGGGCTCGACTTCGCCAAGGTCGATTCAGGCCTGCCGGAGGAAGACGTCGCGATGTCGATCCTGACGCGGATGGGCCTTTCCTCGAAGGCAGGTGCGCCGACCGATACGCTGAGCCAGGTCGAATTGCGCAAGATGGAGCTTGCGCGCGCGATGGCGGTGCGGCCGAAGCTGCTGATCTCGGACGAGGCGATGGCGGGGCTTTCCTCTTCCGAGGTCGACGAGGTGCTCGATCTCCTGATCAGCCTCGGCGAAGAGGACATCACCATCATCATGATCGAGCACATCATGCAGGCGGTGATGCGCTTTTCCGAGCGGGTGATGTGCCTCGACGCGGGCAAAATCATCGCGATCGGCGCGCCGGCCGAGGTGATGGCCAACAAGCGGGTGCAGGAGGCCTATCTTGGCACTTAGCCTTGCCATTGAGGGCCTCGATGCCGGCTACGGCGCCGTCAAGGCGCTGCGCGGCGTCACGCTGCATGTCGGTGCCGGCGAGACCGTTGCCTTGCTCGGCACCAACGGCAACGGCAAGAGCACGCTGATGAAGTGCATCATGGGCCTGGTTCGTCCGGATCGCGGCCGTCTGTCGCTGACGATCGACGGCACGGTACACGATCTGACGAAACTCTCGCCCGAGGCGATCGTCGATCTCGGCGTCGCGCTGGTGCCGGAGGGACGGCGGCTGTTTCCCAAGCTGACGGTCACGGAAAACCTGATGCTGGGCGCTTTCCGGAAAGTCGCCCGCAGCGCCATCGATCGCAATCTGGCGCTGGCCTATGAGACGTTTCCCGCACTCAAGGAGCGCCGCAACCAGCTCGCCGGCACCATGTCCGGCGGCCAGCAGCAGATGCTCGCGATTGCGCGGGCGCTGATGTCCTCGCCGCGGCTGCTGTTGATCGACGAGCCGTCGGTCGGATTGTCACCGCTATTGGTGTCGCAGACCATTACCAAGATCGGCGAGTTGAAGGAGCGCGTCGGGCTGACGGTCTTGATGGCGGAGCAGAATTTCAACCAGGCGATCCGGATCGCCGACCGCGGCTACATCATCGTCCACGGCGAGATCGCGGTCGCGGCGCAGTCGGTCGACGAGTTGAAGGCCAACGATATCGTCAAGCGGCTCTATCTCGGTGGCGTCGCCTGAGGCGCATAACGGCATCGTGCCAATCTGACACGTTGCCGATCTTTTGACCGCCTGCCGGTTTTACAGCCTCGCCTGTCGCCGCCGGCTCCCGCATAATCCGTCATCATGTCGACGATAGATGAGGCAAGCGATGAAGATTGATGACGTCAGGCGAACCGCCTATTCGATGCCGCTGACCAACCCGTCATTCCCGCGGGGACCCTATCGGTTCTTCAACCGCGAATATTTCATCATCACCTATCGCACCGACCCGGATGCGCTGGCCGCCGTGGTGCCGGAGCCGCTCGAAGTCGCCGAGCCGGTCGTCAAATACGAATTCATCCGCATGCCGGACTCGACCGGCTTCGGCGACTACACCGAAACCGGGCAAGTGATTCCGGTCCGCTTCAACGGAGAGGAGGGCGTCTACGTTCATTCGATGTATCTGGACGACGAGGGCCCGATTGCCGGCGGCCGCGAGCTCTGGGGCTTTCCGAAGAAACTGGCGTCGCCGAAAATCGCCGTCGAGAGCGACGTGCTGGTCGGCTCGCTGCATTACGGCTCGGTGCTGTGCGCCTCCGCCACAATGGGCTACAAGCACCGCCCGGTCGACCACGACACGGTGCTGAAGGGGATGAAGGCGCCGAACTTCATGCTCAAGATCATTCCGCATGTCGACGGCAGCCCACGGATCTGCGAACTGGTGCGCTATTACCTGGAAGACATCACGCTGAAGGAAGCATGGACCGGCCCCGCCGCCCTCGGCCTGTTCCCGCATGCGCTTTGCGACGTCGCGCGGCTGCCGGTACGCGAAGTGATTTCCGCGTTGCATTGCAAGGCGGACCTGACGCTGGGACTGGGGACGGTGGCCTTCGACTACATGGCGAAGTGACTTTCACAAATCGCATTGACAATGTATGGGGATACCCCCATATTGTTGTCTGTGAAGATCAAACGGCCTGCGCAGAAGCCCTGCATTTTTATTGGCTCGAGCTTGAAAGACCTGAGGCGCTTCCCCGCCAAGGTGAAGAACCGTGTCGGCTTTGCCTTGAATGCGGTGCAGGAGGGCGGCGAACCGGTGACGGCGAAAGCGCTAAGAGGATTTGGTGGCCGTACGGTACTGGAACTGGTTGAGGATTTCGACAGCGATACGTACCGCGCGGTTTACACCGTAAGGTTTGCCGGCGTCGTATATGTACTTCACGCCTTCCAGAAGAAGGCGAAGAAGGGCATCGCCACGCCACAGCAGGACGTCGAATTGATCAAGTCGCGGTTGCGTGACGCTGAATTGCATTATCTCGCCCGTATCCGAAGATGGAGAGCGTAAATGACGAAGCGCAAGATCGAAGCTCATGAGAGCAGCGGCAACGTGTTCGCCGATTTGGGCCTGCCCGATTCGGAAGATCGTCTGCTGAAAGCTGGCATCGTTGCCGAGCTGCACCGGCTTATCAAGGAACGCGAACTTACTCAGGTGAAAGCTGCAAAGCTTGTGGGTATTTCCCAACCCGATCTCTCGCACCTTTTGCGGGGTGACTTCGACGATTACTCTGCCGAGCGGTTGATGAAGATGCTCACGGCGTTCGAGCAGGATATCGAAATTATCATGAAGCCGCATCGCAAGGCCGGGCAACGCGGTCGCATAACCTTCAAGCGGTTTGCTGCGTAAGCGCTCCGGTAGCCGTATCGCTTGAAACGCTAGATCGCGCCCTTGAGCGTGCACGACGTCGAGCATGTCGTCATCACGCCGCGCTCGCAGGCGATGCACACCGCGACGCACTGCTTCTTGTCCTTGGGATTGTACGGGCTGTAAAGCTTCCGGGCGCAATTTTCGATCGAGCCCGTGACGTCGCTATTGCTCTCGGGCGTGCACGCAGCCAGTGCAGCGGCCGACAGGATAATGGCAATGATCACGCGCATGTTGGGTCGCTCCACCGCGGAGCCGTCGCCTGGGAGACAGCGGCGACGGCCCTCGGCCCTCGCAGAGTTTACCGCTCAGGATGGCGCGATTGGCTTAAGCGAATGTTACAGGAAACCTGTTCCCGGTGCGTACTTTTACCCCTCGGATGCAGCGCATCTCCTGGAATGTGCGCTGCACACACCGGGAACCGCGACGGGTTCCTACCGCACCAGCACGTTCCTGAACTGCCAGGGATCCGACGTGTCGATGTCTTCCGGGAACAGTCCCGGCCGGTCGGTGAGCGGCGTCCAGTCGGTGTAAAAACCGTTCACCGGGCCGAGATACGGCATCTGGATTTCCAGCAGACGATCGAAATCCATCTCGTCGGCTTCGACGATGCCTTCGGTCGGGTTTTCCAGCGCCCACACCATGCCGCCGAGCACGGCGGAGGTCACCTGCAGACCGGTGGCGTTCTGATAGGGCGCGAGTTTGCGGGTCTCTTCGATGGAGAGCTGTGAGCCGAACCAGTAGGCATTGTTGTCGTGGCCGAACAGCAGCACGCCGAGTTCGTCGATGCCGTCGACGATTTCGTTCTCGTCGAGGATGTGGTGCTTTTCCTGCATCTTGGCCGCGCGACCGAACATTTCATGCAGCGACAGCACGGCATCGTCAGCCGGATGATAGGCATAGTGGCAGGTCGGCCGATAGATTGCGGTGCCTGATGCGTCACGCACCGTGAAGTAATCGGCAATCGAGATCGAACTCGTTGTGGGTGACGAGGAAGCCGTACTGCGCGCCGCGGGTCGGGCACCAGGTGCGCACGCGCGTGTTGGCGCCGGGCTGCATCAGATAGATGGCGGCGCCGCAGCCGGCTTCGTGGGTGCGCGCATTCTCGGGCATCCATTTTTCATGGGTGCCCCAGCCGAGTTCGGACGGCTGTACGCCTTCCGACAGGAAACCTTCCACCGACCAGGTGTTGACGAAGACATCGGGCTCTTTCGGCGATTTGGAGCGCTGGGTGTCGCGTTCGGCGATATGGATGCCTTTGATGCCGGCCTGCCGCATCAAGTCCGCCCATTCGGCTTTGGTCTTCGGCTTGGGGGCATTGAGCTTCAGATCCGCGGCGACATTGAGCAGCGCCTGCTTGACGAAAAACGAGACCATGCCGGGATTGGCGCCACAGCAGGAGACGGCCGTCGTCGAGCCCGCGGGACGCGCCTTCTTGGCGGCCAGCGTCGCTTCGCGAAGCGCGTAGTTGGAGCGCGCTTCCGGGCCCTTCGAGGAATCGAAATAGAAACCGAGCCAGGGCTCGTTGACGGTGTCGATATAGAGAGCGCCAAGTTCGTTGCAGAGCTCCATGATGTCGGTCGAGCCGGTATCGACCGAGAGATTGACACAAAATCCCTGGCCGCCGCCTTCAGTGAGCAGCGGGGTCAGCAATTCGCGATAATTGTCCCTGGTCACGCCCTGTTGGATGAATCGTACATTGTGCTTCTCGCAATGCGCCTTGCGGCCCTCATCCTTGGGATCGATCACGGTGACGCGCGACCTGTCATAATCGAGGTGCCGCTCGATCAGCGGCAGCGTGCCTTTGCCAATGGAGCCGAAGCCGATCATGACGATGGGGCCGGAAATTTTCGCGTGGATGGCCGATGCGGCGGGCGAGGACATTGGCTTTGGACTCCGAAAGGTAACGGCGAACGCGCGAGGTCTGCGCGATCAGGGAACGAAAGTGGCGGCGGATCAGGCAATAGCTGTGGTGGCCGTGCCATTTTGCCGATGAATGTCAGGCGGTCAATTCGGTCTGCGGACTTCCATGACGGTGAGCGACCTCAGTTCGCCCGAGGGTGTCACGAAGCTGATGGCCTGTCCGGCTGCGAGACCAATCAGCGCGGCGCCGATCGGGGTCAGAACCGAGATGCGGCCCGCCTCGATGTCGGCAGATTTCGGATAGACCAGCGTGACCTGCTTTTGCAGACCCGTTGCATCGTCCTTGAAAATCACTTCGGACTCCATACCGACGATGCCGGCGAGCGGTGCCGCGTCGGGAACGACCGTCGCGCGTTCGACTTCTCCGGCCAGGAATTCGGCCGTGGCCGGAAAAGTCTCAGCGGCCGCTTCGGCGAGCTGGGCGAGCCGCTTGCTGTCGGCCTGCCGGATCTTGATCGGCGGAAGCTGTGTTCGAGGCACGTTGATCATGTTCTTCACATTCATTCGGACGCGGCATGCCGAAGGCATTACGCGATCAATATTCAACAAGGGGAGATGCGGGGTTGTTTAGATCGCAGGCAATCGAACCCGGACGGGCCAATGATATCCGTCCGGGCTACCTTCCTGCGTGAAGGTGACCGGCGCGCAGCAACAATCGTTTGCTATGCAGGTTCATCATGATCACCTCAACCTAGGTACGCTGCCGGCAAAGTCAACCGGCGGGCCCGTCATATTCGGTCGGCTCACGCGCCGAGGTTCAAGTCCGCCGCTTGGCGGTGACTTCGATCTCGACCTTCATCTCGGGTCTTGCGAGACCAACGACGATCAGCAACGTCGCCGCCGGGCGAATGTCGCCGAGGACTTCGCCGCAGACGGCAAAGTGGGCATCCACGTCCTTGGCGTCGGTGACGTAATAGGTCGCGCGGACGATGTCAGCCATCGCGAAGCCGCCCTCTTTCAGGGCGGCCTCGATGGTCCTGAAGCAGTTCCGTGACTGGCTCGTGACATCCGCCGGCATCGTCATGGTGGCGTAGTCGTAGCCGGTGGTACCGGCGACGAACGCGAAGTCGCCGTCGATGACGGCGCGGCTGTAGCCGACGGTCTTCTCGAGCGGCGAGCCGGTGGAGATCAGGCGACGGGGCATCGGGACCTCGATCGTGGGTAGGAATGGAGCATGATCCAGGGCGGGTTTGGCGCGGTTTAAGGGCTTTTCGCCCGGCCGCGCAACCCCGAGCAAATGCGCCGCCGACGCACGCAATCGCGTGCTATCGGAGCGCCTTTCGAGGCGGCCTCAGGCCACGCGGGGCACGAGCAGCGCCTTCCGGGCCCGCCCTGACCTTACTTTTCGCAGCGGTGCGCCCGTGGCAGAGATCATGCCCCAGGCGCCGTCGAGCCCACCCTCCTGCAGCTCCAGGCCGAGCAGCCGGTCGCGCTCGAACGCGCCCGGCAGTGTCAGCTCGCCGGTCTTGGCGGCCGAGAAGCCGAAGCGGGCGTAATAGGGCGCGTCGCCCAGCAGGATGACCGCGCGATGGCCGCGCGCCTTCGCCGCCGCGAGCGCGTGGTTCATCAGCGCCGCCCCGACGCCGAACTGGCGGGAGGATGCCTCCACCGCCAGCGGGCCGAGCATGAGCGCTGGCTGACCGCCGGCGCTGACGTGCCACAACCGCACGGTCCCGACCAGGCGGCCCTGCGCCACCGCCGACAGGCTGAGGCCTTCGGCGGGCGCGCGTCCGTCGCGCAGGCGCTGGCAGGTGCGCGCATGGCGGTTGTCGCCGAAGCAGGCATCCAGCAGCGCTTCGCGCGCGGCGACGTCCGAGGCGCGCTCGCTGCGGATCGCGAACGGCGCGGCATCGGAGATGAGAGCAGCAGCGGTCTTCCGCAAAGCAGTCATGGCACGTCAGTCCCCGCCCGCAACGGCTCGAGGCCGCGCCAGGCGTTGTGATTGAATTGGCATGTAGAGGGGAGGGAGCCGGCGCACCGGCTCCCGTTATTCAAGCCTCAAACGAGGCTGTTCAGATGTGGTAGGTCCGCAGCGGCGGGATGCCGTTGAACGCCACCGACGAGTAGGTCGACGTATAGGCCCCGGTGCCTTCGATCAGCAGCTTGTCGCCGATCTCGAGCGTCACCGGAAGCGGATACGGCAGCTTCTCGTACAGCACGTCGGCGCTGTCGCAGGTAGGTCCTGCAAGCACGCACGGCGTCATTTCCGCACCGTCATGCGGGGTGCGGATGGCGTAGCGGATCGACTCGTCCATCGTCTCGGCGAGACCGCCGAACTTGCCGATGTCGAGATACACCCAGCGCACCTCGTCCTCGTCGCTCTTCCTGGAGATCAGAACGACTTCGGTCTCGATGATGCCTGCATTTCCGACCATGCCGCGGCCCGGCTCGATGATGGTTTCCGGGATCTGGTTGCCGAAATGCTTGCGCAGCGCACGGAAGATCGACCGGCCGTACTGCACGACCGGAGGAACGTCCTTGAGGTACCGCGTCGGAAAGCCGCCGCCCATGTTGACCATGGACAGGCTGATCCCGCGCTCGGCGCAGTCACGGAACACCGTCGAGGCCATCGCCAGCGCACGGTCCCACGCCTTCACCTTGCGCTGCTGCGAGCCGACATGGAACGAAATGCCGCACGGCTCCAACCCCAGGCGCTTGGCGAGATCAAGCACCTCGACTGCCATCTCCGGATCGCAGCCGAACTTGCGCGACAGCGGCCACTCGGCGCCTGCGCAGTCATAGAGAATGCGGCAGAACACTTTTGCGCCGGGGGCGGCTCGCGCAATCTTCTCGACCTCGGCCGAGCAGTCGACCGCGAACAGGCGAATGCCGAGCGCGAAGGCACGCGCGATGTCGCGCTCCTTCTTGATCGTATTGCCATAGGAGATGCGGTCCGGCGTCGCGCCGGCAGCCAGCGCCATTTCGATCTCGGCGACGGTCGCGGTGTCGAAGCAGGAGCCCATCGAGGCGAGAAGAGCAGCACCTCGGGCGACGGGTTTGCCTTCACCGCGTAGAACACGCGGCTGTCCGGCAAGGCCTTCGCGAAGGTCTGGTAGTTGTCGCGCACGACTTCGAGGTCGACCACGAGGCACGGCTCGGTGTCATGGCCCTCGCTGCGGCGGTTGCGCAGGAATTCCTGAATACGTTCGGTCATAGCACCCTCCAAACGGCCCAGCGACGGGACCCGTTCAAATGTGATCTCGGACATGAGTTTGCTGGCGTTGCCGCACGATGGAGACGCGACAAGGCCTTGGACTCAGACCGAATTGTGCTGCCGTGGATTGGTTGGGAATTTCCCGCCCGCACACCTGGCAATGAAGGACAAGCCTTTTCAGTAGCCCGCGCCGGCGTTGGAATGCCGGTAGAGACCAAAAAAGCCCGATCCGTCGTTGCTTTAAGTCGCGTCCCCCGTTGAGAGCGGGGTGCGCCGGTTCGCCTCCGGCTGCCAGTCACGGTTGCAAAGGATGGAGAGACCTTCAACGGCATCTCTTGAGAGAGATGCTGGCCGCTGATGAAGCGACCCTCGGTTCTTCCACCCCTTGGCGGCTGTCCGGCCTCTTGTCCGGATACCTACCGACTGACACACGACCACAGGCACGTGCGAAATTGGGCAAGCTCGAAATAAGACTTTTGATTCTGCTTCGCAACATTTTTTTTAGGCTGAGGACAAATTTCCCCAGCGTGCTTACAAATTGGTTCTCGGCGCGCGCCGCCGACGAACAAACATGAACGGACGTTAAGATTTCAAAGAGCGACGTGAGCGCTTCAGCGCCTGTGCCGCAGGGCTTTCTTGAACGCCGCGTCAGCCGCGCCTGAAGAACGGCTCGATACGCTGCGCGGCGCGGATGAACGCCGCCATGATCAGCACGCCGATCGCAAACAGCACCGCCTGGAGGATGTGCGCGGCGGTGTCATCGAGGCCGAACAGGATCGCGAGCGCCCAGCCGCCGGCAAACGCCGCGCCGAACACTTCGGCGCCGATCAGGATCGCCGCCGAGATGACGGTGATGACGCTCGGCCAGACGATCGCGCTGGAGGACGTGGAGGCGGGCTGTGGGCTCATGAAAAAGGTCCTGTTCAAGGGGCGCAATCTCTCCGAAAAGCCCCCATCTATCAAGCGTAAAAGGCCCAAAAATGCCGTATCGCGTGATATAGATTGCCGCATATTTTCAAGGAAAAGACGGGAATTGTGATGTCAGAAACCCAGCACGCGGCGGCCGCTCCGGAAGCCGGCGCAAATCCGCTGCTCCAGCCGTGGCAGACGCCGTTCGAGACGCCGCCTTTCGCCGAGATCGCGCCAGAGCACTTCCTGCCCGCCTTCGAGCAGGCCTTTGCCGACCATGCCGCCGAGATCGCGGCGATCAGCCATGATCCGACCCTGCCGGACTTCGCCAACACCATTACGGCGCTGGAGCGCTCCGGCAAGCTGCTCTCCAGGATCGCCGCCGTGTTCTACGACCTGGTCTCGGCGCACTCCAATCCGGCGATTCTCGAGATCGACAAGGAAGTCTCGGTGCGGATGGCGCGGCACTGGAACCCGATCATGATGAATGCGGTGCTGTTCGGCCGCATCGTGATGCTGCACGACAAGCGCGCCAAGCTCGGGCTGACCGGCGAACAGCTGCGGCTTCTGGAGCGCACCTACACCAATTTCCACCGCGCCGGCGCCGGCCTCGACGAGGCCGCCAAGAAGCGGCGGGCCGAGATCAACGAGCGGCTGGCCGAGCTCGGGACGTCCTTCAGCCACCATCTGCTCGGCGACGAGCAGGACTGGTTCATGGAGCTCGGCGAGGACGACCGCGCCGGCCTTCCCGAGGCGTTTGTCGCCGCGGCGAAGGCTGCGGCAGAAGAGCGCGGCATGGCAGGCAAGGCGATCGTGACGCTGTCGCGCTCGTCCGTGGAGCCGTTCCTGAAGAGCTCGTCGCGCCGCGACCTGCGCGAGAAGGTCTTCAAGGCCTTCACCGCGCGCGGCGACAATGGCAACGCCAACGACAACAACGCCACCATCGTGGAGATTCTGGCCCTGCGGGAGGAAGCGGCGAAGATCATGGGCTTCCCGACCTACGCCGCCTACCGGCTGGAGGATTCCATGGCCAAGACGCCGGAGGCCGTGCGCGGCCTGCTGGAGCGGGTCTGGAAGCCGGCTCGCGCCCGGGCGCTGGCCGACCGCGACGCGCTGCAGGCGCTGATCGCGGAGGAGGGCGGTAATTTCAGTCTCGCCCCCTGGGACTGGCGCTACTACGCCGAAAAGCTTCGCCAGCGCCGCGCCGATTTCGACGACGCGGCCATAAAACCCTACCTGGTGCTCGACCACATGATCGAGGCCGCGTTCGACTGCGCCACCCGCCTGTTCGGGATCACCTTCGCCGAGCGCAAGGACGTCCCGGTCTGGCATCCGGACGTCCGGGTCTGGGAGGTCAAGGACGCCGCCGGCGCGCACAAGGCGCTGTTCTACGGCGATTACTTCGCGCGGTCCTCGAAGCGCTCGGGGGCCTGGATGACCTCGCTGCGCGACCAGCAGAAGCTCGACGGCGAGATTGCGCCCTTGATCATCAATGTCTGCAACTTCGCGAAGGGCGCGGATGGCGAGCCGTCGCTGCTGTCGCCGGACGATGCGCGGACGCTATTCCACGAATTCGGCCACGGCCTGCATGGCATGCTGTCCAACGTGACCTATCCCTCGCTGTCCGGTACGTCGGTGTTCACTGACTTCGTCGAGCTGCCCTCGCAGCTCTACGAGCACTGGCAGGAGCAGCCGCAGGTGCTGCGGCAGTTCGCCAAACACTACCAGACCGGCGAGCCGCTGCCGGACGACCTGCTGGCCCGCTTCCTTGCCGCGCGAAAATTCAACCAGGGCTTTGCCACCGTGGAATTCGTCTCCTCGGCGCTGATCGACCTCGAATTCCATACCCAGCCGGCCGCCGCCAGCCGCGACGTCGGCGCGTTCGAGAAGGCGGAACTGGAGAAAATCGGCATGCCCACGGAAATCGCAATGCGGCACCGGCCCACGCAATTCGGCCACATCTTCTCCGGCGATCACTATGCGTCCGGCTATTACAGCTACATGTGGTCGGAAGTAATGGACGCCGACGCCTTCGGTGCGTTTGAGGAGGCCGGCGACATCTTCGATCCCGCCACCGCCAAGCGCCTGCATGACGATATCTATTCGTCGGGCGGCTCCCGCGATCCGGAAGACGCCTATGTCGCCTTCCGCGGCCGCGAGCCGGAAGCCGACGCGCTGCTGCGCCGGCGGGGCCTGCTCGAAGCAACGCCGGCGGCCTGAGATGACAGCAATCACGCGCCGCTTGTCCGGTTTGCTGCTCGTCGTCGGCATTACGCTCGGTGCCGCCGCAGCCGAGGCGCATCCGCATGTCTGGATCACCGCCAGGAGCGAGGTGGTCTACGCCGCGGACGGCGCGATGACGGGCGTGCGCCACGCCTGGACCTTCGACGATATGTTCACGACCTACGCGCTGCAGGGTCTCGCGACCAAGACCAAGGGCGTCTACACCCGCGAGGAGCTGGCGCCGCTGGCGCAGACCAATGTCGAGTCGCTGAAGGAGTTCAATTTCTTCACCTTCGCCAAGGCCGACGGCAAGAAGGCAAAATTCGCGGAGCCGGTGGATTACTTCCTCGAATACAAGGACAGCGCCCTGACGCTGCATTTCGTGCTGCCGCTCAAGGCGCCGGTGACGTCGAAGCAGCTTGCGCTGGAAGTGTTCGATCCGTCCTACTTCATCGACTTCAAGTTCGAAGACAAGGATCCGATCAAGCTGGTCGGTGCGCCGGTCGGCTGCCAGATGCAGTTCCAGCGGCCGAATGACGAGACCGCCAAGGCGCAGCGGCTGAACGAGAACAATTTCATGGACGGCGACAATTCCAATTACGGCGCGATGTTCGCCAACAAGATCTTGGTGAACTGCCCGTGAGGCGGATATCCGGGGGCCTGGCGCCGGTCGTCGCAATAACGGTCGCGGTGATCGCGGCCGTTATGGTTTTCGATGCGGCCTTGCACGCCTTGTGGGCGCAAAATCCGTTCGGCGGCGCGAGGCCTGCCGCCGAACCGCAGGTTGGCGGCATCGTCGGCTGGATTCTGGCAAAGCAGTCGGAATTCTATCGCGAGATGTCGGCGACGATCCGCGCGGCGAAATCGGACGGCAGCGCGGTCTGGACGCTGCTCGGGATTTCCTTTGCCTACGGCATCTTTCACGCCGCCGGCCCCGGCCACGGCAAGGCGGTGATCTCGTCCTATCTTGTCGCCAACGAGGAAACCGCGCGCCGCGGCATCGTGCTGTCGTTTGCTTCCGCGCTGTTGCAGGCACTGGTGGCGGTCGCGATCGTTGCGGTATTAGCCTGGCTGCTCTCCTCTACCGCGAAGACGATGTGCTCCGCGGAAAAGGCGATCGAGATCGTCAGCTATGGTCTGATCGCGGCGTTCGGCGCCCGGCTGGTCTGGACCAAGGGTGGCGGGTTTATGCGCGCGCTGCAGGCGAAGCCGGCGATGGCGGTGGCGGCGGCGCATCACCACGATCACGGCCATCGATCATCCATCGACCATCACCATGAACATGACCATGGCCACGTTCACGACGAACATTGCGGCCATTCGCACGGACCGACGCCGGACCAGCTCGCCGGCCCCGGCGGCTGGCGGCGCGGCCTGGGCACGATCTTCGCCGTCGGCATGCGGCCCTGTTCCGGCGCGATCCTGGTGCTGGTGTTTTCGCTGGCGCAGGGCCTGTTCGTGGCCGGCATCGCCGCGACCTTTGCGATGGGGCTCGGCACCGCGATCACGGTCGCAACCATCGCCGTGCTCGCGGTGTCCGCCAAGGGCCTCGCCCGCCGGCTCAGCGCGGGAGGCGAGGGCAGCGGCACGCTGATCATGCGCGGCATCGAATTCGGCGCCGCAGGCCTCGTGCTGTTGTTCGGCCTCGGCCTGCTGTTTGGCTATCTCGCCGCCGAACGCGCGACGTGCTTATAGCCCGAAGCGATATCCGGGGTATTTGTCGCCCGCATCTTGTCCACGGCGAGTGCAACAATCCGACTGACGGGTCAGGTGTAGCAGCCTGTTGGCAAACTGAATGCCCAACGGAATGCGTCGAACTCTTCCAGTTGGCAGGCCTTCGGCTCCGCCGCCGGCTGAGGTTTGCTGGCGATGGCGTCAGGCTTCGCCTGTTTGCGCTTCGCCTTTAAGATTCTCGTCGGACGAATGAGGGAAGCGGAGGATTCGTGCCAGCGTCGACCGGCAGTATCTGGTGCAACGATCGCTGGCGATATTCGGGATAACAATTCCGCCGCGATGTCACTGCTTTTCGCCAATTCGGTATCATCCGGTACAGGAGAAACATAGGCCACGACGCGCAACCGGTCAGCTTTCGTGGAAGTCTCTTGATATGCCTTTGTGCCGACGGCGCGATCGACCTCCGGGTGAGTGATGCCGGAAGCGTTGGCGGCATCGAAGTGACCAAATGCAAATCTGAATGAACCTACGCCCGCCAAAATAATCAAAAATGTAAAACCGAGCCAAATTGTCCTGATCACATTGAGCCCCCACTCGCCGGATCCTTCGCAAAGTGAGAGTACCTCAGAAATCGCGTTCTGGTTCGGCGGGGGCCGACGATCTCTTAACACAAGGTTAATCGCGGTCGCCGGCCGCGCCTTTCGAGAGAGCTCCGCGCGGATACGGGACTGGTGGTACGCCCAAAAGGCGAGCCAAGCAGTTGTCGCGATTACCGGAGCGGCACTTTGACGGAACGGCGCGGTGGGATATGCAAAGCCGCAGCACAGCGACCAAGCCGGGAATCCCATGTCACGCGAACAATTCTGGTTCTTCCACCCGTTCCGGGTGCGCTATTCCGAGATCGACGGCCAGGGCGTCGTCTTCAACGCGCATTATCTGACCTATTTCGACACCACCATCACCGAATATTTCCGGGCGCTCGGCTACGATCAATATGCCGACGCCAAGCAGACCGGCGAGGATTTCCACGTCGTCAAATCGGTCATTGAATACAAGGCGCCGGTCCGGTTCGACTGGGAATTGGACGTCGGCGCGCGCGTGGCGCGGATCGGCAACTCAAGCCTCACCTTCGAGCTCGCGATCTTCCTGAAGGGCGGCAATGAGCCGCTCGTCACCGGTGAAATCGTCTGGGTCAACACCAACCAGCAAACCCACCGGCCGGTCCCGATATCGAGGCCGATCCGGGACCGGATCGCGGCGCGCGAACATCATCTGGCATAAATTACTTCGCATTCCTGCGAAGCCAGGCCTGCATCAGGGCGATCTCCTTCTCCTGATCGGCAATGATTTGTTCGGCCAGCTTGCGGGTTTGCGCATCCTTGCCGTACTTCAGCAGAACCTTGGCCATGTCGATCGCGCCCTGGTGATGCGGAATCATCCCGTTCATGAAGTCGATATCGGCGTTGCCCGTATAGGTTTGATGCATGTCGTGCATCATCTTCGCATGCGCCTCCTTGTAAGCCTTGGTTGAAGCGGCATCGCTGTCTTTTGGCGCCATATCGTCCGTAACTTTTTGAGCCGCCGGGTCCGTCGCGGAGCCGGGCTGATGCGCATGCTGGGCGAATGCGGCCGTTCCGATGGCAGTCATGATGGCGGCGATGGCTACCAGGCGCTGAACGTTTTTCATGATGGTCTCCTCTGTAGGGGGCTTGGATTGGGCCGTCGCCGGCCTTAGTCAAATCGCGCCGTTGCCGTCTTGCCATCCGGCGCCGTGAGCTGGACCGCGCCCTTCGGATTTGATGGAAGCGCCGTGGCAGCCGTTCCGCTCAGCACCTGCTTTTCCGAGGGAACGAGCGTGATGCGCTCGGCCTTTCCTCCGACGGTGAAAATGGCGACGCCCTTGAAGCCCTTTGGATCGACCGGCTTGTCGTTTTCACCGATCAGGAAGACGTCAATCGCCTTGTCCTTGGCGACGAGTTCCACATGGTAAGGGCCGGCGTCGGCGATACGCCCGCCATGCTGACCTTTTGCGTCGTGTGCATGCGCGGACGAGACGGCGAGCAAGGCGGCGGCGAGAGTGAGATATCCGAACTTCATGCGAAGTCTCCTTTTCAAGATGGGAACGACTAATAAGAGCGCGAGGCGGCATGATCCCCGAGACGCTCCTCGGACTGCCGTTGCAACAGTCGCATCAGCGGCTTTCTGCCGAACATAAGAAACAGCACGGGCGTGATCAGGGCATCGAGCAACGTGGCGCTGACAAGGCCGCCGAAGATCGTCACCGCGACCGGATGCAATATCTCCTTGCCCGGCTCGTCGACCGCGATCAGCAGCGGCAACAGCGCCAGCCCCGCTGACAGCGCGGTCATCAGGACGGGTGTCATGCGCTCGAGGCTGCCGCGGATGACAAGCTCCTTGCCGAACTCCATCTGCTCGCGCAGGGCGAGATTGATGTAGTGGCTTATCTTGAGAATGCCGTTGCGGGTCGCGATCCCCGCCAGCGTGATGAAGCCGACCATGCTGGCGACGGACAACGGCTGATCAGTCAGGGCCAGCGCTGCGACCGAACCGATCAGCGCCAGCGGCACCCCACCCATGATGATCATGGCCAGCACGGCAGAGCGGTAGCGGCTGTAGAGAATTGCGAAGATCAGCGCGAGAGAAACGACCGACAGGATGCCGATCCTGCGGCTGGCGTCCTCCTGGGCCTGGAATGTGCCCTCAAGGCGCGCGGTGACGCCCTGCGGCAGGCTCGACGTATCCAGTTCTGCGCGAATGCGGCGCACGATCTCCGCCATGTCGGCCTTGCCGTCCGAGTTTGCGAGTATGACGATGCGCCTGCGGCCGTTCTCTCTCAGGATCTGATTTGGCCCGTCGGTCTCCTTCACGTCTGCGATCTGGCGCGCCGGTATCCAGCCTGACGGGGTCTTGATCAGGAGGTCGCCGAGCTTCTCGGTGGTGCGAAGCCGGTCGGGCAGCCGCATGACGACGTCGTAGCGCTTGTAGCCGTCGACCACGCGCGAGATAACGCGCCCGCTCGACAGGCGCGACAATTGATCGGTCACGGCGCCCGGCTGCACGCCGTACAAGGCAGCCCGCGTATAATCGACGCGGATTTCGAGCTGCGGGATGCGCACCTGCTTTTCGACCTGCAGGTCCTGGATGCCTTCAATCTTCGAAAGCCGCAGGCGGAGTTCTTCCGCGCTGTTTCGCAGCGTGTCGAGGTCTTCACCGAACAGTTTCAGGGCGAGCTCGGCGCGGACCCCCGAGAGCAGGTGATCGAGCCTGTGCGATATCGGCTGCCCGACATTGACCGAAAGCGGCAGCACCGAAAGCCGGGAGCGAATGTCCGCGACGATTTCGGGCTTCGGCCGCCGCGAAGGCTTGAGATCGACTTCGAGGTCGGACGAATGGATGCCTTCGGCGTGCTCGTCCAGTTCGGCGCGCCCGGTGCGCCTTCCGACGCTGATCACCTCCGGTACATCGAGCAGCAGGCGTTCGGCGATCGAGCCCACGCGCGTGGATTCGGAAAGCGAAACGCCGGGGTTGAAGGCAATATTGATCGTGAACGTGCCCTCGTTGAAGGCGGGAAGGAACGCGCGCTTCAGGCCGAGCGCGCCCGCACCGGCGCCCAGCACGGCCAGCGCCGTCACGCCGAGCAGCAATCCGCGATGAGCGAAAGCAAGCCGGAGCGCCGCATGGTTCGCGGATTTGAGCTTGCGGACCAGCCAGCTCTCCCGTTCCGCGAGGCGTTTCATCCCGGGCAGCAGGTAATAGGCCATCACGGGGGTGAGGGTGATCGAAACCAGCAGGCTCGCCAGGATCGAGATGATGTAGGCGTGGCCGAGCGGTGCGAACAGCCGTCCCTCGATGCCCGAAAGCGCAAACAGCGGCACGAACACGAGAACGATAATCATCGTGGCGTAGACGATGCCCGACCGCACCTCGTTGGATGCCGAAACCACCACGTCGAACACGGACCGGGGATTGCCCTGCTCCCTGTTCTCGCGCAGCCGGCGGAAGATATTCTCGACATCGACGACGGCGTCATCGACGAGTTCGCCGATGGCGATGGCAAGACCGCCCAGGGTCATGGTGTTGATCGACAGGCCAAGCAGCTGGAAGATGATGGCGGTGGTCAGGATCGAGACCGGGATTGCCGTGAGCGAAATAGCCGTCGTGCGCCAGTTGAGCAGAAACGCGAACAGGATGACGGCCACGACAAGGGCGGCCTCGAGCAGTACCCGCTCCACGTTCTGGATCGAGTTTTCGATAAAGCTCGCCTGCCTGAATATGATCTCGTTGGCCTTTACGCCGGACGGCAGGCTTGGCTCCAGCTCCGCCAGCGTCTGCATGATCTGTCGCGTCAGCCGGACCGTATCGACATTGGGCTGCTTCTCGACCGACACGATCACGGCGGGCTTGCTCATGTAGCCGGCGTCGCCACGCTTGACCTTGGGTGCAAAGTCGACGTTCGCGAGCTGCCGCAGCAGGATGGGGCGTCCCTCGATGGTGGTGACGACGATGTTGCGCAGGTCTTCCAGGCTTGTCGTGCGCCCGATATTCCGGATCAGGAATTCGCGGGCATTCTGGTCGGTGAAGCCGCCGCCGGTGTTGGTGCCGAACTGCCTTAGCGCCTGCTCTATCTGCTCATAGCCCACACCGAGCGCGCGCAACGCGGAAGGCAGCGGCGCGATCCGGTATTGGCGGACCTCGCCGCCCATCGGGATCACCTGCGCGACACCCGGCACCGCGAGCAACCTGGGCCTGATCGTGAAATCGGCGATCTCGCGCACTTCCATCGGCGAGGCGGTCTTCGACGTCACCGCGATCAGGAGGATCTGGCCCATGATCGAGCTGATGGGACCGATCTGCGGGGTGACGTTGAGCGGCAGCTGGTTCTGCACCTGCGCGAGACGTTCCGCGACCAGCTGACGGTTGCGAAAGATATCCGTCCCCCAATCGAACTCCACATAGACGATCGAAAGCCCGATGCCCGAGACCGATCGTACCCGGCTGACGCCCGGCACGCCGTTCATCTGGGTCTCGATCGGGAAGCTGACGAGTTGCTCGACTTCCGGCGGGGCGTAACCCTCCGATTCCGTCATGATGGTAACGGTCGGGCGGTTGAGGTCCGGGAATACGTCGACGGGCAGCTGGCGCGCGGTATAGGCGCCCAGCAGAACGAGAATGGCCGCCATCGCCAGAACGAAAAGGCGATTGCGGAGCGAGGCGCTGACCAGGAATGTGAACATGAGCGCGCCTCCTCAGCGTACGTGATCGAGAAGGTCGGCGCCTTGCGACACGATCCGCTTGCCGGGCGTGAAGCCGGACACGATCAGCACCCGATCGCCGTCCAGAGGCTCCGTCCGCACGCTCCGTGGCATGAACCGCTCGGGGGCCGTGTGCTCGTAGACGAAGTCCTGGCCGTTCGAGCCGCGCACCACGCTGCTGCGCGGCACCGCAAGGCCTTGCTTGGTATCGTCGGTCGCAACCAGCACGGTCAGGAACTGGCCGGCCCTGAGGCCCGCCGTGTCGCCTGACACGGCAAAATGCACCGGCACCGATTGGCTGCGATCGGCGAAGCCGGTGCCCTGATAAACAAGGTCGTAATTCCTGCCGGTATATGTCGACGCCCGCGCGCCGCGGGAGGGTTCGAGGCTCTCGAAACTCAATGCCTCGATCCACAGCCGCGATGGATCGATGATGTTGAAGACGACGGAACTCGGCTGAACAATCTGGCCCGCCACGGCGCTGCCTTCGGCGATCACGCCTGCAACCGGCGCGATCAGCGCTTCGGGCTCACGGCGCGACCTGTCGATCGATGCGCGCCGCTCGCGCAACCCTTCCAGCTCGAGCCGCGTTTCCTCGAGTTGGGTCCGGGATACGGCGCCCGATGGCGCAAGTTGTTCATAACGCGCGAACCTGCGTTCGACGATCGAGATTTGCTGATCGAGTTCGCCCTGACGCTGCCGCATGTCGGAAACATCGATCGCCGCAATGGGCGGCGTGACATAGCCGAGGATGTCGCCTTGCTTTACCCGGGTGCCCAGTCGGGGAAAGCCGCCCGGGGCTGCGGAAAGACGGCCGCCGACGGCGGATTGCACATACCCGCTGGCGTTGGGATCGGGGATGATCCTCCCCGGAAGTTCAGTGATCTTGTTGTGCTCGGCGCTTTCGGCGACCTGCGTGCGCACCGCAAATATCCGCTGCACCGTCTTGGGCACGAAAACCGCCCCGTCAGGGAGGCGCTGGGCGCGCTCGCCCGAGACGGTGCTGATGGCGATTTGCGCCTTTTCTTCCTCGTGGCCGTGGCCTTTATGCGCCTCCGGCTCGCGCGCGCCCAGCAGTACGGGAAGGATCGCAACGAGCGCTGCCGCCCTGCGCCCACCGCGCAGGAAAATGCCGGCGAGCAGCGCCCCGATGAACGCGCCGCCCAGCACGAGAAGAACCGAAACCTTGCTGAAATACCCGCCGCCCGCCGCATCCTGTTGTGACGCGCTTGGCGTTGCCCCGGGCGCAGACTGAATTGTCAGCGGCAGAATGTCGGTGGTGTCCCCCGCTGTAACCGTGAAAATCAACTCCGTGCGTCCGTTTTTTGGGAGCCACGGCGCCGCCACGCGGTACGTGCCGTCGGCAGCCGCCGCCGCCTTTACGGGGCCACCAGGGGATTCGACTTCAATCGTTGCGCCGGCTACCGGCTCATTGGTGGCGAACCGGTCGAGATAGATCTCGAGATTTTCGCCGCGGACAATCGCAACGATCTCGAACGCGCCGGAATCAGCCTCGCCGCGTGGCAGCGCGCCTGCCGAGACGGGCTGCTGCTCCTCGTGGTCATGGCCCTCGTGGGCAACGGCGGGTGCGATCGTGCCGCACAGAATTGCGGTCACGGCGAGAGCACGCAGGGCGTGCCCGAAACGGGAAAGCATACGAAAATCCTTCAGCCTGAATAGTCGTCAGCTGCGGGCAGCAAGAGCCGCGCAAAGCCACTGATCGTTCGCGTTCAGGTGAGGGACTTGGGAGGGCGCCTGAGTGACTCAGGCTTGCTGTCCGGCCATATCTCGGACCAGACCAAAGCGACGCGGGTTGCCACGCGCGGAAGTGGGACAAATTGCACAAAATTCGGCAATCCGGCCGCGCAGCAGGCGGCGCATGCAAATGTGCAGCATGCGCCGACGCAATTCCGGGCCTCGGGCGTCGGCATCTCGGTCCGCTCCCACCGGGTCTGCTGCAACGTGGCGGACGCTGTCGGTCCTGCGGCCTTATTCGACGCGGCGTCACCGTGGCTGCCGTGAAGCTGGGCCGCGGCATGGTGTTCATGGCCCATATGGGCCAGGGCAACGGACGGCGCGAACGAAAGCGCGATCATGACGATCGCCGCTCCCAGAATGCGCATGGTCAGTTGCTTCAGCATGATGGCCTTATCATAGCACAGGAACATGTTAGATATCGCCGGGCAGCCGGAAATTCAAGGTCCCGTGGACGGCGGGTTTGCGCCATCGGCCCCGCACGGGGGCGGGAATGGGGCATTTGGCGGACTTACGGCAGATAGGCTTTGATCGCCGGCAGAAAGAAAATCGCGATGTTGATCGCGAATCCGATGCTCCACAGAATCGAGCGCAGCGTCGGGCGGTTGCCGAGATAGGTGAGGACATAGGCGATCCGCACGATCAGGAACAGCACCGCAAGCTCGTCGATCAGGTGCTGCGGCGCCGTGCGGAATTCCGCCAGCAGGACCGCGACCGCGAGGAACGGAAACGCCTCGATGCCGTTCTGATGGGCGCCGAGCGCGCGGGCCCGGATCGCGTCCGCGTAGAAGTCGGGATCGCGCGGCCGGGCATTGTCGAAATGGCGATGCCCGGCCCATTTGACCGAGGCGATCGTCAGCAGATAGAGCATCAGCGTTCCGAAAACGCACCATTCGGCGATCGTCATGGTTCCTCCCGCCCACGGCAATCGTACCGAACCGGCGGCCAGCTTGACAAGGATGGTGCAACGCGCGAAGCCATCGAAATCATGACCGTGGTCGTCCCCATTGGAAATGCGAAGCCTGCGCCGGAAGCCATGCCGGAGCGTGTCGGCGTGCTGCTGGTCAATCTCGGCACCCCCGACACATCGGACGCCAAAGGCGTTCGGGTTTACCTCAAGGAATTTCTCTCCGATCCGCGCGTGATCGAGGATCAGGGCCTGCTCTGGAAGCTGATCCTCAACGGCGTCATTCTGCGCGTGCGTCCCGGCCGCAAGGCGCGCGACTATCAGAAGATCTGGAATACCGAGAGAACGAATCCCCGCTCAAGACGATTACGCGTGCGCAGGCCGAAAAGCTCGCCGAGTCGATCGCCGATCACCGCCACGTCGTGGTCGATTGGGCGATGCGCTACGGCAACCCGTCGATCCGCTCGCGTATCGATGCGCTGACCGCGCAGGGTTGCGACCGGTTGCTGGTGGTGCCGCTCTATCCGCAATATTCCGCGGCGACCACCGCGACCGTCAGCGACGAGGTGTTTCGTGTCCTCGCCGGCATGCGCGCGCAGCCGACGCTGCGGGTAACACCGCCTTATTACGACGATCCCGAATACATCGAGGCGCTCGCGGTCTCGATCAATGCGCATCTGGCGACCTTGCCGTTCCAGCCCGAGCTGATCGTGGCGTCGTTTCACGGCATGCCGCAGAAATATGTCGACAAGGGCGATCCCTACCAGGCGCAGTGCGTCGCAACAACCGAACGCGCTTCGCAAGCGGATGGGCCTTGATGCCACCAAGCTGATCCTGACGTTTCAGTCGCGCTTCGGCTTCGATGCGTGGCTGCAGCCGTATACGGACAAGACCATCGAAAAGCTTGCGAAAGACGGCGTGAAGCGCATTGCCGTCGTGACCCCCGGCTTCTCCGCGGATTGCCTGGAGACGCTGGAGGAGATCGCGCAGGAAAATGCCGAGATCTTCAAGCATAATGGCGGCGAGCAGTTTTCCGCCATTCCTTGCCTCAATGACAGCGATCCCGGCATGGACGTCATCCGCCAGCTCGTTCTGCGCGAACTTCAAGGCTGGATCTAGCGCCCACGAAAATTTGCCGACGGCTTGCCGCCGTTCGGACAAGAACATCTGGTGGCCGCCTAGCCGTTCCCTAGCTATATACTCAGAACCCGAGAGCGCCGGCTGAACCGGCGCCGCGGCTTTGCTGACAAACGGATAGCGCGTCCGGCGGCGCTTCCTGCCGGCTTTGGAGGGGTTTTAATGAGCGGTTTTGACATCTTCGCGATCGCGTTTGTTCTGCTCGTCATTGTCACGCTGTTCGCGGGCGTCAAGACGGTGCCGCAGGGCTATGACTGGACCATCGAGCGGTTCGGCAAATATACGCGCACGCTGTCGCCGGGGCTGAACATCATCGTCCCTTATTTCGACCGCGTCGGCCGCAAGATGAACATGATGGAGCAGGTGATCAGCATTCCCGAGCAGGAGGTGATCACCAAGGACAACGCCACCGTGACGGTGGACGGCGTCGCCTTCTATCAGGTGTTCGATGCCGCCAAGGCGAGTTACGAAGTATCCAATCTCGATCAGGCGATCATCGTCCTGACCATGACCAACATCCGCTCGGTGATGGGATCGATGGACCTCGACCAGGTGCTGTCGCATCGCGACGAGATCAACGAGCGGCTGCTGCGCGTGGTCGATGCCGCCGTCTCGCCGTGGGGACTGAAGGTCAACCGCATCGAGATCAAGGACATCGTGCCGCCGGCCGATCTGGTCGAGGCGATGGGCCGGCAGATGAAGGCCGAGCGCGTCAAGCGCGCCGACATCCTGCAGGCCGAGGGCCAGCGCCAGTCGGAAATCCTGCGCGCGGAAGGCGCCAAGCAGGGCCAGATCCTGCAGGCTGAAGGCCGCCGCGAAGCCGCGTTCCGTGACGCCGAAGCGCGCGAGCGCTCGGCCGAAGCCGAGGCCAAGGCGACGCAGATGGTCTCCGAGGCCATCGCCAAGGGCGACGTCGCCGCGCTGAACTATTTCATCGCCGACAAATACATCAAGGCATTCGGGCAGCTTGCGGATTCGCCGAACCAGAAGATCGTCATGCTGCCGATCGAAGCGATGAGCATTCTGGGATCGCTGGCCGGTATCGGCGAGATCGCCAAGGCGACCTTCGGCGAAGCCGCGACATCAGCCGCGGCCGCTCGGCGGACGTCCTCGGTGCCGAACACCACGCCGCCGCCGGTCGGGCCGCAGCGATAGGGGCCTGATCCGCAAGGGTCATACGGTTTGAAGTGAGGTTCGTGTCATGGCCGAGATGTTTACTACCCTGGGCACCTGGAACTGGCTGATCTTCGGCTTCATCCTGATGGCGCTGGAGCTGCTGGCGCCGGGTGTCTTCATGTTTTGGCTCGGGCTCGCCGCGCTGCTGGTCGGGCTGTTGTCGTTTGCGATCAATCCGTCGTGGCAGACGCAGATTTTGCTGTTCGCGGTGTTCGCGGTCGCCGCGGTGCCGGCGTGGCGGTACTTTGCGCGCAGCGAGGGCAGCCGCAGCCAAAGCAACCCGTTTCTCAACCGGCGCACCGAAGCGCTGATCGGCCGCGAATTCACTCTGGAAAAGCCGATCGTCGACGGGACAGGCACGGTGCGGATCGACGACACGATCTGGCGCGTCGCCGGCCCCGACGCGCCGGCCGGCAGCCGCGTCAAGGTGGTGCAGGCCGATGGCGCGAGTCTGACGGTGGCGGTGGCCTAGTCGACTCCCTCGCCCCGCTCTTGCGGGGAGAGGGTTGGCGTGAGGGGCTTTCTCTGCGAGTGAGCTCTATCGATAGACCTGTACCCCCTCACCCGCCGCGTTAAGAGCGCGACGACCTCTCCCCGCAAGCGGGGCGAGGTAGACTGCTCAGCTCCGCTTGCTCCATCGCTCGGCGAAGTGTTGCAGCGGCAGGAAGCTCGCCATCAGTTCCCGGCCGAGCGGCGTCAGGCGATAGCCGTCGCCGGCCAGCAGTTCGACGAGACCGGCTTCGCGCAGTTCCGACAGCCGGGCCTGCATCACGGTCGGCGAGGCGTCGTCGCAGGCGGTGCGGAGCGCCCGCGAGGTCAGCGGGCCGCCGCGCAATTCCCAGACGATGCGGAGCGTCCAGCGCCGGCCCAATAGATCGAGCAGGGCCATGATCGGCCGGCCGGTCCGGGAGCCGCGAACGGCGCGTGGTTTGATAATGGCGGCCGGTTTCGGCATGAGATCCCTCTTGCACCGTGCTACAAATAGTGTAGCGTTGCTACGGTAAATGTAGCACAGGAGCCCGCCGATGTCACAGACAACGCCGCGCATCGCGCCGCTTGAGCCGCCTTATGCACCGGACATTGCCGCGCAGTTCGACCGCATCATGCGCGGCGCGCCGCCGCTGGTGCTGTTCCGCGTCATGGCGGGCAATGCGCGCGCCTGGGAGAAATTCCGCGCCGGCAGCCTGCTGGATCGTGGGCCGCTATCGTTGCGCCAGCGTGAGATCGTCATCGACCGCACCTGCGCGCGAACCGGTTGCGAATACGAATGGGGCGTCCATGTCACGACATTCGCGGAGGCCGCGCACCTGACCGAAGAACAAATCCGCGCCACCGTGCGCGGCGCAGCCACGCGAGGCCTGCTGGTCGGAGGCCGAGCAGGCGCTGATCGCGGTCGTTGACGCGCTGCACGATCGCGCGACGCTCAGCGAGGCCGAATTCGCTGACCTGTCGGCGCATTACGACGAGGCGCAGATCTTCGAGATCATCCTGCTGTGCGGATTCTATCGCACCGTCTCGTATCTCGCGAATGGACTCGCGCTGCCGCTGGAGGCGAAGGCGGCAAGATTTCCGGCCGACTAATGGTCATTCCGGGGCGATGCGAAGCATCGAACCCGAATCTCGAGGTTCCGGGTTCATCGCTGCGCGATGCCCCGGAACGACATGCCACCCCTACGCCACGCCCGCGCGCAAGAAATCATGCAGGTGCACGATGCCGACCGGCTTGCCGGCATCGGTGACGATCAGCGTCGTGATCTTCGAGGAGTTGAGGATCTCCAGCGCCTCGCCGGCCAGCACGTCGCGATCGATCGTCTTCGGATTTTTCGTCATCACTTCGTCGACGGTCGCCGCCATCAGATCGGGCCCCATGTGGCGGCGCAAATCGCCGTCGGTGACGATGCCGGCGAGGTGTCCTCTGCTATCGACGATGCCGACGCAGCCAAAACCCTTCGAGGTCATCTCGACCAGCGCGTCGGACATTTTGGTGCCGAGCGGCTTGAGCGGCACGGCGTCGCCGGAATGCATGAGGTCGCGGGTGTATTTCAGCAGCGCGCCGAGCTTGCCGCCCGGGTGCAACACGCTGAAGTCGATCGACGTAAAGCCGCGGCCTTCCAGCAGCGCGATCGCCAGCGCGTCGCCAAGCGCCAGCATCATCAGCGATGAGGTGGTGGGCGCGAGATTATGCGGGCAGGCCTCGCGCGCCTTCGGCAGCGTCAGCGCGACATCGGCCGCCTTGGCGAGCGAGGATTCCCGCTCCGCCGTCATCGCGATCACGGCAATCCGAAACCGCGCCGCGTAACTGATCAGGTTCTTCATCTCCGGCTGCTCGCCGGACCACGACAGCGCCAGGATGACGTCGTCGGCCGTGATCATGCCGAGGTCGCCGTGGCTGGCTTCGGCGGCATGGACGAAGAACGCGGGCGTGCCGGTGGAGGCAAAGGTCGCGGCGATCTTGCGGCCGATATGGCCTGACTTGCCGAGGCCCGTGACGATCAGCCGTCCCTTGGCATTCCGGATCAGGTCGGCGGCGGCGACAAAGGGCGCGCGGAGATCGGATTGCAGCGCCGCCGTAATCGCGGCGATGCCGCCGCCCTCGGCGTCGAGCGTGCGCAGGGCCGATTGGACGGCGGCATCAGCGGTGTCGGTGCCGGATGATTTTGCCATCAGCGGTTTCGGATTGGCCATGTCGGTTTCCAGGGAGGAGGGGCGTGGCCCCGGGCCCCTCCATAGCATGGCCCGTTCGGCGATGCGACGCGTACGGCGGCGCGCGCAACGGCTCATTAACCATAATTGTTTTAACTCCATTAACCACGTGATCTTGCGGGCGCTTGGGGCGCAATCAAGCAGTTGTTTTTGTTGGAGTATTTCCTGACGTGAGGGCCAGGCCAGCAATCGGCCGGAACAGCCGCGCGCGCGCCTTTCGCGCCGCCTTGCCGTGCCTGGCGCTGATCGTGCTATCCGGAACCGCGGCGAGCGCGCAAACCGTCACGCCGGACCTGTTCAGTTCGAACCGCACCAGCCAATTGATGTCGCCGGATTTGCCGCTGCGCCGGACCGCAGCCGAGGCGAACGATCCGCTCACCAGCCCGAAGCTGCAGGAGCGTGACAGGCCCATGCCGTCGCGGGTCGGACAGATCCCGCAATACGGCCTGCCGGCCGCGAGCGGCGCCGCCGATTCCGGCTACGACTCGCTCAACCGCAAGCGCAAGAAGCCGAAATACTATCCAGGGCAGGTCAGGCCGAAGCCGCCGGTCGGCCCCGGCAGTCCGCCGCCGATCGCGTCAAACACGCGGCTGCGGCTTTCGATTCCGCCGTCGGAATCGGCGCACAAGACGCCGATCCCGCCCGCCATGGCCGGCACGGTGGTGGGGCAGCCGCCGCGCAAGCGCCTCAAGGTCGACGACGATCCGTTCGGCGCGGTCGGCGATTACGCCGGCAGTTTCCTGATCAAATCCGCGGTCGAGTTCTCCGGCGGCTACGACACCAATCCCGGCCGGCTGGCGGCGGCGCAAGCCCGGCCGTTCTACGTGATCGCGCCGGAATTCGTGGCGTTCTCGGACTGGGAACGCCACGCGCTGGTCGCCGACCTGCGCGGCTCCTTCACCGGCTACGGCAGCAACCTCACGCCGAACGCCGACGGCACGCCGCTGTCGGCGCCGCTCGACATCGACCGGCCGAACTTCATCGGCCATGTCGATGGCCGGCTCGACGTCAGCCGTGATACGAAGCTGGGCGCGCAGGGGCGGCTGTTCGTCTCGACCGACAATCCCGGCAGCCCGAACGTGCAAGCGGGCCTCGCGCGATATCCGATCTACACCACGCTCGGCGGCACCCTGGGCGTCGACCAGAGCTTCAACCGGCTGCAGGTTTCCGCCGGCGCCACCGTCGACCGCACCGACTATACCAACTCAAAACTCACCGACGGCACCTCGAGCACCAACGACGACCGCAACCTCAGCCAGTACGGCGGCGTCGGCCGCGTCAGCTATGATTGGCGGCCCGGCCTGAAACCGTTCGTGGAAGCGCAGGGCGACAGCCGCGTGCATGACGTCAGGCTCGACCGCGCCGGCTTTGCCCGCGATTCCGTCGGCGGCTACGTCAAGGGCGGCAGCAGCTTCGAATTCTCGCGGCTGTTGACCGGCGAAATCGGCGTCGGCTACGCCGCGCGCGATTATTCGATCCGAGGCTGAACCGCCTCGAAGGCCTGCTGGTCTCGTCCTCGCTGGTCTGGACCGCGACGCCGCTGACGACGGCAAAGTTTTTTTCGGACACGGCGATCACGGAGACCACGCTGCCCGGCACGTCGGGCGTGCTGACGCACACCTACACCGTCGAGGTCGATCACGACTTCCGCCGCTGGCTGACCGCGATCGGCAAGTTCACCTGGGGCGATCTCGACTATCAGGGCAACCCCCGGCGCGACAAGATTTACGCGGTGTCGGGCGAGGCGATCTACAAGATGAGCCGCAACGTCTGGCTCAAGGGCACGCTGCGCCGCGACTGGCTGGATTCGAACTTGCCGGGCAACAGCACGGCGTCGACGGTGGTGATGCTGGGGGTCAGGCTGCAGCATTGAGCACACACAGTTCCTCCTGATTCTGAGGAGGGCGGGCTCAAACGAGAAAACCCCGGCACTTCGGCCGGGGTCCTGAAACATCGCAAAGCCAATCGCCCTCTACGGGCAGGAATACCGCATGCCATCCCGGCCCAGATAGGTCTGGCTGTTGGGATCGTACGAGCGATAGCGCTGCATGCAGTAGCCGACGGCTTGCTGCCGCTGCTGCTCGGCGGCGCTCGCCGCGATCGCGCCGCCGATGATGGCTGCGCCGACGCCGATGCCAACCGCTGCGCCGACACCGCCACCACCTCGACCACGGCCCCAGCCGCCGCCCCGGCCTCGCCCCCGGCCGCGCTGCGCGAAGGCCGGCGAGACGCCCGCCGCAACAAAGGCGCCGGTCGTGGCGACCATGCCGGCTGCGTACATGAATAGCAGGGCGCCGGCCGCCAATACGCGCGTGAAGCGCTGGCGCACGGAATTGCCCGTTCCCTGAGTTCTCATATTTCCGCCTTTCCTTATGATTCGGATCGTAATGCCCACCGCGGGAACGGTGACTGTTGATCCGAACCACGCGACGTTGCGGGCAAACCGACCCGGTGTCCATACATATCGGGGCATATGTGGGCTGATCCAGGCTTCCACCGTTCGCCGGGCGTGAGCCCGGCGATGCCCGCCTCACCTCGGCAGCGTCGTCGTCCCCATCAGATACTGGTCGATCGCCCGCGCGCACAGCCGGCCCTCGCGGATCGCCCACACCACCAGCGACTGGCCGCGGCGCATGTCGCCGGCGGAAAACACGTTGGGCAGCGAGGTCTGGTAGTCCGTGCGTGTTGGCGCGGACGTTGCCGCGCTGGTCGAGATCGACGCCGAGGCGTCTTCAGCATGCCCTCGTGCACCGGATGCACGAAGCCCATGGCGAGCAGCACGAGCTGCGCGTCGAGTTCGAATTCGGTGCCCGCGATCGGCTTGAACTTGTCGTCGACCTGGACGCAGTGCAGCTTCTGCACCTTGCCGTCCTCGCCGGAGAATTTCTGCGTCAGCACCGCGAATTCGCGCTTGGCGCCTTCGGCCTGGCTCGACGAGGTCCGCATCTTCAGCGGCCAGTTCGGCCAGGTCAGGCCCTTGTTCTCGTGCTCGGGCGGCGCCGGCATGATTTCGAGCTGGGTGACGGATTTGGCGCCCTGCCGGAACGACGTGCCGATGCAGTCCGAGCCGGTGTCGCCGCCGCCGATCACGACGACATGCTTGCCTTCGGCGAGAATGTCCGTGGCGTCGCCGAGCGGCTCGGAGGAGACGCGGCGATTTTGCTGCGGCAGGAAATCCATCGCGAAGTGGATGCCGTCGAGGTCGCGGCCGGGGATCGGCAGATCGCGGCCGGCTTCGGCGCCGCCGGTCAATGCCACCGCGTCATACTGGTTGAGCAGTTCGCGCGGATCGATCGCGCCTTGCGCGGTGCCGCCGACATGGACGCCGTAATGGAACGTGACGCCCTCGGCTTCCATCTGCGCCACGCGGCGGTCGATGACGTGCTTTTCCATCTTGAAGTCGGGAATGCCGTAGCGAAGCAATCCGCCGGCCTTGGCGAATTTTTCGTAGACATGGACGTCGTGGCCGGCGCGCGCGAGCTGCTGCGCGGCCGCAAGGCCCGCCGGGCCGGAGCCGATGATCGCGACCTTCTTGCCGGTCTTGGCCGGCGCGATCTCCGGCTTCAGCCAGCCATTGTCCCAGGCGCGGTCGACGATGGCGCATTCGATGGTCTTGATGGTGACCGGGTTGTCGTCGATGTTGAGCGTGCAGGACGCCTCGCACGGCGCCGGGCAGATGCGGCCGGTGAACTCGGGGAAATTGTTGGTCGAGTGCAGGTTGCGCGAGGCCTCTTCCCAGTTGTCCTGATAGACGAGGTCGTTGAAGTCGGGGATCTGGTTGTTGACCGGGCAGCCCGGCGTGCCCGGCGCCACCGAGCCGGTGCCGTGGCAATAGGGAATGCCGCAATTCATGCAGCGCGCGGCCTGGTCGCGGGTGTCCTTCTCGCTCAGCGGAATGACGAATTCGCGATAATGCTTCAAACGCTCGGCGACCGGCGCATACTTGCGGTCATGCCGGTCGATTTCGAGAAAACCTGTGATCTTGCCCATTAAACCTGATGCCCCTGCATCTCTCAGTTCGATCTATTCTCGTCATCCCGTCATTGCGAGGCGCCGCGAGCGACTCGAAGCAATCGCAGGCTCGTCTTGTCCTGCATGGTTCGAGATGGCGCTTCGCGCGCTCCTCGCCATGACGGGCTAGTGAATTACGCCCCGATCGCGATTTTCGGCTCGGCGTCGGCGTTCGCCTTCATTTCCTTCAGCGCGCGGCGGTATTCCACCGGCATCACCTTGCGGAATTTCGGCAGCCAGGCCTTCCAGTTCGGCGAGGATCTCGGCGGCCCGCTTCGAGCCGGTCAGCTTGGCGTGGCGCGTGATCAGCACGTGCAGCCGCTCGACGTCGGACGCGAGCAGGTTCTGGAACACGTCGACCCGGCCATGCGCTTCGAGATCGCCGGTGTGGTGATAGGTGTTCGGCGTTGATCATCTCTTCCGACAGCACCGGCTCGAGTTCGACCATCGCCATGTTGCAGAGCTTGGCGAAGTCGCCGGCCTCGTCCAGCACATAGGCGATGCCGCCGGACATGCCGGCCGCGAAGTTGCGCCCGGTCTTGCCCAGCACCACGACGATGCCGCCGGTCATGTATTCGCAGCAATGGTCGCCGGCGCCTTCGACGACCGCGACCGCGCCGGAGTTACGCACGGCAAAGCGCTCGCCGGCGATGCCGCGGAAATAGCATTCGCCCTCGATCGCGCCGTACATCACCGTGTTGCCGACGATGATGGATTCTTCCGGCACGATGCCGGAATTGCGCGGCGGCTTGACGATGATGCGGCCGCCGGACAGGCCCTTGCCGACATAGTCGTTGCCTTCGCCTTCGAGATCGAAGGTGACGCCGCGCGCCAGCCAGGCGCCGAACGCCTGGCCCGCGGTGCCCTTGAGGCTGACCTGAATGGTGTCGTGCGGCAGGCCGGCATGGCCGTAGATCTTGGCCACCGTGCCCGACAGCATCGCGCCGGCGCGAGCGGTCGGTGTTGTTGATCTCTTCCTCGATCTTGACCGGCGCGCCGCGGTCGAGCGCGGCCTGCGCCTTCTCGATCAGGCGGCGGTCGAGCACGGCCTCCAGATGATGGTTCTGGGTCTCGGCGTGATAGATCTTCTGGCCCGGGCAGTTCCTTCTGCCGCACGAACAGCTTCGAGAAGTCGAGCCCCTTGGCCTTCCAGTGCGCCACCAGCGTGGACTGGTCGAGCATCTGGGTCTGGCCGACCATCTCGTCGAACTTCTTGTAGCCGAGCTGCGCCATGATCTCGCGGACTTCCTCGGCGACGAAGAAGAAGTAGTTGATGACGTGCTCGGGCTGGCCGGTGAAGCGCTTGCGCAGCACCGGATCCTGCGTCGCGACGCCGACCGGGCAGGTGTTGAGATGGCACTTGCGCATCATGATGCAGCCGGCCGCGATCAGCGGCGCGGTGGCGAAGCCGAATTCGTCGGCGCCGAGCAGCGCGCCGATCACGACGTCGCGTCCGGTGCGGAAGCCGCCGTCGACCTGGACCACGATGCGGCTGCGCAGCCGCTCGCGCACCAGCGTCTGGTGGGTTTCGGCAAGCCCGATTTCCCACGGCGAGCCGGCGTGCTTGATCGAGGTGAGGGGGGAGGCGCCGGTGCCGCCCTCGAAGCCCGCGATGGTGACGTGGTCGGCGCGCGCTTTCGCGACGCCCGCGGCCACGGTGCCGACGCCGATTTCGGAGACCAGCTTGACCGAGACCTGACCGTCCGGATTGACGTTCTTGAGGTCGTAGATCAGCTGCGCCAGATCCTCGATCGAATAGATGTCGTGATGCGGCGGCGGCGAAATCAGACCGACGCCCGGCGTCGAATGCCGCACGCGCGCGATGGTCGCGTCGACCTTGTGGCCGGGCAACTGGCCGCCTTCGCCGGGCTTGGCGCCCTGCGCCATCTTGATCTGCATCATGTCGGAGTTGACGAGATATTCCGTCGTCACGCCGAAGCGGCCCGAGGCGACCTGCTTGATCGCCGAGCGCATGCTGTCGCCGTTCGGCATCGGCTTGAAGCGATCGGCTTCTTCGCCGCCTTCGCCGGTGTTGGACTTGCCGCCGATCCGGTTCATGGCGATCGCCAGCGTGGTATGCGCCTCGCGCGAGATCGAGCCGAAGCTCATCGCGCCGGTGGCGAAGCGCTTGACGATGTCCTTGGCCGGCTCGACCTGGTCGAGCTTCACCGGCTTGCGCTTCTCGTCCTCGGCGGTCTTGATCCGGAACAGGCCGCGCAGCGTCAACAGCCGCTCGGACTGCTCGTTGAGGATCTTTGCGAACGCCCGGTAGCGCTCCAGCGAGTTGCCGCGCACGGCGTGCTGCAGCGTGGAGACGGATTCGGCGGTCCAGGCGTGATCCTCGCCGCGGGTGCGGTAGGCATATTCGCCGCCGACATCGAGCGCGGTCTTGTAGACCTGCGCGTCGCCGAACGCGTCGGCATGGCGGCGCGCGGTTTCCTCGGCGATCTCGGCCAGGCCGACGCCCTCGATGCGGGTATGGGTGCCGGCGAAATACTTGGCGACGAAATCGGCCTTCAGTCCGACGGCGTCGAAGATCTGCGCGCCGCAATAGGACTGGTAGGTCGAGATGCCCATCTTGGACATCACCTTCAACAGGCCCTTGCCGATCGACTTGATGTAGCGCTTGACGATCTCGTAGTCGTCGAGCGAGCCGGGCAGCCGGTCCTTCATCGCGATGATGGTCTCGAACGCCAGATACGGATTGATCGCCTCGGCGCCGTAGCCGGCCAGGCAGGCGAAATGATGCACTTCGCGCGGCTCGCCGGATTCGACGACGAGGCCGACCGAGGTGCGCAATCCCGTGCGGATCAGATGATGATGCACGGCGGCGCAGGCCAGCAGCGAGGGGATCGGAATCCGGTCCGAGCCCGCCATGCGGTCGGACAGGATGATGATGTTGACGCCTTCGCGCACCGCGCCTTCGGCGCGCGCGCAGAGTTCGTCGAGCACCTGCTCCATCCCCGCCGCGCCGAAGCCGGCATGGAAGGTGGTGTCGAGCGTGCGCGACTTGAAATGGGTGTCCGCGACATCGGAGATCGAGCGGATCTTTTCCAGGTCCGCATCGGTCAGGATCGGCTGGCGCACTTCGAGCCGCTTGGTCGAGGCCATGCCCTGCAGGTCGAACAGGTTCGGCCGCGGCCCGATGATCGAGACGAGGCTCATCACGAGCTCCTCGCGGATCGGATCGATCGGCGGGTTGGTGACCTGCGCGAAGTTCTGCTTGAAATAGGTGAACAGCGGCTTCGGCCGGTCCGACAGCGCCGAGATCGGCGTGTCGTTGCCCATCGAGCCCGCGGCTTCCTCGCCGGTGGCCGCCATCGGCGTCATCAGGATCGTGAGTCTTCCTGCGAATAGCCGAACGCCTGCTGCCGGTCGAGCAGCGGCAGGTTGGAGCGCATGCCCTTGGTGGGCGCGTCCGGCAATTCCTCCAGCACGAGCTGGGTACGATGCAGCCAGTCGCTGTAGGGATGGCTCTTGGCCAGCGTCGCCTTGATCTCGTCGTCGGGAATCAGGCGTCCCTGTTCGAGGTCGACCAGCAGCATCTTGCCGGGCTGCAGCCGCCACTTGGTGACGATCTGGTCCTCGGGGATCTTCAGCACGCCCATTTCGGACGCCATCACGATGCGGTCGTCCTTGGTGACGAGATAGCGCGCCGGACGCAGCCCGTTGCGGTCCAGCGTAGCGCCGATCTGGCGGCCGTCGGTGAAGGCGATCGCGGCGGGGCCGTCCCACGGCTCCATCAGGGCGGCGTGATATTCGTAGAAGGCGCGGCGCGTCTCATCCATCAGGGGATTGCCGGCCCACGCTTCCGGAATCATCATCATGACGGCGTGCGGCAGCGAGTAGCCGCCCTGCACCAGGAATTCGAGCGCGTTGTCGAAGCAGGCGGTGTCGCTCTGGCCTTCGTAGGAGATCGGCCACAGACGGCTGATATCCTTGCCGTAGAGCTCCGAATGCACGGAAGCCTGGCGCGCCGCCATCCAGTTGACGTTGCCGCGCAGCGTGTTGATCTCGCCGTTATGGGCGATCATCCGGTAGGGATGCGCCAGCGACCAGGTCGGGAAGGTGTTGGTCGAGAAGCGCTGATGCACCAGCGCCAGCGCGCTCTCGAAATCCGCTTCGTGCAGGTCGGGATAGTACTTGCCGAGCTGGTCGGCGAGGAACATGCCCTTGTAGATCACGGTGCGGCACGACAGCGAGACCGGGTAATAGCCGGCCATGCCGCGGTCGCGGCGCTGATAGATCGCCTGCGAGATCGACTTGCGCAGGATGTAGAGCCTGCGCTCGAACTCTTCCTCGGTCTTCGCCGTGCCGTTGCGGCCGATGAACACCTGCATGTGGTAGGGCTCGGTCGGCTTGACGGTTACGCCGAGCGAAGCGTTGTCGGACGGCACGTCGCGCCAGCCGAGCAGCACGCAGGCCTTCTTCCTTGATCTGTTCGGCGATGATGCTCTGGATCACCTTTCGCCACGCCGTCTCCTTCGGCATGAACAGCGCGCCGATCGCGTAATGGCCGGGCTCCGGCAGCTTGAAGCCGATCTCGGCGGCCTTGCGCGCGAAGAAGGCATGCGGGATCTGCACCAGAATGCCGGCGCCGTCGCCGGCGCGCGGATCGGCGCCGACCGCGCCGCGATGTTCGAGGTTGCAGAGAATGCTGATCGCGTCGGAGACGATCTGATGCGACTTCTTGCCCTTGATGTTGGCGATGAAGCCGACGCCGCAGGAATCCTTCTCCATGCTGAGGTCGTACATGCCCTCGGCCGGCGGGCGCCAGTCATGCTCGCGCTGAACATCTTCAAGCAAGGTGTCGGCCGGTTTCGAAGCCGCGGTCGCCGACAGTGTTTCTGCCACGATGTTTTCGCGCTCGAATTCCGACCCGCTCATCGCATTCCTCTCAAAAAAGGCTAAGGGCCTCACCGCATCGTCGGCGCACCTTGGACGCTTGCGGCACCCACCGGGCCACCGCTCGTCCGCCGCGAGCCGCAATTTCTTAAATTCAGGCCTGGGCGTTCAACGTCCCTGAGGAACGGCCTTGCCTGCACTGCCCTGGAGCTCGTGGCGCCACGGTTTCGTTGCAATCCCTGTGCCGGGACGGCCCCGCAATTGAGACAGTGATGCTGTCCTAACTCCGACCATGCCAAATTTTTGTCTATCACACAAGCGCGTGAAAGTCCTCGGCCGCGTGCGAATCGGCTTCTGTCGGCCGGGGAAAAAACCGCCAACGGGGATTTGCGGCAGCGGCGCCCCGATCCGGCCCAAGGACCGCCGGATTTCGCAATGAAACATTGGCCCGGGCCGGCAGGCGAGCGAAATGCTCCCGCGCAGGCCCGGTGGCTGCGGGGCTTACAGGAGCTTTCGGTGATGAAGTTTTTCACGGGATCTTTGGCGGCGGGACTGGTCCTTCTGGCGGGCGGCGCGCAGGCGCAGGTGCCCGGGCCTTACGTGGCGGCATCGGATGTCGAGGCCCCCTATGCAGTGGCACCGCGCCCGGTTCCCGGGCCGTCCTACGTGCCCGGGCCGTCCTACGAACCCGGGCCGCGCTACGGAAACGGCCCAAGCCTGCTGCCGTCGACGGAAGTCTACTCCGTGCTGCGCGACAACGGCTTCTCGCCGCTCGGCATCCCCAGGCTCCGCGGCTTCGTCTACACGATCGCGGCCATCGATCGCGGCGGCGCGGACGGACGGCTGATTATCGACGCGCGCAATGGCCGGATCATCCGCTTCATGCCGGCCTACCGGATGGGCGACAATTACTACGAAGACCAGAGCGCCCTCGGCGGGCCCTCTGCGGCTCAGCCGCCGCAGGCCCAAGGCACCGGACCAGGTCCAGGCCGAGCCGCGGCCGTCACGGCCAGCTCCTCATGTCGCGAGCCGCGTGGTGCCGATGCCGAAGGCCAATCCGAACGCATCCAAACCCGCTGCCGCGCCGATTAAGCAGGCGGCAGCGCCTGCGCCGAAGCCGGCCGAGGTACAGGCGGCCGCCCCGGTGACAACCGGCGCGGTTCCAGCCAAGCCCGCCCCGCAGATTGCACCGACCCAGGACATGCCCACGATGCAGGGGCTGGAGTGAAGCACTCGTAGCCCGGATGGAGCGCAGCGAAATCCGGGGCCGCTTGCGGGCGGATAGAGTTATCCCGGATTGCGCTGCGCTCCATCCGGGCTACGAACCGACGAACCAAAAAACGCCCCGGTCTTCCCGGGGCGTTTTCATTGTGCCAGCGCTATTCGCGCTGGCCTGCGGCGGCCAGGATCAGGTCGGCGACCTTGTCCGGCTGCGAGACCAGCGACAGGTGGCCGGCCTCCAGTTCGACCGTCGTCGCGTTCATGCGCTTGGCGAGAAACCGCTCGAGGTCTGGATTGATCGTGTAGTCGAGCTTCGACACCGCGTACCAGCTCGGCTTGCTGCGCCACGCCGCCGCCGTGGTGCGGCCGGCGAAAATGGAAGCCGCGGTCGGCCATTGCACGGCGTAGAGGACTTTCGCGGTCGTGGGATCGACCCCGTTGGCGAAATATTTCAGGAAGGCGTCCTCGGATAATTTGGTGAAGCCGTCATGCTCCTGCACGCCGGCGCGCGCGGGGCCTGCCGGAAACTTCTGCGAAAGCGCGACGAAATCCTCGCCCGCATCAGGCGCGCGCGCCGCGATATAGACCAGCCCCGTGACCTTCGGGTCGGTGCCGACTTCACTGATCACGGTGCCGCCCCAGGAATGCGCCACCAACACCGTCGGGCCGTCCTGTTGCGCCAGAACGCGGCGGGTCTCGGCAACGGAATCTTCCAGCGAGGTCAGCGGATTCTGCACGGCAGTGACGTGAAGGCCCGCCGCCTGAAGCTTTGGAATGACCTGCGCCCAGCTTGATCCGTCGGCCCACGCGCCGTGCACCAGCACGACGTTCTTGGCCTTGACGGGACCTGCGGCCAGTGCCGTCTGCACGCCGAGCGATCCGGCAAGGATGCCGGCAACGACTGTCAGTGTTCGTAAGGTCTTCATCGATCTGCTCCGTAATCCGTTTGTCCGTTGTCCCGGCTCGTTCGGAACTTCGATGAAAGCAGCAGGCATCGTTACGGCTGTCACGCCGACGTGAACCGCGCGAGGCCTCGCAAAATTGCGGATCAGGAATGCACAAAAAAACGCCCCGGTTTCCCGGGGCGTTTTCGCATTCAGCCAATATCGGCCGAAGACTGGATCTGCGTTACGCAGCGACCGAGGCGTCGACCACTTGCGGGGCCTGCGCGCCGGAATTGATCGGAATGCTGCGCGGCTTCTTGGCCTCGGGGATCTCGCGGACGAGATCGACGTGGAGCAGGCCGTTCTCGAGCGAGGCGTTCTTCACCTGCACGAAATCGGCAAGCTGGAATACGCGCTCGAAGGCACGCGCGGCGATGCCGCGGTAGAGCACTTCGGAATTGTCCTTGCCGTTCTCGTTGGCGGTTTTCTCGCCCTTGATCGTCAGCGTGTTTTCCTTCGCGACGATCGAAAGTTCGCCTTGCGAGAAGCCGGAGACCGCAACGCTGATGCGGTAGGCGTTCTCGCCGGTGCGCTCGATATTGTAGGGGGGATAACCGGGGCTGCCGTCTGCAGTCGCCTGGTCGAGCAGGCTGAAGAAGCGGTCGAAGCCGACGGTGGAACGATAGAACGGGGCGAGATCGTAGGTACGCATGGGTAGTCCTCCATTGAGCGACTGTTTCAGGTAACCCGCCCGCCATCGGGCCGGGCTTTCGCAATTGTGCAGCCTTCGTGTTTCGGTTCCGAAACACTGGTAGCGGCCTGCACAGAAATGATATGGGAGGGGTGAAACGGCGTTCAAGAGGGGCGAAACAGCCCTCCTTTTTTGCGCTCCCGCCTTGATTTCCAGCCCTTTTCACCTAGCCGGTTCCTCCTCATGACGCTCGTCTCGATCCCCGCCAACCCGGTTCCGGAGGACGTCGTTAGCGGCACCATCAAGACGCCCGACGGCGCGGAATTGCGGTTCGCGCGCTGGGCGCCGCCGGCGGGGCGCAAGGGCACGGTCTGCGTCTTCACCGGGCGCAGCGAGCCGATCGAGAAATATTTCGAGACGGTGCGGGACTTGCGCGATCGCGGATTTGCGGTGGCGATGATCGACTGGCGCGGCCAGGGGCATTCCTCGCGCCGCTTGCGCGATCCGCGCAAGGGCTATGTCCGCGACTTCTCCGATTACGAGATCGACGTCGAAACCTTCGTGCAGCAGGTGGTGCTGCCGGATTGCCCGCCGCCCTTTTTCGCGCTGGCGCATTCGATGGGCGGGGCAGTCATGCTGCGGGTGGCGCGTGCGGGAAAACGCTGGTTCGACCGCATGGTGCTGTCGGCGCCGATGATCGACCTGCCGGGGCGCAGGACCGCGTTCCGACGCGGGCGTTGCTGCGGGTCATGCGGCTGATGGGGCAGGGCGGCCGCTACGTGCCCGGCGGCAGCGACGCGCTGACCGGAACGGAATCCTTCATCAACAACCCCTTCACCAGCGATCCCGTGCGCTACGCCCGCAACGCCGCGATCCTGGAAGAAGATCCGACGCTGGGCATCGGCTCGCCGACGGTGGCCTGGGCCGATACCGCTTTCAGGGCGATGCATACCTTTCGTGGCGTCAACTACCCGTCCGAAATCCGCCAGCCGATCCTGATGCTGGCCGCCAGCAACGACACCATTGTTTCCACGGCCGCGATCGAGGAATTCGCCTATCATCTGCGCGCCGGCTCGCATCTGGTGATCGCGGGCTCCAGGCACGAGATCCTGCAGGAGCAGGACCGCTACCGCGGGCAATTCTGGGCGGCGTTCGACGCCTTCGTGCCGGGCACGCCGCTGTTCAAATAGTTGCTTGCCGTGATTTGATCCGGTTCAATCGGACGCGAACCGCGCTGGCGGTACTTTGGGTCCGGAGAATGCCGTCATGATTCGTGGAAGCTGCCTGTGCGGTGCCGTCAGGTTTGAAGTCGATGAGGTACGATCGATCACCCACTGCCATTGCGCCAATTGCCGCAAGCTAACCGGCGCGGCATTCGCAACGTACGCTCACGTCGAAGTTGACAAGTTCCGATTTTTGGCCGGCGAGGACATGACCGTGCGCTATAAATCCGCGCCCGGCAGTTTCCGGCATCGTTGCAGAGATCTGCGGCTGCCTGACGCCAGGCAAGGCAAGTTATCTGGAGACGGTCAGCATCCCCGCCGGTTTGTTCGACGACGATCCCAAGGTTCGGCCGCGCCTGCACGTATTTACGTCGTCGCGTGCGCCCTGGTGGACGATTCAGGACGACTTGCCCCAGCATGAAAAATGGGTTCCGGGCTACGGGCCGAAGCCGTAGCGAATGCGTGGCCGGCCGCATCGGCCCTCGGTAGTTATCTTCCGGCCTGCGGCTTCGGCAGCCGCGCGGTGATCCGCTCGGGCAGCCGCTTCTCGACGAACAGGGTCCTGACTTCGGCGACGCTGAGGTAACGCTCCTCGCCTTCGCCCTTGCCGAGGATCTTCAGCAGCACGGGCCATTCGCCCTTCATCAGGAGGGGGTAGTACCAGCGCGCCGCATCGCCGTCGCGCTTGAGATTGGCCTTCATGAAGGTGTCGATCTCTTTCGCCGTCAGGCCGCGCTCGACGTCCCCGGCTGGATCCTTGCGGTCCTTGCCGAAGCCGGCGAGCCGGGCGATTTCGTCTTCATGGACTTTCGCATCGACGTCGAGAATGCGCGAGCCGCCGCCATGCTTGTCGAGCGGGCCATCGCGTAATTCGTCGAGAACAGCGCCGGAGGTTGCGCTCTTCAACACGCTCAATGGCCCGAGGCCGTTCGCAATGACGGCGACCATCCTGGCTTTCAGCCGCACCTGTTTTTGGGCAGAGCCGGTTTCGCCGCTCGCCAATCCGACCATTTCGGAGAGTTGCGAAAGCGGCACGACGTGACCGCCGACATAGCCGTTGGCGACCAGCGCGCGCAGAAACGGGCAGGGATTGTTCGGTGAAACGGGAATCTGTCCGGCCGTCGTGGTGCCCGGAGCGGTACCGATGGGTTTGTCCGACATGGCTTCAAATCCTCAAAGCGCCAAGTATGAAAATCGGTCCGCTGCCAAGGCGAAGCGGATGACAGTTCTGAAAAAGGGAATTCAGCGGCGCGCTACTTCAGCGTGTAGGCAAGTTTTGGCGGAATTCGACGCCGTGTCAACCGAACCGTCCATCTCTCAGGAATCTGCGGCAAGCCTGGGCGAGGGCTCGACCAGCGTCAGTCTGCTGAAGGGGATGCCGGCCTTCAAAAGGCCGTCGCGGTAGTGGGCGATGTCCTCAGGCATCTTCCAGTGGAAATTCCGCAAATGGCGTTCGACAGTCAGGCTGGGATAGTTGCTGAGCAGAACCTCGGCCGCCGTTGCCGCCTCCGAAGTTCGTCCCAATTGGGCGAGCGCCGCCGCGCGGATCGCGAGTGCCTGAAGCATATTGGGATTGGTATAGAGCTGCTCCCGCGCCCAGGACAGCGAAGCATCGTACTGCCCGAGCAGGTAGTGGCTGAATGCGTTCACGGCCGCCCATTGATACCGAGGATCGTTGTTGCCGCTCTGCGCCGCCATCGTGAACAGTTCGATCGCGGGCCGGTGTTCGCCGGACACGAGATGACAAATCCCAAGCACGCCGCGGGCGCCCATGTCGTACGGATTGAGCCCGACCGCCCGCTTGGCGGCATCCATTGCCGTCTCGTGGTGTCCTTCCGCCGCGTTCAGATAGGCGAGAGTCTGGAAGGCAAAGGACGAACGGGGATCGAGCCGGACACTGCTCTCCGCAAGGCTCATTGCGTAGTCAAACATTTCGCGCGTGCTCCGGATCCATCCGAACTGGATGCCCTGGATCTGGATCGTGGCGAGATAGGCACGGGCGATCGACAATGTCGGATCGAGCGCGATGGCTTCCTTGAACAAGCTGATCGAGGTTTCGAGATCGGCCTTCGTCTGCAAATAGTAGTAGGACAGCCCTTTCAGGAACCGATCCCATGCGGTGATGTCGTTCGACGACGAGCGGGGCGGGGCAGACGCCTCCGCCCGGTAGATCTCGGCCGCGATCGCCGCCGACAGGCTGGTGGTGAGCTCGTCCTGCATCGCGAACAGGTCGCCGATGTCGCGGTCGAACCGGCCGGTCCACAACTGCTCGCCGGTCTCGGGCGCGATCAACTCGGCGGTGACGCGAATCTTGTTGGCGGCGCGGCGGACGGAGCCCTGGATCAGGTAGCTCGCGTCGATCTCGCGCGCGATCAGGCGCGTGCTCACATTCCTGCCCTTGAACGAGAATGTCGAATTCCGGCTCAATACCCGATAGAAGGATTGCAGCGAAAGCGCGTGGATCAGGTCCTCGGTCAGCCCGTCGGAAAAATACTCGTCGGCGCTTTCGCTCAAATTCGCGAACGGCAGCACGCCCACGATCGCCGTTCGATACTGGGCCGGAAGATTGGTGACCGATGTTTCGGCCGAGGCTTTGGGCGCAGGGCCGCTGGCGTCGGAGCCGGCGGGCTGCCAGGTCCAGACATGGATCGGCTCGTCGATATTCTTGAACCGGTGGGGACCGGCATCGGCGAGCGGGACGCTGAGACGCTTGCCCGCTTCATGACAGGCCTTGCCCGAAACCGCCACGCCGCCGGGGGCGGCGACCAATTCGAGGCGGACGGCGATGTTGACGTCGTCGCCGAACACCTCGTCCTCGTCGGCCATCACGTCGCCCATGTGGATGCCCATGCGGAACTGCATGGATCGATCGGCAGGCAGGTGCTCGTTGCGCTCCGCCATCACCATCTGCATCGCAACCGCGGCCTCGATGGCGCCGACGATAGAGGGAAACTCCAGCAGGAAGCCGTCGCCGGTATTCTTCACCAGGCGGCCGCCGTGATTGAGGATGATCGGGTAGATCGCGGTGCGATGGGCCTTGAACGTGGCGTGCGTCCCCGCCTCGTCGGCCCCCATCATGCGGGAATAGCCGGCGACGTCAGCGCAGACGATGGCTGCCAAGCGTCTTTCCATATCCCCACTATATCCCCAACGGCGCCGGAATGGGCGGGATAACCACTACGTGGTCGGCCGACCGATTCCAATGTTTATAAAATATTCGCAATCTGGCGAAGCCCGATTTGCTCATGATAGTACTGCAAAGCGTCTAGAATTGGCACACGCGCAATTTAAGGGCAGGTAGGGTCATGGAACCGGTCAAATGATGGTTGAGACGCTCGGCATTCATGAACTCTGGCTTTTCATCCTCTCCGGGCTGCTGCTCAACGTCACCCCGGGGCCGGACACGGCCTACATTATCGGCCGCAGCATCCAGTTCGGATGGCGCGGTGGGGCGGCGGCGGCGACCGGGATCAGCGTCGGCTGCCTCGTTCACGTGTTCGGCGCCGCCATCGGCCTGTCGGCGCTGTTGATGGCGTCATCTGCCGCCTTCACGGTGCTGAAATGGGCCGGTGCCGCCTATCTGTTGTTTACGGGCGTCCAGATGCTGCTGTCACATTCGCGCCCGCTGGCGGAGGCGGCCCCGGATGGCAGCGAGACGTCGCTTTCCCGCGTGTTCTGGCAGGGCGCCCTGACCAACGTGCTCAATCCGAAGGTGGCGCTGTTCTTCCTGGCCTTCCTGCCGCAATTCGTGGCGGCGGAATCTGCCCACAAGACGCTGGCCTTCCTGGTGCTCGGCCTGATCTTCATCACCAGCGGCACGTTGTGGTGCTTCGGCATTGCCGCCTTCGCGGCCAGGGCCGCCGGCCGCATCCGGCAATCGGCCGGCGCGATGGCCTGGATCAACCGGGCTCTCGGCGGGCTGTTCGTCTATCTCGGCATCCGCGTCGCGATGCTGGAGGCGCGCTAGGTTCGGCTGTCCGCCTGTCCGGAGAATTCCTTCGCAGGGAATTCGCAGGCTTTCCTGCGCGGCTTCGGGGGAAGTTACGACACCAGTTTCGCAAGCGCATTGCTGGCGAGATAGAGGCCGAGAACAATCATGCCGATCTGGAACCAGCGCCGAAAGATATCCGGCTGCAGCCGCGTCCGCACCGCCTGCCCGATAAACATGCCGGCAAAGGACGCTGCCATGGCGACCGCGCCCGGCAGTGCGGTTGCGGCCGTCAGCAGACCGGCGCCGGTGAGGTTGAGGCCAAGCGCCAGGGTCGCGACCGTGAAGAACACGCCCAGTGCCTGGATCAGTTCTTCCTTCTCCATGCCGATCGCCTGCAGGAACGGCACCGACGGAATGACCTGCACGCCGGTTGCCGCCGAAATCATGCCGGTGATCAGCCCGACGATGCCGCCGACCCATTTTTCGTTTCGGCGGGCAATGGTGAAATCGAATTTGCAGAGGCCGATGATGGCATTGATCGCCAGCAACAGGCCGAGCGCGATCGTGGTGTAGCGCGCATAGGGCCCGGTCAGCGACCCTGCATTGAGCCAGATGCCGGCGGCCGTTCCGGCCAGCAACGGCCATAGCCGCCGGAAAATATCGCGCAAGTAAGGACCGCCGAAGGTCTGCCAGATGTTGGTGACGATCGCCGGCACGATGACGATGGCGATCGCCTGGGCCGGCGGCATCGACACCGCAAGCAGGCCCATCGACACCGTCGGCAGGCCGAGCCCGAGTGCGCCCTTCACGAAGCCCGCGAGCAGGAAGGTGGCGGTGATGAGGAGAAGCAGGGAATCGAACATGGGGCGACATTGACCTATCGGCATAATGCGCACAATCTGGAGATTACGGAGATAGCCTTCGGCTATAACGAAGGCTATCTCTCCCTCCGTCATTGCCTGCGACAAACGCGAAGCGTTTGCGCAAGGGAGCGTAAGCGACGAAGCAATCCATCTATCCGTTCTGCCGCGCCATGGATTGCTTCGCTTCGCTCGCAATGACGGTCAAGTAGGCCGCGAGGAATCCCGATGCGTTTCGATCTGGTCGATCTTCAGCTCTTCATCGCGGTGGCCGAGACGCGCAGCATCACCAACGGCGCGCAACGGGTTCATCTCGCGCTGGCCTCGGCGAGCGAGCGGATCAAGGGGCTGGAGGACGCGTTCGGCGTTGCGCTGCTGACGCGCGGCCGTCGCGGCGTCGAACTGACGCCGGCCGGCGAAAGCCTGCTCGATCACGCCAGGGTCGTGCTCCACAATGTCGAGGCGATGCGCGGCGATCTCTGGCCTTTGCCAGTGGCGCGAAGGCCACCGTCCGCTTCCTCGCCAACACGTCGGGGCTTTCGGAATATCTGCCGAAGGCACTGGCTGCCTTTCTGGCCGCGCATCCTCACATTTCGATCGACGTCGAGGAACGCGAAAGCGCCGACATTGCCCGCGCCATCGTCATCGGCGCCGCCGATCTCGGGCTCGCCGCCGAACACGCGCTTGCAGACAATATCGAGCGGATGCCGTTCAGCGAAGATCGCCTGGTGCTGGTCGCCGCGCGGGAGGATGAACTGGCGAACCGGCGGCAGGTCGATTTCAGCGAAGTGGTGAAGCGCGATTTCGTCGGACTGATCACCTCGATCGCGCTGCACGCCCATATCAGCGGACACGCGGCGCGGCTCGGCGCGCGTCTGCGCTTTCGTGCGCGGCTGAACAGTTTCGATGCGATCGGCCAGATGGTCGCCGCCGGCATCGGGATTGGCGTGATGCCTGAAGTCGCGGCAAAACGATGCGCGCGATCGATGAAGATCAATGTCGTCAGGATCAGGGATTCCTGGGCCAACCGGAAGCTCGTGATCTGCGCGCGGAGCTTTCGGGCGCTGCCCAAGCCCGCGCAGCAACTGGCCGAGCACCTGCGCAAATCGCGCCGCGTTGAAGGGGAGGAGACCGAATGCTTAAAGTCTGGGGACGCCGCAGTTCATTCAACCTCCAAAAGGTGATGTGGCTGATCGGCGAGCTCGAACTGCCGCATGAACATATCGATGCCGGGGGCGCGTTTGGCGGGCTCGATACGCCTGATTTCCTCGCGATGAATCCCCATGGCCGCATTCCCGTGATCCGGGATGACGCGGCCACGGTTTGGGAATCGCATGCGATCCTTCGCTATCTTGCCGCGCGATATGGCGCCGGACGCTTCTGGTCGGACGATCCCGTTGCGCGCGCCGCCGTCGACGGCTGGATGGACTGGTCGCAGACCGCGCTGCAGCCCGATTTTCTGGTCGGTGTGTTCTGGGGCTTCTATCGCACGCCCGAAGACAAGCGAAACTGGCCGGCGATCAATGCTGCGCTGGCGCGGTGCGCGAAAGATTTCGGCAAGCTGGACCGGTTGCTGGAAGGCCGATCCTTCCTGCTTGGCGAAACGCTGTCGCTCGCCGACATTACCGCGGGGACATCGCTGTACCGGTATTTCGAACTCGAGATCGAGCGGCCGCCACTGCCGGGTGTGGAACGCTGGTACCGCGCGCTGAGGGAACGCGAAGCGTTCCGAACCCACATCATGATTCCGTTTGGGGAATTGCGGGGACGCCTTGATTATTGACGGGGCGGAAGCCGGACGTCACTTGCCCGTGGCGAGGCCGGCGGCCTTGATGACGCGCGCCCACTTCTGGGTCTCGGCTGCCGATGTAGTCGCGAAAATGCCCCGGCGTGTCGCCGGCAACCGTCAGGCCCTGATCGGCGAGCTTCTGCTTCACCTGCGGATCGTTCATCGCCTCGTTGGCGAGGCGGTTCAGCGTGGTGACGATCGGCTCGGGTGTCCCGCCCGGCGCGATCATGCCGTACCAGTTTTCGATCAGGAGGTCCGGCATGCCGACCTCCGCGGTGGTCGGCACGTCAGGGGAGGTGGGCGCGCGTTTGGGGGCGCCGAGCGCAATCGGGCGCAGGGTGCCGGCCTTGATGTGCGGCAGCAGCACCGGCAGATCGAGGAACGCCATCTGCACCTGCTGGCCGAGCAGGTCGTTGATGGCCGGCGCGGCGCCCCGGTAGGGCACGTGCACGATGTCGATGCTGGCCGTCAGCTTGAGCAGTTCGCCGGCAAGATGCGGCAGGCCGCCGACGCCGGCGGATGCGAAATTGAGTTTCCCCGGCTGGGCCTTGGCGAGCGCGACCAGCTCCTTCATGTCGCCGGCGGGAACGTTGCTGGCGACAACAAGCATTTCCGGCACCGTCGTCACCAGCGTGACGGGCGCGAAATCCTTCGCCACGTCGTAGGGCACTTTCTCCAGCGTCGGGTTGATGACCAGCGAGCTCGCGCTGACGATCCCGATCGTGTAGCCGTCGGGGGCTGCCTTTGCGACCGCATCGGTGCCGAGCACGCCGGCCTGCCCGCCGCGATTGTCGATCAGAACCGGCTGCTTGATGATTTCCGACATGCGCTGGCCGACCAGGCGCGCGATGATGTCGTTGGGGCCGCCGGGCGGGAACGGCACGATCAGCCGGATCGGTTTGCTCGGGAAATCCTGCGCCGCCGCCAAAGCTGGCAACAACACGGGCAACGACAGCAGCGTCAGTCCGGCAATCAGCCTGCTCGGAAGCCTCATGACTACTCCCCGGTCCCGCATCTATTGTGCGTGTTCGAGGGGCATCGTACGCGATGAACTGTTCGATGCAAGGCCGCGGTTCGCTGCGGCGTGGAGCCTCGAAAACGCTAAGGGATCGTCAAAGCAGCAGTTCGTCCGTGCCCGCGAGCCTGACCGATCGCTGCGTGATCAGATGGCTCCAGACCCAGTTGTGGTGGCGAATGACGCTCGCGGCGTCGAGGTGGGGCCGGTCGTTCAAGGTATGGCCGTCGGTCACCACCACGACGTCGTAATGATTTGAAACGGCCGAGCGGACGGTGGCGTCGACGCAGAGATCGGTTGCCCATCCCGTGACGAAGATGCGCTCCGGCGCAATTTCCTTCAGGCGCGTCGCAAGGTCGGTGCCGACAAAGGGATCGTTCATGGTCTTGCGAATGACGACGTCGGCAGCCGCGCGATTGAGCTCTGGCAGAAACGCCCAGCCCGGCGTGCCCGGCACGAAATCGTCTTCCGCGCCACTGCAATGCTGCACGAAAATCACCATGCCGGACCGTTCGCGCACCCTGGCGGCGAGCCGGTTGATGCGCTCGATGACGCCGCGCAGGTCGTGCTTCGGCTCGCCATTGAGGAGCCCGACCTGCATATCGACGACGATCAATGCATCCATCGGGTCCTTCGCGGCTGTGTCCTAGCTGTTCAACAGCTTCAGCGCCGCCTCGTGCACGCGGGCGTCGCCGGCGGCGACGATGCGGCCGCCGCTCTGGGCGGGATTGCCTTCCCAGTTGGTGACGACGCCGCCGGCGCCGGTGACGATCGGGATCAAGGCTGCGATGTCATAGGGCTTGAGTTCGGTCTCGACCACGAGGTCGAGATGGCCGGCCGCCAGCATGCAGTAGGAATAGCAGTCGCCGCCATAGCGCGTCAGCCGCACCGCTCCCTCGACCCGGCCGAAAGCTTCGCGGTCGGCGGCGTTCATCAGCAGGGGGCTGGTGGTGAAAGAGGTCGCTTCCTTCAGCGTCGCGCAGCGCCGCACCGTCAGCCGCCGCTCGCCGGACGGCCCGGAATACTGCGCCGAGCCGGAATCGCCGGAAAAGCGCTCGCCGATATAGGGCTGGTGCATCATGCCGAACACCGGCGTGCCCTTGTGCAACAGCGCGATCAGCGTGCCCCAGATCGGAAATCCCGAGATGAAGGATTTGGTGCCGTCGATCGGATCCAGCACCCAGACATATTCGGCGTCCTCGCGCTCGTTGCCGAACTCCTCGCCGACGATGCCGTGCTGGGGAAAATTGGCCTTGATCAGGCGGCGCATCACCGCTTCGGCGGCGCGGTCGGCCTCGGTGACCGGATCGAAATCGCTCGCGCTCTTGTTGTCGATCGAGAGCGAGGTCCGGAAGAACGGCAGGATGGTTTCGCCGGACGCAGTCGCGAGGCGGCCGATGAAGGCTGTGAAATCGATGACCGTCACGGCTGTCCCTTACCGCACTAGAGGAAGAATACTGCCTCTTGCCTAGCCCAATCCGCATCGTCGCGCACCGCCAACGGCGCGTTATTCCCATTCGTATTGCGAACTGGCTTTCGAATCGGCTTTCGAACAAGCTTCGTTTAAGCGTGGATTTTTGGTTAGCCCTGCCATCACGAAGTTGCGAGTTTTGGCATACCAGCACTGCACTGAGGCTGGGGCTTGACCCGGACTTCCATTCAAGCTATTGATTTTACTGGTATAAATGGTATGCATCGGTGGTGTTGCTGATCCGCCAGCCTGTTCCACTTTGGACCGGAACCAACCAAAAACCCTTGCCTTTTGTGCAGCGCGGCCGCATATTGTTGCGGTGCGGTAGGGCCTCGCCCTATCGCTGCCCTCCTTGGGCGTTTCCTCCCTAGACTTGGGCCGCTTGTTCATTCAAGCGGCCCTTTTTTCTTGGGCCGAATTCTCTCTGCTCGTCATTCCCCGGTGCGCAATTGCGCACCTGAGGGCGCGCAAAGCGCGAGCCCGGAATCCATTTCTCCGATTGTCCGTGTGGCCTGATGATTCCGGGCTCGTCGCTGGCGCGACGCCCCGGAATGACGGCGTTGAATCTTACTCCGCCGCCGCCTGGAATGGCCCGAGATCCCCGAGCGGCACCTGCGCCAGCGCGTCGGCGAGCGCGGCGAAATCGGTGGCCACTTGCGCAAAGCGCGGGCTGCGCTCGCGCCGCCGCTCGTCCATATAGATCGCGCGGTTGAGCTCGAGCTGCACGGTGTGCAATCCGCTCGCCGGGTTGCCGTAATGCTCGGTAATGAAGCCGCCGGCATAGGGCTTGTTGCGGCCGATCGAATAGCCGAGCCCGCTCATGATGTCCTCGACGACATCGGGCAGCAGGCTGGCGCAACTGGTGCCGTAGCGGTCGCCGATCACGATGTCGGGCCGCCGCGGCTCGTCGCGCGACACCCCGACCGACGGCATCGAATGGCAATCCACCAGGATCACGGTTCCGAACGCCTGATGGGCCTTGTTGATCAGCCGCCGCAGCGCGCGGTGATACGGCTTGTAGAGCGCCTCGATCCGCCCCAGCGCGTCGTCGACGGAAAGCCGCTCGCGATAGATTTCCTGCCCGTCCCCGACCACGCGCGGGATGGTGCCGAGGCCGCCGGCCACCCGCATCGAGCGGGTATTGGCGAAGCTCGGCAGGCGTCCGGTGAACATCCGCGGATCGAGCTCATAGGGCTCGCGGTTCACGTCGACATAGGAGCGGGGGAAATTGACCCGGACCGTCGGAAAGCCCCGCTCGCTCAGGTCTCCGATCAATTCGTCCATGAACGAATCCTCGGAGCGGCGCAGCGCGGCGAGGTCGATCCGGGACGCGTTGAGAAATTCCAGCGGATAGACCGAGCCGGAATGGGGCGAGTTGAAGATGATCGGCGCCCGCCAATGCGCCGGCTCCACGATCTCGAACGGGGGCGACAGCTCGCCATCAAACTGGGTCATCGTCGGGCGTCGTCCCTTGAATGTCCGCATTCCCTTCTGTCCGATCGATCATGCGACCGTTTGCCGGCGAAGGGCAGGGCTTTTGTAAGGATGTATTGTCCGTAATCGTAATCATTCTGCCAAGCGAAAAAAGCCGCCGTTCTCCTGGAAGGCGCCGCAAACGCCTGAAAAGCGCCGCCTTGATCGATCTTGGTACGTTTCGCTACAGAAATAGCGCCGCCCGCCGCCGCCAAGACGCAATTACCTTTCACCCGAAATTTACCCTCTGTCGGGCTTAGTGGGCGCAATGATCCTCCAAGCCAGGTTCGACGACTGACCACCATGCACAAGATCCTCCTCGCCGAAGACGACAACGACATGCGCCGCTTCCTGGTCAAGGCACTGGAAAACGCGGGGTTTCAGGTCTCGTCCCACGACAACGGCTTGTCGGCCTATCAACGGCTGCGCGAGGAGCCGTTCGAGATGCTGCTGACCGATATCGTGATGCCGGAAATGGACGGCATCGAACTGGCGCGCCGCGCCTCGGAACTCGACCCCGACATCAAGATCATGTTCATCACCGGCTTTGCCGCGGTCGCGCTGAATTCCGATTCGGAAGCGCCCAAGAACGCCAAGGTGCTGGCCAAGCCGGTTCACCTCCGCGAACTGGTCAGCGAAGTGAACAAGATGCTGGCGGCCTGATTCGGCGTCGATTTCGCGCGGAATCACGTCAGAAATTACTGCCAAGCGTCCTTGCGGGGGCGCTTTGGAGCCGATATACGGACCCCACCCAATACGAATAAAGCTGGAGCGGGATGATCGGTCATCCCATTTCCAGGGCGCGTAGCTCAGCGGGAGAGCACTACCTTGACATGGTAGGGGTCACAGGTTCGATCCCTGTCGCGCCCACCAGCCTTCGCTTGCTTCGCAAGCTACGGCTCGGCAAGCCACACTCAGTCCTATCGTAGCGAAGCAAGCGAAGGCTGCCACGCCGAAGCCGTTTGGTGAAGGCGGGCTCCATCAGATCAACCGTTGGTGCGCCGTCCCGAAATCAACTCCACGAAATTCTCGAATTCTCCGCAGCGCGATTGCCGCGCCAGGGCGTGGAATGAGCAATTCCAAGCCATAAGCTTGAAGTAAGCAGTATGTAGCGCAGGCTCGTTGCTCACGGGCTGCTGCGGCTCTGTTCTGCAATCTGTTCCTGCACAGTGTCGTGCGTGATCGAATATCCGAGACCCTTCTCGATAAAGCGCGGCAGTGACTTGCGCGTTGCGAGCGCACCGACGAACGTATCGAGCGCCTTGTTGCGTTCGCGAACCTGCTCCCACGCGAGGTAGCTCAGCAGAGGCTCTGCTTTTGCGACAGCGCCCCGACGTTAAGGGTTTGTTAGGAAAGAAGGCCGCGCTCAACACCAACTTTCCCTATTTGCTCGAGCGCACTCCATGATTCTGCCTCCCGTGCGCCCGAAACTCCCGGCAAGTTGGTGTCGTTGGCGTTAGTTGTGTCCCGAGTAGCTCCGCTCCATTTTCAAGCCCCCAGCCCCATGGAGCGGAGTGGGACGCCTTTACTCCGCCTCGAATCTTCAGCGATCTGCTATCGGGAGTTTCGTTCGGCTTCCGAACTCCACTCACGTGAATGCCTCGTCTCGTCGATACCACCCTGCGACGGTATGCGTTGCCGCGCTAGTGGGCGGATCGGCGCTCAAGCTCAGCTCCGAAGGCGAGCTAAGCTCGCCGCCCCGAGATCAACGCCACCAGCTGCCGAGAATTCTTCGGCGCCTGGTTGCCACGCCAGGCCACGTGCTGGTCAGGCCGTGCCAGCACCAGCGAACGATCATACACACCGCCACCTTCGCTTGGCGTCACGTCCAGCAGCTCGATCGGCACCCGCGCCCGCGTCGCTTCCGACATCAGATCCGAAACATCGATGGCGGTGTCGAAGCGCAGAAGCGTGTAATCCGGACCCAGCGCGTCATAGAGCGAACGTCCATCGTTCAACCAGATATGCGGGACGCGACAACCCGGCACGGTCGATGGCGTGAAGTCCGCCATGCCGTAGGCCGGCGGAGTTCCTTCGTCGTATGCGATGATCGGTGATTTCTCGTAATAGTATCCAAAATTCAGCCCACCGCAGCAGTACTGCTGAACATTCAGATCATAAGCCCTTTTGCCCAGCGCAAGCCTTGCCTGCTCACCGGCCTCATCGTCGGCATCGATATTATCAGGGACTTCGCTCCTCTGACGCGAAAGGGAAAGCGCGTGGTTCATTGCAAATAACGATACCTGCTCGGTGATTGGCAGGCGTTCAGCCTCGTGCGCGTCGAGGATACCAGCCGGAGCCCAACCCGACAGATGAGCTGCCAACAGCCAGGCCAGGTTGGCCGCATCGGCGATGCCTGCATTCATGCCGTATCCCGCCATCGGCACCCACAGATGGGCTGCGTCCCCGCAAATGAACACCCGGCCTTCCCGAAATTTATCCGCAACCAGCCGGCGGCCGATCCAGTCCTCCTTGCGAAGTATCTCGTATGAAAAATCGGCGCCGACACCAAGGATCTGCCGCAGAGCCCAATCCCGGTCTACCGAATCGAACTCGTGTTCACCTGGCTTCAGATAGTTGTGCACGAGCCATGTTTCGCGGCCATCTATTGCATAGACGTTCCCGGAGCGGACGGGATTGAGAGAAAACGTGGCCCAGGCTGGCTTCTGATGGCTCATGGAGAGAAGCGAGGGAGCGCGGATATAGGTCGATTGAACGCGCTGAACCTCGGCTGTGCCGGATAGAGTGGCACCCATCGCCCTGCGAATGACCGATCGTCCGCCATCGCATCCGACGAGGAAGTCGGCGCGTATCGTGATCGTCTGGTTGTTATCGAGTTGGGTGCCTTGCGCGGTTACACCGGCCGGCGTTTGTTCAAAGGAGTTGATCTCAACGCGATTGAGCAGGGTGAGGCCGGCTATCGTCTCGGCGTGAGCGGACAATTTCGGTTCAAGGTAGATTTGGTTGATCCGATGCGGAGGCTCGGCTGTCGGCCACCAGGTGTCTGGACCTCCACGGGCCGAATACCGTTCGCTTCGGCACGGGATCGGGATGCGTGACAACTCCTTGCCGGCAAAGCTGACCCGATACGAAACGTCGTTCGGGTAGTCGGCGGGCAGGCCGGCCTCCCGGATCGCTTTCGAGACCCCGAGACGCCTGAAGATTTCCATGGAGCGCGCCGAGACGTGATTGCATTTCACGCTTGGGGGCTCGCCCTTGTGCCGCAGCTCGGCGACGACTGTTCGGATTCCCCGCTTGGCAAGATCCATCGCAAGCGTCAGTCCGACCGGACCTCCGCCAACGACAAGAACCTGAGTCTCAACCGGATCAGTCATGGGGCGCACCCGTTCTACTGGGCCATCTTGATATTGCCGGCGCGCGCGACCGCCTTCCAGCGTTCAAGATCAGCCGCGATGATGCGCGAAAATTCTTCGGAAGAATTGCCGATCGAATTGATATTGAGCAATTTGAGGCGGGACACAACGTCGGGCAGCCGCGCAATGCGGATGAATTCGGCCTCCAGCTTGGCGACAATTTCGGGCGGCGTCGCTGCGGGCACGAAAATGCCGCTCCACAGCACGGCTTCGACGTCGGCCCCCGCTTCCTTCATGGTTGGCACATCGGGCAAACTCTCCACCCGCTTCGGCGCAGCTACCGCCAGCGCGCGGGCATGGCCGCCGTTGACCTGGCTGGTCACCGGCCCGGCATCGGCGATGGTCGCGGTCACTTCTCCCGAGATCACCGCGGTAACGGAATCGTTGGCCCCCTTGTAGGGGATCATCTGCATCGGCACGCCGGTCTTCTGCTTGAACAACTCGGTCGCGAGCTGGAAGGCGGCGGAGGAAGAGGAATAGTTCGCCTTGGCGGGATTGGCTTTGGCGTAGGCGACGAGATCGGCCAATGACTTGAACGGCGATGCCGAGTTGACGATCAGGATCAGCGGAAACGATCCAAGCTCGGACACCGGCTTGAAATCCCGCATCGTGTCGTAATTCAGCTTCTCATAGACAGCGGGATTGATCACCATGGCGCCGCTGGCGCCGACCAGCAGCGTGTAGCCGTCGGGGGCCGATCGCGCGACATATTCGGTGGCGAGGATCGCGCCGGCACCGGGCTTGTTCTCGATGATGACAGGCTGGCCGAGACTTTCCGACAGTTTTTGTCCGAAGATCCGCGCGATGATGTCGTTGCCGCCGCCCGGCGTGAAGCCGACGACGATGCGAATCGGCCGGTTGGGATATTCGACCTGGGCGAGGGCGGGCACGTGAGCGAACACGCTCAAACAGAGGGCGGCGAGCGTCACGCGGCAAAGGATCTTCATTTTGTTTCCTCCTGGGCAATTATTTCGTGAGTGCTCTTGGCGGCACGCGAACAAAACTTGCACCGCTAGAGCGGCGTAATCTGGACATGCAGCACGGCGGCGATCCCGCCGTCGACAGCGGCGAGACAGCGATCGATCGCCGCGGCGAGTTCGTCGGGTTCACTGACGAATTCGCCGTGGGCGCCGAACGCACGGCCGATATCGGAAAAGTTTCGCTGCTCGCCCTGCCGGCCTGAGCGCAGTTGCGACTGAAACGAATTGGTCTCGGCGGCGACGCCCTTCGGATAAACCCGCTGCACCGACGACTTGACCGCCTGCCAGCCGCCATTGTCGAGAACGACCGTCGAAAATCGGAATTTGATATTGCTGGGCGACGGCGAATACCGAGTCCGGCGAGGAAAAATGAAAGCCGCCGTCGCCGATGATCTGCACGATGCGACGCTCCGGCTGCGCCAGCTTCAGGCCCAACGCCATGCCACCGCTGAAGCCGAGCCCGCCGCCGGCGAGGCCGACATAACTACCCGCCCGCGTACGGCGGATATGCTCCTGCACCAGCGGCGCATTGCGGATCGCTTCGTTGACGACGATATCGTCCTGCGACAGCGCGCGGTTCAAGGTCGCAAACAGATATGCCGCGCTGATTGCGCCGGGCGCGCCCTTGTTGTCGGCTGCGGCTGCGCGTCGCCTGCCTGCGGCCTCGCGGGCACTGCTCCAGCCGGCAATGCGGTCGATGACGCGTTTGCGATAGCTGTCATCCGCGCGCGCCGCGACCACCTCGAGCACCTGCCGCAGCACCGTCGCGCAATCGGCCTGCACCCTGATGTCGGTCGGGAATCCCCACATCGGGAAATCCGACTTCAACGGATCGACGTCGATCTGGATCCAGTCGATCGCTTCGACGCGCTTGGCGTATTGCGGCACAAAAGGCACATCGGTATCGAGCAGCAGTCCGACGTCGGCCTGTTCCAGCAGAGGCAACGGATCGAAACCGGCGAAGCACGGCGAATCCTGCGAAACATTGAGATCGATCGAATTGAACTCGGCAATCCGGATGCCGCAGGCAAGCGCGAGGCGCTCCAGCGCCGAGACCGCGTCGGCATTTCGCCCGAGATAGGCCGTCAGCGCGATTGGATTTTCCGCCGCCATCAATCGCGTGGCGATGGCATCTACGCGAGCCGGATCGATACCGCCGGCCGCCACGCCGCCATAGCGCGCCGGATTGTAGGCCGGCATCTGCGCCTCGTCCCATTCCTCGGCCAGCGTCTCGCGCGGCAGCATCATGTAGACCGGTCCGGGGGGATCGCTGTGCATGAAGGCGCCGGCGCGGGCGAGCGCTTCCTTCACGACGACGCCGGAGGGCAGCGAATACTCCCATTTGACATAGGGCCGCACGATGCTGGCGATGTCGAAGGGATCCTGCACGAAGTGTACATAGGTGTCGCGCGATCCGGTCAGTTCGCCATGCAGCGTGAAGGGTGCGCGTCCGGCGAACAGCATCACCGGCAGCCGATACCGAAACAGGTTCTGGATCGCCATGCAGGCGTTGGCCGTCCCGGCGTCGACATGCACGAACACCGCCTGTCCCCTGCCGGTCGCCAGCGCGTAGCCGCCGGCCATGTGAACGGCGACGATCTCGTGCGGGCAGAGGATTACTTCCGGATGCTTGCGGCCTTCGCGGTCCCAGCGCGCGATCTCCTCGATCAGCGAGACATGATCGGTCCCGAGATTGGCGAAGATATAGTCAACGCCGAGGTCGACGAGACCTTCGAGGAAATAATGCGCGGCACTGTGTCGGCTCATAGCCTTTTCCTTGTGTTTCCTTGCCGGCCTTCGGCCTTGTTCTTGTTCGACGACGGAACTGGCGTGGACCGTCAGGGGTGGCCGCCGACCGCGCGACGGATAATGCCGGCGGCGTCTGTCACATCGCCGTCCGAATCCCAGGCGACAAATTGATCGGGCCGGACCAGCACAAGCGCCGCCTCATAGAATTCGCGCACTTCCGCGCTGTCTTCCCTGACCAGCTTGAGCGGCACGCCGCTGGCCTCGGCGGCGCGTCTGACCGTGGCGGCGGCTTCCGGCGCGCCGAAATCGAGCAGCGTAAACCCTTCGCCCAGTTCCTCGAAGACATTGCGGCCTGAGGCGAGCTGGCGCGGCGCCAGATGATGGCCGGCGCGCGCCGCGAATTGATGCGACCCGATTGCACTGCAGGTCGCGCCAGGCGTGCCTGCGACGATCGAGGAGCCCTCATAATTCGGCTCGAACGAATTGACTTCCGAACGCGCCCCGGACGAGCGCGCCTGCCATTCGGCTTCGAACGCAGCCTTGTCGGTCGCGGGATCGAACTTGCCTAGGAATTTCCGGTCGCTTTCGATCGCCTTTTCGATGAAATCCTGCGCGGTCGATGCGAATACCGGGCGGCGTTCCTCGCCGTAGGAATCCAGCAGGTGCGCTCCGGCCCAGCCTTGCAGCGCCGCCGCAAGTTTCCAGCCGAGATTGGCTGCGTCTTCGAGGCCGGTGTTGATGCCGTACCCGCCGTAGGGCGGATGGCTGTGCGCGGCATCGCCGGCGATGAAGACGCGGCCGATGCGATATTGGTCCGCGATCGCGACGCGCAGGTCCCAAAAGCCGATGTGCTCGAATTCGACGTCGAATTCATCGCCGACCGCGCTATGCAGGAGGCCGCGGAAATCGAAATTGTCTTTTGTGGTACCGAGCGGCACCGGCGCGTGAAAGAACCAGGTCGTGCCGAGATCGACGCGGCCGAAGAACTTCCAGTAGCCCTTCAGGTCGGGATGCAGCACATTATAGAAGGACTTGTTGGGAAAGCGCTCCAGCAATTTGTGCAGGCCGGTCGAGCGGAACACCAGCAGCACCATCAGCCGGTCGTGGTCGGTCAGGGTCTGAGGAATGCCGGCCGCCTCGCGCACCAGCGAGCGGCTGCCGTCGCAGCCGACCACATAGTCTGCCCGCAGCACGCGCTGCCGGGCGGTATCGCGCTCGGCGATCGTCACCTGGACGCCCTCGGCGTCCTGCGCGATGCCGGAAGCGCTCCAGCCATAAATTGTTTCGACGTTCTGCAACTGACTCAAGCGGTGCCGCAGCACGGCCTCGGTGGCGTATTGCGGCAGCCGTTCGTTGTCGGTGAAGTAGTAGGGCCGCACCAGCTCGCGCTGGAGCCAGTCATACCGGTAGCCGCTCAGCAGCGTGCCGTAGGACGTCATGCCGCCGATGCCGTAGTTGGGCGGGATCGTCCGCGCTGCCCGAAGCTCTGCTTCCGCCCCCCAGAAGTAAAAGTGCTCGAGGGTGCGCTGGGTCAGGTTTTGACCCTTCGGGATCGGCTGCGGGCTGATGTAGCGCTCGACCAGAACGCAGTTGACGCCACGTTGGCCAAGTTCGATCGCAAGACCGAGACCTACCGGCCCGCCTCCGACAATGACGACTTGCGTGGCTGTTTCGGCGGGCATGTTCATCTTGGCTTCTTGCGATTGGCTGATTGGCGCGCGGGCGGCGAAAATGAGAACAGGTCTTACTCTGAGTCAAGAAAAATCTCGTAATATGAGATTTTGCTTAGGCCTTTCCGCTCGCCTGATCGGCCGAGATCTGAGCCGCCACGCGCCGGACCTCGGCGCCGATCTGATCGATCTGCGCGCCCGTCACCAGATTGCCGGCAATGGTGATGCAGACGCTGGCGATCGGATAATCGCGGTCGTCGACGACAGGCGCCGCGATGCCGACGGCGCCGGGCGTGACCTCGCCATAGGCTACGCAAACGCCGGCCTTGCGGACCTTCCTCAGGCTTTGCAAGACATCCTCGGCGGTGTCGCCGAGGCCGACCGCGCGCAGGTCGGCGAGATTGCGCTCGATCAGCGGCAGCAGGCGCGGCCGCGGCAGTAGCGCCAGGATCGATCGCGCGATCGCGCCGCGCCCCAGCGGCATCGGCCGGCCACGCGGATAGGAACTGATCGGGTTTTTGGTGGAGGATTCAGAGGCAACGCAAAGAATCTTGTTACCGTACCAGCGCAAGACCATGGCGGTGCAGGAATAGGCCGCCGTCAACTGCTTCAGGTAAGGCACGCCGAGCAGCACCAGCGGGTCGGAGCGGCGCGTCAGATAATCCATCTCGACGACCTTCGGCCCCAGCGTGAAGCCGGAGTTGCGGGTCGACATCAGGAAGCCGGCGTCTTTCAGGACCTTCAGATAGCGGTAGAGCGTCGGCCGGCTGTAGCCAAGCTCGCGCATCAAATCCTCGGGCGTCCATTCCAGCCGCTCCTCGGAAAATACTTCGAGGACCGCAAGCACGCGTTCCAGGCTGTTATTCGGCTTCATGCCTTTGGCCGCATGTCTGACTTCGCTCCAGGTTCGGTGCGGCGCGTGGCCCGCTTGGGCAGATACTTTTCCCGATCCGGCAGAATCAACCTTGAACTGCGCGCGATCGACGCATAATACAGCATAATCTCACATTAAGAGATTTTACAAGAAAAGTCCGCAGGCCGACTTACCGGTGGGCAAATCATGGGAGGAAAGCGTGGCGATCGATTCCGCAAGCGGCATGCATTCGCGCCGCAGGGTGCTGGGGATTCTCGCCGCAGCCTTTGCACCTATGGTGCCCGGCATGGCTCACGGGCAGTCGCAGCAACCAATCCGGCTCAACGTCCCCTTCTCGCCGGGCACGGGGCCTGACCTGCTCGCGCGCATCCTCAGCGAGGAACTGCGGCAGCGCTGGAATCACCCGGTCATCGTTGAAAACAAGCCCGGCGCCAGCGGCAACATCGGCACGCAGGCCGCAGCACGTACCGCGCCCGATGGCCAGAACCTGCTGGTGACCGTCAATACGTTCGTGATGAATGCCAGCCTTTATTCGACAGTGCCTTACGATCCCGAGAAGGATTTCGTGCCGATCGTCGAGATCGCGACGGGCGTGTTGGCGCTCGTCGTTCATCCCACGCTTGGCGTCAGCACACTCGCGGAGCTGATCGCACTTGCCCGCAGCAAACCGGGCGAGATCAACTACGCGTCTCCCGGCCGCGGCACACCGCAACATCTCGCCATGGAGTTGTTCAAGCTCACGGCGCAGATCAACCTGACGCACATTCCTTATTCAGGATCGGCCGGCGCGATAAAGGATCTGGCGGGCGGACACGTCTCGGCCATGTTCCTGCCGGTCCATACCGCGCTTCCGCTCGCAGAGACCGGGCAAATCCGCATCCTCGCCGTGGGCAGCCAGAAGCGGACGCCGCAAGCGGCAAATGTGCCGACGCTCGCCGAACTCGGCGTCACCGACTTCGATGTCGATTTGTGGTACGGCGTTCTCGCGCCGGCCAATACGCCGAAAGAGATCGTCGATCGCTACAATGCGGTGTTCAACGAGATACTCGCGGAGCCGAACGTTCGAGCCCTTCTCGGCAAGCAAGGCTTGATCGCGCAAGGCGGCCCGCCTCAACGCCTGGCAGACCTGATCGCCAAGGATCGTCCGCGGTGGGCCAAAGTCGTCAAGGATGCGCAGATCACCGCAGAGTAAGCGCGAAAGAATCCAACAACGGTCGGGATGTCGTGCCTACCGGACTTCACTCGCGAAGCGAGCGTAAGGATGCCGCGCCGAAGCCCAACGGGCGCAGGCGGGCTGCGGTCGCGAGCTACGGCTCGAACGGATCCTGCTGCCACAATGTGATCGCGTGAGCGCGCGCCAACTCACGCCGGCAGGCCCGCCTTGAGCAGCCCGGCCTCGTGCCGCGCGCGGTCGGCCTCCTGCTTGTAGTGCTGGGTGGCGAGATAGGCGGCCACCGAGAAACCCGGTTCAAGCTTCACGACCTCTGCCGCATGCGCGGCGGCCGCAACGCCGTTACCCATTTGCGCGAAGGTCGCGGCGAGGAAAGCGTGATGCGTGAAGTCGGGCCGCGTGATCCGCGCGAAAGCCTCGGCGGCATCAGCGAATTTCTCGGCGCAGTAGCAGGCGCGACCGAGGTGATTCCAGAAGCGCTCCGGGTGGTACGGGTTGAGGCGCATCGCCTTCCTGATCCAGCCGATCCCCTCTTCCGGCCGCCCCAGCCAGGTCAGAAACTCACCCTGCTGCACCACGACGAGGTCATAGTTGGGATTGAGCGCGAGTGCCCGCTCCTGATGGTAGGCGGCCCTGTCATGATCGTCGCGCGTCAGGTTCACCGCGGCCAGGATGCGGTGAACGTCGCTGTCATTGTCATCGAGCGCCAGCGCGATCTGCAATTCGTCAGCCACCTGCTGGAAGGTGGCGTCGCGATCCGCGCACCATCCATAGACCCAGGTCTGGCCCAGCACGCAGGCCTTCCAGGCATGCGCGTGCGCATAATCCGGATCGAGCGCAATGGCGCGGTCGAGGAGACGCTGCGCCTCGGCGTTGGCCTCCCGCTGCGAGCGGTGGTGCAGCACCTTGGCGGCGAGGACGGACTCATACGCGGCCATGTTGTCGGTTCGCTGGCGCTTCGCGCGTTCCTGCGTGGCGGCCTCGACGCGGCCGGGAAGCGTGCTGACGATCGCGCCGGTCACCTCGTCCTGGATGGCGAAGATATCCTCCAGCTTGCGGTCGTAGCGCTCGGCCCAGACGTGCCGGTCGGTTTGCGCGTCGATCAGCTGCACGGTGACGCGAACGCGATCGCCGACCTTGCGCACGCTCCCTTCGAGGACATATTCGACGCCGAGCTCGCGCGCGACCTCCTGCACCTTCACGGCTTTGCCCTTGTGCACGAAGGTCGAGTTGCGCGAGATGACGAGCAGGTCGCGGAAGCGTGACAGCTCGGTGATGATGTCCTCGGTGAGGCCGTCGGCAAAGAATTCCTGCTCCGGATCGCCGCTCATGTTGACCAGCGGCAGCACGGCGATCGACGGCTTCCTGGTCGTGATTGTCGCCGTCGCGCCGTCCTTGCCGCTCACCGGCGCCGCGGCGACATCCGGCTCGAAGTCGCACGCGGAAGACATGGATCGGGCGGGTGATGTTCTTGACGTTCTGCTCGCCGATGTCCTCAAAGGTGATGTCGTCGAGCCGGTGGTTGACTTGATCGCGCACGGCGCCGGAGACGCAGATGCCGCCGGGCTCGGCGAGCACCTCGAGACGCGCCGCGACGTTGACGCCGTCGCCGAAAATATCGTTGTCCTCGATGATCACGTCGCCCAGATTGATGCCGATGCGGAACTGGATCCATCGCGCCGGCGACACATCGGCATTGCGCCGCGCCATCCGGCGCTGCACTTCGGCCGCGCACGTCACCGCGTCGACGACGCTGTGGAACTCCACCAGCAGGCCGTCGCCGGTCGTCTTGATGATGCGGCCGCGGTTCTTGGCAATGGAGGGATCGATGAGCTCAAGGCGATGGGTCTTGAGGCGTGCAAGCGTCCCCGCCTCGTCGACCTCCATCAGTCGGCTATAGCCGACCATGTCGGCGGCAAGGACCGCAGCGAGTCTTCGCTCGGGGCCGGGCGCTTCCATTTTCCGCCTCACAGAGCGGCAGTCTAGCAGATTTGCCGCACTGGCCAAGGTTGGTCGCCGCAGGCCTACTTAACGTCCGCCGCCTACTCTAGATTGCAGGAGGTGAGGCCACGAGGCCGGCGCTAATTCGTCAAGGTGTGGCTTATCCGCGTAACCACACCGTCCCACTGACGCTTCTCCGCGGCGGGATAATTGATCAGCACGCAGTTCATGGTGCCGTTGCCGCGGTTGCAGCGGTTGTACCAGATCCGGTCCTTGCGAATGCTGGACACGACAAAGAAATCAGGTGTGATCCGCTTGTAGACGATGCCGGCAGGCGGCCGCTGCTTGGCCAGGAAGGTGGCGGGCAAATCGTTCTCGGGATTGGGAACGGACTGCACCGTCAGGTCGGCGCGGCGGTCTTCGGTGAAAAACCGTCGCCCGGTTCCGCCCTCAGGCGGTCCGGCGTCGCTGCTGAAAATGGAGACCGGCATGTCGACGCTGGTTCCGGTACTCGGGATCGCGTATCGCCGCCATTCGGTGTCCCCCGCAAAGGCAAGCGCGGGAGTGAAGATCAAAACGCTGATGATGAACAAGCGCGGCGCACGCATGGAACGATCTCCGGTTCGATTCGAGACAATCGAATCGATCGACGTTCGTTCCAGCTCCGGACATTTCTAGGGCGCAGCCGCGCCCGCGATATGCTTCCCCGCAATATATCCGAACGTCAGTGCGGGTCCGAGCGTGATGCCGGCGCCGGGATAGTTGCCGCCCATGATGCTCGCCATGTCGTTGCCGGCGGCATAGAGGCCTGCGATCGGCTGGCCGTGTTCGTCCAGCGCACGCGCGTATTCGTCGGTCCTGATGCCGGCATAGGTGCCGAGATCGCCGATCACCAGCTTGATCGCGTAAAACGGTCCGTCCTTGATCGGCGCGACGCAGGGGTTCGGGCCATGCAGCGCATCGCCCTGGTAGCGGTTATAGGCGCGCGAGCCCTTGCCGAAGGCGGGATCGCGGCCTTCCGCGGCTGGGGCGTTGAACCCGGCGATCGTTGCCTCGAGCCCTTGCCGGTCGATGCCGGTGCGGTCGGCGAGTTCGGCCAGCGTGGCGCCGCGTTTGAGATAGCCGGTCGCGAGATGATGGCGCAGCGGCATCGGAAACGGCGGCACGCAGCCAAGGCCATACTTTCGCAAGGCGCGGTGATCGCACACGAGATACGCCGTGACCTCCTCGCCGGGCTTTGCCGCCTTCACCATCGCCTGCACGAAGTCGTGGTACGAATTGCCTTCATTGGCGAAGCGCCTGCCGTCGCGCATCACGGCGATGACGCCGGGTTTGGCGCGGTCGATGAAATGCGGCATCACGCCCTTGCTGCCGTCCTTGCGCTCGGTGATCGAGACCGGCACCCACGCCGCGGCGTTCGGCAAATTGTCCTCGATGCGTCCGCCCGCGGCCTCCGCCAAGCGCAGGCCGTCACCGGTGTTGCCGACAGGGCCCGGCGAGAAATGCGCGGTACCATCGCCCGCGTGCGGGAACATCGCCTTGCGCCTGGCGACGTCGTGCGGGAAGCCGCCGCAGGCCAGCACGACGCCGCGCTTGGCATTGATGCGGACCAGCTTGCCATGGCGTTCGACGACCGCGCCGCGCACCGCGCCGTCCTCGACGACCAGTTCATGCACCGGCGATGACAGCCACAGCGGTATCTTCAGGTCGAACGCCGATTTGGCGAGGCGGCCTGCGAGCGCATTGCCGTTGGTCAGCGTCATGCCGCGGCCGTTGCGCATCACGTCGATGGCATGTTTCGACAGGCGCTTCGCCACATAGATCGCCGAGGTCAGCGATTTGGTCGCGCGCATGAAGTGGACGATGTCCTTGCCCGATCCCAGCATCATGCCGAACACCGTGAGTTCGGGGAGGGGGCCGCCGAGAGTCTTGATGTGCTCGCCCAGTTCGCGGCCGTCGAACGGCCGCGTCACCATCGAGCGGCCGCCCTGCGTCCCGCCGGGCGCTTCCGCATGATAATCCGGAAAGGTCAGCGGCATGTCGAAGCGCACCGCCGTCTTGCTGGTGAAAAAATCCACCGCTTCGGGACCGGCGGAGAGAAACGCATCGACGCGCGCGGCGTCAAAGCTGTTGCCGGCCTCATGGCGCAGATAGGTTTTCGCCTGCTCCGGGCTTTCCTCGATACCCCAGGCCTTCGCCAGCGAGGTGCCGGGAATCCACAGCCAGCCGCCGGAGCGGGCGGTGGTGCCGCCAAAGCGCGGCTCCTTCTCGACGATCAGAACATTGAGGCCGTGATGCCCCGCGGTGACCGCCGCCGACATTCCGGCGCAGCCCGAGCCGACCACCAGCACGTCGCATTCGTAAGTTTCTTGCTCGTTACCCGCCACGCGATCCGCCTGCTTGCGTTTCTTGGGCGGGCATTTGGATGGGGATCGATCGACCTGTCAATCGCGCGCGCCGTCTTCCCTTCTCCCCTTGTGGGAGAAGGTGGCGCGGATGCAATCCGCGCCGGATGAGGGGTTCTCTCCGCGGAGACAGACCCCTCATCCGTCTCACTCGCCGCTTCGCGCGATTCGATCCACCTTCTCCCACAAGGGGAGAAGGAAAAGTGCCCGCCTCAATTCCCCGTTTCGAACGTACACGTCGCGCCGCCGCCGGCCTTCTGCCTGATCTCGGCCGGATCGAGCGTGCAGTTCAGCTTCGAGAGGCTCTCGAACACCGATCCGGTTGCGCCGTCGGATGGCACACCGGCCATGGCTTCGGTCGCAAAGACTTCGCTCGCTCGCCGTCCGGTGATGGTCTGCTTGGCGCCCTTGAAGGTCAGTTCGCAGGAGCGCGCGGTGATGTCGACATTGCTGACCCGGCAGACGATCTTGTCCGCGGTGACTGAAATCTTCTTGGTGTAACGCACGCCGCTCTGCCCGACGAAAAATGCGCTGACGGCTTCCCGTTCATCCGCCGTCAGCAGCGGCGAATACAGCGCCACGACGCCTGCCAGCGCGAGCGCCGCCGGTCCGTTGGCGGTTGCCGGCGCGGCGGAGGCGGTGGAAGCGCCGGCGGTGAAAAGCGAGACGGCGAGAATCGCCAGCCTGCCGGATTTCATTTTCATCTCCTTGGGTGATGCGCGCTCGCCCTCCGTACCACAGCCGGCGCGCTTCGCCAGCGGCGAATATTTCGTGTCGCGAACGGCTGGCTCGATGCGCTGTGCAGTTCGGGCAGGGCGGCCCCCTCGGTAAAGCGCTTGCGCCGCCTTCGCATCGGCGGCACATTTACAACCGCGACGCCAAGATCGCCGAGACGAAAAGCCTGAGGAAGCTCCATGGCGGCCACGCGGATCGACTGCGACATTCATCCCGCGGTGGGCGGAACCCGCACCACGCTGCTGCCCTATCTCGACGACCACTGGAAAGAGCAGGTGGTCAGCCGCGCCATCGACGGCCTCGACCTCAACTCCTATCCCCCCAACATGCCGTTCTCGGGCCGCGCCGATTGGCGGCCGGCCGGTGGCAAGCTGGGCGGTGGCAAGCCGGGCAGCGAACTCGCGATGGTGCAGCGCGGCGCGTTCGACCAGCTCGGTTCGAGCCATGCGATCTGCAACGTGGTCTACGGCGCGCAGGCGGTGTTCGATTCCTACATGGCGGCCGGCTTCTGCAAGGCGATCAACGACTGGATCGCGGCCGAATGGCTTTCGAAGGATCCGCGGCTGAGCGCCTCGATCGTCGTGCCGATGCAGGCGCCGGATCTGGCGGTGGAAGAAATCGAGCGGCGGGCCGGCGACAACCGCTTCGTCTCCGTGCTGGTGCTGGCGCAGGGCGAAACGCTGCTCGGACGCCGGCATTACTGGCCGGTCTGGCAAGCCGCCGAGAAACACAAGCTCCCGGTCGCGATCCATGCCGGCAGCGCCTACCGCGGCGCGCCGAGTTCGATCGGCTGGCCGTCCTATCGCTACGAATATTATCTGGCGGAAGCGCAGGCGTTTCAGGCCCAGATATTGAGCCTGATCTATGAAGGCGTGTTCGGCAAATTTCCCGGCCTCAAGGTCGTGCTGATGGAGTCGGGCGTGAGCTGGCTGCCCGCCTTCATGTGGCGCGCCAACAAGACCTGGCGCGGCGTGCGCGTCGAGGTGCCCTGGGTCGAGCGCGAGCCGGCTTCGATCATCCGCGACCATATCCGCGTCACCATGCAGCCGTTCGACGGCCCGCCGGATGCCGCTGGTGTCGCCGACGTGATCGAGCAGATCGGCTCCGACAAGATGTTCCTGTTTGCGTCCGACTATCCGCACTGGCAGTTCGACGGCGACGATCCGATGCCGCCGCATCTGCCGGCCAGCATCGTCTCGCGCATGTGCGCCGACAACCCGTTAGAGACCTTTCCGCGGCTGAAGCTCGCCGCCTGAAGCTGAATACACAAGGAGGATCGCATGAGTGATGTCATCGACCGCCCCATCCTCGCACGAGGAAGAAGCCGCCAGGAGCCGGCTGCGCATCATCGATTGCGACGTGCATCCGAGCATCCATGCGCATACCGATCTCGACCAGTTCCTGCCGAAACGCTGGCAGGAGCATTTGCGCACCTATGGCAGCCATCTGCGCACGCCCTATATCGGCACCACGCCCTATCCGCGCTCCTCGCCGCTGATCGCGCGCCGCGATGCCTGGCCGCCGACCGGCGGGCCTCCGGGCTCCGATCTCGATTTCATGCGCAAGCAGCATCTCGATCCGCTCGATATCGAGTTCGGCATCCTGCAGGTGCTCGATCTCTTCATCTTCTCGCAGCAGAACCTGGAATTCGGCGCCGCGATCCAGCGCGCCATCAACGACTGGCAGCTTGCGTTCTGGTCCGACCGCGATCCGCGGCTGAAGGCCTCGATCCTCGCCGGACAGGACGACACAGAGTTTGCGATCGCCGAGATCGAGCGCTGCGCAAAAATCGGCCGCTATGTGCAGATCAATGTCTGCCCGCGCGCCAACGAGCCGCTCGGCCGTCGCCGCTACTGGCCGATCTATGCGCGCGCGCAGGAGCTCGGTCTGCCGCTCGGCATTCACGTCGGCGGCTATGGCGGGCATGCCCCGACCGGCGGCGGCTGGCCGTCTTATTATGTTGAGGAGCACCAGTCGAACGCGCACACGATGGCGGCGCAGCTCACCAGCCTCGTGCTCGAAGGCGTCCTCGAGCGCTTCCCGAACTTGAAGATCGTGTTCATCGAAGGCGGCTTCGGCTGGATCCCGTCGGCCACCTGGCGGATGGACCGGCAATTCGAAGCTTTCCGCAGCGAGGTGCCGCATCTCAAGCGCCGTCCGTCGGAATATGTGAAGGAACATTTCTGGTTCACGACGCAGCCGATCGACGAGCCCGATGAAGGCAAGCATCTGCGCTCGCTGATCGAATGGGTCGGCGCCGATCGCCTGCTGTTCTCGTCGGACTATCCGCACTGGGATTTCGACGATCCGCGCTTTGCCTTCAAGACGCCGCTGACGGAGACCGAGCGCCGGAAAATCTTCAACGGCAACGCACGTGCGCTCTACAAGCTCTGAAGGCAGGAACCAAGAGACCACATGGCCCGCCACATCGTCGCTCGCACGTCAGATATCCCGCCCGGCGGCAACAAGGTTTTTGGCGTCGACGGCCGCGACATCGTCGTGTTCCACGTCAATGGCGAGTTCTTCGCGCTGCTCAATCGCTGCCCGCATGAAGGCGCGCCGCTGGAAAAGGCCGCCTGCGTCGCGCGGCTGACCTCGCCGGAGCCCGGAATCTACCAGCGCTCGCGCGTCGGCGAGTTCTTGCGCTGCGCGTGGCACGGCTGGGAATTCGACATGCGCAACGGGCAGTCGTACTTCGATCCGAACCGCGTCAAGGTTCGCTCCTATCCGGTGGCGGTCGAAAGCGGTGAAGAGTTGCAGAAGGGGCCTTACGTGGCCGAGACGTTTCCGGTCCAGATCGAGGACAATTACGTGATCGTGGAGGTGTAGCCGCACTGCATCTCGGAGAGCCGGCCGCGGCGCGACATAGCGGCCCGCAGCTTTGGCTGAACCCCTTTCGCGGGAGGTGGATTTGACCCGTCGCATGTTGTGCCTGCCGCCCTTGAAGATTCTCGCGTGGCTCGTCGGATTGCTGTGCCTATCGGCGGCGGGAGCCGGCGTCGCGCATGCCTGCGCGTGCGATTCAATCTCGCCCGCCCAAGGCTTCGCACGCACTCAATACGTCTTCATCGGCAGGGTGCTGGAAGTGAAAGGTCATACCTGGACCGTAGACGTCGATCGAGTCTGGAAGGGGGCCGACAAACTGGCCGCCCGCGTCAAGCTGCTGGACGTCTACAAGGATATGGATTGCGAATTTTACTTCGAACCGGGCCGCGCCTACCTCTTTTTCGCGATCGTGGCGAAGAGCAGTCGCTATGTCTACTATCAACCCGAGGTATGTAACTGGACCACCGCACTGCGCACGAAGCGCGTCGCCAGCCCGCAGGGCTCGATCTGGCTTGAAGATTTGATCGTGGAGAATTACGGCCCGGGCGAGCCTCCGAGAGGCGAGGATCCGTGGAAACGCCTGCCGGCGGAGCACGACCGCGACGATCGAGACTGACAGTTACGTTATCCACGTCATTGGCGAATTCCTTGCGCTGCTCGATCGTGCCCACATGAGCGCGCTCCGCTGGAGACGGCCGCCTGCGTGCCGCGACTGACCTCGCCGGTCCAGGAAGGTGACCTCAGCGCGAGACCGCGCCGAGGTCATCTGATGATATCAGCCGATGCGTGATCAACCGCATACCTGAACGGGCTGCTGCCGCCAGCCATGGCTGGTGTGCACGCGTCGCTGCACTACGTAGCAGCCGCCATCGTCGTAATAGGCGTAGGGATCGTAGGTATAGTCGTCATAGTAGTCGTACGGATAGAAGCCGTAGCCTAGTCCCGAACCGAATGCGAAGCGGTGTCCGAAGCGGCCGTGGAATCCCCGGCCGTAACCACCCCGGCCATAACCACCATTGTGGAATCCGCCCGCGAAGCCGCTGCCACGGAAACCGCCGCCACGGAAACCGCCACCAGCAAAGCCGCCCCCGTGGAAGCCGCCGCCACCAAAACCGCCGCCGTGGAAACCGCCGCCACCCATGCCGCCACCATGGAAACCGCCGCCGCCACCAAAGCCACCGCCATGGCCGCCTCCACCGCCAAAGCCGCCGCCGCCATGGCCGCCCCCACCTCCACCACCACCGCCACGCGCCAACGCCATCGTTGGTGAAACCAGACCCAGGGCCGCAACCGCCAATAACGCGATCAAACTCTTGCGCACCATAACAACTCTCCGTCAGATCTCGCTCCCAACCACGATACTTCTGACGTGGCGATCGTTTTCGAAATCGCTATCGTTATCGACGCGTTCGCCGCTCAACTGTTCGCGATGCCGGATTAAACTAAAATTTAAGAGCGGCACGCGAGCGGATCACTACGCCATCGTTGAGGTCAGGCAGGCTTCCCGGTCAGCCCATCGACCATCGCGCGCACGATGACCGCAATCTCCTCGCGCAACGCCTCGACCGGCACCGCGATCAGCTTCTGTTCGAGGCCGAGCAGCACCATGCCGTGAGCGGCAGAGAACAGGCTGCGCGCCGTCACGCCGAGTTCGGCCGGTGAACGGTTTGGAAACAGCGCGGCGAGCGGCCGGTAGATATGAAGGAAGAGATCCATCTGCTCGCTGATCGCCCATTCCGGAACGGGCTTGCCCGGCGCCATCCGGTGTTCGAACAGCGCGCGCCACAGTTCGAGATTTTCCGCGGCGAAGTCGCAATAGGCGACCGCGATACGCACCAGCGTTTCGCGAGGGGAGGCGGGGCCATTGCTTTCTGCTGCGGTGAGCGCGGCGTCGAGCCGCTCAAGCGTTCGCGATCCCACCCGCAGGATGAGTTCATCCATATCCTCGACGAGATTGTAGACCGCGCCGTTGGCGACGCCGATTTCCCGTGCCAGCTCCCGCGTCTTCAGACCCGCCAATCCGCCCGCGGACATGCTTCGTTCCGCCGCCAGGATCAGTTCTTCCCGAAATTTCGCTCGTCTTTCCAGTGCTTTAGACATTCTTTACAAATTTCTTGAGCAATGCTCAAAATAGTTCTTGAGCAGTGCTCACGTTGGTGCTACAACTGATTTATGAGCGTTGCTCATAACACAGGGAGCTACCAATGTTCAAAACTGTTTTGACGCTCTTCCGGGGCAGCGTGGCTGCAGCGGGGGAAGAACTGGAAGACCGCTCGGCGCTTCTCATTCTCGACCAGCAGATGCGCGATGCGGCCAATGCCGTCGAACGTTCCAAGCGCACGCTGGCGCTGGCGATCGCCGGTGACCAGCAGGAGGGCCGCCGTCTCGACGCCACCAATGCCCGGATCGCCGATCTCGAAGTCCGCACCACCGCAGCACTTGATGGCGGCCGGGAAGATCTCGCCCGGGAAGCGGCGCAGGCGATCGCCAATCTCGAGGCCGACCGCGACGCCGCGATGACCGCGCGGACGCTGTTTGCGTCGGAGATCACCCGCATGAAGCGCCAGGTCTCCAGTGCCGAAGCGCGGATCACCGAGCTCGAGCGTGGCCGTCGCATCGCCCGCGCGTCGGAAGCGGTTCGCGCGCTTCGCCGGGGCGGCATCGAAGCCGCGCGTCCCTACGAATCCACGCTGCCGGAAGCCGAGAACACGCTGAAGCGGCTGCGCGAACGGCAGATCGAGGCCCAGGCCGCGGCCGACGCGCTGATCGAACTCGATGCTGCCAGCGGTCCGCTGGCGACCGCCGAAAAGCTCGCCGAACAGGGCTTTGGCCCTCGGCTGAAATCAACCGCGGACGACGTGCTCGCGCGGCTGAACGCCAAACGCACGCAAGCTGCCTGAAACTGAACTTGATCAATTAACCCATATCAACAGGAGATTATCATGAACCAGAACGTCCAACCCCATAGCGGTGCCTGGGTTACCTTCACCTATGTTTCATTTTCCGCCTCGGCCTTCATGGTCGCCATCGGCGTGTTCTTCCTGCCGCTCGATCTCTGGATCAAGGGCTATCTTGCGATGGGCATCGTCATGCTCGTCCAGTCCTGCGTCACCCTGACCAAGACCGTGCGCGACATGCACGAAGGCGGCAAGCTGGTGAACCGCATCGAGGACGCCAAGGCCGAACGGTTGCTGATGGAAGTTTCCAAGGCTGCCTGATTTCCAAGGCGGCTTAGTTTCCAAGGCTGCGTAACCTGTGACGCAGTGCTGGCGAAGGCGGGCGGCGGGTGCCTCGGCATCCGCCGCCGGTCGGCGGCCAGGCATGATCGAGAATTCGCTACAGTCCGGTTTCGCGTCGGAAGACTTAAAGGAAGGATCGACTTCAATGAAACGACCCGTGGTGTTTCTTCTGCTGGGGCCTTCGCTGGTCGCGCTCGCGGTGTGGATGGTTGCTGCTGCCATCGCGGGTCGGATCGACGATAGCTTCATTGGTGTATGCGCAATAACGTCCTTTCTGCTCACCTTGCCCGTATCGGCGATCACCGGGCTCGTGGACGGGTATCTTGCACGGGGCTTGCCGGCGCTCTTGAGGGCGTCTTTGACCGCAGCTTTCGGTATGACGATTGCCATCGGCCTGGTTCTCGCCCTGTTCACGATGATGTTCTCACCGACGGTGCCGCCAGAGGTCATGAATGGAGCACTCTGCGCGGGCTTCCTCTTGCTGCTGCCGATGGGCTTGTGTTCGTTTTTGTCGAACGACATTGGCCGGGAACGGCATTCCATTGAACCGGTCTGCGCGTGAAGAAGGGATGTGCGGACCGCGTAACCTGTGATGCTGACCTGGCGAAGGCGAACGGTGGATGTCTCAGCATCCGCCGTCCTTGGGCGGCCATCGTTCCAGATTCACTGGCAGCATGATCCAGAAATCGCCGCGGTCCGGCTTCGCGTCGGAAAACTCAGGAAGGATCGACTTCGATGAAAAGAACTCTGATATTTCTCCTGCTAGGTCCGATAATGGCCGTCACGGCCTGGCTGATTTTGATCGTCGCGATCGGCGGGTCGAGGGGTTCCGTCGACTTCGTCGCGATAGTGCTGCTCGTATTCACATTTTTCGTTGCGGCGATTACGAGACCTATTGATGGATATCTGGCGCGCGCTTGGCCCATCTATTTGCGAGCGCCCCTGACCGCGGTTGTCGGTGCGACGATCGCAGCAGTCGGCATTCCTTTCGTTTTGTTCGCGATTTCGCCGTTCATTTTCGTCGCGATCTTGTCGTCGACACCTCTGTGGACAGTGGTGCTGCTTGCGACCGGTGGCGCCCTTTGCATGGGCGCATGTTCGTTGTTGTCGCACGACTATAGCGGCCTGCAACGACGTTCCATTGAACCGGCCAGCGCTTGAAAAGCGTTTTAGCCGAATCCGGTTCCGGCTGGCGTCCGCAAGTTTACACCGACGCTAAATGTATCGTTTACCCTGCTGCAACCTAAAGGTGATCGACTCATAGCTCATTAACTGGCGCGGGCGCAGAAATGCCGGGCGGATCAGGTTGCGGCGCGGCTTCGCGAAGCGCATGCTGCCCGTCTGAGACCGATATTTCATCGCATGATCTCATTTTCAGGATGGCGCCATGAATCAGAATGTCCAGCATCACAGCAACGCCTGGGTCACCTTCACCTATGCTTCGTTCGGCACCTCGGCGTTCCTGGTCGCCATCGGCGTGTACTTTCTGCCGGTCGATTTGTGGATCAAGGGCTATCTCGCGATGGGCATCGTGATGCTGGTTCAGTCCTGCGTCACCCTGACCAAGACCGTGCGTGACGTGCATGAGAGCAGCCGCTTTGTGAACCGCATCGAGGATGCCAAGGCCGAACGGCTGCTGATGGAAGTTTCCAAGACCTCATAGTTTCCAAGACCGCGTAACCTGTGGCGTGGTCGTGGCGAAGGTGGGCGGCGGACGCTTCGGCATCCGCCGTTCGCCTGTCTTACCGGAATGTTTGACGTCACCAACACATCGTTTACCCTCCTGCCACCGTAACGTGTCGCACTCATGGCTCCTTAACGGGCCCGGCGCACAAATCCGGACCGAGTGCGGGCAAGTGGTATGGCGTTTTTCAGCAGCGGCAATTCGGTGATCCGTCATACCCTGGGGCAGGTCCGCTCCGCGGCCGGACGTCTGGGCGGCTATGGTGTCTTCTGGCTGAAAGCGCTGCGCCAGCCGACCATCGATCTCACCCTGCGCACCCATGCCGGGCTGGTCACGCGCATTGTCGAAACCCCCGGCCTGTCGCTTTCCGAAGCTGAACTCGGCGAACTGGTAGCGCAATTACGCGTCGTGGCAGCCAAAACTCTGCCTGAGGAAAGCCTCACTTACGGCATTTTTTCCGGCGACCGCGAACGGCTGGCGCGCGCCACCGTCACGCTGATCTGCGAGGAAGCGACCGGACGACCGATCGCCTTCAATGCGCTGTCGGTGATGGATGTCGAACTCGATGGCGAACCTGCGGAAGTTACCCATCTCGGTCTCGTCATGGTCGATCCCGAGGAGCGCGGGCGGGGGCTCTCCTGGGTCCTCTATGGCCTGACGGCACTGGTTCTCTTTGCCCGTGACGGGCTGCGTCCGAAATGGATTTCGAATGTCACCCAGGTGCCGTCAGTCGTCGGCATGGTCAGCCAGACCTTTGCAGATGTCTTTCCGTCGCCGCATCCGGACGCACGCCAGAGCTTTGCCCATCTGCAACTGGCGCGCGGCATCATGTCCCGTCATCGCGCCGTGTTCGGCGTGGGTCAGGAAGCCGGCTTCGATGAAGCCCGGTTCATCATCACCAATGCCTATACCGGCGGATCGGACGCGCTCAAGAAAACCTTCGAAGCCGCGCCAAAACATCGCGACGAGCAATACAACGCGTTTTGCGCCCGTGAGCTGGACTACGCCAGGGGCGACGATGTCCTGCAACTCGGCCGCATCGACCTTGCAGGCGCGCGCCGCTACCTCCTGAGCGAAGTGCCCCCCGGTTCGCTGCCGGCGCTGCTCGCAACCGGCGCGGCGCTGGGCTTGCAGCGCCTGGTGCTTCCCGCCGTTCACTGGATGGACGATACGCGGCCCTTCGGCATCTTGCGGCCGCGGACGCCGGGAAATGGGAACGGCCCATGACACCGGGGATGATCGCGGATTCCATCGTCAACCTGTGCGGCGCGATCGGCCTTGGCGTTGCCATGGTCACGCTCTACCGGCGTGATCCCAGGAGCCCGCTGACCCGGCGCCTTCTGGTCGCGCTTGGCATCATCGCGTTGCTGTTCCTGGTACGCGGCGTGGCGTGGTGGAGCGGCAGCGGGGTGCTCGACAACCTGTCGACCATCCCGGCCGCGCTGATCCCGCTCGGCGCCTTGATCGTCACCGAAGGGATTTTGCGGCGTCATGCGCCGCGCCCGGCCAAGATCGCGATTCTGACCGGCGGCATCGCGCTCGGTCTCGCCGGCGCTGCTGGATTGGAGCCCTTGGTGACGCCCGCTTCCATCCTGCTTGCGTTGTTCCAGCTTGGCGGCTTTGCAATTTGCGCCTGGTTGCTGGCGACGCGCGACCGGACCACGCTGATGGCGTCCGAGAATCGCAGCATCGGCCGCCTCGCCGTCGGCGCCGTTCTCGTCATTCCCTTTATCGTCACCGATTTCAGGGTGCTGATGCCGGATATCCCGGTCAGGCTCGGGGCATTGGGGGCGCTGCTCGTCGTCACCGCGATCCTGATCGCGGAACGCGGCGCGGAGACGCAGCGCCAGGCGCTTCTGATGACGGCGCTGCGGCTGTCGAGTTCGGCGCTCCTCGGTATCGCCGCGGCGTTTGTCGCGCCGGATGTCGATGCGGCGCAGGTCATGCGATTTTGCGCCATCGCGATCGCGGGCGTTCTCACCATCGGCTTGATGGTGGATGCGCTGCGCGCCTACTTCGAATCGCAAGTGCCCGGTGTTCTCAATTCCGTCGCGGCGTCGCCGGCCAGAACCCGCGACGCGCTGATCGCGGAACTCGCGCGCCATCCGATCTTCGAGAGCGCCCGGCGCTATCGCGAGAGCGAACTCCTGGCCTACGATCCGCCGCTGCTGCGCAATTTCCTGTCGAGCGTGCGGGTGCTGCGCCGTCCCGACGCGCCGTGGGGGCTGAAATTGTCCGATCCCGCCGTCGAGCGCGTGGTGTCGCTGCTGACGGCCAACAGCGCGACGCATCTCATTGTCCTGTCGCACGATCCGATCGACGTCATCGCGCTTTCGGTTCCCGTGATTTCGGCCGATCCGGCCACGGAAACGGCGCTGGCCCTGGTGCGCCGCCTGCTGGCGCTGACGCCGGAGACCATCTGACATTCCGTCACGCAAATTTTCTTGCCCGGCTTACGAAAGGCATCGTGACTGTGATATGACCGCCGCCGTAGCGGTTCATCACGGGGCAGCCGATGTCGAAGCAAGCGATGCGCGAGGAGGCCGAGCGCCTGATCCGCGAGACGATGGAAAAGAAGGCCCTCATCGTCAAGCAGGGCAACACCAGGATCGAGACCACCTGCGGAAAATGCGGCGCGCCGAACCGCCTGCAGGCCGAGAAGGGCGCCACCCGCGTCAAGTTCGCCTGCAAGCAATGCGGCCACAAGCAGGAAACGCTGTAGGGACTTGCATTCGTAGGGTGGGCAAAGCAAAGCGTGCCCACCATTCCTTGCGGAGTGCGTGATGGTGGGCACGGCGCAAGCGCGCCGTTTGCCCACCCTACGACTACGCCCCCTTCACAAACCTCGCAAACGCCTCCGCATAATCCGGATGCCAGCGCGACAGCGCGGGACGATTTTCCACGATATCGCCGGCAGCCCACAGCATGCGCCGTTCGTCGAGTTGCCTCGGCACGTCGTTGTCCGGGCACAGGATGTAGAAATCGCCGGCCTCGATGCGCGCGATCATGAAGTCGACGGTCTGCTCGGCGGTCCAGGCGCCGGGCGGCTTCTCGGTGCGGCCGCGCGCGGTCAGCGGCGTGAAGACGTGACCGGGGATCATCAGATGCGCGCTGATCCTGCAGCCCGGCATGTTGCGCAATTCGTGCTGCAGCGCCTCCGTCTGCGCTTTCACGCCGGCCTTCGAGACGTTGTAGGCGGGATTGCCGGGCGGCGTCGTGATGCCCTGCTTGGAGCCGGTGTTGATGATCAGGCCGGGCCGCCCGCGTTCAATCATGTAGGGTGCAAAAGCTTGCGTGCCGTGAATGACGCCCCACAGGTTCACCGCAAGGATACGCTGCCAGTTCTCCAGCGGACCAAGGCTGGTGCTGTCGGGGCCGATGCCGGCATTGTTCATCAGGATGTCGGTGCCGCCGAACCGTTTTTGCACCGCGGCTTCCAGGCCGGCTACGTCATCGAAGCCGCTGACGTCGACCGAGGCCGTCATGATATCGGCCGCGCCACCCTTCGCGACGGATGCCAGTGTGGCGGCCGCCTCGGCGAGCCGGTCAGCGCCGATATCTGCGATGCAGACCTTCATGCCGATGGCGGCGAAGCGTGTGGCGGCGGCAAGCCCGATGCCGGACGCGCCTCCGGTGATCACGGCGACATTGTTCGGCGACATGGCGGGATGGGGCATGTAAAGTTTCCTGGACTGCTTGGGGGAGGGCGACCTCAGCGCGTCCAGTTATCGCATACTTTCCACGTGTGATCAGCCCGCGCGTTTCTTTGCCCGGCCGATATCGGATCGCAAAGCCTGCAATTCCTTGCGCGCCGCGGTTGCGGCGGTGCGCTCGATCTTGCGGTAGCGCGCGACCAGCGAGAGGCCGAACGGCGTCAACACCGCGCCGCCGCCGTTCTTGCCGCCGGCCTGCCGCTCCACGGCGGCCTGACGGCAGATGCGGTTGATCTCGTCGACCAGATCCCACGCCCGCTTGTAGGACATTTCCATGGCGCGGCCGGCGGCGGAAATCGAACCACTTCGATGGATCGTTTCGAGCAACTCGATCTTGCCGGGACCGATACGGCCCGCTGCGTCGATATCGATGCGGACACTGAGCGAAGGATGGGGCTTGCCGTTCGGTTTTTGCATGGAAGATGTGCTCACTCGCTTCGAGGCTACACGTTGCGTCCCAAACCTTTTACGAACAAGCTGAAGCGGATACATATCCGTATCAACACGGGGTTCTGGAATAGACATGAATTATCCATCGCTGTTTTCGCCGCTCAAGGTCGGTCCCTATCAGCTCCAGCATCGCCTGGCGTTGGCGCCGTTGACGCGGATGCGGGCGGCGAAGCCCTCGCTCGCGCCGCGGCCGCTGAACGCGGAATATTACGCCCAGCGCGCGACCCCGGGCGGATTGCTCATCGCCGAAGCTTCGCCGGTGACGGAAACCGGCTTCGGCAGCCCCGGCGTGCCCGGCATCTACACCGAGCGGCAGATCGCGGGCTGGCGCGAGGTGGTCGATGCCGTTCACGCCAGGGGCGGGATCATCTTCCTGCAGCTCTGGCATGTCGGGCGCGTCTCGCATTCCTCATTCCAGCCGGGCGGCGCGCTGCCGGTCGCGCCGTCGGCGGTGCCGATTGCTGACCTGAGAACCGGGACCGCGGACGGCGAGGCGGTGCCTTACGAGACGCCGCGCGCCCTGGAGACGTCGGAAATCCCTTTGGTGGTTGACGCCTATCGGCAGGCGGCGAAGAATGCGCTTGCGGCCGGCTTCGACGGCGTCGAGGTGCACGGCGCCAATGGCTATTTGATCGAGCAATTCCTGCAGTCACACACCAACCTGCGCACCGACCAATATGGCGGCTCGATTCCGAATCGCGTGCGCTTCCTGATGGAAGTGACGCAGGCGGTGGTGGACGTGTGGGGCGCCGACCGCGTCGGCGTGCGGCTGTCGCCCTACGGCGTCGCCAATGGCAGCGGCGAGCCGGACCCGATGCCGCTCTATACATATGCTGTCGAACAGCTCACCCCGCTTGGCCTCGCCTACCTGCATTTCATCGAGCCGCGCTCCTCCGGCGCCGGCCGCGCCGAGGTCAACCATCAGAACGTGCCGTCGGCGATGGTGCTGTTCCGCCCGATCTGGAAGGGCGTCCTGATCACCGCCGGCGGCTTCACCGGCGAGACCGCGGATGCGGCGATCCGGGATGGCCATGCCGACGCGGTCGCCTTCGGCCGCATCTTCATTTCCAATCCGGACCTGCCGCGCCGCCTGCAGCGCGGCTTCCCGCTGACGCCCTACAACCGCGCGACGTTCTACGGTGGCGACGTGGCCGGCTATACGGATTATCCCGAGCACAACGAACTGGAGCAGGCGTGACTGCTTCGTAGCCCGGATGGAGCGAAGCGAAATCCGGGATAACGCTATCCGCTCGCGAGAATCCCGGATTACGCTTCGCTCCATCCGGGCTACAAGATCGCCGAGAGGGCTCGCCATGTTTCCGGAAGAAGAATCGGAAAAGAAGAAAACCAAGGCCGTATCACTCGGCAAGCCCGCCGCGGGCCAATGCCTGTGCGGCAAGGTCGCCTTCGAGATCGACGTGCCGGCGCGCTGGGCCTGGCACGATCATTCGCCGTCGAGTCGCCGCGCGCATGGCGCGGCGTATGCAACCTATGTCGGAAGCTGGCGCAAACGTTTTCGTATCACCAAGGGCAAGACCAGCCTCACGCGCTATGAGGACAAGGCCACCAAGACCGTGCGCAGCTTCTGCGCCAGTTGCGGCACGCCCATTGCCTACGAACGCCCGCGCTCGCCGCATATGGTCAACATTCCCCGCGCGCTGTTTTCGGGCCGCACCGGGCGGCAACCGCTCTATCACATCGCGATCGAGGAATTGCAGGAATGGGCCTACACCGGCGAGCCGCTGGTGCCGCTGAAGGGATATCCCGGCGTGGTCTGGCAGCGTTCGAAAAAGAAGAAGCGCGCGGACCGTGAAGGGATGGTCTAGAGCAGGATGAGATCAGGTTGGGCCGTGACGACGGACCATCTCGTGCCCCGGACGCAAGCGGCGTGAGTACTGCGAGCCGGGGGCTATTCTACTTTGCATGGGGTTGTTTTCGCGATTTTGTGTCCGGGCCCCGCGATTACCACCGAAGAGCATCTGCACTGCGTCCGGGACACGAGAGTGCACGCGCAGAGCAGCTATGACCTCCCTCCATTGCGCGCGCGCTTCAAGTTTGATCATCTGCCTCCATCCCGCGGGCTAACGAACCGGCGGGCAGGAGGAGACATGAAGAACAAGATCACCGGCCGCTCCGCATTTCTTGCACTGCTGAAAGACGAAGGCGTTACGCATCTGTTCGGCAATCCCGGCACCACCGAACTGCCGATCATGCACGCGCTGAAGGACCACCCCGACCTCACCTATGTGATGGCGATGCAGGAAAGCCTCGTCGTCGCCATGGCCGACGGTTTCAGCCGCGCCTCCGGAAAACTCGTCGCCTGCAACGTTCACGTTGCGCCCGGCCTCGGCAACGCGATGGGCTCGCTCTACAACGCAAGCTTCACCGGCACGCCCCTGATCCTGACCGCCGGCCAGCAGGAGCAGGGCCACGGCCTGACGGAGCCGGTGCTGTACGGCCCGCTGGTGCAGATGGCCGAACCGCTGGTGAAATGGGCCGTCGAGGTGACGCGGCTGGAGGATCTGCCGCGGATCGTGCGCCGCGCCGCCAAGATTGCGACCACCCCGCCGACCGGACCGGTATTCATCTCGCTCCCGGGCGACATCCTCAATGCCGAGGCCGGCATTGAACTCGGCCGCTCCACCCGGGTCGATACGCGCGTCAAACCGTCGGACGAATCGCTGCAGGCGCTGACCGCGCGCATCCTCAAAGCCGAGCGGCCGGTGATCATCGTCGGCGACGAGATCGTCAAGAGCGACGCATTGCAGGAAGCCGCTCAACTGGCGGAGACGCTGGGCTGTCCGGCGTATCAGTCGTCGACGCCCTATGGCGCGCATTTCCTGTCCGAAAGCCCGTGCTTCATGGGCGCGCTGGCGCGAATCCAGAAGCTCGCCCGCGAGACGCTCGCGCCTTACGACCTCATCATTGCGCTCGGCGGCGATCCCCTGCGGATGTCGGTGTACAGCGAAATCGATCCGTTGCCGGATGGGCTTTCCATCGTGCAGGTCGGTTTGGTCGACTGGGATCTTGCCAAGAATTACAGCGCCGAGATTGCGCTCAAGGCTGATGTGAAAGAAACCCTGCGCGCGCTGATCCCGGCGCTGAGGGCTTCAGGCGGCGGTGCGCTTGAGGCGCGGGCGAAGCAGGGATTGGCCGCACTCGCATCGAAGAATTGGCAGGCGCGGCGCAAGCCGCTGGTCGAACAGATATCGAAACATGCGAGTACCTCGCCGATCGATCCGGACTGGCTGGCGTTGCAGGTGGTCGAAGCGATGCCCGACAATGCGATCCTCGTCGACGAGGGATTGACGTCATCGCGGCAGATGATCGCGCTGCGGCCGCATCGCGATCGCTACGGCTATCACGCGCTGGCCTCGGGCGGCATCGGCTGGGGATTGCCGGCGTCCGTCGGCGTCAGCCTCGCCAATCCCGAGCGGCCGGTCGTGTGTTACTCCGGCGACGGCAGCTCGATGTATTCGATCCAGTCGCTATGGACCGCAGCCAACCACAAGCTGCCGCTGACATTCGTGATCGTCAACAATGGCGGCTACCGCATCATCAAGCAGCGGTTGCTCGCCTTCCACGGCGACGATCATTATGTCGGCATGGATTTCATCGATCCGCCGGTGGATTTCACCGGCATTGCGAAATCGCTCGGGCTGGAAGCGACGAAGGTGACCGATCCGGGCCAGCTCAAGTCGGTATTGTCATCCGCCTTCAGCCGGCCGGGGGCAAAGCTGATCGAGGTCGTCGTGAGCAATTCGGTGAACTGAGCCGGGTCGGTCGTCATTGCGAGCGCAGTGAAGCAATCCACATCTCCACACGGGGATAGATGGATTGCTTCGTCGCTTCGTTCCTCGCGATGACGGGCAGTGAGACCGGCCATCGACCAGCGAGAATCAACGCATGATCATCACGGCTGTCCGCACGCATGTTCTCGAGGCCAGGCTTTCGCAGCCCTTCGCCTATTCCCGGGCATGGTACGACAGCCGCACCGCCATGGTGGTCGAGATCGAGACCGATGCGGGCCTGATCGGCTGGGGTGAATGCTACGGGCCCGCGCGGATGACCGCTGCCGTCGTCCAGAGCGTGGCGCCGTGGCTGATCGGCGAGGATCCGCTGCGGACGGATTATTTGTGGCAGATGATCTATGCGCGGCTTCGCGATCACGGGCAGAAGGGCGTCGTGATCGAAGGCCTGAGCGGGATCGACATCGCGCTGTGGGACATCAAGGGAAAGCATTTTGGCGTTCCCGCGCACCGGCTGATGGGCGGTCCGATTCGAAACGAGGTGCAGGCCTACGCGACCGGCCTTTACAGGCGTAAATCAGGCGATCCGCTCCGCTATCTCGCTGAGGAGGCCGCCGGCTATGTCGCGGAAGGTTTCAAGGCGGTGAAGCTGAAGGTCGGCTTCGGCGTGGAAGAGGATGCTGCCGTGACACGCGCCGTGCGCGAGGCGATCGGGCCCGACGTCGCACTCATGGTCGATGCCAATCACGCCTACGATGCGGTCGCCGCAATCCGGCTCGGCCGTATGATCGAGCCATACGACATCGGATGGTTCGAGGAGCCGGTGCCGCCGGAGGATGTGGCCGGCTATCGCGCGGTGAAGGCGGCGCTATCGATCCCGGTCGCGGGCGGAGAATGCGAGTTCACGCGGTTCGGTTTCCGGGACCTGCTGGTATCGCGGGCGATCGACATCATCCAGCCGGACACTTGCGCGGCGGGCGGGCTGTCCGAATGCAAGAAGATCGCCGACATGGCGGAGGCGTTCGGCGTCCGCTACAATCCGCACGTCTGGGGCACCGGCATCGCGATCGCTGCGTCCCTGCAACTGCTGGCCGTTCTCCCGCCTCATACGTCGGTCTCGCTGGCACCGATCCAGCCGATGCTGGAGTTCGATCGGACCGAACATCCCATTCGCCAATCGCTTCTGGTTCAGCCGATCGAACATTCCGGCGGCATCGTTCGCGTGCCTGATAGCCCCGGCCTCGGCATCGAGGTCGATCGGGATGCGCTGGCGCGTTTTACGGTTCGGTGATGTAGGGTGAGCAAAGCGACTTGTGCGCCGTAGCTCGAAGAGCGAAGGCGGAAGCGTGCCCACCATTCAGAATAGCGATGTGGATAGGTGGTGGGCACGGCGCTAAGTGCGCCTTTGCCCACCCTACAAGTTACTCCGCCGCCGCAGCGCGTGGCTTCACGCGATAACTTGCCGCCGGATGCGCTTCCGTCAACCGCGCGCGGCCCGCACCGAACAACTTCTCCCGCAGTGTGCCTTCCGCATACGCGCTCTTGTATCTCCCACGCTTCGTCAACTCCGGCACCAGCATGTCGGCGATATCCTCGAAATCGCCCGGCGAGGTGGCGAAAGCGACGTTGAGGCCGTCGACGTCGGTCTGCTCGAACCAGGCTTCGATATCGTCGGCGACCTTCTCGGGCGTCCCGACCACGACGGGGCCAGCGCCGCCGATGCCGACATGCTCGACGACCTCGCGCACGGTCCAGACCCGGGTCGGATCGGCGCGGGTGACGTTGTCGAGCGCCGTGCGGCCGGCGTCGTTCTGGACGTGGCGCACCTCCTGGTCGAGGTCGTAGCCCGAGAAGTCGATACCCATCCAGCCCGACATCAAGGCCAGCGCGCCTTCGGGGGCGATATGCGCGCGATAGTCGGCGTATTTCGCTTTCGCCTCGGCCTCGGTGCGGCCGAGAATGATCGTCATCATGGAGAACATCAGGATTTCGGCCGGGTTGCGTCCGATCTCCTTTGCTTGAGCGCGGATCGCCGCCACGCGCGGCCCGATGATCTTGGCCGACGGGCCCGACATGAACACGCATTCGGCGTGCTGGGCGGCGAATTGCCGTCCGCGCGGCGAGGTGCCGGCCTGATACAGCACCGGCGTCCGCTGCGGCGACGGCTCGCTGAGATGAATGGCGTTGAGCCGGTAGTTCGTCCCCGTCATGCTGGATGCGATGCACCTTGGAAGGATCGGCAAAGATGCCGCGCGCACGGTCGCGCAGAACGGCGTCGTCCTCCCAGCTTCCTTCCCACAGCTTGTAGACCAGCTCCATATATTCGTCCGCGATCTCGTAGCGGTCGTCATGCGCGGTCTGCTTGTCCTTGCCGGCGCCGCGCGCCGCGCTGTCGAGATAGCCGGTCACCACGTTCCAGCCGATCCGGCCCTCGGTCAGGTGATCGAGCGTCGACATCCGTCGGGCAAACGGGTAGGGCGGCTCGAAGGAGAGATTGCTGGTGACGCCAAAGCCGAGATTTTGCGTCACCGCCGCCATCGCCGGGATCAGCATCAAGGGTTCATTCGCCGGCGTCTGCGCGGCATTGCGCAATGCTGCGTCCGGGCTGCTGCCGAACACGTCGTAGACGCCGAGCACATCGGCGAGAAACAGCCCGTCGAACCGGCCGCGCTCCAGCGTCTTCGCCAGATCGAGCCAATAGGGCAGGCGGTTGTAGCCCAGCGTGCGGTCCCGCGGATGGGTCCAGAGCCCCGGCGATTGATGCGCCACGCAGTTCATGGCGAAGGCGTTGAGCCGGATTTGCTTTGTCATGACGTGAACCTCGGTGCGTGCAGGGTTCCCTGCGCGTTCGCCCGGTTAGACGCCGGGCTGTTGCCTGAAATTGTTGCATCCTTGCTGTTTTTAGCAAGGTCTATTCCGCAGGGCATGCCACTTCCAGCGGGCGGATTATCCCGATAGGTTGCGCTCCACAAAATTGGCGAACAAGGAAAAGAAAATGGCGACAAGAGCCGACGCGATTGCGCGGGTACGTGAGCATCTGAATTCCGGCGCGTTTCTCGCCGAGCTCGGCCGCAGGGTCGGTTATCGGACCGAAAGCCAGAATCCCGGCAGCGGCGAGGCGCTGCGCGCCTATCTCGTCGAGGACCTCCAGCCCGCCTTCGCCGCACTCGACTTCTCCACCCGCCTGATCGAATCGCCGAGCGGCAAGGGCCCGTATCTGCTGGCGGATTATCGCGAGGATGCCTCGCTGCCGACCGTGCTCACCTATGGCCATGGCGACGTCGTCGACGGCATGGAAGGCGAATGGCGCGACAATCTCGATCCCTGGAAAACCACGACCAAAGGCGAGCGCGTCTATGGCCGCGGCACCGCCGACAACAAGGGCCAGCACAGCATCAATCTCGCGGCATTGCGTGCCGTGCGCGAGACCCGCGGCGGCAAGCTTGGCTTCAACGTCAAATTCATCATCGAGACCGGCGAGGAAATCGGCTCGCCCGATCTGCGGCAGGTATGCGAAGCTCACCGCGAGGAGCTGAAGGCCGATCTGTTCCTGGCGTCGGACGGGCCGCGGCTTTCGGCCGATCGGCCGACCATTTTTCTCGGCTGCCGTGGCGGCAACCGCATCCATCTCGATGTCAATTTGCGCGAGGGGGGAAACCATTCGGGCAATTGGGGCGGCGTGCTCGCCAACCCTGCGACGATCCTTTGCAATGCCATCGCGAGCCTCGTCGACGGCAAGGGGCGGATGAAGCTCGATGCGCTCAAGCCGCCGCGGATCTCGAACGCGGTCCGCGCGGCGCTCGCGGACGTGAAGATCGAGCCGACCGCGTCCGAGCCGGCGCTGGCGGAAGACTGGGGCGAGGAGGGATTGTCACCGGCCGAGCGGCTGTTTGCCTGGAACACGCTGGAAGTCCTGGCGATGTCGTCCGGCAATGTCGAGAAGCCGGCCAACGCCATTCCCGGACGCGCCAATGCCGTGCTGCAGCTTCGCTTCGTCGTCGGCACCAAATATGAAGAGGTCATCGACGCCGTGCGCACGCATTTGCATGGCAACGGCTTTCCGATGGTGGAGGTCAGCGGTGCGCAGCGCTTCGCGGCTTCGCGCACCGACGTCGACAGCCCCTGGGTGAACTGGACGGCGAACTCGATCTTGCAGACCACCGGTAAGGCGCCCGCGATCCTGCCGAATTTCGGCGGCTCGCTGCCTAACGACGTGTTCGCCGAAGGGCTGGGGCTGCCGACGATCTGGGTGCCGCATTCCTATCCCGGCTGCTCGCAGCACGCGCCGGACGAGCACATTCTCCTGCCGGTGACCGAGGAAGCGCTTGCCATCATGGCGGGGGTGTTCTGGGACCTCGGCGAGATGAAGCGGGCGTTCTAGCTATTCGTAGAAGAAAAGCCGGCTCGGACTTTACCTCGCCCCGCTTGCGGGGAGAGGTCGCCGCGCGATTGCGCGGCGGGTGAGGGGGTACAGGTCTATCGTTAGATCACGATCGCGGAGAGAGGCCCCTCACCCCAACCCTCTCCCCGCAAGAGCGGGGAGAGGGAGTGATTTCGCTACACCCCTTCATCCAGCGCCACCAGTTCGCGCTTCTTGCGCAGTGCCGGCAGCAGCGGGCCGATGAGCAGCACGACCGCCAATGCGAGGCAGACGGCCGAGATCGGCCGCTGCACGAAGGTCATGAGATCGCCCTGCGACAGGATCAGCGACTTGCGCAGATTGTTCTCCAGCATCGGCCCCAGCACGAAGGCCAGCACCAGCGGCGCCGGCTCGTAGCCGAGCTTGCGCATGAAATAGCCGATAATGCCGAATGCGATCATCACATAGACGTCGAACACATTGTTGCTGGAGCAATAGACGCCGATGATGGTGAACAGGATGATCAGCGGGAACAGGATGTTGTAGGGCAGCTTGAGAAGCTGAACCCACATGCCGATCATCGGCAGGTTCAGCACCAGCAGCATCAGGTTGCCGATATACATGCTGGCGACGATGCCCCAGAACAGGCCGGGATTCTGCGTGATCATCAGCGGGCCGGGCTGCAGCCCGTGAATGACGAAGGCGCCGAGCAACAGCGCCATCACCACGTTCGGCGGAATGCCGAGCGTCATCAGCGGAATGAAGGCGCCGCCCGCTGCCGCGTTGTTGGCGGCCTCAGGTCCTGCCACGCCCTCGATCGCGCCCTTGCCGAAGCGCTCCGGCGTTTTGGATAATCGCTTCTCCAGCGCATAGGACGCGAACGAGGAGATCACCGCGCCGCCGCCGGGCAGGATGCCGAGGAAAAATCCAAGGATTGTTCCGCGCGTCATCGGGCCGGCGCTCGCCTTCCAGTCCTCCTTGCTCGGCAACAGGTGCGTGATCTTCGTGTTGATGACATCGCGCTTGATGACCTGCTCGGTGTTGAACAGGACTTCGGCGATGCCGAACAGGCCCATGACCACCGGAACGAGGCCGATGCCGTCGATCAGCTCTACCCGGCCGAAGGTCAGGCGCGGCTGCGCGGTGATGCTGTCGAGCCCGATCACGCCGAGCACGACGCCGATGCAGGCCATCAGCAGCGCTTTCGCCATCGAGCCCTGCGTCAGGAAGGTGAGGACGACGAGGCCGAGCACCATCAGGCTGAAATACTCGGCCGGTCCGAAGGCAATCGCGACGCTGGCGAGCTTGGGCGCGACCAGCATCAGCGCGACCAGCGCGAAGGTCCCGGCGAAGAACGAGCCGAATGCGGAGATGCCGAGCGCAGGTCCGGCGCGGCCCTGCTTGGCCATCTGGTGGCCATCGATACAGGTGACAACGGAAGCGGCTTCGCCGGGAATGTTGACCAGGATCGAGGTGGTCGAGCCGCCATACATCGAGCCGTAATAGATGCCGGCCATCATGATGATGCCGGACTCCGGCGTTCCCGACAGCGTGATCGGCAGCAACAGCGACATCGCCGAGATCGGGCCGATGCCCGGCAGCACGCCGACCAGCGTGCCGATGAAGACGCCGATGAAGCAGTAGATCAGATTGACGGGTTGAAGGGCGACGCCGAAGCCATGGGCGACATTGATGAGTGTGTCCATGGTGCGGTCAGCCGATTTCGAAGATGCCCGAAGGCAGTTGGATCAGGAGCAGGCGTTTGAGGACCCACCACATGCCGAGCGGAACCAGCACCGCGATCGGAACGGCCAGCGGCCAGCGGACCGGGTCGATCGCGCGCAACAGCAGCAACATCAGAGGAATCGAAGACAGCAGAAAGCCGAGCGGGTTGAGGGCGAAGGAAAAAGCGACGAGGCAGACGATCACCAACAGCGGCTTGGTCCAGCGCGTGTTGACCCAGCGCGAGCCGAAGGTCGGCCCGCCCTCGGTCAATGCGGCGATGATGATCGAGGTGGCGAACAGGCACATCAGGATGCCGGTATAGAACAGCACGAACCCGGAGCCGGGATCGTTGATGGTGCCGAGCTTGAGCTTGAGCCCCGACCAGATCACGAAGCCGCCGAGCGCAAGCCCGATCAGCCCGCCCCACAGTTCGGAATTGTTGAGGCGGAATTTGACGTCGCTGCCGTTACTCATCGATTACTCTCTCCGCCGTTCCCCGGACGCTGCGCGGCGCGTCTCGACGAGCTATGGTGATGCGCTGCTGAGCCGGGGTTCATGGATTTGCGGTTATGTGGCTCCCGGTTCTGCGAAGCAGCGCTTGCGCGCTGCATCGCGCCCGGGACACGGCGGTTCAGTTCGTCTTCTTCGCCAGACCGAGTTTGTCGACCACCTTGCGCTCTGACTCGGTGACCTCGACGACGAACTTCTTGTAGTCCTCGGTGCTCTTGTAACTGGGCACCATGTCGAATTTCGCCAGCGTCGCGATCACGGCCGGATCTTCCAGCGCCTTCTTGAAGGCGTCATGCAGCTTGGCGACGATCTTCGGGTCCATGCCCTTCGGTCCGGCGATGCCGAACGGCGAATCGTAGACCATGGGATAGCCGAGCTCCTTCAGCGTCGGCACGTCGGGATAATTCGGCGAGCGCGCCGAGGTCCACACCATCAATAGCCGCAGCTTGCCGGCGTCGACCAGCGGCCGCCAGCCGGTCGAAGTCCGCCTGCAGCATGGTGTGCTGTCCCAGCACCGCGGCATTGGTTTCCGCGCCGCCCTTGAAAGGCACCTGGGTCAGCTTGACCCCCGCCATGCCGGCGATCTGCTCCATGCCGATATGCAGCGATGTGCCGGCGCCCGGGGTCGCGTAGGTCACCTTGCCGGGATTCTGCTTGGCGTAATCGACGACGTCCTTCCAGGTCTTGAATGGCGACTCGGCGCTGGTGGTGACGCCGAACGTGTAGCCGGTGAGGTGGACGATATAGGTGAAGTCCTTGTCCGGATTCCAGGAGACTTCCTGCATCAAGGGCAGGCGGAACACGGTGATCGGAATCTGCGCGATGGTATAGCCGTCAGACTTGGCCGCCGCCGCCATGGTGGCCGGGCCGACCGTGCCGCCGCCGCCAGCCTTGTTGTCGATGGCGATCGGCTGTCCGAGCACCTTGGAAGCACTCTCGGCGATCGCCCGCATCGAGATGTCGGTCGAGCCGCCTGCCGGCCATGGGACGATCAGCGTGATCGGCTTGGTGGGATATTCCTGCGCGCCGGCGGCTGCTGAAATCAGCATGCCGACGGCGGCGACGGCGATCGTCAAGCGGCGAGCTCTGGACATATCGAACACTCCCTTGCGGCCTCATTGACGGGGAGGCGCGCTTATCTTCTTTTTCTGGGTTCGATCTTCCCTGAAATCGCCTGAGAAGAAAAGCGTGTTGACCGCGGCGAACGGCGCCGGCGGGGCGCAATTGGCCGGAAATGTGACATGCGACAATTTGGTCTGCTGCGGCCTCCCGAGATACGGAATTATGCCGCGCGCCGTAGCGGAAACGCGCTCGCCTCGTTGGCCTCCGGCTTGCGATCGATCATATCGGCCGTCAGTCGCGCACTGCCGCAGGCGATGCTCGACAGCCGTCTCGAGCTTGGCGGCAAGCCGCTTCGCCGCAACGAACATATCCGCATCGCCTTGCCGTTTGCGATGGCGACCGCGCGATTGCCGCATTGGTGGCAGGCCTGGTCACAGGAGCGGCGGCTGAGCTGTTCGGTGGTGGTGGGCAACATCCACGATCTCGTCACCTCGCTGGTGTCAGACAATGTGGACGTGATGATCTGCTACCACCACGCCCAGCAGCCGATCCATCTCGATCCGGATCTTTACGAATGTGTGACGCTCGGCACAGAATTCCTGCGGCCCTATGCCAGCGAAGCGCTGGTGGCGAAGGGCGGCGTGTCGCTGCCTGGACGGGCCTCGCATCCGGTGCCGCTTCTGATGTATTCGCCGGGCGTCTATTTCGCCCGGCTGGTCGATCTCATCCTGGAGAATGCCCCCATTTTCGGCGTGCGGGTGATCGAGAGCGACATGTCCGACGTGCTCTGCGGGATGGCGCTGAGTTGGCCGGGGCATCGCCTGGTTGACCGAGGGCACCGTGGCGGCTTATGGCCGGAAACGGTTAACCCCGATCGGCGGCGACAAATGGGCGCTGCCTTTGTCTTTAGTCGCATTCAGGGGTCGAATGCATGATGGTCAACGGCCGCTAAATCTGTTTTGGTCCGAATTGTGCAGGTATAGTGCCGGGCACGCCGGGGGCGATCACGAACCGACAGGTGCGAGGTCGCCGGCGAAACCGCCTGGCAAGTCACTTCGTAAGCTACCTGGCAAGTCGTCAAGTTTAGGTCGATGAGCAATCATCTGTAGCCTTTTAAAGGAGAAGTTACGTGAAACATCGTCAGATTATCGGTTGTCTGCTCGCGGGTGCGTTGTGCACCGGGCCGGCAATGGCGCAGGAGCTCACCGGGACGCTGAAGAACATCAAGGACACCGGCGCCATCACGCTCGGCTTCCGCGACTCGTCCATTCCGTTCTCCTATCTCGACGACAACCAGAAGCCGATCGGCTACGCCATGGACATCTGCTACAAGATCGTCGATGCCGTGAAGAAGGAGCTCAAGCTCGACAAGCTCGAGGTCAAGCTCAATCCGGTGACGTCGTCGACCCGCATCCCGCTGCTCGCCAACGGCACGATCGATCTCGAATGCGGCTCGACCACCAACAATGCCGAGCGTCAGAAGCAGATCGCCTATACCAACACCCACTTCCTGACCGCGAGCCGCTACGTCACCAAGAAGGCGGGCAAGATCAATTCGATCGACGATCTCAAGGGCAAGTCGGTGGTCTCCACCGCCGGCACCACCAACATCAAGCAGCTCACCGAGGCCAACGGAGCGCGCAGCCTCAACATCAACATCATCCCGGCCAAGGATCACGCCGAGGCGTTCCTGATGGTCGAGACCGACCGCGCGGTGGCCTTCGTGATGGACGACATCCTGCTGGCGAGCCTGATCGCCGGCTCGAAAGCGCCGGATGATTACGTGATCTCCAAGGATGCGTTCTCCAAGCCCGAGCCCTACGGCATCATGCTGCGCAAGGACGATCCCGCCTTCAAGAAGGTGGTCGATGCCGCGACCGCGGCGCTCTACACCGGCGGCGAGGGCCAGAAGATCTACGACAAATGGTTCACGCAGAAGATCCCGCCCAAGAGCCTGAACCTGAACGTGCCGATCAGCTCGGAGCTGAAGAACGAGTTTGCCAAGCCGTCCGACTCGCCGGATCCGGATTCGTATAAGTAACTGTCGACCCTCATGGGGAGGAGGCGCGCGAGCGCCGCTCCTCCAGCAATAATGGCGAAGCCGTTATGCAGGGATGAGGGGTAATAGCTGGTCCGGCCATTTTCAAGCGGAGAATGGCCGGACTTTTGCATAAGCGTAGTGGTGCATAAGCGTTAGTTGATACATAAGCGTTGGTGACCAAGGGTCTTACCGGCGTTTTCGGGCAGGGTGCTTCGTGAACTATAACTGGAACTGGCACATCTTCTTCGAGCCGAACCCGACCGGGGCCGGCACCTATCTCGACATGCTGGTGTCGGGATTGCTGCTGACCATCAAGACGGCGCTGCTGGCCTGGGTCATTGCGCTGATCTTCGGCACGATCATCGGCATCTTGCGCTCGCTGCCGTCGAAGACGGCATCCTGGATCGGCTTTGGCTACGTCGAATTCTTCCGCAACATGCCGCTATTGGTGCAGCTGTTCCTCTGGTTCTTCGTGCTGCCCGAACTGTTGCCGCGCGCCGCGGGGCTGTGGATGAAGCAGCTTCCCAATGCGCCGTTCTGGACGGCGGCGATCGGGGTTGGCCTGTTCATGTCGGCGCGCGTCGCCGTGCAGCTTGCCGCAGGTATCGCCTCGCTGCCGCGCGGGCAGAAGCAGGCGGCGACCGCGCTCGGGCTGACCACGGGGCAGGGCTATCGCTACGTGCTGCTGCCGATGGCGTTTCGCATCATCATGCCGCCGCTCACTTCCGAGTTTCTCAATACGATAAAGAATACCTCGGTCGCGATCACCATCGGCCTGATCGAACTGACCGGCCAGGCGCGAGCGATGCAGGAATTCTCGTTCCAGGTATTCGAGGCCTTCACCGCCGCGACCGTGATGTATCTCGCGATCAACATCGTCGTCGTTACCGGCATGCGCTTCCTCGAACGCAGCCTGGCGATCCCCGGCTACATCACGGGGAAATAGGCCATGTTCGACAACCTCGATTTCGACGTCATCCGCCGCTCGTTTGCCTATCTGTTCCTCGACGGCATGACGTTCACGCTGATGTTGACGGGACTGGCCGCGCTGGGTGGCCTGGTTTTCGGCACGCTGATCGCGCTGATGCGGCTGTCGAGCTACAGGCTGCTCGGCCGCATCGCGGGGCTTTACGTCGACTTCATGCGCTCGCTGCCGCTGGTGCTGGTGATCTTCTGGTTCTATTTCCTGGTGCCCTATATCGGCCAATGGGTGACGGGCGCGTCGCGGCCGATACGCGTCGGCGCGTTCACCTCGACGCTCGTCACCTTCGTCATGTTCGAGGCGGCGTATTTCTCCGAAATCATGCGCGCCGGCATCCAGTCGATCTCAAAGGGACAGCCGGCGGCGGCAAGCGCGCTCGGCCTGACCTATGCTCAGTCCATGCGCTACATCGTGCTGCCGCAGGCGTTCCGCAACATGCTGCCGGTGCTGCTGACGCAGACCATCGTGCTGTTCCAGGACACCTCGCTGGTCTACGTGCTGTCGATCCCGGACTTTCTCGGGGCCGCCAGCAAGGTGGCGCAGCGCGACGGGCGGCTGGTCGAGATGTATCTGTTCGCGGCCGCCGTCTATTTCGCGATTTCCTGTTTCGCGTCCTACGGCGTCCGGCGCCTGCAGGCGCGCATTGCCATTGTTCGGTGAGAGCATGATCCGGAAAAGTGGAAACCGGTTTTCCGAAAAGATCATGCTCAAAAAAGATTCGGTGAGAACGTATGATCGAAATCAGCCACGTCAATAAATGGTACGGCCCGACCTTCCAGGTGCTGAAGGACTGCACCACCAGCGTCGCCAAGGGCGAGGTCGTGGTGGTGTGCGGGCCGTCGGGTTCGGGCAAGTCGACGCTGATCAAATGCGTCAACGCGCTGGAGCCGTTCCAGGAAGGCCAGATCATCCTCGACGGCATCAAGGTCAACGATCCCAAGACCGATCTGCCGAAACTGCGCGCCCGCGTCGGCATGGTGTTCCAGCATTTCGAGCTGTTCCCGCATCTGCGCATCATCGAGAATCTGTGCCTGGCGCAGGAGAAGGTGCTGGGCCGCTCGCATGAAGAGGCCATGGCCAAGGGCGAGAAGCTGCTCGAGCGCGTCGGGTTGACGGTGCAAGCCAACAAATACCCGGCCGAATTGTCCGGCGGCCAGCAGCAGCGTGTCGCGATTGCCCGGGCGCTGGCGATGGACCCGATCGCGATGCTGTTCGACGAGCCGACCTCGGCGCTCGATCCTGAAATGATCAGCGAGGTGCTCGACGTCATGGTCGATCTGGCCCATGAGGGCATGACCATGATGGTCGTCACCCACGAAATGGGTTTTGCCAGCAAGGTCGCGAATCGCGTGATCTTCATGGACAAGGGCGAGATCGTCGAGGACGCGCTGAAGGAACGATTTCTTCGGCAGTCCCCGCAGCGAGCGCGCGCAGCAGTTTTTGTCGAAGATTCTGTCGCATTGAGGCGCCCATCTATCACCGTCATTGCGAGCGAAGCGAAGCAATCCATAGTGCCACACGGAAAGAATGGATTGCTTTGTCGCTTCGCTCCCTTGCACAAACGCTTCGCGTTTGTCGCAGGCAATGACGGCGGTGGGGACGCATCGCTCGGCAACACGGGCGAGGGTTCCGTGCCATTAACGAATTGCGTATAAGTCCACCACAGCCGCTTTCGTACTACCTCCAGGAGACTCTACTTTGGAACAGATCGCTTACGTCAATGGTTCGTTCGTCCCCCTTTCAGAGGCGAAGGTCTCGATCCTCGATCGCGGATTCCTGTTTGCCGACGGCATCTATGAGGTCGCCGCCGTGCTCGACGGCAGGCTGATCGACAATGCCTCGCATCTGGCGCGGCTGGAGCGCTCGGTCGGCGAGATCGAACTGGCGCTGCCGGAGACGACCGCACGCATCCAGGAAATCCAGCAGGAACTGATCAAGCGCAACAATCTCGTCAACGGCATGGTCTATCTGGAAGTGACGCGCGGCGCCGATACCGGACGCGACTTTGCGTTTCCCAAGGGCGTCAAGCCGACGCTGATCATGTTTACGTCCACGAAGGACATCATCAATGCGCCCTCGGCCAAGACCGGCATCAAGGTGATCACGGTGCCCGACCTGCGCTGGGCCCGGCGCGACATCAAGAGCGTGGCGCTGCTGGCGCAGGTGCTGGCCAAGCAGGCCGCCGCGGTGGCCGGCGCCGGCGAGGCCTGGATGATCGAGGACGGCAAGGTGACCGAGGGCGGTTCGTCGTCATGCTTCATCCTGACCCAGGACGACGTGATCGTGACGCGGCAGAACGGCAGCGCGATCCTGCCGGGCTGCACCCGCAAGGCGGTGGTTGCGCTGGCCGAAGAGCGCCAGCTCCGCGTTGAGGAGCGGGCGTTTTCGGTCGAGGAAGCGCTGGCCGCCAAGGAAGCCTTCGTCACCAGCGCCAGCGTGTTCGTGCAGGCGGTGGTGTCGATCGACGGCAAGATGGTCGCCGACGGCAAGCCCGGCCCGATGACCAACCGGCTGCGCGAGATCTATGTCGAGTTCGCCAAGGCGACGGCGGTTTAGCACCCAGATGTCGTCGTCCGGCTTGCCGCCTCCGCTAAAGCTACGGCGAGCCAGGATGGAAAGCCTTGGCGTAGACGGGACCGGGCGACCCAGTATTCCAGAGCCGGTTGTACGTTAGCGTAGAGGCCGCGGCGTACTGGCTGCCCCGCCTGCGCGGGGCATGACAGCGGAGTGGGTGGTACGCGCGGCTCGCCGCCGCGCTCCCATCATTTCTTCTCGAACGTCGTCAGTTGCGCGCCGTCATCGGCAACGAAAATCGCGAGCAGGCTTGCCGGCTCCGTCGTGCTCGCATTCTCGCTGACGAGATGCTCGCTGCCGGGCGGCTCGAAGAAGGCCTCGCCGGCCTTGTAGACCTTGGCCGGTCCGGTCGCGGAGTTCTCCGAGCGGATCTGGCCCGTCAGCACATAGGCCATCACGCTGCCGGCGTGATGATGGCTGACCGACTTGCCGCCGGGTGCGTAGTTCACCAGTACGGTGGTCAGGCTCTTGCCGGGCACGTTCGGCAGCTTTTCCGAACGCACGGGCGTCACCTTGTCGCCTTCGGCATGCGCGGCCGGCGTGCCGCCCACGGCCAGCGCGAGCAGGGCGATTGCCGCAATGCCTTGAATCGATCGTGTCATGGCGTCCTCCCTTTGTTGTTTACGCCACCGCGGCTTTTGCTTTTACCGGGTGCACCGCGCGAAAAGCGATGGCCAGCCTGTTCCAGGCATTGATAGCCCCGATCAGCATGGTCAGATTGACGGTCTCCGATTCCGAGAAGTGGGCGCGCACGTCTTCGTAGAGATCGTCGGGGGCATGCGTTTCGGCAATCAGCGTCAGCGCGTCGGTCCAGGCCAAAGCGGCGCGTTCGCGGTCGGTATACAGCGGCGACTCGTGCCAGGCGTTCAGCAAGTAAAGCCGCTGTTCCGTCTCGCCCTGCTTGCGGGCGTCCTGGGTGTGCATGTTGATGCAATAGGCGCAGCCGTTGATCTGGGAGGCGCGCGTCTTGACCAGCTCGATCAGCGACTTTTCGAGGCCGGAGGCCTGGATCTGCGCCTCGAGCGCGACGAGCGCTTTGATGGTGTCGGGCGCGGCCTGGTAGTAGTTCATCCGAGGTTTCATGGTCGTTCTCCTCTCTGGACGTTTTCAATTTGAACGATCGTTTCAGTGTACCCCGACGGATAGAATAATCACCATCTGGATCGATGCAATTCGATGCAATAAGGTCGTTGCATGAAATGGCAAAGCCGGCGGATGTTTTCACGCAAGTCAGCGTCACGAAGCCACTGGGCGACGTTACCGGCGGCGATGGCCGTCCTGGCCGTGGTGATCTTTCCTCGCCCGGCTGGCGCCTTCGGCCCACCGCCGAACGCTGTGCTGTCGATCGACAAGCTTTCGCGGATCGACGATTTTCTCAACGATCAGATCGCGCAAGGGGAAACTCCGGGCGCCATCGTCCTGATCCAGCGCCACGGCAAGCCGGTCTATTTCAAATGGTTCGGCAAGCGCGATGTCGATGCCGGGGTCGACATGACACCGGATGCGATCTTTCCGCTGCATTCGTTGACCAAGACCGTCACCAGCTTTGCCGCGATGATGCTGGTCGATCGCGGCAAAATCAAACTCGACGATCCCGTCAGCAAATACATTCCCTCTTTCGCCGGCATGAAGGTCGGCGTCGAGCGCAAGGATCAGTCCGGCAAGGCCGTGCTCGATCTCGTGCCGTTGCGCCGGCCCGTCACGATCGAGGATCTGCTGCTGCATATTTCGGGGATCACCTATGGCTTCTACGGCACGAGGGGGCCGGTCAAGGCCGCGTATGACGGGATCTATCTCGGCGATTTCGACAATGCCGGATTTGCCGAGCGGATCGCAAAGCTGCCGCTGGCCGAACAGCCGCGCACGCTGTGGGATTACGGGCATTCGATCGACGTGCTCGGCCGCGTTATCGAGGTGGCCTCCGGTCAATCGCTGTACCAATTCGAAAAAGCGGAACTGCTCGATCCCCTGGGGATGACGACAACCAAATTCTTTTTGACCGATCCGGACGAGCGGGCGCGCTATGCCTGGCCGCTGCGCAAGGACCAGCATGTTGAGCGAACTTCGCTCGATGTCACGCGCTGGGAATCGGGCGGCGGCGGATTGGTCTCCACCATCTCCGACCTCGCGCGCTACGGGCAAATGCTGCTGAACGGCGGCGCGCTCGACGGCAAGACCTATCTCAGCCCCGACACGTTTGCGGCGATGACGACGGATCATATTGGCCCGGGCTCGGGCGTCGCGCGCAACTACTTCTATTACCCCGGCGACGGCTTTGGCTTCGGCTATGGCTTTGGCGTCCGCACCGATCCCGGCAATGCGGTGCCGCCGCCGCCGGGTTCGCCTGGTGAAATCAAATGGGACGGCGCGACCGGCGCCTATCTGGTGGTCGACCGCGCCCAGGACATGTTTTTCGTTGTGCTGCAGAACGCCCCCTCCGGACGCCTGCATGTGCAAGTGAACGTCAAGAAGCTGATTTACGACGCGTTCGAAAAGTGACGCTGCTATTGCGGAGCGGAGAACGATGCTGCGAAAAGCCGGCGAGAGCGATCAAGCCGCCACGATGACGGGACGCATCGTGGCGTTTGATCGGGCGCGCACGTTCATCACGCTGTTGGTGGTGATCCACCATTCCGTCGTCAACTTCACCCATTTCGGCAATGGCGACCGGATGCGTTGGCTTGGCTTCGATCTGGTCGTGCTGTTCAACGACAGTTTCTTCATGGCCTTCATGTTCCTGATTTCGGGACTGTTCGTCCATGACAGCCTGACCCGCAACGGCGCGGCTGGATTCTGCGCCGCCGCGCCTGGCGATTGGGGATACCGCTCCTGGTCTCGATCTTCGTGCTGATCCCGATCGCTTACTATGCCTCGTTCCTGCGCTATCATCTGCCCGGCACGACAGACTTCAACTTCTTCCATTATTGGGGGCGCATGATCACCACCGGGCCGTGGCCGTCGGGACAGTCGTGGTTCCTGTGGGTGCTGCTCGTGTTCGACGTCATTGCCGCCGCGATCTGGATGACAGCGCCGAAAATCCTGGGCGCCCTCGGTCGTCTGATCGGCGCCCTTCGCAGCCGGCCGACAATGGCCTTTGCCGCCTTTGTTGTCGTCTCGGTCGTGTCCTACCTGCCGATGCATCTCTGGTTCGGCGACGGCGCCTGGTTCGAGCCGGGCCATTACCCGTTTCCAATTCAGTCCAGCCGCATCCTGCTCTATCCCGCTTATTTCTTCACCGGTGTCGGCATCGGCGTCATCAGCCTGAGGCGGGCATCCTCGCTGAGGACGGGGAAGTGGCAAAACGCTGGGCGACATGGCTCACATTTGCGGTCCTGTTCTTTGGCCTGATCCTGCTCCTGGTCTTTGCCCATCACAACTGGATCGAAAACGTTGCTTCGCCGGCGCCGTGGTGGAAAACCGCCTATGGCACAGCCTTCGCGATGTTCAGCGCCGCCATGGCCTTTACGGTACCGGCGACATCATTGCGGCTGTCGCGCTCCAGCCTGTGGCTGCTCGACGCGATGCAGCCATCGGCCTACGGCATCTTCCTCTTCCACTATATGTTCATCATCTGGCTGCAATATTTCGTCTACGACCCGGCATGGCCCGCCGGCGTCAAGGCGGCCATCGTGTTCGCCGGCACGCTTGGCGGCAGCTGGCTGCTTACGGTGTTATTGAGAAAGATTCCCCTGGTGGCGCGGATGATTTGATCCGCACGCGCCTGCGGTGTCATAGCGGACCATGCTGCATTGCATGGCGAGCGCGTGTATGAAGGAGTCCTCCTCTCGCGCTGGGGCTCTGAATGTCTCGATTTTCCGCATCCATGTTGTTCGCGCTTGCGGCGTTGGCGTGCTCGCTTGCGCCGGCCTCGGCCGCCTATCCGGACCGCGTCATCAAGATCATCGTCCCCTTTGCGCCGGGCGGCGGCACCGACGCCATTGCCCGCGTGCTGGCGCAGGAGATGGCAAAGGATCTCGGCGCCAGCATCATCATCGAAAACAAGCCGGGCGCGGGCACCATTATCGGTGCGCAGGCGGTCGCGGCGCCGAAGGCGATGGCTATACGCTGCTGATGGGGACATTTGCCCATGCCGTCAATCCGAGCCTGAACGCCAAACTGCCGTTCGACCCGAACAAGGATTTTGCGCCCGTCGCGCTGGTCGCGCGTTCTCCCAACATCGTCGTCGTCAATCCGAAATCGTCGCTTCGCTCCATCGCCGATCTGATCGCGGCGGCGAAGGCCGAGCCCGAAAAAATCTCCTACGGCACGTTCGGCACCGGCACCTCGGCGCATCTTGCGGGCGAAATGTTCAAGCATATGGCCAAGGTCAATATGACCACGGTTCCGTACAAGGGCTCCGCGCCCGCCATCACCGACCTGATCGGTGGGCAGATCCAGGTGATGTTCACGACGGTGGCAAGCGCGGCTTCCCTGATCGAGGGCGGTCAGCTGCGGGCGCTGGCGGTGACAACATCGGAGCGCTCGCCCGCCTTTCCGCAATTGCCGACAGTCGCCGAAACCGGTCTTCCGGGCTTTGAAGCGGAAACCTGGTACGGCCTGTTAGCGCCGGCGAAAACGCCGCCTGACATCATCGACCGCCTCAACCGATCGGCGGCGAAGGCCGTGCAGGCCGACGCCTTCAAAAAGCTCAGCGTCAATGAGGGCCTCGTCCTGATCGCGGCGCCTCCGCAAGAGTTCGGCCGCTACTACCGCAGCGAGGTGGAGCGCTGGCGCAAGGTCATTGAGGACGCCGGCATCAAGATCGAGTAGACGGCAGGGCGGCGCGAACCCGGTTCCCCGCTGGGATGGCCCGCATGTATGTGAGCGCTTCCGAGAGGCCACCGGCCGGGCCGCATCCTTCGAGACGCGCGTTCCGCGCTCCTCAGGATGGGGGTCTGGCAGTGGGCCTCATCCGAAGCAGGCGACGCGAGACCGCGGCCGGCGCACCTCAAACCTTCTCCGCCACGAACCTGTTCCGCAATGTCCCGATCCCGGTGATGTCGATCTCGACGACGTCGCCGGCCTTCAGGTTGGGCGAGGCGCCGTCGGTGCCCATCCAGATCACGTCGCCCGGCGACAGCGTGAAATATTTGGTCAGTTCGACGAGGAACGGCACGACGCCGAAGATCATGTCGTTGGTGCGGAAGCGTCCGGTTTCCTTGCCGTTGACCCGGATCACGGTCTCCATCTTGTCGAGATCGACTGATGTTTCGATCCACGGCCCCATCGGCTTGAAGGTGTCGGCGTTCTTGGAGCGCCACAGGCTGCGGTCGGCCTTCTGCCAGGTGCGTTCGCTGACGTCGTTGCCGATGGTGTAACCGAACACGCAATCCATCGCGTTGGCTTCGGTGAGATGTTTGGCCTTCTTGCCGATCACGACCACGAGTTCGCCCTCGTAATGGATTTTTTCGGTCGCGCTCGCCGGGATCACCACGTCCTCGTCATGGGCGATCAGCGCGTTCTGCGCGCGATAGCCGATTTCGGGCCGGTCGGGCACGTTCGGCACCGTGCCGGCCTTGTCGGCGGCTTCCTTGAGATGCTTGAGGTAGTTCAGCCCGACGCAATAGAAGGTGCGCGGAATCAGCGGCAGTTCAACCTTCACGTCTTTCAGCGCATGCGACTGCGTTCCGCGCTGCCATTCGCCGAACGGATCGCCATTGACGGCGATCACGTGCTCACCCTCGACAATGCCCCAGGATGTCTTGCCGGCGGCGGTGAATTTGAGCCAACGCATGAAATGTCCTCTTGTTATTCGGCCGCGGCCCGCGGCGTGGTTTTCCAGGCGCCGGCGGCAGGACGCGGCAGCCCGAGATTTTCGCGCAAGGTCTTGCCGGCATAGTCTTTGTGAAACAGGCCGCGGCGCTGCAATTCCGGCACGATGTGCTGGACGAAATCGGCGTAGGAGCCCGGCACGATGGTGGCCGCGATGACAAAGCCGTCGCAGCCGCGCTCGACGAACATCTCCTCCAACTTGTCCGCGATCTCCTTCGGGCCGCCGACGATCGCGTCCTGCACCTGGCCGCGGCCGGAGAAGGTGACGAAGTCGCGCGCGCTGGGATTGCTCTTGCCTGAATTCTTCAGCACGCCGTCGCGAATGCCCAAAATGCCCTGCATGCTCTTGAGCTCTTCCGTCGTCAGCGGCTCGTCGAGCGGCTTGGAGGCGAAGTCATAGTTCAGCGCCTCCGCGAGCAGCGACAGCGCATCGATCTGCAGCGGCAGCTTGTTGATGACCGCCATCTTGTCCTCGGCCTCGGCCTTGGTCGCGCCGCAGACGGGCGTGGTGAGGTTGCAGAGGAACATCTGGTCGGGATCGCGGCCGGCTTTCGCCGCTTCGTTGCGGACCGCCGCGTAGCCTTCCTTGGCGGCGGCCACGTTGCGCGCGGCGGTGAAGATCACCTCGCCCCATCGCCCCGCAAAGCGCTGGCCGCGGCCGGACGCGCCGGCCTGGATGATGACGGGATGGCCCTGCGCCGAGCGCGGCACGGTGAACGGGCCGCGCGACTTGAAGAACGCGCCCCTGTGGTCGAGCCGCTTCACCTTGGCCGGATCCGCGAAGCGGCCGCTCTTCTTGTCCATGATCAGCGCGCCGTCTTCCCAGGTGTCCCAATGGCCGAGCACCACCTCCATGAACTCGTCGGCGCGATCGTAGCGGTAGTCATGTTCGAGATGGGCGTCCTTGCCCATGTTGTGGGCCTCGCCGTCATTGAGCGAGGTGACGACGTTCCAGCCTGCGCGGCCGCCCGACATCAGATCGAGGGTGGCGAAACGGCGCGCGACGTCGAACGGCTCGTAATAGGTGGTCGAGCAGGTCGATGCGAGCCCGAGCTTTTCGGTGACCATCCCCATCGTGGTCAGCACCACGATCGGGTCCATCTTCACGCAGCGGATGCCGTATTCGACGGTGTGGGCGTGGTCGTTGCCGTAACGGTCCGGCATCGCCAGGCGGTCGTCGAAGAACGCCATGTGGAATTTGCCGGCTTCGAGAATCCGCGCGATCTCCTGGTAGTAGTCGGCCGACATCGAATCGTCGCGCGATTCCGGGTGACGCCACGAGCTCGGCAGGTTGGTGCAGTTCTGCGCCTGAAGGAATCCGACCAGCGCCATTTGCCGTGTCATGCGGTTCTCCTTGCGCGCGTGGGATTGGATTTCATTTCAGGCCGAGCTCGGCGGCCAGCTTGTAGTCTGTGGCCAGCGCCTTCAGTTTATCCCAGGTGGCGTCCTCGACCTCGATGCCGTCGCGCCTGCGCTGTTGCTCGCGGATATGTTCGATCTCGCCGGGATAGAACACGCCGGGCGAGCCTTCGGACGGCGGCGTCGATTTCAGATAGCGCGCGAACTCGCCGACTTCCTTCTCGAAATCCTTCAAGGGGCGGAACGCGGCGACATTGAACACCGCCATGAAGCATCCGTCATTGTGCCGGCCGGTCGGCTCCACGCCGAAGCCTAAGCCCGTGAGCAGGCCACACAACACTTCGACCATCGCAGCCAGCCCGCTTCCCTTGTAGCCTTCGCTGCCGCCGAGCGGCAGCAGCGCGCCGCCCTTGCGATACTGCGTGGGATCGGTGGTGTGCCGGCCCTCGGCGTCGATGATCCACCCCTGCGGGATCTGTTCGCCGCGCGCCACCGACAGCGCGATCTTGCCGGCCGCGACCGCCGAGGTCGCCATGTCCAGATAGAACGGCGCCTCGAGATCGGATGGCACCGCAATCGAGATCGGATTGGTGCCGAGCCTTGCCTCGCGGCCGCCGAACGGCGCGACGTGTTTCGGCGAGCGGCCGGAATTGGCGGTGGCAATCCCGATCATGCCCGCCCGCATCGCCATCAGGGGATAGGCGGCGAGCCGCCCGACATGGCTTTGGCGGAACACCGTGCAGGCCGCCACATTGGCGGTCTTCGCCTTTTCGATCGTCAACTCCATCGCCTTGGCGTTGACGTGGAAGCCGAAGCCCCAATGACCGTCGATCACGGTCGTGGTCGGCGATTCCTGGACGATGGTCCAGTTGGCGCCGGGCACGATATGGCCGGCCTTGATGCGGTCGATATAGGTCGGGATCGCGATCACGCCGTGCGAGTTGTGGCCGGCGAGATTGGCGTTGACGCAGCCGACGGCAACCGCGCCGGCTTCCTCCTCCGATGCACCGGCGGCCTTGAGCAGCGCCGCGCCGATTTGCGTGAGACGGTCGGCCTGGACCATCGGCATGGGACTTTCCTCTACCTTTTAATGCTTAATGCCCGCGCGAATAGCGGGTCTTGCTTGTTGCCGCGGCCGGCATGCTCTCAAAGCGGCGGCGGCAGGGCAAGCGCGGAAATATCCTGTTAGCCATGCCGCCGGCACGGTCCTCGATGGCTTTCGAATTTCATCCCGCAAAATTCAGGCCCGCATCGCGGCCGGCGTGCGCCGGCGTGCTGCGGCGGTATGGCTGACAAATCGTGAATGGTCCGTAGTTCTCCGGAGCGACGTCGCTGTTCGTTGGTCTGACATTTACTCTGAATCTCAACTCCCGGCCGCCAATAACGAGCATTTAGGCCCGTTGCACGCATAAAATCGGAGGCAGCCTGGCGCTGCCGGCAGGGGAGCTTGGGGACGGTGAAGACCGATATCGCGCGCACGTTCGCGGCGTTGAATGCGACCAACGAAGCGATTCTGTACGCCAAATCGCCCAAAGAACTGTACGCGAAGGTCTGCGAAGCCGCGTTCTCGGTCGGGGACTTCCTGGCCGTGGCGATCTTCCTGCTGGAGCCGGAAACCGATCTCCTGCGCTTCGTCGCAGGCTGTGGCGACGACGTTCCGCGCCTGCGCAGCATCGACATCTCGATCGTGGCCGGTACGCCCGAGGGTTCCGGGGTCTCCGGGCAAGCCTTCCGCGACCGGAAGATATGCGTCAGCAACGATTTCCTGAACGAACCGCGTTCGCTGGCCTGGCGCGATGGGGCCAAGGCCAACCAGGTGGGCGCGGCGGCAGCGCTACCGCTGACCTGCAATGGCGAGGGCGTCGGTGTGTTGCTCGTTTCGCGGCGTGAGGCGAACTCGATCGACGGGCAGATCGTCTCGATGCTGGAGCGCGTGTCGGCAAACATTTCGTTTGCGCTCGACAATTTCGAACATGAGGCCGCGCGCAAGAGCGGCGAGCGCGTGATGCGGCGGTTGAACCGGATGTTCGGCGCCATCAGCGCGACCAATGAAGCCATTTTGCGCGCCAAGACCGAACAGGAACTCTATCAGCGCGTTTGCGATGCCGCGGTATACAGCGGCAAATCCGCGGCTACCGTGGTCCTGCTTGCGGAGCCGGACTCGATCTGGTTGAAGCCGGCAGCAGGCACGGGCGCGATCGTTGAACAGATCATGCGGGCGCCATTCTCGATCGATGCGGGCAACCCGTATGGAACGGGCGTCTGCGGCAGGGCATTCCGAACGCAGCAACCAGCCGTCAATAACGATATCCTCAACTCGACCCTGGGGCAGCCCTGGCATCAGGCCGCACGCGAGACCGGCGTCACCGCCTGCGTCGCGGTTCCCCTGATCAAGGCCGACGAGAGCATCGGCGTGTTGCTGTTCTTTGTCGGAAAGCTGTGGGCGGAGGACGAAGAGATCGTCGCGCTGATGGCGCGGATCGCGGAGAACGTCTCGTTCGCGCTGGATAATTTCGAGCGCGCCGGCGAAAAGGCGAGAGCCGACGCCCAGAAGGAGCGTCTGGGGCGCATGCTGGCGGCGCTCAGTGCAACCAACGAAGCGATCGTTCGTGCAACGTCGCGGACCGAGCTGTTCGAACTGGTATGCGAAGCTGCCGCGACAGGCGGCCGGTTCAACTCGACCAGCATCATGCTGGCCAGATCCGACAGCGACTTTACCGATATGGTGGCCGTGGCCGGACCAACGGCCGACAACATGCGCCGTGTGAAGGTTTCGACCGACGCCGATCGTCCGGAAGGGCGCGGGCTGTGCGGCAACGCTTTCCGCTCCCGCCAGGCCTGCATCGCCAATGATTTGCGTGCTGACCCTCGCGGGTCAGCGTTTCACCAGTTCATTCACAGCGACGGCGCGATGTCGGGTGCGGCGTTCCCGCTGCTGGTTTCCGGCCAGGCGGTCGGCGTGATGTTTTTCATTTCCTCCGAAAAGGATACGTTCACGCCCGAATTCGCCGAAATGCTGCAGCGGCTCACCGACAACGTGTCGTTCGCGATGGGAAACTTCGATCGGGCCGACGAGAAGGCCAGGACCGAAAGTCAGAAGGAGCGCCTGACGCGGATGTTCGCCGCGCTCAGCGCCACCAACGAAGCCATCATGCGGGCCAAATCCCGCAATGAACTGTTCGATATGGTGTGCGAAGCGGCGGCGAACGGCGGCCGGTTCACCTCGGCCACCATCGCATTGGCCGATTCCGGCAGCGACCTGCTCAGGATCGTCGCCGCCGCGGGCCCGGCTGCCGAGGCGACGCGGCACGTCAGGTTGTCGGTGGATGAAGCCCGTCCCGAGGGCCGCGGGCTCAGCGGAACGGCGTTCCGAACCGGGCGACCCTGCATCACCAATGATTATGTGACCGACCGGCGCGTCGCAGCTTTCCAGCCCATCGTTGGCACCTACGGCGCTCAGTCAGGCGCCGCCTTTCCGCTGCTGGTTCGCGGCGAGCCAGTCGGCGTCATGATCTACATGTCGCTGGACAAGGACACTTTCACTGCCGAATTTTCGGAACTGCTGCAACGATTGGCCGACAATGTGTCGTTCGCGCTGGAGAATTTCGACCGCGCCGACGACAAGGCGAGGACCGAAATCCAGAAGGAGCGCCTGACGCGCATGCTGGCGGCGCTGAGCGCGACCAACGAGGCGATCATCCGCGCGTCGTCGCGGGCGGAACTGTTCGCACTGGTGTGCGAAGCGGCGGCGAAGGGTGGCAAGTTTACCTTGACCTCCATCGCGATGATAACGCCCTACAGCGATTTTCTCGACGTCGTGGCTGCCGACGGTCCGACTGCCTCCAGCGCCCGCGAGGCAGTGATATCGACCAGCGAGGCGCACCCGGAGGGGCGCGGGCTCTGTGGTTCGGCGATACGTTCGCGGCAGGCCTGCATCATCAACGATTACCTCAGCTGATCCGCGCGCCGCGGCGTTTCACGGTAAAGCGCGCAACGACGGCACGAATTCCGGCGCTTCATTCCCCCTGTGGGTGCATGGGCAGATCGTCGGCGTAATGTCGTTTATGTCGCGCGAGAAGGATACGTTCACGCCCGAGTTTGCGGAGCTGTTGCAGCGGCTCGTCGGCAACGTCTCGTTCGCACTGGAGAATTTCGACCGCGCCGACGAAAAGACCAAGGCCGATGAGCGGATCGAGTATCTGGCGTCGCACGACAGCCTGACCGCACCTGCCGAACCGGGAAATGTTCAACGGCATGCTGCGTCGCGCGATCGATGCCGCCGAGCGCTACCAGCGGCAGTTCGCGGTGCTGTTCATCGACCTCGACCGGTTCAAGGTGATCAACGATTCGCTGGGACACGACGCCGGTGACATGCTGCTGGTGGAGATCGGCGGCAGGCTGCGCCGTGCGCTGCGTTCGAGCGATGTCGTGGCGCGGCTTGGCGGCGACGAGTTCGTGGTCATTCTGGAGGAGACCGCCGAGCGTCCCGAGGTCGAGCGCATTGCCGGCGAGCTTCTTTCCGTACTGAGCCAGCCGCTGCAGCTCAGCGGTCACGAATGCCACACCACCGCCTCGATCGGCATTGCGATGTACCCGTCCGACGGCACCGACATGCTGACGCTGACCAAGAACGCCGACATGGCGATGTATCTCGCCAAGGAGGACGGCAAGAACGGCTTCCGCTTCTTCACCAAGGAAATCAAGACGCAGTCGATCGAGCGCCTGACGCTGGAGAGCGCGCTTGCGCCGCGCGCTGGAGCGCGACCAGTTCTCGTCTGCACTATCAGCCCAAGGTCGACATGGCGAGCGGCCAGATCACCGGCGTCGAGGCGCTGCTGCGCTGGATCCATCCCGAACTCGGCACCGTATCGCCGGGGCAGTTCATTCCGCTGGCCGAGGAAACCGGGCTGATCGTTCCGATCGGCCGCTGGGTGCTCAAGGAAGCCTGCGCGCAGAACATGGCCTGGCAGCGCCGCGGCCTGCGGCCGGTGACGATGGCGGTCAACCTGTCGCCGCGGCAATTCGCCGATCCGCATCTGTTGCACGATGTCGACGAGGCGCTGCTGGCAAGCGGCATGTCGCCGGTGCTGCTGCAGCTCGAAGTCACCGAAAGCATGGTGATGCGGAACGTGTCGCGCGCGATCAAGGTGCTGGACGCGATCCAGAGCCGCGGCATTCGCCTTGCGATCGACGATTTCGGAACCGGCTATTCGTCGATGTCGCTGATGAAGCAGTTCCCGATCGATACCATCAAGATCGACCGCTCCTTCGTTCGCGACCTGCCCGTCGATACCGAAGACCAGGCCATTGCGCAGGCGATCATCAGCATGGGCAAGGCGCTTGGCATGACCGTCATTGCGGAGGGTGTCGAGACCGTGGAGCAGGAGACCTTCCTGCGCAACCACGCCTGCGACGAGATGCAGGGCTTTCTGTTCTCCAAGCCGCTGCCCGCCAAGCAAATGGCCGACCTGCTTCGCGCCGAACCGCGGCTCGCCTCGCCGCCGTTGCAGCCGGAAGCCGGATCAGGGTTGAAAAGCACTGTCGTCTGACGGCTGCGGGTGCAGCTCACGGACCGTCGGGTCCGGAATTTCGGTCTTGCTGGGAAAATCGTAAGGCCAGGGCAGCGACGTCTGTCCCGCGAAAGCCTTGAGGAAGATTTCCGCCCGCGGCAGCATAGGTCGCATGATCGGGCAATCCGAGTTCGGCGCACCATTCCGCCGGCAGGGATTGCGGCGCGTTGCGCAACTCCATCGCAGGTCCCCACCACCATGCCGGGGCAGGCGATCGTTCCTTTTCGGGAACGGCACGCCAGCGAGCATATTCGCCGATCATGCGTTCGAATTGCAGTCGCGCCGCCGGATGCATCCCATCTCCTGACATCCAGATGATATCTGCATCCGCGCGCGGCGCAATGCATGTCGAGCAGTTACTGGCGGCCATGCTGCCAGTGCGAGGTCACATCCGCGCCCGATTTGTTGAGATGGACATGCTGATCGACGTGGTCGACCCACGACATCGGGATGAAGTGATGATGCTGGCCGTCAGGCGAACTCTGTTTGGTCAGCTTGATCTTGTCGGTTCCTTCCAGATGGTCGACTTTTCCGACCGTCTTCTTGTCCGACGAGATGACGTCCATATGTTCCCTGATCTGTGAAGCAGAAGCCATGTTTCATATCCCTGATTTGGTTGGGGACATAAAACGCCCGCCGCCGAAATGGTTGCTAGCTCGCCGGTTCAGCATTCGCCGGAAGCCCAGTAGCCGCGCGGCATTGCCGCCCGCCACCAGCGCCATGTCCTCCTTGCGACGCCCTTGACCCGGCCGAGGAAGCCGACCGGATCGGGTTCCGCCATGTCGAACGGATAATCGGTGCCGAGCATGATGTGATCGGCGCCCCAGATCTCGATCAGATGCTTCAGTTCGCGCTCGTCGAACACGACAGTATCGAAATAGAGCTTCTTCAAATATTCCGACGGCTTCTTCTTGATGGTGACGCGGCAATCCTCGCGATGCGCGAAGGCGTGATCGAAGCGTCCCCAATAGCCCGGGATGTAACCGCCACCATGGGCGATGCAGATTTTCAGTTCGGGAAAGCGTTCGAGATAGCCGTCGAAAACCAGATGCCCGACGCACAGCGCGGAATCCAGCGGATGTCCGATCGTGTTCGGGAAATAATGGTCTTCCATGCGCCCGACCAGGCTGGTGCCGAACGGATGCAGGAAGATCATCACGCCGAGCTCCTCGACGCGGGCGAAGAATTTTTCCAGACCGGCGCGGGTGAGGTCGACGCCCCTGACATTGGTGCAGAGTTCGACGCCGCGAAAGCCCAGCTCCTTCACGGTGCGGTCCAGTTCGGCCACGGCCATACCGGGGTCCTGCAGCGGCACCGTGCCCATGCCCATCAGCCGGTCGGGATGTTTCGCAACCAAGCTCGGCAATGTGGTCGTTGACCATGTGGCAGCTATCGCGCGCCACTTCCGGCGGCGCCGCATAGACGAAATGGCCGGGATAGGGCGAGACCACCTGCACGTCGATGCGTCGCGATCCATGTTGGGATGGCAGTGTCGAGATCGGTCTGTTTCGGGAAATGATCTTGCCGCGCTTCGGTCCATTTGTTGTAGACCATGTTGAAGCCGGGTTTGGCGTTGGGCGTTCGCCTCCACCGACAATCCGGTCGCCTTGCGCACCATGCGCGTTGGCCGGGCCCCAGGCAGTCGGCAATGATGTCGATGGTGCGCCCGGACTTGAGTTCCGCAGCGGAAGAGATGCTCAACATGCCGGCGAAAGCCAGCGGCGCCATGAGGTATCGCCAGGACCGGGTTTCGCCTTCATGGTTTCCTCCGTTGCCGTTTCGTGAGCCGAGATGCGCTCATCTCTGTTGCCGCGATGCTAGCCGGTCTCGTTCCCGCGGAGCAAGGCGCGCGGGTGCATGCGTGATCGGCGGCAGCGGCAAGCGATATGTCGCACAACGCAACTGCAGCATGAAAAACGGATTTACGCCGCGCGTCGCGGTGATAGGTTTCGGCCCAACCAAAAGCAGCCATGGGAGGGCTACGTTCATGAAGCGTTTGTCGATACTTGCCGCCGGTCTGTTGATCGGCGCCGCCGCTGTTCAATTTTCCAGCGTCGCGTCCGGCCAGGGCGATGGCTGGGTGACGCTCGTCGACGGCACCAAGATGGGCGACTGGACCGAGGTCGGCAAAGCCAATTGGGCGATGAAGGACGGCGCGCTGGTCGCCGACAAGATCACCGAGGGCAAGGATCCGTCCTATCTCGTCAGCAAGGAGTCCTACAAGGATTTCCAGATCAAGGCCGAGTTCTGGGCCGACGACGACGCCAACAGCGGCATCTTCATTCGCTGCGACCAGTCGGCCAAGATCGACGCCAAGATCTGCTACGAGGTCAACATCTTCGACAAGCGGCCCGATCCGACCTACGGCACCGGCGCCATCGTCGATGTGGCCAAGGTCGACCCGATGCCGAAGGCGGGCGGCAAATGGAACACCTACGAAATCACGGCCAAGGGCTCGCAGCTCGTCGTGGTGCTCAACGGCCAGAAGACCGTCGATGTCCAGGATTCAAAGCACGCCAGCGGCCCGTTCGCGCTGCAATACGGTTCTGGCGTGATCAAGTGGCGCAAGGTGCAGATCAAGCCGCTGTAGCCGCTGGCGATCGTCTGCGCAGCCTGCGCTCATGCGAGCTCGCGGACCGGCGCACCGGTCTTCAGCGGATGCGCCTTCTTGTGCCACGCCCAGGCGGTGCGGATGATCGTGGCCAGATCCGAATGGGCGGGACGGAAGTTCAATGTCGCGCGTGCGGCAGAGGGATCGGCGACCAGATAGGTCGGATCGCCTGATCGGCGCGGCTTGACGACATGCGGGACTTCGCGGCCGGTCTCGGCCGCGATCGCCGCGAGGATTTCGCGCACCGAAAAACCGTTGCCGGTGCCGAGATTGAACGCCCCGCCTGAATGTCCCTCGAGCAGCAGCTTGAGCGCCAGCACATGGGCAGCAGCGAGATCGGTCACATGGATATAGTCGCGGATCGCGGTCCCGTCGGGCGTGTCGTAATCGTCGCCGAACACCGCAAAATCAGGCACATGCCCCTGCAGCGCCATCATGGCGCGGGGGATGAGGTGTGTCTCGACCTCGCGCAATTCGCCGATGCCGCCGGCGGGATCGGCGCCGCCGGCGTTGAAGTAGCGCAGCGCGAACGAGCCGAAGCCATAGGCTGCGCGATAATCCGCCAGCACACGCTCGATCATCCATTTCGAGGCGCCGTAGGGATTGATCGGCGCGCAGGGATAGTCCTCCCGCAGCGCCTTGCTGTCGGCATTGCCATAGACCGCGCCGGTCGACGAAAACACCAGGCGGTTGCAGCCGGCCTCGCGCATGGCCTGCAGAAGCGACAGCGTGCCGGCGAGGTTGTTGATGTAGTATTTCTGCGGATCGGCCACGGATTTGCCGACCAGGCTGGAGGCGGCGAAGTGCATGACGGCCACGATGTCGTGTTCGGCAAAGGTCCGCGCCAGCGTGGCCTTGTCGGCGATGTCGCCGACCACCAGCGCGCCCGCGGCGAAGCTGCGGTGGCCGGTTGAAAGGTTGTCGTAGGTGACGGGCTGGTAGCCCGCCGCATCCAGCGCCCTGCAGCAGTGCGAACCGATATAGCCGGCGCCGCCGGTGACGAGAATGGTTGGACGGCTGCTCATCGATTATGTGTCCCGCTCGATGTCGGTCGATCGGCCCCTGTTCAGCAACAAATAGAGCGCGCGCGGATTGGTCGTCAGATAGCGCCAGAACAGGCGGCGCGGCTCCAGCCAGATGCGCCAGGCCCATTCGAGGCCTGCATGCTGCATCCACTGCGGCGCGCGGGCGCGGCTGCCCGACAGGAAATTGAACAGCCCACCCGACGTCTTGATGACGCCGACATTGGATAGGGTGGGCGTGAATTCCTCGACGAAGGCCTGTTCATAGGGAACGCCGAGCGCGACCCAGAGATAGTCCGGCGCCAGCGCGTTGATTTCGGCGACCTTGGCACGCAGCGCCTCGCCCCGGAGAAAGCCGTGGCAACGGCCGACGATCTTGAGATCGGGATATTGCTCGCGAACGCTGTCGACCGCGGCGGCGTTCTCCGCCTCGTCCGCGCCCAGCATGTAGAAGGTGAGGCCGGCTGCCTGCGCCTTGTGGGCAACGACGTGAAACAGGTCGGTGGTCGCGACGCGCTCGGGCAGCGGCGTCTTTGACCTGAACCGCGACACGGTCACCAGCGGCTGGCCGTCGGCATTGATCAGGTCGGCGGCGCGAAACAGCCGGTCGGTCATCGGTTCGGTCGAGCAGCGCGCCAGCACCTCGCCATTGGCCGAGGTCAGATAGAGCGGACGATTGAGGCGGCGTTGCGGGAACACCATTTCGATCATGAAGTTCGCGGTCTGCTCGAGATCCAGCACGGCAAGCCGCAGCCCGCCCAGCGTGATGCGGGGTATGCTGGCCGTAGCCGCTCTGCCGACGGGATTTGCGCGACGCTCACGCATATTGCTTGTCCCGCTGCGGGCTTGCGGCCGTCGGGTTCGACTTCGCTGAGGACGACACCGACCAGCTTGCGCTCGGCCCCGCCGAGGGCCGCGATGATGTCTTCCATGCTGTCGTTGATGTCGAGATGCACCGGGAGGATCGCAACGAGTCCCTCGGCCATGTCGAGCAGTTTGCGGTCGGTCGGGCTCCACGGCATGGCCGGCCCGTCGAGGATTACGAGGTCATAGCCGCCGGCGGAACGGGCCTGCGCAATCGCCTTGCGGATGGCGTCGCCGGCTTTCGCGTCGGTGGTATTGACGGCCGGCAGGATCGAAATTCCGTTGGCGGTCGGAATCGCGCGGGGCGGCCTTGGCGCCGATGCCGAGCCAGCCGAAGCGGCCGGGCTCACTCCTGGCCAGGTGGCTCACCTTGCCCGATAGCGCGCGTTGCCTGAGGTCGGCATCGATCAGCAGCACCTTGGCGCCGTCACGCGCCGCTGACAGCGCGATGTTCAGCGCGGCGATGCTGCGGTCCTGATCCGGGCCGGCGCCGATCACGGCCATCACGGGCGGGGTTTCCCCGCCGGCGCGTCTGGCCAGCGCCGCGCGCATCTCGCGCATGGCATTGAGGACGGTCATCAGCGGAAAGCCCGCGCGCAGCGTCGGCCAGCCCAGCCGCGTGACGTCGGCGGTGCTATCCGTTGCAAGGATGCTGCCGAGCGTGCGCATCACGTCGGCTTCCTGCAGCCGCGCGATGACAGGCTTTTCGATCAGGCTGACCGCGGGTTGCGGCTGGGGTGGGGCGGCAGGCGGCTGCCTCTCGGGCACGGGAGCGGCCGGTTCCTTCGGAGTTTCCGCCGGGGCTTCGTCCCGCGGCCGAACGGGATTTCGTGCTCGGCATCAGCTGGTTGAGCGCAATGAACCAGCCGGCGGCAGCGAGCCCGCCAAAGACAAAACCGATCATCGCGAGCAGGCTCATGGCCGGCGGGAAGGTGCGCCGCTGCGGCACGGTGGCGTCGCCGATGATGCGTGCGTTCGAGGTGTTCAGGGTCTCCTGTTCCTCGGTTTCGCGCGATCGCTTCAGGAACGATTGATAGACGTCGCGGCTCGCCTCCACCTCGCGTTCGAGTTCGCGCAGGCGCACCGAGGCCTGGCTCATCTGGACGCTCTGGCGCTTCTGGGTTTCCAACGCCTTGTTCAGCGAGGCTTCAAAGTCACGGGCGCGGATCAGGTCGTTCTTCGCGGACTGGGCGAAGCGCTCGACCTCTTCGTTGATGGCGCGGCGCAGATCCTGCACCTGCTGCTCCATCTGGCGCAGCGCCGGATGACGCGGTCCCAGCTCGCTCTGCAATTCCGCCTGGCGCTTCCGCGCTTCGGCGTATTGCGCGCGCAGATTGGCGATGGTCTGCGACTGCAGCGCCTCGGGGACAGCGCCGGCGTCGGCCGATGTCTTGCGGCCGGCTTCGACCTGGTCGTATTTGGCCTGCGCGTCGAGTGTCAGGGCGCGAGCGGCGGCGAGCCGCTGGTTGCTGGCGGAGAGCTGCTGGTCGCTGATCAGCGTGTCCTGGCTGCCGACGAAATTGTTCTGCGCCTTGTAGACCGCGAGCGTGTTCTCGGCGTTGCGCAGCCGTTCCTGCAATTCCTTCAGCCGGCCGGAAAGGTCGGTGGTCGCGCGCCGCGCGGCGGCGGCCTGCGACTGCTTGGATTCGGCGAGATAGGCCTTCGAGACCGCGTTGGCGAGCATCGCGGCCTTGGCCGGCTCGTACGACCAGACGTCGATATCGACGATGAAGGTGCGATCGGTCTTCTTGACGTTGATGTGGCGATTGAGCGCTTCCAGCGCGCCCATCTCGATCTGCTTCCGCTGCTCGGCGGTGGGGCGCAGCTCGACCCCGATCAGGCCGAGCAGCGATCCCAGAAGGCCCCTTGAATTGCCGCCGCCGAACTCCGGGTCCTTTTCCAGATGGGTGTCGCGGATCACCTGCAGCAGCACGTTGTTCGAGGTGATGACGCGTGCCTGGCTCTCCACCACCATCGCGAGGCCGGAAGTATCCTGGGCGCGCGGCGTCAGTTCGCGATCGACCAGCTGCAGTTCGCGGGGATCGACGTAGAGCTGGACGGAGGCGGTGTATTTTGGCGTCAGGCTCTTGCCGACCGCAACTGCGACGCAGGCGGAAATCAGCGCTGCCGAGGCGATCGCGACCTTCCGCTGCCACAGGAGCTGGGCCAGATCGAGCACGCTGAAGCCCGCCGGCGCGGCTGCCGCCGCTGGTCCGGTCTCAGGCTTCGCCCGGTCTATTGGCTGGTCATAGATAAGCATCGACCCCAGCTTCCATTCGAACTGCCGTACGCATCGGCTGAGGGGTTACTCTTCGGGTTACGCCGGGGGCGCCGAAAAAAAGCGCTGAACAAACGCAACAGGAAAAATTAACCATACTCACTGAGGGACTATTCCCCGAATTGGCAAACAAAGCGTTTAAGCGCGGGCGCATTGCATCGCCTCCGCCATGGTCAGGGCTGGAATGTTCCGCCGGGATGCCGCTGCGAGCGCATGCGCGAGCAGGGCAGGCGAACAGCCATAGGGACTCGGCCGGTCCGTGACGTCGTGGCCGTAGAAAATTAACCATCCGTTATTGGTTTGCGCTTCGTCGAACGCACGGTCGATCCCGCAGCGATCCATCTCGCGATCGATCAGCGGCACGGCGCGCAGGAACTGCAGGTCGACGCTGCCGGCATTGACGCCCTGCACGATGCTGCGGCAGGTCTGGAATTCGTTTTTGAGCTGATACTTCCGGGCGTAGGAGCCGTATCCGAACGGATAGGCGAAACTGTCGACCCGTATCGAAGGATCGAGCGCGCGAAGGTAGGCGCGGTTGCGCATGATTTCCTGCTTCATCGTGGCCTCGTCGAGGTCGCAGGCGCGCTGATGCGAGAACGTGTGGCAGCCGATCTCGTGACCCCTGCGGTGCAGCGAGACCACGTCGTCGGCAGCGCCCGCCACCCAGTCCGGCGCGTCGGCGCCGACCAGGCTGCCCGCGACATAGAACGTCCCGCGCGCGCCATGCGCTTCGAGCATCCCGGCGCCGGTCGTTGCCGCGCTCTTCGGCAGATCGTCGAAGGTAAAGCTGACCATCGGCGTGCTGTTGCGCAGCCGGAACAAGTCGACGCGCAGATGCATCGCCAGCCGGTGGCCGACCTTTGCCCTTGCCTCTGACAACATCGCGTTCATGGTCTCAACGCTTTCGCAGGATCACGTGGTAGTCGCCGTGCCGGACGTCGGTCTTGCCGGGAAGGAAGAAGTTCATCACCTTCGCGGCGGCATCGACCAGGGCGGCGAACAGAGGCTTGCGCAGCCGCATCTCCGGATAGCGCGGGCTCTCGTACTGCTTCCGGTAGATCATTTGCAGGCCGTGCTGCTCGGCGAACGCCTCCAGGTTGGAAAGCGTGACCAGCGGATGGAACAGCGTCGGGAACGGCGCATGGCCGGGCAGGCCGGCTTTCTTGTCGCCGCGGACGTGGCGATAGAACCAGACATGAAACCAGTGCGGCGAATATTTGGTGACGACGCCGGACAGCGATCGCGGATTGGGCGCGCCGATCAGGATCATGCCGTTCGGCTTCAGCGATTCGCAGAAATTCAGCAGGGCTGCTTCGACATCGGGCACGTGCTCGATCACGTTGTAGCAGATCACCAGATCGAAGCTGTTGGGCTTGAAGCGATAGGTCTGGATGTCGCCGAGGACAGCCCGCTGCGCGTAGTCGTTGTTGCGGATCTGGTCCTCGTCGATGTCGACCACGGTGACGTGGGCGCGATGCAGCACCTTGAGCGGCAGGAAGCTGGTCGAGCCGCCGCCGGCTTCGTAGATCGAGAGTTCACCCGCAGGCAGTGTCGCTTCGAGAATTCCGTGGACGGTCAAGAGGCTCTGCCGTGCCTGGCCATGCGCCAGCTCGAGCAGCGCCTGCGGATGCTGCACGGTTTCGGTCGCCTGCCTGTGGTCGATCGTGGCTGCTTCGTTCATCGACTTCATCCATTCTGACGTGGGGCTTGCCTTGTTCATTCTAGTTTTCCCAATCGACGCGCTGAAAAGCTTCCATCAACGCCTGGTCCGCCCTGTGAACCTGCGGATCGAATGGCACGCGGTTGGTGCGTTGGTATTTCCAGTTGCTGCCGATCTCGCGAAAATGCCGAAACGAAAATTCCTTGGTGCAGAAATAGGACGCCCACCAGGAGAAGATCGAATGGACGTGCCATTGCGCATGCGTGGGGCATCGGGCGGGAACCACCGTCCATTTCGGCAGGCACTCGTTCGCATCGCGCCGCATCACGAGCCTTGAGAACTCGTATTTCGGCGGCATGAGAATCGAGAAGTCGGCGTGCCGATGCGGAGCCTTGGGCATGTCGTCGCGGATGCCGTCATCGATGCCGATGATCCATCGCCCGCGATATCGGACAAGCCCGGTCCATGATTGTTCGGCGGCCTCAAACACCGACTTTCCTGTCTTCGACAGCACCAGCTCGTCGATATCGGAATTCATGGCGCTCCGGGCATTCTGCAGGAAGCGCCATCTTGCGTGCTCCCACGCCCCCAACTGGCAGAAATCGGAATCCCAGTGATCCCAGCTGTTGGCTCCCTGCGGTCCGTATTTGAAAGGCCACTCCATCACGACCGAGCATCGGATGCCCGGGACCGAGCGGAGCGCTGCGCTCAATGTCGCGCTGTCGTAGGCGCTGGAGCCGTTGTCATAGATGAGAACGGCATCCGCGCCGTGAATGTCGCGGTTGAACCTCACCCAGTCGAGAATCCATTCGATCGGGTTATCCTTCGACATCGTGAAGATGACGCGGCGATCCCTGAACATTTCCGACTCGTTCGGCGATACCGAGAATGTAAAACTCCCGAGTTCGCCCAATGCCTGGATCGGGCCGGCATGCGCAGGGATATCCAGCCACATTTGGGCGTGGCGGTCGAGATGCCTCGTGCGCGCCTTGCAGGTCCCGGCGCCGCTGATGAAATTCGCCGTCGTGACGTCGCGCGCGAGGTTGAAGAATGGCGGCGCAAACAGGGCAACCGTTGATTGGCTTACCTGTACCGCGTCGTAGAACAGCGTATTGCTGTCGAAGTCGCGCTCGAAATTCTCGCCCCGAAACTCGGGCGGGCGCGTCGCCTCGCGCCGCCTGTCGGTAAAGTCCGACAGCGACACCGGGTTGGTTCGACAGATGACATGTCGATTGTCGGCTGCAACGACCGCAGTTTTGCTGGCTAGCCGCATCATGGTTCTCTTGTCGACATGCTGGGTAGTCCCGTGGACGGGGCGGTGATGGACGGGGCCGGGAGATTGCGCCGCGCGGCATAGGCGATCACGACCTTGCGCAAGCCGGCAATGTCGAATGCAAAAGCTGCGGCGGCGTAGACGAGGCAGCCGGTTGCGGCCAGCACACCAAACGAGACGATGCCGATCGGAAGCAGCGGTTTCAGGAATGTCAGCACCAGCGCCATGATTGCCGTCGCCGCGACGATGCGCGTGACCTGGAATGCGTTGAACGGCAGCGGAAATGCCTTGCGCGTGAGATACCAGCCGAAACCTGCGCCGAAGGCTTCGACGATGACGAGGCTCGACGCGGCGCCGACCAGGCCAAACCTGGCCAGCAGGACCGGCATGACGAGCAGGTTCGCGATCAGCATCGCGATGCTCTGCGTCGTCATCAAGAACGGCGTCTTGGCGAGATGAAAGCTCGCGTGGATGTAGGATTGGGAAATCGACTGAAACAGCCAGGCAAAGGCCAGGATCGGCATGATCGTCGCCGCGGTCTCCCTGAACTCGCTGCCAAGGATCACGCCGGCAATATAGCTGCTCGTCAACGCCACGCCGGCGACGGCAGGCAGGACGGCGGCCAGCAGAATTTCGAGGCTGAATTCCAGATGCGGCCGTGCCTCGCGCGCGCCGCCGGTGGCGTAGGCGCGCACCGCCAGCGGGATCGTTGCGGATGCGATGCTTACCGCCGGAATCAGGATGATCTGCCGCACGAGATCGGCGGCCGCGCCGTACTGGCCGGCTGCGTGGTCGCCCATGAAATGAAACACCAGCATCCGGTCGAGCGCGGCGTGGATCGCAAAGACGATGCCCGACAGCGTAATCGGAATGCCGAAGCCCGCAAACGTCCGCAAATCGGAAAACGTCGGTCCGGCGACGGGGGATCGCAGGATCGTGCCCGCAAACAGCGTCGTCGTGACGAAATAGGTGATGGTGACCATCGCGAGCTGGCATAGTCCGCCGCCGCCGAGCAGCGCCGCGGCCAGGCACAGCGTGAAGGCCAGGCAGGCGCGAACGATCGACGCCGACATGAACGCGAACGATTGCAAGCGTGCCTTGAGCAGTTCCTGCCCGAGTTCAAAGAGACCCAGCCCCAGTGCGAAGAAGATCGCGGCGAGATTTCGCTCCAGCGATACCGACGTCGTCAGCGTGGCAACAAGGAGCGCGATCGGCGCGGCGAGGGCGGAGATGAGATAGGCGACGAAGATGGTCTTCCGGACGTCGACCGCGCCGCCTTCCGACTGGAAACGCAGCGCAGAGACGCGAACCCAGGTGAACAGCAGCGCCGAGACGATGCCAGCCGTGCTCAGGCCGACGACGTAGACGCCATACTCTTCCGGCGAGAGCAGCCGCGTGAACACGACCGCGCTCAGCAAGCCGATCGCGGCCGATACGATGCTCGCAACCGAGTAATGGAACGTCTGGCTGAGCATTAGACTTTCGGCCTTTGAAGCGGGAACTTGGCTTCGGCAATGGGTTCAGGGTTAACGGCGCGTTGCAATTCATCTCAACAATCGGCCGGAGGCCCGCCGTTATCAGACGCAATTCTCCCGCGGTACCCATTGAGCAAGATCGGTGCCGAACCGGCGCAACACATCTTGCGGCGCGTCGGCGTGGTTAACTTGCCGATTTTTCCCGCGTCTCTGGCGGATAAAGCACTGCCGCCCACAACGCCCGGCATTTCCGGTACATCCGCTCTGTCCACGGTGTCCGCATTTGCGACACGCGGATTGCGCTGCAGTTCCGCGGTAACCATGGGCGGAGGCGCCGTTCGCGCGTGCGCCGATGGTGGACCGGATATTGCAGAGCAGGTCGCTGGCATCGTCGACGCCGTCGGCGATTGGATTTCAGATGAACGATTTTCGACGAAAACTCTTTTCGCAAGAAGCGGGCCGCGAGCCTCCTGTTCGTTTTGATACAGCCGGCCTGTCCGGCCTGTATCCTTTTGCGACGGCGAGGGCCCAGCATTGCAACGGTTTCCTGCGGCGCGTTAACGCCGTGACGTCCGGCTTTGCCGGCCGGCGCGTCCTTGCGCGGCCGGTGAGTCCGAGGTGACCGGGTACCGCGCCGACATCGACGGCCTGCGCGCGATCGCCGTCATTCCCGTGCTGCTCTATCATGTCGGCGTCCCCGGCTTTTCCGGCGGCTTTGTCGGCGTCGATATCTTCTTCGTCATATCAGGATATTTGATCTGCGGCATGATCGACGCGGACATCCGCAAAGGATCGTTCTCGCTCGCCAATTTCTACAAGCGCCGGATCCTGCGCATCCTGCCGGCGCTATTCGTAATGTTCCTGGCCACCAGCGTTCTCGCCGCTTTCTATTGCCTGCCGGTCGAGCTCGTGGATTATGCGAGGAGTCTCGCAAGCGCCGTGGCGTCGATCTCGAACGTCTATTTCGCGCAGACCGCCGGCTATTTCGACGCGCCGGCCGAAACCAAGCCGCTGCTGCATACCTGGTCGCTCGGCGTCGAAGAGCAGTTCTATTTCGCAGCTCCCCTGGCGATGCTGCTGGTCCATCGCTTCGCGCCGAAGCGCACCGGACTTCTGTTTGCCATCATCGCCGTGGTTTCCTTTGCCGGCGCGCTGGCGATGAGCACACGAAATCCCGCCTTTGCGTTCTATCTCGCCCCGTTCCGGGCGTGGGAGCTGGCGCTGGGCGCGCTGCTCTCGGTCGAATTCCTTCCCGTGCCGGAATCCGTATTCTGGCGAAACGCCGAGCGGCGTATCGGGACTGCTGCTGTTGGCTGGCGTCATCGGGTTCGGATCATCCGCGATGCCGCTCCTGGCCATGACAGGTCTCGCCGCTGTCGGCACGGTGCTGGTGATTGCTTCCAGCGAGCGCGCCGTCTCGGTGGCGGGACGGTTGCTGTCACTCCGGCCGCTGGTATTCGTCGGGCTGATATCCTATTCGCTCTATCTGTGGCACTGGCCGCTGACCGTGTTTCAGCGAACCGACGCCATCTTCTTCACGGAGTTGTCGGCATCGACGAAGCTGACATTGATCGCGCTCTCGATCGGCATCGCCTATTTGTCGTGGAAGCTGGTCGAGACGCCGTTCCGTACCCTGGCGAAGGGAACATCGAAGGCCGCCATTTTCGGTGCGACCTCGGCCACGATGGCCTCGACGGTCGGGCTGTGCGGAATGGTGATCCTGTTGAGCGGAGCCCCGTTCCGTTTCCCCAAGCGCATCGTCGAGATCGGTTCTTTCCTGGCCTACGATTCATCGGTCGCGTTTCGCACCGGGCGCTGCTTTCTGTCGACCAGCCGCCAGCATCTCGATGCGGAGGCCTGCCTGAAGCCCGATCCGGCGCGGCCGAATTACCTGCTCATTGGCGACAGTCACGCCGCGCATCTCTGGTCGGGGCTTTCGCTGGCGATGCCGGAAGTCAACATCATGCAGGCGACCGCCAGTCTTTGCCGACCGGCGATTACGGCCGGGTCGCGATACGACACGCCGGTTTGCCGTCATCTGATGGAATTCGTCTTCAGCGATTTTCTCGTCCACAACAAGGTCGATGGCGTACTTCTCGCCGCGTCGTGGAAGGATGAGGACCTGCCTGTCCTGTCGTCCACGTTGCAATCGCTGAAATCGAGGGGCATCGACGTCACGGTGCTTGGCCCGATCGTCGAATATGATGCGGCCCTGCCGCGCCTTCTCGTCGACGGTATTCTGCACGACACGCCGTCGCTTGCGAGCGCGAAGCGGACGCCCGGCATTCGCGAGCGGAATCTGGCCATGAAGCAGATGGTGACGGCCACAGGCGCCACCTATCTCTCCGTCTACGATGCCATATGCCATGACGATCGTTGCGACGAACTGGTGCAGGGCAGTATCCCCATGCAGTTCGACGCAGGCCATCTCACGGCCGAAGGCGCGGTCGAGGTGGGACGAAGGCTCTCGGTCGCCTTTGCCAGAAAGCATGTGAGGGCAGCCGATGTTTCGAACTGATCCAAGGCGGCGTAAAAAGCACGGTGTGAAGCGGCTGGTGCTGTTTCTGGCGGCCTTTGTCCTGACCGTGCTGCTGCTGGCCCACGTCGACAGCAACGCCGCCTCGCGCGCCGTTTCCACTCAAGCGAAGTTCGCAGGCGCCTTCGTCAATTGGGGTCCGATAGGGCGCGAGCATACGCTGCAGGCGTGGGAAAAATGGCTGAAGCAGAAGCCGTCCTCGGTGCTGGGCGTCGACTTCTATGGCCAGACGACCTGGGAAGATTTCTCCAAACTGAGCTGGGTTCCGGGCGTCTGGAAGAAGCTCAACCCTGCGCGCAACGTGGTCTGGTCGATCCCGCTGACCATGAAAGGCACGCCGCTCGCCGACGTTGCCGAGGGGCTCCACGATACGGAGTTCGAAGCGGCGGCGCGTGCGATTTCAGAGGCGCATCCGCAGGCGATCATCCGGCTTGGCTGGGAGATGAATCTGGCTGAAATGGCGTGGTTCGCCGGAGGGCATGAAGCCGACTACATCAAGGCGTTCCGGCGCGTCGTGGAAATATTCAGGCGTCACTCCAGTGGCTTCAAGTTCGACTGGTGTCCGGGGTGGGGGCCGCAGGAGACGCCGGCTGACCTCAGCTATCCCGGCGACGACGTCGTCGACTACATCGGTCTCGACGTCTACGACTTCAAGCACGAGGGCACACCTGAGGAGCGCTGGAACAATTTCTACGTCAAGGCGCCGTTCGGCCTGGAATGGCACCGCGAGTTTGCGCGTCTGCACGGCAAGCGGATGAGCTACCCCGAATGGGGCGTGGGCAATTTCGGCGACAACCCGTTCTTCATTCAGCAGATGCACGACTGGTTCATGAAGAACGAAGATCGGATCGCTTACGCCGCCTATTTCGACGTTGATGGCGCCTGGCCCACCCAGATCGACAACGGCCAGTTCCCGAACTCGCAGCGTCTGTTCCGAAAGCTGTTCAGCCGATGATCCGTACTCGGCGTTCGTTCAGCGCGGATTAACTCCGTCCATTAACCGTCGCCGGAGTTCGGGGCTTCACGCTTCGCCGTGGGACCGAATATTGCACGACTTCGCGCGTTACGTTCGCACGGGCCAGATCAGTCCCGGAATGAACGACCTTATCGAGACGGAAATGTCCCGCGATCACGCCGGCCATCCCGTTTCGGGACGATGAGACATATTCGTGAACGACCTGAGCGTCATGGCAGAGATTTCGACCAGCGATCTCCGGATGGACGGGCCTGATCCGTCGGTCATGGCTCTGCGCGCGCTGGCCGCTGCTTCGCCAGTGCTCGATACCGCGACCGAAATCGTCGTCTGCATTCCCTGTTTCCGCCGGCCGCAATACCTGCGCCGGACGCTGGAGTTGCTTGCTGGTCAGCGCACCAGCCGCCGCTTCGCCGTCGTCATGGTGGAGAACGATGCATCGAAGAGCGAGAGCGTCCCGGTTGCCGCCGAGTACCTCGCGTCGGGGAAATTCGCAGGCCTGTGCGTGATCGAGCCGCGGCAGGGCAATTGCCATGCGATCAACGCCGCCTTCGAGACGGCGCTGCAGATGTTCCCGGCGGCAAGCAGTCTCTTGATGATCGACGATGACGAAATCGCGTCGCCGGACTGGCTGGAGCAGATGGTAAGGACTGCCAATGCGACCAGCGCCGACATCGTCGGCGGACCGGTATTCCCCGAATTTGATGACGCACGAAAGCGCGGCCTGCGGCGCCATCCCGCTTTTGCACCGGCCTACGACGCCTCGGGCCCGGTGCCGGTGATCTATGGCTGCGGCAATTGCCTGATCCGGCGCTCGGTGTTCACCCGGTTGGGCATGCCGGCATTCGACCTCCGTTTCAATTTTCTGGGTGGCGGCGACACCGATTTCTTCTACCGTTGCCGAAGGCTCGGTATGCGCTTTCACTGGGTAAACGAAGCCGCGATCAGCGAGACCGTACCGCAAAGCCGCACCAGCCTGAAATGGCTGGCGATGCGCGGCCTGCGGATCGGCGCGATCAATTATCACGTCCAGCGCAAGGCGACGCCGACGGCATGGCTGCGGGCGAAGTTGACTGCCAAATTGCTGGCAGCCTTGCCGCTTTCTTTTGTCTATGCCGTGTGCGCGCTCCTGAGCGAGCGTAAGGGGACCATTGCCATGCATCCCGTCACGGTGGCGGTCGGCAGCGCGCTGGCCGCGTTCGGCCTCGAACCGCAGCCCTACAAGGCTTCGAAGATCGTCTCATGAGCCAGGTCGTCGACGCATCCGAAATCCGTGAGCTGGCCGCCGGGATCGAGCGGCAGCAGGTGATGGACATCGTTCGCGGCGCGACATTTGTCGGAACGCTGCTGCTGGGCTGGATATCGCTGCATCCGTTTGAAAGCCTCGGCGATATGCAGATCGGCGACGTCAGCACCGGAAACGAACTGGCGACCTATGCGATGTTCGGCGCCCTCAGCGTGCTGACGATTGCGCTCGCCATGCGAAATGATGCGCGGGGGCTGGCGACGTTGGTGTCGCCGGCGTTTGTGCTGTTCGGCGCCTGGCTGCTGGTGACGGTGGTATTGTCGTTCGATCCGGGGACGTCGATCAAGCGTCTTTCGTTGACGATCTGTGTTGTCGCGGTCACCGCCGCCCTGATGCTGCTGCCGAAGTCGCAGCAGGAATTGATGCACTGGTTGACGATCGCGGCGCTCGCATTGCTGGCGATCTGCTATCTCGGAATATTGCTGGCGCCTGATCTTTCGGTTCACCTGGCGACTGATCCGCAGGAGCCTGGCCTCGCCGGCAACTGGCGCGGCGCGTTCGGCCACAAGAACCAGGCCGCGGCCATCATGGTGATGGTGCTGTTTCTCGGCGTCTACATCATCCGCTCCGGCCTATGGATATCGGGAGCTGCGATCATCGCGCTTGCCTCGCTGTTCCTGCTGTATTCGGCCGGCAAGAGCTCGCTGACCCTGTGCTTTGCGGTGCTGCTGCTGACGTCGGTGACGTCAGTCATTCGCTCGTTCTGGCTTCGCGCGATCATACTACTCACGCCGCTGCTATTGCTGAACTTCCTGAGCGTCGGCACCGTGATGTTTGAGGGCCTCGCCGGAGTTTCCAAACTGCTGCCGTTCGACTCGACATTCACCGGCCGTACCGACATCTGGGCATTTGCGCTGCAATCGCTCCAGGCGCGATTGCTCACCGGCTACGGCTTTGCCTCTTTCTGGGGCAGCAGCGCGATTCAAAACCTGCCGGAAGGCAAGGAGTGGGCCGGCTTCGCCGCGCACAGCCACAACGGCTATCTCGACACCGCGCTGGGCATGGGCGTTCCCGGGCTTGCCTTGCTCATCCTGGTGCTGGTGATCCTGCCTTTGAGGAATTTTCAGCGCGCCGACGAGGGCGGCAACAACGGTCCGCTGGCCATGATGCTGCTGCGGATCTGGTTGTTCGGGCTCTATCTGTCGGCGATGGAAAGCTTCTTCCTCGACCGTTCCGATCCGTTGTGGTTCACGTTCCTGATGGCGGTGTTCGGCCTGCACTATCTCGCGCGGTTTCGGGTGAGGGCCTAAGGGAGCTGCGCCCGCACCGCTTCGGCGACATCCTTCCACCAGCCGTCGAAATCGAATGGCAACGGCATCGGTGACCGTTTGACCACCGAGGCGATCCGGTCGGCATAGGCCTCGTTATCAGCGCCGCCCGCGACCAGCACGATGGCGCCGCGGCCGATCAATTCCTTGAAGCGCGGATGGTGGTCGAATTCCTCGGGCAGAGCGGGCCCGGCGACGATCAGCGGACGGCCGGATTGCACGCAGGTAAGAATGCTGGAGCGCCGCGCGGTGAGCCCTTCGTCGAGCGGGTAGCAGAATGCGTCGATCTCGCTGAACACGCCGAACACCTCGCGGTCGGACGCGACGAAGCCGGAGACGATCACGTCGTCGGCGATGTCGAGTTCTCTGGCGCGGGCATGAAACTCCTCTTCGACCTTGTCGACGCCGCGAATGAAGGAGCCGATATAGACGAGCAGCGGCCTGAGTCCGCGTTGCTTCAGAATCGCGCCGATCTCGAGCAGCGCATTGGGCTGCTTGCCCGGATAGATCGATCCGAAATGGCCGATCAGGAGCCGCCCGTCGCCTTTCGCGGCGATCAGGCGATGCCGCAATTTCGAATCTTCGATTCCTGCCGGGGCCTCGATGTTCGGCGGCAGCGGCGCCAGCACGCTCTTTTTGGCGGTCCAGCCGAGCAGGGGATCGTCAGCCAGCTCGCGCCGCACCAGCGGCGAGAACATGATGATGGTGTCGGCCAGCAGCAGCGCCGGCATGTAGGTGATGCGGCGCAGCCAATGCAGCCCGTTCCATTCGTGCTGAATCAGGACGACTTTACGCCGGCGCAGCCGGGCGATCGCTAACGCTACGAGCGGCGCGAACATCACGCGCTTCCAGGCCACGATCGGGAAGTTGCAGACCACGCTTTGCGCCGTGCCGACCGCGCGCCAGATCTCGGCAAGCGAGCCTTCGTCGCGCGTCAGGGTTAACGTCGTGCTGGTTCCGGGCTCGAGCTTTTCGATCGTCTCCTGCAACAGGCGCGTGAACTGGCCGACGCCGCAATGCATCTGCGGTCCCGCGCCGAGAAACAGCGCCCGATATCGGGTTTCTCCAGTCATCGTGCGGCGGGTTTCCAGGAACTGTCGGCGTTAGCCATACCTGCCAGACATTAGCTTCCGGTAAGCGGCGGCGTCCGCCCGGCACCGTTCTTGCCAATCCGACCATGAAGAGCGTCCGGCCGTCTCATAACGGGACATCGGGTGGTCACGGCAATGGCGGAATGCCGCGATTTCGGGACAGCCGGAATGGGCGGCGGGCCAGGCAACGGAAGCAGGAGCGCGGCGATGACGGGCAAGATCTTCAGCAGATGGGATGAGACGCATTCCGCGCTTTGGAGCCACCAGCCGATCCGGCTCGAACACGAGATGCACAAATCGCCGGCGTTCTCGATGGACGATCTCGCGCAGCTGATCGAAAGCTATCCGCGCGAGCACTACAGCCTGGTGAAGACCGGCGCCAAGGGATCCAGCCGGGTGTGGCGCGAGGGCGATATCGGCAACCTTTCCGGCCGGCAGGTCATCGAAGCGATTTCCCGGGGCGGGCTCTGGCTCAACATGCGCAATGTCGGCGCGGTCGACAGCCGCTACCGCAAGCTGATCGACCGGATGTTCGAGGAGATCGCGGCCAAGGTTCCGGGCTTCGTGGTTCCGAACCACCAGGCCGGCATTCTGGTCTCCTCGCCGGACGCGCAGGTCTATTATCATGCCGATTTGCCGGGGCAGGGCCTGATCCAGATCGCCGGCCGCAAGCGGGTCTACGTCTATCCAAACACCGCGCCGTTCATCAAGCCGCAACACCTCGAGGACATCGCGCTGTTCGACGTCGAGGTCGATCTGCCCTACGCGCCCTGGTACGACGGGCATGCGCAGGTGTTCGACCTCGAACCCGGCCAGATGCTGAACTGGCCGCTGAACGCGCCGCACCGCGTCGAGAATCTCGGCACCGTCAACATTTCCATGACGGTATCCTACGGCAATGACGAGATCCGCCGCGCCCAGATCGTCCACCTCGCCAACGGCCTGCTGCGTCACCGCTTCGGCTACACGCCGAAGACCAGCAATCTGCGCGGGCCGTCCTTCTTCGCCAAGAAGGTGCTGCAGAAGCTCGCGCGCGACAGCAAATGGGTCAAGCGCGAGCGCAACGCCCGCCGCGCGATCGATTTCCGTCTCGACGCCACTGAGCCCGGCAGGATCGTCGATCTGCCGAAGGCGGCGTAAGTCGCAACGCCGATGACGGTGCTGACGACCAGTGCGGGGCAATTGGCGGCGCGGCCGACCAGCTGCGCGGCCGGATTCCGCGTCGAGCTGCTGCGCGACTGGCAACAGGCCGTCGCGCGCTGGCACGACATCAGCCCGTCGACGCCGTTCCAGCATCCGCAATGGTATGACGCGTGGTACGCCGCTTTCACCGGTGCCGAGGGCGTGGCGCCTTTAATCGCTGTTGTTACGGATGCATCGACCGGTGAGCCGGCGATGCTGCTGCCGCTGATCTGCAGCCGACAAGACAAGATCACAACGGTCGAATTCGCCGATCTCAATCTGACCGACTACAACGCGCCGATCCTGGGCAGCGCCGCGCCGCGTGATGCCAAAGCGATGCGCGCGCTGTGGCGCAGCCTGCTGTCGGCGCTGCGCCGCATGCCTGAGGCGGCCGATCTCATCCGCCTTCGCAAGGTGCCCATCGATCTCGATGGCAGGCCCAACCCGCTCGCCTTGCTCGACACCGGCGGACCGTGCTTGCTCAACGGCAATCTCGTCACCACCGGCGAGGATTACGACGCCTGGCGCTACACGCTGCAAAAAGTCGTGCGCACGGAGCTGCAACGGAGCTGGCGCGTCTTCACGCGCGATCCCGCCGCATCCTTTGCGATCGTCACCGATATCAGTGAAGCGTTGCGGATTCTCGCGACCACCGAGGTTCAGCAAGGCACGCGGATGCAGAGCCTCGGGCGGAACTACATCCTCAATGACGAAACCTGCGCAGCGTTCTACCGCAACCTGGTGCGCGACGGCGTCGGCAAGGGCTATGCGCTGGTCTCGGCGCTCACGGTCGGCGACGAGATCGTGGCGACGCTGCTCGGCATCAGGACCGGCTCACGCTACGTGATGATCCGCATCAGCAATGCCGGCGCGAAATGGTCGAACTGCTCGCCGGGCCGGCTGATCATCGAGCGCACCATGGCGGCCCTGCACAAAGACGGCGTGCGCGAGTTCGACTTCTCTGTCGGCAACTACGCCTACAAGCGCCGCTTCGGCGTGAGGCGGCTGCCGCTGATCGACATCAGCGCTGCCTTGAGCTGGCGCGGATGGCCCTTTGCCTTACGCGATCGCGCGGTGGGTACGCTGCGAAACCATCCGCAGCTCGATGCAAGCCTGCGACGCGTGTTCGGTAAGCCGTTGTCAGACGAAGAGAATTGATGCGTTGTGGCTGGAGTTCCACGGCGATGCAAATCTGTCACACATGCTGGGATAGTGGGGACGTTCTCGCTGTGTTCGCGAGAGTTCATGATCGCCTGCACGCCTGAGGCGTATGTTGCGCCTCGGGTCAGGGCCTACTGGTGAATGCTTTCTTGAATGTCTTCTTGGGGAGAGCCGACATGCCAGCCTACATCCATCATCACGACGATATCGAGCCGGGCTTCGTCATCTGTCCGAGCTGTGTGGGGCTCGAAATGTTTGTGCGCGACGTCGAGCCGCATTGGAGCATGGCGAAGATCGACTTCACCTATGAATGCGCCGACTGCGGCGCCGAGGTGCGCCAGACCATTGTGAAGCCGGAATTGCGGCATTAGCTTGGGGAAATCCGTAGGGGGGCAAGGGCGCATCGCGCCGTGCCCACCTTCCTTCGCAAAGTGAACGGGGATGGTGGGCACGCGCTTTGCGCCCACCCTACGCAGCAGCTCTAAACCTGTCGCACCACGCCCGGCTTGCCAGGATCGCATTCCAGCGCGTCGCGATCCCACTTCGCTGGGATCGCCGCAGCCTCATAGGTGCTCTGCAGGAAATCGAGCAGCGCCTTGTCGGGATCAGCAGCCGTGCGCACGGCGTCGTAGGGCAGAATAAATTCGCCGAGCGCTTCGCTGAAGAACGCTGCGTCCGGCCGCACCTTCGCCGCGCGGAAGCCTGATGGCTCGGGATAGGCGTAGGAATAGAACGCGGGATAATCGATCGCGCCACTGCCTGGCCAGAAGCCGGCGCTGCTGACTTCGTGCGAATAGGCCTCATGGGCGACCGCGTCGGGCAAATTCGGCACGCCACCGGGATGGCGCGGCGCGCGACGGCCCGAGAAGCGCGTTACCGCCAGATCGAAACTGCCCCAGAAGAAATGCACCGGGCTCGCCTTGCCGAGGAAGCCGGTGCGGAATTGCTTGAAGACGCGGTCGCAATTCACGAGGATTTGCAGGAAGCGCCTGACGGCCTCGGCATCGTAGGAAGCGTGCGCGGTATCCTCGGAGAATTTTATCGGATCGGGCAGTTCGTTCGGCATCTCGTCGATCGCAACGGCAATGCCGAGTTCGGCAAGCGCGGCCAACGTGGCGGTGTAGAAGCTGGCGACGGAATGCCCCGCCAGCGCAAAGTGCCGCTGCGTGCCGTCGCTGGTCGAGATGCGCAGGCGATGGTCGATGAAATCAAAATCGATCTGGAACGTTCGTGCGCCGTCGGGCATCGGGGAAGTCGTCAATCCGCGCGGCGTGACGTAGAGCGTCACATGCCAGGAATGATTGAGCCAGGGCGATTTGGTCAGCCGGATCTTGCCGACGATCTGGGTCCAGAGCTGCAGCGTCGCACAGGTGTCACGCCACGCCGCGGTCGGCAATTCCGGCCACGGGCCTTGCGAGTTGTTGCTCATGCCTGAACCCTGCGCGTGCCTACTGTGAACGCAGAAGGCCTATCACGAATTCACAAGGCCTTCAGAAAGCGCGGCTCACGATTTCGTGCATTCCCGGCAACGGCGTTGCCCGCGCGAGGCGCGGAAGAGGCTCCTGCACCACCAGCGCCGCGCCATGGCCTGCAGCGGCCGGCGCGCCAATTGAGCGATAAAAAGAATTTCCACCATAGCTCGATCCATCGTCCCTAAAGGGACGAGATAGGGCGGCAATCCCGAAAGAGAATGCCGCCCAGATCGCATCAGCCATGCAGTTTGTTGGCGGTCTCCGCGATCACGCGTCCTTGATAGCGCGCGCCGGCGAGTTCGTTTTCGCTCGGCTGGCGGCTGCCGTCACCGCCGGTGATCGTGGTGGCGCCATAGGGCGCGCCGCCGGTGACTTCGTCGAGCTTCATCTGGCCGGCAAAGCCGTAGTTCAGACCGACGATGGTCATGCCGAAGTGCAGCAGGTTGGTGATGATCGAAAACAGCGTGGTTTCCTGCCCGCCGTGCTGGGTCGCCGATGACGTAAAGGCGCCGCCGACCTTGCCGTGCAAGGCCCCCTTGGCCCAGAGGCCGCCGGCCTGGTCGAGGAAGTTCGCCATCTGCGACGCCATCCGGCCAAAGCGCGTGCCGGTGCCGACGACGATCGCGTCGTAATTCACAAGATCCTCGATCTTGGCGATGGGGGCGGCTTGGTCGAGCTTGTAATACGACGCCTTGGCGACGGCTTCGGGCACCAGCTCCGGTACGCGCTTGACGTCGACGGTGGCGCCGGCGTCGCGCGCGCCTTGGGCTACGGCATTCGCCATCGCCTCGATGTGACCGTAGGCGGAATAATAGAGCACGAGTACTTTGGCCATGATGGTTTTCCTTTGGGTTTGAGTTTGATGTGAAGTGTTTGCGAAAAAATCAGTCGTCATGCCCGGGCAAAAGTGCGAAGCGCGTCTTCGCGCTAGATGTCCCGGGCATTCACGTCTTGCTTTGCGTTCCAGGGCGTGGATGGCCGGGACAAGCCCGGCCATGACGGGGAGGGCGTTGGGCGCTACGCCGCGTCGACCAGCACCAGTTCGGAATCTTCCAGCGCGGTGATCGTCAGCTTCGCCTCGTCGCGGATCGCAGCACCATCGCGGGCGTTGACGCGCACGCCGTTGACTTCGACGCTGCCGGCCGCCGGCACCAGATAGAGGTGACGCGCCTTCTCCGCCGAATATTCCGCGCTCTCGCCGGCCTTCAGCGTGGTGGCGAGCACCCGCGCGTCGGCCCGGATCGGCAGCGCATCCTTGTCGCCGGCAATGCCGCTGGCGATGGTGACGAGCTTGCCGGAGCGATCCGACTTCGGAAACGGTTTGGCGCCCCAGGTCGGCTGGCCGCCCTTCGTCGTCGGCTCGATCCAGATCTGGAAGATCTTCGTCTTCGAAGGTTCCAGATTGTACTCGGCATGACGAATGCCGCTGCCGGCGCTCATCACCTGCACGTCGCCGGCTTCCGTCCGGCCCTTGTTGCCGAGCGAGTCCTGGTGCGTGATCGCGCCTTCGCGGACATAGGTGATGATTTCCATGTTGGCGTGCGGATGGGCGGGAAAGCCGGTGTTCGGCGCGATCTCGTCATCGTTCCACACCCGCAACGAGCCGTGGCCCATATTGTCGGGATCATAGTGGCTGCCGAACGAGAAGTGGTGCTTCGCCTTCAGCCAGCCGTGGTCGGCGCCGCCGAGTTTTGCAAAAGGTCTGAGTTCGATCATGGGATATTCCTTCGTTGAAAGTTTTTGAATTCGGTGGCCGGGCGGCATGCGCCCGGCTTCGCTTGATGGATTAAGCGCCGAAACCGCCATCGACGTTGAGCACCGTGCCGGTCACGAACGAGGCTTCGGGGCTCGCGAGGAACAGCACGCCGGCTGCGATTTCTTCGGCGGTGCCGAAGCGTTGCAGCGCGTGCTGGGTGCGCTGGGCTTCGGCGAAGTCGCCGCCGTCCTTCGGATTCATGTCGGTGTCGATCGAGCCCGGCTGCAGCACGTTCACGGTGATGCCGCGCGGTCCGAGGTCGCGCGATGCGCCCTTGGAGTAGCCGACGATTGCAGCCTTGGTGGCGGCATAATCGGCAAGACCGGGGAACGAAGCGCGGGTGGCAATGCCGGAGCCGATCGTGACGATACGGCCGCCGTCACCCATCAGCTTCGACGCGGTGCGGATCGCGGTGATCACGCCGTGCACGTTGATCTCGTCCTGGCGGGCGAGTGCCACGGTGTCGGTATTGGCGTCATCGATCGGGCCGCCGACGGCCACGCCGGCATTGTTGACGAGGATGTCGAGCCGGCCGAAATCCTTGGCGACGTTCTTCACCAATTGATCGACGTCGACGGAGGAGGCCTGGTCGGCCTTGTAGGCGCGGGCGTTGACGCCCTTGGCCTTCAGTTCGGCGACGACGGCTTCCGCCTTGTCGGGGGAGGCGACATAGCTGATCGCGACGTTGGCGCCTTCCGCTGCGAGGGCGCGGGCAGACGCCGCGCCGATGCCGCGCGAACCGCCGGTGACGAGGGCTACCTTGCCTGAGAGCTTCTTGGTCATTGGATTTCTCCGTTGCTTGAATTCCGATGACCATTGGATATGCCGGCCGGCGTGGTATAGAAATAGAAACTATTGAAACTCATTGTTTCCAAAAATGAGCCTTAGAGGCGATCCGAATGTCAAAGCTCCCGGATTTCGAGGCGCTCGCGATTTTCGCAAAAGTCGTGGAGTTACGGTCGTTTGCAGCGGCCGCGACCGAGCTGGCGCTGTCCAAGGCCACGGTGTCCAAGGCGGTCAGCCGGCTGGAGCAGCGGCTCGGCGCGCGGCTGTTCAACCGCACCTCGCGGCGGCTGGCGCTGACCGATGCCGGGCAAAAACTGGCCGAGCGCGCGACGCAGTTATTGGCCGACGGCGAGGCGGCGGAAAACGAGGCGTTGTCGCAATCGATGGCGCCGCGCGGGCTGGTGCGGCTTGCGGTACCCATGACGTTCGGCGTGAAAGCCGTCGCGCCGATCCTGCCGGAATTTCTCGCAGCCTTCCCGGAAGTCTCGATCGATCTTCACCTGAGCGACGCAACGGTGGACCTGATCGGCGAAGGTTTCGATGCCGGCCTGCGCATCGCGCGGCTGCCGGATTTGTCGCTGATCGCGCGGCGGCTCTGCCCGATGCCGCGCTACACCGTGGCGGCGCCTTCCTATCTGAAGCGACACGGCAGGCCGACGCATCCGATGCATCTCGCCCAGCACAAATGCTTCGGCTACGCCTATCTCTCGACGGCCGGCGTCTGGCACTACACCAATGCGGATGGCGAAGAGGCCAGCGTGCGGCCCGCGGGCCAACTCCGCGTCAACAATGGCGAGGCGCTGTTGCCATCCGTCATCGCAGGTCTCGGCATCGCCGATCTGCCGGACTTCATCGTCGGCGATGCGATTGCATCGGGCGAAGTCGAGGTGATCCTGAAAGGCTGGCACCAGCCGGAAGGCGCGGTGCATCTGGTCACCCCGCCCGGCGGCCCGCGGCCCGCGCGCGTCGAAGTGCTGGCGGAGTTTCTTGGCGAAGCAATTTGCGAAAACGAAGAAGCGGAAATAGCGGCGAGTTCGCGTTCACCCTCCCGTGGAGGGGGAGGTTTGCTACCGCCCAACTACTTACGTAGCGTTGAGGGTGGTGTTGTGGTCGATCATGGTGGTCCTTAAGTTAAGCAAAGTCCCCAAGCGGGCGCCCCAGTAGAGCGCGTACTTCTGAACCCGGCCGACATTGAGGATCGTCATGGTTTCGAAGAAAATTCGGTCGGCATCGGCGCGCGTCGGCGCTTCAGGATGGGGATTGTTGTCCGCGATTTGATAGCACAGGTAGTCATGAATGACGCCCGCGCGGCTGTAGCTTCCCCAAACTGGTAGGATCCGCCACAGTAGTCGTGGAATGGATGTACCATCGGTGACGAAGTCCTTCGACACGCGGATGACGCGACCGCCGCGGCCTCCGACCTCATAGATGAGGGGCTCTGCCAAGCGCCATCGGCGCCAGCAGCCATGCCTATCGTTACCGGAGAGATGCGTAATCGTCAGTTCGCTCATGAATGCGTTCACAGCTCTTCCTCCCCTTCACATCCTCGAATAAGCGATCCCGTCAGTTGATGATGCGAGGACGCTAAGGGAGATGAGCTCTTCAGACTGTGATGGGCGTCACTAAGCCCCAAGCTTGACTGCGATGACTGACCCAAACCTCCTGGAGGGTCAGCGCCGCTCATGCAACGGAGCGGCGGGGTGGGGTGAAGGTCTATCCTCGCGAACAGTGCCGAGTTGAGAGATCACCCCACCCCCCGTCTTACATTTCGCTGCGCTCCATGTGAGCCGATCCACGAGCGAGCTTCGCTCGTCTCGGACCCCTCCAGGAGGGTGGAGAGCCCGCCTATCGCGTCGCCGTCGGCTTCCGGCTAGGCTGCGTTCCAACAACCAAAACAAAATCCCCGGGGAGAAACCACCATGAACCGCCGCGAACTCCTGAAAGCCGCCGCCGCACTGCCGCTGGCGCAAACCGCACTCTCACATGCTGCCTTCGCGCAAGCCCCATATCCCTCCCGCAACATCACCATGATCGTCCCATTTCCGCCCGGCGGCCAGGCCGATCTGGCGGCGCGGCCCGTCGCGCAGGCGCTGGAGCGGATTCTCGGCAAGCCCGTGATCGTCGACAACCGCGCCGGCGGTGGCGGTGGTTCGGTCGGCAATGCGGCGGCGGCGCGCGCCGAGCCCGATGGCCATACGCTATTGATGACGCTGTCCTCGCTCGCGGTGCTGCCGGAAGCCGACCGGCTGTTCGACCGCCCGGTGGCGTATGAGGTTTCGCAGTTCGCGCCGATCGCGCGCGTGCTCGCCGATCCCACGCTGCTGGCCGTGCCGGCCTCGGCGCCGTGGAAGACGCTGCAGGATTTCGTCGATGACGCGAAGAAGCGTCCCGGGGAAATTCCCTATGGGTCGTCCGGTCCCTACGGCACGCTGCATGTGGCGATGGAAATGTTCGCGGCGAGCGCCGGCATCAAATTGCTGCACGTGCCGTTCCGCGGCGCCGGCCCCGCGCTGGCTGCGCTGCTCGGCGGCACCGTTCAGGCGATGGCCTCTGCGCCGGGCACGCTGAAGCAGCAGGTCGATGACGGCAAGATGCGCGTGCTCGCCAATTGGGGCGCCGAGCGCGTCAAGAGTTTCCCCGATCTGCCGACTTTCAAGGAACTCGGCTACAAGGATGTCGAGTTCTACATCTGGGCGGGACTGTTTGCGCAGAGTGCGTTGCCGGCGCCGATCATGACGCAGTTGCGCGAAGCGATGGCGCAAGCGGTGAAAGCACCCGAGGTGGTGAAGACCTTCGAGACCGCCGGCAGCCCGGTCGCATATCAGGACGCGCCGGAATTTTCAAAATTCGTCGCGGAAGACAGCGCGCGGCTGGTGGCGGCGGTGAAGAAGATCGGCAAGGTGGAATAGCGGAACCCGCTTCACATTTTTTTGTTTGCACCAACGTCGCGTGGCCGCATTCATTCAGCAGGCTGAACGCCGCCGCCGCGCGGAGTTCCGCGTAAACTGAAAATCGAAAAGAAAGGACTTCATCCATGCAAACGCAGCGGATTGTCCTCAGCCTTGCCATCGCGATCGCCGGCATTGGCGCTGTCGCACCCGCATCATCGCAGGAATATCGCGGAACCTGGGAACAGCAGATGGCCTGCACGCCCGACGTCTGGCGCCTCTGCGGCGATCAGATCCCCGATGTCGGCCGGATCGTGGCCTGCTTGCGGCAGAACACGCCGCAGCTCTCCAATGGTTGCCGCGCGGTGTTCGAATTCAGCGCCGAACAGCAGCAGGCCAATCGCGGGTCGACGCAGCGCGTTCCGCAGCAGGCGGCGCCACGTGGCCGCGCGCCGCAACAAATGCAGCCGCAGGCCGTGCAGCCCCAGCCGAGACCGTACTATGAGGAAGACGAATAGGCCGGCGCTTCCTGCGCGGGCCTGATCTCGCAGACGTCGACCCACTCGGCTGACGTCAGTTCCGCCATGCGCGCCGGTGTGATTTTCACCGCGCTGTGGGTCGAGCCCGCGGCCGGCACCACGATATCGAACGCCTTCAGCGAGACGTCGCAATAAACCGGCAGCGGCGTCTTCAATCCGAACGGACAGACGCCGCCGACTTCGTGCCCGGTGATCTCGGCGACTTCCTCGAGGCCGAGCATTTTCGGCTTTCCCCCGAACAGCGCCTTCACCTTCTTGTTGTCCATCCGCGAGGTGCCGGCGGCCACGATCAGCACCACGCGCTCGCCGATCCGCAAGCTCAGCGTTTTTGCGATCCGCGCCGGCTCGACGCCATAGGCTTCGGCGGCCAGTGCGACGGTGGCGGAGCTCATGCTGGATTCGATCACGGAGATATCGGGCGCCTTTTCTGCGAAGAAAGCGCGGACGGACTTAAAACTCATTTCAGGACCTTATGGCAGACACCAGGGCGGGCAGTTCGGCGAGGCCGTGGATGCGATGATCGGGCACGACGCCGAGTTCATCCATCTGGGTACGCAACGCCCAAAACATCGTCAATGGCGGCAGCGTCTCGCTTTCGAGGCAGGCCAGCGCCATCGCTTCCGGCGTCACCCGCTCGATCCAGGCGACGTTGAGCCCGAACGCCTTGGCGCCGCAGGCGTCCCACGGATTGGCCGAGATGAACAGCACCTCGGCGGGCGGCACGTGCAGCACCTCCTCGATCAGCGTGTACGCTTCGGGACTCGGCTTGAAAATCTTCTTGGCGTCGACGCTGATGACCGCATCGAGCAGTCGGTCGAGGCCGCTGTTGCGCACCAGCGCATCCAGCATGCCGGGGCTGCCGTTGGACAGGATCGCGAGCTTGCGGTCCTTCATCGCCGAAAGCGCCGCGAGCGCATCCGGATAGAGATCGAGATGCAGATATTTGTCGATGATGCGCGCGAAAGTGTCGTCGTCATATTGCAGCCCGAGGCTATCAAGCGTGTAGGCCAGCGAGTTGCGCGTCACTTCGGAGAAATCCCGGTAGTGCCGCATCAGCGAGCGCAGCCAGGTATATTCGAGCTGCTTGATGCGCCAGACCTGGGTGATGATGTCGCCATAGCCGGGAAACGCATCCTCGGTGACGTCGGCCACCGACTGGACGTCGTAAAGCGTTCCATAGGCATCGAACACAACGGCTTTGATGGTCACTGTAACTACTCTTTGGTGCCGATCGTCGCATCGAGAAATTCGCGCAGCGCGTCGATCGATTGATCCGTCGCCGCCTGGTTGAATTCGAGATGATGCCCCCTCAACATGAGCGGCGTCGTGAGCTGCGGCGCATCGAATGCGTGATAGGCGCCGGGAAGCACCGTCAGCTTGATCGGCACGCCCTTGTCCTTTTGCCGCGATATCCCCCAATCGCGCCGGCCTTCGACCAAATCGCGGCATTCCCTGGCCAAGGCCCAATCGTCGAGTTCGCCGATCAGGATCAGCGACGGCGCGGTCATCTCGCCCTTCAATCCAAGGCAGGATGGATAGAACGCAACGGCCGCGCGGAACTTGGCCGTCGATGCCTGTTCCAGATGGCCACGCTCGACCGACATCAGGGCCACCCGGCCGCCGTTCGCAAAACCAATCACGGCAACACGATCGGGATCGACCAATGGATCGCGCACCAGAAAGTTCAGGGCACGGTAGGCGTCCTCGCCCGAATCGCTCGCTGCCCTGCCGTCGCAGATTGTGAGACCGCGCGGACCCAGGCTATCCACGGTGAGCACGACATAGCCCCAGGACGCGATCCGCTTGCCCCAGCGGTCATCGAGCCGTTTCCAGTTTCCCTGGCAGCTATGCAACAATACGACCGCGGGCGCGAGGCCCACATTGTTGGCTCGCCTCAGGTAACCCTGGAGCGGATGCGGACTGGCAAGCGGGCTTTCGATTTCGACCACGATCGCGGAAGATTCACCCGCAAGGCAATCAGCCGCGCTTCCGGTCAGGAGCGCGGCGAGGAGGGCGATGGTCTTGGCGAATTTCGTCACGGGCCATCTCAACGTTTCGCCGATGATGGCCTTCGATTATATACCCAAAATCTTCCGCGCGTTGGCCTTCAATACCTTCGGCCGGATTTCCTCGCGGATGTCGAGCTTGGCGAAATCCGCCAGCCAGCGGTCGGGCGTGATCACCGGCCAGTCCGAGCCGAACAGCATCTTGTCCTGCAAAATGGAGTTGATGTAGCGCACCAGGATCGGCGGGAAATATTTCGGCGACCAGCCGGAGAGGTCGATATAGACGTTCGGCTTGTGGGTCGCGACCGACAGCGCCTCTTCCTGCCAGGGGAAGGAGGGATGCGCGAGGATGATCTTCAGGTCGGGAAAATCCGCCGCCACATCGTCCATATACATCGGGTTGGAATATTTTAAGCGCATCCCCATGCCGCCGGGCATGCCGGAACCAACGCCGGTCTGCCCGGTGTGAAACAGCGCGATTGCGCCGCCGTCATTGATGGCTTCATAAAGCGGATAGGCCATGCGGTCGTTGGCGTAAAAGCCCTGCATGGTCGGGTGGAATTTGAAGCCGCGGACGCCGTATTCCTCGATCAGCTTGCGCGCTTCGCGCACGCCGAGCTTGCCCTTGTGCGGATCGATCGAGACGAAGGGGATCAGCACGTCGAGATTGTCGGACGCGACTTCCAGCATCTCGTAATTGTTGTAGCGGCGAAAGCCGGTCTCGCGTTCGGCGTCGACCGGGAAGATCACGGCCGCGATGTTCTTGGAGCGGTAATAGGCCGCGGTCTCCGGCACGGTCGGCGGATGCTTGTGCGGCGACTTGAAATAGTCGGCCATGCGCTCCTGAAAATCGTCATAGCCGTCGTCGCCATGCATGCCACAGGGTTCTTCCGCATGGGTGTGGATGTCGATGGCTGTGACTTTTTCGATATCGGGCAGTTTGAGCTTGGGCATTTGGGCCTCCCCGGCGGCTTGATTTTTGGGTCTGGAAAATTGATTATACTATATAACAAATTCCGCAAGACGGCAGAAGCAAAAGAGCAGGAACAGGGAGCGTGGCATGGCGCAGGCGGAGGCCTTCGAGACCGATTTCTGGAAAGACGCCAATCTGCGGAAGGTCTGGGACGACATCGTTCCCGGCGAGCCGCGCAAGACCATTCCCTACACGCTGACGAAAGAAGCCATCGAACTGTACTGCAGATCGGTCGGCGAGGATCATCCGATCTATTTCGACGAGGCCTATGCCAGGACCACCCGCTATGGCGGGCTGATCGCGCCGCCCTCGATCCATATCCTCCTGATGTTCTCCTGCACGCCGGCGGATGACTGGATGCGCTCGCCGGGAACCGTCAATGCCGGGCAATCCTGGAGCTACAACATTCCGGCACGTCCCAATGACGTCATCACCTTGCAGGCCCGCGCGCTCGACAAGTTCATCAAGCGCGAGCGGCTGTTCGTGGTGCACGACAACGTGTTCTTCAACCAGAAGGGCGACGTAATCTGTTCCGGCCGCGGCTGGACCATCCGGCCGATGTAAGGGAGGGCGTGATGACAACGACATTCGAAAATCTCAATGCCGGCGACGCTATCGACGGGCCGCAATTCGTGGTCAGCCGCGAATCCATCCGCCTGTTTTGCGACGCCTCGCTCGACTACAACCCGCTGCATCTCGACGACGACTACATGAAGGGGTCTTTCGGCAAGACCAATTTCGGCGGCATCATCATGCACGGCATGAACAATTTCGGGCTGATCTCGCGGATGCTGACCGACTGGGCGTACCCTGCGGGCGCGATCCACCGCCGGCTGGAAACGCGGTGGGTCAAGCCGGTCCGGCCCGGCGACACCATTCAGCCCACCGGAATCATCAAGTCGAAGCAGACGACGCAAAATTCGCGCTGGGTGCTGATCGACGTGATGGTGAAGAACCAGGCCGGCGAAAAGGTCGCCACCGGCGAGGCGATGGTGGAGTTTCCGCTCGACGCTGCGGCGTGAGAGGTATTCGCGCCGCTTGCAGCGGCATAGAAGCGGTTGCTCGTTCGCCCTTCTCTGGTGGAAAAGCGGCAACTGAACTATCGTCGCGCTATGACAGGCACAAAGCGCATCCTCGCCGATCAGTGTTGTGGCGCGATCATCGACTATCAGGATTACTTTTTGGCGCAACTCGAGCCGCGCAGCCGCGCGCGGCTGAGCAGAAATATGGGGAGCTTCGCGCGCCTTCTCGCCTATATGCGCATTCCGACGATCTTCACGCTTGAGCGCCCGGTTGACCGAAAGGGCGCGGTGCCGGCGGGTGTCAAGGCAACGCTCGGCAGCGCCACAAAGCTATTCGAGAAGAGCTTCTTCGATCTCACGAAGGAGAAGCCCATTCGCACGTACCTCAAGCGCCTGAAGAAGAAGCAGATCGTTGTCGCGGGCTGTGAAACCGATGTGTGCGTACTGCAGTCGTGCCTTGGCCTGCTCGATCTTGGGTTCGATGTCTTCGCAGTCGAAGAATTGCTGTTTTCGTCCGCAAGCCGCACGGACGCTGCTGTGGAGAGGTTGAAAGGCGCCGGTGTAATCTTTGTATCGTACAAGACGTTGTTCTTCGAATTGACCGAAGCCGTGGCCGACGGACCTCATGCCGACAAAATGATCTCCAGGCTCGGAGCGTTCCCGGATGATCTCCCGGAGGATGCCGAGCACTGACCCGCTCCGGCCCCCTGGCTACTTTGCATGGGGTTGTTTTCGATATTTTGGTTGGAGCCGCCTCGGCGATGCGGCCGGGCCGCTAGAGCATGATCCGGAAAAGTGGGTACCGGTTTTCCGAAAAGATCATGCTCAAACAAGAAGATGACCGACGAGCATGATTCAACTCAGTTGAAGCATGCTCTAGTCGACCGGGACGCCGTTCGACCCGCGCGTGATCACCTTGGCGTGGGCAGACCGTCCCTTGAGATGGGCATTCGGCGCCACCACGTCGGTGGCAAGGCCGATCCGTTCCAGGAAGCGAATGGTCAGCCAGGTGTTGTCGATCTCCCACCAGCGACGGCCATGCCGCGCCGAGCGTGGATCGGCGTGGTGGTTATTGTGCCAGCCTTCGCCGTTGGAGATCAGCCCGACGACAAGGTTGTTGCGGCTGTCCTCGTCGGTCTCGTAGTTCCGATATCCCCACACATGGGTCACCGAGTTGATCGCCCACGTGATATGCCAAACCAGGACCGTACGTACGAATACGCCGAACATCAGAATGCTCAATCCCGTCATGGCCGCCGCTGCCGCCGTTTCTCCCGACAGCCAGGCGACGGCGAAGCCTGCACCGAAGAACATCGGCATTTGCAGGAGATTGATCCAGATCAGCCAATTATGGCGTTCGAGCGCGACGTAGAACCGGTCGCGCAGAATGTCCCTGGCATAGCGTTCGTAGATTCCGAGCCGCGAGAGCTCCGGCTGATGGACCAGGATCCAGCCAATGTGGCTCCAGAAGAAGCCGGCCAGCGGGGAGTGCGGGTCCGGCTGTTCGTCGGCGAATTGATGGTGGCGGCGGTGAATGGCGACCCAGCGCGCCGGTGTTTCCTGCAGGCAGGACATCGCGATGACGACCATGGCGTGCTCGAGCCATTTGGGACATTTCAGGCCGCGGTGGGTGAGAAGTCGATGATAGCAAAGGTTGATGCCGAGCAGCCCGCACAGATGGGTGCCGACGATCGCCACGACGAGGCCGCTCCAGGTGAAATAGCCGGGCATGAAGGCAAGCACGGCCACAGCGTGATAGGCGCCGATACCGATGATGTAAGGCCAGTTCAGCTTGAACGGCTGCACGCCCGCAGGTAACGACATCCGGAAACCGTCAAGCGGCGGGAGAGGGGCGTCGGGCGCGAGCACAGCTACTCTTGCGATCGGCCTTGGAGCGGTCGTCATGCCGAAATCGGTTCCATTTCTATCGGAGTTCTGGCGGGCGGCGTTCTGGGCCGATTCTTGTTATACGAGGGTCGGAGCCTGCATCGCGTTCATAAATCCGAGGCTATTTGCCGCTGCGGCCTGCCGGAATCAGCTTTTGAAATCAGTTGCATAACGTTTGAGATCAGGGATCGTTACGGCACCTCGGGAGTTGCGACGGGTTGATTGACATCCGGGCCCGCGATGGCTTAGAAACCCCGCTGTCCCGGGCGGTTGGCCGCTTTTCGGGATTAATCCCATTTTGCCACTTTCGGGTAGCTCAGGTTCGGGCCTCCAGCACGGCCTTTCAAAGCATCAGGATTGTCCCATGAAGGTCCGTAACTCGTTGAAATCGCTGCGTGGTCGCCATCGCAACAACCGTCTGGTCCGCCGCAAGGGCCGGGTGTATGTGATCAACAAGGTGCAGCGCCGCTTCAAGGCCCGCCAAGGCTAAGCCTTAAGGCGCCTGAGCGGCTTTTTTTCTCGTTTCACAGGTCTTTGACGACGTGCCGCTTTGCGGCGCGATTTTGCGCGTCTAGACTTGCCCCATGGCTTTGAGATTCCCAGGCGCCCGTAACTGCCGGATCGTGGTCCTCGCCGCTGTCATCACAGCCGTGCCGGCGGCCGCTTTTGCCCAGAACAACACCCAGGTCGTTCCCCCGCCGAAAGCCCAAAAGAAATTGCCGGAAGCGCCGAGCAAGCTTCCGAAGGTCGGCGCCGATCGCACCCGCGGGCTGGATTTCCTGTTCGGCGCACTGAAGGCCGCCCCCGACGAGGCCAGCGCCAAGCATGTCGAGGCGCGGATCTGGGCGCTGTGGATGCAGACCCCGAGCGACACGGCTGCGCTGTTGATGCTGCGCGCCAAGGCCGCGATGGATGCGCAGAAGATCGATATCGCGCTGAAACTGCTCGATGCCGTCGTGAAGCTGCGCCCCGACTATGTCGAGGCATGGAACCGGCGCGCGACGCTGTATTACCTGAAGAACGACTACACCCATTCGCTGGAGGACATCCGGCAGGTGCTGATCCGCGAGCCCCGGCATTTCGGCGCGCTGGCCGGGCTCGGCATGATCATGCAGGAAATCGGCGACGAAAGGCGCGCGCTGGAAGCGTTCCGCAAGGCGCTGGCCGTCAATCCGCATCTCGAGAAGGTGCCGGAACTGGTCAAGAGCCTCACCGAAAAGGTCGAAGGCCGCGATATCTGATCCGCACATGATCCGGCCCCAAGGGCCGCGTTAGAGCGTTTTCCAGCGAGGTGGAAACCGGTTCGCGTCAAGAAAACGCGTCAAAACATTGCTGCTGGCCGGCGCGATGATTGTCGCGACCGGAGCCTGCGCTTTCGCGCAAGCTGGCTCAAAGATGGCTATTGGGTGATCGGCAACCGCGCCACCGCGAAATGCGAGATCGCCACGAGCAATCCCGTCATCAACACTCAGGTCGGCGGAAATATCTGATTCGGATCCGGACCGTACAAGTCGCTCGGCGACGCCAAGCTGGCCCGTTCGACCATCCGCAGCTGCCCGGCGGTGGAAGGACCGCCCGCAGAGACGCCGGATAACGAGGACAAATCCAATTAGAGCGTTTGGAGCCGTTTCGCGTCAGGAAAACGCGTCGACCCAAAAGGCTCTAATGTATAGCGTTGCTGCCGCGCGCCATGCCGTCGAGGCCTACCGCCGCGTAGAACTGCGCCAGTTCGGCCTCAAGCTGCTCGTTTACCCGCAGCAGGGCCTTGAGTGCGCCGCGGATGTCGCCATTGCAACTCGCTACGATCTGATCGATGGCGGCTTCGCTTGCGTCGGAAATCATGGGTACTTCTCCGATTCTACGCTGGAACAATTTGTACTGAGCGACCCTGTTCCTGTGGATGTTGGGTACAAGTGCAGGCGCCCGGCTACCCCCAATCAGGCACGCGCACACATGGCGAAAGTGGCAGCGGCACTGTATAAATTTGTCGATGACATCAGTATGACCCCGCTATCCACAGGACCGGGTCCCTGTGGACAACCTCCGAAACCTGCGCCGATCCGGGCCGTAGCTCGCAGGTGCAGAAAATCAGCCGGAAATCCTCGATGGTAGTACTGATTTTCGTGGCGGCGCTGGCGGTGCTGGCGCTGGTCACGCAAGCCGGCGTTTTTCTCAGCGAACGGGCCCATCCGGCCCAGGGCAGGATGGTCGAGGTCGAGGGCGGAACCCTCCACATTCTCGATATCGGCCCGCGCGACGTGGCCGGTCCACCGATCGTGATGCTGCATGGCGCGAGTTCCAATCTCGAGGTGATGCGGCAGCCGGTCGGGGAGCGGCTGGCCAGGAAGCACCGCGTGATCCTGATCGACCGTCCCGGGCATGGCTGGAGCACCCGCGTCCGCCTCGAGGATTCGACGCCCGAAATTCAGGCCCGCATGATCGAGGAGGCGCTGGCAAAGCTCGGCATCAACCGCGCGATTTTCGTGGTGCATTCCTGGGCCGGCGCGCTGGGCGCGCGTATCGCGCTGGATTACCCGCAAGCCGTCGCTGGCCTCGTGATGCTGGCGCCGGTGGCCTATCCCTGGCCCGGCGACGTTGCGCGCTACAACAGGCTGATCGCCACGCCGGTGATCGGCCCGCTATTCGCCTACACCATCACGCTACCGCTCGGCCTCCTGCTGGCGGAACCGGGCGCGCGCAGCGTGTTCCTGCCGCAGACGATGCCGGATGGATTTGTCCGGAACACCGCCACGCCGCTATTGCTGCGGCCGCGCGAATTCATCGCCAATGCGCGCGATCTGGTGACGCTGAAGGCGGCGGTCGCCGAGCAGGCGCCGCGTTATGCGGAGATCAAGGCGCCGGTCACCATTATCACCGGCGAGGCCGACAAGACGGTGTCGACCAACATCCATTCACGGCCGTTCGCGGCTACCGCACCGAACGCAAAACTGATCGTGCTGCCGGGCGTCGGCCACATGATCCAGCAGGCCGCGCCGGATCTCGTTATTGCGGAAGTGGAGGCGATGATATCGGGGATGGCGCCGGGTGCGGAAGCGGCGGCGGCCCATTGAGGCGCGCGCGAGCCTGGCTTTTTGTCGACGCGCGTTCTCGCGCGATCAGGGGCGACGGTGACGCCGCACGTGGCCTGATGGCTCCGGATGGGATACGATCGGTGCGCGCGGGATTCCGCTGCTCGTCCCGCCAGGGATGAACCTGAGAATAGCGATATCGGGCAGCCGACCTTCGAGGGAGAGCGCCATGTACGCCGCCATTCGTCAGGGCAAGGCCAAGGCCGGCAAGGCCGAAGAGCTCACACGCAGGATCAAGGAAGGCGCTATACCCGTCATCAGCGGGGTCGACGGATTCATGGGCTATTACGTGGTCTATGCGCCCGACGACACGGTGATCGCGATCAGCCTGTTCAACAACTTTGCGGCTGCCGAAGAATCCAACAAGCGCGCGCTGGCGTGGATCGAGCACGATCTGGCGCCGCTGTTGACCGGGCCGGCCACCGCGATGGCCGGGCCCGTGATCGTGCACACGCTGGCTTGATCGGGCGAACGCAAGAACGGGAGAGGATGCGGCTCCGCAACGCGTGCAGAGCCGCTGAAAAACCTCACTTGCTCACTTGGTCTTGCCGTCCTTGTCGAACGAGGAGACATAGGCCCAGAGATCGCCGGCCTCTTTCTCGTTCTTGATGCCGGCGAACACCATCTTGGTGGCGGGAATCTTCGCCTTCGGGTCCTTGATGTATTCGAGGAACACGTCCTTGTTCCAGGTAATGCCGGAATTCTTGTTGGCGTCCGAATAGGAGTAGCCCTCGACGGTGCCGGACTTGCGGCCATCCAGCCCGTTCAGCACGGGGCCGACCTTGTTCTTGGCACCTTCGCCAATCGCATGGCAGGCCAGGCATTTGTTGAACGAGGTCTTGCCGGCGGCGGCGTCCTGCGCCAGCGCGCCGGATGCTGCGGCTGTTATCGAGGTGAGGGCAACCAACGCGCTCAAGGTCAATTTCTTCATAGGATGCTCTTTATCTCTTCCCTGTGGTTTATCCGGACCATCGCTTGTGGCATGGGCCGCTTCGATTGGACAAGCCACGAAACCTTGACAGGTTTCAGGGCGGCGGACTTGCCCGAGAGAGAACTCGCCGCCGAGGCGCACTCCGACCTTGGTGGCCTACCCAAACCGGGTCAGACATGCTTGATTTGTCGTGATAAATCGATAAAGCGCGAGCCTCGAAGGGAGAGGCTCGGAGGGACATGCATGGCCATCATGATGCCGGCTGCCGATCAGGCGGTTCTCAGCCGTCGCGGTGAAATCGTCACCGCGCTGCGCGCGATCGTGCCGGGCGAGGGCGTGATCGACAGCGCCGCCGAAATGCTGCCCTACGAGTTCGATGGCCTGATGGCGTACCGGCAGCCGCCGATGGTCGTGGTGCTGCCGGACACCACGGAGCAGGTCTCAAAAGTCCTGAAATACTGCTTCGAGCAGGGCATCAAGGTGGTGCCGCGCGGCTCCGGCACATCGCTGTCCGGCGGCGCGCTGCCGCTCGCCGACGGCGTGCTGCTGGGGCTCGGCAAGTTCAAGCGCATCCGCGAGATCGATTTCGACAACCGCGTGGTGGTGACCGAACCCGGCGTCACCAACCTCGCCATCAGCCAGGCGGTGGCGCATGCCGGCTTCTATTATGCGCCCGATCCGTCGTCGCAAATCGCCTGCTCGATCGGCGGCAATGTCGCGGAAAATTCCGGCGGGGTGCATTGCCTGAAATACGGCATGACCACCAACAACGTGCTGGGCTGCGAGATCGTGCTGATGTCGGGCGAGATCCTGCGGATCGGCGGCAAGACCGCGGAGAACTCAGGCTACGACCTGATGGGCATCATCACCGGCTCCGAAGGGCTGCTCGGCGTCATCACCGAAATCACGGTGCGGATCCTGCAGAAGCCGGAGACGGCCCGCGCCCTGATGGTCGGTTTCGCCGAGGTCGAGGCCGCCGGCGAGTGCGTGGCGCGGATCATCGGCAATGGCATCATTCCGGGCGGCATGGAGATGATGGACAAGCCGGCGATCCACGCCGCCGAAGCTTTTGTTCACGCCGGCTATCCGCTCGATGTCGAGGCGCTTTTGATTATCGAACTCGACGGTCCGAGCGTGGAAGTCGACGAGTTGATCAAGCGCGTCGAGGCGATCGCGCAAGCCTGCGGCTCGACGACCTGCCAGATTTCGACGTCGGAGGCCGAGCGCAATTTGTTCTGGGCCGGCCGCAAGGCGGCATTCCCGGCGGTGGGCCGGATTTCGCCCGACTATCTCTGCATGGACGGCACCATTCCGCGCGGCGCTCTTCCAAAAGCATTGGCGCGAATCCGCGACCTCTCGGCCAAATACGATCTGCGCGTCGCCAATGTGTTTCACGCCGGCGACGGCAATCTGCATCCCTTGATCCTCTACGATGCCAACAAGCCGGGCGAGATCGAACGGGCGGAAGCTTTCGGCGCCGATATCCTGCGCGCCTGCGTCGAGTTCGGCGGCGTGCTCACCGGCGAACATGGCGTCGGCATCGAGAAGCGCGACCTGATGCCGGAGATGTTCACCGAGATTGACCTCAACCAGCAGCAGCGGCTGAAATGCGCCTTCGACGCGCAGGGGCTGCTCAACCCCGGCAAGGTGTTTCCGACGCTGCACCGCTGCGCCGAACTCGGCCGCATGCATGTGCATGGCGGCAAGCTCGCGTTTCCTGATCTTCCGAGATTCTAGTGATGAGGCTCACCCAGTTTTCCGTCGTCATACCCCGCGAAGGCGGGATATCCAGTACGCCGTGCTATCAAGGCTTAACCTCGGCCGCTGCGATTACTGGATCGTCCGCCCCAGTGCGCAATTGCGCACAAGGCGGACGATGACCACAACGGACAGGCGTAACGCCGTGGACACTCTAAAAGTACGTGACGCCAAGGACGTCGAAGAGGTGGTGCGGGCTGCAATCGCCGACGATCAGCCGCTCGAAATCATCGGCCATGGCACCAAGCGCGCGATCGGCCATCCGATGGCGACCAATGCCGTGCTCGACCTCTCAGGCCTCAATGCCGTCTCCGCCTACGAGCCGAACGAGCTCATCATCACGGTGCAGGCGGGGGCCCCGCTCGCCGACGTGCAGTCGCTGATCGATTCCAAGAACCAGCAATTCGCCTTCGAGCCGATGAACACTTCCGCGCTGCTGGGCGCGTCCGGCAACGGCACCATCGGCGGCATGATCGGCGCGGGGCTCGCCGGTCCCCGCCGCATCAAGGCCGGCGGCGCGCGCGATCATCTCCTCGGCGCGCATGCGGTGTCCGGTTTCGGCGACAGTTTTAAAACCGGCGGCCGGGTGGTGAAGAACGTCACCGGCTACGATCTCTGCAAGCTGCTGGCGGGGTCGTGGGGCACGCTGGCCGTGATGACGGAAGTCACCCTCAAAGTGATGCCGAAGCCGGAGGGCGAGCGCACGTTGGTGCTCACCGGGCTGGACGACGCCACCGCAAACCGGGCGATGACCGCGGCGCTTGGCTCGCCCTACGACGTCTCGGGCGCGGCGCACCTGCCGAACTCGGCATTCCGGGCTGCGACGGGCGAGCTCGCGGGTTTTTCGACGCAGGGGCGGGCGGCCACGCTGCTGCGGCTCGAAGGCATTGCCGCCTCGGTGGCGGACCGCGCCGATTTGCTGGTCAAGACGCTTGCGCCATTCGGGTCGGTGGACGTGCTGCAGGACGATGCTTCGGCTGCGGCGTGGGGTGCCATCCGCGACGTCGAACCCTTCGCCGCCGGCGGCGCGCTCGGCGCGTGGCCGGTGTGGCGGATCGTCTGTCCGCCGGCTTCCGGCGGCGCGCTAGGCCAGGCTCTGGCGCGCGATAGCGGGGGCGATGTGATCTACGACTGGGGCGGCGGCTTGATCTGGGCGGCCTTGCCGCCCAGGCCGGATGCACAGGCGGCTTTGGTGCGTCAGCGCGTCGAGGCGGCCGGCGGCCACGCCTCGCTGATCCGGGCGTCCGAGCAGGTCCGGCAAACCGTCGACGTCTTCCATCCACAGGCCGCCGGCCTCGCCGCGCTGAGCCAGCGCGTCCGCAACAGCTTCGATCCCAGGATCATCCTCAACCGCGGCCGGATGCTGCTGATGACAGCGACATGAAAACCGAATTCTCGCTCACCCAGCTTGCCGATCCTGACATCGCCGAAGCCGACAAGATCCTGCGCGCTTGCGTGCATTGCGGCTTCTGCACCGCGACCTGTCCGACCTATGTGCTGCTCGGCGACGAACTCGATAGCCCGCGCGGGCGCATCTACCTGATCAAGGAGATGCTGGAAAAGGACAAGCCGCCGACCGCGGAGGTGGTCAAGCATATCGACCGCTGCCTGTCCTGCCTTGCCTGCATGACCACTTGTCCGTCGGGCGTGCACTACATGCACCTGGTCGATCAGGCGCGGGTCCGGATCGAGAGGGACTATTCGCGGCCGCTGGCGGAGCGGGCCTTGCGCGCGGTGCTGGCGCTGGTGCTGCCGCGGCCAAAGCTGTTTCGCGCCAGCATGATCATGGCGCGGCTCGCCCGGCCGTTGGCGGCCCTGCTGCCGGCGTCGAGCGCGGCCGCGACCCCCGGCCTGCTGCGGCGGATCAAGGCGATGCTGGCGCTCGCGCCGAACAGCCTCCCGGCGCCGGGGCCCTCGGGCGGCAGCGTCTTTGCGGCCACGGGCGAGCGGCGCGGGCGGGTCGCGCTGCTGCAGGGCTGCGCCCAGCAGGTGCTGGCGCCGCGCATCAACCAGGCCGCCATCAACCTCCTGACGCGGCACGGCATCGAGGTCGTGCTGGTCAAGGACGAGCAATGCTGCGGCGCGCTCACCCACCACCTCGGGCAGGATGGCGACGCGCTGGCGCGGGCCCGCGCCAACATCAACGTGTGGAAAAAGGAAGCGGAACAAGGCGGCCTCGACGCCATCCTGATTACGGCATCAGGCTGCGGCACGGTCATCAAGGACTATGGTTTCATGCTGCGCGAGGATCGCGATTTCGCTAGCCCCGCAGCGCAAATCTCTGCGCTGGCAAAGGATATCACGGAGTTTCTCGGCGGCATTGAACTCGCGCCAACGACGCAAAAAGGCGACGTCACCGTGGCGTATCACTCGGCTTGTTCGCTGCAGCACGGACAGAAAATCACAGGCCTTCCGAAAGAATTGCTTTCCAAGAATGGATTCGTGGTGAAAGATGTGCCCGAGAGCCATTTGTGTTGCGGTTCGGCGGGGACCTACAACATTCTCCAGCCCGACATTGCGAGCAGATTGCGCGATCGGAAGATCGCCAATCTTGCGACAGTCAAACCGGACATGATCGCTGCAGGCAATATTGGATGCATGGTTCAAATTGCCGGCGGTACATCAGTTCCTGTGGTGCACACGATTGAGCTTCTCGATTGGGCGACAGGAGGTCCAAAGCCTGGATCGATCGGCCAGGGTTGAATTGATCGATCGGCCTTAAGGGCGACGATCCGGAACGTCTGCCCCGCATGTGGATGGCGGGATCGGCAACCGGTTTCCCCGGGACCAAACGCGAAGCGTTTGCCCGGAGATCGCGCCCGGACAAGGGATGGAGCGGGAGGACACTTCGAAGAAGTGTCGCCCCGGTCTGGCCCACGGACTATTCGAAGCGCTCGACAGACATGGACAGCGGCAACAGGAGGACCAGATGGCGAAGAAGAGTAAGAAGGGCAAGAAGGCTAAAAAGGCCAAGAAGGCCGTAGTGGCGAAGAAGAAGTCCGCCAAGAAGGCGTCGAAGAAGGCCGCGAAGAAATCGGCGAAGAAGTCCGCCAAGAAGGGCGTAAAGAAATCCGCCAAGAAGGCTGCCAAGAAGTCGGTGGCTGCGCCGAAGAAGGCTGCAAAGAAGAGCCCGGCGAAGAAAAGGAAGGCGGCTGCCAAGCCGGCCGCTCCCAAGGCGGAGCCCGCACCGGCGGCCCCAGAGCCGGAACCCGCGCCGGCGCCGAGCTGGGCCGCCCCTGAGTCGTCCACACCCTCATGGGGGTCCGGCTCGTCCAACGGCGGCGACCACAACTAGACGGTCGCCTGCCGGCAACAACGTTTCGGAAAGGCCGCAGCGTCCACCGCTGCGGCCTTTTTCGTGCGGGCCATTCCGGGTTCGTGAGGGCTGTTCTGACGCGACCGGAGCCGTGTTTTCACGGGCAGATCGATTCGCAAAACTGCGTTCTCCGGCAGGTCGCCCGCTGCTGCTTTTTCCGGTTCCAGTTGCTGGCCGGCGGCACCAAACCTCAAAAATTGTTGTGGGAATGCAACACACGCGCAGAACATTTATCGAAACGGGCAGAACGCCTAAAAAGGCGGCACATGCTTGCCTTTTTTGCTTCACGATCGTGATGGCGCAGACCACTGTGTGACCACGTTAAGACATTTGGCCGCAGTCAGTTGTCGCTTTGCCCTGGGGGGCGCCGGAACGGGACTGTCAATAAGGGTGGAATGGGGATTGTCATGAAGAAACTGGTTTTGTTGGCAACGGCGCTGGCAATGGTATCGGGCTCGGCTTTCGCAGCGGATCTGCGGGTGAAGGCTGTCAAGGCACCGCCGCCGCCGGCCTTCGATCCCTGGGATTTCGCCTTCGGCGGCGGGATCACCAACGACTACATTTTCCGCGGCATCACCCAGTCCAATCACAAGCCCTCGGTCAACGTCTATTTCGAGCCGCGCTACAACGTCACCAAGGACTTCCAGCTCTATGTCGGCGTGGGCGGTGCGAGCATCTCGTTCCCCAACCGCGCAGCGGCTGAAGTCGACGCTTACGGCGGCGCCCGTCTGACGGTCGGCCAATTCGCCTTCGACGTCGGCGCCTGGGGCTACCTCTATCCGGGTGGAACCTGCCAATATGGTGGCGGCGCTGTCACCGATTTCGCCGGCGTTCCGCTGAGCGCCGAATGCCAGCAGAACACGCTGGTCAATCTCAACGTTCTCAAGAAGGACGTCAGCTTCTTCGAAGTCTATGGCAAGGTGAACTACACCTTCAACGACAACTTCTCGATGGGCGGCAACGTCTATTATACGCCGAGCTTCCTCAACAGCGGCGCCGAAGGCACCTACGCCTCGATCGTCGGCAAGGCGATTGCGCCGAGCACCTGGTTCGGTGCCAGCGGCATTGGCATGTACGTGTCGGGTGAATTCGGCCGCCAGTGGCTGGGTACGTCAGACTCGTTCTACGGCACCGCGCTGTTCCCGAACGGCATCAACTACGCCGACTACAACACCTGGAACGTCGGCATCGGCTTCACCTACAAGGTGTTCACGCTGGACTTCCGTTACTCCGACACCAACCTGTCGAAGGGCGATTGCAACGCTTTCACCAGCGACTTCGCGGCCCGCGGCAACATCACGGCATCGTCGGGCACTTTCGTGACCCCGATCAATCCGTCGGGCGTCGGTTCGAACTGGTGCGGCGCGGCCGGTATCGTCAAGCTCTCGGCTGACCTGACCGCGTTGAGCAACCTGAAGTAAGATATTCCTGTCGAAGACGGAGGGGCGGCAGAGCGATCTGCCGCCCCTTTTCTTTTGGGTGGCGCGGATGAAACGGGATTGGCGGCGGAGCTTGCGGAATGCGATCTCCCGCAACGATCATCGCGGCGTCGTGGCGGGTGCGGTCGCAGGGCTAGGCGGCGCCATCGCCATCGGCGCCATGGAGTTGTTCTCGTTCGCCGCGCATTATCCGCTCGCGGTGATCCCGTTCGCCACCTCGATCGTGCTGGTGATCGGATCGCCGGATGTGGAGCCGGCGCAGCCGCGCGCCCTGGTCGGCGGTCACCTGATATCGGCGCTGGTCGGCCTCGCCGTGCTGAAGCTGACCGGGCCGCAAGCCTGGGCCGCGGCCGCCGCCGTCGGCCTTGCCATTCTGGCGATGTACGTGACCGGGACCTTTCACCCGCCGGCGGGCATCAACCCGCTGCTGGTGGTATCAGGCAATCTGCCATCGACGTTCCTGCTGGCGCCGGTGCTGGCCGGCGCGGTGCTTTTGACCGCGTTCTCCTATCTCTGGCACCGCGGGGTGCGCCGCCAGCCATGGCCGCGGCGCTGGCTTTGAGCGTAGCCCGGATGGAGCGAAGCGAAATCCGGGGAAATCCCTCCTCGGCAAATAGCTCCCGGATTGCGCTTCGCTCCATCCGGGCTACGAGGCTATGACTTGGCCGGCCCGCCGGCGTCCCGTAGCGCGAAGCGTTCGCCATCGCGCACCAGGCTGACATTGCGCTGATGGAAGGCGTCCAGCGTCGAGCGGTGGCCGATCGAGACGATCGTCGTCTGCGGCAGCTTCTCCTCGAGCAGGCGGTACAACGCGGCCTCTGAGGGTTCGTCGAGCGAGGCGGTCGCCTCGTCGAGGAACAGGTAGTTCGGCGCGTGCAACAGCGCGCGCGCAAGCCCGAGGCGCTGCTGTTCGCCGAGCGAGAGTGTGCGATTCCAGTGGCCGTCTTCGCCAGGTTGCGACGCGAGCTTGGGTAATCCCACCGCTTCGATCGCACTGCTGATCTGGCCGTCGGTGAACGTCCCCTCCTTGGCCGGATATTCGACCGCCCCGCGCAGCGATCCGGTCGGGAAGTACGGCCGCTGCGGCAGCATCATCAAGGTTGCCCCCGCCGGCACGGCGATCGAGCCGGCGCCGAACGGCCAGATCCCGGCGATGGCGCGGAACAGCGTCGATTTGCCGGAGCCGGACGGGCCGGTGACCAGCGTGCGCTCGCCCTTGCGCAAGCTGAATCCGTCCGCGTTCACCAGCGGCGTTCCGTTCGGCAGACGCAGCGCCAGGCCCTTGAGGTCGATGGCGCCGGCGCCCGCGGCCTCGACCACGTGAACCCTGTCGTCGCGGGTTGCGAGATCGCGCGCTGCCACAATACCCGCCTCGAACCCGTCGAGGCGGTTGACCACGGCCTGCCACTCCGCCAGCTGCCGATAGACGCTGATGAAGAACGAAAGCGCGCCCTGCACGCTGGAAAATGCCGATGCGGTCTGCATCATGCCGCCGAGCTGGATCTTCTTGGCGAAGTACGCCGGCGCCACCAGGATGTAGGGAAAGATCACCGACGCCTGCGAATAGCTCTGGGTGAACGCGGTCAGCTTCTTGGTCCGGCTCATGATGGCGAGCCAGTTCTCCACCACGCGGCCGAAGCGGACCATAAGGCGTTCGCGCTCCGCGGGGTCTCCGCGCAGCAGCGCGATCTGTTCAGAGTTTTCCCGCACCCGCACCAGGTTGAAGCGGAAATCCGCTTCATATTGCTGCTGCTTGTAATCGATGCCGACCAGCGGCCAGCCGATCAGATGCGTCAGGACGGTGCCGAGCACGGAATAGATCAGTGCGCCCCAGACGAGATAGCCGGGGATCGCATAGTCCTGGCCGAACAGGTGCAGCGGCGCGGCGTTCGAAAGGCCCCACAGGATGCCGACAAAGGACACCAGCGTGACGACCGAGTTCAGCAATCCCAGGCCGATGTTGAGCGTGCGATCGACGAACAGTTTGACGTCGTCGGTCATGCGCTGGTCGGGGTTGTCGGCCGCGTCGCCCTGAAGCTGCATCCGGTAGTGGTTGGCTTGATTCAGCCACTCGCCGAGATATTGCGCGGTCATCCAGCGCCGCCAGCGGATCTGCAGCCATTGATTGAGGTAGAGCTGGTAGACCGCGATCACGGTGTAGACCGTGGCGAGGACGCTGAAATAGATGATTTCGTAGACGAAGGTGTCCCAGTTGTACTCCTGAAGCGCGTTGTAGAAGCGCAGATTCCACTGGTTCTGCAGCACGGTCAGATAGACGATGGCCAGTTCGATGACGATCACCGCGGCCAGCAGGCCGCGGCCGGCCCATTTGTCCTCGGAGTGAAAATACGGGATGGCGATGCGCCACACCGTCGCGAGCGTCGAGCGGATATTTTTCACAGATTCACCGTCTCCGGGGGGCCTTCAAGGCCTTGAAGGCATGGAAGAATTAAAGGGCGTGCGACCAGATTTATGTGATTTCCGGCCTGCGGCAGCTTGTCGCAGATGCCTCCGAGAGCCTAGCATGGGCCGGAACGGCGAGGGGCCGCGGCCATCAAACTTCGCGAGGTTGTGAGCGGACTTCTGGCGACGCCAGAGCAGCCCAATCCCGCCTTTGAGGTTGTCCCGCATCCGTCAGGTGAGCCCGCCGTCCACGCCGGCGGCCGCACCGAATAACAATGTCGGGGAGAACCGCAAATGTGGGACCAACACTATAATCCGCTTGGCAACGCCGCGCTGTCGACGATCGCCGCCGCCGTGCCTGTGGTGACGCTGCTGGTGCTGATCGCCAGCGGCAAGGTCAAGGCGCATCTGGCGGCCATCATCGCATTGATCGTCGCCAACATCATCACGATCGCCATCTTCACCATGCCCGCCGGCATGTCGATCCGCGCCTCGCTGCTCGGCGTCGTGATCGGCTTCTTTCCGATCGGCTGGATCGTGCTCAACGTCATCTTTCTCTATCGCATCACGGTCGAGACCGGCCGGTTCGAGCTGCTGCAGCGGGCGATCGGCGGCGTCACCAACGATCGCCGGCTGCAACTGCTTTTGATCGCGTTCGCCTTCGGCGCCTTCTTCGAAGGCGCGTCCGGCTTCGGCACGCCGGTGGCGATCACCGGCGCGATTTTGATCGGGCTCGGCTTCTCGCCGCTGGCAGCCTCCGGCCTTTCGCTGATCGCCAACACCGCACCGGTCGCCTATGGCGCGCTCGGCACGCCGATCCAGGGGCTGGCGTCCGTGACCGGCCTCGACCCCTATATCCTCGGCGCGATGGTCGGCCGGCAATTGCCGTTCTTCTCGCTGATCGTGCCGTTCTGGCTGATCTGGGCGTTCGCCGGCTGGCGCGGCATGATGGCGATCTGGCCGGCGGTTCTGGTCACCGGCGTCTCGTTCGCCGTTCCGCAATTCGTGATCTCGAATTTCATCAACCCGTGGATCGTCGATATCGGCGCGTCGCTGATCTCGATGGGCTGCCTGATCCTGTTCCTCCAGGTGTGGCAACCCCGCGAGCTCTGGCTGTCGCCGGCGCTGCGCGGAAAAGATGAATCGGCGGCGACCATGGCGCCGGCCAAGCCTCTGAATACGGCGAAGCTCAGCCAGGCACAGCTCTGGAGCGCGCTGCTGCCGTGGATCATCGTCTGCGCCGTGATGCTGATCTGGGGCAGCGGCTCGTTCAAGACCTGGGCGAATTCGATCTTCGTCTGGAAGTATCAGGTGCCCGAGCTGCACAACCTGATCAACAAGGTGCCGCCGGTGGCCGCCAAGCCGACGCCCGAAGCCGCGCTGTTCGACTTCACCTATCTGTCCTTTACCGGAACCGGCATGCTGATCGCCGCGATCATTTCCGGTTTCCTGATGGGCTTCTCGCCGTTGAAGATGGTCGCGGAATATGGCCGCACCATCAGGCTGTGCGCGATCTCGCTGATCACGATCTCGGCGATGCTCGCCATCGGTACGCTGACGCGGCTCTCCGGCGTCGACGCCACGCTCGGCCTCGCCTTCGCCGCCACCGGCGTGCTCTATCCCTTCTTCGGCACGCTGCTCGGCTGGCTCGGCGTGGCGCTGACGGGATCGGACACCGCCTCCAACGTGCTGTTCGGCAATCTGCAAAGGATCACCGCCGAACAGCTCGGCCTGTCGCCCATTCTGATGGCCGCCGCCAACTCCTCCGGCGGCGTCATGGGCAAGATGATCGACGCGCAATCCATCGTCGTCGCCTCGACCGCGACCAACTGGTACGGCCACGAAGGCACGATCCTGCGCTACGTCTTCCTGCATTCGATCGTGCTGGCCTGCCTCGTCGGCGGACTCGTGACGCTGCAGGCCTACGTCTATCCGTTCACGATGATGGTTTTGAAATAGGGCCGCCGGCAACGGCAACCGACATGATCCCCGCGTGGCCGACACTCGCGGGGGTTTTCTTTTCGGTGTCGTATTTATGAAATCGGCCGGCATCGCCTGTACAAACTTCTCTGGTTCCTTTGATTTGAATCAACGCGACCTGCCGTGCGTGACCATTTTTTGCGGAGTGCCTGGGGGACAACTTTTACCTAGGAGGTCGCCGATGATAAAAATAATAGTGGTCGGAGCAACTGCACTCTTCCTTACTGCATCGCCGCTTGCCCACGCGCAAACTCCTTCTCCTGCGACTCCGGAACGCTTGAATGCAGCGGACCGGAATACCCTGATGGACTTGCGAATTGATCTGGCAAAGGCCGCGTTGCAGCTGACACCTGACCAGGAAAAATACTGGCCGGCTGTAGAGAGCGCTATTCGCGCCAGGGCGGAGGATCGGAAAGCCCGTATTGCAAAAATCTCGGAAACAGTAGGCAGACGGGCCGACCAAAACCCGGTCGAAATCATGCGCAATCGTGACCCCATCGCCTTTTTGCAACGACGCTCGGAAGCATTGGCTCAACGATCAGCCGATGTGGATAAGCTCGCCGACGCGTGGCAGCCACTCTACAAAACGTTTAGTCCCGAACAGAGGCAGCGCATGGCGGCCATCGCGATCTTTGTACTCCACGACATGAGTGAATCCGTAGAACGGCGTCGTGCGCAGTCCGAGGACGAGGACTGAAGCAAAGTAGTTCGATGCGTGCCTGCCGCATCATGGTCGGAGCATATGCGGCTGACTGACTTTAAGCCTGGGCGATGTCCGCTTTGGATCAAGAGGCCGACATCCCCGGGTCTTCAACGTATGTGTGCAAGAACCCGGTTGAAATCGAACTCGTTGTCGCCTCGACCGCGACCAACTGGTACGGCCACGAAGGCTCGATCCTGCGCTACGTCTTTCTGCATTCGATCATGCTGGCCGGCCTTGTCGGCGTGCTAGTGACGCTGCAGGCCTACGTCTATCCGTTCACGATGATGGTGCTGGAATAGGCGCTATCGACGGTTAGCCCAAAATCCCCGCGGCGGTGCCGCGGGGATTGCCGGTCGCTCTCGCGAAGGGGTGCGCGAACCCCAGGTTGTGGCTTGCCGGAGATGCGTCAGGCGTCCACCATTGCCACGGCGCGTGTTCGCCATGCAGCGGCAAGGAAACCGGCATGTTTCGCAAACTTCGGCCTTTCGTGCTTCTGTCGTTTTTGACTTTTTCACAGGCCGCCGGCGCCACCGATCTCCTCGTCGACGGTGTCCCGCTTCCGTCTGACGCTGCTGTTGCGGCGCCGACGTCGGGGAGTGCGTTCCAGCAATGGAGCGGTGTTTGGGTTGGGGCTTGGGGCGGTAGCCTCAAACATATTCTGCTCGTTGAATCCGTCAGCGAGGACGGCGCCGCGCACGTCGTATATGCGATCGGCGAAAATCCCTACGTCGGAATTCAGCCGAGGTGGTTGCGCCGCGAGGGGATTGCATCAGGGCGCACGCTCAAGGTGACGAGTAAAGGATTTACCGCGACTTACGAGATGGCCGAGGATGGCAGCCTGAAGGCCCGCTACGAGGGCGGCGACACCGCCAGCAGCGCGACGATGGCCAAGGCTGACTTGGCATCTCTGACCAAGCCGGATGCCGTCGTCGCATGGACGCGTGGCAAATCCGAATTCCTGCAAACCGATCTGATCGAAGACGGCAAGTCTGTGCGTCTCGAGGTGGTGATTTTTCGTCCCTCCGGCGCGGGCCCCTTTCCACTTGCCGTAATCAACCACGGGTCCACGGGGAGGGGCGTAAACCCGCGCCTGTTCACCGCAACCTGGTTCAGCATCGATCTTGCTGATTTCCTGAATGACCGCGGGTGGATCGTTGCTTTTCCGCAACGTCGCGGCCGTGGCAAGTCCGACGGGCTCTACGATGAAGGCTTCTCCGAGAACCGTGCGCGCGGATACACCGGCGACATCGACATGACACTACGAGGAGCGGATCGCGCATTGCATGACATCGATGCCGCGATCACAGCCCTTCGGCGGCGGCAAGACGTTGCCCCAAAACCCGTCCTCGTCGGGGGCGTGTCGCGCGGGGGCGTGTTGTCGATCGCCTATGCAGGGCTGCATCCCGAGCAAGTCGCCGGTGTCATCAATTTTGTCGGCGGATGGCTTGGCGAAGGTTATCCGACCGCGAGCACCGTGAACCATCAGCTTTTCGAGCGAGGGGCGTCTTACCGACGGCCAACGATCTGGCTCTACGGTCAACACGACATGTTTTATTCGATTGCTCACAGCCGGGATAATTTCGCAGCTTTCGAGAAAGCCGGCGGCCAAGGCAAGTTCTTTGAGTTTGATATGCCGGTTGGCCAAGGCCACTTTGTGATTGCGCGGCCGAAGCTTTGGTCGGGCCCGATCGATACCTATTTGAGTTCGCTCGCCGCGACAGAGAACCACTAGCGCCCCGGATATCCCATGCGCTGCCGGACACACGAGATAGCCATGACCTAAGGGCGTGTACCCTAGCCAATCGCGTCGTTGTTCAATGGAACGGCGCGCGGTGTTGGAAGCATGATATTTCCGGTCGGCATTGATTTTGAAGAACGACAGGACATCGGCGCGGAACGTTGAATTTTTGACTTCAAAGTTTCCGGCTGTCATAGGCCCAATGCAGCAGCGCCTGCCGTTGACGCTTCCGGCAGAAAAGATCACCCGGCTCGCAATTCATCTGCAGCTGACGGACGTGCCTGCGGATCGCGGCCCAGCGCTTGATCTGCCGTGTGTCTTCGTCCGGTAGCCGCCGACCCCGATAATAGCGGCAGTACCATTGAAACCAGCCGCGAGGGTCCTGCGGATGTATCCAGCCCTTCCTGCGCCACACCGAGAGCGGCTGGCTGGCCGCAACCCCGAAGAAGTTCACCTTGGCATCTGAGCGTTCCGGGCAGAGCTTTGCCCTCGCGAACCAACTGGCCGGAAACTCGTCCCTGCAATCGGTCAGGTATTTTCCGCCGAAGACGCCGAGGCGCAGCATTTCCGGCGGCGTGAGTTCGGGGCGGAAGTCTGGGTCAAAATTGCGGCCAACGGGTGCAACGAGAACGTACCGATAACCCTGCTGCATCCGGTCATTCACGACGACGGTTCGGTGCTTCACCGCGACAGTGTCCCTTTCCTGGGTGCCATGGCTGGACGGCTCGACAAAGTCCAGGACCAATATGTCAAAAAATTTTCAGACGTGCCGGATTTTGACCAACCGAGGCCACGCTGTGGAGCTTTCAAACTACGGGGACCATTATCAGGAATGCCCCCAGGAATTTGGATCTACTCGCCCTAGCCAATCACGTCGTTGTCCAATAGAACGGCGCGGCGCGGTAGGTCTGGTATGTTTTGAGAGGTAGCATGATTTCGTTCGCACGCACGGCCCGCGCAGGCGCCGCTTCGCTCTTGCTGATCGCCACGGCCTTGCCGTTCAACCCGGCGCGGGCCGATGACGGCTTTCCGTTCGGAACGGAAATGCAGCTCGATGTGGGCCGCCAGCCCGGATCCAAGCGGATTCCCAATCTCGAGATCGGCGATGCCGGCGAAGTGGTCCTCGAACTCTGGTGCAAGGGCGGCAAGGGCCAGTTTTCGGTGGCGGGCAACACCGTGATCTTCGTCGCCGGCGCGATGCAAAACCGGCCCTGTCCGCCGGACCGGGCTCAGGCCGATGACGAGTTGATCGCGGCCCTGACGGAAGCGGGCACCTGGAAGCGGCAGGGCGATTTCGTGTCGTTCGTCGGCGCGAAGACGCTGCGGTTTCGCATCAACACGAACTAGGGCCGAAGCCCGGTTACTGCGTCGCGATCAATCCGCCGGCGGTGGCAATGACCCAGCGGTTGCCCCAGCGCACGATGGATTCCACGCGTCCGATTCCGGGAATGGTGTCGCCGCGTGCGGCCATCCGAATCCCGTCAGGACCTTCGAGAACGGCGGTGCCGTCCCGGACGTCAACAACCGTCCAGCCGGGAATTGTCGCCGGCTTGGTTTCCGGCGGCGCCACCACCGGCTGCCGCATCGCGAGCGCAGCGGCGGAAGGGCCCGCATTTGCCTGGGAGGCCGGGCTCGCAGACGGGCGTGCACCGGCGGGCAGCGCGGCGGATGGCTTGGGAATGCTTCCGACAATGGCGGGCGAATCTGACGCGGATGCCGTCTTTCGCGTGCCTTCGCTCTTGCCGCTTGATCGTGCTTCGGAAATTCGCGGTGAGGGCGCTTCGTTCTGCGCAACTTCCACAAGACCGAGCTCGCTTGCGAACTGCGGCCAGTTCAGGCCGCCGGCCCATCCCAGTCCAAAGCTTGCCACCAGTGCGGCAGCGACCAGCAAAGCGGTGCGTGCCCGAGCGCCAAATGGCTCCCGCACCACCAATACTTCGCCGCGGTCGGGCGTCAGGAAATTCCACAGGCTCGCGGGTTGCTTCGGCTGCTGGCCGTCAACCACATTCCCCGGCCAGATGCTCTCAAAGGTACTCGGCTCGCGGTCTTGCATGGCGTGATCCAGTTTCGGTTAACCGATGATGTTCCTCTAAGCTGAATTCGAACCTTAATAATCACCGCCCGGGACCAGATCATTGCGCACTTTACCGCGGGCGGGAGGCGTTGATCCGCGCGCAGCCTGCCGGTCGTCCTATCGTGCCGGCATGCGATCTCACTTCCACACACTCTTGTCCGCATCCCAGCGCTGGCCCTTGAACTCCTTGGCCAGCGCTTCGACCGAGCCGTTGTCGTCCTTTGGCTCGCCGCCTTCCTCGTCGCCGGTGGACTCTTCCGACAGGTTCAGCTTCGCGCCCGTGCCTTCATCCGCGGTCGTGATCACCGGGCTCGAGATCCACAGCATCAGCCGGTCCGACGCACCGGGTTTGTCCGGCGAGACCAGTGCGGTGATCTCGACGCTTTCGGTGAGCCCGAGCGGCGGATAGACCGGGCTCGGCCGCTTGAAGCTCAATGTCAGTTTTCCGGTATTGGCGTCCCAGTCGGCGCCCGCCGCCTTGGCCGCGAGCGTCCTGGAGAGAACGCCCGACATCGCCGATGCGATCTTGTCCCTGTTGATCTTGTCGCCGTCGCGCCATTCGGCCGCGGCAAAGCGGATGGTGCGGTCCATCTCGACAGCGCCGCTGGTCCATCCCGCCGCGACCACGCCCGGCATCGATTTGGCCTTTGCGATCAGTGCAGCCGTGCGCTCCGGATCGGCCGTGAGGTTGATGGTCTGCTCGCCGGCGCGCAGCGCATCGCAGGAAATCGACAGGCTCGATAGCCCGACCTCGACGGCCTCGCCCTTCAGGCTTTTGAGGAAATCGAGCGCGGCGTCGAGCTTGACCCGCACGCCGAACGCCTCAGGCGAAACGTCGGTAAAATCCTTCGGCGCCGGGGTGATGCCGTCGTCGCTGGTCTGGTTGTCCAAAAACTCCTTCTCGCTGAGATCGGAATTGTCCGTCGAGGTCACCTCGGTCACGGCCTGGCCGATCGTGATCTGGCCGCGGAATTCGAAGGTGTCACCGACAGGCTTGCGCAACAGCTTGACGGTGACCGGCAGCTTGTCACCGACGCTCTGCGTCGTGCCGGTCAGGTTCTGGCCGCTGATGGTGAGGTTGGCGACGAAACGATCCTTGCGGTCGGCGCCCTTCGCGGCGGGGTAGCAGACGTCGAGCACGGCCGCCGTGACGTTCTTGCCCTGCCGGGTTTCCTTCAGGATGACGTCGGCGTTGCCGTCCATCAGGCCGTCGATTGCGGTGAAATAGCGTGTCTCGACCGCGCCCGGCGCCGTCTTGGAGGGAAGTTTCATCTGGGCGAAAGCGAGGCTCGGGGAGACCGTGACCAGGCCGAGCAGGAGAAGGAAGCGTGCACGCATATGAAATTCCCTGAAACGATGGAATTGGCAGGGGTCGTCAGTAGCAAACCCCGGCAGCGTTTTCGAGCCAAGCACGTCCTGAACCGATCGGGGGGCGCTTCGTCGTCAAAAAGCCAAAAAGAAGGCCGCCCGGAGGCGGCCTTCGATCTGATTGGTCGGGTGCGGAAGGGCCTTAGAAGCCCATGCCGCCCATTCCACCCATGCCGCCGCCACCGCCGGGCATCGGCGCCGCCGGCTCCTTCGGCAGTTCGGCGACCATGGCTTCGGTGGTCACCAGGAGGCCGGCGACCGACGAGGCGTCCTGCAGCGCGGTACGCACCACCTTGGCCGGGTCGATGATGCCCTTCTCGACCATGTCGACATATTGCTCGGTCTGGGCGTCGAAGCCGAAGGTCTCGGACTTGTTCTCGAGGATCTTGCCGACCACGATCGAGCCTTCGACACCGGCGTTCTCCGAGATCTGGCGAACCGGAGCTTCCAGCGCCTTCAGCACGATGTTGATACCGGCCTGGACGTCGGAATTGTCGTTGTGGATACGGCCGACGGCCTTCTTGGCGCGCAAGAGCGCCACGCCGCCGCCCGGCACGATGCCTTCCTGGACGGCTGCACGGGTCGCGTTGAGGGCGTCCTCGACGCGATCCTTCTTTTCCTTGACCTCGATCTCGGTCGCGCCGCCGACGCGGATCACCGCGACGCCGCCGGCGAGCTTGGCCAGCCGCTCCTGCAGCTTCTCGCGGTCGTAGTCCGAGGTGGTTTCCTCGATCTGCGCCTTGATCTGCGTGACGCGGCCTTCGATGTCCTTTTTCTTGCCGGCGCCCTTGACGATCGTGGTGTTTTCCTTGTCGATCACCACCTTGCCGGCGCGGCCGAGCATGTTGATGGTGACGCTTTCGAGCTTCATGCCGAGCTCATCGGAGATCAGCTGACCGCCGGTCAGGATCGCGATGTCTTCCAGCATGGCCTTGCGGCGATCGCCGAAGCCCGGCGCCTTGACGGCGGCGACCTTCAGGCCGCCGCGCAGGCGGTTGACCACCAGCGTCGCCAGCGCCTCGCCCTCGACGTCCTCGGCGATGATCAGGAGCGGACGGCCGGACTGCACCACGGCTTCCAGCACCGGCAGCATCGACTGCAGGCCGGAGAGCTTCTTCTCGTGCAGCAGCACGTAGACGTCTTCCAGTTCGGCGGTCATCTTTTCGGCGTTGGTGATGAAGTAGGGCGACAGGTAGCCGCGGTCGAACTTCATGCCCTCGACGATGTCGACTTCGGTATCGAGCGACTTGTTCTCCTCGACCGTGATCACGCCTTCATTGCCGACCTTCTGCATCGCCTGCGCGATCATCTTGCCGATGGCCGCGTCGCCGTTGGCGGAGATGGTGCCGATCTGGGCGACTTCGGACGAAGAGGCGACCGGCTTGGCGCGCTTCTCGATATCCTTGACGACGGCGAGGACCGCGATGTCGATGCCGCGCTTGAGGTCCATCGGGTTCATGCCGGCGGCGACCGACTTGGCGCCTTCGCGCACGATCGCCTGCGCCAGCACGGTCGCCGTGGTGGTGCCGTCGCCGGCGGTGTCGTTGGTCTTGGAGGCGACTTCGCGCAGCATCTGCGCGCCCATGTTCTCGAACTTGTCCTCGAGTTCGATTTCCTTGGCGACGGTGACGCCGTCCTTGGTGATGCGGGGAGCGCCGAAGCTCTTTTCGATGACGACGTTGCGGCCCTTCGGGCCGAGCGTCACCTTCACCGCGTTGGCGAGAATATCGACGCCGCGCAGCATGCGGTCGCGGGCGTCGCCGGAAAATTTAACGTCTTTGGCAGCCATTTGAGTTGTTCCTTGAAATGGTCCTCATCCCTTGCGTAACGGCTTCGCCGTTGGAGGAGCGGCCGCTTGGCCGCGTCTCGAAGGATGAGCTTGTGAAACGAAGGGCCCTTCGAGACGGCAGCTTCGCTGCCTCCTCAGGGTGAGGGCAGGGTGCCTTAGGTCAGCACGCCCATGATGTCGCTCTCCTTCATGATCAGGAGTTCTTCGCCGTCGAGCTTGACCTCGGTGCCCGACCATTTGCCGAACAGCACGCGGTCGCCGACCTTGAGGTCGATCGGAATCAGCTTGCCGGCCTCGTCGCGGCCGCCCGGACCCACCGCGGTGATTTCGCCCTGCGACGGCTTTTCCTGGGCGCTGTCGGGAATGATGATGCCGCCCTTGGTCTTCTCTTCGGCATCGATGCGCTTGACCACGACGCGGTCGTGCAGCGGACGGAATTTGGATTTGGCCATGACGTCTCCTCTTGAAGTTCCTTTGGAAGGCGTGGTTTCAGGTCTGTGCCATCGAAAATGGCTGATAATGCCGGGTATTCGACGCCGCCCCGGGCGGGACAGCACGACCCTTAGCAATCGTTGTATTTGAGTGCTAAACGTGGGGCCGGGGAATATGGCTTGGCGCCGATCCTGTCAAGCAAACAAGGGGGTTAAAGCCTTGGTGAGGTCAATATAGGATGGTGCTTCGGAAACCAAATCGGCGCAGCGGCGTAATTTTAACGGACGTCATTGCTCCGGCAGGCTTTTTGCGGTTGGCTGCTTGACGGGAGCGGCCAAGAATTTGCCACGGAATTGCTCGGGGGAATACGATGATCAGCTCACGTAATGCGCGTACGGTTGCCAATCTGGCGATCGCGTCGGCGCTGACGATCTTGCTGGCGGCGTGCAGCAGCATGAGCCTGCCGTCGCTGTCGTCCAGTTCGGCGCCCGCAACCGAACCCGGCGAAGCGCCCGAGATGCCCGCGACCATCCGCGCCGACGAGATCGTCGGCCGCTGGGGCCTCGCCTCGTTCCAGAATCCCAACGACCGCGCCCGCACCGAAGCGGCGGCGCGCGGGCAGTGCAAGCAGCCCTATGTGATCGGCGCCGGCACCTCCGGCGGTGTCGTCATGCATCTGGCCGACCAGGCCACCCCGCAGGAACTGCGCCTCAAGGGTAGCCCGAGCGGCAAGAACTATATCGGTCCGCCCGGCCCGACGCCCGGCGAGCAGGACCGCGAGATCGTCTCGTTCGACGGCCGCGTGCTCGTGACCCGTTTCATCGAAAAGGATGCCGCGGTCCGTTACGGCAACATGGTCTACGTGCGCTGCGCGCCGCGGGCGTGAAGCGGAAAAAGTTTTAACCCAATTCCAAACAAAAACGCCGGCATGCAGCATGCCGGCGTTTTTCGTTGTGGTATGCCGCCGCCCGGTGTCGTCACCGGGCCGGCGGCGAAACTCAATCGAACAGCGCGTCGATGTCGTTCTGCGAGGCGTGACCGTCGTCGCCGTCCAGCTTCGGGCCGTTCAGCAGCTTGGCGTCGCCTTCGCGGGTATCGACGATCGCGGGGGCGTGCGCCTTGATGGCATCGACGCCACCCCAGATGTCCATCATCGCATTGATGTGCTGCTCGATGAACTTCATCGTGCTCATCACCTTGCTGATGCGCTGGCCGGTGAGATCCTGAAAGTTGCAGGCCTCGAAGATCGCGACGACGCGTTCCTGGATTTCCTCGCTGAGCAGCTTTTGCTGGTCGGGCGAGATGTTCTTGGACAATGCGGTGGCGGCCTGGTCGATGGCCTCGACGGCCTCGAGAATCTGCTGGGTGGCATGTTCGGTGCCGCCGACGACGGCGCCGAGTTCGCCATTGACCTTGGCCATTTCCTGGCCGTCAAAGCTCTTGCCGTGCAGCGTGGCGATTTCGCGCTTGGTGCGGTTGATGGCGTCGTGAATGAGGTCGAGCTCGACCTTGAGCTTCGCGCACTGCTCGATCTGGGCGCGATAGGTTTCCAGCAACGCGTGCGATTCGGCAATCTCGCGCGAGATCTCCGACTGCCCGGTCGAAGCGGCGGGGATGTGGCCGAAGCCCGCCATCTGTGTGCGGATCGCCCGCAGCTCGGCCATGATCTCCCGGTGCATCGGACCGATCTCGCCGCCTTCGCCGGCAGACATCATCATTGGCGCGTCGCCCAGAATGGCTTGTTCGATACGAAAACGTTTGCGATTGACCGACATGAGTTTTTCCCACCCCTTCACTTCACGTGTGTTTTAAACCAATGCGATTTAACGTGAGGTTCACGCCGGAACGCTTCGTGGTAGCGGTTTGTCCGCGGCCGCATACCAACGATTAACCATGAGGGGAGCGCGTTCACGCAAAATAAACGCTACCGGACAAATCAGCGCGTGATTGCCGAAATGGTGAATTGAAACGGCTGATCTGTTTACCAAACCGATTAGGTTTTGATTTGTATTGATCGCGTGCAGCGGCGTTCGTCGAGCCGCCGCCAACCCGCAGTGACGAACAGTACAGAGTACGTCGATGTCCGGAAAAATCTCCCTTGCGCTCCTCGCGAGCGCGTCCTGCCTTTGCTTCGCCAGTGAAGCCAGTGCGATTGACGCCTCGAGCGAGCCCACCGTGATCTACGCGCGCCAGCCCGCGCAGGTGCGCATGGCCTCTGCCGAGCGCTCCAGTATGGGCGGCGGCTTCATCGAATTCCTGTTCGGTGATGCGCCGCAGGGCGGTCGTTACCAGCAGCCGGCCTATCAGCCGCAGCCCGATTACGGATATGCCGGGCGGCGCGCGCTGTTGCCGCCGATGGATCCGCAGCAATCGATGCGCGGGGAGGAGGAGGCGGTCGACCCCGCGCAGCGTCCGCTCGATCCGAAATACGAAAAGCAGGTGGTCGAGTATCATGGCAGGGAAAGCCCGGGCACCATCGTGATCGACACCCCGAACAAGTTCCTGTTCCTGGTGCAGGGCGACGGCAAGGCGCTGCGCTACGGCGTCGGCGTCGGCCGCCCCGGCTTCACCTGGTCAGGCGTCAAGACCGTCTCCGCGAAGAAGGAATGGCCGGCCTGGACGCCGCCGCCGGAAATGCTGGCGCGCCGCCCCGATCTGCCGCGGCACATGGAGGGCGGTCCGCAAAATCCGCTCGGCGCGCGCGCGATGTATCTGGGTTCGTCGCTCTATCGCATCCACGGCTCCAACGAGCCCTGGACCATCGGCACCAACGTCTCCTCCGGCTGCATCCGGATGCGCAATGAAGACGTCATCGATCTCTACGGCCGCGTCGGCGTCGGCGCCAGGGTCGTGGTGATCTGATCGTTGTTGATCGTAGCCCGGATGGAGCGAAGCGAAATCCGGGACTGTCTCAGCGGAACGACTGCCCCCGGATTGCGCTTCGCTCCATCCGGGCTACAAAGTATCGAAACAAAAAACGGCCGCCCGATCGGGCGGCCGTTTCTCTTTTTCAACTCAGACAGCACTCACGCGTAATCGCTGTCGCCATCATCGCCATCGTCGCTATCGAAGCCGTCGGAATCGTGATCCTGATCGTCATCGTCATGCGAGGCCTGATCGAAGAATCCTTGCCGCGAGCCCTGATCGCTGCCGCTGTCGGCGCGCCGGCCCGACGAACCGATGTCGTTGATCCCGGCCTCCCGTGCCAGGTCGCCGCCGGACTGGTCGCCCGACGGCCTGCGGTCTTCAATTCCGCCGTTATGGCCGGCCGTGTCGCCGAAGCTTTGCTGGTTGCCGCTGCCGCCCATCATCGAGCGGAGGCTGCTGGCCAGCATCGAGCCACCCACCACGCCGACCGCGGCCGCCGCTGCGGTGCCGAGAAACGAGCCGCCACCGCCGCCAAATGCGGAGGGCTGCTGCTGCGCGCCGCCATAGGGCTGGCCGTAGGCTGGCTGATTGTATTGTCCGGGCGGTTGGCCCTGCTGCAAGACCTGGCCCGTGTTCCAGGCCGGCCGGCTGCCGCCCATATCGGGCGCGCGAACGGGGGGCACCGAACCATGCGACTGGTTCTGCCCGAAGATCGCGCCGCGCATCGAATTGAGGAAGCCGCCGGACTGATTTTCGGTTTGATTTTGCTGAGCCGCTGCTGCTTCCAATTCCTGGATGCGCATATCGGCGCGCTTCAGCGCTTCGTCCTGCACCAGCGTCGTTTGCACCAGCGCATAGACCGCATTGGGCGCGTTGCGCAGGCCCTGCATGATCGCTGACATCGCCTCCGGATCGCGCCTGGCGCTTTCCAGCTTGGCGAGCCGGTCGAAAAGATCGTCAATCAGTTGGCGTTCTTGCGGTGTCATGGCCCTCTCCCTCGCGTCGGATCGTCGTCAACGCGCCGGGCAGATGTAGGGCGGGCTTTGTGTCGCAAGTAGTGGGTGGCCGAATTAAATTTTGGTATGCGACAAAACGCCGGGATTTCCCTAAGTCTTGTCAACTCAATGTAACTTTATTCGTCGCCAGCAATGCCGGGAATCGATCGCTTGCGAGATACGCGTGTTCCGCCTCGCGCTGGGTGGTGAGGGGGTCGAGACCCCTGAGCGTTTCGTCGACGAAACCAGGGTGGCACATCACGAGTTCGCCTTCCGGCAATTCCCGAAGGAACTCAGCCATCAGCGCGCTGAAATCGGGTTCTTTCGAAAAGTCATAGGCGCCGGCAAAGGCGGGATTGAACGGGATGCCGGCAACTGCGGCGCGCTTGCGGAATTGCGCGCTGAGGACGTCGAGCACCAGCGCCTTGGGCGCGCCGATTAGCTTGGCCAGCGGTTTGAGGCGTCCGCCCTGGCGGACCCAGGCGCCGGGGGCGGCTTCCTTCACCGCGCGCAGGAAGGCGTCGCGCACCTGCGGAAAGAGTTGCGCGTGCTGGTGGCCGTCGACGAAATCGGGCGCGCGGCCGAACAGCTCCTTGAAGGCCGCGAGCTGGGCGGAGAGCTCGTCCTCGATCAAGCCGGGATCGAGCCGCCGCAACAGCCCTGATCGCAGCATGGCTGGAAACGGCAGGAACAGGCCACCATGAAGCGGCCGGAAGTACAGCGTCAGCGGACGAAACGGGGCGGTGAGCGTCGCGTGCAGGCCGATCGCGCAGCGCGGGCTGCTTGTTGCAACATCCTGCAACGCGGCGACCTCGGCGCGCCCGATCGAAGGTCCTACCACCATCACCGAGGTGGCATTGAGACGGCCGCGGGAGATCAAATCGCGAATGGCGCGGTTGACGCCCTCGGCCAGCCCGTAATCGTCGGCGCACAGCCAGATCCGGCGCGGCGGAGCAGCGTCGTTCATTCCGCGGCGGTCCGCTCAGTGGCGCTCGCCGACGTCTCGCCATCGGCGCGCTTTTCGGAGTGCTCGGCGACGAAGTAGATCGGCCGCGCCTTCAGCTCGGAGAGGATCTTGCCGATATATTCGCCGACAATGCCGATCATGATGAGCTGCACGCCGCCGATCGTCATCATGCCGATCATCAGCGAGGGATAGCCGGGGACCTGCTTGCCGGTGGTCCAGACCTCCCAGAGAATGGTCAGGCCGAACAGGAAGGCGCTGATCGCCAGCAGCACACCGAGCAGGCTGGCAAAGCGCAGCGGCGCCACCGAGAACGACGTCAGTCCCTCGATCGACAGGCCGATCAGCCGGCCCGGGCTGAACGTGGTGACGCCGTGCGCGCGCGGCGCCGGCTCGTAATCGACGCGGATCTGGCGGAAGCCGATCCAGTTCGACAGGCCCTTGAAGAAACGGTTGCGCTCGGGAAGCTGCCGCAGCGCCGTGGCCGCGCGCGGCGACAGCAGGCGGAAATCGCCGGCATCCTCGGGGATCTTCTGCCGCGCGCCCCAATTGATCAGCGCGTAGAAGCCGTGCACCGCCTGGCGGCGCAGGAGCGATTCATTGTCGCGGTGCGCCTTCGCGGTATAGACGACGTCGTAGCCGTCATCGATCCAGTGCGAGACCAGCTTTTCGACCAGGCTCGGCGGATGCTGGCCGTCGCCGTCCATGAACAGAACAGCGCCAAGGCGGGCATGGTCCAGCCCCGCCATCAGCGCGGCCTCCTTGCCGAAATTGCGCGACAGCGACACCAGCTGGATGTCGAGCGCGTCAGCGTCAAGCGTGCGCGCGATCGCCAGCGTATTGTCAGCGCTGCCGTCGTCGACATAGACCACTTCGCATCCGAGGCCGTACCGTGCCTTCAGCGTGCGGGCAAGGCCGACCAGCCGCCCGTGCAGCAGAGCGAGCCCTGCCGCCTCGTTGTACAGCGGCACGACGATCGACAGCCCCTGCGCCGGGGCGCCGGCTGCGGTCGTCGACAGGCGGGAAACGTCAGAGCCGAGCGTCATCGATCAGGTCCCAGATTATTCAACCGTATATGCTACCTGCCGCCACCTGTCGCAACGATGAACGAAACGGCAGCCTCATTGCCGCAAGAACGCCTCGAGCCTGGCAAACAACGGGTTTTCACGGTCGAGCACGTAGTCGAGCGAGGCGATCGACACCGTGTCGGCGCCGTGTTCGCGCAGGAAGCTGCCGAGCGCGTAAAGCTGCATCGGCGGGCAGTGCAGCGTGAGCATGCCCGACGAGGTCGGCCCGCCGAACGGCGTCACCACGCCAAACCGGTTGTGCGCTTCCGCCAGCAGCGCATCGTTACAGCCGGCGAAGCGCGTTCGAACCTCGCGGTATTTGCTGGCCCGCGCCCGCGCGGCGATATGGTCGAGGATGACGCGCGCGGTTTCGCGGGCGTCGGTCGACCAGTCGGCATCCTTTGACGCCACGAGGTTGGCCTGGCTGCGCAGGATCACGCCGTCGTCCAGCACCTTGAGGCCATTGGCGGCGAGCGTCGCGCCCGTGGTGGTGATGTCGACGATCATCTCGGCGGTGCCGACGGCGGGCGCGCCCTCGGTGGCGCCGGCGCTTTCGACGATCCGGTAGTCGACCACGCCGTGAGCGGCGAAGAAGTTGCGCGTCAGGTTGATGTATTTGGTCGCGACCCGCATCCGCCGGTTGTGCTGGGCACGGAAGCCGGTGGTGACGTCGTCGAGATCGGCCATGGTGCGAACGTCGATCCAGGCCTGCGGCACCGCGACCACGACATTGGCGCTGCCGAAGCCGAGATTGTCGATCAGCAGCACGCGCTTGTCGGCGTCGGCAATGCTTTCGCGCAACAGATCCTCGCCGGTGACGCCGAGATGCACCATGCCGCGCGCCAATTGCGAAGCGATTTCGCTCGCGGAGAGATAGGCGATCTCGACATTGTCGAGGCCTGTGATGGTGCCGCGATAGTCGCGCGCGCCGCGCGGCTTCGCCAGCGAGAGCCCTGCGCGCGTGAAAAACGCCTCGGCGTTCTCCTGCAGGCGGCCCTTGGAGGGAACGGCGAGAACGAAGGGGGCGGTCATGTGGCGCTCCCTTGCGAGACAGGCTGGCCTAGTTGCGTCAGGGCCTCGATCCAGACCGAGAATCCGACCGCCGGGATCGGCGCGGGCGAACCGAGCTGCGTCATCAGGCCGTCATAGCGCCCGCCCGCCACCAGCGGTTCGACGCCGTTACCCTTGCTGTTTCCCTTGGCGTGCAGTTCGAATTCGAAGCCGGTGTAGTAGTCGAGCCCGCGGCCGAACGAGGTGGAAAACCGCGCGAGCTTCGTGTCGATGCCGCGCGCGGCCATGAAGCCGACGCGGCTTTCGAGCTGATCGATTGCCGCCGACAAATCGAGCTTGGCGTCGGCGGCCAGCGCGCGCAGTTGCGCGACCGATTCATCGGGATCGCCTGATATCGCGAGGAAGCGCTTGATGATGGCAAGCGCGTCGCGCGGCAGCGCGCCGCCCTTCAGCGTCGATTGTTCGAGGAAGCGGTCGGCGATTTCGGCAACCGTCCGTCCGCCGACATTGGTGGTGCCGGCGATCGACATCAGGTCGGTGACCAGCGCCAGCGCCGCCTTGCGGTCGGAGCCGGCCAGTGCGGCCAGCACGCCCTCATATTCGTTGCGGCCGGGCGCGGTCGAAAGCGTCAGCCGCTCGATGTCCTCGGCGAGGCTGATCTTGCGGTTGAAGTCCTTGATCAGCCGTCGCCGCCACACCGGATAGAGATTGAGCGCGTCGATCAGCGCGGTGAACAAAGCGACGTCGCCGGTGCGGATTTCGACGTCCTTCAATCCGAAGGCGGAAGTCGCTCCCAGCGCCAGCGCCAGCATTTCCGCATCCGCCGCGGCGCGGTCCTGCCGGCCGAAGGATTCGATGCCGGCCTGCAGGAATTCGCTTGGGCAGCCGCCGCGATAGCGAAACACCGGCCCGAGATAGCTGAAGCCCGCCGGCTTTCCGGCGCTCGCAGAGGCGAGATAATCGCGCGCCACCGGAATGGTGAGGTCGGGGCGCAGGCAGAGCTCCTCGCCGGAGGCGTCGGTGGTCAAATAAAGGCTCTTGCGGATGTCCTCGCCGGAGAGGTCGAGGAACGGCTCGGCCGGCTGCAGGATGCCGGGGTGAGCCTGGACGTAGCCGCCTTGTGCAAACGACAATAGCAGGGCGTCCGCCCAGGCGGCGGATCCGGCAGCACCTCTGACGGCAGCGGTCGCGGTCATTTCAACGTCCAAATTTCCGGAAAATGGGGTTCCAGGAAGGTTCCAAGGCCTGTTGGCGCAGGCCTTAGCATGGCCGGAGCCGGGTTTCGACAGCGATTGGCCAAGTCGCTTAATGATTGGGAGCGTTAACGATTTTACGATGGCTTGGCTACCCAGGGGGAGCCGGACACCAAACTGCATTTGTTCGGTAGCAAAGATTGCTAAAGTCTGTGGTCACCCCCATAATCGGGGAGAAAGGTTCCCGCTATGAACATGAATGTCTCACTGACTGACGAACTAAGCGAGTTCGTCAAAGCCAAGGTTTCGAGTGGCCGTTACACCTCGGCAAGCGAGGTTGTGCGCGAGGCACTGCGAATCATGGAGCAGACGGAAGAGGCCCGGTTGGCCTTCCTGCGGAATGCCTGGGCGGCAGGCCAGGCGAGCGGCGACGCAGGCCCGGCAGATTTTGCGAGCATCAAGGCACAGGGCCGGGCGCGGTTGAAGGCGGCGGGTAAGTAACTTGGGAGAGGTTCGCCTTTCCCAGTTCGCGCAGCATGATCTCCTGGAAATCTGGTTTCGCATCGCCGCGGACAATGGTCCGGACACGGCTGACCACTGGATTGATCGTATTGAAGCGCGATGCCGCCAATTGGCGGAATTTCCCGAGTTGGGACCGCCTCGCCCCGACATTGCCAGCGATGCGCGAATGCTGGTGATTGTGCGATGGTTGGCGCTTTACGAGATCACGAAGAGCGGCGTGCGCATCATGCGCGTCGTCGATGCCGCGCGCAATCTGGGCGAACTGGACTTATCCGGTGAGTGAAAGCGTGGCGCTACGCTCCGTCTCCGAGTGGCGGTAGCTCCTCGGCAAACGAATACAGATATTATCCTCCGCCGCCCCGCCAGTCCCCCAGCGCGGCCTGCACCAGCGCCAGCGCGGCGACGCCGGCGGTATCCGCGCGCAGAATGCGGGGGCCCAACGACAGCCGCAGCGTCCTGGGCTGCCGCAGCAGCAGCGCGCGTTCCTCCTCGGCAAATCCGCCCTCGGGGCCGATCAGAACGTCGATCCCCTCAGTCGCTGATAATCCCTGTTGCAGCGCCTCGATGGGATTGCCGATGTCGGCCGCCTCGTCGCAGAACACCAGCAGGCGGCTGGTCTCGCGCTTTTCGAGAAAACGATCGAGCGCAACCGGCTCGGCAACCTCCGCAAGGCTCAGGATGCCGCATTGCTCGGCGGCCTCGATGACATTGGCGCGCATCCGCTCAATGTTGACCCGCGAGACCTGCGTGTGCCGCGTCAACACCGGCTGCAGTGCCGACGCCCCCATCTCGACCGCCTTCTGCACCATGTAGTCGAGGCGGGCATGCTTCAGCGGCGCAAAGACATAGGCGATGTCGGGCAGGCGATCCTGCGGCCGCGTCCGCGCGACGATCGTCAGGCCGTCGGGCCGCTTGCGGCCCTCGATCGCTGCCCGCCATTCGCCGTCGCGGCCGTTGAACACCAGGATCGATTTCGCCGGCCGAGAGCCGCAGCACGTTGCCGAGATAATTGCTCTGGTTGCGCTCCAGCGCGATTCTCGCGCCCTCGCGCAAGGGGGCGTCGACGAACAGGCGAGGGGCGCGAAAATCGAGGTCAGGCATCGGCGATTGTTCCGTTTCGCGCTGGTCTTAGCTAAAAAAGCCTCACATCGGAACCTTGCTTCGATCGGAAGACGCTGGACCGCAGGACCTTGCCGGAGAAGCCACCTTGATGATCCGCCTGATTGTGTCGCTGATCGCTGCCGTCGTGACGATCCCTGTGGACCAGGCCCATGCGCAGGGCGCATTTCCGGCGCCGTTGCCCCATGAGCAGTCCGCGCCGGCAGACGTGTCGCCCTTTCCGCGAGCGTACGGCCCGCACGCGAGCGGCGCGGCGCCATTGGCTTCCCTCGGTGCTTCCGCAGCGTTTCCGTCGGGCAGTCGAAACGATGCCTGCATGAATGGGTTTGCCCCTTTGCGCGAAGAGGTGGAGGAACGTGGCAGGCTGATCAAGGCCGCGAGTGACCGCAAGGCACCGCCGGATGAAGCCTGCAAGCTGATCGGGAGTTTCGGACAGTCCGAAATCAGGATGATCAAATATATCGAGGCCAACTCGGCCAAATGCGGAATTCCGACTCAGATCGCCGACCAGTTCAGGAACAGCCACAAGAACACCGAGAAAATGCGGAAGCAGGTCTGCACGATGGCTCAACAGGCGCAGACGGGAGGCACGATTTCGGTGCCGGGCGACGTGAGGCGGCGAGCGCCGGCCGGTCCGGTCGGCGACTTCTGGCCCGACATCCGCTCCGCTCCTCCGTGCCATCAATCCCTTGTGACCTGGACGAAACGCTGCAGCCGGAATGTGCCATCTTGACGGTCACGAAAACCGAATACGGCATCTGAATGTTCCGTTTCCGGGCGCTTTTGGCCTAAAGCGCTAGAATCCGGAGGCTGTTTTTGGCTTTCCGGCGGCCATGCGCCGCGCTGCTGCCCCAATCAACGGGTTGTTAAGCGTCGGCAGGAATCGTAAATATGCCTATTGCAAATCCGCTTCGTTCGGAACACGCCGGGGCTGACCTCGCCGGAGAACAACCCTTGATGATTCGCCGCCTGATTGTGCCGCTGACCGCTGCCGTCATGACCGTTCATGCCGGGCAAGTGCTTGCGCAGAGCGCGTTCCCGGCGCCGTTGCCCAACCAGAGCGCAGCACCTGCGAACGCTTCGCCGTTTCCGCCGGTGAATGGCGCCCCATCGGCCTCGGTCGGCGCCCCGTCGGCGTTCCCGTCGCAAGGTGCCGCCCCGGTTTCCAGCGGATTCAGTGGGCCGCCGCCACAGGCCAGCGGCGGGGCCGACGCCTGCATGAAGGGTTTCGTTCCCCTGCGCGAGGAAGCCGAGCGGCGCGGCAAGATGATCAAGGCCGCGAGCGACCGCAAGGCGCCGCCGGACGAGGCCTGCAAGCTGATCGGCAATTTCGGCCAGGCCGAATTGAAGATGATCAAATATGTCGAGACCAACTCGGCCAAATGCGGAATTCCGCCGCAGATCGCCGACCAGCTCAAGACCGGCCACAAGAACACCGAGAAGATGCAGAAGCAGGTCTGTGCCGTCGCGCAGCAGGCGCAGGCGCGGGGACCGGCCGGTCCGAGTCTCAGCGAAGTGCTTGGCTCTTCGGCGGCGCTCCCCGAGGCGCAAGCCGTGAAGAAGGGCGGCAGCACCTTCGATACGCTGAACGGCAACGTTCTCGCGCGATGATCCCGGTCCGATGAGCGACGCGACCGCCCGCGTTGCCGATGCCACCGGCAACTGGGTCGATACGCGTGCGCCGTCCTGGTCGCGGCCCTATTTGCGGCTTTCCCGTTTCGACCGTCCGATCGGATCGTGGCTGTTGCTGATGCCGTGCTGGTGGTCGGCGGCGCTGGCCGCCGGCATCGCCCGCGACGTCTCGCAATTGCCGCTCGTGATCGTGCTGTTCTTCATCGGCGCCTTTGTCATGCGCGGGGCGGGGTGCGCCTGGAACGACATCACCGACCGCGATCTCGACGCGCGCGTCGAGCGGACGCGGTCGCGGCCATTGCCTGCCGGGCAGATCAGCGTGACGCAGGCATTTGCCTTCATGGTCCTGCAGGCGCTGATCGGCTTGGCGGTGCTGCTGCAGTTCAACCGCTTCGCGATTCTGACCGGCATCGCCTCGCTCGTCATCGTCGCGGTCTATCCCTTCATGAAGCGCATCACCTGGTGGCCGCAGGTCGTGCTGGGCCTGGCGTTCTCATGGGGCGCGCTGATGGGGTTCGCCGTCACGCTCGGGCGGATCGATCTGACCGCGCTCATGCTCTATGCCGGCTCGATCGTCTGGGTGATCGGCTACGACACGATTTACGCACATCAGGACATCGAGGACGACGCGCTGATCGGCGTCAAGTCCACCGCACGCCTGTTCGGCGCGCGCACCCATCGCGCGCTCGCGGTGTTTTACTCGCTCGCCGTGGTCTTGATCGGCATAGCGCTGGTGCTGGGCGGCGCACGCTGGCCGGCATGGATCGGCCTGATCGCGTTCGCCGCGCATCTCGTCTGGCAGATCAGGCGATTGGACATCAGCGACCCCGCGCTGTGCCGGCGCGTGTTCTATTCCAACCGCGATGCCGGGCTGTTGCTGTTCGCGGGATTGCTGGTCGATGCGGTGATGCGCTCGACTTCGTAGGGTGGGCAAAGGCGCACTTGCGCCGTGCCCACCGTCAAGCATTCCGCTCGTGAGGGCGGGCACGCTACAGCTCTGCCTACTTCCGCTTTCGGGACCTGCCCGGACTTGCTGCCGGTTCGCCCCGGTCGCGAATGACCCATTTGCGACATTTGCCCGTATAGCCATCCCAGGTGACCCGTTGTACAAATCGCGTCTAGGTTGGATCGCAGGCATGGTGCATGACCGGCCAGACCGAGTCGAGCGGAGGCTGTCGGCGATAATGGCCGCCGACGTGGCTGGCTACTCGCGGTTGATGCACAATGACGAAGAGGCGACCCACGCCAAACTGGCCACTCTCCTAGCGAACGGTGTAAAGCCAGCGATTGCCGACCACGGCGGCCGCGTCGTGAAGAACACCGGCGACGGGTTCTTGGCGGAGTTTTCGAGCGCCGTCGAAGCCGTCCGAGCCGCTGTACAGTTCCAGACCCGGATTGACGAACTGACAATCGGAGATGTTGAAGATAGGCGCATTACTTTCCGTGTAGGGATCAATATTGGCGACGTAATCGTCGAGCCCGACGACATCTTTGGAGACGGCGTTAACATTGCGGCGCGGCTGGAAAGTATCGCAGAACCGGGCGGCATCTGCATATCGGCTTCTGCCTACGATCAAGTCCGGGACAAGGTCGGCGTTGAGTTTGCGGATATGGGCGAGCAGAACCTCAAGAATATCGACCGCCCGGTGCGGGCTTATGCCGTGGTCAAACCTAGTTCGGCTACCCAGACTGAACGCGCAAGACAACGTCCGCTTTCACCTCCTCGTCGTTCCATGGATCGGATCCGAGCGCGTTTGACGCATCTCGGCCGTGCGCTTGCCTCGATTGCGGTCGTCGGTGCGGTGGCCGGTGGCCTCGTCGGTTATTGGAATGCCTGGAAGACGGTCCGCACTGATGTATTGCGGCAAGACGAAACGACACAGAAAGAGGCGACGGCTCGGCCCGACATCGTTCCTCGCCTGTCTCTTGTCGTGCTGCCATTTGCGAATCTCAACAACGATCCGGAGCAGGACTATTTCGCTAGCGGCATTGCGACTGACTTGACGACCGATATTGCGCAAATTCCCGGCGCATTTGTGATCGGGCGCGGAACGGCCTTTACCTACAAGAACAAGCAGGTCGATCTTAAGACGCTCGGCAAGGAGCTTGGCATCCGCTGGGCCGTACAGGGCGCAGTGCAGCGGGCTGGAGATCAGGTCCGTATGAACGTGTCACTTTCCGACCTGTCGACTGGTCGCGACGTCTGGTCGGACCGCTTTGACGGCGATCGGACAAATCTTGCGGCCTTGCAGGAGCAGGTCACGGCGCGGCTCGCCCGCTCTCTCAAGGTCGAACTCATCCAGGCCGAAAGCCGGCGCAGCCAAATGGACAGGCCAACGAATCCAGACGCTGTGGATTTCAGCATGCGCGGCTGGGCAAAACTCTATGGACCTCGGATCAGGTCAACGAACGCGCAGGCAAAGGACTTATTCGACAGCGCGCTGCGCCTCGATCCGGACAACGTTGACGCAATGCTCGGGAAAGCGTTGTGCGTAGCACATGACGTGATCTACGGATGGTCAACCTCCGTTGCCGAGGACAAAAAGACGGCGATCAAGCTAATTGATCAAGTTCTTGCAAAACGCCCGGCGACCGCAAGCGCGCACATAGCCAAGGGAGACATTTTGAACTACGGAAATCCTGAGGAAGCCTTGCCTGAATACGACGCAGCTTTGGAAATCGATCCTAATTCGCCCGCCGCGTATGCACACAGGGGGATCGCACTTATTACAGCGGGACGCGCGCGCGAAGCGTTTTCTCCCGTTCGGATCGCATTGCGCCTAAGCCCCAAAGATCCGGCCGCTGGCACTTGGCGCTTCTTCCTCTGTCATGCTCACGTGCATCTTCGCCAATATAACGAAGGCATTGAGGAATGTAGGCGCTCGATCAATTTGAACAAATTGGACTGGCTTCCGTATGTGGATCTGATTACAGCCTATGGAGCCACTGGCCAATTGGAAATGGCCCAGCAAATGTTGGCCGAATTGAATGAAATCCGACCGGACTTCACGGTCCAGTGGTTCCAGCAAATAGGCTACGCACGTTCGAGCAATCCGCAGTTTCGTCGTGAGTACGACGACATCGTCGAGGGACTCAGAAAAGCTGGTGTTCGCGAGCAATGAGGCGACAAGAACCTTCATTGCTTGCTGACGGGCAGACAAGAGGAGTAACAAGGTCTCCTCCTGGCACATCGCGTCATTTCGCGGCGGCGCAATCATTCGGTCGCTTTAGCTGTGAAGCGGACATGAGCGCGTAGCCCGGATGAGCGTAGCGACATCCGGAGCTTTCGTCATTTCCCGACTCCCGCATATCGCCGCGCTCATGCGGGCTACTTGCTGCGAACTGATTTGCTTCGCGCGCAAGCGCAATCGCGATGCGTAACCGCGACAAATCAACACGACGGCAAATCACTTCTGATTTTCCGAAATCGTGTCAAGCCCGGGAATCAAAAATATTCCGCTTTCGTTCTCACCCAAATCAGTCGCACAACTTCGCCCGTCTCACGGCAGATGAGGGGCGCTTCGCGATCGTCACGAACGCGCGGTGAGATGCGGTGGACGCTGAGGGTGCGATAGACGTACGCGCCTGAAGCGTACGGCGAAGTCGTGTGGTTCGGGCGCCGCGGTGCTGGCGCTAAGTCCGGGAGAGGCGACGCTTCTCTCGTGGCGACGGAGGCAAAAGAGCCGTTCTCCGGGAAGAGCACGAAGTAAGCCGTAAAGCCATTGCGCAGGGAAGGCCGGAATGCTCCCGCTGCCCTGTATGCTCGTGTGCAGTTTTGTTTGCGCAAATCGCACGCGAGACCGCGGGTGCAGCAAGCACCCGGTCTTCCCTGCGCCCTCTAATTCAAGAGGGCAGGAAGTTCTTCAGCAAGCCTCGGGCGAAAGGCGTCGCGAGAATGCGAAACTATATCCACCCGTCATTGCGAGCGCAGCGAAGCAATCCATCTATCCCCTTGTCGAGGCATGGATTGCTTCGCTTCGCTCGCAATGACGAGTGTGACACTAATCCCGCGCGATGATCTCGCGCTCGCCCTGATGGATGTTGGCCGGGTTGAGCAGGTCGCCGGCGCGGCGGCGCACCAGGAATTTCGGGCGGCGGGCGCGGATCGCGTTGTGGCGGCGGCGCCGGGCGGCCGGCTCATAGTGGTCATCTTCCGCCAACAGCGGCAGCGCGAGGATGTCGGCCCACATCTGCCATGCGGAGGCGATTTCCTCGTGGTCGGAGCTCACGCACAGCGGAATGTTCAGCGAGGGATCGCGATGCGCCAGCACCAGCATCTGCGCGTCGTCGAGACCACGCAATGCAACGCCGAGAAAGTCGCTGACGCGAACGTTGATTGCCATCCGCATGCCCTTGACGGCACGGTGCAGCACGACACGCTCGCGATGAAGTTCGATCCTCCGCACGCCGCCGTCTGCGCGGGTATCGTGCGCATGGAAGCTGAGCGGCAGAGAAAGAGGGTCGAGCCGTGTGACACGGCTCGACCCGGCGGGATTGATCCCGCTTATTGCTGTTTGACGCCTCACGGCTCTCATCTCCCCGCCGGGATTATGTTCCCGGTCGATACGTGAGACCTTAGCCGAGCGATTTCCGTTTCGCCTTAAAAAGCCTGGTTAAGGAGATGTCACCCGCCCTGGATCTCCCCGCATGATTGACAAGACCTTGGCACGCATGATTGACGAGACCTTGCGCGAATGCCGAAAATGTTTGGCATTTGGTCTCGCAAAATGCTTGAACTCCCCGTGAATCAGGCACATCTGAAGACCTTGTCGTTTTGCGTTCCCGTCCTCTTCAATGTCAGGGATTTTGTTTGTGAACTCTTCACCATCCAGCGCTTCGCCGCTTTCGGAGGCCCAGAAGGCTTCCGGCCTGTTCGATCAATCGGCGCTCTCGACGCTGGCGCAGCGACTGGTAGAGGCCGCCAGGCGCGCGGGCGCGGACGCCGCAGACGCGGTCGCGGTACGCGGCGTCTCGCAAGGCGTCGAAGTGCGTGATGGCCGGGTCGAGGAATCCGAGCGCTCCGAAGGCGACGATGTCGGATTGCGCGTATTGGTCGGGCAACGCCAGGCCGTGGTCTCGACCAACGATATTTCCGGCGATGGCATCGCCAAGCTCGCCGAGCGGGCGGTCGCGATGGCCCGCGTCGCGCCTGACGACAAATATGTCGGTCTCGCCGATCCTTCGCTGCTGGCGCAGCGAGTTCGCCGATCTCGATCTGCTCGACCGCGAAGTTCCCTCGACCACCGAACTCGAGCGCCGCGCCCTTGAGGCCGAGGCTGCGGGCCTTGCGGTGAAAGGCGTCACCAAGTCCGGCGGCGCGTCGGCTTCGACCGGCATCGGCGGCATGGTGCTGGTGACCTCGACCGGCTTCCATGGCTCCTATTTGCGCTCCAGTCACGGCATCTCGATGACCGCGATCTCCGGCGAAGGCACCGGCATGGAGCGCGATTACGATTTCACCTCGGCCCCGCACGCCTCCGACCTCGCGTCGCCGGAAAGCGTCGGCCGCAAGGCGGGCGAGCGCACCGTGGCGCGGTCCAATCCGCGCAAGGTCGAAACCTGCAAGGTGCCGGTCGTGTACGACCCCCGGGTGTCGGCATCGCTGGTCGGCCATCTCGTCGGCGCCATCAACGGCGCCTCGATCGCGCGCAAGACGAGCTTTTTGAAAGACCGGATGGGCGAGCAGCTGTTCGCAAAGAACATCCGCATCATCGACGATCCCTTGCGGGTGCGCGGCCTGCGGTCGCAGACCTTCGACGCCGAGGGCGTAAGAGTGAAGAAGACCGCGCTGATCGACGAGGGGGTGTTGACCACGTGGCTGCTCGATTGCGCGACCGCGCGCGAACTCGGGCTGGTCACGACCGGACATGCCCATCGCGGCGTCTCGTCCTCGCCGTCGCCGGGATCGTATAATCTGCATCTCGAGCCCGGCGAGATGACGCCGAAGGAGCTGATCTCCGATATCAAGCAGGGCTTTTACGTCACCGACCTGATCGGCTCCGGCGTCAACGGCGTGACCGGCGATTACAGCCGCGGCGCGTCCGGCTTCTGGATCGAGAATGGCGAGATCACTTACCCCGTCAGCGAGGTGACGATCGCGGGTCATCTGCTGCCGATGTTCAAATCGCTCGTCGCAGCCAACGATCTGGAATTCCGCTACGGCGTCAACGCGCCGACGCTGCGCATCGAGGGCCTGACGCTTGGCGGACGCTGATATCGCCGACAGGATCTGGGGCGCGCGATGCCGCGCTGTTGCGGGACACCGTGCGCGAAGCCGGCGCGCTGGCCTTGTCGCTGTTTCGCACCGAACTGAAGAACTGGACCAAGGGCGCCTCGTCGCCGGTCTCCGAGGCCGACATCGCCGTCAACGACCTCGTCGAAGCGCGGCTGCGCGCGGCGACGCCGGATTATGGCTGGCTGTCGGAAGAGAGCGTCGACGATGACAGCCGTCTCGGCAAGGATCTGGTCTGGATCGTCGACCCGATCGACGGCACCCGCGCCTATCTCGCCGGCCGTGAAGACTGGTGCGTGAGCGTGGCGCTGGTCGCAGGCGCCACGCCGGTTCTGGCGGCGGTGTTCGCTCCCGCCACCGACGAATTCTTCTTCGCGATCCGTGGCCAGGGCACCACGCGCAACGAAAGGCCGGTGTTTGCGGCCGCAGGCAGCGAACTCGATTTTTCCCGCATGGCCGGCCCGAAGCCGCTGGTGCAGCGGCTGAGTGCGTCACCGGATGAGATCACGCTGCATCCGCGAATCGGATCGCTGGCGCTTCGGCTGTGCCGGGTCGCCGACGGCAGCCTCGATGCCGCTTTTGCAGGCGGCCAGAGCCGCGATTGGGATCTTGCCGCGGCGAATTTGATCGTGCAGGAAGCGAATGGTAGAATGACTGCGCTCTCGGGGGATGCGATTGAGTATAATCGCCGGGAGGTGGTGCACGGGGTGCTGGTGGCGGCGGGATACGATCGACATGCACGCATTGTCGAGCATTTCCGAAATCGTCCGCTGCCCTGAATCGGTCGAAATCCGCGCCACAATTCATCCCGTCCACCCCGCGATATCAGCTGTCGCTCTTGCTTGCCGGGCATCTCGTTAGGAAAGACCATCATGCCAGATAGTGCCCCGCAGCAATTGCTTCACCTCGTCATCGGCGGCGAGATGACCGATCTCGAACACATCACGTTCAAGGACCTCGACCAGGTCGATATCGTCGGCGTGTATCCCAATTACGCATCCGCACACGCGGCCTGGAAGGCGAAGGCGCAGCAAACCGTGGACAACGCCCACATGCGCTACTTCGTGGTCCACCTCCACCGGCTGCTCGATCCAGGTCAAGATACGAAGTCCTCCAGTTGAAACGATTCCTTCGCGATTTGCTGCGCAGCAGCTGGGTTCAGCGCGCGCTGGGTGTGCTCGCGGCCGAATATTTGCGGCTGGTCTGGCTGACCAACCGCTTCAGCTATGATCCGGCCGACGTCTATGAGCGGGTCGAGCCGGACATGCCGGCGATCTTCGCGTTCTGGCACGGCCAGCATTTCATGACGCCGTTCATCAAGACCAAGGACAGCTACCGCGCCAAGGTCCTGATCTCGCGGCATCGCGACGGCGAATTCAACGCCATCGCTGTCGAGCGATTCGGCATCGGCACGATCCGGGGCTCCGGCGATCATGGCGGGGCCTTTCACCGCAAGGGCGGCGTCGGCGCGTTCCGGGAGATGGTGCAGGCGCTGGAGGACAAGTGGAACGTCGCTACCACCGCCGACGTGCCGAAGCGCGCGCGGGTGGTGGGGCTCGGCATCATCATGCTGGCGCGGGAGTCCGGCCGGCCGATCATGCCCTTTGCGATGGTGACCAGCCGGTTCATCCGGTTGAGGAACTGGGACTCTACCACCATCAATTTGCCATTCGGGCGCGGTGCGGTGGTCGGCATCGAGGCGGTTCACGTGCCGCCGGATGCCGATGCCGAGACTATGGAAAAGCTGCGTCTTCAGGTAGAAGCTTATCTGAACGAAGCGACCCGGCGCGCCTATGCGGCCGTCGGGCGCCCGGAGGCCGCACTTGGCTGATCCGCTGCCGATGACGTTGCGCGTCTACCGGAAACTGTCGTCCGCGATGGTGCCGCTGTCGCCAGCGTTGATCAGCCGGCGGTTGAAGCTCGGCAAGGAAGACCCGGCGCGGGTCGGCGAGCGCCGCGGTCTGAGCGCCGATGTCCGGCCCACCGGACCGCTGGTGTGGATTCACGGCGCCAGCGTCGGCGAAGTGCTGGCGGCGGCGGCGCTGATCGAGCGGCTGCGGGCCTTGAACCTGCGCATCCTGCTGACCTCGGGCACGGTGACCTCGGCTGCGATCGTCGCCAAGCGGTTCCCCGCCGACGTCATCCATCAATATGTGCCTTACGACTCGCCGCGCTACGTCGCGCGGTTTCTCGATCACTGGCGGCCCTCGCTGGCGCTGTTCATCGAATCCGACCTGTGGCCGAACCTGATCCTGTCGAGCGCCGCGCGGCGGCTGCCGATGGTGCTGATCAACGGACGGATGTCGCAGCGCTCGTTTCCGCGCTGGCAGCGGGTCCAAGGGACCATCTCGGCGCTGCTTGGCAAGTTCGACGTCTGCCTGGCGCAATCGCAGACCGATGCGGATCGCTTTGCGGCGCTGGGCAGCCGCAACGTCGTGGTGACGGGAAACCTCAAGCTCGACGTTGCCGCGCCGCCGGCCGATGCGAACAAGCTGGAGCGGCTGATGGCGATGACGCGCGGCCGGCCGGTCGTGGTCGCGGCCTCCACGCATCCCGGCGAAGAAGAGATCCTGACGGAAACCCACCGGACGCTCGCCGGCTATTTTCCACAGCTGTTGACCGTGATCGTGCCGCGGCATCCCGATCGCGGCGAGGCGATCGCGCGCATGATCGCCGCTTCCGGCCTCAATCCGACCCTGCGCTCGCACGAGGACCTGCCCACCGCCACGACCGACATCTATGTCGCCGACACCATGGGCGAACTGGGGTTGTTCTACCGGCTGGCGCCGATCGTGTTCATGGGCGGATCGCTGGTCGAGCATGGCGGGCAGAATCCGATCGAGGCGATCAAGCTCGGTGCGTCGGTCATCCACGGCCCCCACGTCTTCAATTTCACCGACGTCTATGAAGCCCTCGATGCCGCCGGCGGCGCGCGGCGGGCCGATACGCAGGAAGCGCTGGTCAAGCAGTTCGGGCAGATGCTCGCCGATCCCAAGGCGCGCGAAGCCGTGCTTGCCGCGTCCGAGCGCGTGGTCGGGCAGCTCGGCGGCGCGCTGGAGCGCACGCTCTCCGCGCTCGAGCCGTATCTGCTGCAATTGCGGATCGAGATGGGAGCCGCCAATGCGTGAGCCGGGCTTCTGGCACGGCCCGGCCTCGCTGAATTCGCATCTATTGAAACCGCTCGGCGCCCTCTATGGCGCCATCGCCGCACAGCGCCTGCGGCGCAAGGGATTGAATGCCGGCATTCCGGTGCTCTGCGTCGGCAATTATCACGTCGGCGGCGCCGGCAAGACGCCGACCGTGCTGGCGCTGGCGAAGCTGCTGCGCGAGCTCGGCGAGACGCCGGTCGTGCTCAGCCGCGGCTATGGCGGGAAACTGCGCGGGCCGGTCAGGGTCGATCCTGTCAGGCATGCGGCCTCCGATGTCGGCGACGAGCCCTTGATGCTGGCGGGCGCGCTGCCGGTGGTGGTGTCGCGCAAGCGCGCGGACGGCGTGCCGCTGGCGCGCGCGCAAGGCGCGACCGTGATCCTGATGGACGACGGCTTCCAGAATCCTGCGGTCGTCAAGGACGCGTCGCTGATCGTGATCGACAGCGCGCGCGGGCTCGGCAACGGGCAGGTATTTCCCGCCGGCCCCCTGCGTGCGCCGCTGCGGCCGCAACTGGCGCGCACCGACGCGCTCATTGTTGTCGGCAACGGCAGTGCCGCCGAGGCAGGTGGCGGCCGAGATCGCGGCGCAAGGCAAGCCGGTGTTGTCAGCGCATCTGAAGCCGGATGACGCGCAGGTCGCACAGCTTCGGGGCAAGCGCGTGCTGGCGTTTGCCGGCATCGGCGATCCCACGCGATTCTTCAACACGCTGCGCGCCAGCGGCATCGACGTGGCCGGGCAGCGCGCCTTCGCCGATCATCATCCGTATTCGCAAGCCGAGATCGAAAGCCTGATCGCCGAGGCCGGACGCGATGGGCTGACGCTGGTGACGACGGAAAAGGATCTGGCGCGGCTGCGGGATTGGTCGCAGCAAATCGTGCCGTTCCCGGTGACGCTGGAGTTCGACGATCCGGCGCTGTTGCGGAAGTTCGTGGCCGATCGGTCTGTTCAAAGCGCGCGAGAGGAAAGAACCGTAGCCCGGATGGAGCGAAGCGAAATCCGGGAAATCGCGCGGCGCTGACACCGGATTGCGCTTCGCTCCATCCGGGCTACAGGCGACCTAGCCCTGCGTCTTCAGCGCGCCGGGAAAGTGCCGCTGCAGCACGGCGGTCGGAACCGAATAGGCCTCCTGCAGGTCGACGCTCCAGTATTTCAATTCGTCGAGCGGGATCCGCACGTCGGTGATGGCGCAGCGCACATAGGTTCCGGGCGAGATCACGCGGAAATCGCCGTCCAGATATTGCACCTGCGCTTCGCCATGGCCCGAGGGGCCGAATTTATTGAGCACCGTCAAACTCTCCGATCGGCCGGCCCGCGTTGGCCGGCCTTAAGTGTATTTTCCAGATTCGATCTATCATAAATAGGTCGTACTGTCCGCCCCGGAAACTGACCTACTTGTGATGATTTTGTGCCCGCCTGCATGATAGCGTGAATTTTACCGTGCCCGCAGCGTGATACCGATCCGACAGAGACCGATGCGCCTGTTGTCAGCAACGCTATTCCTGACGCTCCTTGCTGCGGCCTGCACGGCCGGTGCCGCGCCGTTGCCGGCCCCGGTCGATATCCCGGCGAGCGGTCTGACCCTGCATGCCCAGCTCTACAAGCCGGATGGCGACGGCCCGTTTCCCACCGTGATCGCGCTGCATGGCTGCGGCGGACTGGGTGGACAATCGGAGCCGGTGCAGTCGCGCTATCGCGACTGGGCGGAGCAGCTGTTGAAGACCGGCCATGCGGTGCTGCTGCCGGACAGTTACGGCTCGCGCGAGCTCGGCCCGCAATGCCGCGTCAAGGAGCGCCGTGTGCTCGCCCGCCGCGAGCGGGTGGCCGATGTCAACGCATCGCGGCAATGGCTGCTGCAGCAGCCCTGGGCCGCGCATGACCGGATCAGCCTGATCGGATGGGCGAACGGCGCCAGCGCGGTGCTATGGGCGGTGCGCCCGCAATCGTTAACGCGCGGGATCGCGCCGGATTTCCGCTCGGCCATCGCATTCTATCCCGACTGCCGGATCTCGTCCGGCCTCGGCTGGAGCACGCGCGTGCCGACGTTGCTGCTGATCGGCGCGCAGGACGACGTCAGTTCGCCGGCAGCCTGCCGCCAAATGGTGGAGGAGGCCCGCGGCCGCAGCGCGCTGGCGCAGATCGTGGTCTATCCCGGCGCAGCCCACGATTTCGACCGCGCCAACCTGCCGCTGCGGGCGCTCGCAGGCTCCGACGCCGCGTTGCCCGAACGCGGTCATATCGGCACGGATGCCGACGCGCGCAAGGACTCGCAGCGGCGCGTCACGGAGTGGCTGGCGCGTTAGAACAGACTTCCCTGATCAACCGGCTTGGCCACGCGCTTCGGCGCCTCCGGCTTCGCCTCATGGGTCGCTGCTTTCGGCCTACTCGCGGCGGGCGTCGTTGCCTGAGGCCGATCCGCATCCGCGGTGGCGCCGACGCGGCCGTCGGCGAATTCGATCGACAGATGCGCACTCGGCCCGATCGCGGCGGCGGCGTGCACCGCGTGCCCCTGCGCATCGCGCACCAGGGCAAAGCCGCGCGCGAGCACGCCACGATACGACAGCGCCGACAACAATTGGCCGCTATGGGCGACGCGCGCGTCGAGACGCTGCAGAGCGGTCAGAAGCGCGCGGCGGGCGCGCTCGGCCAGCCGTTGCGCGCGTTCGCGATCGCGCGCGATGGCATTGCGCTGCGCCTGGGCGTTGGAGAGCTTTGAGGCCTTCAGCCTGACCTCGAGCCCGGCAAAGCGGTCACGCCGGCTGCGCAGCAGCGCGCGGGCGGACAGCCGGATGCGTTCGCCCGACACCGTGAGGCGATGATTGGCCTGCGCGACCTGTCCGCGCAAAACCTTCAGCGTCAGCCCGGCGGCAGAGATGCGAAAAGCGGCGGTGATGGGCGTGCGTATTGGCCTTCAATCCGCGGGGCAGGGCGGCGCCGAGATGATCCAGCCGCTGCCTGGGGATCGCGAGCAATTCGCTTGCGCCCGGCAGCGCACGCGCGGCGGCGCGCAATTCATTGCGGCGGCTTTCCTGGCCGCGCTGCCAGCACACCATCGTGCGGCGTGCGAGGCTTTCGACCTCGACGAACAATTCGCTGCGGACGGGAACCGCCATTTCGGCGGCCGCCGTCGGCGTCGGGGCGCGCTTGTCGGCGGCGAAATCGATCAGCGTGATATCGGTCTCGTGGCCGACGGCCGAGATCAGCGGGATCATGCTCTCGGCGGCGGCGCGAACCACGATCTCCTCGTTGAACGACCACAAATCCTCCAGCGAGCCGCCGCCGCGCGCGACGATCAGCAGATCCGGCCGCGGAATCTTTCCCGCCTCGGGCAGCGCATTGAAGCCGCGGATGGCCGCGGCCACCTGCTCGGCCGAGCCTTCGCCCTGCACCTTCACCGGCCACACCAGCACCCGGCGGGGAAAGCGGTCCTGCAGCCGGTGCAGGATGTCTCGGATGACCGCGCCCGTCGGCGAGGTGACGACGCCGATCACTTCGGGCAGCCACGGCAGCAATTGCTTGCGCGCCTCGTCGAACAGGCCCTCGGCGGCGAGCTTCCGCTTGCGCTCCTCCATCAGCGCCATCAGCGCGCCGATGCCGGCCGGCTCGATCGCCTCGATGACGATCTGGTATTTCGACGACCCCGGATAGGTCGTGAGCTTGCCGGTGGCGATGATCTCGAGCCCTTCCTGGGGCTTGAACCGCATCCGCGAATGCACGCCTTTCCAGATCACCGCCTCGATCTTGGCGCTCTCGTCCTTCAGCGCGAAATAGCAATGGCCGGAGGAGTGCGGCCCGCGGAAGCCGGAGATTTCGCCGCGGACGCGGACATGGCCATAGGCGTCCTCCACCGTCCGTTTCAGGGCGGAGGACAGCTCGGAAACGGTGAATTCGGGTGCGTTGATCAGGTTTTCGGCAGCAGGCATCGGCAACTGATTCGGGCGTTTGGGGTGTGGACGCAACGTAGGGATTTTTGCCTGTCCCTGCCAACCCAAGGCTTGCGGAACTCATATACTCTGTGATACAGAGTTCTCTATAATAGCCATAAGGCAGGGATGATCATGCTGAAATCTTTGATTCGCGGCTCGCTGAGCATCGTGAAATGGGCCCTGTGTGGCGTCGGCGCGATGGCCCTGCTGCTCACCGCCCTGGTCGCCACGCCGCTTCAAGCGGCCGCCGGAACTGCAATCGATCTCGCGCGGCCCGGGGCGCCGTCGACTTCAGCGCCTTGCCCGCCATCGAACGGTTCCAGGCCAGCGACGGCACCGCGCTCGGCTTCCGCCATTACCCGCCAAGCGGCCCGGCGACGGGCCGCGGGGCCATCGTGGTGCACGGCTCCTCGGGGTCCAGCGGCGGCACCATCCATGTGCTGTCGGCAGGCGCTCGCAGGCCGGGGCGTCGAGACCTGGGCGGTCGATATCCGCGGTCATGGTGCGTCAGGTACCCGCGGCGACATCGGCCATGTCGGCCAGCTCGAGGATGACCTCGCCGATTTCGTCGCCATTGTGCGCAAGACCGCGCCGACGGCGCCGCTGACGCTGATCGGCCATTCCTCCGGCGGCGGCTTCGCGCTACGCGTCGCCGGCTCGCCCATTCAGAAATTGTTCGAGCGCACCGTGCTGCTCGCCCCCTATCTCGGCTACGACGCGCCGACCAGCCGGCCCGCTTCGGGCGGTTGGGCCAAGGCCGATGTTCCGCGCATCGTTGGGCTGATGGCGTTGCGCGGCATCGGCGTCGACCTGCTGCGAGGCGCTGCCGGTGCTGGCGTTCGCGGTGCCGCCGAATTCGGAGAAGAATCTGGTCGGGACCTATACCGATCGCCTGATGCGCAACTTCGCCGTCAGCGGCGATTACCGCCGCGATCTCGCCCGCGCGGCCGGACCGATCACGATCATCTCGGGTGCGGACGATGAACTGATGTTCGCGGACAAGTACGTCGAAGTGGTGCGCGATGCCAAAACGCCGGTCGATGTCAAACTGATCGCAGGCGTCAACCACATGGGCATCGTCAGTGCGCCGCAGGCGGTTTCCGCGATCGCGGACGACATCGTCAGGCACAGCGCAACCGGGAGCTGACCCATGATCCCCAATCTTACCTTTGCAGGCGCAATCCACGTCACCTTGGCGGTGCTGTGCATCGGCGTCGGGCTGATCCAGTTCCTGCGCCCGAAGCGCGGCGCGGGCCATCGCGCGCGAGGCTATTTCTATGTCTATGCCATGCTGGTCGCCGACGGAACGGCGATGCTGGTCTATCGGTTCAGCGGCCACTTCAACCTGTTCCATGTCGCCGCGATGATAAACTTCGCCTGCATTGTGCTGGCGGTCGTTCCGCTCCTGCGCAGTCCGCGGCCGGCGAACTGGCGAACGACCCACTATTACTTCATCGCCTGGTCCTACGTGTCGCCGATATCCGCGGCAGCAATAAATATAGTGGTGCGGCTGCTGCCGCCGGCGACGTCGAGCGGACAGATCGGATTGATAGCGCTGGTCGTCTCGATCGTGACGATGGTGATCGCTTATATCCTGATCGGGAAGTATCGGCCTCGACCGGAAGCGTCATCGGTTTCCGGCAAGCTGGTCGAGCAGGGCGGGGTCCCTTCATGATCGACAGCAAACAGGCCGCCGCAGCGCTGGACGATATCAACGACGTGGTCCAGCGCGTCCGCCAGTCGCGGATCTATCAGATCGCCAGCCTCATCATCGTCATGTGGGGCGTGCTGCTATTCGCGGCTTACATCGCCAACTACACTTGGCCGCGTCAGGGCTACACGATCTGGACGGTCACCAATCTCCTCGGCCTCGCCGTCACCATTGTCATGGGCGCATTCATCAATGTCCGCTCCGGTGTCCGCACCTTTCCAATTCGTTCGCTGATTACTTTCCTGCTGATCGGCGCATTCGGCTTCTTCTGCTCGGTCATGCTTGGTCATTTCGGGCCGCGCCAGATGATCGTGTTCTGGGCGCTCTATGGGATGCTGTTTTATGCGATTGCTGGCCTGTGGTTCGGTTACGCCTTCATCGTGATTGCGATGTGCACGACCGCCTTGACGCTGATCGGTTACTACTATGTCGGTGCGGCCTTCCTGTTGTGGATGGCGGTGGTGCACGGCGGCGGGTTGATCGCGGGTGGCCTCTGGATGCGTCGGGTCTGAAGCGATGGCCGAACTCGACGACATCATCCATCAACCGCTGCGGCTGCGAATCATGGCGGCGCTGAACGCGCTGCCATTGGGCGCGGGGCTCGAATTCGCCAAGCTGAAAAAGCTTACCGGAGCCACCGACGGCAATCTCGGGGCCCATATCGAGACGCTGTCGAAGGCGGGCTACGTTGCGGTCGAAAAGGCCTTTGTCGGCAAGAAGCCGCAGACCACGGTGACCGCGACCGCCGCCGGGCGGGGCGCCTTCGCCCGCCATGTCGCCTTGCTGCAGGAAATCATCGCCGCCGCAGGCGGCAGGTAAGGCCGAAACACCTCTGCACAACGGCTATTCTGCTGTCCGGTCCCCTTGCGGCGAGGGGGCGTTTTGTGCGACCGAAGCCGCATCTCATCCCCGCATCTGGCTCCTGTCATGAACATCCTTCTGCTCGGTTCCGGCGGCCGCGAACACGCTCTCGCATGGAAGATCGCCGCTTCCCCGCTGCTCACCAAGCTGTGGTGTGCGCCGGGCAATGCCGGCATCGCGCGAGAAGCCGAATGCGTGGCGCTGGATATCGCTGACCATCCGGCGGTGATCGATTTCTGCCAACGCAACGCCGTCGATCTTGTCGTGGTCGGCCCGGAGACGCCGCTGGCAGCCGGTATCGTCGACGATCTCGCGAAAGCCGGCATCAAGGCGTTCGGGCCCGGCAAGCAGGCAGCGCAGCTCGAGGGATCCAAGGGTTTCACCAAGGCGCTCTGCACCGAATTCAACATTCCGACCGGTGCGTATGGCCGCTTCACCACCGCTGACGATGCGCTGGCTTATGTGCGCGCGCAGGGCGCACCGATCGTGGTCAAGGCGGATGGCCTGGCCGCCGGCAAAGGCGTTGTCGTCGCCAAAACCCTTGATGAAGCCGAGGCGGCCATCGCCATGATGTTCGACGGCGCGTTCGGCGCGGCCGGCACGGAAGTCGTGATCGAGGAATTTCTCGCGGGCCGCGAGATCAGCTTCTTCGCGCTCTGCGACGGCGAAACCGCGATCCCGCTTGCCTCCGCGCAGGACCACAAGCGCGTGTTCGATCACGACGAGGGACCGAACACCGGCGGCATGGGCGCCTATTCGCCGACGCCGTTCGTGACGGCTGAAATTCACGACCAGATCATGGCGCGGATCATCCTGCCGACCGTTGCGGGGATGAAGCAGCGCGGCACGCCGTTTCGCGGCGTGCTTTATGCGGGCGTGATGCTGACGGAGCAGGGGCCAAAGCTGTTCGAATACAACGTCCGTTTCGGCGATCCCGAATGCCAGGTGCTGATGCTGCGGATGATGTCCGACATCGTACCGGCGTTTCTGGCCGCCTGCGACGGAGAACTGAAGCATTTCGACCTGCGTTGGTATCCGGAGCCGGCGCTGACCGTGGTGATGGCGGCGAAGGGCTATCCCGGCGACTACAAGAAGGGCACGCGCATTGAAGGCCTCGATGACGCCGCCGGAATCGAGGGCGTCGAGATCTTCCATGCCGGCACGGTGGCGAAAGACGGCGCCATCCTCGCCAATGGCGGGCGCGTGCTGAACGTCTGCGCGATGGGGAAGACCGTGCTGGAGGCGCAGCAACGCGCCTATCAGGCCGTTGATCGCATCAAATGGCCTGATGGTTTCTGCCGCCGCGACATCGCCTGGCAGGCGGTGGAGCAGGAGAAGTAGCCATCGCTCATTATTTGTTGAGAATCGGCCGAATACTATTGCGGCATGCTCGACGCCAATCTCATACGCTTCGTTACAGGGGGCCGTCATCCGCCGTATGGGTACCGCACAGGCGTATTTCAGGCGGCATATGGGTTATGGAGACGAAATATCCTAGCTCGCCCCGAACAGGCCGAACTTCGAGCATTGCTGGATTGGTTTAACGATCACCTTGCAAAGCCCGCGCGTCTCACGCGTTCTCAACGTCATCACGCTAGAAACACCGCCGTTAGTTGGGTGCGCGCATCAGCGCTTGAGCATATCGCTCAATTGCGCCGTCTCGCCACGCTTGTCGAAGCTGGTGGAATTCAAGTTGACGAGTTGCAGACAAAACGGCCGGGATACGTCGTTTACCAAGACCACCAGCAAGTTGTGGCACTGCCTTTCGCGGATACGCCGCGGTGAGCCGCGATATCGCCCGGTAGGCTGTGGAGCAGGAGCGCGGCGCGCGCCAACCGCCTCCACCGTCATTGCCTTGCGCAAACGCGAAGCGTTTGCGCAAGGGAGCGAAGCGACGAAGCAATCCATCTATCCCCGCGTGGAGACGTGGATTGCTTCGCTGCGCTCGCAATGACGATCGCTACAGCAAATCCCCGCCGGCCGCACTTGCCGTGGTGCCGTGCTCGCGGAACGCCTTGATGACGTTCTTGCCGATCCGCCACTTGTGCACTTCGTCCGGACCGTCGACCAGCCGCTGCGCGCGCACCTGGGTGTACCATTTGGCGAGCGGCGTATCCTGGCTGAAGCCGAGCGCGCCGTGGAGCTGGATCGCGGTGTCGATCACCTTGTGCACCATATGCGCATGGAAGATTTTGGCGATCGAGTTCTCCTGCCGGATGTCGAGGCCTTTCTCCGCCTTGTAGGCGATATGGAGAAGCATCAGGCGGCCGATATAGAGCTCGCTGGCGCAATCGGCGAGCATGAACTGCACCGCCTGCCGGTCGGCGAGCAATTGGCCGAAGGTCGAGCGCTTGGTGACGTGGGCTGCCGCCATGTCGAGCGCGCGCTGCGCCTTGGCGACGTTGTGCATGCCGTGGCGCAGGCGGCCATAGGCGAGGCGGTGCTGGCCCATCGCAAAGCCGTTGCCTTCGCCGCCGACCAGATTGTCGGCGGGCACCTTCAGATCCCTGATCTCGATTTCGGAGTGGCCGCCGTGGATGACGTCGTCATGCGGTCCCTCGATCGCCATGTTGGCGACGTTGCGCTTGATCTTGTAGCCGGGGTTCGGCAGTTCGACGAGGAAGGTCGAATACTGCTTGTGACGCGGCGCGTTCGGATCGGTCTTGGCCATCACAAGCGCCATGTCGGCGACGCTGGCGGAGGAGGAAAACCACTTCTCGCCGTTCAGGATATAATTCTCGTTGCCGTCCTTTACGGCCGTGGTCTGCATGCCGGTGGCGTCGGCGCCGGCGGCCTTTTCGGTCATCGAGAAGCAGATGCGCTTGTCGCCGTTGAGCAGGGGTTTTAGGAACTTTTCCTTCTGATATTCCGTGCCGTGGGCAAGGATCGTCATCATCGAGGCATCGTCGGGGCCTTGCGTGTTCATCGACAGTGCGCCGAGCATGCTCTCGCCGAGCTCCATCTGCACCAGCGCGTTCGCCAGCGGGCCCAAGCCCATGCCGCCATATTCCTTCGGCACCCACGGGCACCACAGGCCGCGCGCGCGGGCCTTGGCGCGGAGCGGGCCGAGCACCTCGGCGAGCGGCTTGGTGTCGAGTTCCTTCTCCGCGGGGATGCATTCGTCATGCACCCATTGGCGGACTTTCTCGCGGATCGCCTTGGCTTCGGCCGGGATTTCGAAATCGATCGACATCTGACGGTTTCCTCGGTTCTTGTTCCTGTTGGTAGGGCTTGAGGAATGGCATAAACCTGCGTTTCTTCAGCGGCAACGGCAAACAAAGTTTGAAGCAATGGCGTACAGCCGTCATACCCCGCGCAGGCGGGGTATCCAGTACGCCGCGGCAGCTGTTGTTGACCGCGACGGTAGTGTTTACTGGATCATCCGCCTTAGCCTGTCATCGGGCGGCCATTCGGCCGACCCGGTGGCGGATGATGACAAGAGAGGAAGCCATGCCCGATCTTGCCGATCTGTTTCCCGGATACGCCTCCGAATGGATCAACACCTCGTCGGGCCGCATCTTTGCCCGCGTCGGCGGCAAGGGGCCGCCGCTGTTGCTGCTGCACGGATTCTCGTCCACGCATGTGATGTGGCACCCGGTTGCGCCGCAGCTTGCAGACCAGTTCACGCTGATCATCGCCGATCTGCCGGGCTATGGCTGGTCGGATATGCCGCGCAGCGACGAGAACCATACGCCCTACACCAAGCGCGCGATGGCGAAGGTGATGGTCGAGGCGATGGAGCAGCTCGGCCATGTGCATTTCGCGCTCGCCGGTCACGACCGCGGCGGCCGCGTGTCGTATCGGCTGGCGCTCGATCATCCCGGCCGGCTGTCGAAACTCGCCGTGCTCGATATCGCGCCGACGTATGATTACTGGGAGCAGCTGAACCGGCTCTCCGCGCTGAAGATCTACCATTGGGCGTTTCTGGCGCAGCCTTACCCGATGCCGGAAACGCTGATCTCGGGCAATGGAGAGTTCTTCCTCAAGTGGAAGATGGCGAGCCAGACAAAATCGAAGACGCTCGACGCCATCGATCCGCGCGCGCTGGAGCATTATCTGGCGCCGTTCCGCGATCCCGCCCGCGTGCATGCGATGTGCGAGGACTACCGCGCCGGCGCCTATGCCGACTACGAGATCGACAAGAAAGATTTCGATGCGGGCAAGAAGATCACGATCCCGATGCTGGCGCTGTGGGGCGATGGCGGCGTTGCGCCTGCGGCGACGACGCCGTTGGATACCTGGAAGAAATGGGCGACGAATGTCAGGGGAGCGCCGGTGGACTCCGGGCATTTCCTCACGGAAGAGAATCCGGATGTGACGGCGAAGCTGTTGCGGGAGTTTTTTCTGGCGTGAATCGACTTTCGTCAGCCCGGATGGAGCGACAGCGCAATCCGGGACAGCGTCTCACACGTCTCCCCCGGATTGCGCTTCGCTCCATCCGGGCTACAGATCCGTCACCGCCTCACCTTGAAAAACTCCTTGAGCAGCGTCGCCGCCTCGGTCTCCCCGACGGCCGAATAGACGTCCGGCACGTGGTGGCAGGTCGGCTGGGCAAAGAACCGCACGCCGGAATCCACCGCGCCGCCCTTAGGGTCGGCGGCGCCGTAATAGAGCCGGCGGATCCGGGCGAACGAGATTGCGCCCGCGCACATCGTGCAGGGCTCCAGCGTGACGTAGAGGTCGCAATCGACCAGCCGCTCGGTGCCGATGGCCTCGGCGGCCTGCCGGATCGCAAGAATTTCGGCGTGCGCCGTCGGATCGCGGTCGGTCAGCGTCCGGTTGCCGGCCGTGGCGATCACCTCGTAATCCCTGACGATTACGCACCCGATCGGAACTTCGCCGGCTTTTCCGGCGTTTTCGGCGGTTTTCAGCGCCAAATCCATGAAAGAAGGGGCAGTCATGCCTCGTATCATCGGAAGAAACCTGCTAAGAGAGCCGCCTTCAGCAAACGCGGATACCGGTTTTGCGTGAGAATGCGCCTTGAGCAAAGTGCGCGCGCGTTATCGCTATGACAGCCCATCCGCATAAGCCTGATAGCCAATTCATTTGTACCCGAGAGACCATTCATGCCCCGCGATAGCGACAAAAACAACGATTCCCGCGGCCGGCGCGACCGTCCTTCCGGAGGCAAAGGCCGCTCAGGGGCGGCGAGGGGTCCGGAGAAGAAATTCGCCAAGCGCGGGTTTGCCGGCAAGGGGGCCGGTGACAAGCCCGACGGCGAGCGGCGTCCCTATGCCGGAAAGCCCGACGGCGCGAAGTCGTTTGCCAAGAAGCCTTATTCCGGCGGTGGAAAACCCTACGCCGGCAAGCGCGACGGGGATGATCGTCCGCCGCGCCGGGACTTTGGCGACGCGCCGCGTCCGCGCGGCGATCGGCCGTTTGCTGGCCGTCCGTCACGCGGTGACGATGGTGAAAAGCGTTCGTTCAAGCCGCGTGAAGATCGTGGCGGTGGCGACAAGCGCCCGTACACGCCGCGCGGTGACCGTCCGAACTTTAATCGTGACGACCGACCGCCGCGCCGTGATCGCGACGATACCCGTCCGGCTGGACGTTCTTCCGACAGGAAATTTGGCGACAAGAAGCCCTATACCCCGCGCGAAGGCGGCGGCGACAAGCGCCCGTACACGCCGCGCGGCGACCGCCCGAATTTTAATCGCGACGACCGGCCGCCGCGCCGTGATCGCGACGATGCCCGTCCGGCTGCACGTTTCGCCGATCGGAAATTTGGCGACAAGAAGCCCTATACCCCGCGAGAAGGCGGCGGCGAGAAGCGGCCCTATACGCCGCGCGGCGAAGGTTTTCGCAAAGACGGCGACCGTCCGCGTGGCGATCGGCCGTTTAGCGCCCGGCCGTCGCGCGATGGCGATCGCCCCCGTGGTGATCGGCCTGAGAGAAAATTTGGCGGTGACAAGAAGTTCTCGCGCGGTGCACCCGACCGTGGTCCGCGCAAGAATTTTGGCGCCGACCGCGGCGATTCAAAACCGTGGCAGAAGCGCGAGGATCGCGGCGAGCGCGATTCCCGTCCCGCCCGCGACGGTGCGCGCAATTTCGACAAGCCGCGCTTTGACCGGCCGCGCGACGACCGCGGCGGCGAGGAGCGTCCGCGCTTTTCGCGTTCGCGTGAAGATCGCCCGAAATTCGACCGTCCCCGCCAGCGCCCGGAGGGCCGTACCGACTGGCAGGAGCATCCGCGCAGCGAAGCGGGTGACGATCGGCCGCGTCGCGAGAACGAGGACGACAGCAAGATTTTTGCAAAACGTCCGGCGTTCGGCGGCCGTGGCGCCTATCGCGAGCGCAAGCCTGAATTCGACAAGCGCGCGCCGCAGCCGCCGCGCGTCAAGAAATCCGGCGAGCGCATCGCCAAGGTGGTGGCCCGCGCCGGTCTCGCCTCGCGCCGCGATGCCGAGGAATGGATCACGCAGGGCCGCGTCACCGTCAACGGCCGCGTCATCAATTCGCCGGCGCTCGACGTCACCGGCAACGACGTTATCGCCGTCGACGGCAAGCCGTTGCCGCCGCGCGAACGCACGCGGCTGTTCATGTTTCACAAGCCGCGCGGCCTGATGACCACGCATGCCGACCCCGAAGGACGGCCGACGGTGTTCGACAATCTGCCGGAAGGCCTGCCGCGGCTGATCTCGATCGGCCGGCTCGATTTCAACACCGAGGGGCTCTTGCTGCTGACCAATGACGGCGGGCTGGCGCGCGCGCTCGAACTGCCCGACACCGGCTGGCTGCGGCGCTATCGCGTCCGCGCCCATGGCGAGGTCACGCAGGCGCAGCTCGATGAACTGAAGAAGGGCGTCGAGGTCGACGGCGTCAAATACGGCTCGATCGATGCGACGCTGGAGCGCGACCAGGGCGCCAATGTCTGGCTGGTGTTTGCGATCCGCGAAGGCAAGAACCGCGAGGTCCGCAACGTCATGGCCCATCTCGGCCTCGAGGTGAACCGCCTGATCCGCGTTTCCTACGGGCCGTTCCAGCTCGGCGAACTCGCCGAAGGCCTGGTCGAGGAGGTCAAGACGCGCGTGTTGCGCGAGCAGCTCGGCGAGAAGATCGCAAGCCTCGCCGGCGCCGATTTCAACCGGCCGATGCCGGGCGAAAAATCCGACGAAAAGTCCGGCGACGAAGAGGCCGACGCGCCGCGCGGCAAGAAGCCGTTCAAGCCGGCCGGGAAAAGCGCGCTGATCGCCGACCGCAAGGGCCGCCGCGTGCTGGTGCAGCGCACCGGCAGCGAGGAGGCCCGCGCCCGCAACGAGGAAGAGGCCAACGGCTACGGCCCGCCGCGCCGCCCCAAGCGCGGCTATCACGGCAAGCGCGATCTGACGCCGCGGGACGAGTAGCTGGACGATGCGCGTCGTCGGCGGACGATTGAAGGGCCGTAACCTGGCTTCGCCCTCGTCGCGGGAGATCCGCCCGACGGCGGACCGCCTGCGCGAGTCCGTGTTCAACATCCTGATCCACGCCTATGACGATCCGATTCAAGACGCGCGCGTGCTCGACCTGTTCGCGGGCACCGGGGCGCTCGGCATCGAAGCGGTGTCGCGCGGCGCGGCGTTCACGCTGTTCGTCGACAATGGCGCCGAAGCGCGTGCGCTGTTGCGCAACAATGTCGAGGCGCTCGGGCTGGGCGGCGTGACAAAAGTCTATCGCCGCGATGCCACCAATCTCGGCCCGGCGCATCCGATGGAGCCGTTCTCGCTGGCCTTCCTCGATCCGCCCTACGGCAAGGGCCTTGCGGAGAAGGCGCTGGCCTCGCTGCGCGATGGTGGCTGGCTGACGGACGGTGCGTTGTTGGTCGTCGAAGAGACGAAAGCTGCGGCGTTCGACGCGCCCGAAGGATTCGAGGAGCTGGAGCGCCGCGCCTATGACGACACCGAGTTCGTGTTCCTGAAGCGGCGCTGAACTCGCCGACACGTCGGCCGGTTATCTCTTCGTCGAGATCCCCGCGATCACGATGTCGACCATTCGCCTGGCGGCCTGTTTCCAATCCGGACCCGCACCGACATAGGCGACGCCCGCCACCGCGCGCAAAAGGTCAAACGGATCCATCTCCACGCGGACGGCGCCGTTCGCGGTAGCGCGATCGAGCAGCATCTTGATCGCCTCCCTCATCTGTTCGGTGGAGATGGCGTAGAGTTCGGACGTCCCGCCGACGATCGAATTCAACGCCTCGGACATTCCCTGCTTGGTCTCCACGTAGTCGACGAACAGCAGCATCCATTCGCGCAGCGCCTCGATAGGCGCGTGGGTCTGGGTCAGCCGGGTGGCTGCCTCGGCGAGCTGGGTGGTCTCGTTGCGATACACCGCCTCGATGAGCGCGTCCCGCGTCGGAAAATGTCGATACAGCGTGCCGATCCCGACGCCCGCGGTCCGCGCGATGGCGTCGAGATTGGCGTCCGATCCCTTTTCGGCAAACGCGGCCTTCGCGGTCTCGAGCAGGCGCGTCCGATTCCGCTCCGCGTCGGCACGCGGCTTACGGACAACGTTTTCGTGATCGGCCACGCGGACATAATCCACTTGCTAAACGGAGTGACCCTCCGTATCTAAAACGGAGACACACTCCATTTATTTCATTTTGGGCCGGCGCACAAGAGGTTCGCCGCCAATGGGAGAGCCGTGTCCAACGATGAAGGAGATTGCCATGACTGCAGCTTTCGGTGCGACATCCACCACGGACGATGTGCTTGCCGGCGTCGATTTGACCGGAAAACGTGTGCTTGTAACGGGCGTGTCTGCCGGCCTCGGCGTCGAAACGGCGCGTACGCTGGTGGCGCATGGCGCCCATGTGGTCGGCGCCGCGCGTGACCTCGCCAAGGCTGAAAAAGCTACCGCGCTGGTTCGGGCAGCCGCGACAAAGGGGCGGCTCGATCTCGTGCAGCTTGATCTCGCCTCGCTCGCCAGCGTGCGTGCCTGTGCCGACGCGCTGCGGGCCGACGGGCGAAAGTTCGACCTGGTGATCGCCAATGCGGGCGTGATGGCAACGCCGCTCGGCCACACCGCCGATGGCTTCGAGACCCAGTTCGGCACCAATCATCTTGGGCATTTCGTGCTGGTGAATCGCATCGCTGACCTGATCGCTGCGGGCGGACGCCTCGTAAATCTCGCTTCGTCCGGCCACCGGTTTGCCGATGTCGATCTTGATGATCCCAATTTCGAGCGCACGCCCTACGAACCGTTTGTGGCCTATGGCCGCTCGAAGACCGCCAACATCCAGTTCGCGGTGGCGTTCGACCGGCGTCATCGCGCCCGCGGCGTGCGGGCGACGGCGGTGCATCCGGGCGGCATCCAGACAGAGTTGGCGCGTCATATGGGTCAGGAAGCGCTGGTGCAGATGATCGATAGCGTCAACGCCCAACTCAAGGCTGAAGGGCAGCCGCCGTTCGAGTTCAAGTCCATCCCGCAAGGCGCTGCAACGTCGGTCTGGGCCGGCGTGGTCGCTTCGGCCGACGAGGTGGGCGCCCGCTACTGCGAGAACTGCCACGTATCCACCGTGACCGATGGAGAGATCAATGTAATGAGCGAAGGCGTGCGCACCTATGCGCTCGATCCCGATCGCGCCGAAGCGCTCTGGGCCAAGAGCGAACAGATGGTCGGCGAGCGGTTCTGATCGGGATGGAGTAGGGTGGGCAATGCGAAGCGTGCCCACCATTCCAACCGATAATGCGGACACGATGGTGGGCACGCTACGCTTTGCCCACCCTGCGGAATTTACCGCTACCGTCTTCCGAACAGCTTCTCGATATCGCTGAGCTTCAATTCCACATAGGTGGGCCGGCCGTGGTTGCACTGGCCGGAGTTCGGCGTGTCTTCCATCTCGCGCAGCAGCGCGTTCATCTCTTCGGGCTTGAGGCGGCGGCCGGCGCGGACCGAGCCGTGGCAAGCCATGGTGGCCGCGACATGCATCAGGCGGCGCTCCAGCGGCAGCGCCTCGTCCCATTCGGCCATATGCTCGGCGAGATCGCGCAGCAGGCCCGCCGCATTGGCCTTGCCGAGCAGCGACGGCGTCTCGCGCACCGCGACCGCGCCGGGGCCGAAGGATTCGATTGCCAGTCCAAACGATGCCAGTTCGTCGGCGCGCGCGAGCAGTTTTTCGACAGTCGCTTCATCCAGCTCGACGATCTCTGGGATCAGGAGAATTTGCCGCTGCACGCCATTCTTCGCCAGCGACGCTTTCAGTTTCTCATAGACGATGCGCTCATGCGCGGCGTGCTGGTCCACGACGATGAGGCCGTCGCGAGTCTGCGACACGATGTAGGTCTCGTGGATCTGCGTCCGCGCCGCGCCGAGCGGGCGGTCGAGCAGATCGGCGGAGGGTTGCGTCTCGAAGCGCACGTCGGCGGTCGGCGTGCCGACGTCGAAGGCGGCCTGATCAGCTTCGGCGAGCGCAGACGCCATCGCGCTTCCGAACGAAGGTGCGGGGCTCACCGGATAGGCCGGCGAACTGCGCCAGTCCCAGTTGGACGGACGCGGTGTAAACGACGGGCGAAACGCCGACAGCGCCGCGCCGTCGGTATTGGCGGCGGTGCGCCGGCCTTCGCGGGCGAGGCCGTCCTTCAGCGCGTGGACGATCAGCGCGCGGACGAGGCCGGCGTTGCGAAACCGCACCTCGGTCTTGGCCGGATGCACGTTGGCGTCGACCTCCTGCGGATCCGTCGTCACGAACAGCGCCACGACAGGATGGCGGTCGCGCGGCAGATAGTCGGAATAAGCCGCGCGCACCGCGCCGAGAATGAGCTTGTCGCGGACCGGGCGGCCGTTGACGAACAGATATTGTCCGAGCGCGTTGGCGCGCGTCAGCGAGGGGGCTGCGGCAAAGCCTTCGACCACGACGCCTTCGCGCTCGGAGCGCACTTCGATGGCGGAAGATCGAAAATCGCTGCCCAGGATATCGCCGAGCCGCGTCAGCCGCCCTGCGGCGCCGGGCAGCGCGGCGGCCCAGGTCACCGGCGCGCGCTCTTCGCCGGCGAGCGTGAAGGCGATATCGGGCCGCGCCATTGCGAGGCGCCGCACCACTTCGCGGATCGCTTCGGCCTCGGTGCGGTCGGTCTTGAGGAATTTCAGCCGCGCCGGCGTTGCGTAAAAGAGATCGCTGACCTCGACGCGGGTGCCTTGCGACAGCGCCGCCGGCATGATCTGCGATTTTGCGCCGCCTTCGACCGACAGCGACCAGGCGTGCGGCTCGCTGGCATGCCGCGTGGTAATGCCGAGCTTCGCCACCGCGCCGATCGAGGGCAGGGCCTCGCCGCGAAAGCCCAGCGTGCGAATGCGTAAGAGATCCTCGTCGTCGAGCTTGGAGGTGGCGTGGCGGTCGACGGCGAGCGCAAGGTCGCCATGGGTCATGCCGCTGCCATCATCCGTGATGCCGATCCGCCGCCGGCCGCCGCCATCGGTGAAAATGTCGACGCGGCTGGCGCCGGCATCGATGGCGTTTTCGACCAGTTCCTTGACCACGCTCGCGGGACGTTCGACCACCTCGCCGGCGGCGATGCGGTTGACGACCTGTTCGGGGAGCTGGCGTACGGGCATGGGACGGGGGCTTGAGCGTCGATTCGAGGCTGGAACGGCCATTGTAGGCGCTCGGGGTAGCAAATGCATGGGAAGAAGCCGAAACACATGCCCGGCTGGGGATGAAAGCGGACTATCGCCTTGAAGATGCTCAGGTTCGTTCGCGGCGGGTCGCAGCGATTGTGACTTGGGATTGTGAGGCCGCGTGCGCCGGTATATCGTTTAGAAAAATTATAATCTGACGGCCGGAGGAACGCCATGTGCCATCTGTTCGCGCACCAGCCTCAACGCGACTATGAATTGCAGACCCGATCGCTGCGGATGGGCGGCCATTCCACCTCGATCCGGCTGGAAATGTCGTTCTGGGACACGCTGGAGGAGATCGCGGCCAAGGAGGGGATGAGCCTCGCAAAGTTCCTCACCACGCTGCACGACGAGGTCCTCGACCACCACGGCGAGGTCAAGAATTTTGCCTCGTTGTTGCGCTGCTCCTGCCTGATCTATCGCGCCAGGAGCGCGGTCGTCGTGCCGGAGTTTCGCAACAGCGCTCCGGCCATTCTCGACGCGGCCGAATAGTTTCCCGTCCAATCGACAAGGAAAAGCGGCTCGGTCCACCCCGGACCGAGCCGCTTCCGCTTGCGCGAGAACTAGAGCCCGTTCTGACTAAATCAGAACCGGGCTCTAGCTTTTTGTTTGACGCGTTTTCTTTACGCGAACCGGTGCCCACTTCGCTCGAAAACGCTCTAGATTTCCTTGCGCTGCATCGCGCCGGCGATGTGATCGGCCTGCCGGATCGCCAGCGAGACGATCGTCAGCGTCGGATTGCAGGCGGCGCCGGTGGTGAACTGGCTGCCGTCGGAGATGAACAGGTTCTTGACGTCGTGGGCCTGGCCGAACTTGTTCACCACGCCATCCCTGGGCTTTTCGCTCATCCTGTTGGTGCCGAGGTTATGCGTGCTCGGGTAGGGCGGCGTCGGATAGGTAACGGTGGCGCCGACGGCCTCGTAGACGGCGGCGCCCTGCTTGTAGGCGTGATTGCGCATCGCGACGTCGTTGGGATGATCGTCGAAATGCACGCTCGCCACCGGCATGCCGAACTTGTCCTTGGCTTTCGGATCCAGCGTGATGCGGTTGGTTTCCTGCGGCATGTCCTCGCCGACCAGCCACATGCCGGCCATGCGCGGATAGGATTCCATCGCTGACGTGAAGGAGCGTCCCCACGCGCCGGGGTTCAGGAACGCCGCCATGAAGGGCACGCCGATCGACAGCGTCTCCATCTCATAGCCGCCGACGAAGCCGCGTTTGGGGTCGTTCTTGGCTTCGTCACGGATGATACCGGCCATGGTGGTGCCGCGATACATGTGCACCGACTTCTCGAACGCGGCATACACGCTGCCGGTCATGTGCCGCATGTAGTTGCGGCCGACCTGCCCGGACGAATTGGCAAGACCATCCGGGAACATGGTCGAGGCGCTGTTGAGCAACAGCCGCGGGCTCTCGATCGAGTTGCCCGCGACCGCCACCACGCGTGCCTTTTGGCGCTGCATCGCGCCGCTCTGGTCGGCATAGACCACGCCCGTCACCTTGCCGGACGCGTCGTGCTCGATCTTGATCGCCATGCTGTTGGGGCGCACCTCGAGATTGCCGGTCGCCTCGCCCCTGGGGATCTCGGTATAGAGCGTCGACCATTTCGCGCCCGACTTGCAGCCCTGGAAGCAGAAGCCGATCTGCTGGCAGGCCCCGCGCCCGTCGCGTGCCTCACTGTTGATCGCCATGTTACCGGTGTGCACACTCTTGTAGCCGAGCTTCTTCGCGCCGGATTCCATCACCTTGAAATTGTTGTTGCCGGGCAGCCCCGGAATGCCGTTGGTGCGGGTGACGCCCATCTTGTCCTCGGCCTTGGCGTACCACGGCTCCATCTCGGCGAGCGTGATCGGCCAATCCAGTAGATTGGCGCCCGGGATGCCGCCATAGGTGCTCTTGTCCTTGAACTCATGCTCGTCGAAGCGCAGCGAGGCGCCGGCCCAGTGCGTGGTCGAACCGCCGACCGCCTTCACGATCCACGCCGGCAGGTTGGCGAAGTCCTTGGCGACACGCCAGCTTCCGGAGGTCGTGCGCATGTCCGACCAGGCGAGCTGGGTAAAGCTCTCCCATTCATCGTTGACGAAATCCTGCATCTCGATGCGCGATCCGGCTTCAAGGATCACGACCTTGACGCCTTTCTGCGCAAGCTCATTGCCGAGCGTTCCGCCGCCCGCGCCGGAGCCGACGATCACCACCACGCTGCTGTCATTCAGATCGAATTTTGCCATGTGGGTTTCCTCCCTGAGGGTTCGTTGCCGGTGGCGCTTTAAGCCTTCGGGAGCCAGTCGATGTCGGCGAAGCCGCGCGTGATGTAGCCGCCGTGCTCGGCGGAGGAGCCCTCGTAGCCGAATTTCGGCCAGACCTCTTTCTGGTTGTAGAGGGAGACGATGAGATCGCCGCGGATCTTTTGGAAGAAGGCGGACTCCTCGATGCGCTGCAGCAGCGCGACGCGATCATTTTCCCACGCCACCTGGGCGTAAGGCACCTTGTGGCGATCGTTGGCTTCCTGATCCAGGCGCGAGACGCCGTCATTGATCATCGCCTTGGTGGCCGGATCTTTCGCCGCCTTGCCGTCCCACGGCTTGATCGCGGTGATGTAGTAGCTGTCGCCCAGGAAGTCGTGCGGATAGATGTCGCGCGCGACCTTCACCAGCGTCTTGAGCGTCGCCGGCGTCAGCGTGGTGGCGTCGTCGGCCCAGGCATCGCTGACAGTCAGGCCCGCACTTGTCGCGATCGCGACGGTCGGCACCGCCGTGGCCGCGCCCTTCAGGAAGACGCGACGGTCATATTTGCTTCGACGATCGACTTCTCTCATGGGTGTGTCCTCCATTGAACGTTTGTTGATTGCGATTAACCGAAGCGGCCGCCGCGCTGGATCACTTCGATCTTGTAACCATCGGGGTCGGCGACGAAGAAGAAGCGCGCCAGCGTTCTGCCGTCATGCTTGAAGTCGCGCAGTGGCCCGGGCGCGAGATCTTCGCGCGCGAATCTCGCGTGTTCGGCGTCGACATCGTCGACGACGACGGCAAGATGGCCGTAGCCGTCGCCCAGCGAATAGGGCTCTTTGCGATCGAAATTGACGGTCAGTTCGACCTCGAACGGCGAGGAGGGATGACGCAGATAGATCAACGCGAAATCGGAAAACTTGAGATGGTCGGCGACCTCAAGCCCGAAGGCGCGTGCGTAGAAATCCAGCGATTTCGCCTCGTCGAATACGCGGATCATCGAGTGAACGGGCTTTGCCATTCAGTTCAGCTCCTTCAGATAGGCGATGATGGCGGCGCGGGTCTCCGGCTTGGGCTGGCGGTAGGCCATGATGGAGCCTGCGACCATCGCCTGCGGATTGGCGAGATAGGCATCAAGTCTGGTGTCGTCCCAGACGAAGTTGGCCTCGGCGAAGCCGGCGGAATAGTGGAAGCCGTCCGCCTTGCCCGCCGGCCTGCCGACGATCTTGAACAGCGTCGGCCCCTGGCGGGCCGGGTCGGATGTATTGGTGGTATGGCAGGTCGCGCATTGCTGCTTGAACAACGTCGCCCCGTCCGGTGGCTTGGCGGCAGGCAGCGGCATCTGCGCGCCGGCCATCGTCACGAAAGGCAGCGCGGCGCAAAATCCCAGCCCGATCGCCCATATCGTGCGCAGCTTCGTCATGTGCTTCACCGTTGACGTGCGCAGACTGTAGGTCGCGGAAAATAAGCGGTGGTAGTAGCGGGCTGTTTCACGACAGAACAAAAGCGGCCGTGCTCCAGGCCGGACGCCCAATCTTCGGGTGGCTGCCGTTTCAAATGCACGTGTTCAGAATGTTTTTACGGAACTTTCCGGAAGCTGCCGAGGCGCCGTATATGCGGTCTGCGTGTGGCCAAGGATTCGCAAAATGACCCCGAAATCCCTGCACGATCACCACATCGCGCGGCTTGCATGGCGGGCGCGCCGTTCGCGGATAATGACTGATCCGGCGATGGGCATGTTCGGGTTGTGAACGGCGTCTGACGAAGCCGAACTGTTCGTCGTCAACAAAACCTTGGAGAATTGGATGAAGCTAGTGAAAACCTCGGCGATCGCGGTTGCAATCTCGGCCCTGCTTGCCGGTCCGGTACTGGCGCAAGGCGCCTCATCCGACACGCAGATCCGCGGCGGTGCGAAGGGCACGACCCAGATGCAAGGCGGAGCGTCGGGCAGCGTCGACGAGGACATGGATGCGCGGGCGGGAGCACCCGGCCAGAAGACCGGCGCGAAGGCCGGCATGAAGGGCACGGTCGGAGCCGGCAGCGGCGCGCCCCACGGAACTGCCAAGACCACGGGCGGGGCGGCGGCCACCCCTCCGGCGAGCGGCCGATAAGCGCCACCAGGAAGAAGCCCGCCTCCTCCGTCGGGTTGCTCTCCAAACAGAACTCCGGTCGCGATGGGCGGCCGGAGTTTTTTTGCGCTTTGGCCGGCGGCCCGCGAACCGAAAGCCCGGCTGGACAGCTCTATTGGGAGAGAACGCGGTGAAGTTCTCTCGCTGAATCAAAGGGAGCTGGTTATGTTTTATCGCAAGAATTTGCCGGGCTGGGAGCGGGTGATGCGGACGATCGGGGGCGTTGTGATGGTCGCGTACGGGCTGCTCGGCATGCCCGGGCTGCTTAGCATGCCCGGCACGATGGCCGGCTATTTGATCGCGGGCACCGGCGCGGTGGCGGTTCTGACCGGCTTTTTCGGCTTTTGCCCGATGTGCGCCATGGTCGGCCGGAGGCTTCCTTCGCCATGACGACGCTGGCCGGGGCAGGGCGTTGCGATCCCTTGCTGATCGAGGCCGCGCGCGGCGGCGACGCCGATGCGCTGGTGTCGCTGATCGCGATAGCCCAGCCCGACATCCGCCGCTATGCCGCGCGCAATTGCCGCGCGGCCGACATCGACGACGCGGTTCAGGAAACGCTGTTGCTGCTGTACCGGCGGGTCGGCACGTTGCGCGCGGTGACGTCGTTTTCGGCGTGGCTGTTTGCGGTGGCGCGCCGTGCCTGCCTTCGCCTGCTGCGCCAGGCGACGGGAATGGCGGACGCTTCGGCCGATGTGGAGATGCGGCTGGCGCATCTTGCGCCCGAAGACATTCGCATCGATCTTTCCCACGCCATCCAGTCGCTGCCCGATCACTACCGCGAGGTGGTCCTGCTGCGCGATATCGAGGAATTGTCGATCGACGAAATCGCCGGCGTCCTCGCCCTGACGCGCGAAAGCGTCAAGGCGCGCATTCACCGCGCGCGGTTGATGATCCGGGAATATCTGATCCGGGATTGATGGGAGAGCGCTTTCAAGCGAAGTGGGTACCGGTTCGCGTCAAGAAAACGCGTCAATCAAAAGATTGGCGGCAGCCCTCAATCGTCGAAGCGCGCGGTATTGCGCTTCGCCTTGACGTCGCTGCGGCGCTTCTTGCCTTCCAGCCTTCGCTGCTTCGAGCCGAAGGTCGGCTTGGTGGCCCGCCGCGGTATCGGCCTTACCATGGCTTCGCGCAGGATTTCGAGCAGGCGGTCGATGGCGTCGGCGCGGTTGCGTTCCTGGGTACGGAAGCGCTGGGCGTGGATCACGATCACGCCGTCCTTGGTCATGCGCTGGCCGGCAATCCGGTTCAGCCGCAGGGCTGCGTCCTCCGGCAGCGTGATCTTGCGCGTGTCGAAGCGGAGCTGCGCCGCGGTCGAAAGCTTGTTGACGTTCTGCCCGCCCGGACCGGACGCGCGGACGAAGCCGATCTCGATATCGTTTTCGTCGATCGTGAGGTCGCGGGAAACCCGCAGCATGGCGTTCACCTGGGAAGTCGTCATGCCCGGGCCTGTCCCGGGCATCTACGTCTTACCAGCGAATAGAAAAAAGAAAACGTGGATGGCCGGGCACAGGCGAGCGGACGCGACGCCGTCCTTCGAACGGCTATGCCGGCTATGACGGAGAAATACCCGTCAGTTCGCCTTTGGCGGCGCCACCACCGGCTGGGCGGCGGCCTGCGGGGCGCGGCCGACGATGACGGTGAGCAGGCCCTGGCCCCACAGCTTCTGCGCGGCCTTTTTGGCGTCGTCGAGCGTCACGGCGTCGACGATCGCGTTGCGCTTCTCGATGTAGTCGATCGGCAGCTTGTCGAGCTGGTACTGCAGCAGCGCCTGGGCGAGCTTCGAGGAGGTATCGAGCGCCAGCATCTGCGAGCCCTTGAGGTAGGACTTGGCCTCGTCCAGTTCCTTCTGGGTCGGGCCTTCCTCGGCCATGCGGCGGACTTCCTTCTCGATCGCGTCGACGGTTTCGCCGGCGCGGTCGGCGCGGGTGCCGGTGTTGCCGATGAACAGCGCGGAGCGGTCCATCCAGAGCAGGGATTCATAGACCGAATAGGCCAGGCCGCGCTTTTCGCGCACCTCCTTGTAGAGCCGCGACGACAATCCGCCGCCGCCGAGGATGTGGTTCACGACATAGGCGGCCATGAAATTCGGATCGTGGCGGCGAACGCCGGGACCGCCGAACGTCACCACGGTCTGCGGCACGTCGAGCGGCACGAACGCGCGCTGCGGCGGCTTGGTGGCCTCGACCTCGGCGATCGCCGTCAGGCTGGCCTTGGCCGGCAGTCCGCCGAATGTCTTGTCCAGGAGCTTGCCGAGCGCGTCGGCATCGACATCGCCGACCACGGCGATGCGCAAGCTATCCTTGGCGATCACGCGGCGAACGTAATCCTTCATGTCGGCGACGTCGATCTTCGGCACGCTGTCGAGCGTGCCGTTGCCCTGCCTGCCATAGGGATGGTCGCCGAAGGCCAATTCCAGAAACTTGCGGCTCGCCAGCGAAGTCGGGTTGGTGGTGTCGCGGCGCAATCCGGAGAGCACCTGTGCGCGAATGCGCTCGACGTCGGTGGCGTCGAAATGCGGCGAGGTCAGCGCCATCTGCAGGAGGTCGAAAGCTTCGTCCTTGTTGTCCTTGAGCATGCGGAGCGAGCCACGGAAATAATCCCGGGTCGAGGAGAAGCTCAGTTCGATGGCGCGGCGCTCGAGGCGCTCGTGAAAGGTCTTGGAATCGAGATCGCCGGAGCCCTCGTCGAGCAGGCCGGCGACCAGGTTGCCGACGCCGGATTTGCCTGATGGGTCCTGGGCGGCGCCGCCGCTGAAGGAATATTCCATCGCAATCAGGGGCACGGTGGCGTCCTGCACGAACCACGCCTCGATGCCGCCAGGCGAGACCAGCCGCTGGATCTTTGCCGCGGCGTGCGACGGCGTTGCCGCCAGCGACAGCAGCACGGCGCCGGCGATCAGGCCGGATGCGAGGCGCTGCGCGCCAATCGAAAAACGGATCACGAGCGCTTCTCCTCGCGTTTCGGCGTGGCGTCCTTGATGAGATAGCCGGTCACCGAGCGGTTCTTGTCGAGCCATTTCTGCGCGGCGTCGCGGACCTGTTCGGCGGTAACGGCGCGAATCCGGTCCGGCCAGCTCCTGATATCGTCGATCGAAAGCCCGGTCGTCAGCGCGCCGCCATACCAGCGCGCCAGCGTGGCCTGATTGTCCTGGGCGTAGATCGCTTCCGCAATCAACTGGGTCTTGACCCGCTCGAGATCCTCGGCGCGGGCGGGATTCTGGATCACGTCTGCAATCACGCCGTCGATCGCCTGCTCGATCTGCGAAAACTCCACGCCGGGCTTTGGCGAAACCGAGATCGAGAACTGCGAGGGATCCAGCGAAGTGCCCTGGTAACCGGCGCCGGCGCTGATCGCGAGCGAACGGTCGATCACCAGCGCGCGGTAGAGATAGGAGTTGGAGCCGCCGCCCATCAGTTGCGCGAGCACGTCGAGCGCGGGGCCTTCGCCGGCCGCAGCCGTCGTGGAGGAGGGGACGAGATAATAGCGCCGCAGGCTGGTCTGTTCGACGCGCGGATCGGACAGCGTCACCGTGCGCGGCGCGGCGGGCACCGGCTCCTGCGGACGGATGCGATGCGCTGATATCGCCGGCTGCGCCGGGATGCCGCCATAGGCCTTTTCCACCATCGGGCGGACTTCCTTGGCGTCGACGTCGCCCGCGATCACCAGGATCGCGTTGTTCGGCGCGTAGAAACGCTTGTAGAACGCCAGCGCATCCTCGCGGTCGAGCTTCTCGATCTCCTGGCGCCAGCCGATGATGGGCCGGCCATAGGGATGGTTGAGATACAGCGCCGCCATGATCTGCTCGGTCAGCCGCGCGTCCGGATTGTTGGCGACGCGCATGTTGAACTCTTCCAGCACGACGTCGCGCTCGGGCAGCACGTTCTCATCCTTGAGGATGAGGCCGGTCATGCGGTCGGCCTCGAATTCCATCATTTTCGCCAGCTGCTCGCGGGGCACGCGCTGGAAATAGCCGGTGTAGTCGAGCGAGGTGAAGGCGTTCTCGTTGCCGCCGATCCGCAGCACGGTCTGGGAGAATTCACCGGCGGGATGTTTGGCCGTCCCCTTGAACATCAGATGTTCGAGGAAGTGCGCCAGTCCCGATTTACCCGGCGTCTCGTCGGCGGAGCCGACCTTGTACCAGATCATCTGCGTGACGACGGGCGTGCGGTGATCCGGGATCACGAGCACTTGCAGACCGTTGTCGAGCGTGAAGCTGGCGGGACGTTCCGACGTGACCGTGGTCTGGGCGAAGGCGCTGCCGGCGGAAAATGCAAACGTCGAGATGAGGGCTGCAACGAGAGAGGCGGCAAAACGGTGTGAGGGCATCATGACCTATCTGGCGCGCATGCCGCAAAACGGGTGACCGGTCCTGCGATCGGAATTCGCGCAAACGTTAGAAGTAACCCGACCAAACCGTTCGGGATCAAGCCGCGGCATCGTACACTGCGGCGGTACCAACAATCGTCACGAAGGCGAGAGATCAGCTTAACTAATCGCCATACTTGCCCTTGGCCGGGTTGTATTCCTTGTTGAGCGATTCCCTCGGCCCGGTGCCGTAGGCGTAGTTCGGCGACGGCGTCTGGTAGCCGGGCGGGGGCTGGGTCAGCGAATCCCGCGTTGGCTCGGCCTTGAACGGGGCCGTCTCGGTCTTGTTGCCGCCGAACAGGCCGCTGAAGCCGCCGCTATAGCCGAGCTGCGACGGGCTCAGGATCGGATTGTTGTTCGAGGTACCGGGCTGCACCGGATCGTTGTCTTTGCGCGAGGGCGCCGCAGTCTTGCCCACCGCGAGTTCGGCCGGCGTCAGGATGCGGGCTGCTTCGCGCGGGTCCTTGTTCTCTTTCTTGCGCGACGCGACGGCTGCCTTGCGGCGCTGCTCGTCGGGATCCTTTGGCCAGTTCGGCGCCTTCACTTCAGCTGCGGTTGCAGCTGGCGGCGGCAAATCGAGTTTGGGGGGAACCACCAGGGGGGAGCGCTCGCGGTACTCGATGCCGCGGTTTTCCATGTTGGTGCCGCCGATGCCGCGCATGATGCCTTCGATGATCTTTTCCTCGAAGGTCTTGTCGTCCTCGTCCTCGTCATCGGCCGCGCGCACCGGGCCGGCGGCCATTACGAGGCCTATGCCGAGGGCAACAGCGGCAAACCGCAGGGCCCGGCTCAGCGAGCTGGTCTGCAGCATCCAGAAGCGGGTTTCGGTCTCGCGCATCGCGCTGTTCCCATTCACAATTTCTGCAACACGCGGGGGCCGGCTTGAGGGCCGTAATAGCTCCATACCGCACGGGTTCGTATCGGCCGGGATCAGGGCGCTTTTGCGGCGGGTACCCCCAGGAAGGAATCATACAATAGGCCCGCTACCCCGGCAACAATGGCCACATCCGCCAGGTTAAACACGTACCAATTGAAGGTTTTTCCCCCGATCTCGAGGTGGAACAGGGCGAAATCGACCACCGCGCCATGCAGGAAGCGGTCGATGCCGTTGCCGACCGCGCCGCCGATGATCAGGCCGAGCGCCAACGTCGCCAGCAGGGTGCTGGAGCGCGCCATCCAGATCCCCAGCACGATCACGGCAATCGCCTTGATCGCCATCAGCGCGACCTGGGCGAGCTGGTTGTCGCTCTGGAACCAGCCAAAACTGATCCCGACATTCCAGGCCAGCACCAGGTCGAAGAACGGCGTGACCCTGACCGCGCCGCGCCGGGCGAGGTCGAACACGTAGAGCAGCCAGAGCTTTGAGGCCTGGTCGATCACCAGCGCGACGATCGCGGCAATGACGCCGGCGCGGAGGTGAGGGGTTCGCGGGTGTTCGAGGCCAGACACTTATCTGGCCTTCTTTTTCTTCTTTTTGGGCCTGGTCGCCGGCGGCTTCGTTCCCGGCTTCTTGGTCGTTTTTTTCTTGGTTGCCTTCTTGGCCGCCGTCTTTGCAGCCGCCTTCTTGGCCCCCTTCGTTGCCGAAGAAGCTTTCGTGGATTTGGCAGCCTTCTTGGCCTTGGCTTTCTTGGCTACGGCTTTCTTGGCTTTAACCTTCTTGGCCGTGGCTTTCTTAGTCTTGGCCTTTTTGGCTTTGGCCTTTTTAGCAATGGGCTTCTTGGCTTCGGCTTCAATGGCCTTCTCGGCTTCGACAGCCTTCTTGGCCGCTGCGACCTTCTTGACCTTGACCGGTCTCTTGGCTTCCTCAGCCTCCGTGCCTTCCAAAGTCTTCTTGGCCTTGACCTTCTTGTCTGGCTTGGCAGCCGTCACGTTTTCCGAACCGGCTTGCTCAGGCGGTTCCTCTAATGGCTGCGCTTGTTCGACGTGTTGCGTCTCGATCAACCCGACAGGCTCGGCGGGCGCTTCGACGACATCAACCGGCCTCTCGCCTTCGGTCAGCGCCTTCCATTCGCGCAACGCCTGCGCATCGCGCGGGGAGACGTCGGGATACTCGGCGTCTTCACCGACGCTCGGCAGGATCTTCCACGACCGGGCGCATTTGGTGCCCACGGCCTTCTCGACCACGACGGCGACGCCGGGCACGTCGGGGAGGGTGAACGCGCCGGCCGGTGCGTCGTCGTTGGTCGCCATTGCGTTCGAGGTGATGCAGACTTCGGCCAGATCGATATCGAACAGCGTGTTGAAGATGTTCGTGTCCGACACATAGACCAGCGGCGAAGCCTCCAGCGAGGAGCCGATGTTCTTGGCGGCGCGTTCGAGCTCGAGTGCACCGGTGACCACGCGCCTGACATCGCGGATGGTTTCCCACTTCGCGGCGAGCGCATCGTCGCGGAATTGGTCAAAACCTTCCGGGAACAGCGTCAGGTGCACCGACGGTTCGGCGTCCGGCCGGTACATCCGCCACGCTTCTTCGCAGGTGAAGCTGAGCACCGGCGCCAGCCAGCGCAGGATCGCATCGCAGATGATGTCGATCGCGGTCAGCGCCGCCTTGCGCGTGACCGACGACGGCGGATCGCAATACAGCGCATCCTTGCGGATATCGAAATAGAACGCCGACAATTCGGTGTTCATGAACGCCGCCAGCGTCGCGACCACCGTCTTGTAGTCGAACTCGGCATAGGCCTGGCGCACGATGGCGGCGCGTTTCGCCAGCTCGTGCAGCATCAGGCGTTCCAGCTCGGGCATGTCGGCGTGCGCGACCGCATCGGTGGAATCGAAATGATGCAGCGTGCCGAGCATCCAGCGGATCGAGTTGCGCAGCTTGCGGTAGGTCTCGATGGTGTTCTTGAGGATCTCCGGACCGATGCGCTGGTCGTCGGCATAGTCGGTGGCGCAGACCCAGAGGCGGAGAATATCCGCGCCCGAATCCTTCATCACCTTCTGCGGCTCGACGGTGTTGCCGAGCGATTTCGACATCTTGCGGCCGTTCTCGTCCAGCGTGAAGCCGTGGGTGAGCACGACGTCATACGGCGCGCGGCCGCGGGTGCCGGCGCTTTCCAGCAGCGAGGAATGAAACCAGCCGCGATGCTGGTCCGACCCTTCCAGATACATCACGGTATCGTCGCCGCCATCGATCTTGCGGACGATGTTGCCGAGATTGGGGAAATTCTGGCGGTCTTCCAGCACGAAGGCGTGGGTCGAGCCTGAATCGAACCAGACGTCGCAGATGTCGTCGACTTTCTTCCATTCCTCGGTCGCGCGATCCCTAAGAAAGCGCTCGCGCGCGCCGTCCATGTACCAGGCGTCGGCGCCTTCCTCCATGAAGGCTTCGGCGATGCGCTGATTGACGATTTCGTCCTGCAGGATCTCGGCGGAGCCGTCGCCCTTCTCGCGCACGAACACGGCGATCGGCACGCCCCAGGCGCGCTGGCGCGAGATCACCCAGTCCGGGCGGCCGGCGATCATGCCGTTGATGCGGTTTTGTCCTGCGGGCGGCACCCATTGCGTCACCGAGATCGCATGCAGCGCGCGGGCGCGCAGCGTGTCGCCGGGCTTGGTCTTGCCGTCCACCGCAATGTCCTTGTCCATCGCGATGAACCATTGCGGCGTGTTGCGGAAGATCACCGGCTTCTTCGATCGCCAGGAATGCGGGTATTGATGCTTGAGCCGGCCGCGCGCCAGCAGCTTGCCGGCCTCGACCAGCGCCTTGATCACGGCATCGTTGGCGTCGCCCTTCTCGCCCTTGTCGTTGATCACGCGTTTGCCCGTAAAGCCCGGGGCATGGTCGGTGAAGGCGCCGTTCTCGTCGACGGTATAGGGGATGGCGGTGTTGATGCCGCGCGGCTCCAGATCGCGCGCGTTCGCCATCCAGACGTCGAAGTCCTCGCGGCCGTGGCCCGGTGCGGTATGCACGAACCCGGTACCGGTGTCGTCGGTGACGTGGTCGCCGGGCAACAGCGGCACCGTGAATTCGTATCCGCCGCTGAAGCCTTTCAACGGATGGGCGCATTCCACCGCGTCGAGCGTGTCGCCCGGCAGGTCGCGCACCTTCTTGTAGGCCGTGACGCGCGCCTGCTTGAACACGCTTTCGGCCAGCGCATCGGCGAGGATCAGAAGATCGCCGTTCTTCGCCCAATTGTCTGATGGCGCGTCGGTGACCTCAAAGAGGCCGTAGGCGATCTTCGGCGAGAACGAGATGGCGCGGTTGCCGGGCAGTGTCCACGGCGTCGTGGTCCAGATCACCACGGACGCCTCGGCCAGCGCGCCATGCGCCGGCGAGGTGACCGGAAATTTCACCCACACCATGTCGGAGGTGTAGTCCTCGTACTCGACCTCGGCTTCGGCCAGCGCGGTCTTCTCGACCACGCTCCACATCACGGGCTTGGAGCCGCGATAGAGCGTGCCGTTGGCGGCGAACTTCATCAGCTCGCGTGCGATCTGCGCCTCGGCCGGATAGCTCATCGTGGCGTAGGGATGATCCCAGTCGCCGATGATGCCGAGCCGCTTGAATTCCTCGCGCTGCACGTTGAGCCAGTGCGTCGCATAGGCGCGGCACTCTTTGCGGAACGCCACCATCGCGGTGGAGTCGCGGAAGTCCGGCTTCGGCTTGCCCTTGGAGCGGTAGTTCTCTTCCTCGATCTTCCATTCGATCGGCAGGCCGTGACAATCCCAGCCCGGCACGTAGTTGGAATCGAAGCCCAGCATCTGCTGGCTCTTGGTGACGACGTCCTTGAGGATCTTGTTCAGGGCGTGGCCGATATGGATGTTGCCGTTGGCGTAGGGCGGGCCGTCATGCAGCACGAATTTGGCGCGGCCGGCGGCGTCCTGGCGCAGCTTTTCGTAGAGGTCGATCTCGTTCCAGTATTTGAGGATCTCCGGCTCGCGCTGCGGCAGGCCGGCGCGCATCGGGAATTCCGTCTGCGGCAGGAACAAGGTCTTGGAATAGTCGGCAGCTTCGGACTTTTGCGGATTTTGGGACATGAACGCTCTGGTTTGGCTCGAAGACGGCGCGAGAGGCGCGGGGAATAGCGGGTGAACAGGAAAATCCCGGTCTTGCGCCGAGCCGAACGCTCAGGCGGAAGCCGGGCCGCTAATGCTGATGGTGCGCCGCGCAAACATGGGGGCTTTCCATAGCAGCCAGAAGGCAGAAGCGCAAAGGCCCGGCGGGGTCAGGTCCCCCTGGACAAGGTGTCACCGTTTGCATGTGTGCCTTCGATGAGTTGCTTAAACAGTGGGGCCAGGACTTTTATGAGATCGGATCGCTCGGCCTCGGCGAGCGCCGAGAGGCCGATCATCTGCCGCATGACCTGGAAACCCGCGACCAGCGAGAGCACCAGTGCGGCACGTTGGGGGGCCAGGTCACCCGCAAGCGCACTGGTTAGCGTCTTCTGATGGCCTTTTTCGATCTGCTCCCGCCCGATCTCCGCGGCGCGTTTGCTCGAGGCGGAGTGAAGCATGATCAGAAAACCTTCCAGCGGGGTGTCCGCAGCCTGTGTGATGTCGACGAGCGTGGCGGCGATGGTTTCGGGAAGGTTGGATGATCTAAGATTTTCCCGGGTCAGGATCGTTGGCGCGGCCGACGTGGCGGCGAGAACTTCGGCGAACAGCTGCTCCTTCGATCCGAAATAGCGATTGACCAGCATCGCCGTGACGCCAGCGCCTGCCGCGATCTCCCGCACCCCCGCACCATCATATCCGGCCCGCGCGAAGGCCCGCCGTGCCGAGGTGAGGATCGCTTCGCGGGTTGCGGCAGCGTTTCGGCGTCGCGCTGGAGGGGTGTCTGGCATCCGGGCTTCCAATAAATCTACAGGTGTAGACATTTGATTCTGATTGAAGTATACAGCTGTAGATATGAGCCGGCAATGACCGGCGGAGTCCGCAATCAATGGAGGTCCAGGTCGTGACGGCTGTTTGCGCATATTCCGACTTCTTTCATTTCTTCCGGTCGTGGATATCAGATCCGCGCCGTGTCGCCGCGGTCGCGCCATCGGGCGATTCGCTTGCCCGTCTGATGACGAAACAAATCGATCCATCTCACGGGCCCGTTCTTGAACTGGGGGCGGGGACCGGCGTGTTCACAAGGGCGCTGGTCGCGCGCGGCGTCCGCGAATGCGATCTCACCCTCGTCGAATACGGATCGGACTTCATGCGGGTCCTGCAGCATCGCTTTCCGCAGGCGCGGGTGTTGTGGATGGATGCCTCGCAACTCGGCAATTACGATCTGTTCCCCGGAGCGAATGTGGGTGCCGTGATCAGCGGCCTGCCTCTGCTGTCGATGTCGCCCCGCAAGGTCATGTCGATTCTTTCCGGAGCCTTCAGTCACATGCGGCCCACGGGAAGCTTCTACCAGTTCACCTATGGTCCGCGTTGCCCGGTGCCGCGCCCGATCCTCGATCGGCTCGGGCTCAAGGCGGTGCGCATTGGAGGAACTGTTCGCAACATTCCTCCGGCTTCCGTCTATCGGATCACCCGGCGTCAGCCCCTCGGAATCGCACGCCGCGCTTCAAGTCTCGATATGCCGACAGCATGACCTTACCGAAACGCATGGAGGTCGTGCTGGTGACTGGCGGCACCGGATTCGTTGCCGGCTGGTGCATCGTCGCGCTTCTGCAGCGCGGCTATGAAGTGCGCACCACCGTGCGCGACCTTTCGAAAGAACCGGCGGTGCGGGCGGCCGTCGCATCCTGCGCCGGCTCTGGCGACCGGCTGACTTTCTTCGCCGCCGATCTGACCGCGGACGCCGGTTGGGACGATGCGATGGCGGGTTGCGACTACGTACTTCACGTCGCCTCTCCGCTCGGCGGCGACACATCGGGGGATTCCGATGCGCTGATCATTCCGGCGCGTGACGGAACGTTGCGGGTGCTTCGTGCCGCGGTGAAGGCGGGCGTCAGGCGCGTGGTGATGACGTCGGCCGCGGCTGCCGCCCGGCCGCCGCACAGCGCGGATCGCATCAGCGACGAAACCGTATGGGCGGACCCAGCCGACCGGCAATTCGACGCCTATCGGCGATCCAAGATACTGGCGGAGCGTGCGGCGTGGGATTTCATGGCCGGGCATGCTGGCCGGACCAGCTTGACGACCATCCTTCCAGGCGCCGTGTTCGGACCGGTGCTGACGAAGGCGAACCGCGGTTCGGTCCAGATCATTCAGCGTTTGCTGGAGGGACGCCCGGCTGCCATACCGCGCCTCGGCTTCTGGATCGTGGACGTGCGCGACCTGGCCGAACTGCACGTCCACGCCATGACGGCGTCTGAGGCCGCAGCCAACCGCTTCATCGCGGCCGGCGATTTCATGTGGATGCAGGACATCGCAGCGACGCTGCGACGGAAACTCGGCAGTCGGGCTCGCAAGGTGCCGACCCGCCGATTGCCGGACCTTGTCTTCCGGTTGTTGTCGCTGTTCGTCCCGCTGCTACGGACCTTCGTATCGAGTCTCGGGCGCAAGAATGATCTCACCGCTGCAAAGGCGCGTCGCATGCTCGGCTTTTCGCCGCGTCCGGCGACGACGACCATCGTTGACTGCGCCGAAAGCCTGCTCAAGGAAAATGCGGTTTAGTCGATGCGCCGCGGCCGGGCCGGGTTTCCGGCGACGATGACGCCGGCGCCGACATCCCGCGTGACCACGCTGCCGGCGCCGATCACCGCGCCGTCGCCGATCGTAATGCCGGGGAGGATGATGGCGCCGCCGCCGATCCAGACATCCTTGCCGATCCGCACCGGGCGGCCGAATTCAAGGCCCGTCCGCCGTGTCTCGGCGTCGCGCGGGTGGTCGGCGGCGTAGATTTGCGTCGCGGGCCCGATCTGGGTGCGGTCGCCGATGACAACCTCGACCACGTCGAGGATGACGCAGTTGAAGTTGAGGAAGACGCCGTCGCCGAGACTGATGTTGTAGCCATAGTCGCAGTGGAAGGGCGGGCGGATGACGGCGTCTTTGCCGACGCGGCCGAGACGTTCGCAGAGCAGGGCGTGCCGTTCGGAAACCGGCGATGCCAGCGCTGCGTTGTAACGCACCATCCATGCCTTGGCCGCGGCCTGTTCCGCGCCGAGTTCCTCGTCGGGGCGATAGAGTTCGCCCGCGAGCATTTTCTGCTTTTCCGTCTTGTTCAACCGATTGCTCCGAGCCTGGGAAAGGCGTCCGGCGCCGCGGCCAGTGCCGCGCGCGCCCGGGCGCTGTCGTCATCCATCTGGCGTATCAACGCTTCGATGGTGTCGAATTTCAGCTCGTCACGGATGAAACCGATGAAGGCGACGTCGAGCACGGTGCCATAGAGGTCGCCCTTGAAGTCGAACAGGAACACTTCAAGCAGCGGCGCGCCGTTATCAAAAGTCGGGCGGCGGCCGAAGCTCGCAACGGCGTCAAAGCGCTCGGCCCCGCGGCCGATCCGCACCGCATAGATGCCGTGCTTGAGGCTGCAATTCTTGTCGAGGCGAATATTGGCGGTGGGGTAGCCGAGATCGCGGCCGCGCTTCTCGCCGTGGATCACCTCGCCGCTCACGAACCACGGCCCGCCCAGCATGGCGGTGGCTTCGTCGATCTGGCCCTCCGCCAGCGCCATGCGGATCGCGCTGGAGGACACCGGCCGCTCCTCGATGTCGACATGGGCCTGGACGTCGACCTCGATCCCGAGCCGCGGCGCCTCGCTGACCAACAGGCTCGGCGAGCCGGCACGGCCCTTGCCGAAATGGAAGTCGTAGCCGACGGCAATACCGCTGATGCCGAGTCGTTCAATCAGGTCATGGTGAATGAAATCTTGCGCCGAGGTTCCGGCGCGGGATTTGTCGAAGGTCATCACCACGGCACCGTCGAGCCCCGTTCCGGCCAGCAGCCGCAGCTTGCTGGCCTCGTCGGAGAGGCGGAATTGCGGGCTGTTCGGGCTGAAAAAGCTGCGCGGATGCGGCTCGAAGGTGATGGCGAAAGCCGGCTTTCCATGGGCGCGGCCCATCCGCAGGGCGGCGTCGATCACGGCCCGGTGCCCCAGATGAACGCCGTCGAAATTGCCCATGGCGACCACGGCCCCGCGGGGGATCTCGGCGGCAGGGGTGGTGTCTCGGATAACGGTAAAACCAGTAGTCATTTCAGGGATTCTGCACGGATTCTTGGGGATTCTGGGTCTTGGTGAACGCGGCGGGACCGTGACGCGGTGCCCCCGTCGAAGTCAAGCGGGGCGGGTCGGATCAAAACGGATGCAATCCGGCGCCGCCCGGTTAACTGGCTGTTTAACGGCTGATGCTAGAGCTTGGGGGAGGACTGCGGGTCGCGCAGGCCTGCCGATAATTTGTGGCGTAAGCATTGAGTGGGGGAAAGATGGCGGTTGATTTGTCCATGCCGGTTCTGGTGGTCGATGACTACAGCACCATGATCCGCATCATCCGAAATCTTTTGAAGCAGCTCGGCTTCGACAATATCGACGATGCCAGCGACGGCTCGGCGGCGCTGAACAAGATGCGCGGCAAGAAATACGGGCTCGTGATCTCCGACTGGAACATGGAGCCGATGACCGGCTACGACCTGCTCAAGGAAGTCCGTGCCGACCCCAATCTGGCCACCACGCCCTTCATCATGATCACGGCGGAATCCAAGACCGAGAACGTGATCGCCGCCAAGAAGGCCGGCGTGAACAATTACATCGTCAAGCCGTTCAACGCGGCGACGCTGAAGACCAAGATCGAGGCGGTCTTCCCGGACATGGCGACGGCGTAAGCTCGCCGCGAACATTCACGTCAATCAGCATTGATTTTCGTCATGCCCGGGCAAAAGCGCGAAGCGCGTCTTCGCGCTAGATGTCCCGGGCATCCACGTTTTTGGGGCGGCGAGCTCCTTCTCGCTCTACCTCGCCCCGCTCTTGCGGTTGCAAAGGCAGGGGAGGATTTGAACCCACAGCCTATTCACGAAACCATCACGCGCAGGTATGATGTCGGCTCACGGGAGATGCGGCGATGTTTGCCCCTCCGGTCAGTGCGACAGGGACGAGACCTGCCCAACGGGCTGTGCCGGCGCGGCCGGCGCCACGCCTCCAGCGCAAGCTCGCCGTCGGCCGGGTCGACGATCCGCTTGAGCACGAGGCGGACCGCGTCGCCGACGCGGTCGTCGGTATGCCCACCTCTGAAACTACGACAACGCCGTCGCCCGCGCGGGTCAGCCGCAAATGCGCGGAGTGCGACGAGGGGGAAATGCTGCAGCCGAAGCGGGGCCGACCCGTGGACGCCGGCGGCGATGTGCCGGCGAGCGTCCATCAGGTCCTTGGCTCTCCCGGCCGGCCGCTCGACGCGGCGACGCGCGCTTATTTCGAGCCGCGCTTCGGCCGCGATTTCAGCCGCGTCCAGGTCCACACCGGTCCGCTGGCCGACGCGTTCGGCCCGTGACGTCGAAGCTTTGGCCTATACGGTGGGGCGCGACATCGTGTTCGACGCGGCTCGATTCGCGCCAGCGACGCATGAGGGACGGCGCCTGATCGCCCATGAGCTCGCGCACGTGATGCAGCAGACCGGTGCTTCCGGCAGCCCGGATTCCAGCCTTGGTCCGTCCGGCGACCGCATGCTCGCCCGGCAACCCGCGCGGCCGCCGATGCGGCAGCCGACGCGGGGGCCCGTGCGCAATCGCCGGGCGCCGACGCGCGGGCCGATGGTGGTGCCTGAGGAAAACCCGCGCGAGATCGTCTTCAACAAGCCGCCCGCCAACCAGAACGCACCGGTGGTGCCGGTCGAGACGGTGCCCGGCCGCCCGCAAGCCGTTCCGCCGGTGCCGGTGATCCCGCCGAGCCCCTATCGCGACGAAGGCCGCGACACCGACTGGGCCGCGGCGGCGGCCTGGAATGGCCGGCAGAGGGACGTCGCCCGTTTGCGCCGCCAGCTGGAATCGGAACCCCGCGCGGTGCTGGATCGGGGCGGCGCGGCGCCGGACTTCCTCGCCAGGGGGCCGCGCGAGACCTACCGGCTCTCGGCCTCGGACGAACTGCTGTACGACAATCTGAAGCAAGGCATGGGCATCGACTACGATCCAACCCTGTTCCACATGCTCGACGCGATCGAGCACGATTTCATGCTGGCGACGACGCCGGACGAGGATCTCGGTCTGTTCCTCTCTTACCTTCCGGAGCTGGCCCCAAAAAGGTCGATGCTCGACCTTTCCGGCCCGAGGCTGCCGGCCACCTACACGCTCGGCGGCAAGACCTACCGGCCGACGCTGCCGGTGCGCGCGGCGATCGTCCGCGTCGACGTCTGGTTCGATCCGAAGACCGCCCAGGACCGCCTCGACGCGATCAAGGCCGTGATGAGCAAGCGTGCCAAGCTGCAGGAGGAGGCGGCTAGGCTGAAGCAGGAGCAGGAACGGGAGCAGGCCCAGGCGGCAGCCCTGGCCGAGGCCGAGAATGTCGCGTTGACTGGCCGCAAGCGCAAGGAAGGCAAATGCACGCGCAAGCGCAACTCGCAGAAAGGCGGGAACAAGAGGCACAATAGCTACGCGATCCACGTCGCGAAGGAGAAGGGCTATGGCAAGGTGACCGACGAGCTGACGTGGACCACGCCGGAAGGCGTTGCCTTGAGCTTCGACACTTATGATCCGAACGACCTGACCAAGGTCTGGGAGGTCAAGACCCGGCATGAATGGACGTCGCCAACCGGCATGGCGACCGCGCCTTACCGGGTCCCCGATTTCTCGAGGCGCGTCGAGGACCTCGAGGTCCAGCGCCTGACCGGCCTCTACATTGCCAATCGCTGCGGCCTGGAATTCCGCTACGCCGTCGACAATTGCGACGCCTTCACCGGCCTGCGCCAGCAATGGGCGCTGCCCCCGGTCGAGTACATCCCCTATCCCGGCGAGCAGAAGCAGCCCTGCTAATTCCTCCCCGCAACAGCGGGGCGAGGGAGCACAGAGGCGTTTGTCGCCTACCAGCGCAGCTCGCGCATCAGCGCGCGGGGCGGATGTCCGAACAGCTCTTTCACCGAGGCCGGATCGAGTTGGTCGATACCCTCGAATTCCTCGGAATGGATGCCGCGGGTGAGGAAAAGACAATCGATTCCGAAACCGAGCGCGCCGGTGAGGTCGGTGCGCACCGAATCTCCGATCGCCAGCACGCGGTCGAGCGAGGTCGGCCGGCCGCGGCGTTCGGTGGCGAGCGCCATGGCGCGTTCATAGATCGGCCGGTGCGGCTTGCCGTAGAAGATCGCCTCGCCGCCGAGTTCGCGATAAAGCTCGGCGATGGCGCCCGCGCAATAGATCAACCGGTCGCCGCGTTCGACGACGATGTCGGGGTTGGCGCAAATCAGCGGCAGCTTGTGCTCGAGCGCCTGCAGCAGCATGGCGCGATAGTCTTCCGCCGATTCGGTTTCGTCGTCGAACAGGCCGGTGCAGACGATGTAGTCGGCCTGTTCCAGCGGCGCCGATCACGGCGTCGAGCCCGCGGTGGATCGAAGAATCGCGATCCGGACCGATCCAGAACATTTTCTTGCCGGGATGGTCGGCGACGAAATTCCGGGTCAGGTCGCCGGAACTGACGATGGCGTCGTAGGTTTCGTCGGCGACGCCGAGCTTGCGCAACTGGCGCTGCACGGAATCGGCCGGCCGCGGCGCGTTGGTGATCAGGATGACGGTGCCGCCGCGCTGGCGATAGGTGTGCAGCGCCTCGCAGGCTTCGGGAAAGGACTCGAGCCCGTTATGCACCACGCCCCAGATGTCGGAGAGGATGACCTCCACGCCGTCCACGAGGTCGCTCAGCCGCTCCACGAAACGCAATGAGGTCATGAGTTCGGAAGCCTGTTAGCCCGGTCCCGCGGCACGGCGCGCCAGCGCGGCATTGCCGGTCGCCCGCATCGGGGACTCTGCGGCCGGGCTGGCAAGGGGAACGGTGTTGCTGGAGCCATTGGGAGTGCCGGATTCCTTGTTCGCTGTCGCCCCGCCGGTAGCAGATGCCCCCTCGGGCCGCAACGGCCGCGGCGGCGCAAACAGGAAGCCCTGCCCAAACCGCACGTCATAGTCGAGCAGGTCCACCACCGCGCGCTCGCCCTCGATCTTTTCGGCGATCAGGTCGATGCCGAAGCGGCCGAGCAGGTCGGAAAGGTCGGAAGGGTGGATGTCCGAAGTCGAACTCTGCCTGGGATCGAGCAACAATGCCGCCGGCACCTTGATGAAACGGACGCCGCGGTCGGCGAGGTCGCGCGGCTCGATCCGCAAGTCGGTGACATGATCGATCGAGAAGCGGTAACCGCGCTGCGACAATGCGGCGAGATTTTCGATTTCGGTCGGGCCGAGGTGGCGGAACGTCGCCTGCTTGAATTCGAGCACGAAGGACGGCGCCAGCGCCCGATTGGCCTCGAGGAAGTCGAGGCATTGCGCGAAATTGGCGGGATTGCCGAGCGTCGCCGCCGAGACGTTGCAGAACACGCCGACGTCCTTGTTGCGCACCATCAGGCGGCGCAACACCTGGATACAGCGCAGCATCACCATGTGATCGATCTTGCCGATCAGCCCGCCGGCTTCGGCGATGGCGATGAAATCGTCGGGAGCGAGTATCTGATCCTTGTCGTCGCGCAGCCGCGTCACCGCCTCGTAGAAGCGCACCTTGCGCTGCGGCAGCGTCACCATCGGCTGCAGGTAGATGTCGAGCCGGCTTTCCTCGACGGCATTCTTCACCGCGGCAAGCAGTTGCGGCTGGCTGCGCGAGGGCGAAGCGGCTTCCGCTGAAGGTGCCGGCTTTGCCGCTGCAACCGGCGCGGGCCTGACGGTGGGCGCCGCTTGCTCCGGGGCGATCGCAGGTTCGTTCGGCGGTTCGGAATGCGGCCTGTCCGGCGGGGCGGGGGGCGCGGCCGCCGCGTCCGAGGCCAGCAGATCCTCATGGCTCGCCACCGAGATGGCCAGTTGCTTGACCAGCCCGCCGAGCTCGTTGATCTCGCCGAGGACGGCCTGGATGCGGTCGGAGCTTGCAGAGTTCGCCGACACCACCCGGCCCTCGACCGCGGCGAGCCGGCGGCCGAATTCGGCGACCTGGCGGGCGAGGTCGGCGGTGCCGCGGGAAAGATCGGCGATCTGGCCGCCGACGTCGGAACGGTCGCGCAGCCGCATCGACACGGCGTTGTAGAGGATCAGGAAGGTCAGCGCGGTGAGCGCCACGATCGCGGATTCGGTGCCGCTGAAGCCGGCCACCGCATGCAGGACGAGGCCGAGGGAGGCTGCAACCAGCACCATGCAGATGGCGATGAAAATCGTCGAAATGCGAATCATGTCGCGCGCTACGCCCTCAGGTCCGAACTGTATTCACCCGGGAAAACACGGAAGTTTCAGCCATGGTCCGCCTTGGCTCCCCCGAGCGGCGCAACCTTAGCATCAATGTTGATTCGCAGAGCTAGTGTTCTTTGGCCGGAACTGGCCGGCGTGTCGGCGATCAGGCGTGGCGGCTAGCTGCCCATTCGGCGTTCCCTGGCATTGACCGTCACATGGCGCTCGATCTCCGAGTTGAGCTCTGCCCCGAACAGCACGATCGTGGCCGACATCCACATCCACATCATCAGGCCGATCGCGGCGCCGAGCGAGCCGTAGGTCGCGTTATAGTTGCCGAAATTCGAGAGGTACCAGGACAGTGCGGCCGAGCCGGCGATCCAGAGCAAGGCCGCGGCCAGCGTTCCCGCGCCCAGCCATTCCCAGCGCACCGCACGCCGGCTCGGTCCGAACCGGTAGAGCAGGCTCAGCGCCACGAGCAGGACCGTGAACAGCAACGGCCAGCGCGCCAGGCCGAGGATAAACCCGCTCTCGGGCGGCAGGCCGAGATGATTGAACAGCAGCGGAAACGCCACGACCGCACCGACCATCAGCAGCAGGGCCACGATCCCACCGGTCGTGAAGGCGAGCGAAAGCAGATTTAGTTTCAGGAAGTTTCGCGTTTCCCGCACCTCGTAGACGACATTGAGTGCGTCGATGATCGCCTTGACACCGGCGTTGGCGCTCCAGAGCGCAAGGGCGAGGCCAAACAGAAACGTCCCGCCGAGTGCGGCGTTGCCCTTGGCGAGCACGCGGGCAATCTGGTCCTGCACGATCTGGAACGAACCTTCGGGCAGCATCAGCGACAGCGTTTGCAGGTTGGCGACAATGGTTCCGGGATCGGTGAACAGGCCATAGGAGGAGACCAGCGCCGTCACGGCCGGAAATATCGCGAGCAGTCCGAAGAACACCACGCCGGCGGCGGTGGCGAGCAAACGGTCATCGTTGGCGCGTTCATAGATGCGCCGCAGGATGTGTTTCCAGGCCGCCCAGGGAATTGCAATCCAGGTGATCGTAGGCGGGCTACCGGTTCGGGCACCGGGTTCCTGAGCCTGTTGGCGCGCGGGCGCGCCGGGTTGCGCAATCAATTTTCCGGAGGAGCCAGCTTTTGCTCCGGCCTGAAAAAAATGCTGCGCAGTCAGGACGAGAATTGCGGTCGCCGCGACCAGGCGCAGATTGTCGTCGGGGCCGGATCGCGCGCGGGGCATCAGACGTCCATATGTCGCGCTTGCCACCGCCGTCGCGTTGCCGCCCAGCCCAGCAAAGTCGCCATCAGGATCAGGCCGGCCTGCATCTTCCTGTTGTCGCGCCCCGTCCGGGATCGTCGCGTGCGACGGGCGTCGGCCGGAGGCGCCGACGGAGCCAACAAGACCGACGCGGCGGTGTCCCGTGCGGCTTCAAGCTGGTCCGGTTGGAGCGGATTGGCCTTGATCGCCACGCGAAGGCGGCTGGTGAGCGAGGGGAAATGCGGTGATGGTTTTTTGAGTTTGGCCGCGGCCAGCCCGGCGCAGATCGCGGCGGTCGCGAGCAGCAACGCGCAGATTGCGCCGAACGCCCAGAACTGTCCGTAATGGATTTCGATCCAGCGAAACAGCGCCGTGGCGCCGACGAGGCAGGCGGCGATGACGAAAATGCCGGCTGCGCCGAGCAGCCCGGCGGCGACGGCATAGGACGTGATGGTCCCGCTCGCCTGGTTCGTCCGGTCGCGCAGATAAGATCGCGTCGCCAGCTTGATCTGGTTGAGTTTCAGTCCGATCCCGGCGCGCAGCAGGTCGTTCGAAGGCGCGAGCATCTCTGCGATACCTCCACCGGCGGTGACACGATCGTCTCCGCCGGTGAATGAACGCGGGGTCGTTTCGAATGTTCCTACCGCGGCTCAAGCCGTGGCGCGGATCACCTTGGCGACCTTCTCGATGATCTCGCCGATCTGGTCTTCGGTGATGATCAGCGGCGGGGTCAGGACCAGCGTGTCGCCGGCCACCCGCAGCATCAAATCATTGTCGTGGAAGGCGCTGTCGAGCCCGGCGAAGCCGCGCTTGCCCGGCGCGTCGGCTATCGACGCGAGATCGATGCCGGCGGTCAGGCCGACGGTGCGGATATCCACCACGCCCGGCTCGCTTCGCAGCGACATCACCGCGTCGGCGAATTTCGGCTCGAGCTTGTTGGCGCGCTCGAACAGCTTTTCGTCGCGGTAGATGTCGAGCGTGGCGAGACCCGCCGCGCAGGCCAGCGGATGGGCCGAGTAGGTGTAGCCATGGGCCAGTTCGACCACATGTTCCGGGCCGCTCATGAAGGCGTCGTGGATGGTGTCGCGCACCAGCACGCCGCCCATCGGGGCGGCGCCATTGGTGATGCCCTTGGCGAAGGTCAGCATGTCGGGCGTCACGCCATAGCGTTCGGCGGCAAAGGCGAAGCCGAGCCGGCCATAGCCGGTGATGACCTCGTCGAAGATCAGGAGGATGCCGTGCTTCTGGGTGATCTCGCGCAGCCGCTTGAGATAGCCCTTCGGCGCCGGCAGCACGCCGGTCGATCCCGCCATCGGCTCGACGATCACGGCGGCGACCGTGTTGGCGCCGTGCAGATTGACGATGCGTTCGAGCTCGTCGGCGAAATGCGCGCCATATTCGGGCTCGCCCTTGCTGAAGGCCTGCTTCTCGCGGTCATAGGTCGCCGGCAAATGATCGACGCCGGTCAAGAGCGAGCCGAACATCTTTCGGTTGCCGACGATGCCGCCCACTGAAGTTCCGCCAAAACCGACGCCGTGATAGCCGCGCTCACGGCCGATCAGGCGGATACGGCTGCCCTGGCCGTTGATCTGGTGATAGGCGAGCGCGATCTTGAGCGCGGTATCGGCCGCTTCCGAGCCGGAATTGCAGAAGAACACGTGGTCGAGCCCGGCGGGCGCCAGTTCCGCGATGCGGCTGGCGAGTTCGAAGGCCTGCGGGATGCCGAACTGGAACGGCGGCGCATAGTCCAGCGCCTCGGCCTGCTGGGCGATCGCCGACGAAATCTGGGTGCGGCCGTGGCCGGCATTGGTGCACCACATGCCCGAGGCGCCGTCGATGATCTTGCGGCCGTCGACGGTGAAGTAATGCATGTCCTTGGCGCCGGCGAGCAGCCGCGGGTTCTTCTTGAACGCCCGGTTCGCGGTGAACGGCATCCAGTGCGCGGCGAGGTCGTTCGGAACCGCGACGGGGGTGGGACGGGGGCTCTTGTCCAGCATGGGCGGCCTCTTTTCTGTTTGGGGCGGTGAGTTGACGTTAAACTATCAGTTTCGCCGCTGAACGGGAACGCCAGCACACCGTGATATTTCCGCGCAATATGCCGGATCAGAGATCGGCGGCGGCGATCCAGAATACTTCGCCCTCGGAATCCGCGGTATCGAGCCAGAGCAGCGGCAGTTGCGGATAGGCGGCTTCCAGTTGCGGACGGCAGCGGCCGATCTCGCATAGCAGCCCACCCTGCGGCGTCAGGTGCGCTTCTGCCTCGTCGAGGATGCGCCTGACAATGTCGAGCCCGTCTGCGCCGCCGTCGAAAGCGAGCTTCGGCTCGGCACGGCATTCGCGCGGCAGGCCGGCCATGCCTTCCGCATCGACATAGGGCGGATTGGAAATGATCAGGTCGTAACGCTTGCCGCCCAGCGGCTTGAACAGATCGCCACGGTACAGTTTCAAGCGATCCTGCAGCCCGTAGTCTCCGACATTGCGCGTGGCGACCTCGATCGCGTCTTTTGAAATATCCACCGCGTCGATTGCGGCATTCGGAAAATTCCTGCTCGCCAGAATGGCGAGACAGCCTGAGCCGGTGCAGAGGTCGAGCACGCTGCGTATCGATGCCGGGTCGCCGATCAGCGAACCGTCTTCCTCGTCATATTCATCATTTTCCTGGCGGCCGAAATGCGAGTCCAGCAATTCGCCGATGAACGAGCGCGGCACGATGGTGCGCTCGTCGACATAGAACGGCAGGCCGCGCATGTAGATCTTGTTGACGAGATAGGCTGTGGGCTTTCGCGTCGTAACGCGAAGCGCGATCAGGTCGAGGATCTTTCGGCCTTCGGCGGCGGTGACGCGCGCGGCGGCGAACGCCTCGAACTGGTCAGGGTGCAGATGCAGCGCCTCGCAGACCAGGAAGGCGGCTTCCGCAACCGGATCGGTGGTGCCATGGGCAAACACCAGCTCGGCCTCGGTGAAGCGGCTGACGGCGTAGCGGACGAAATCGAGCAGCGTCAGCAATTCGCCTGCACCGACCTTGGGAAGTTTCGATGTGGTCTGGCCGCGCTTCGCTGCCGGCTTCGTGCGTTTGGCCATCAGGGCTTGGTCCAGCGTGCGGCGGCGTCGTCGTCATGATCGCGCGCTTCGATCCAGCTCGTGCCTTTTTCGCTTTCCTCGCGCTTCCAGAACGGCGCGTTGGTCTTCAGATAGTCCATCAGGAATTCCGCCGCTTCGAAGGCTGCCTGCCGATGCGATGACGCCGTCACCACCAGCACGATGTTCTCGCCCGGCGCGATGCGGCCGAACCGGTGAATGATGGTGAGGCCCTGCAACGGCCAGCGCGACAGCGCCTCGTCGGCGTGGCGCCCGATCTCGGCCTCCGCCATGCCGGGATAATGCTCGAGCGTCAGCGCGGCGATCGGCTCGCCGTTTTCGCTGCCGCGGCAGATGCCGCTGAACGAGACGACGGCGCCGACATCGGTGCGGCCGTTGCTCAGCGCCGCGATCTCCTGCGCGACGTCGAAATCGGCTTGCTGGATCCGGATGGTCGCGGTGACGGACATCGGTTGGGTTCAACCGCCGGTCATCGGCGGGAAGAATGCAATCTCGCGCGCGCCTGATATCACGGCGTCCGGCTTGACGTGGGTGTGGTCGATTGCGGCGCGGATCACCTTCGGCTTTTCGAAGGCGTAGGCATACGCCTCGCTCCGGCTGGACAGCCAGCCGATCAGGTCGTTCACCGTGCGCACATCGGCCGGCGGCTCGACGGTTTCTTCCGCCACGCCGACCCGCTCGCGTACCCAGGCGAAATACTTGACCCTCATCCCTCATCCTCCTTGATGAGGTGATGAATGCCGGCGCGGAAATAGTCCCAGCCGGTGTAGATCGTGAAGATCGCCGACATCCACAACAGGGCGATGCCGATCAGGGTGGTCGCGGGCAGAATCTGCTCGCCCGCCTCGCCGGCGATCAGGAAGCCGATCGCGACCAGCTGGACCGTGGTCTTCCATTTCGCCAGCTTGGTCACGGGCACGCTGACCCGCAACGCCGCCAGATATTCCCTCAAGCCCGAGACCAGGATTTCGCGGCACAGGATCACGATGGCCGCCCACAGGGTCCAGCCGTGGATCGAGTTGTCGGCCGCCAGCATCAACAGGCAGGACGCCACCAGAAGCTTGTCGGCGATCGGGTCGAGCATCCGGCCAAAGGCGGATTGCTGGTCCCAAATTCGCGCATAGTAGCCATCCAGATAATCGGTCACTCCTGCGGCGATGAAGACAGCCAGTGCCACCCAGCGCAGCCACAGAGGGCCGTCCAGGATGGATTGGGCAAAAACGCAGCCGACCACTACCGGGATAGCGGCAATGCGGGCGTAGGTCAGGATATTCGGCAGGGACAGGGTTTTGCCCTGTCCCCTGGTTGTTGCGATGTTCATCCGTCTTACCAATACCGCTGGAGCGTGAAGGTCAACCGTGCGGACTTAGATCATCTGTCGCAGGCGACGCCCAAATGACATGCCGACTCGAAGTCCCCTTAACCCGGCTGTGCATGGAAAAACTCGAAAATCTTGCGGGCGCTTTCGGCGCTGACGCCTGGAACCTTGCCGAGGTCCGCGATCGAGGCCCGCTCGATCTCCTTCAGCGTTCCGAAGTGATGCAGCAAGGCACGTTTGCGTGACGGGCCGATGCCCGGGATTTCCTGCAAGCCGGCTTCCCGGATATCTTTTTTGCGCAGTTTGCGGTGCGAGCCGATCACGAAGCGATGCGCCTCGTCGCGCAGCCGCTGGATGAAATACAGCACCGGATCGCGCGGCTCAAGCTTGATGGCCTCGCGGTTCGGCATGAACAGGGTCTCCCGCCCGGCATCGCGGTCCGGGCCTTTCGCCACGGCCATCAGCGAGACCTGGGTCAGTCCCAGACCCTCGAAAATCTCCCGGACGGCGTTGAGCTGGCCGCGGCCGCCGTCGATGATGACGAGGTCGGGCCATTGCGGAAACGAATCATCGTCGGCCTTCGCCTTGGCGGCGTCGCCCTCCGGCGGCTTCAGCAGCCGCTTGAAGCGCCGTTCCAGCACCTCGCGCATCATTGCGTAGTCGTCGCCGGGCGTCAGTCCCTCGGACTTGATGTTGAACTTGCGGTACTGGTTTTTGATGAAGCCATCCGGCCCCGCCACGATCATTGCGCCGACGGCGTTGGTGCCCTGGATGTGGCTGTTGTCGTAGACCTCGATGCGCTTCGGCACCTGCGGCAGTCCGAGCGTAGTCGTCATGCCCTGCAGCAGGCGGCTCTGGGTCGCGGTATCGCTCAGCTTGCGGCCGAGCGCCTCGCGCGCATTGGTCAGTGCGTGCGCGATCAGCTCTTTCTTTTCGCCGCGCTTCGGCGTCGAGACTTCCACCTTGAAACCGGCCTTGACCGAGAGCGCATCGGCCAGCAGTTGGCATTCCTCGATCTCGTGCGACAGCAGGATGAGTCTCGGCGGCGGCTTGTCGTCGTAGAATTGCGCGAGGAACGAGGCCAGCACTTCCTCCGCCGTGAACGACTTCTCCGCGCGCGGAAAATAGGCGCGGTTGCCCCAGTTCTGGCCGGTGCGGAAGAAGAATACTTCGACGCAGGAATAGCCGCCCTCCTGATGGATGGCGAACACGTCGGCCTCTTCCACGGTGCGCGGATTGATGCCCTGCTGCGACTGGATCGCCGACAGCGCGGCGAGGCGATCACGATACAGCGCCGCGGTCTCGAATTCGAGTTCAGTGGACGCCTTCTCCATTTCGCCGGCCAGTTGCTGCTTCACCAGATGGCTGCGGCCGGACAGGAAGTCGTTCGCTTCGCGCACCAGTTCGCTATAGCCGGGGAAGTCGATCTCGCGGGTGCAGGGGCCCGAGCAGCGGCGGATCTGATAGAGCAGGCAGGGGCGGGTGCGGCTCTCGAAAAAACCGTCGGTGCAGGAGCGGATCAGGAACGCGCGCTGCAGCGCCGTGATGGTGCGGTTGACGGCGCCGGCGGATGCGAACGGCCCGAAATACCGGCCGGGCCTGGTTTGCGCGCCGCGATGCTTGAGGATCTGCGGCGCCCAATGGTCGCCTGATATCAGGATGTAGGGAAACGACTTGTCGTCGCGCAGTTGCACGTTGAAGCGCGGCCGCAGCTGCTTGATCAGGTTGGCTTCCAGCAGCAGCGCCTCGGTCTCGGTCGTGGTGGAGACGATCTCGACCGTCATGGTCGCGGCGATCATGCGCAGGATGCGCGCCGGCAGCGGGGCGTTGACGCGGGCGTAGGAGGAGAGCCGCTTGCGGACGTTTTTCGCCTTGCCGACGTACAGCACGTCGCTGGCGGCATTGAGCATGCGGTAAACCCCGGGCGAGGTCGGCGCCAGCCGCACCGCGTTTTCGATGGCCGCGTGGCCGACCGCCAGCGGGCCTTCGGCGATCGCCTCGGCAGCTTCCTCGGGGGCGTCCGGCAGGCGAGCCTCGTCGTCCTCCTCGGCGGCGGATGTCGCGGGGTCGACGTCGGCGGCGATCAGGTCCTGCGGCGGCAGATCCGGCTGGGAACCCTGCCGCGCCTTGCGCGGGGGCTCCGGATGGTCGGTAGAATCGTGATCCATGGGCCTAAATTAAGCGCTGCAGGGCGGCATCGCCAGCGCTCGCGGCGCGCCTTGCCGGGGAAAGGGCGCCGGTAACACATCCTTAAGAATGATGAGCGGGCGGTAAACCCGGCTTAACAGCCCTTTAACTTAAAACTCTCGATAAATCTTACAGGAAAAAAGTGGAGTTCCGTAACCAAACCGGCGTCTCGCCCGGCGTGGTCGCGGCAGTTGCGTGGAGTTGCGTGATGAGCAGGTTTGTATTGGGCGCGCTGGCGCTGATCGGTGCAGGCTGGACCATGTCGGCGGAGGCGGCCGACCTCAATTACGGACGCACGTACACCAGCAACCAGCGGTTCGATTCCTTTAGTTGGGCGGGTCCCTATCTTGGTGGCAACCTGGGCTATGCCTGGGGATCGGTCGGCAACAATCCGACCAAGCCGTCAGGATTCGCGGGCGGCGTTCAAGCTGGGTACAATTGGCAGAAGCCCGGGAGCCCGTGGGTATTCGGTCTCGAGGGCGACATCCAGGCGACCGGCGCCGAAGAGACCTTCGCGCCGTGGAAATTTTCCAACCCCTGGTTCGGCACGGTTCGCGGTCGCGCCGGTTTTGCGTTCAACAACATCCTGTTCTTCGGCACCGGCGGTATCGCCTTCGGCGAACTGCGCGCCACCACCTTCGGCGTGTCGGAATCCCACACCAATGCGGGCTGGACGCTCGGCGCCGGCGCCGAGATGGGCTTCGCCCCGAACTGGAGCGCCAAGATCGAATACCTCTATGTCGATCTCGCCAACAGCAACTTCGTCGTTACAGGTGCGTCAAACGGCTACCGGTTCGGCTTGATCCGGGCCGGCGTGAACTATCGGTTCTGAGAACAAAAAACTGCCTGATATCACCTCCCGGCGGCAGTAAGTCGCCGGGATTTTTTTTGCCTTCGGGCCGGGGTTACGCGCGCGGCTTGCCGCAAGCCCGTGCGCTCTGGGCGGCGATGCCGTGCCCAGCAATCTTCGCAGCAGGAACTCAGTCCGCGTCAACGCAAGCGCTGGCTTACTATGAAATCACCAGGTTAACCGCCTTGGGGCCTTTGCCCTTCTTGTCCGGTTCGACCTCGAATGTGATGCGCTGTCCTTCTGTCAGATCCTTCAGTCCGGCCCGCTCGACGGCGGTGATGTGCACGAACACATCGCGGCCGCCATCATCGGGCTTGATGAAGCCGTAGCCGCGTTCTCCATTGAAGAACTTGACCGTTCCAGTCATGGCCATCGGGAAACTCCTCCCCCGTATTGCTCTGCCGCTACGCGCATCTCGCGTATCGGCCGACCGGACATTCGCTGCCGGAAGCTTGGCCACCTGAGCCGATCGGGTTCACGCCCCCGATCGACCTGGATTTTATTCGGCCTTGATCACTCCGCCGCAACCATTCGCGGAAGCGGAACGTAAAGCCAGTCCTAACAGCCTGAGCATAGTACGGATTTGCGCGAATTGCCTATGGCGATTTGCACTTTTCACCGCGTGCGCGGGGTCTTCAGGGCTTGGGCGTCTCCAGCCTGAACCGGCTGGCCCCGCCCTGGCCGAGCGGCTTTTCGAGTTCGGGTAGAATTGTCTTCAATTCGCCCGCCAGCGTCCACGGCGGATTGACGATCAGGAGCCCGGTGGAGGTGAGGGGGCCGCCCGGCAACTGCGGCGCGACGCTGAATTCGAGCCGCAGGCATTTCCCGGCCGGCTTGCTGGTGGCGGCAGCGTCCGCGACAAGGCGCGCCAGGGTGTCGGTGGCCCGCCGGCTCTTCACCGGATACCAGATCAGATAGCTGCCGGTCGGCCATTTCGCGTAGGCTTCGGCGAATCCGTCGGCCAGCTTCTCGAATTCGTCCTTTTGCTCGAACGAGGGATCGATCAGCACCAGCCCGCGCCGCTCGTTGGGCGGCACGAAGGCCGGCAGCGCCATCCAGCCATCGAGATCGACCACCCGCGCCTGGCTGTCGCGGCGCAGCGCGTCGATCAACTGCCTGCGGGCGCCGGGCTCGATTTCGCAGGCCGTAAGACGGTCCTGCGGCCGCAGCAGCGCGCGGGCGATCAGGGGCGATCCGGGATAGGCCTCGAGCTTGCCCGGCGGGTTGAATGCCCTGATGATATCGAGATAGGCGGTCACCAGCGGCAGCGTGTTTTCCGAAAACCGCGCCTGCAGCACCCGCGCGATGCCGGTCAGCCATGCGCCGCCGCGGCGCGCTTCTTCGCCTGTGAGATCGTAGCGCCCGGCGCCGGCATGGGTGTCGATGACGCGAAACGGAGCCTGCTTTTCCTGCAGATAGGCCAGCATGCGCACCAGCACGATGTGCTTGATGACATCGGCAAAGCCGCCGGCGTGGAAGGCGTGTCGGTAGTTCATGGCAGTCGGCTGACCCATTGGAGAAGACGTAGCGTCTTCTACGCGTCATGGCCGGGCTTGTCCCGCTTCGCAAACGCCCCCCGCTGCAGCGCTGACCCTACGCAGCTTCTGCGTAGAGGAGGTCCCGGCCACCCACGTACCTTGCAGACGACGATAAAGACGTGGATGACCGGGAACGCAGACAACCTTGGGCAGTCTGCGCAGGACAGGCCGCCATGCCTTGGTAATTGTCTTGGCACGGCGGAAGAGGATCTTCAGCCGCCCCGCACCGGCGGCATCACCACTTCATCGCGGCGGCAGGCGCGGCGGTCGATTTCCTCGCAGGCGCGGAATTGCATGTCCTTGCTCAGGCAGATCCGCACTTCGCTGAGGCGCCGGCTCGAGCAGGTCACCGAAATCGCCGAACTGCTCAGGCCCGGATTGATCTTGATGAAGGCCGCCTCGAGATCGCCCGGGGCGATGGTTTTCGGCTCCGGCAATTGCAGGAATTCCTCGGGGATCTTCACCGCCGCGCGCGCCTTGCGGACGCTCTCGAAATAGGCCCGCGCGCCAAGGCCCGAACAGGTACCGTGCTTGTCCCACTCGTTGAAGATCAGGCCAGGCGCCGGCATCAGGTCCAGCATCGAGGTCATGATGTTGCGATCGAGCCGCGGCGAGGGCCGCTGGCAATATTCGGGAAAGCCGCGCTCATATTGCGGCCACAGGCCGTGAACCACGAAGGAATAGGGCCGTTCGCACTGGGCCTGCGAGCGCCCGCTATTGCCGCGTTCGGCCGCCGCCTCGCAGAACGAGGGCGACCATGAAAGGGCCAGGACATAAAAATCGAACTCGCCCGGGGCGTTCTGCCGGCGGTCCTGCGCGGACGCCATCCCGGCGGAGACGACAACAAGCGCCAGCGAAATCAGAAGACGCGAAATAACGACGGATCGGTGCATCGAACGCCCCTCTACTCGACTACCGGGAGCCTAGCAGGGAACCGGAACATTTCAAGAACAAAATTAAACGACCGCAGACGCCTGCCGCTGGGGAGCGGTTCAATCGGCGTGGATTAGGAGATCAGGGCTTGGCAGCCCGGCAGCCGGGGCCATAGGCCCAGTTGCGGTCAAGGCCGGTCACGCACCATTCGACGCCCTGTCCGAAGCCGGCAAAGCCGCCATCCTCGATGATCGAGTAGTGCACGGAGCGCATCTTGCCGTCGCTCAACATCACGTCACCGCTGCAATAGCGGCGCGGAATGTTGTCGGACTGCCAAGGCCGAAACGCGGTTTCGTGGATCCGGCCGTAACCGGTGATCGTCAGCGCCGAATTCCAGAACTTGCTCTCCTTCTCCTGGAATTGCGCCGCGATCGTCGTTAGCGCCCGTTCGCATTCAGCGACGCGGCCGTCGTATTTCGGGCCGAACAGCCCGAAATTCAGCTCCATCGGATTGGCGGCCTGGGCGGCAGGGCTGGAAGCCAGCAGGGCGAGCGCCGCCGTCATGGGGCCGAGGGCTCTCAAGGATTTGAACAGGTTGCGCATGGGGAATCCGCCGGTAAAGCCAACGCCGAGACGGTGCCGCGAAGCCCTGACGAGGTCAAGTGCAGCGCGGCAACACCTGACGGCCAAGTCCGCCTCGCGCTGCAACCATTCTTTTCACGGCCATCGGCGCACACTATGGTGGGCTTCGAGCGAAATGGAGTCTGCGATGCGAAGAATTGTGGCCGCGTGCCTGATTGCCATGGGCGGAGTGTTGGCGGGCGCGCCCGCGCAGGCGCAGTGGGACATCGACACGGTGCCGTCGTTCCAGGGCAATGACACCGGCGGCATCATTGCCTATCCGGTCGCGATGCAGGCCGATGCCCGTCAGCTCGCCGTCGACCACTGCGCCCGGTACGGCAAGGTGGTGAAATTCCTCGGCGTGCAGCCGAATTACGGCGGCTACCTTTCCTTTGCCTGCCGCTGGGTGCCCTATGGCGCCGCCGAGCGGCCGCTGCGCACGCTTTACTGAGCGCGACCGCTACCTGTTTTCCGGCTGGACATGTTTTCGCCACGCGAAGCGTGTGTTCACTTCGCGCGAAGACGATAACCTGGAAGAATTCAGCGGGAGCCTACGCATGAGACGACTGCTTCTTGTGTCTTGTTCGGCCGTTGGTTTGCTTGCCCTGTTGCCGGTGAGCGCCGTTGCCGTGGAGCTGCCGGTGCGCAAGGCCGGACTGTGGGAGATGAAGGTGCTGAGCGGCGGGACAGTGCCCGAGATGACCATGCAGCAATGCACCGACGAGACCACCGACAAGGATATGGCCACCGCAATGTCGCCCGTGGCCAAGGAGATCTGCTCCAAGCAGGACATTCAGAAGACGGCGACCGGCTATGTCACCGATTCCGTTTGCGGCATCGCCGGCATGTCGATCAAGTCAAAGGCCGAGATCACCGGCGACTTCAACTCCGCCTACACCGTGAAAACGACCTCGCGCAGCGAGGGCGGCCCGGCCGGCGCCGCGCGTGATTCCAGCACCACGATCGAGGCCAAGTGGGTCGGCGCCTGCAAGCCCGATCAGAAAGCCGGTGACATCATGATGCCCGGCGGTATGAAGATGAACATCAAGGATATGGAAAAGCTGAAGTCCATGATCCCGAAGCAGCCGGGGAAGTAGCTTACGATTCGCCTGTAGCCCGGATGTAGCCAACGGGTCGCGCGAATGCGCGCCCGATGACAGGCTCCGCGAAATCCGGGGTTCTCTGTGTGCGGGGCGAACTGTCCCGGATTGCGCTGCGCTCCATCCGGGCTACGCAGCTGAACCAGTCTTTCTCACACCGGCACTCTTACTGCCGCCCGCAGGCCGCCCATCGGGCTGTCGCTGAGCGTGATATCGCCGCCATGCGAGCGGGCGATGTCGCGGGCGATGGCCAGCCCCAGGCCCGTGCCGCCTTCGTCCTGGTTGCGGGCATCGTCGAGCCGCAGGAACGGCTTGAACACTTCCTCGCGCATATTGGCGGGAATGCCCGGCCCGTCGTCGTCGATCGTCACCGTCAGATAACGGTGATCGCGGTGACCGGTGATCGCGACCGTGTTGGCGTGGCGCGCCGCGTTGGAGACGAGGTTGGCGATGCAGCGCTTGAACGAGGCCGGTTTCACCGTCACCACGGGCAGGCCGTGGAACGTCACCGTCGCGGTGTGGCCGTGGCGCTCGGCATCGCTGCGTAATTCCTCCAGCGCCATCGTCATGTCGGTCGGCTGCGCGACCTCGCCGCTGTCGCCGCGCGCAAAGGAGAGATAGGCCTCCAGCATGCCGGCCATTTCGTCGACATCCTTGCGCATGCCGTCGACTTCGGGGCTGTCGCCGATCAATGCGAGTTCGAGCTTGAAGCGGGTCAGGATGGTGCGCAGATCGTGGCTGACGCCGGCCAGCATCGCGGTGCGCTGCTCGATCGAGCGCTCGACACGCGCCTTCATTTCCAGGAACGCCTGCGCCGCCTGCCGCACTTCCCGTGCGCCGCGGGGACGGAAGTTCGGCGCCTCGCGGCCCTTGCCGAAGCTTTCGGCGGCCTCGGCCAGCCGCAGGATCGGCCTGATCTGGTTGCGCAGGAACAACACCGCGACGATCAAGAGGATCGAGGAGGTGCCGAGCATCCAGAAGATGAAAATTTCCGAATTGGAGGCGTAGGCCGCGCTTCGCTCCGCGAACACGCGCATCACGGCGTCGTCGAGCTGGATGCGTATTTCAACCAGATTGGACCTGCCGACGGTATCGATCCAGAACGGGCGGCGGATCTGGCGGCCGATCTGCGACGACAGGGTCTGGTCGAGCAGCGAGAAGAACGGCTTCGGCCCCGGCTGCGGCATGTCGCCGACCGGGAGAAAATCGACCACGAGCTGCAGCCGCTGCCCGACGAGGCGCAATTGCGCGCGCTCCTTGTCCTGCGGATAGAACTTGTAGACGTCGATCAGGCTGGCAATGTCCCGCACCACGGATGCCGACAGGCGCCGCGTCACCGTATTCCAGTGCCGCTCCATGAACACGAACGCCACGACCGTCTGCAGGATCACCATCGGCACGATCATGATCAGGAGCGCGCGGGCATAGAGGCCCGTCGGCATCCAGCTCTTGAACGCGTTGCCCATCCAGCCATTGGCCCGGGAGACGCGTTGCGACGCGTTGCGGATGAATGTCAGGCCGGTGTCGAGCGTGCTCATGAATTGACTTATAGCGTTTTCGAGCGAAGTGGGCACCGGTTCGCATAGCAATCAAGTTTACGCAGATTGCGTAGACTTATCTGCGGTAGAAAACGCGTCAAAACAAAGAGCTCAGGGCGACGCGACCAGGCGATAGCCGATGCCGCGCACCGCCTGCAGGAACAGCGGATTGGCGGGATCGCGCTCGATCTTGCGCCGCAGGCGGTTGATCTGCACGTCGACCGCGCGCTCGTTCACCGTGCCGCCGCCGGTCAGTGCCGCGCGCGGCACGGTTTCGCCGGGAGCGACCGCCAGAATGCGCAGCATTTCGCGCTCGCGGTCGGTCAGGTGAATGATCTCCTCGCCCTGGCGTAGTTCGCCGCGGTCGAGATGATAGACGTAAGGGCCGAACGCGATCTGCTCCAGCGCCTCCACCGGCGGCGGCGCGGAGCGCTTGAGGATATTGCCGATCCGCAAGACCAGTTCGCGCGGCTCGAACGGTTTTGCGACATAATCGTCGGCGCCGATCTGCAGGCCCTCGATCCGCGCCTCCGCCTCATGGCGCGCCGTCAGCATGATGATCGGCACCGAGGAGGAGGTGCGAATGAAGCGGGCCAGATCGAAGCCGGTTTCGCCGGGCATCATGATGTCGAGGATCAGGAGGTCGAAATGCAGGCCGAGCAGTTTTGCGCGCGCGTCGCCCGCGCTCGACGCGGTGGTGACGCGATAACCCTCGCCGGACAGAAACCGCGACAAAAGATCGCGGATGCGGCGGTCATCGTCGACCAGCAGGAGATGCGGGGCGTCGTCTGCCAGCTGCTGCGTTGCACGCGCAGTGGCTGCCGCGATGGTTGCTCCTTGCGCCACGATCACTCCCTTGGCTTCTTGCTGCCGGTCCCGAAGATCGCTTCGAGCACCTTGTCGGGGTCGTCACGATCGATCATCGCGCGCAGGAACTGGCTGATCGCGGCGACGCCATCGGGATTGATGTCCCGGAGCGCGTTTGTGATGCGATCGGTCTGCAGCCCTGCGAGCTTTGCCACCAAGGCTTCGCCCTTGGGGGTGGCGTAAAGAAGGCGCTGCCGGCGGTCGTTATTGCCGGTCTTCTGGACGATATAGTCCTCGTCTAGCAACTGCTTGAGCACCCGGCCAAGCGACTGCTTGGTGATCCGCAACACGTCCAGCAGGTCGGCGACCTTGAGGCCGGGATAGCGGTACACGAAATGCATCACCCGGTGGTGGGCGCGGCCGAACCCGAAAGCCTCGAGCTCATGGTCGGCATCGCCCACGAAGTCGCGGTAGGCGAAAAACAACAGTTCGATGATGTCCCAGCGCAATTCGCCGGCCCGCGGGGCAGCAGACGTGCCGGCGGCCCCTTGCGAATCGGGGTCGGCCGGGCCCCTTGAGAAATTTATGTCAGTCATGTTGACATATCTTGGGTTCAATGTTACAAAACTGTCAGCCACGACGAAACTTTAAGTCGTTTCGAACCTGGTGACGTGAAAGGCAGTCGGAAAAAGCCAGCAATGGCGGCAACGGCCGCAAATTGAACTACCGTGCGATTGTCGAGCGGCATTTCGGCAAACATACTGGACTTCGGCATTCCGCAAAAGCATGTCCTCAACCGACATGACGGCGATGGAGACCGGCCGCAAGGCTGGTGGTGGTGAAGTCCAGAGCTGTGAAGTCCAGACCTATTGAGCCAGCCGGCCCGGAGAGGCAGGCCGGCGCCAGAAATCGCGCCGATTCCGACAGCGGGAAGCAAGGGCAGGAAGCTAAGGGAATGAGTTTGAAATTCGAAATCCAGCCGGCGGCGAATCCGACTCCTGAGAAGGAGCGCACGGCAAAGCTCGCGGACCCGGGCTTCGGCCGGATTTTCACCGATCACATGGCTATCGTCCGCTACAATCAGGCCAACGGCTGGCATGGCGCGCGCGTCGAATCCCGCGCGAATTTCCCGCTCGACCCGGCCGCAGCCGTCCTGCACTACGCGCAGGAGATTTTCGAAGGCCTCAAGGCCTACAAGCGCGACAACGGCGTGAACCTGTTCCGCCCCGACGCCAATGCAAGGCGCTTCAGGAACTCGGCTGAGCGGATGGCGATGGCGCCGCTGCCCGAGCCTGTGTTCATCGAAGCGGTCGAGCAGCTCGTGCGGATCGACAGCGCCTGGATACCGGGCGGCGAGGGCAGTCTCTATTTGCGGCCCTTCATGATCGCGAGCGAGGTCTTCCTCGGCGTGAAGCCGTCGGCGGAATACATCTTCGCGGTCATCGCATCGCCGGTCGGCTCCTATTTCAAGGGCGGACCTGCGCCGGTGTCGATCTGGGTGTCGGAGAACTACACGCGCGCCGCGGTCGGCGGCACCGGGGCCGTCAAGTGCGGCGGCAATTACGCCGCGAGCCTGCGCGCGCAGGCCGAGGCGATCGAGCACGGCTGCGATCAGGTCGTTTTCCTCGATGCGATCGAGCGCCGCTACATCGAGGAACTCGGCGGCATGAACGTCTTCTTCGTGTTCGACGACGGCTCGCTGCTGACGCCGCCGCTTGGCACCATCCTGCCGGGCATCACCCGCGATTCGATCATTGCGCTGGCGAAGGATTCCGGCACGCACGTGCGCGAGGAGGCCTACACGATCGACCAGTGGCGCACCGATGCCGCCAGCGGAAAGCTGAAAGAGGCCTTCGCCTGCGGCACGGCGGCCGTCATCTCGCCGATCGGCAAGGTGTGTTCCGGGGGCGGCGAGTTCCTGATCTCTGGCGGCGTGGCCGGCCCGGTCGCGATGGGGCTGCGCAAGAAGCTGGTCGACATTCAGTACGGTCGCGCTGAAGACCCGCACGACTGGATCCGAAAGGTCCTGTGACCGGCGGCGGAATTATTCCGCCGCTCTCAACAAGCACACTGTTTCCACTCGAGCACGGAGCTCTGCGCCGCGCTGTGCGTCGACGCGCGCGTGGACTGGAAATTAATCAGGGAGTGTCAGGCGCGAATCTCGCGCCAAATCGGGAGAGAAGCCATGGGAGTTTCGTTCGACAAGATCGATGGCGTCATCTGGTATGACGGGAAGCTGGTGCCGTGGGCCGACGCCAACGTGCACATTCTCACCCATGGCCTGCACTATGCGAGCTGCGTGTTCGAGGGCGAGCGCGCCTATGGCGGCAAGGTCTTCAAGAGCACCGCGCATTCCGAGCGGCTGAAGAATTCGGCCAACATCCTCGATTTCGAGATTCCCTGGTCGGTTGCCGAGATCGATGCCGCAAAACAGCTCGTGATCGACAAGAACAATTTGCCCGACGCTTATCTCCGCCCGATCGCCTGGCGCGGCTCCGAGATGATGGGCGTGTCGGCGCCAACCAACACCATCCATCTCGCGATCGCCGCCTGGGACTGGCCGAGCTATTTCGATCCCGCCGAGAAGCTGAAGGGCATTCGGATGTGCATGGCCGAATACCGCCGGCCCGATCCGGCGACGATCCCGGCGATGGCGAAGGCGTCCGGTCTCTACATGATCTGCACCATCTCCAAGCATAAGGCGGAGCGTGCAGGCTATGCCGATGCGATGATGCTGGATTGGCAGGGGCGGGTGGCCGAGTGCACGGGCGCCAACATTTTCTTCATCAGGGACGGCAAGATCCACACGCCGATTGCCGACGGCTTCCTCGCCGGCATCACCCGCGCCACCGCGATCGACCTCGCCAGGCGCAGAGGGATCGAGGTGATCGAACGCCGTATCATGCCGGAGGAACTCGACGGCTTCACCGAGTGCTTCATCACCGGTACGGCGGCGGAGGTGACGCCGGTCTCCGAGATTGCGAATTGGAAGTTCACGCCCGGCAAGATCTCCGAGCAGTTGATGGCCGATTACACCGCCGAAGTGCAGCCCAAGGGCAAGGCCGTGGCTGCCTAAGGCCCGGCTTCTTCCCTCGGCGGATCTCCCTTCCCTCTCCCCTTGTGGGATCGAGACGAGCGAAGCTCGCTCTTAGGGTGGCGCCTCACGAGGTTGTTGAACTGGATAGAGGAACTCGGCTGGTCGGAGCCGCGTTGGTGATGCCGAAGATTGACGAAGCATTCCCAGCCGGCAGCAGCACCTGCGACGCCGCGCTGCGCAACCTGATCGGAGCGAGCTCGTTTTCAGGGGAAATGCGAAGCCATCATGGCCACGATCTTGGAGCGCTCAGGAAACGGGCGGACAACAGGAACACGGAGGGCACATGAGAAACATCGTGAACGAAGACGGCGAGATCATCGCCAAGGCAACGAAAGACGGTACACTGGTCGGCGGCCACCACCGCATCATAATGGCGGGCAGCCTCTGTCAAAAACTGTTCTGGCAAGATACCGGCGAACCTGTGAAGCTTGACGCCTTAATGCATCTAAGTTCTCATCGACGTATAGCTTGATGCGGACATATAGCTTGATGCGCTCGCCGCGTTAGCGAACGGCTTACTTCTTTTCGGCCTTCGGGGCCGGTGCACCATCCTTTTCCCTTTTTACATTGCCCTTGGTTGCGCCCATGCCGGTGGTGTCCATCGAACCATCTGGCTTGGCGCCGGTCGTCGTTCCGGGCTTCTCCATGCCGGTCTGCGGAGCGGGGCCGGTATTCTGGGCAAAGGCCGAGCCGCACAGGAACGCAAGAGCGGTGACAGTGATAAGCTTCTTCATAGATCTCTCCTTTGGAGACCTACAAATAATTCGGCGCGCAAAGTGTGGTTCCTGGATTGGCGGCTGCGGCGCGTCCCTTTTGCGTCTCAAAGGCCAACACGCGGAATGTAGGAAGCGGGGGGAGAAGGAAGAAAGCATGGCCCTCCATGCCCAGCAGCGAGGCATCAAAACTCACTCCTTGCCCTCCTCCTTCCCTCCGTGCGGGAGTCGTGAACTCTTCAGCGCCTTTGTGCGACCAATTCCCCGGATTACGGATAGAATTCGGTTCGTGGAATGGTGACAATGACCTCAGCTCTCTCAACATGCTCCAAATGCGTCGTGGCGGCCGCCTTCGCGGCGGTCCTCGCGGTTCTCGGCTCCCCCACGGGGGGCGTCAGGGCCCAAGATCGCTCCCCGGTAATCGACGTTAACTCCGGCAACGCGGAGATGAATGCCGCGATCGCAAAGGCGCGTAGCACGCTGCCGACGTTCTGGGCCTCCTACGACGCGCCGAAACCGTCGGAGACTGGTCACTCCCTCAAGGTGCGTTTTCCGAAACTGGGGAATGGCAACGAGCACATCTGGATGGCCGAGGTGAAGAAGACCGTGGACGGCCGCTATTCGGGAAGGTTCGCCAACGCACCGCGCGATTTGCCCGGCAAGCGGGCAGGCGACATGGCCGAGTTCAAGGAGGCCGACATCTCGGACTGGATGTTCACGCGGAACGGCAAGATCGTCGGCGGCGAGACCATCAGGCCGCTGCTGAAATCAATGCCGAAGGCCGACGCCGACGCGCTTCGCGCCCGGATGGAAACCCCGTAAGGGAGACCCAAGGGCAAGGCGGCGTAAGGACCGGTACCGCCCAGATCGCAATTCTCCGTCATACCCGGCCATGACGAGGTCTGGTGTTGGCCGTGCGACACGGTTGCCCGGCCGCGTCTTGGCTGGTACCAACGCGCCCCATGGCTGAAAAACCCAAAAAACCCCAGAAACTCCGCGCCCGCCTGCCGCGCGGGCTGGAAGATCGTGGCCCGGCGGCGATTGCCGCCACGCGCCAGATGGTCGAGAAAATCCGCGAAGTCTACGAGCGCTACGGCTTCGAGCCGGTGGAAACGCCGGCGATGGAGTTCACCGACGCGCTCGGAAAATTCCTGCCCGACCAGGACCGGCCGAACGAGGGCGTGTTCTCGTTCCAGGACGACGACGAGCAGTGGATCTCGCTGCGCTACGATTTGACCGCGCCGCTGGCGCGCTATGTGGCGGAAAATTTCGACGCGCTGCCAAAACCCTATCGCAGCTACCGCGCCGGCTACGTCTACCGCAACGAAAAACCCGGCCCCGGCCGCTTCCGCCAGTTCATGCAGTTCGACGCCGACACGGTGGGCTCGGCCTCGCCCGCGGCGGACGCCGAGATGTGCATGATGGCGGCGGACACGATGGAAGCGCTCGGCATTCCCCGCGGCAGCTATGTGGTGAAGGTGAATAACCGCAAGGTGCTTGATGGGGTGAGGGACGCGCTTGGTATCGCAGATGACGGACAATGGCTGACCGTCATGCGCGCGATCGACAAGCTCGATCGTCTCGGTATTTCCGGCGTTCAGCAATTGCTCGGTGACGGCCGCAAGGACGAGTTGGGTGATTTCACCAAGGGGGCCGGGCTTAAGGCCGAGGACATTGCGCTCGTGGTGGGTGCGATCGAACCGGGTGCGCAGATCGATGCGCGGCTGCGCGATAGCAAGATCGGACAAGAGGGCCGCGACGAACTCGACGCGATCAGCAAGCTTGTCACGGCATCGGGCTATGGGTCGGATCAAATCGTCATCGATCCCTCCGTCGTCCGCGGCCTCGAGTATTACACCGGCCCCGTCTACGAGGTCGAACTCACCCTCGAAACCAAGGACGAAAAAGGCCGCCCCGTCCGCTTCGGCTCGGTCGGCGGCGGCGGCCGTTATGACGGGCTGGTTTCGCGCTTCCGCGGCGAGCCGGTGCCGGCTACTGGTTTTTCCATCGGCGTGTCGCGCCTGCAGGCCGCGCTGACGATGCTCGGCAAGCTCGACACCAAGCCGGCCTTTGGCCCGGTCGTCGTCACGGTGTTCGGAGGAGAAATCGCGGACTATCAAAAGATGGTCGCCAGTCTTCGCAACGCGAATATCCGCGCCGAGCTGTATCTTGGAAATCCAAAACACAGCATTGGCCAGCAAATGAAATATGCCGACCGGCGAAACGCGCCCTGCGCGATCGTCCAGGGGTCGGACGAAAGGGCGAATGGCAAGATCCAGATCAAGGATCTCATCCTTGGTGCGGGGCTTACCGAGATCAAGGACCGCGAAGAATATTTGAAGAAGCAGGCCGAGGCGCAATACGAGGTCGACCAGGACAAGCTCGTCGATGCCGTGCGCGAAGTGCTGGCGCGCCATGACGTGAAGTGGGGATAGCCATTCATTCCAGGCGTCATGCCCGGCCTTGTGCCGGGCATCCACGTCTTGTTTGATGCGGGAGATCGTGGGTGGCCGGGACAAGCCCGGCCACGACGACAAGAAACGACAACGAGGAGACAACAATGCCTGAGATTACCGTGAGCATGGCCGCCGGCCGCACCGACGAACAGAAGGCCGGCATGATGCGCGACATCACGCAGGCGCTGGTCAAGAACCTCGGCGTCGATGCCGATGCGGTGGTGATCCAGATCAACGAAGCGCCGCTGGCCCACAAGATGAAGGGCGGCAAGACGTTTGTGGAGCGCGCGGCGGCGAAGAAGTAACGCGGCCTCTCTCCATCGTCGTTCCTGCCCAGTGCGCAATTGCGCACGGGAGCAGGGACCCATAACCACCGGCGCTTGTTGTTTCGGCAGGCGCCGGCGTCACGGCCTCGACCGAGGCATCACGCGGTATGGTTCCCGGCGCAAGGCCGGGACGACGACGTTGGAAAATCGCGCCAAGGAATCTCCATGGACGCACGCGACTTCATCAAAATCGGCATGAGCGCGGAGCGGACGCTGGTCGTGCCGGCCGAGCGCACGGTCGGGCATTTCGTGCCCGGCATGCCGATGGTCTATGCGACGCCGATGATGATCCTGGAAATGGAGATGGCATCGAGCGATGCCATCAGGGGCCATCTTCAGCCGGGCTGGATCACGGTCGGAACCGAGGTCGATATCCGCCATCTCGGCGCGTCGCTGGTCGGCGCGACCGTGCGCGTCACGGGAAAAGTCGTCGCGGTGGAGCGCCGCGTGATCCGCTTCGAGGTCGAAGCCTTCGAGGGCGAACGCAGAATAGGCGACGGCCGCCACGCCCGTGGCCTCGTCAATGCCGAGACGTTTACGAAGCGGCTGGCAGGGAAGTAGCGATCGCAGTCCCGTAGGATGGGTAGAGCGAAGCGAAACCCATCATCTCTCCCTCCAACGAATTGATGGGTTTCGCTTCGCTCTACCCATCCTACGGCATTCGACGCTTCACCTACTTCGCCAGATCCTTCGAACGCTGCGTCGCCGCGGCCACGGCGCGTGTCAGCAGCGGCTGAAGGCCGTTCGGTCCCATCAGCACATCCAGTGCGGCGGCCGTGGTGCCGCCTGGCGAAGTGACATTCTGGCGCAGGGTGGCGGGAGCCAGTTCCGAGCGATGCAGCAGTTCGCCGGAGCCGGCGACGGTTTCGCGGGCGAGCCGGGCGGCAAGCTCCGCCGGCAGGCCGGCCGCGACACCGGCGCGCGCGAGTTCTTCGGCGAGCAGGAACACATAGGCCGGACCGGAGCCGGAGACCGCGGTCACCGCGTCCATCAGGCTTTCCTTGTCGACCCATTCCACCGCGCCGGTGGCGCGCAACAGCGCATCCGCAACCGCGCGCTGCGCGGCGCTGACACGCTTCGCTGCGACCGCGACCGTGATGCCGCGGCCGATCGCGGCCGGCGTATTGGGCATGGCGCGAACCACGCTGCCGCCGCAGACCGCTTCGAGCGAGGCGATGGTCGTGCCGGCCATGATCGAGACCACCAGCGTCGACGGGCCGGTGAACGGCTTGAACGTGGCGCCGGCCTCGCGGAACGACTGCGGCTTCACCGCAACCACCAGCGTGTCGACCTCGCCGGTATCTTGCGCTGCAGGATTGAGCCGGATTCCTTGCGCCGCCAGCGCGCCGATCTCGGGCGAGGGATGCGGCTCGATCACCATGACGCGCCTGGCGTCGAGGCCGCCGGCCAGCCATCCCGTCAGCATCGCGCCGCCCATTTTGCCGGCGCCGGCGAGTGCGATGGTGCCGTGGAGGTTTTGAAGTGCGTTGGTGGTACTCATAGGTGTCACCACGAATCCCTTTGTCGTCCCTGCGAACGCAGGGACCCATAACCACAGTCGGTTTTAGTGGATCGGGATATCTGCAACAAGCGCCGCGCAACACAATTGCTGTCACGGCGTATGGGTCCCCGCTTTCGCGGGGACGACATTGAATGTGCGGAAGTGGCGGGGGCTTACGCCTCGCCCTCGGTATCGAACATCGCCGCGCTCATCGCCTCCGCGGCGGTCTTCCCGGCCCAGACCACGAACTGGAACGCGGGGTAATAGCGCTCGCAGGCGTGGATGGCGCCGACCAGCATGGCCTCGCATTGCGCGGTCGAGGCGGTCAGGCCGCCCGGCAGCACCAGCGCCTGCCGGTACATGATCATGCCGGTGTGGGTCCAGATGTCGAAATGCCCGATCCACAATTGCTCGTTGACCGCCGCGATCAGCCGCTGCACTTCGGCGCGGCGCGCCGGCGGAATCTTCATGTCGAAGGCGGAGGCCAGATGCAGCGCCTCGATCTCCGCCATCCAGGTGAACGAGAGCTGGTAGTCGGTCCAGTTGCCCTTGGAGACAATGGTGACTTCATCTTCGCCGGAGCGCTCGAACGCCCAGTTGTTGTCGGCGGCGATGTCCTCGACCACCGCCAACGGGTTGCTCCGGGAATCGATAATGCCTTCGAGGAGGGACATGCCGTCTCGACCTTGTTTTTGAATTCTTCTGATACGCACACGGAGCCCGGCGCGCGTTGAACTTGGGCGCCGCCGCCGACTGCAATCCCCTGATCGCTGGTCGCCCCGGGGCCTGCTGACGCTCAAGTGATGTGATTTGCGGAATCCGCGCAACTGACCCCTGAATCCGTCCACAGGCCAAAACGGCGTCGTCCACAGCAGATCGCGGCCACAGTTATTAATTTGAGAACAAACCGGAATCGGATTCGAGCGCCGGAGTCCAGGGGCCGGAGAAATCAGGCGGGTCTGCCACAATGGTTAATGGATCGTTAATTTCCTTTGGATGGCCTCATTCCCTCGCGGCCGATCCAGTCGCACCTACCGAGGCAGAGGTCGGTTCCCGCCTCCGCGCACCAGAGCGCCGACACCATTAACCCGACCGGCATCATAGACGCGATCAAGGCATTTGAAGGACCGGTGCGCGAATCGCACATCTCCAACATCCACGCCGTGACGAATATTATCGCCATTCCAAGATTTCGTTCGTCGCGACCGGCGTGATCTGCGGATCAGGACCATGCGGTTACATCGCCGCGATGCAGACCACCGCCCGCATGAAATGAAGGGGTTCGTAATTGACAACCGCTCGGACCGGGGCGCATATTTTTCGTCGGGTGGATACGACCCGCTGCTTGCGCCCCTGTGCGGGGTACGGTGAACGTATCGAGCCGCTTCAGGCACCCTTTGCCCAAGCGAACGAGTCAGTAACGCAAGCGCCTGACATTTCTCGTTCGCCAATGCAGAGGACGATCCCATGCGCGATTTCCGCGATGCAAAAGCTATGGCGCACACCCTGCGCGAGGCCCTGAAGGCCAAGTCTGTTTCCCTGACCCACAGTGAGAGCCTGGAACTGATTGCCAAGGCGCTGGGTTTTCCCGACTGGAATTTTCTGGCCGCGAAAATTCAACATCGTCAGCCGGCATCCACGCCTTCGGACGCGCCGGCGCCGACCGCAGGTTTGGAAGCTATGCCGGCCGGAGCGATCGTTCCGGTCGTCCCGATGCGAGACCTCGTTCTGTTTCCACAAATGATCGCACCGATCTTTGTCGGCCGTGACAAGACCAAGCGCGCCATCGAACGCGCGCTGGCGACGGATCGCCGGGTTCTTGTGCTTACGCAGCGGCGCTCGGCCGACGATGATCCTGCGCTGGATGCGCTTTATTCGGTAGGCGTGACCGCAAGCGTGGTCAATCGCCTCACGCTGGCGGATGGAACCCTCAAGATTGTCGTCTCCGGACTCGAGCGTGCCGCGGTCGTCAGGCCGATCGAGGAGGAGTTCCTGGTGGCCGAGGTTACGCCACGCGAAGAGAGCGGCAGCCAGACAGCGGAGGCTGTTGCCCTGTCGGGCGCCGTGGCCGACGCGTACCGGATCTATGCGAACCTCGATTACACGGCCCTGCCAAAGCCTCTTCAGGTTCGCTTGCGCCTGCCTAACATCGACGATCCCGGGATACTGGCCGATTCAGTTGCGCCATTGCTGTCGGTCGGAATCGACCAGCGGCAACAGCTCCTGGAAATCACCGACGTGGTCACGCGGCTGGAGAAAATTCTCGAGCTGCTGAAAACAGACCAACAGGCGGCTTAAGGGACCGGCGGGAACGCTTCCGGGCTATTTCTCGCGTGCAACCAACGGGCACGCCTCGATCGCCGTCGTCAGCTGTGCGCCTTCGATTTCGACGCAGGAGCGGGAAGCATCGACGCGCAAGCCGTATCGCTCCAGCAAAGGTTCGCGGATCGGCTTGCCGCGCGTGTGCAATTCCCATGCGCCGCCCGGCAGCGGATTTTTCAATGCGGTGCGAATCCGGCGGTCGAACTCGCCGTCGGGCATGATGGGCAGGGCGATGTCGGCGATCTGATAGAACCGCGACTGCGGCGGCAGCAGCGGGGCGACATAGGCCAGCGGCTTGTCGAGAAGAAGATAGACCGCGGGCTGCTCGAGCGATTTTGAGATCGTTGGGTTGTACGGGTTGGACCAGGGACGGCGGAACCAGTCTCCCGGTTGCGACCACAACGCGACGGCCATGGCTACGGCAAGCATCACCGCATTCATGCGCACCGAAGATGCGCCGGTCGAGGCAGATCCGGCCGTGGCGGCGATGCCGCGATGGATCAGCAGGACGATCAAGGGCGCGCACAACAGCTCAAGCACGATCGCGTAGCGCTGGATCGCAAACAGGGCGAGCCACGTCGCATAGGAGACGGCGAAGAACAGCAGAAACTGAACATCGCGGCGCGTGAAGATATCGGTGCGTGTGACGAGGCTTCGGCCGATGCCGAGCACGATCAACACCGTCGCGACCGCAAACCGCGCATCGCGAAATGGATATTCCGAGCTTCTGTTGTCGCCGACCAGCCAGTAGAAGGGATAGGCCAGCGCGTCCAGCATGCCGCGCGGCAGGAATTGCCAGTCCATGATGTTCGCCGGGACCAATTCCGGGGACTGGAACACGGCGTTGAAAAGCGGGAAGACCGGATTGCCCATCTCGCGCCAGAGCATCAGCCCCCATGCGCCGCCTGTCGCCAGCGCGCCGACCGCGCCGCCAAGTCCGAGGCAGAGCGTTGCCTTTAGCGGCCGGCTGGCGGCGAGCACGGCGGCGGCGGCACCGAGCGCATAGACGACATTGGTCAATTTCAGACCGACGGCCGCGCCGATCAGAAGCCCGGCGAGAATGTAACGTCCGTGACGCGATCCATCCGCCGACAGGATCAGGATGCATCCTGCGAGGATCGGAAGCGCGGTGAGGATGTCGGAGAAGCTCGTGCCCACTTCCGAAAGCGTCATCGGCCCGACCGCGGCAATCAGGATCGATGCTCCGATCGCGCTCGCCGTCGCCGCTTCCCGCAGCAGGACGCGGATCAGAAAATAGATCAGCAGCAGATTGAGGCCGTGCACCGCGCCGAGGATCATCAGGCCGTAGGGCAGCGGCAGCAGATGGCGCAGGTAGTAGACCGGGAAATAGACGGTCGGATTGAAATAGGTCTGGAAGCCGGCCGGAAGGGCATCGAGGCCGTAGCGGCCGTTGATGACGGCCCAGACATTGTACTCGTGGTAGTTCTGCCAGTCCCAGTTGACGTCCTCGCCGGCAAACCAGGTGTAGATCGCGCCGGCCAGGAGCGAGCCGAGCGCGATGGCCATCGGCACCAGAACGTTGGTTTGAAGAAGCGGCGTTTGCCAGGCCCGGTCCGCGGGCCTTCCTGCATCCGTACCGGCAACATCAGCGGCGTGTGTCACGCTTGTTCCCTGTGTGTCGCCCGCGCGATCTGGAGTTGGGCACGATAGACACCTCTAGGATGCCGGCTTTAAGGATTCGTGAATGTTTCGCCATGCATCGATACGTCCCTGATCGTTCGCAAATCGTGCGTTAACGCTCATTCGCTAGCATCGCACAGCTTCCCCCGCAGGATGGGCCCATGACCTCGGAGTTCTCAGCCGCTTCCTTCCGCTCGCCGCCAGGGTCGGCGGCGCGGGAAGGGCTGGCGCCGATGCCGCTGTTCCTGACCGGCGTCGTCTTCGCCATCGCCATCGGGCTCAGGCAGGTCGTTCCCCTCAATACCGACGTGAGCTGGCTGATCGTCGTCTGCCAACGCATGCTGGATGGCCAGCATCTTTATCGCGACATCATCGAGATCAATCCGCCGATGGCGGCCTTTGCCTATCTGCCGGGCGTGGCGCTGGCGCGTGTTCTCGGCGTCGATCCGCGGCATGTGATCGATGCCCAGCTTCTGCTGCTGGCCGCAGCCTCCCTGTTCGCGGTGTCGCGCATCCTGCGTCTGTCGCCAGCACTGTCGAAATTGAACTGGGGTCCGCTGGCGATCTGGGCCGCGGCCGTGGTGACGATCCTGCCGATGCATGTGTTCGCCCAGCGCGAACACATGGCCATGCTGACCTTTCTTCCCGCGCTGGCCGTCTATGCGATGCGCAGCAACCGCGAGCCGTTGCCGCTATGGGCGATCCTGATTGCCGGCGTGGGCGCCGGGATCACGCTGGCCTTCAAGCCGTTCTTCACGGTGCCGGCGGCCTTGTGCATCCTGTTCGCCGCGATCCGCTCGCGCTCCTGGCTCACGCTGCTTGCGCCGGAGAACATCATCGCCGCCGTGCTGGTGATGACCGTCAGTGTCAGCACGTACATCTTCTATCCCGAGTACTTCACGGTCACCTATCCGCTGGTCCGCGACACCTATTTGTCGTGGTCGATGCCGGCTTCGGTCATCTTCCTCAACGACGCCACGCTGGTCTTCGCGATCGCGATGGTGTCGGTGCTGCTGGCGCGGCAGAAGCACCCGTCTGACTCCCTGCTGCTGGTGACGGCTCTCGCATCGATCGGATTTGCCGTCTCGTTCTTCCTGCAGCGGCGCGGCTGGGCCTATCACTCCTATCCGATGGTCGCGGTGGCCTTGCTTGCGATGGGCTATGCGCTGACGGGAGCGGCGGACGCGGCGCCGCGCTCGCGCCGTCGTGAAGTTGCTTCGGCATTCATGCTGGCCGTGACCTTTGTTGTCGGCATGCTCTGGTTCAACGTCACCGTCTATGTCGGCCCGGTCAGGCAAGCGGTCGAGGGTCTCAAGCCGCATCCGCGGATCCTGGTGCTGAGCGGCGAGGCCGCCATTGGCCACCCGCTGGTGCGGGATATCGACGGCGTCTGGGTTTCCCGCCAGGAGAATCTCTGGATCCGCGAGTTCGTGCGGCTGACGCGCGAAAAGACCGTTGTCGACGCGGCGACCGATGCCAAGCTGAACGATTATCTGGCGCTGGAGCGCAAATGGCTGATCGAGGATTTCAAGAAGCTGCCGCCTGACCTCGTCCTGGTCGACAATCTGCGCAACGATTGGGGCGCCTGGGCGCGCGCCGACGCCGAAGTGTCGCAGCTGCTCAAGCCCTACACGTTCGTGCGTTCGGTCGAAGGGATCGACATCCTGCGCCGGAACGAATAGCCGCTTCGCGGCGGCTATTTCTGCGAGACGCCGATGATGAAGGTGTAAGGGACGCGCGAATAGTCGTCGCGAATGGCGAGGTTCACTTTTCCGAACGCGCGCCGAAGCACCTGATCGTAGCCGTCGCGGTCGCGGACGAATTCGCCACGGTCGTTGTCGAGCAGCCATTTGGCGATGCGCGACTGGCCCTCGCGGTAGCAGCCGTCGAGGGTGAACAGAACGCCGTCATTCTTGAGGACGTCGCGGATGTCGGCGAGCGTGGCCTGCAGGCCGTCATCGGCGATGTGATGCAGCACGCCGTTCATCATGACCACGTCTGCGCCGGCGAATTCGCGGGCGGCCGCCGCATCGAAATGACGGCAATGAAAGGTGCCGAGATGGCCGAACGCGCGCCGCGCGTAAGCGATATAAGCCTCGTCGATGTCGAAGCCGGTATATTCGATGTCTTCAGGCAGATGGCGCAGGATATGGCCAGGCCCGCATCCGATATCGATCACCCGCATTCCCGGCCGCAGCGTCAGGTAATCGGCGATCGCCTTGATGCGGGCGCCGAAGAATCCGCCGGCGTTCTGGTAGGCCTGGTAGAGCGCGGGATGGTTCAGGATCGCCTTCATCAGGATGCCTCGTCGTAGGCGTGGCTGCGCGCTTTCGGTCCCGATTGGGCCAGCAGGGTTTTGAACGAATCCCTCTCGATGTCGCCCTCACCGTCGGCCACATTGTGCGGCAGCCGGCCGCGGCGGTGGAGGTGCGAGATCACGAACAGCGGTCGGTTCTTCGACTGGATGTAGATGCGGCCGACATATTCCCCGATCAGGCCGAGCACCAGAAGCTGGACCGAGGAGATCATCACGACCAACAGCGTCAGACTGGTCCAGCCGGGCACGGTGCCCGAAAGGATCCAGCCGATGACGGCGCCGATGCCGACGAAGGTGAGAACGGTGGTCAGGAGCGCGCCGACATAGGTCGCGATCCGCAGCGGCACCATCGAGAAGCTGATCAGCGCGTCCGCGGCAAAGCCGATCATTTTCGCCAGCGGGTATTTGGTTGAGCCGGCGAAGCGGGAATTGCGGTCGTATTCATAGGCGACCTGCTTGTAGCCGAGCCATGCCACCATCCCGCGGATGAAGCGGTCATGCTCCGGCATCTGTACGAGCTGGTCGGAAATGCGCCGGCTCATCAGCCGGAAATCGCCGGTATCGACCGGGATCTGGACCCGCGTGATCCGGGCGAGCAGGCGATAGAAGGCCTCGGCCGATTTCCTCTTGAAGCGGGTTTCGCCGGCGCGGCTGCGCCGCAGGCCGTAGACGACGTCGGCGCTTTCCCGCGCCATCATCTCGTACATCGGCGTCAGCAGTTCCGGCGGGTCCTGCAGGTCGGCATCGATCACAAGCACGAGGTCGCCGCGCACGGCGGAAAGTCCCGCCGTCAGCGCCAGTTGATGTCCGTGGTTGCGGGCGAGCCGGACCGCGACGACATTGCGGTCTTCCGCCGAGAGTTCGTTGATCAGCTTCCAGGTGTTGTCGGTCGAGCCGTCATCGACCAGGATCAGCTCGAACCGCTGGCCGCACAGCGCGCGTGCGGCGGCCGTCATCTGGCGGTGGAATTCGCGCAAGCCTTCTTCTTCGTTGCAGCAGGGTACAACGATGGACAGAAGCATCTTGCCGGGGCGCGGCATCCCGTCCTGAATTTCCATGGGTTTGGCAGCCTGTCCGGCAATGGGTTTGGTTCGAACTTGCTGCCTGCGATAATCGATGAAGCCCGGTTAATTGTTCATCAATTTTTAGACCGGCCGGGATACGATTCGTCGAGGCCGACCCCGGCTAAATTAATCAAACGTTTAGGCGCTATCTAAACGTTGCGTCACGATGCAATACCGGCCCTCTCGCGCAGCCGCTCGGCCGGCGTCATTTACGGAACCTGGATCGCTGACATGGACAAGGCCGAGTTCGACCGCTTCGCCGACGCCTATTACGACCAGCATCGTGAGAACGTTGCGGTGACCGGCGAGAGCCCGGAATATTTCGCCGAATACAAGATCAGGCAGCTTCGGGCGATCGTCGAGCGCGAGCAAATCGGCGTGTCGCGGATCTGCGACTTCGGCTCAGGGATCGGCAATTCCATTCCGTTCTTTCGAAAGTACTTTCCGGATGCGGCGTTGACATCGTCCGACGTGTCGGAACGCAGCCTCACGCTGGGCAAGCAGCGTTACCCCGGCGACGGCAACTATGTTCTGATCGAGGGCAGCCGCATCCCCTGCGAAGCCGGCGCGTTCGACATCGCATTCTCGGCCTGCGTGTTCCATCACATCCCCCACGAGGAGCATGTGACGTGGCTGAAGGAGCTGCACCGGATCACGCGTAGCGGGCGGCCTGATCGCGATCTTCGAGCATAATCCGCTGAACCCGCTCACGGTTCATGCCGTGAATACGTGTCCGTTCGACGAGAACGCCAAACTGATCTTTGCGCGCGGTCTGGCGAAGCGGTTGAGTGCCGCGGGATGGGCGTCGCCCCGCATTCAATACAATCTGTTTTTCCCGCGCGCGCTCGCCCGGTTGCGCCCGCTCGAGGCCGGGCTCGGCTGGCTTCCGCTCGGCGCGCAATACGTGGCCTTCGCGCGCAAGGCGTAGCCATAGCGTTCTCCAGCGGAAATGGATGCCGGCCGCCGCCTTACTCCGGCTTGAGGCCGCCGGTGCGAACCACCTTGCCCCATTTCTCGGTTTCGTCCGCGATCAGTCTGCCGAAATCGGCCGGCGAGCCCGGCATCGGGTCGCCGCCGATGGCGGCAAGCTTTGCCTTCATGCCGGGATCGGCGATCGCCGCATTGATTTCCTTGTTGAGCTTCGTCGACGATTTCGGCCGGCGTGTTTTTCGGCGCGGCGAAGCCGTACCACTGGCTGGCTTCATAACCCGGCACGGAATCCCCCACCGTCGGAACCTCCGGCAGATCCGGCATGCGCGCGGCCGTGGTCACCGCGAGCGCGCGCAGCTTGCCGGTCTTGACGTGATCGGCGGTGCCGGGCGCCGCCGCAAACAGGATCTGCACCTGGCCGCCGAGCAAATCCGATAGCGCCGGCCCCTGGCCGCGATAGGGGACGTGGACCATGTCGACGCCGGTCATCATCTTGAACAGTTCGCCCGCCATATGCGGCGCGCTGCCGCTGCCGGCCGAGGCCATGTTGACCTTTCCCGGATTGGCTTTGGCGTAAGCGATGAATTCGGCAAGCGTCTGCGCAGGTACCGCCGGATGGACCAGCACCACCATCGGCACGCGGATGACGCCCGCGACCGGCGCGATGTCGCGGACGAAATTGAAGTTCAGTTTTTCGTAGAGCGAGGCGTTGACCGCGTTCGGGACCGTTGCCAGCAGCAGCGTGTAGCCGTCGGGCGCGGCGTTCACCACCGCCTCGGTGCCGATATTGCCGCCGGCGCCGGTGCGGTTCTCGACCACGAAGGGCTGCCCGAGATGGTCGGCCAGCCACTGGCCGATCAGGCGCGCGGTGATGTCGACGCCGCCGCCGGCGGCGAAACCGGCGACGATTTTCGTCGGCCGCGTCGGATAATCCAGCGCGAACGCGAAGCGCGGCAAGGCGGGCGTCAGCGATGGCGGCGCCGGCGAGTTTGAGGAAATTCCGGCGAAGAAGTTTCATGCTGTGCGCCCCCCTGTTGGCAGCAAGCTATCCCAATTGCCGCGGCCTGAGTAAAGCCGTCCCCGGTTCACGCTGGTGCGCCCTGTTCCGGCGGCATGGGGACATGCCGTTTCCCCATGTCAAAGGTGCTTGCCGCCTGTCGCGGCGTTTCGTCATATTTCCCGGCAGGTCGTCCATTCCGGGCGGCCGATGTTCTCAGGGCGGGGTGAAAATCCCCACCGGCGGTAAGGGTGACGTAGCCCAAGCCCGCGAGCGCCTTCCTCTCTCCCGAGAGGAAGGGTCAGCAGATTCGGTGCGATTCCGAAGCCGACGGTTACAGTCCGGATGAAAGAGAACGGTTTGCGGCGGCCTTCGCGCGTTTGCGCGTGGGCTGACGTCGTTCCGTATGCCCTGATTCTGGTCCTGAAAGAGGAAAGCCATGAATCAGATGTTGCAAGAGCCTGAAGTCCAATCCCAACCCCAAACGGTCGAAACGAGCCACGTCCCTGACGTGCCCGAGCGTCCGCCGGCGCCGGCATACCCGCGTTTCGTCAAGCCGCAGCGGGTCGCCTTCGTGCAATCGTCGTGGCACCGCGACGTCGTCGAGGAATGCCGCATCGCGTTCCTCGAAGAGATCGAGGCGCGCCACATCTCGCGCGCGCAGGTCGATCTGTTCGAGGTGCCGGGTTCGTTCGAAATACCCCTGCATGCACAACTGCTCGCCAAGACGCGGCGCTACACCGCGATCGTGGCCGCGGGCCTCGTCGTCGACGGCGGCATCTATCGCCACGAATTCGTCGCCGACACCGTGATCAAGGCGCTGATGGACGTGCAGCTCAAGACCGAGGTGCCGATATTCTCCGCGGTGCTGACGCCGCAGCAATTCCACGACAGCGCCGTGCATCACGACTTCTTCCGCAAGCATTTCGTCATCAAGGGCATCGAGGTCGCGGAAGCCTGCGCCAACACGCTGCACAGCCTGGAACGGCTGCGCGGCCAGGTGGCGGCGGGGATCGTGGGGTAAGCCCCTCGCGATCAACTGATTGTCATTCCCCCCGCCGCGTCTATAAACTCGGCGGCGGGAGGAGGCACGCCCGTGGAGACGGGCGGCCGAGACGATCATGTTCGCAGGACACGATCCCTATCTCGTCGCGCTCTCGGTGGTGATCGCGATTCTGGGAGGTTACACCGGCTTCGGCCTCACCGCGCGCATCCGCGGGACGCCGGATGCCAGTCATCGCCTGTTGCTGGCGGGTGCCGCGTTCTTTCTCGCCATCGGCATCTGGACCATGCATTTCGTCGGCATGCTGGCGGCGCCGCTGCCGGCGGGCACGGTCTATCTGGTGCTGCCGACCATCGTGTCGTTCCTGATTTGCGCGCTGGTCGTCGGCATTTCCCTGTTCTTTGTCAGCGTCGGCGAGCCGCCGGTTTTCCGCGTGCTGTCTTCGGCGGTACTGCTCGGGGTCGGTATCGCCAGCATGCACTATGTCGGCATGCATGGATTGTCGGGCAATTTCGCCATGACGCATGACGCCAGTATGCTCGTATTGTCGGTCTTGATTGCGATCGCCACGGCCTATGGCGGCCTGCGTGCATTCCTGGCGCGGCAGGGCGGCGTGCAGCTCGCACTGAGCGCGGTCGCCTACGGCTTCGCGGTGTCAGGCATGCACTACACCGCGATGGCCGGCATGCATCTGGTTCCACCGTCGCAAGGATCGCACCACCACGTCGAAGGGCTGGCCGCGTCCTCGCAAATGCTGTCGCTGGTCGTGGCGCTGCTCTGCTTCGTGATTGCCGCAGGCTTCCTGCTGTCGCTGGTGCCGGATCCGCGCAAAAAGGTTGCCGAGACGACAGACACGGTGGCGGCCATTCCCCAAGCGACCGTTCGCGTCGCAGATATCCCGCCGGCGGACTCCAGCGCTGCCACGACCAGCCCGCGGCTCCGGCCGACGCCGCTCGGCGGCATCGGCCAGCCGCCCCGCTCAGCACCCGCGCCACGGATGCCGGTCGAAGGCGCCGACGGCACCCATTTCATCGACAGCGCCGACGTCAGGAGCGTCAGGGCCGACGCTCACTATACAAAGGTGCATGACGGGACCCGGGAACGGATGTGCCCGTGGTCGATTTCGGAGGCCGAAGCCCAGCTCGACCCCGGACTGTTCGTCCGGGTGCACCGCAGCCACATCGTGGCGATGGCGCACGTCACGCTCGTTCGCAAGGAAGGCGACGGCGCCATCGTCGAACTCGATGGTCCGTCGCCCCATCGCGTACCCGTGAGCCGCGCCAAGATCGCCGAGGTCAAGGCCCGGCTCGGCTTGGTCAGGCGGCATGCCTCCTGAATAGGTCGGCAAGACTGACGCATTTCGTGCGCGTCCATCCGCATTTCGTGCGAATTTCCTGACCTTGTGCCCACGCAATTGCGCTTTAGAACGCCTCCAATCAGCGTGCTCGCCAACGTCCGCAAAGGACGAATGGAGGAGACACATGATCCCTGGCCCATTCAGCTATCACCGGCCGGCGACCGTGGCCGACGCGGTGAAACTGCTCTCGACCCTGGGTGACGAGGCCCGCCCGCTGGCCGGCGGCCACAGCCTGGTGCCGATGATGAAGCTCAGGCTCGCGAGCCCTGAGCATCTGGTCGACCTGCATGGCATCGCCGGCCTCAAGGGCATCCGCCGCGACGGCAACACGATCGTGATCGGCGCGATGACCACCCAGCACGAATTGCTGGCGTCCGACGAGATCGGCAAATCCTTGCCCATTCTGGACGAAACCGTACTTCTGATCGCCGATCCCCAGGTACGCTACCGCGGAACCATCGGCGGCAATGTCGCCAATGGCGATCCCGGCAACGACATGCCGGCGCTGATGATGACCCTGGGCGCGAGCTACCGGCTCGAAGGCGCGTCCGGCGCACGCGAGGTCGCCGCAGCTGAGTTCTACCAGGGGGCCTATTTCACCGCGCTCGAACCTGGCGAACTCCTGACCTCGATTTCCATCCCCGTACCCGCCGCGGGTCACGGCTACGCCTATGAAAAGCTGAAGCGCAAGGTCGGCGATTACGCCACCGCCGCTGCCGCCGTCGTGCTGACGATGGCGGGCGGCAAGGTTGCCACTTGCAAGATTGGACTAACGAACCTTTCGGAAACGCCGCTGCTTGCCGAGGACGCTGCGAAGGCGGTGATCGGCACCAGCCTCGATCCCGCCACGCTGAAGAAGGCGTCTACGGCGGCGGTCGCGATCATGTCGCCGGCCGCGGATGCCCGCGGCCCCGTCGAATACCGCAAACATGTCGGCGGCATCATGGTGACGCGCGCGCTGCAGCGCGCCGCCGGCCGCGCTGGTTAGGGGAGGGACAAATGGCAAAAACCCATATCACCATGAAGGTGAACGGCGCCGAGGTCGAAGGCCTCGTCGAACCGCGCACGCTGCTGGTGCATTTCATCCGCGAAAATCTTTCGCTCACCGGCACCCATATCGGCTGCGAGACCACCCATTGCGGCGCCTGCACCATCGATATCGACGGCATGTCGGTGAAGTCCTGCACCATGTTCGCCGTGCAGGCCCAGGGTTCCGACATCATGACCATCGAGGGCGTCGCCAATGCCGACGGCTCGCTGTCGGCGCTGCAGGAAGGTTTTCGGATGATGCATGGCCTGCAATGCGGCTTCTGCACGCCCGGCATGATTTTGCGCGCACAACGCTTGCTCCAGGAAAATCCGTCTCCGACCGAGGAAGAAATCCGGATGGGCATCTCGGGCAATATCTGCCGCTGCACCGGCTACCAGAACATCGTCAGGGCCATTCAATATGCCGCCGACAAGATCAACGGCGTTGAATTCAGGGAGGCTGCGGAATGAACGACATGACTCCCACGCGGGAACAACGCGAAGCCAAGCTCGAAGGCATGGGCTGCAAGCGCAAGCGGGTCGAGGATATCCGCTTCACGCAAGGCAAGGGCAATTATGTCGACGACCTGAAACTGCCGGGCATGCTGCACGGCGATTTTGTCAGATCGCCGCATGCGCACGCGCGCGTCAAGAAGATCGACGACACCGAAGCGCTGAAAGTGCCGGGCGTGCTGGCGGTCATTACCGCCGAGACGCTGAAAACCGTCAACCTCGCCTGGATGCCGACGCTCGCGGGCGACGTGCAGATGGTGCTGGCCGACGGCAAGGTGCTGTTCCAGAATCAGGAAGTCGCCTTCGTCGTCGCCACCGATCGCTACGCGGCCGACGACGGCATCAACAAGGTGGTGGTCGAATACGAGCCGCTGCCGGTCGTAATCGATCCGTTCAAGGCGATGGATGCGGATGCGCCCGTGCTGCGCGAAGACCTCGCCGGCAAGACCACGGGCGCGCACGGTCCGCGCAAGCATCACAACCACGTCTTCGAGTGGACCGTCGGCGACAAGGACCTCACCGACGCCGCGTTCAAGAAGGCGGATGTGACGATCAAGGAGATGCTCTCCTATCATCGCACCCATCCGTCGCCGCTGGAGACCTGCCAGTGCGTCTGCTCGTTCGACAAGATCAGGGGCGAGCTATCGATCTGGGGCACCTTCCAGGCGCCGCATGTGATTCGCACCGTCGTGGCGCTGATCGCGAAAATTCCCGAGCACAAGATCCATGTGATCTCGCCGGATATCGGCGGCGGCTTCGGCAACAAGGTCGGCGCCTATCCCGGCTATATCTGCGCGGCGGTCGCCTCCATCGTCACTGGAAAGCCCGTGAAATGGGTCGAGGATCGCATCGAGAACCTGACTGCCACGTCGTTCGCGCGCGACTACCACATGACGACCGAGATCGCGGCGACCAAGGAAGGCAAGGTGACGGGTCTGCGCGTGCACGTGCTGGCCGATCACGGCGCGTTCGACGCCTGTGCCGATCCCTCGAAATGGCCGGCCGGTTTCTTCAACATCGTCACGGGATCGTATGATTTCCCGACCGCGCATCTGTCGGTCGACGGCATCTACACCAACAAGGCCCCGGGCGGCGTCGCCTATCGATGCTCGTTCCGCGTCACCGAGGCCGCCTACTGCATCGAGCGCGGCATGGACATTCTGGCGCAGAAGCTCGGCATGGATCCGGCCGAACTGCGGCTGAAGAATTTCATCAAGGCGGAGCAGTTCCCGTATCATTCCGCACTCGGTTGGGAATACGATTCCGGCGATTACCACACTGCCATGCGCAAGATGATGGAATCGGTCGACTATGCCGGTCTGCGCAAGGAGCAGGCGGCACAGCGCGCCGCGTTCAAGCGCGGCGAGACCCGCGAGATCATGGGCCTCGGCGTGTCGTTCTTCACCGAGATCGTCGGCGCCGGCCCGTCGAAGAATTGCGACATCCTGGGTATTGCGATGTTCAATTCCTGCGAAATCCGCATGCATCCGACCGGTGCGGGCATCGCGCGGGTCGGCTCCAAGAGCCAGGGCCAGGGTCACGAGACCACCTGGGCCCAGATCATCGCGACCGAAATCGGCATTCCCGCCGACGACATCATGGTGGAGGAGGGCAATACCGATACCGCGCCTTACGGGCTCGGCACCTACGGCTCACGCTCGACGCCGGTGGCGGGCGCCGCGATCGCCATGGCGGCGCGCAAGATCAAGGCCAAGGCGCAGATGATCGCGGCCTACAAGCTCGAGGTGCACGAAGACGACCTCGAATGGGATATCGACGGCTTCCGCGTCAAGGGCCTGCCGGAGAAGACGATGTCGATGAAGGACATCTGCTGGGCGGCCTACAATTCGGTTCCGCCCGGCATGGAGCCGGGGCTGGAGGCGGTGAGCTATTACGATCCGCCCAACATGACGTATCCGTTCGGCGCCTATATCTGCGTGATGAACATCGATGTCGATACCGGGGTCTACAAGGTCAGGCGCTTCTATGCGCTCGACGATTGCGGCACCCGCATCAACCCGATGATCATCGAGGGGCAGGTGCATGGCGGATTGACCGAAGCCTTCGCGATCGCGATGGGCCAGGAAATCCGCTACGACGACGAAGGCAATGTGGTCACCGGCTCGTTCATGGATTTCTTCATGCCGACCGCGGTCGAGACCCCGCATTGGGAGACCGACTTCACCGTCACGCCGTCGCCGCACCACCCGATCGGCGCCAAGGGTGTCGGCGAAAGCCCGAATGTCGGCGGCGTGCCGGCGTTCTCCAACGCCGTCAACGATGCCTTCTCGTTCCTGGGGAGCACCCACATCCAGATGCCGCATGACTACTGGCGCAACTGGAAGGCGGCGAAGAGTTTGGGAGTGTTCGCGTAGTTCCCCGTCATTGCGAGCGCAGCGAAGCAATCCATCGTGCCGACCAAAGAAAGAATGGATTGCTTCGTCGCTTCGCTCCTCGCAATGACGCTGATGCAGCAGGTCAAGGTCTCAGACCCTCATGGTGAGGAGCGCGTCTTCGCGCATCTCGAACCATGAGGCCGCCGGAGAAGCAATGAAGAATCGTGACGAGATCGCGCAAGCGCTTGGCGGCGTCGGGCTATATCGCCGACAGCGAACTCGCGACCGCGATCTCGCTGATGCAATTACTGCGGCGCCCGCTGCTGCTGGAAGGCGAGGCGGGCGTCGGCAAGACCGAAGTCGCCAAGGCGCTGGCTTCCGTTCACGCGACCGAACTGATCCGCCTGCAATGCTACGAGGGGCTGGATCAATCGTCCGCACTCTATGAGTGGAATTACCAGCGGCAATTGCTCGCGATCCAGGCGCATCGCGGCAGCGATGCCGACGCCATCGAAGACCAGATCTTTTCGGAAAAGTATCTGCTGGAACGGCCGTTGCTGGCGGCGATCCGCCGCGACAAGCCGCCAGTGCTGCTGATCGACGAGATCGACCGCGCCGACGACGAGTTCGAAGCGTTCCTGCTCGAACTGCTGTCCGACTTCCAGGTCTCGATCCCCGAGCTCGGCACGATCACTGCCACCACGATCCCGCATGTGGTGCTGACCTCCAACGGCACCCGCGAACTCTCCGACGCGCTGCGCCGCCGCTGCCTCTATCATTATGTCGACTATCCCGATGTCGACCGCGAGGCGCGCATCATCATGGCGCGGATCGATGGCGCCAGCGCGTCGCTGTCGCTGCAGATCGCGCGCATGGTCGAAGGCATCCGCAAGGAAGAATTGCGCAAGGTGCCGGGCGTCGCGGAGACGCTGGACTGGGCGGCAGCTTTGGTCGGCCTCGACGTCCGCGATCTGCACGACGCGCCCGAAACGGTCCATGAGACCCTGATGTGCCTGCTCAAGACCCATGAGGACAAGTCGCGGGTCACGCGCGAAGTCAGCGAACGCTTGTTGGGGAAGGTCGCATGAGCTGCTGCGGCGCCAGTCCCGGTTATGAAGAACTCGACGAGGTCTCGCGCCTTGTCTCGTCAAGGCTCGCTGCGTTTCTCAAGACCCTGCGCGAGAGCGGATTCGCCGTTGGCCTCGCCGAAGGCCAGGACGCGGCGGAACTGATGACGGCCGGCTACGCGGCCAGACCGGGCCTGTTGCGTTCGGCGTTCAAGCACCTGTTCTCGGCGCGGAAATCCGACTGGGAGAAATTCGACGGCATCTTTGACGCGTTCTGGCTCGGCAAGCGCGTGCGGTCGCGGTCGATGACCACGGGCTCGTCGAAGGCTGCAAACAATCCGTCGCTCAAGAACTCTGGCTGACGGCCAGCGGTCCGGCGGCGAGACGGCGATGGATCAGGTTCCATCCACCGACGATGCCGGCGCCGATCGCGCCGGCGAGGGCCGCATGGAAGGGGCCTCACGTGCCGACAATCTGGCCGAGGTGGATTTCCGCAAACTGGCCGATCCCGCGCAAATCGAACAGGCGCATGAAGCGGCCGCGCGGCTGGCACGCGCGATGCGCACGCGGCTGACGCGGCGCGATCTGGCGCGGCGGCGCGGCTACCGGCTCGATCTGCGCCGGACCATTCACGGCAATATCAGCCATGGCGGCGTGCCGATCGACCTCGTCAGGCGGCAGCGCAAGGAGAAGCCGTTGCGGCTGGTCATGCTGCTCGATGCCTCCGGCTCGATGAGCATGTATACCGGCGTGTTCCTGCGCTTCATCCACGGCATCCTCGACCAGTTTCGCGAGGCCGAGGCGTTCCTGTTTCACACCAGGCTTGCTCATGTCTCCGATGCGATGAAGGAAAAGGATGCCGCGCGCGCGCTCGACCGGCTCTCGATCATGGCGCAGGGCACAGGCGGCGGCACCAGGATCGGCGAGAGCCTGCAGACATTCAACCGCTGGCACGCGGCGCGGGTGATCCATTCGCGCACCGTCGTGATGATCGTGTCCGACGGCTATGAGACCGGCGACGCCGCTTTGCTCGGCCGCGAAATGGCGGCGCTCGGCCGCCGTTGCCGCCGCATCGTCTGGCTCAACCCGATGATGGCGTGGCAGGGCTATTCGCCGGAGGCCAGGGGCATCAAGGCGGCGCTGCCGCATGTCGATCTCTACGCGCCGGCCAATACGCTGAACAGCCTGACCGCGCTCGAACCCTATTTGGCGAAACTATAGATGGGCCGCCCGATGAGTGCACATGTCGAAGTGATGGATCTGGTCGCGCAGATGAAATCCGCCGAGCAGCCGTTCGTGCTGGCGACCGTCGTGCGCACGGTGTCGGTGACGGCGGCGAAAGCGGGCGCGAAGGCGATCATCCGCCCGGACGGTACCGTCGTCGCAGGCTGGATCGGCGGCGGCTGCGCGCGGGGCGCGGTGCTGAAAGCCGCACGCGACGCGCTGCTGGACGGTGAGCCGCGCATGGTGTCGGTGCAGCCCGAAAATCTCCTCGCCGAACTCGGCGTCAAGCCGGGCGATAATCGCGAGGGCATTCGTTTCGCCAGCAACATGTGTCCGAGCAAGGGCACCATGGATATCTTCGTCGAGCCGGTGCTGCCGCATCCTTCGCTGGTGATCTTCGGCGCCAGCCCGGTCGCGATGTCGCTGGCAGCGCAGGCGCGGGAGCTCGGCTATCACGTCACGCTGGCAGCACCCGCCGCCGATATCGCCGCCGAGCCAGATGCCCATGTCATCGTCGACGGGTTCGCGCCCCGCTACCTCAACGACGCCAGGCGTTTCGTCGTGGTCTCGACCCAGGGCAAGGGCGATGAGGCCGCCTTGCGCGCGGCGCTCGCCATCAAGGCCGAGTATCACGCCTTCGTCGGCAGCCGCCGCAAGATGGCGGCGCTGCGCGAAAAGCTCGTGGCCGGCGGATCGGAGGCGGCCGCGATCGAACGCGTCAAGGCGCCGGCCGGGCTCGATCTCGGCGCGATCACACCGGAAGAGATCGCGATGTCGATCCTCGCCGAAATCACCGTCGAGCGCCGGCGCGGCCATCGCACGACCATTCCCGCGAGCAGTGAGGACTGACCATGCAGATGAACGACAGCCAGCGCATCCCGGCCTCGAAGGAGGCGGTCTGGGCGGCGCTCAACGACCCCGAGATTCTGAAGCAATGCATCCCCGGCTGTCAGTCCCTCGACATGTCCTCACCCACCGAGATGACCGCGACCGTCGTCTTTAAGGTCGGGCCCGTGAAGGCGACGTTTGGCGGCAAAGTGACGCTGTCCGATCTCGATCCACCCAACAGCTACCGCATTTCGGGCGAGGGGTCCGGCGGGGTAGCCGGCTTTGCCAAGGGCGGCGCGCTCGTGCGCCTCGAATCCGAGGGACCCGATGTCACGTTGCTGCTCTACGACGTAGACGCGCAGATCGGCGGCAAGCTCGCCCAACTCGGCGCGCGCCTGATCGATTCCACGGCAAAGAAACTGGCGGGCGAATTCTTTGCTTCGTTTGGACAGGTTGTTGGCGGAGCTGCAACGGCTCCTGCGGAAGCGGCGCCCAAGGGCTGGTTGGGCAAGCTGACTGGCGCGGTCTAGCAACCGTCGCTCCGCTCATCCGGGCTGCGCCTGCTACGGCCCTGATCTATACCGGGCGCGACTGACGTGTCAGACTTCCCTCCAAGTCCTGCAGCAAAGACCGGCCAACGGGCATGCTGAACGATGGAGGGAACGATGAGGCTCGTTGCGAACCTGCTCGCCGCGTTGCTTGTGCTGCTGACCGCGCAGGCGGGATCGGCGCAATCCAACTATCCGAACCGGCCGGTGAAAATCCTGGTCGGCTTCACGCCCGGCACGGCGCCGGACCTCGCGGCGCGCATTCTTGCCGACCGGTTTGCCGAAGTCTGGGGCACGCCGTTCGTGGTCGAGAACGTTCAGGGTGCCGGCAGCAACATCGCCACCGATCGCGTCGCCAAGGCGGCAGCCGATGGCTACACGCTGCTGATGGGCGGCAACTCGGCGCTCGTCATCAATCCGAGCCTTTATGAGCAACTGCCGTTCGACCCGATCAAGGACTTCGCGCCGATCTCGCAGGTATTCATCGCGGCGAACGTGCTCGCCGTTCCACCCGAGCTGCCGGTCAAGACCGTGGCCGAGCTGGTGGCGCTCGCCAAGGCGCAGCCCGGCAAGCTTTCCTATGGCCATGCCGGCGTGGGCACGTCGCAGCATCTCGGCGCCGAATTGTTCAAGTACATGGCGCATGTCGATATTGCGCCGGTGCCCTATCGCGGCACCACGGCGTTGATGCCGGACCTGCTCGCCAACCGCATCACCATGTCGTTCGCCAATATCGTGAACGTGGTGCCGCTGGCGCGGGAAGGGAAATTGCGCGCGCTGGCCATCACCTCGATCAAGCGCTCGGCGCTGGCGCCCGACTTGGCGACCATGGCGGAATCCGGATTCCCCGGCTTCGAGGCCGTGCCGTGGTTCGGCCTGCTCGCGCCGGCCGGCACGCCGAAGGATGTTCTGGACAAACTGCACGGCGAGATCGTCAAGACCCTGGCGATGCCGGAGGTGCGCAAGAAGTTCGACGAACTTGGACTCGAACCGGTCGGCAACACGCCGGCCGAGTTTGCGGCGGTCATCAAGAAAGAAACGCCCGAGTGGGCCAAGGTGATCAAGGACGCCGGCATCAAGCTCGGCAACTGACTTGTGCTTGCCATGCGCCACCTGAGCGAGGCAGGCAGACATCCGAATCTCGCTTGGCCTGCGTGCGCTTTCGGCTAAGCTGTTCGGCGTCAGTTCACCAGATAAGAGTGATCACACATGACCGGGACGGATTCGTCGGATTGGCTCGGCCTGTCGGGCCGCGTTTGCGTGGTAACAGGCGGAGGCGGCGGCATCGGCCGCGCCACGGCCCTCAGTTTCGCCAAAGCCGGCGCCCGCGTCGCCGCCATCGATCTCGATGAGCGCGGCCTCGAGGTGACGCGCGCTGAGCTCGGCGCTGGCCATGTCATCGCCCGCTGCGACACTTCGAATATCGAGAGCGTCACGTCAGCGTCTGCGACGATCGAGAAATCGCTGGGGCCGTGCCACGTGCTGGTCAACACCGCCGCCGTGCTGCGTCCCGGCGCGCTCGACACCCTGTCGCTTGCCGAATGGAACGCGGTTCTCGCCGTCAACCTGACCGGCTACTTCGTCTGCGCGCAGGTTTTCGGCCGGCAGATGCGCACGCATCGGCCGCGGCAGTCTTGTTCATGTGGCCTCGATCGCCGGCAGCCATGCCCAGGGGCAGAGCGGCGCCTACAGCGTCAGCAAGGCCGGCGTGATCATGCTGTCGCGGCAACTCGCCAACGAATGGGGACCGCACGGCATCCGCAGCAACGTCGTCAGCCCCGGCATGGTGATCACGCCGATGAGCCAGTCGTTCTACGATACGCCTGGGGTGACCGAACGGCGCTCCGCCGTGGTGCCGATGCGGCGGGTCGGCATGCCGCAGGATATGGCTGACGCGATCCTGTTCCTGGCCAGCGACCGCGCGTCCTATGTCAACGGCGACGAGATCACGGTCGATGGCGGCTACGCCAATATGCTGATGAATCTGGTGCCGCGGCCGGGATTTGAATGAGGCGGCGGTAGCGTGGGCAAAGCGCAGCGTGCCCACCAATCAGGAAACGACTCGTGGATCGATGGTGGGCACGCTGCGCTTTGCCCACCCTACAAGCCTGCGTCAGTCGAACAGGCTCGACACCGATTCTTCCGCCGCAGTGCGGCTGATCGCTTCCGCGATCAGCGGCGCGATCGACAGCGTGCGGATGTTGGGGGCCTTGTTGACTGCCTCGGTCGGCAGGATCGAGTCGGTGATGACGAGCTCTTTCAGCCGCGAGCCGGCGATGCGCGCCGCTGCGCCGCCGGACAGCACGCCATGGGAGATGTAGGCGTAGACGTCCTTGGCGCCGTTGGCGAGCAGCGCGTCGGCGGCATTCACCAGCGTGCCGCCGGAATCGACGATGTCGTCGACCAGGATGCAGGTGAACCCGGCGACGTCGCCGATCACGTTCATGACCTCGGATTCGCCGGCGCGCTCGCGGCGCTTGTCGATGATGGCGAGCGACGTGTTGATGCGCTTGGCAAGCCCGCGCGCGCGCACCACGCCGCCGACGTCGGGCGACACCACCATGACGTTGGCGAGGTCGAAGCGTTCCTTGATGTCGCGCACCATCACCGGCGAGGCGAAGAGGTTGTCGGTCGGAATGTCGAAGAAGCCCTGGATCTGGGCGGCGTGCAGATCGAGCGTCATGACGCGATCGATGCCGGCATGGGTGATCAGGTTGGCGACCAGCTTGGCCGAAATCGGCGCGCGCGAGCCGACCTTGCGGTCCTGCCGGGCGTAGCCGAAATAGGGGATCACCGCGGTGATGCGGCGCGCGGACGAGCGGCGCAGCGCATCGGTGATGATCAGCAATTCCATCAGATGGTCGTTGGCCGGAAACGACGTCGACTGGATGATGTAGACATCCGAGCCGCGCACGTTCTCCAAAACCTCGACGAAAATCTCGTTGTCGGCAAACCGGCGGACGCTGGCCTTGGTCAACGGCATATGCAGCCAGTTGGCGATTTCCTGGGCCAGCACGGGATTGGAATTGCCGGCGACCAGCTTGATCGAGCCGTTTTTGGCCGCCATCAACGCTTCTCCTCGCGCCTTGCTGGATACGACGTTCAGCATATCGAGAAATCCTCGGAACCGGCACTTTCGATGGGCGAGGAGATATCAGGCAGGTGGCTTGGCTGGCAACCCGTTGGCCCGGTTTTCCCGGTCAAAAAACGGCGAATACGTGACTTTTACGGGGGATGCTTATTGGGCGGTGTAGCCGAGCGCGGTCACGGCAGGCGCATCCTGGGCGGGTACGGCGCTTTCCATGCTCGCCACCGCGGGGCCGCGGCGCTCGGGGGCCGGGGCCGGCGCTGCATCCGGAGTTCCGTTAATCATACCCGACAGACCGCTGAGGCCGGCCTGCGCAATCTTCCGCAATACGAGGTCGTCGGCCGCCGCCCAGGCGTCGCGTCCGGACTTGCCGGCCGCTTCTTCGCCGGAAAGCCGCAGCGCGCGCTGCTGGTTGTTGTCGTAGACGTCCCAGACCCAGGCGATCATGGTCTTGCCGCGCACCACCTGCGCCGAGAGATAGCTGCGCACGCGGTAGGAAGCCCCGCCTTCGCGGGAGACGATCGACAGGTTGCGCAGCTTCGATTCGCTGTCGAGCACGCTGACCATCCGGTCGAACACCTGCGGCGGCGGACCGTCGATCGATTCGAACGCCACGGTGGGACCGCTGCCCGTCGAAGCCATCGCGTACGAGCCGCTGCCCGTTGCGCCGCCGCCGGCGCAGCCGCCGAGCGCCGAGGCGACGACAAACAGCACTGCTGCGATCATGGCGCGCGGCGCTTGCAGGCACGAAGCTGGAACGGTGTTGCTCATTGTTCCCTGCGATATCGTTAAAATGTGTTAAGGTCTAGGGCAGCCGGTGCACCGGCCCGCCAAAAAGATTGCGTCCAGCTCGCCCCCGTTCACCTTCTTGTTGCCAGAATCCTTCAGCCCGGCAGGATGATCCATGCGAGCCTTTGTTCTCGACGGCTATGGCGCGGTCGCCGATCATGTCCGCCTGGCCGAAATCGCCGATCCGGTCCCGGGCCCCGGCGACGTCGGAATCGAAATCCATGCCGCCAGCCTCAATCCGATCGACTTCAAGATTGCGCATGGCGACCTGAAGCGCGTCTCGAAATACCAGCTGCCGCGCCCGTTCGGGTTCGATGCCAGCGGCATCGTGACCTCGGTGGGGGCCGGGGCGTCGAAATTCAAACCGGGCGATGCGGTCTATGTCCGCGCGTCGCGCGACACGATCGGTACATTTGCAGAGCAAATCGCCCTTGGCGAAAATCTCGTCGCGCTCAAGCCGGCCACAATTTCACACGCGGAAGCGGCTTCGCTGCCGCTCGTCGGGCTGACCACGGTGCAGATGTTCGGGCGTGCCGGTGCGAAGTCCGGGCAGCGGATCCTGATCCATGCCGGCTCCGGCGGCGTCGGCACGTTCGCGGTTCAATACGCGAAGCATCTCGGTCTTCACGTGACGTCGACGACGAGTTCGAAAAACGCGGATTTCGTCGCTTCGCTCGGGGCTGACCGTGTCATCGCCTACGACCGCGAGAACTATCTTCAGCAGGATGGCAAATACGATATCGTCTACGACACGCTCGGTGGCGCATTCACCGTCGATGCCTTCAAGGTGGTGAAGCGCGGCGGCGTGGTGATCTCGCTCAGCGGGCCACCGGATCGGGATTTCGCCCGGCGCGAAGGCGCCGGGCTCTTGGTGGGCATCGCCGTCTGGCTGATGGGACGGAAGGTTTACGCCGCCAGCGCGGCTGCCGGGGCGCGATACGAATGGGCCTTCACGGAATCCAACGGCGACCAGTTGCGCGACATCGCCGCCCTGGTTGAAAGCCGCGCGATCAGGCCGGTGGTCGACCGCGAATTTGCCTTCGAGCAGTTGCCGGCCGCGCTCAGCTATCTCGAGGCCGGCCGGGCGCGGGGCAAGGTGGTGTTGCGGGTGAAGTAACTACTCGCTCGCCAGCGCGATCGCGTGGACGTGGCGGCCGTAGTCCGGCTCTTTCCGGTGCACCGAGCGGCGGTAGCTGTAGAAGCGTTCGTCGGAATAGGTATCGACGCCGATGTCGTCGATCATGAGCACGCCGGCATTTTCCAGCCGCATGCGGATGAAGCCGGCGAGATCGAACATCGCATGGCCTGCGCGATTCGAGGGGATGAAAAACACGCCATTCTCTGCATCGGCATCCAGAAAACGCTCGACGAATTCGCTGCCGACTTCATAGGAGTGCTGGCGGATCAGCGGGCCGATCGCGGCGACGATGCCGGAGCGGTCGGCGCCGAGTTTCTCCATCGCGTCGATGGTCGATTCCAGCACGCCGGTCAGCGCGCCCTTCCAGCCGGCATGGGCGGCGCCGATCACGCGCGCGCTGGCGTCGGCGAACAGGATCGGGCCACAATCCGCGGCGGTGACGCCGATGGCGATGCCCTCGGTGCGGGTGACGAGCGCATCAGCGCGCGGTTTGTCGCCTTGCCATGGTCCGGTCGCCACCACGACGTCGGGTGAATGGATCTGGTGCGCGCTGAGCAGGCGCTCGGGCGCAACGCCCATCTGCTCGGCCATCCGGCGGCGATTTTCCGCGACATTGGCGGGATCATCGTTCGAGCCCAGCCCGCCATTGAGGCCTTCGTAAACTCCGCTGGATATCCCGCCCTCACGGGTAAAGAAGGCGTGGCGCAGCCCGGGAATGGCTGCGAGCAGCGACGATCCGAAGGTCATGCTGTTTCATCTCCCGGCTCCGGCGGTTCGTCGCTGAGGCCCGCGACCGCGGTGAGATTTGGTTCCGTGACCGCAAGCACCTTGAACATCGATCCCATGCCGCCGCGGCCGCTGTCGGTCAGGCGCTTCAGCGCGGCGGAAATATCGGCGGAAACTTCCGGCGTGGTTTTTCCCATCAGCGTGACGGCCCGCGTCTCGATGCCGAGCCGCTTGAGGAATTCGCCTTGCGTCACCGGGCCATGAACGCGCGCGCCGACGTCTTCCGCCGCGCGCGCCAGCGCCTGGAAATCGACATGGGCGGTGACGTCGGCCTGGCCTGGATTCTTCAGGGGGTCGGCAAAGCTGTGGCGGGCGATCGCCTGGAAGGTGTCGCCGGCGTCGCTGCGCAGATGGCCGTAATCGATGATCAGCGCGGCGCCGTCCTGGTCGCGCACCCGCGCGGCGATCTTCATCATCTCGGTGTCCGGCCGCCATTCGAACACGGCGCCGACGGGGGCCGCGCGCACCAGCGGCGGCAGCAACACCTCGAAGCGCGGCATCGGATCGTCTGCGGCTGCGAATACCAGCTTGCCATCGGCGTCGAGCTTGACGACGCGCTCGTGCCAGCCGGTTTCGCGCTTGACCACCTGATGGATCGGCAGCACGTCGAAATATTCGTTGGCGAGAATGACCGCGGGGCCCTCGGGCACATCGTCGATGCTGTCATGCCAGCTGATGTTGCGTACGCCTGACAGCGTCGCCTGCTGTTTTTCGCGCAGCACGGGATTGATCTCGACGAGATGGATATGGATCGATTGATAGAGCGGCGGCAGCACCCGAACCGCGCGGAGCGCGTCCGCCATCATGGTGCCGCGGCCGGGGCCGAGTTCGACCAGCCGCAGTGTCGGCGGCGAACCGATCGCCTTCCATACCGAGGCCGTCCATAGACCGAGCAGCTCGCCGAACATCTGGCTGACTTCGGGCGCGGTGGTGAAATCGCCCTCGCGGCCGAGCGGATCGCGCGACACGTAATAGCCGTGCTCGGGATGCACCAGGCACAGCTCCATGTATCGCCAGACCGGCATCGGTCCTGACGATCGGATCAGCTTGTGGATCTCCGCCTGCAACGGTGAAAATTCGGTCACGGCCTGCCTTAAATCGACTTCTGTATATGCTCCGGCGCGTTGCGGCGCCATGCCATCATGATCAGGATGGCCCCGCCAATGATCATGGGTACCGACAAAAGCATACCCATGGTCAGCCCGCCCCACAAAAATCCGAGCTGGGGATCGGGTTCGCGGAAAAACTCGCCCGTAATACGCGCAAGACCATAGATCGCGATGAAGCTGCCGAGGATCAGGCCCGGCCGTTTCAACGCGCCCATCCGGACCATGACCGCCAGGACCGCAAACAGCAGGATGCCCTCGAGCGCCGCTTCGTAGAGCTGGCTTGGATGGCGGAAAAGTTGAAGCGGGTCATCGGGAAAGATCATTCTCCAGGGCACGCTGGCATCCGCTTCGCGCCCCCACAACTCGCCCTTGATGAAGTTGGCGAGCCGCCCGAGGAATATTCCGATCGGAGCGACCGCGGTCGTGATGTCGCCAAGCGACAGGATGGAGATCTTGTTCTTGAGCGCAAACAGCATCACCGCGGCGACGCAGCCGAGAAAGCCGCCATGGAAGGACATGCCGCCCTCCCATAATTTGAGAATGGCGGCCGGATTCTGAATGAAGACGGCGGGGTTGTAGAACAGCACATAGCCGGTACGGCCGCCGACGATGATGCCGATCGTGACCCAGAGAATGAAGTCGTCGAGTTGCAAGGGCGCGATCGGCGCCGGCCCGCCCCACAATTTCTCGCTTCTGATCAGCCCGCGCGCATATATCCATCCGAGCACGATGCCGCTGATATAGGCCAGCGCATACCATCGGATCGCGAGCGGTCCGATCGAGATGGCGACGGGATCGATTGCCGGAAAGGTGATGGCAAGAAAGGGCATCTGGTGCGATGCCTACGGCACAAGGTTGCGGCGGTAGAGCGCCAGCAGCCGCTCCCAGTGCCGCTCGGCGGCGTCGCGGTGGTAGACCGGGCGCTTCGGGAAGGCAAAGCCGTGATGGGTGCCGGGATAGATCTCGACCTCGTTGTTCGATCCCTTCATGCCGGCCGCGACCTTGTCGATAATCTCCTGCGGCGCATAGATGTCGGTCTCGGCGCAGGCGAAATAGAGTTCAGCCTTGGTCTTCGACGCGGCCAGATGCGGGCTGTCGGGCTGGTCGGTTGCGAGATGCGTGCCGTAGATCGAAGCCGCCGCCTTCACACGATCCGGAAAATGCGTCGCCGCGTTGACCGCGTAGCGGCCGCTCATGCAGTAGCCGACGGTGCCGACGATTTTCGTGTTCGCCGCTTCTTGCGTCTCGGCATAGGCGAGCAGGGCCTTGGTATCCTCCATCACCATGGGAATGTTGATCGAGTTCATGAAGCCGAACATCCGCTTGCGCTCGGGCGCTTCCGGGTCCGGCGGGATCGGTCCCAATTCCATGACGCCGGAGCGGTAATACATATTGGGCAGCATCACGTAATAGCCTGAGGTGCCGAGCCGCCGCGCCATGTCGCGCAGTTCCTCGCGGATCGCGGGAGCGTCCATGTAGAAGATGATGACCGGAAAGGGCCCGCCGCGTTCGGGATGGGTGATGAAGGTGGTGGTCTTGCCGTCCTTGGTCGCAATATCGATCTGCTGGTCGATCATGGGCGTTTCTTTTTGCGTTGTGATTCTGGTTTCTGGTTAAGCGCTTGATACGATTGCAAGGAAACCGGGGCATGACAAGGCAAAGGGGCATCACGTCGGCCTTGCGGCGCACTTGAACCTTGCCTTTGGGATAGCCATTGTCTTGCCGGTGACGATCAATTTGCAGCGACCGGAGCGTTTTCAGATGACCCAGACCAACAATCGGTTTTTCGACGAGATCGGCCGTTTGATGAACGACGCCGCCGGCGCCGCCCAGGGCGTCAAGCGCGAGGTCGATACGGTCATGCGCAACCAGGCCGAACGCATCCTGCGCGACCTCGACCTCGTCAAGCGCGAGGAGTTCGACGCGGTCAAGGACATGGCCCGCCTGGCGCGCGAGGAGAACGAGGCGCTGAAGGGCCGGATCGCGGCGCTGGAAGCCAAGCTCGGCATTTCGCCGGCCGCGCCGGATGCCGGCGGCATGAAGACGGACGGGTAGGGGCTTCATCACCAATCGTCATGGCCGGGTACATCCCCGGCCATCCACGCTCTTCGTCGCGGCGGCAAGGGCGTGGATGCCCGGTCCAAAGGCCGGGCATGACGGCTTTGGGGTCGTTATTGGCCCCAAAACCGCAGAAAAGTCCCTTCATTTCCTTGTCATTTCGCCCCTTTGGGGCTAAAAGCCCGCCACGTCCGCAGCCCCCGCACCCCTGGAGGCTTGCTGTAGGACGCCAGCGGGCCGCGATGCGGCCTTTAACTTTTTAGAAAACAAGGACTTAACACGATGGCGACCGTCAAGGAATTGAAGGCGACCGCGCGTCCGCAGAGCGGCAAGGGGGCCGCCCGGGCAGAGCGTCGCGCCGGGAGAGTGCCCGGAGTGATCTACGGCAACAACCAGCCCCCCGTGACCATTTCGGTCGACGACAAGGAACTGCGCCAGCGCATCCTGGCCGGCCGCTTCCTGACCACGATTTACGACATCGATCTCGAGGGCAAGAAGCACCGCGTGATTCCGCGCGACTTCCACCTCGATCCGGTGCGTGACTTCCCGCTGCATGTCGATTTCATGCGCCTCGGCGAAGGCGCGACCATCCGCGTCAGCGTTCCCCTGCATGTCGTGAACGGCGAAACCTCGCCCGGCGTCAAGCGCGGCGGCACCGTCAATATCGTCACCCACACCATCGATCTCGAATGCTCGGTCGACAATATTCCTCAGTACATCGAGGTCGATGCCGGCGCGCTGGAAATCAGCCATTCGCTGCATCTGTCCGAAATCAAGCTGCCGGCTGGCGTGAAGTCGCTGTCGCGTGAGGACGCGACGCTGGTGACCATCGTGCCGCCGTCCGGCTACGCCGAAGAGCAGAAGGCTGCGGCGGCTGCTGCGGCTGCCGGCACGGCTGCTCCGGCGGCGGGTGCTGCGGCGCCGGCTGCTGCTGCGCCTGCGGCGGGTGCTGCGGCTCCGGCGGCTGGCGCGAAAGCGCCGGCTGGTGGCGACAAGAAGAAGTAAGCAGCGGCAGGATGCCGCGTCATGCGCCTGTTTGTCGGTCTCGGTAACCCCGGTTCGAAATACGCGAACAACCGGCACAACATCGGGTTCATGGCCGTCGATGAAATTGCGCGGCGTCACGGTTTCGCACCGTGGCGCCGCCGTTTTCAGGGCGAGACTTCCGAAGGCACGCTCGATCGCGAGCGCGTCGTTCTGCTTCGTCCAGCCACGTTCATGAACGAGTCCGGGCGCGCGGTTCAGGAAGCCGCCAGCTTCTTCAAACTGTCCGCCGGCGAGATCACCGTGTTTCAGGACGAACTCGAACTGCCGGCGGCGAAGGTACGCGTCAAGATCGGCGGCGGCATTGCCGGCCATAACGGGCTGCGCTCGATCTCCTCGCATATCGGCAACGACTATCGCCGGGTGCGGCTCGGGATCGGTCATCCCGGCGTCAAGGAGCTGGTGCACGGCCACGTGCTGTCGGATTTTGCCAAGAGCGATCGGCCTTGGGTGGAAGCGCTGTGCGAGGCGGTTGCCGACAATGCCGCGCTGCTGGCGACGGGTAAGGATTCGACGTTCCAGAACAAGGTTCATCTGACGCTGCAGGCCAAGGGATTTTTCGACAACGAAGACGGCGGAGAGAAGCCGGCCTGATCTATTCACCGTCATGCCCGGCCAAAAGCGCGAAGCGCGTCTTCGCGCAGATGTGCCGGGCATCCACGTCTTTCCTTCAAATCGCGAGAGCGAAGACGTGGATGGCCGGGAGCGCAGACAAGTTTACGTAGTCTGCGTAAAGCAGACCACTATGCCCGGCCATGACGAGCAAACGGTATCGAGGACGAAATGGGATTCAAATGCGGTATCGTTGGCCTGCCCAATGTCGGCAAGTCGACGCTGTTCAACGCGCTGACCGAGACGGCCGCGGCGCAGGCGGCGAATTATCCGTTCTGCACCATCGAGCCGAATGTCGGCGAGGTCGCCGTGCCTGATCCCAGGCTCGACAGACTGTCTGATATCGCGGGCTCCGCGCAGATCATCCCGACGCGACTGACCTTCGTCGATATCGCGGGCCTCGTCCGCGGCGCGTCGAAGGGCGAAGGCCTCGGCAACCAGTTCCTCGCCACCATCCGCGAGGTCGACGCGGTGGCGCATGTGGTGCGGTGTTTCGAAGATTCCGACATCACCCATGTCGAAGGCAAGATCGCGCCATTGGCCGATATCGAGACCATCGAAACCGAGCTGATGCTCGCTGACCTCGACAGCCTGGAAAAGCGGGTCGACAACCTCGCCAAGAAGGCCAAGGGCAACGACAAGGACGCCAAGGAGACGCTCGATCTCGTCAACCGCGCCTTGGTGCTGCTGCGCGAAGGCAAGCCGGCGCGATTTCTCGAGCGAAAGCCCGAGGAAGAGCGCGCGTTCAATATGCTCGGCCTGCTGACCTCGAAGCCGGTGCTCTATGTCTGCAACGTCGAGGAAGGCTCGGCCAAGGACGGCAACAACTTCTCAAAGCAAGTGTTCGAGCACGCCAAGAAGGAAGGCGCCGTCGCGGTGGTGATCTCGGCCAAGATCGAATCCGAGATCGCGACCCTGTCACGCGAGGAGCGCGCCGAGTTTCTCGAGACGCTGGGTCTCGAAGAGGCCGGCCTCGACCGCCTGATCCGCGCCGGCTACCAGCTGCTCGACCTCATCACCTATTTCACGGTCGGCCCGAAGGAGGCCCGCGCCTGGACCATCCACCGCGGCACCAAGGCGCCCGCGGCGGCCGGCGTGATCCATACCGATTTCGAAAAGGGCTTTATCCGGGCCGAGACCATCGCCTATGCCGACTACGTCGCGCTGAACGGCGAAGCCGGCGCCCGCGACGCCGGCAAGCTACGGCTGGAAGGCAAGGAATATGTCGTCGCCGACGGCGACGTGATGCATTTCAGGTTCAATACGTAATTGTCGTCAGCCCGGATGGAGCGAAGCGCAATCCGGGGCAACTCTCGTTCCCGGATTCTCGCTTCGCTCCGATCCGGGCTACGGTTGCTTACCGCATCTGCCCCTGATCGCGGATCGCGCCGAGATGCTCGTTGATGCGGAAGACGATCAGGATGAATTCCGCGGCGATGCGCGAAAACACCACGCCGACCACGACGCCGGCGATCGAGGACAGCAGCAGGATGAATCCGCCGAACGGGCTGATCGCCATTGCGGCGAGCGCCGAGAAGATCCCGGACAAGCCGAACAGCACGATCAAGCCGATGACCAGCCAGTAGAAAGTCTTGATGATCGTGGGCGTGATGAAGCGGTCCCACTGAAACAGATCCTGAAAATCGAACATCGATGGTTCTCCGGCGAGTCAATAACCTGGTTCCAGATAGCACAGGGCTAGCCCCGAAAATTGCTTCGGGCAAGTCAGGGGTGAGCGCCGCGAGCGGTACTCGCCTCTGGCGAACGAGCCATGCGGGTGGACGGGTTGAGATTGCCGCAAATAACGGCCACATTCAGGCTTCCCTGCCGCAATCCTCAATCCAAATCGCCGATAGATGACAACGCTGACCTTCGAAGACTTCACGCTCGGCCATTTCGGCACGTTCGGGCCGCGCCACGTCACGCGCGAGGAGATTTTGGCCTTTGCCGCCGAATTCGACCCGCAGCCGATGCATCTGGACGAGGCAGCCGCCAATGCGTCGATGCTGAAGGGGCTGTCCGGTTCGGGCTGGCATCTCGGCTCGATCATGATGCGGATGCTGTTTGACGGCTTCATCGGCCGTACCGCCTCGCTCGGCTCGCCCGGCGTCAACGAGATGCGCTGGCTGGCGCCGCTCCGTCCGGGTGACGACCTGACGCTGGATGTCGACGTCGCGGAGGCCAGGATTTCGAAGAGCCGTCCTGAGACCGGCATCGTGACCTTCAAGGGCACGATCCGCAATGCGGCCGGCGTGGTGCTGTGCGAGATGGAGTCGCCGATCATCGTGCGCCGGCGTACTGAGGCGGGAGCGAAGTAGCGATGCGTTTCTTCGAGGACATCGAGATCGGCGCGCAGCGCGAGTTTGGCTCGTTCACCTTCACCGCCGACGACATCAAGAAGTTTGCCACGCAGTTCGATCCGCAGCGCTTTCACCTCGACGAGGAGGCGGGCCGCAAATCCCTGTTCGGGGGACTGGCTGCATCGGGCTGGCACGTCGCCGCGGTCTGCATGAAGCTGCTGGTCGCCGATGGCAAGCGCTTGACGGCGGAGGCTGTCGCGCGCGGCGAGAAGGTCGCGGTGTGGGGGCCGTCGCCCGGCTTTCGTGAATTGCGCTGGATCAAGCCGGTACTGGCCGGCGACACCATCCGCTTTTCCAACCAGGTCGAAACCAAGCGGACCTCGGCGAAGCGCCCCGAATGGGGCATCCTGCAGGCCCGCAATACCGGCACCAACCAGCGTGGCGAGGCGGTGTTCTCGTTCCTCGCCACCGCCTTCGTGCCGCGGCGGAATCCGGGTTGAGGGAAACCTGCTCTCACGGCGTCATGCCCGGCTTTCCGGCTTTGTGCCCGGCATCCACGTCTTAACAGCAGCAGAAGCTAGTCGTGGATGGTCGGGTGACCCCCGGCCATGGGCGCGGGCTGGAACATGGTTAGCGAATTGTGCCGTTAGCTCCTCGTAATCCATGACTCCACGGAACGGATTTTTTGCTAACGCATTTTGAACTTTCTGCCTGCCATATGCGTCACAGGGGAAGTACCGAGGGGATGACCATGGCAGATCGCAGCGGCCTGAAATTCGTCGGCTTTGTTTTCGCAACCGTCACGCTGGCGGTGATGCTGACCGCCGGAATGGTGGTGAGATCCTATGCCGACGGTGTCTACACGATCGAGGACACCGCGTTCGTCCGCCAGTAGGTGCGGATCGGACAGCCATGAGCGCTGAAGAAGTTCAGCGGCTCCAGATCAGCGTCATTGCCACGACCGCAAGCATCAGCAGTCCGACGAAGCGGATCACGAGCGTGCCCATGCTATGCGACGATTGCCGCAACGGCACTGAATTCATGTTGTCTGGCTGAACGTTTTGCATCGTCGGTGTGTCCCCAAAAGGTGCCTGCCGTCACGTGACGACATCCGTCCCTGGACGCGAACGTGCTTATAAAGTTCAGATCGAACACAGCCAAACAAAACCGCCGCGCTCCTGTACGGAACACGGCGGAGTGTCAGATTTTTGCAACGATCGCGCTTAGCTGTTGCGCAGGCCGTCGGCAGCGCGCTTCCACTGCGAGACGTTGTCGGCGATCATGCGCGTCGACTTCATCGCGGCCTGGCTGAGCTGCGCATAGCCGGAAATCTCGCGCTGGACGCGCTGGCCTTCGGCATGCAGCAGGTCGCGGAGGCTTTCGAGTTCGGAAATCAACTTCTCGATTTCCGCAAGCGAGGTGCCGGCGACGCGCTGGATCAGCGAATTGACGTTGTTGACGGTGGCTTCGGCATTGGCGTCGAGCGGCGCGGTCTCCGCGGCGACTGCCGGCCGGCGCAGATAGGCAATGTCGTTGCGAACGAATTCGCGGATGCCGGCTTCGACTTCGGATACCGCGGCGAGATCGCCCTCGGCTTCCGGGTTTTCATCAATCTGTTCCGGACGAATACTGGCGTTCATCGGCAATTCCTCTGTTTCGCTTTCAGGGCGCGAGCGCGGAAGTCCCCCCGCACGACGAAGTGGAGCGGTCCCATCTGCACTGCCGATTTTGGCCGCATCTGGGCCATTCTGCGGCAATGGTGGATCATTCTCGCGGGCGGGGCCTTCAGGCCGGAAAACCGCGTCAAATCGGGACAACTCAGGCCCTTACCAGCTGCGTTTGAACCCTGCGCTGAGGCTCTTGTTGGCGGCGCCGGACGGCGTTTCGCCGATCGAGCCGGAAATGGTGACGCCGTCGAACAGCTTCTGCTCGGCGCCGACCTTGCGCAGCCATTTGTCGTCCGAGGTCGACAGGGTCTGGCCGGCGATCAGGCTGGTGCCGGTGTCGGTGATGCTGAGCCTTGCCGACTGGTCGGTCTCGTGGCTGCGCGCCGGATGGCTGACGATGCCGGGCACCGGCACGATGCCCTGCTGGATCAGGTTGTAGTCGTTCTTCAGGGTCAGCGAATATTGCTCGCTGAGCGGCAGCGATTTGCTCAGGGAGGTGCCGAGCTTGCTCTGCTCGGATCCGGGATCGACGCGGGCTTCGACCGAGGTCTTGTCCCAAATCGAGGCAACGCCGGGGGCCGTGATCGCCGCCCAGGCGGTGCCGGACGATTGCGGCAGGCTGCCGCCATTGGCGAGTTTTTCCGAGAGCAGTTCGGACGTCGTCGCCATGCCTTGCCGTGCGACCGTCATGTCGGCGCCGATGCGGGTATCCCAGAACGGCGTGATGGATTGCTTGACCGACACCGCGGAGGTGCCGTTCGCCCTTTCATTGGCGGACCACGCGGCATCCGACGCTGGCAGCGGCTTTCGACGCGCCGCTTCCCTTCGGCGCCGGACCGGTCAGGGTCGACGCATCGACATTGAGCAGGCTCCAGTCGAGCTTGCTGACGTCGATGTCCTTCATGATGTCGACGTCGTTGACGCTGGGAGCCGCCTCGGCCTCTTCCGCCGCAGGCGCGTCCGGATCGTCGTCCGCCGGCGGCGTTTGTGCCGCTGCCGCCAGCATCGAAGCCAAACTTACGCCGGCCACCAGCATTGGCAGCCGCGCCCAGCCAAATCGCTTATAGGGAATCATTGCCCGCCCGCATTCCAAGTCCCGCCAAGAATGCGTTCGCTCTGTTGCGAAATTATGGCGCAGGCGATTTCTGCTCACTTCACGCGAACGTCATGGCCGGGCACAGCGCGTCGTCGCGCCAGGTGACCCGGCCATCCACGCCCTCCCGGGGCTGGCGAAGGAAGACGTGGATGCCCGGGCGCGAAGATGCGCTTCGCGCTCCCGGGCATGACGATTGGAATCGATCGACGCGCCTAGACCGCCATCCGCGGCAGGTGAATCGGATAGCCCACGGTCTGCTCGACCAGGTCGAAGGTGTCGACCAGGACGCGGAAGTTGGTCAGGCGGCCGGCCCTGAACTGGGCGAAATGGGCGATCCGCAAGGAGATCGGCTTGTTCGAATCCAGCGCGGTCAGCGAATAGCGCATCATCGAGGCGGCCGAGTCCGCGCCCAGCATGATCGATTCGCGGTCGAAGCGGTGGACGCGGAAATTGTCGGCGATCTGCCTGATCACATCGATCACGGCCGCCTTGCCGCGGCGCGAGCCGAAGAACGGATACATGTCGATCGGTCCATAGATCGCCCAGTCGACGTCCTCGTCGAGCAGGGCTTCGAGATCGGCGGGCTGGCGTTCATTGATCGCACGATGCAACGCGCGCGAAAAACGCCAGAGACTATGCTCTGTCATTTTAAGTTGGTCCTTGGAAACTGGATTTAATAAGCGGCAATCACACCCTAATGAGCGTCATCATCGACGCCGGGCTGAAATGCTGCGCTTCACTGTTGCAGCTAGAAATAGAGCAGTTCGCCCAAATTACAATCGACGTTTTTGCATTGCACAAATGCGGCGATTCCGCCCTGTTTTCCGATCACTTAACGGTCATGGCGGCGCACCGGCTCGCGCTCGATGGCGATTTCGGCGTCGCGAATGGCGATGATGCCGAACAGCAGGGCGCCGCCGATGCCGCCGATCACGGCCCCCAGCGGCATGAAGGTGAAGAACACCAGCATCCCGCTATAGCCTTCAAAACTCGTGGTTTTGAAGATTTCCACCCAGGCGAGACCGGCCCCGATTCCCAGTGCCGCGCCTCCCAGTACCCCCAATGCCAAACCAAGCAAAGCCAGCAGCGCGATCTTCATGCGTTCTTCGTGTCCGGAAACAGCCTTGTGGTGTGTCACGGCCGGGGCAATGAGGTTCAACGGTGCGCGGAAAATGAGCGGCGCGTTCGGCGTGCACCTCTGATGTGCAGTTGCGCATCCGGGCTCTGCTCGTCGGTGCGTCAGGGAGTGACGAGGCCCGCGGACGCTAGATCGGGTCTGGCCTTCTGCCGGTCAGGATCGCGGCGACGTCGCGTTCGAGCAGTTGCTGGACCAGGTCGAAGGTGTCGATGACTTCCCTGATCTGGCTGATCTTGCCGTCGCGCAGCGTGTAGAAGCCGGCGATGTCGAACTGCACCATGCGCTGATTGATACTCTTGCGGAAGAACACGCGGATGAACGCGGCCGCCTTGTCGTCCTCGGTGACCAGCATCGGCACCTCGCAGCGCAGCTCGGAATAGCGGGCGCGCACCGCATCCCACATCTCGCGCATTTCGGCCTTGCCGCGGCGGTGGCCCATATGCGGCAGGATGTCGATCGGGGCGTTGGCGAGGAATTCGATGTCGTCGGTGCAGCGCTCCAGCGCGGCTTCGACGTCGCCGGAATACAGGACGTTGAGGAAATCCAGCACGTGCTGCCGATTTGGTGCCTCGGTCATTCGCCCACCTACCTGTGTTCGATCCCGCGCTTGCGGCCAGACCCATTGTGAACGGAACGGCGGAAGTAACAATCAGCAAAAGGACTCACAGTATGTGGCGCGGTGGTTTCCAAAAGGTTCACCGCCGTCCACATGCGGCCGTGCGGTAGCAAGGGCGGTAATCATTGCTTGCCGAATTCCGCTTCCGGCACGGCCTTGCTGGTTGTGAGGTCGATCACGAACCTTGTCTTCTTCTCATGGCCGGGCGGGACATAGGCCTCGCCGGGTCCAAGTTCGCCAAAGATCTCCTTCGGGCGGGGAAAGCCTTTCGTGCATGCGGTCTCGATCGTGTCCTTGTCGGCATGGGCGATATCGACGGCGGCCGTATCGGGCCCCGGCCCGGCGCCGAGTTTGGCGAGGCTGAAATAAACCGACGTTTCCTTGCAGTCGACGACGTTGGAGCCATAGGCGCCGGTCGCGTCCTCCGCCCTTACGAAATAGTTCAGCGACACATCGATGGTTTTGGAGAAGTTCTGCGTGAACACCATTTCCGCGACGCCGGATTCGAGATGGCCTTGCCCGAGATGGCCGGTGATGCAGATCAGGCGGTCCTGCTTCTCATTCCGCGCAAGGGTGATGCAATCGTTCGCCTGGAAGCCGGGCTGATATCCCCTGAAGATGGTGACGCCGTCCTTCTGTTCGAAGATCACCGAGCCGCCGAAATTCGTGGCGTGGGGCTCGCAGCCGCTTTCGTAGTTGACGACGAGAAGTGTGCTGCCGTCGGCGAGGAATTTTCCGCTGTAGCGGTCCGGCTGCAGCTTGACGTCGCACCGCTTGCCGCTGCGATATCCCTTTGCCCGCTTGCAGGCCGATCCCCTGATGTTTGCGGCATCGCAGAATGTCGCGAGCAATGGCCGGTCCGCATCTGGCGCCTTGTCCCTGGCTTGCGCGAAGGCCGGTCCGCTCAGCGGCAGGCCGCCGAGTGTCAGCAGGATGACCGCGCCGATTGCCTTCAAGAGGGTCTCCCATCGCAGCCGCCGTATCCGCACTAAACCGGGTTTTGCGGCCGGCGACAATGCATGCCGCCGTTGCGCGCCGACGTTCCCGGGGGAACGATCCCGCCACGGCCGGCGTTGTTTCTATCCGTGATAACGGAGACCATGATGACGAAACCCGTTCCGCCCGTTCCCGAGGACAACCAGAGCCACAAGGGTCCCGGCAGCGCGCCCAGCATTCCCCTCGATACCACCAAGGGCCATCGCGACGACGAGAAGAACAACATCCGCGAACAGGGTGACCACGGCAACATGACGCAGAACACGAGCAACCGCCGGTCGGGGTGAGGGGGCGGCGCTCCATTCTCGACTCATCCCTGCGATTCGAATGTCCATAACCAGCGAGTCGGTTGTCGACACCCGCCTTGTGCGCAATTGCGCACTGGGGCGGGTGACCCAGTATTCCAGAGACCCCCGTGCTTGGAGACGCGAGAGGCCGCGGCGTCGACTCGGATGTCCCGCCTTACCCGCGCGGCATGATCCGGATTTGTAGGATGGGTGGAGCGAAGCGATACCCATCAATCGTGATGGACGACGCGCGATGGGTTTCGCTTCGCTCTACCCATCCTACAAGAAGACACGCTTTCGCATTCTCGCGGCGCGAAGCGCCCGGAGTTATGCACTGGCGATGCCCTCGAAAACGAAGAGGGCGCAGGGAAAGCCGGGTGCCCTCAGCACCCGCGATCGTGCGCACAAAGTGCACACGGGTGACCACAGGTGCGCCGGAACACCCGGCCTTCCCTGCGCAATGGTTTTACGGCTTATAGCGCGCTCTTCCCGGCGACGAATTCCTCTTGCCACCGTCGCTGACGAATTGACGATCCGCCGAAGCCCGGTTGGGCCCGAAAAATCTCCATCAGCTTGACACCAGCCACGGGTGCCAGAACCACACGCCTTTGCCGTCCGCGGCTTCCCCCACCAAAACGCTTCGACCGGCTCATGTGCTGCCGACCGAGATTCTGGCGAAGGCGTTTAAGCGCCGGTCGTCTGCGCGCCGTTCGATCGCTCACAGGCCGAAGCCCGCCCTGCGAACACGTCGCGCGCCCGACGCTGCCGCGTCCACCGCATCCCGCACCCGACGTCCGTGACGATCGCGATACGCCCCTCTCGTGGGACGGGATGGCGGGAGTTGTAGGAGTGATTTGGGGTAATCGCGAAGCGGAATATTTTTGCCGGGAGCACTGGACCAACCCCATGCGTGATTTGCCCGACAGGCAACGCGACCGGTAGTGGTGCTCTCGCGCCAGCGCCGCCCGGGTTCGGTGAGAGGTCGGCGCGAAGCGGCGGGCGAGGGGCTTTCGCCATGCGCTTCCATGCCTCAGACAGCGTGATCCCCGTCACGGCATACCCGCTCCCGATCTTTCATTCTCCCGCTCATCACCGTCCTCGCCGAGGACTTGAAGCGCAGGAGCCGCCGCCATGAACGCCATAGTAGCTCCGAAATCCCGCGCGCTGAATTGGCTCGAAGGTTTTGCGCTGACATTCCTCCTGCATGGCTTCCCGACCTTCGCCAGCGCAGCCTTGCTCTTGAAACTCGCCCATCACGAGATCGCCGGCGGCGTCGTGTTGTTCGTCGCGACGGCCTCGATCTTCCATGGCCTGCTCACGCCCTGGCTCGCGCCAAAGTTTCCAAAATTCTTCAAGCACGGCTACGAGCCGCTGTTCTTCAACGCCGGCCTGTCGTTTGTCGAGAAGATCGAGAAGTGGCGCGCCCAGCCCACGACATCGCTTCAACTGGTGACGAACGTGCTGTTGCTGTCGCTGCTGGCGGTGGGTGTGATGAGTATGAAGCTGATCTGTCCCGTCATTTTCGGCAGGCTGTGCTTCCGGAACGACGAAACGTGTGATAGCAACGCTGCGCGGCGATGGGCCGCGTTTCAACCAACGGAGGAGTGTCATGCGCAAGCATCGCGATCTCGAAAACCTCCCCAGCTTTCAGCATCACGCGTAAGCGGCGGAAGTCCTTCCCCTCGGAAACCCATGTCAAGCGTGGACGGCGTGTCGTCCATGGCGATGTCGAGCTGACCGAAAAGCTCGGCCGCAACGATCTATGTCCATGCGGCTCCGGACGCAGGTTTCAAAGCCTGCTGCATGAAGTCCGGGGACTATGACGGGTCGAACCGGGATTGCTACTTTTAGGGAGTAGCCGCCGGTTGGCGGTGAGTTAACCACGCGTCATTTCGGGGGCGCCGCGAAAGCGGCGTGCCCGGAATTAATCGTTTGCAATCTCACCTACCCGTCGTTGGTGACCTTGGCTTCGCCTTCTCAGATGCCCAGCGCGCTCTGGTAGGCGAAAAGCGCCGGTGCGCCGCCGGTGTGCAGGAAGATGACATCCTCGTCCTTGCGCCAGCGCCCCTCGCGGATCAGGGCGATCAGGCCCGCGAGCCCCTTGCCCGAATAGACCGGATCGAGTGGAAGCGCCTCAAGCTGGCCGGCAAGCCGGATCGCTTCGATGGTGGCTTCGTGCGGGACGCCGTAGGCAGGTCCCGCATGCCCCGCGACGACTTCCACACTTGCTTCGTCGAAGGGAACGTCGAGCAGATCGGACGCTTCGCGCGCAAACGCCACGACATCGGCGCACACGCGCGCGGGCTCGGCGTCGATATCAATCCCGACGATCCCTGTGTCCCGCATTGCCACGGCGGCGCCGACGACGAGACCGGCCTGCGTGCCGGCACTTCCGGTGCAGTGCACGATAGCGGTTGGCGCGAAGCCCAATCGCGCGGCTTGCGGTTCGATCTCGGCAATCGTCGTGGCATAGGCGACGGCGCCGAGCGCATTCGAGACTCCGTAGGGCACAAAATACGGCTTGCGCCCCTTCGCCTGGAGATCGTCGACGAGCGTGCGAATGGCTGCGTTGCGGTCACCGGTCCACGGCACGTCATGGAGATGCGCGCCGAACAGCCGATTGAGAAACGCGTTGCCCGAGGTCTTGTATTCCGGCGTCGGCGGTTCGAGTCGGCCGTGGTAGACGGCAAGATGGCATGCGAGGCCGAGCTTGGCCGCCACCGCCGCGACCTGCCGCTGGCTGTTCGATTGCACGACGCCACCTGAGACGATCGTATCGGCGCCGCTCGAAAGGGCTTCGTGCAGGACGTAGTCGAGCTTGCGCAACTTGTTGCCGCCAAAACCGAGCCCGGTGGCATCCTCACGCTTGACCCACAGCCGCGGTCCGCCGAGATGAGCCGTCAGCCGCTTCATCGGCTCGAGTGGGGTGGGCAGGTTGGCCAGACCCAGGCGAGGAAAGGCGGCGAGTCGGTCGGATAACGGCCTGCGATCAGTTTGCATTGTTCTGTCCATCTGACTCACAAGTGATGTTCTGACAATGGCCCGACGGCCGCTATTATAGCCCCATCGACGATAGCTGCATCCGTCAAGCGAACGATGGAGGTCTCGTCGTGGCCCATCGCGCCATTTCGCTGCTAAGTCTGCGCGTCGTCTGGTCGCTCACGGGAAACCCGCCCTGCGATCACGTTCGCGTCCGACACTGCTGCGTCCACCGCAACCCGCCCCAACGTTCGCTGAGGGCGTCGTCAGGACGCGGGGCATAAAGTACAACTGGTTCAACGTTGTATTGTCGTTTCTTACAATGGGGCTTGCCCTGTATCTGATGTTCTTCGTTCAGTTTTGAGGGGGCGATCCTTCATCGCGTGCGATAGCGGCAAGTCACGCGATTCTTGTGCTAAATAGGCCCATGCGGGGAAGGAGCACCCTGTGTGGCAGAATCTACGAAGACAGGTTCAGCATGAGCTATCCACCAGCATCGACCTGACGCGGTGGGTTGGCTGGATTGGGCTCGCTGTCGCGGTCGGCATCGTATATTTCGTGGCAGCGCGGCTTAGCCTTGCTCTGCTGACCAAACCAGAGGGCGTTGCCGTTTTCTGGCCTGCCGCAGGCGTGTCCGCCGGCGTCCTGATCGCGCTCGGGTCCCGGGCGCGATGGCCGGTCGTTGTCGGCACCATGGCTGCAACCATCGCGGCGAATCTCTTTGGCGACCGGAATCTCCCGAGCGCTGTTCTCTTTGCCTTATGCAATGCAGGGGAAGCGGTGCTCTCGGCGTGGCTCGTTGAGCATTACTTCGGTTCGGATTTCAGACTGGACAAGCTGCGCAACGTACTGGGATTGGCAGCGGCAGCGATCATTGGGGCCGCTGTCTCGGGGATCGGCGGAGCCATAGCGTACAAACTGTTTCACAGCACGACGACGTCGATGTTGACGACATGGCAGCACTGGTTCGCATCGGACGGACTGGGAATAATCACGGTTGCACCGCTGCTGATAGAGCTTGCCTCAGCCTCGCGCGACCGGCCGTCGCTGAGCGAACTCGCCGAAGGTGCTTTGGCGGTCGCCGCACTGGCCTTGGTGAGTGGACTTGGCATTTTCCTGCATTCGGAGCTTTTGGCGACCGTTGGGCCGGTCGCCGTGTTGTTCGCGCCGCTGCTGTGGCTTGCGGCTCGTTGCCGGCCGGTTTTTGCCGCGGCAGCCGCCTTCATTGTCAGCCTTTCAATCGTTTGGACGACCACCTTTGGCATTGGCTATTTCGGTAATCCGGCTCTTTCAGTGGCCGAGCGCGTCATGGCGGCCCAAGTCAGCATTCTACTTGTGACGATCAGCGCATCGGTTCTTGCCGCGCTGTTTGCCGAAATCCGGGAGAAGAGGAGGTTGGCCGAAGCAGCTCTGCTCGCCAGCGAAACGCAACGCTATCTCATCGAAACCCAGAGGTTAGCCGCACTCGGCCGTCTCGTCGCGGGGGTTGCACACGAGATCAATACCCCGGTCGGCATCAGCCTCACGGTGGCCTCGACGCTCGCGCACCGCTGCGCGAACTTCGCCGACCAGATCGTCTCGGGCCCGGTGCGCCGTTCCCTGCTCGCAGAGTTCTCCGACTCTTGTCGCGACGCTGCAAACCAACTCGTCGCGAATCTCCAGCGCGCCGGAGAACTGATTCAATCATTCAAGCAAGTCGCCGCCGATCGCAGCCACGCTGATCGGCGCACCTTTGACCTCAAGCTTGCGACCGAGCAGATCGTGGCCAGTGTGCGGCCGGGTCTGCCGAAATCTCGAGCTTCACTTGGGCTCGAGATACCCTCCGACATCACCCTCGACAGCTACCCGGGCGCTTACGGGCAGGTGCTGACCAACCTCATCTTCAACGCCGTCACTCACGGCTTCACCGATGGACGTGGCGGACACATGCTGATCAAGGCGCGTCGCCTCGGCATGGAACAGGTCGAGATCATTTTCTCGGACGACGGTAGCGGCATTCCGGAGGAGGTTCAGCGTCAGGTCTTCGATCCGTTCTTCACCACCAGACGTGGGCAGGGCCGTACCGGGCTCGGCCTGTACATCGTCCATAATCTCGTGACGCAACAGCTCGGCGGTCGAATCACGCTCGTTTCCGCTTTGGGAAAGGGCACGACCATTTACATGACACTTCCCGTGCTCGCCCCCGGCCAGGCAGAGCCAACCAATACGGCCGGGCGCCGCAACACATAGTCGATGGCGCTGCCGTCGCGGGTGGTGCGGTACGACGATCGCTGATCAATTACCGCTTCTTCCACCCACCCCGATGCCCCGGCGCGCCGCCGCTCGATCGCGGCGCGGGGCCGAACTCGGGGCCGGATTGGCGCGAGTCGGTGGGCTGGAAGATTTTGCTGCCGTCGCTGAGTTCGGGCTTGCGCGGCTTGGCGCCGCCGGGGCGGAAGGGCAGGGATTCCGGGCCGTGCATTTCGTCGAGGTGGGGTTTGTGGACTTTGGAGGCGGAGGGACCGCCGCTGCGGCTCACCCCACCCCGACCGCCTGCGGCGGTCGACCCTCCCCCTGCAGGGGAGGGTGAAGAGGCGCCGCCGCGCTTCTTCATCGCTGAAGTCGGCAAGTTCGCCGCTTCACCATATTTCTTCGTCCCCGCGTACGCCCCGGCCTTGCCTTGCACGGTGCGCTGCTTGGCGGTGGGGTCGTCGACGACGGCCAACTCCGTGGCGCGGAGGCGTTTGACTTCGTCGCGGAGTCTCGCGGCTTCCTCGAAGTTAAGGTCGGCGGCGGCTTCGCGCATGCGGGTTTCGAGGTCGGATAGCACCGCCTCGAAATTGTGGCCGATGCTGATGACGTCGTCGGCCATGCCGCCGTCGCCGATCTCGACCAGCACGTGGTCGCGCTCGTAGACGCTGTTCATGATGTCGCCGATCGACTTCTTGATGCTCTCCGGCGTGATGCCGTGTGCGGTGTTGTACTCGACCTGCTTTTCGCGGCGGCGGTCGGTCTCGGCGATGGCGCGCTCCATCGAGCCGGTCATATGGTCGGCATAGAGGATCACCTTGCCGTCGACGTTGCGCGCGGCGCGGCCGATGGTCTGGATCAGCGAGGTCTCGCTGCGCAAAAAGCCTTCCTTGTCGGCGTCGAGGATCGCGACCAGCGCGCATTCGGGAATGTCGAGGCCCTCGCGCAGCAGGTTGATGCCGACCAGCGCGTCGAACGCGCCGAGGCGAAGGTCCCGGATGATCTCGATGCGCTCGATGGTGTCGATATCAGAGTGCATGTAGCGGACGCGAATGCCCTGCTCGTGCAAATATTCGGTGAGGTCTTCCGCCATCCGCTTTGTCAGCACCGTGATCAGGCTGCGATAGCCAGCCTGCGCGGTGGCGCGGACTTCGCCGACGAGATCGTCGACCTGCGTGCGCGCGGGGCGAATGTTGACGGGCGGGTCGATCAGCCCGGTCGGGCGGATCACCTGCTCGACGAACACGCCGCCGCTTTCGTTCAGCTCCCAGCCGCTCGGGGTCGCCGACACCGCGACGCTCTGCGGGCGCATCATGTCCCATTCCTCGAACCGCAGCGGACGGTTGTCCATGCAGGAGGGCAGGCGGAAACCGTATTCGGCGAGCGTCGCCTTGCGGCGGAAGTCGCCTTTGAACATGCCGCCGATCTGCGGCACGGTGACGTGGCTTTCGTCGGCGAACACCAGCGCATTGTCAGGCACGTATTCGAACAGCGTCGGCGGCGGCTCGCCGGGGCGGCGTCCCGTGAGGTAGCGCGAATAGTTTTCGATGCCGGCGCAGCTTCCGGTCGCTTCCATCATTTCGAGGTCGAAGGTGGTGCGCTGCTCCAGCCGCTGCGCTTCCAGCAGGCGGCCGTGGTTGTTGAGCTCGTCGAGCCGCAGCTTCAATTCGCTCTTGATCGACTTGATCGCCTGCACCAGCGTCGGGCGCGGCGTCACATAGTGCGAGTTGGCGTAGATCTTGATGAATTCGAGATCGTCCTGCTTGTGGCCGGTGAGCGGATCGAATTCTTCTATATTTTCCACGGTGTCGCCGAACAGGTTCACGCGCCAGGCGCGGTCCTCATAGTGCGCCGGGAAGATGTCGATGACGTCGCCGCGAACGCGAAAGGTGCCGCGGGTAAAGTCGGCCTGGGTGCGCTTGTATTGCAGCGCCACGAGGTCGGCGATCAATTGCCGCTGGTCGATGCGCTCGCCCTTCTTCAAGGCAAACGTCATCGCGGTATAGGTCTCGACCGAGCCGATACCGTAGATGCAGGAGACCGAAGCGACGATGATGACGTCGTCGCGCTCCAGCAGCGCGCGCGTCGCCGAGTGGCGCATGCGGTCGATCTGCTCGTTGATGGACGAGTCCTTTTCGATGTAGGTATCGGTCCGCGGCACATAGGCTTCGGGCTGGTAGTAGTCGTAGTAACTGACGAAGTATTCCACCGCGTTGTCGGGGAAGAAGCTCTTGAACTCGCCATAGAGCTGGGCGGCCAGCGTCTTGTTCGGCGCCAGGATGATGGCGGGGCGCTGCGTCGCCTCGATCACCTTGGCCATGGTGTAGGTTTTTCCGGAGCCGGTGACGCCGAGCAGAACTTGCGTGCGGTCGTTGCGTGAGATGCCCTCGACCAATTCCTTGATGGCTGTGGGCTGGTCGCCCTTCGGTTCGTATTCGGATTTGATGACAAAGGGCACGCCGCCTTCGGATTTCTCCGGGCGCGGCGGCCGGTGCGGGCTCCAGACTCTGATCTGGCCGTCATCGCCCTTGAATTCCGGGCGGCCGTCGCGGATCAGGTTCTCCAGCGCGTCGGCGGTGGCCTTGACGCCGAACGCTTCCATCTTGCTGCGCGGCGGCCGGGCCAGCGCCTCGTCGTCGTCTTCGGCCGTCGGCAGGCCGAGCTGCCGCGCGAGTTCGGGATCGAGCGTCGGGATGGTCGCCGAGGTGCCGTAGTTGGCCTGGGGGGCTTCTTCGAGGCCCTGCGGAGATGTATCGCGTTTGGCAACGTCTTCGCTGGTTCCCTTGGTTGAGGCGCGCGCGCGATGCGCCGCGGCCTCGCCGCCGGCGCGGCGGTCCCACGAATTGTCCGGCGGCGGCTGCAGGCCGGTGCCGGAGCCCATGCCGGCATCGCCGCGGTTGATCGCGGGATTGAGCAGTTCGGCCAGCGCCGGAGCGATCGGCTGCACGTCCGGCCTCGACGCCTTAGAACTTGGCGCCTTGGATTTCGGGGATTTGGATTTTTTCGGAACTTCGGGAGTCTTCGCCATGACGGCAATATGGGACTGCGGCAGGCCGCTGAAAAGGCCGGAATCGTCAACCCACCATGTCGATCCGCCGCTGACGCGCCGGCGCCGGAGCTGCTGCCAACCGCTGACAATCGCGGTGCAGAACCAAGTGAGAGGCGTTGACCGCAAAAAACAGCCTGTGATTGAATATCGCCGGGGAAACTGGAGGGGGAGTCGATGCAGCTCATTGAAGCCGCGCTGGCCTTCGCGATCACGATGCTCGCGCTGTCGCTGGTGGTCTCGTCATTCGTCGAAATCATTCACCGCATCTGCTCGATGCGCGAAGCCGGGCTCAAATATGTGCTCGGCCAGATGCTCAACCAGGTGCTCGACAAACACATCAGATCGGGAATTGCGGCCCGGGTGCAGGCCGACACGTCGGTCGCAGCGGCCGACAAGGAAGGCAGGATCAGCGAATTGGTCGAAAGTGCGCGCAAGGGCTTCGTCGAACGCATGAGCGCCAATCGCGCGCCGATGGGCGTGACGCCGAATGCTACGCCGACCGATCCGGCTCCTCCCACTCCGCCGGCGTCGAGCAATCCAGAACCCGAACCGTCGTTATTATCGAATATCCGCTGGCTATCGAGATCTGGTCGCGGTTCCCGAACATCCGGCTGTGGAGCGGCCGCGATCTGGCCGCGATGACCCCGGCCGAGTTCATGGAACGCCTCGGCAGCATGGAGCATGTCGGGCAGGCGATCGCGGAAATGAATGCCACCGCGAACGCGACCGCCCAGAAGGCCGCTCAAAATGCCGGCGCCGCGGCGGCGGACGCGGCCAATGTCGTGCTCAAGGATGTCGCGCAAAAGTTCGAGGCGTTCGGCAGGGAAGCCAGCGTCTATTTCGAAGGCCGCGCCCGGTTGCTGTCGGTGGTGGTGGCAATCGCACTCGCCTTTGCGGCGCATGTCGATGCGATCGATCTGTTCAAGACCTATCTGCGCGATCCGAACGCGCGCGCCAAGGTGATCGAGCAATCCGCGGCGGTGACGGCGCAGTACAAGGCGGCCAAAGAAGCCGCCGAGGCGGTGAAGGATATCGTACAGAAGGATATCGTGCAGAATGCGAACGTCGAGAAGCCCGATGTGAAGGCGCAGGTCGAGAAGATCAAGCAGGATTGGACGGCAGCGATCGGCAAGGTCGACGAGACGGTCAAACAATATGCCGATCTCGGCGTGCCACTGGGTTGGAACCCCGAACGCATCGAGCGGGCGAAAATTTCTTACTGGGTGTGGACCTGCAAGGACCCATACAAGGACGAGGGTGACGGCCTCGGCTCGCTGTGGAAAGACTGCAGCAAGCACCAACGGCAAACAATCGGATGGTTTTTCAAGCTGCCGACCGCTCTCAGCGTCTGGTTCTACCTCTTCCTCGGTGGCCTCTTGGTCGGGCTCGGCGCGCCGTTCTGGTATAACGCCGTCACCGGCCTCACCAACCTCCGCAACACCGCGCGCGGGGTGACGTCCGCCGATGCGCAAACGCGTGCAGGCGCGCTGGTCGCTGCCGGAGCGGGCACGGTGCAGCCGGTTACACCGGTTGACGCGTTCCTGGTTTCGAACGGAGCGCGATAGTAAAAGGCAGGGGCTGAACGAAATGCGCCCGCCGCGATGGCGGCGGCGCGGTGCGCCTTACGCCGTCAGCGGGGCGGTCGAGGGTTTGACGATATCCAGATGGACCCCGCCACAGCGCGTGCAGCGCATGGTCCAGTATTCGGCGCCGGCGCGTCCGGGGATGATGCGCAGGACCGCGAGCGAGGCGCTGCAATCCGGACAGCTCAAGAGCACCGGCGTCGCCTGCAGGGTCTGTTCGGGAAGGGGTAGGGAGATTCGGCCGGCCGGCGCGTGGCCGGTAGTTCCACCAGTAGCGCTTACAGATTCGCGAACCGCGGCTTGAAACGATCGATGTGGGCTTTCGCGTCCGCGATCGCCGCTTCCGGATCCGACCATGCGAAGCCGACTTCGAGCGTCGGAAACGCCATTCCATCGATCACCACCGGCGCCTGGTCGGCCCGTTGAATCCTGGCGTGCCATAGCCCTCTCCCTGCTTCGAACGACTGAATTTCAAAGCCGCCATAGATCATGGCGTGTCCCCCGGGTTGTCCCATGGGGCGAGAGAAGCACGGCTGGGGCAGGGACTTTATGAACGGGTTCACATGTCCGCTGATTTTTGCGGCAAGTGGACCGTCATCGCCCGCCTTGTGCGCAATTGCGCACTGGGGCGGGCGATCCAGTATTCCAGAGACAGCAGTGATCGATTCGAGAGGCCGCGGCGTACTGGATACCCCGCCTGCGCGGGTATGACGACTTGGTCGCGGCGCGACCAGATCCCATGACCACTGAGTAAATCACCGCCGCGCCAAAATATGATCGGCGAGCACCACGGCGTCGTCGCCGACGCCGGACAGGAACGAGGAATTCATCTTCGACAGCCATTGCAGGCCGAGGAAATACAGGCCCGGCACGGCCGATATGCCGTTGCGGTGGACGGCCTCGCCTTTGGCGTCGGTGACCGGGAGATCGATCCAGCCGAAATCGACGCCGTAGCCGGTGGCCCAGATCACCGCGGAGATGCCTTCCGCGGCGAGGTCGAGACGTCGCAGGGGCTCGGTGACGCAAGGCGGGTCGGCGAACGTCGCGCGGGCGTCGGGGTCCTCGGGCAGCTCCATGCGGCGCCGTTTCACATACGCGTCCACCGTATCGAGGAAGGTGGTGTAGACGAGGTCGCCGTCGGCCATGCTTTCGGCAAGGCCGGGTACAATCTCGATCACGCCGTGATGCGCCGCCTCGAGGCGTCCCACCAGGATCATGCCGTCGGCGGCGAAGTTGCGGAAATCGATGGTGCGGCCGCCATAGGCGCCCGAAATGACCGGGCCCAGGCGCGCGGGCCCACGCTCCTCCGGCGTGACCTGATCGAGGCGCATCTCGGCGAGCCACCAGATCAGGTCGCGGCCGCGGTAGCGGCGCGGCAGGCGGCGGTGCCTTCCGATCGAGAGGTAGACGCGGCGGCCGGCCTGCAACAATTCCTCGGCGATCTGCCCGCCGGACGCGCCGGCGCCGGCGACCAGCACCGCGCCCGGCGGAAGCTGTCCGGGATTCTTGTAGTCGGCGGCATGGACCTGAAACACCGGATGATCGCGCAGCAGGTCCGGGACGAGGTTGCGCTGATAGGGGCCGGTGGCGACGACGACATTGTCGGCCGCGATCGTGCCGTCCGTGGTCTCGGCGATGAACCCTGCGCCGTCACGCTGCGACAGCCGCGTCACCGCGACGCCGCAGCGGATCGGGGGGCTGACGAATTTTGCATAGTCGTCGATGAATTTGATGATGTCGTCGGTGTTGGCGAAGGCGTCCGGATCGCTGTGCGGAAACGGAAAGTCCGGCAGCCGCACCGACCAGTTGGGAAACTGGAATTTCAGCCCGTCCCAGCGTTCGCTGCGCCAGCGTTCGGCGATCCGGTGGCGCTCGAGCACGAGGTGCGAAAGCCCGCGCTGCTTCAGCCGGTGGCTCATCACGAGGCCAGCCTGGCCGCCGCCGATCACGAGCGTCTCGATTGTTTCATCCGGCATGTTTCTGGCCCCTGCGGCGCATGGCGGGTTCTGCCGCCGCGCGGATAATCCAGCGCCGGAACGCGGCGAAATCGCGCTGCTCCGTGCTGAAGCCGCGATACACCAGATACCAGCGCATGCCTTTCGGCACGCTTAACGCAAACGGCGCGACCAGCCGGCCGGCGGCGAGGTCGTCGTCGATATAGGGGCGGATGCCCATGGCGATGCCGAGGCCGTCGACGGCGGCCTGCAGCGCCTGGCCGTAAAATTCGAATTCCGGTCCGCGGGCGGTGATGCGGGCCGTGCCGGCGGCTTCGAGCCATGACGGCCAGTCGTCGGGCGAATGCGCCACCCGGAGAAGTGTCGGCCCCTTCAGGTCGCCGGGGCGTTTGAGCGCGTTCGCAAGGCGCGGCGCGCACACCGGCAGCAGGTCGGCGGCGAATAACGGCTCGGCGATCAGGCCGGGCCATTCGCCATCGCCGAGCTTGATGCCGCAGCTCCAGTCCTCGCCGAACGGCACTGCGGCGCCGCCGGTGGTGATGCGGACGTCGATATCCGGCTCCTGCTTGCGGAAATCCGCCAGCCGCGGGATCAGCCATTTCATCGCAAAGGTGGGACCGACGCCGATGGTCAGCACGCGCACGCTGGAGGGCGCGGTGACCTGTGCGGTCAGGCTCGCCAGCGCGTCGAAGATCGGCGTCAGCCCGCCCTGATAGGCGCGGCCCGCCGCCGTGGTGGCGAGGCGGTTGGCCTTGCGCTCGAACAACGCAACCCCGAGCCGCTCTTCCAAGAGATGCACCATCCGGCTGACCGCGGCGGCGGATACGTTGAGCTCGGCGCCGGCGGCGGCAAAGCTGCCGGTCCTGGCCGCAGCCTCGAACGCCTTGATACCGTTGAGAAAGAGCAGCCGCCGCACAATACCCTCAGGAAAACTGATGCCAGGGCAAGATAACTCAGTTTGCGCCCGCGCCACAAGCGCGGCACAAGAATGCACAAGAATAGAGGTCGTGGCTTTGGGTTGAATCGGTGCGGTTCTTTCTCAACCTCGCCCCGCTCTTCGCGGGGAGAGGTCGGCGCGCAGCGCCGGGTGAGGGGCTCTCTCCGCGAGTCCGACTGTTATCGAGTTCGCGGAAGCAGCCCCTCACCCCGACCCTCTCCCCGCGAAGAGCGGGGCGAGGGAGCAGAGGCAGCAGCCGCGCCTAACCTGAGCATCGCTGACGCAGGAGATTTCCAGTGACGCCGTTGATGATCGCAGCCCTCGGTGCGTTGATGGTCGCGACAGCCTTCCTGTCGGGGCTGTTCGGCATGGCCGGCGGGATGATCCTGATCGGCGTGCTGTTGATGCTGATGCCGCTGCCCACCGCGATGGTGCTGCATGCGATCACGCAGATGGCCTCGAACGGCTGGCGCGCCTTTCTGTGGCGGGCGCATATCCGCTGGCGGCCGGTGTTCGTCTATCTGATCGGCTGCGGGCTCGCGCTCGGCGCCTGGTCGATCATCCGCTACGTGCCGGACAAGCCGATCGCGCTGCTGCTGCTGGGCGTGACGCCGTTCATGGCGCGGCTGATGCCGAAGAACCTCAAGCCCAATCCCGATAGTATCGCGCAGGGCTCGTTCTACGGCTTCATCTGCATGGGGCTGATGCTGATGACCGGCGTCTCCGGGCCCCTGATGGACACGTTCTTTCTCGGCGGCAATTTCGGGCGCCGCGAGGTGGTCGCCACCAAGGCCACCTGCCAGGTCGCGAGCCATCTGACGAAGCTGATCTATTTCGGCGGCATCGTCGACCAGGCGGCGACGCTCGATCCGGTGCTGGCGGCGGTCGCCATCGCCGCCTCGATGCTCGGCACCACGCTGGCGCGGCGCATCCTGGAAGCGATGAGCGACGCGCAGTTCCGCACCTGGGCGAACCGGCTGATCACGACGGTCGCGGGCTACTACATCCTCTACGGCGGCTGGCTGCTGCTGGCGCCCCATTTCGAAAGCAATGCGCTCGCCTTTTGACGGAAGGAGATGGCGGATGGCTGATAGCACGGACTCGCTGGTCCTCGATCTCGTCGAATGGATCGCGCGCGAGCCGCGGCTCTATTCCGAAGTGATCGAGACGTGGCGCACCTCGTGCCCGCGCCTGACCATCTGGGAGGACGCGGTCGATCGCGGCTATGTCGCGCGCCGACCGACGATCGAGGGATTGCGGGTGACGGTGACCGAGGGCGGCGAGCAATTTCTGCGCGCGCATGGCCGCCTTGAATTTCATCGTGCCGGTTCGGCGAGCCGTGGACGGATGATCTCTACCATGCGCTCGGCGGAGGTGCCCGGCGGGAAGAAGCCGAGATAGTTGCCGTCGCGATCCATCAGGTAGATGAAGGCGGTGTGATCGACGGTGTAACCTGAAGCATTCTGGCCTGCGGGAATTTTGGCGTAATAGACCTTGTAGGCATCGGCGGCCTTTCGGATCGCTTCCGCGCTGCCGGTCAACCCGATCAGGCGCGGGTGAAACACCGGCACATATTCGGCGAGATGTTCCGGTGTGTCGCGTTCGGGATCGACGGTGACGAACAGTGGCTGCACGCCGTCGCCCTCTCGGCCCAGTTTGTCGAGCACCAGGCCGATCGCCTGCAGGTCGGTCGGGCACACGTCGGGACAATAGGTAAAACCGAAATACACCAGCATCAGTTGGCCGCGAAAATCGCGCTCGGTGCGGGTGTGCCCGGTATGATCAATCAATTCGAACGGGCCGCCGACCGGCTCCCGATTCCACATCAGGATGTCCATGACCTCGGCCGGCGAGCGCGCCGACGCCTCAGTAGCGTATGCCGGCGCCAGCATCAGCCACAGACCGAGGCCGGCGCAGCAGGCGGCGCGGACGATCATACGCCGAAGGAAAGGCGGCTGCCGGTCGTGGTGACCAGCACCTTGTCGCCCATCTGCGCGGTCGCCTCCTGGACGAAGTTCAGCCCGCTGCAATGCATGGGGATCACTACGTCCGGCTCGAGCGCCTTGACCTCGCCGACGACCTGCTTGAGGTAATCCGCCGGCGCGGGCCCGAGATGGAAGCCGCCGACGACGGCGTGCACCTTCTGGATGCCCGAGACCTCCTGCGCCTGCTTCACCGAATTGACGATGCCGACATGGCCGCAGGAGCTGATCACGACGAGGCCCAAATTCTTGATGTTGAAGCAGGTCGCGTGCTCGTGGATGTGCTCGTCGGGAACGATCTTGCCTTCCATCTCGGCCGGCAGATAGTGGCCGGCATTGCAGCCGAGGCCATCCTTGATGCCGAACTCGACCCAGGTCTGCGGCAGGATGCGTTCGTCGCTGCGGCGCGTGATCTTGCCGGTGGTGAAGGCGTGGCCCGCGATCACGGTCGGCGTTTCACATAGCACCGTCGTTACCTTTTGCGCGGCGAGCTGGCGGCGGTCGAGTGTACCGAAATCGGTGAATTGGCCCTTTGTGGGCGTCGGACTGACTCGATGACAGAAATTGTCCTCGCCGCCGGCGTAGAGTTTGACGTTGGCAGGAAGCTTGTCTCGGAATTTTTCGAGGAATCCGAGCAGGCCGCCGAAATGATCGTAGTGGCCGTGACTGACGATCAACGCATCGAGTTTTGCGGGATCGACACCGACCAGCTCCATGTTGTTGAGGAGCACCTCAGGCGTATAGCCGTAGTCCAGCATCAGCGCGCGCGCACTGCCGCCCGCCTGCGATTCCAGCCAAAGCGACAGGCCCCATTCATTGTGCAGCGTCTTGCGGAAATCTGCGCCGCGCGCGGCCGGCGCGATCGATACGCCATTCGCCTGCTTGGGGCGCAGGAAAAGATCGTAACTGCTATCGACCAGGACGCGGATCGAGAGCTTGTCCACTGTAGGCACCTCGATCGGCGCGGCGCTGGCGATCTCGACGCATGAAAACGCATTGGCGGCGGCGGCGCCGGCGAAGGCTGCGGAAGCTTTCAGAAAATCGCGACGGGCTAAATCCTTGGCCATTGATCTTCCCCGAAAAACATTGGTTAGTCGCTGGCAGTCCGCCAAGTTTAGGTGCAATCGCGCACCCGCTCAATGCAGGAACGCGCGGACCGCTCATCACTTTCGCGCGCGGCGTTATCTGCGCCATTGACTCGGCCGTCTGGTCTGCCACATTCATGCAATCGCATCTTTCTCGCGATGCACGAGTTTCAACCAGCAGGATCGCCCCATGATCGACCTTCACTACTGGACCACGCCGAACGGCCACAAGATCACGATGTTCCTCGAAGAGACCGGGCTTCCCTACAAGATCTTTCCGGTCAACATCGGCAAGGGCGAACAGTTCAAGCCGGAGTTTCTGGCGATCGCGCCGAACAACCGCATTCCCGCGATGGTCGATCATGCGCCGAAAGGCGGGGGCAAGCCGGTCTCGATCTTCGAGTCGGGTGCGATGCTGCTGTATCTCGCCGAGAAGACCGGAAAATTCCTCCCCACCGATCTCTACGGCCGCTACGACGCGATCCAGTGGACATTCTGGCAGATGGGCGGGCTCGGCCCGATGGCCGGGCAGAACCACCACTTCAGAAATTACGCGGTAGAAAAAATCAAATACGCCATCGACCGCTACGTGAACGAGACCAACCGGCTCTATGGCGTGCTCAACAAGCGCCTTGCTGACCGCGAATTCATCGCCGGCGACTATTCGATCGCCGACATGGCGAGCTATCCATGGGTCGTGCCCTACAAGAACCAGGACCAGAATATCGACGACTTCCCGCATCTCAAGCGCTGGCTGGAAACCATCCGCGCCCGGCCCGCGACGGAACGCGCCTACGCCAAGGCGAAAGAGGTCAATCCGAATTTCGGCCAGCCCGTCAACCGCACCGAGGAGGAGCGCAGGATCCTGTTCGGCCAGACCGCGGCGGTGGTGCGGTAGGGCAGGATCGCGCGGCGAACGCGCATGGCGACGCGGGCCTGGCCCGCGCGTCCATCTTCCGGCGCGACAGGCTGGGGATTCCCCGTCCAATCCCGGATATCCATCCCAAAGACGCATAGGCAATATCGGCGAATCGCTGCGAGAATTGCCGGGTGAACGCACAACTTTTGCCGGGTCCGGGCGTTGTCAGACCGCAGGAACTCATTGTTTCGGAGACGATTGTGGACACCACACTGAAGCTGAAGCCGCGCCCAACCAACGTGGCGTTGATCGCCTGGCAGTTCACCGGACAGCCGCTGCACGAATGGCCGAGCTGGGTACAATCCAGTTGCTCGCTGCAGCGAAGCGAGGACGGGCATCTCGAGCTTCGACACGAAAGGCAAAGCGGGACACAGATCGTGTATCTGGAGGAGTGGCTGGTGCGCGATCTCGATGGCGGTGTGTGCTTCTACACCGATGCCGAGCTGCGCAAAGAGTTCGACATCGCATCCAGTCAGTGAAGCCATAAAATAGCAGGTGTTCCACGCTGCGCCGCGCTACATGAGCGCGGCGTTGATCCACAGATGGGTGAGGATGCTTGCCACGTAGCCAAGCGCAATGGCCCAGGTCCATCGAAGATGATTGAGAAACGTGTAGTGGTTGCGCAGCAGTCCCATCAGCGCCACGCCCGCCGCCGTACCGATGGATACGAGGCTCCCCCCGACACCGGTGCTCAGCGTGACGAGCATCCACTGGCCGCTCGACATATCCGGGTTCATGGTGAGCACCGCGAACATCAGCGGGATGTTGTCGAACGCCGCGCCCAGCACGCCGATGGCAATGTTGGCGGCGGTCGGTCCGAGGTCGCCATAGAGATAGTTCGACAACTGCGCTAGGTAGCCGGCGACGCCAAGTCCGGCGACAGCAAAGATGACGCCGAAGAAGAACAGCAGCGTGTCCCACTCCAGGCGCCTGATCTCCCGCAAGGAGTTCGAACGCCATGTCCTGGTCGTCACGGCGGCGACCGATCTGCTGGAGGATGTAGCTGTACATTTGCAGGTATCCGAGACCCAACATCATCCCGAGCGCGGGCGGCAAACTGAAAAAGCTCTTGAACGAAACGGCGGTCGCGATGGTGGCCGCGAACAGCCCGACCACAACGGCCGCGCCGTGCTTGAGTCTCCTGGTTTCGCTTACCGGTTCCGGCATTCCTTTCGGCACGCTGAAATGCATGAGCGCCGCCGGCACGAGGAAGTTCACCAGCGCCGGGAGGAAGAGATGGAAAAACTCCAGGAATTCCAGCTTGCCTTTCTGCCAGACCATCAGCGAGGTGATGTCGCCGAACGGCGAGATGACGCCGCCGGCGTTGGCGGCCACCACGATGACAATGCAGCCCATAACGATGAACTGGTAGCTGCCGACCCCGACGGCCACCACCACGGCGCCCATGACGAGCGCCGTGGTCAGGTTGTCGATGATAGGGCCGAAGACAAAAGCAAGCCCACCGACCAGCCAGAAAAGCTGCCGATAAGAGAGCTTCCTGCTGGCGAGCTTGGCCCTCACTGCGGCGAAGACGCGCCGCTCCTGCATCGTGTTCACGTACGTGATCGCCACCACGAGGAACAGCATCAGCTCGCCATAGTCGAGAATCACATGCTTGGCGGCGGCTTCGAGCGCGGCGCTTTGATCATGCGCGGCGTAGACGAGGCCGAGAAGCGCCCAGATGAGGCCCGCCGCCAGCATGACGGGTTTCGACTTGCGCAGTTGAATGACTTCTTCGACGGCCACGAATCCGTAGGCGACGAAGAAGATCAGAAGCGCCAGATAACCGACGGGATGCCGCGTCAGGTCGATGCGCGCTGCCGCCTCCATGGCGTGGAGCGGCGCAGGAGCGGACAGGAGCAAGACCAATACCGCAACGGCCAGCATCCACAGCCGTCCTGCAAAACGCAACATCGTCAGCCCCTGTCGACGTTGATCTGATGAAAGACGATGGGGGTCATGCACCTCACCTTGCGGCTTTCCACTATTGGGTTTGAGTACGGCAGGCCTTGCTCCCGGCGCGAGAGGATCGTGCCTGATAGGGATAAGGCGTAGCACGCCGCGACGCGACATGCGCCCAGCGCCGCGTAGGGAATAGTACCTACTGGCTTATGGTGAGTCGTACCCACGTGCTTGCGCGCGGATTGGAGGAAGCGCATTCTTGCTGGAGCAGAAAATCGTCCACCGGGCGACGGAGGAGCTGCATTGGGTGACACCGTCCGCAGATCAGGTAGCGCGATTGCGGGGTTGCGCTGGAGTGCTGGCTGGCCGCGCGAACTTGCGCCGGCGCAGTACGCCCTGATCGGCGGCATCTTCACTGCCGCCTATCTCGGGCTCGAATGGCTCACGCGCGTCCATGAACTCGAAGCCCTCGGCATCACGCTGTGGAATCCGGCGAAGGCGCTGAGCCTGGGCCTGTTGCTGCTCAAAGGCGTCGCTTATGCGCCGGTGCTGTTCCTGGCGGCGTTGCTGGTCGATCTCTTCATCTACGGGGCCGCCAAGGGCGTCGCTTCTACTGTTGCCACGAGCGCAGTTGTTGCGATCGGCTATGCCGCGCTCGCCGCGGGTCTCACGCGAGGCCTCGGCTTTGCGGTTGGACGGTCCGACCTGCGCAATGTGGTTGCGCTGCTGGTGACGGTGCCGGCAGGGACATTCGTCATAGCCTGCCTCTATTGCGGCTTTCTCGTGTGGTTCGGCGATCTGCCGGCGAGGCAGTACTGGGAAGCGGTGCCGCATCTTTGGGTCGGAGACACCGTCGGTATCATCATCATCCTCCCCGTTGCCATGGCCGCGTCTCGGGTCAGTTCAACGTCTGGGTGAGACAAGACCCGCAGTGCTGCTGATCGACTCAGGGGCCTTTCTGGCCGGGGTCCTGATCGCATTGTGGCTGATCTTCTCCTTCGAAGGAGCCAACGAATACCATTTCTTCTATCTGCTGTTCCTCCCGGTGAGCTGGATCGCGATGCGCACCGGGTTCGTGGGGGCGGCAGCCGGCGTATGTATCGTCCATCTGCTGCTGTTGGCTTTCATCAGCTGGGGCGGCTATCCCGCGAGCACTTTCATGGGTCTACCAGCTCCTGGTGCTGGCGCTCGCTTTCAACGGATTGCTGCTCGGCGCCGTCGTCGACGAGCGCCGCAGATCGGATGAGCTGCTGCGCGAGCAGCATGCCGAGGTGGTGCGCATGACAAGGCATGCGACGGCCGGTGCGATGGGCGTTTCATTGGCGCACCAGATCAGCCAGCCGCTATCGAACGTCGCCATGTACCTTCACGTCGGCCGGCAGCTTTTGGCTGACAAGCCTGCCGAGCCGGCGCCGATTGCGGCGTCTCTTGAAAAGGCAACAGGGCAGCTGCGGCAGGCGAAAGACATCCTCGAGCGTCTGAGGGATTTCGTCTCGCGCGGCACGCTGAGGCCAGCTCCCACCGACCTCGGCGCCCTGACGCGGAAGGTGGTGGCGCTGGCCGAGGATGACGCAAGGGCGCACGGGGTCTCGGTGCGGCTCGAGGCTGCGTCCGTGCCGCCGGTCACCGTTGATGCGCTTCAACTCGAGCAAAGCCTGATCAACGTGATCAACAACGCCATCGACGCCGCAGCGGAAGCGGGCCGATTGCCCGGCTGCGTCACCGTTCGCGTGGCAGCGCTGGACAAAGGGGTACGGATCGAGGTCGAGGACAATGGGCCAGGCGTGTCCGATGTCGTGGCCAAACAGCTGTTCGAGCCGTTCGTCACGACAAAGCCGAGCGGTATGGGGCTCGGCTTGGCGCTGTCGCGCGAGCTGATCAGCGCGCATGGAGGGACGATCGATTGGGAGCGCGTCCGGCCAGATGGCGGCGCGCGGTTCACGATCGAGCTTCCCTTGAGCCCAGAGGTGGGCCATGGGCCATAAGCGCGTCGTGCACGTCATCGACGATGAATCCGATGTCTGCGAAGCCCTCAAAGTGCTGTTGCATACGGCGGGGATGGAAGCGCGCACCTATGCCTCGGCCGAAGAGTTCCTCTCGGAAGTCAAGCTGAGCAGGCCGTTATGCTTGCTGGTTGATCTACGCTTGCCGGGAATGAGCGGGCTGGATCTCGTGCGTCACTTGCAACAGGGGCCGATGTGCCCGGTGGTGGTCATGATCACTGGCCATGGCGATGTGCCGCTTGCCGTCAAGGCCATGCGAGCGGGCGCATTGCACTTTCTTGAGAAGCCGTTCGAGCCAGCGGAACTCCTTCAAACTCTGGAGGAAGCACACCAGCGCGTCAGCGAAATCGCTGCCGAGGAAGCAAGCGTACGCGGCTATCGAGGCCAGCTACCGATCGCTCACGGCCCGCGAACAGGAGGTGATGGCGCTTCTGGCTGAAGGGATGCCGACGAAGGTGCTCGCTACAAAACTCGGGATCAGCACGCGGACGGCCGAGCATCATCGCGCAGCTGTGCTGCAGAAGATGGGCGCGCGGACGCTGTCGCACCTGGCGCGCATGAGCATGAGCCTGCAGGGGCGGAGTGCGCTTCCAAGGCCGTAGGTAATCATCGCCATATCAGGGGTAGAGACGTGAATGCAATTCCGCCCAGACATAATACTCTGTTAGGTCTCGACCGCTGCGCGCGGCTCTCGGATAACGAGGGCATCGCAAGGTACGTCATCCATGATCGCTTTGGCGACGCTCCCTAGAAACATCTCGAAGAGGGCACTCCGCCCGTGCGTACCAAGCACTAACAGGTCTACCTCTTTGTCTCGCACATAGTCGCGCAACAGAAAATTTGGCGCGCCATCCTCGATCAGCACATGCGGCTGTTGCCAACCGGGCGCTGATTTGTCCACTCCTGCCAAAAACGCCCGCACCTCCAGCTCGACTTCCATACGATATTGCCGATGCAATGCCGATTTAGTCATCAGTTCGGACGGTGGGCGGTACGCGTGAAAAATTGTTAGCCTTTGTCCAGAGAAAAGGCGTGCAGTCGTTTCCAAGGCATAACGCGAGGAATCGGAGAGGTCGGTAGCGAAAACAATATTTGCGTACGGCCTGCGAGGACGATCCTTCACAACAAGTAGCGGCACCCGGGACCGACGAAATAGCCGATCCGCGGTCCTGCCCAACAGGACATGTCCGAGCGACTCGTCTCTTCCGACGCCGATTGCAATCAGGTCGCATTTCTCAGCGTCGGCGCTGCGCAGAATGGCTTCTATCGGATTCCCTTCGGCGATTCGCACGGTTGGCCGGGCCGGAAGCGCGTCGACATCGGCCAGGAGGTGTTTTCTGGCAACATCAAGCGGATCGGACGGGCGCCTCCACGACGGCAGTCCTGCTGCATCAGGGATGCTCAGGTCGCGATCTTCAACTACATGCAGGACTGTCAGCGACGATTGCCACTGCCATGCAAGCATGGCGGCTCGGCAAAGCGCGCGGTCACAGCGCGCGCTAAGATCCGTCGCCAGGAGAATCTTTCTAGCTGGCCCGCTCATCCGGCTTGGCGCGTTCACACCGCACTGCTCCTGTCGTTCGAGACGTGCCTGCTGGGAATAGTACGTAGCACGCCGCGGCACGAAATGCGCCCCGTTCCGCGTAGGGATTAATGCTTGCGGGCTTGTGGTGAGAAATACCTACGCGCTTGCGTACGAAGTGAAGCAGGACGCATTCTCGCTGGAGCAGGAAATTGTCCGTCCGGAAATGGAATTTGGGAGCTCGTTTACGGACACCCTGCCTAGATCTCTGAAGGGTCTACGATGCAGACTGGATCAGGCCGCTCGCCACCGAGCAAGGCGCATGGGCCAACATTTCCTCCGAAGCGCAATCGTAAGGATCCCATCTGCTTCAGCCTGCACCTCTATCGTGCGCGCAATCTGATGGAGAGGGCCTTCAATCGGATCAAGCATTGCCGAGGCATCGCCACTCGCTACGACAAGCTTGCGGCCAACTACCGCGCGTTCGTGCAGTTGGCATCCATCCGCCTGTGGTTGCGCGTTTATGAGTTCACGACCCAGTCAGTGAAGCTGATCACACAACTCGAAAAATAAACCGCTGGCACCGCGCTCCGATTGGTCACAGTCTGGAGTTGGGTTTTGCTGACTGAACCCTTTTGAGGGGTATCGATCGGATTTTCCTGAACCTTTAATGACCTGACATAGCGACACACCGATACCCCTCTTCTCCCAACATCCGATTGGAGGAAGTGATGGCAACACAAGTGAATGTCCAGCCTGGCCATGGCAAAGGTGGCCGCCAACCGACCCGACAATTTCTGATTCACTTTCCGGGCATGATGATCCCGGCATGTTCGGACGAATGTTTCCGAACCTCGATCCGCTCGCCGTCGACGACGGTCCGCTGAAGGAACTTGCCGACGCGATGAGGGACGCCAACCCGGGCGACGCCGCCGGCAACAACGCCAAAGTCCCGGCGGGGTTCACCTATCTCGGCCAATTCGTCGATCACGACATCACGCTCGATCTCACCTCGCTCGGCGACAAGGAAGCCGATCCCGCCGCGATCGAAAACTTCCGCACGCCGGCGCTCGATCTCGACAGTATCTACGGCCTCGGTCCCGACGGCAGCCGGCAACTTTACGCGCGCAATCCCGGCGATGCCAACGGCAAGACGCCCGGTCCGAAACTCCTGACCGGCAAGACCATCAGCGTTGACGATGTAACCGTCACGCCGCGCAACGATCTGCCGCGTAGCCCGGAAGGCTTCGCGCTGATAGGCGATCATCGCAACGACGAAAATCTCGTCGTCGCGCAGACGCATCTGGCGATGCTGAAGTTTCACAACAGGGTCTGCGACCATCTTGCTGCGTCCGGGGTGCCGGCCGGCGAGCTGTTCGCGCAGGCGCGCCAGATGGTGACCTGGCATTATCAATGGATGGTGCTGCATGATTTCGTGGAGCGCATCACCGAAAAGGGAATCGTCGCCAAGATCCTCGACCAGGGGCGCCGCTTCTACCGCTTCAAGAAGACGCCCTACATGCCGGTCGAGTTCTCCGCAGCGGCGTACCGGTTCGGCCACAGCATGGTGCGCGAAGTCTACAGCCACAATCGCAAGTTCACGCCGGGTGGCGGCATTCCGGCCACGCTTAATCTGCTGTTCAAGTTCACCGGCCTGTCGGGCGGAATCATCGGCGACCTCGCGCCCGATCCGGTGCAGCCGCCGCTGCCGATCCCGGTGCTTTCCAGCAACTGGATCATCGATTGGCGTCGTTACTACGAGGTGCTGGCGACCAATCCCCCCGATGTGCGACTCAATCTCTCGCGCAAGGTCGATCCGTTCCTGATACCCCAACTGCACGATCTGCCGGGCGGCGGCGGCAGCCTTCCGTTCCGCAACCTGAAGCGCGGCGTCATGCTGGGCCTGCCGTCCGGACAGGACGTCGCCAGGGCGATGAAGATCAGGAATCCGCTCACTTCCGCCGAGATCGCGAAGGGGGCGGATGGCGCCGTGGCACAGCGACACGGCCTGCACGAGCATACACCGCTCTGGTACTACATCCTCAAGGAGGCGGAGCAGCGCGGCGGCGGCGAAAAGCTCGGGCCGGTCGGGGCTACGATCGTGGCGGAAGTGTTCGTCGGCCTCGTGCACGGCGACCGTCAGTCGTATCTGTGGCTGAAGGGCAAGGATTGGAAGCCGACGCTGCCGTCCAGGACGCCTGGCGATTTCACCATGGCCGACCTGCTGAGGTTCGTCGGTGATATCAGCCCGATCGACGGTATTTCGACGGTCTAGGCGCCTCGGCGCCTTCGTGTGTCTATGATAATGATAATCCTGCGATTGCGCGGCGGAGATGCTGCGCAATCGCAGGCGGTCGGGCGGAAAACTGCCGCTCCGCAGGGGGCCGCGCCATCACGGCTTTACATACGCCCAGCCCTGCTCCTGCAACTCCATCACGCGCACGACGCCGGATTTCACGATCTTCGCTTCCGACATCAGCGGAATTTCCTTGCTTTCCGCCCTGCTCATATTGTCGCGCGTATTGGCGCAAGCCTGGAACGAGATCGATGGGTTGCTCTCCGAGATCGTCTTGATCCTCGCCTTGACCGGCGAGGTGTCGTCACGCAGCATATGCAGGCCCGGGCCGAAAGTGACGATGTCGATCGCCACGTTCTCACCGAGATCCCTGTAATACTGCACAACGTTCGTTGCGTTGTTGAGCGCGAGGTTCATCATCGCAGGCTCGTTGGAATTCACCTGCAATATCAGGCGGTGCGGCTTCTTGTCGGCAACGGGAGCGGCAACGGCAGCGGTATGCTTCAACCCTTGAGCAGGTGCCGCCTGCTTCTTCACCAGCGCCACTTGATTCTTTTCCTGCGCTAGCGCTGATGGCGGCGCCATGACGAGCAGCGCTACGACGCCGGCCATCACGTCTGACAACATCTCCAATCCTTCTCATGACGCATCTCCCATGGTTGCTCGATGACCTCAGTTGCGCGGACCGGCTACGATGTGAGGCCATTTGCACACCGTGGCGAGACGCTCTCGCGCGGCTTTCAGTCCGCCGAGCGAGAAATGTCCTTCCTGGGAGGCGCCGGTTCGGCTGACAATACGAATGGCAAGCTCTTCCTGTTCGGCAAGGGACTGCAGCATGCGGACTACGTCGCCCGTAAATGCTACGCCTGTTCCTGACGACGGCTGGGCAGCCGCAAGCTGCAGGTGCTGACTGTCGTCGATGCGGTAAGAAATGGCGTAATCCTTCCCGTTGCGGGAGAGGACCGGTCCTGCGACGATCCGGTTTATGCCTGGCGCGAGCGGCTGTTCGACGCGTTCGATGGCATGGCGCGAAAGTCGCCGAGCTATCACGGCTAGCGTTAGCGGGACGCGCCGGCCGGCATCGTCGCTGCGGCATGGCTGACAGCAGGAACGATGACGTTCGCCGACGTAAATCAGCAGGCAATGATTGCGCGACAGTCCGGCCTATCGCCGAGGCTGTAAATTAGTTCTATCCGATAACGATGTTAGCTGTGACGTAAAATGAAGGCGTAGTCTTGTCCCCTTGGTGGCCGTTAGGGGAGACGCGTCATGACCGACTTTGAAGCCAAATTGGAGCGGTTTGAGACCCTCGCTGCCGAATGCGATTTGATCAGCAAGTTGTCGGCGGACAGGACGAAGCGCGAGCTATACCTGCGCCTCGGCCAGCATTACCGCGAACTGGCCGACGACATGCGGACGGTGATTGCGACCAAAAATGCCGCTTAGCCCGGCGGGATATTCTGTGGCGTCAACGGCCGGCATAAACCGGCGGCCGGCGCTCGATCCAGGCATTGATGCCTTCGCCGAGATCGCTGGTCGGCACCAGCGCGGCGAATTGCTCGCTCTCGACCTGCAGCCCTTCGCCGATCCCCATGTTCAGTCCGCGGGTGACCGCCGTGATGATCGCGCCGACCGCGAGCGGCGAATGTCTGATGATACGTGCTGCCAGTTCGCGCGCGGCCGGCAGCAACGCATCATGCGGCACGACGCTATTGACGAGCCCGATCTCCAGCGCCCGTTGCGGCGAGAAAGGATCGCCCGTCAGCAGCAGTTCCAGCGCGCGCTTGCGCCCGGCGAGCCGCGGCAGCCGCTGGGTGCCGCCGAAGGTCGGCGGCATGCCGAGATTGATTTCCGGCTTTGCGAATTGCGCGCGCTCGCTGGCGATGGCCAGATGCACGGCCTCGGTGATCTCGCACCCGCCGCCGAAGGCCAGGCCGTTGACCGCGGCGATCACGGGCTTCTGAAGCTTCGAGCCGCGCGGTCATGGCCTGCCCGCGCCGGACGAAGTCGCGCACGGCCGCATCGGGACCGGCCGAACGCTGCCGGAGAATTCGTGGATGTCGGCACCGGCGGAAAATGCGCGTTCGCCCGCGCCGGTCAGGATCACGGCGCGCACGTCGGCGTCGTCTCGATCGCATCGAGCACCGCCATCAGGCGATCGATCAGCGCATAATTCAAGCGCATTGAGTTTGTCGGGCCGGTTGAGCGTAACAAGCGCGATGCCGTCATTGATTTCGAACAGAATGGGGTCGGACATCGGTCAGGTCTCCACAAGCGTTGCCGCGTCGCATGCACCCTAGAAGACCGTTCGCAGTTGTGTATATTCACTGGTCAGTATACATACGGGCCATGGCACGATCCGGCACCCCGACACGCGAGCGCATTATCTCGGCGGCGAACGCGCTGTTCTACAATGACGGCATCAGGGGCGTCAGCGTCGACGCGGTGGCGGCGAAGGCCGGCGTCACCAAGCGAACGCTGTATTATCATTTCAAGAGCAAGGACGACCTGGTCGCGGCGTATCTTGCCGCCCGCGACCAGCCCAATCTTGCGCTGTTCAGGCAATGGTTTGCGGAGGCCGACGGCGGCTTGCCGGCCCAGGTCGAGCGCATCTTTCGCAATCTCGCCCGCTCCGCGCGGCATCCGAAATGGAAGGGCTGCGGATTCCTGCGCACCTCGGCCGAGCTCGCCAATATGCCCGGCCATCCCGCGATGAAGATCGGCGCCGCGCACAAGAAGAAGTTCGAGGAATGGCTGCGTGCAGACCTTTGCAGCCGAGGGTATCGCCGATGCCTCGCAGCTCGCGCGGCAGATCCTGCTGCTGCTCGATGGCTCGTTCGCCGTCGTGCTGCTGCATCGCGATCCCAGCTATATGGAAACGGCGGGTGAGGCGGCGTTTTCCCTGACGGAGGCGGCTCTGGCGCGGCGGGGGAGGCGTTAGCGCGGTAACGCACGACGGATCGATTGACAGCCGCGAGCGGCATCGGCATCCTGATGCCGCTGCATGTAGGGCGCATCGGCTTTCGGCCGAAGGGGCAATGCCCACCTACGCGACGTCAACCGTAGCTGCGCCCATGCCGAATATCGAAAACCTTCGCAAACAGGCCAAGCTCATCCTGCGCTGGCATCGCGACCGTTACTATCCGGTCGCGGCGCAGATCAGGTCGGGCTTGCCCCGCTTCAGCCAGATGACCGATCCTGAAATCCTGTCGCACGGCTTCAAGCTGAGCGATGCGCAGGAGGTGGTCGCACGGCAGCATGGTTTTGAAAGCTGGCAGGCGCTCAAGGAAGGATTATCGACCATGCTGGACCATGCAGGCGCTACTTCCGCCGCAGCCGTCATCACCGCTGCCGAGCCGCAGCTCTTCGTCGCCGATATCGAGGCGTCCTGCGATTTCTTCACAGGCAAGCTCGGCTTCACCGTGGTCTTCACCTATGGCGAGCCGCCATTCTACGCGCAGGTTGCGCGTGATGCGGCGCGGATCAACTTGCGCTGTGTCGCCAAGCCGCCGATCGATCCCGAACTGCGCGACCGCGAAGAGTTGCTCGCCGCTTCGCTCACGGTCGCGACCGCGGAAGAGATCAAAAAACTCTTCCTCGCGTATCAGTCGGTGGGCGTCACCTTCTTCCAGACGCTGAGGCGGGAGCCCTGGGGCGCGCGCAATTTCATCGTGAAAGATCCGGACGGCAATCTGCTGCTATTCGCCGGTCCCGCGGAGTAACGACGACCGCTCCCGCAGCATCTGCAGCACCGCGCCGAGGTCCGGCAGCACGGCCGCGCATTTTGCGCGCGTCTCGTCGGTCGGCGGCACCATGTCCGGCACCATGATCGTGATCGCGCCGGCGGCGTGGGAGGCGGTCACGCCGTGATTGGAATTCTTCCACCGCGATGCAGACTTGCGGCGCGAGGCCAAGGCGCGTCGCGGCGAGGAGATAGAGGTCCGGGCTCGGTTTGCCGCGCGTCACGTCGTCGAGCGTCAGGATGGTGTCGAAACGGGAGCGGATTCCGGCAAGCGAAAGATTGCGCTCGGCGGAGCGCCGCGACGACGAGGTCACGATCGCCATCGGGCAATCGGCGGCCGCGAGCCCATCCAGCAGTTCCAGCGTGCCGCTTTTGAGCGGCAGGCCGGCCTCATGAACTTCTCGCGATTGGCGACGAAGGCGCGGTTGATTTCGGCGAGTGGAAAGTTCTCCCCGTAGCGCGCGTGCAGCATGGCCTCGCAGTCCGGCCCGGGAAGGCCGACCATGGCGTGACACAGCGCGACGGCGTCGTCGGTGTAGCCATGCGTATTCAGCGCCGCGACCAGGCTGTCGAAATAGACCCGCTCGGTGTCGAGCAGCGTGCCGTCCATGTCGAGCAGGACGGCGCTGACATTCCATTTGCCGGTCACGTCGCACCTGCGCTGGTGCTGTTCTGCGCAGCTTGCGCAGGCAGTCCGGACAGAGACAATCGCTGCCGTCCGTGGGCATCGGCAGACGGAACGCCTCGTCGGAACACCAGCACGGCCCCGACAGGCTGCAACTGAATTCAGTGCCGCAAGCAGCGCAGGCGAGGCGGCGGGAAGGCTGGTTTTCTAACCGATTTGTCATGAACGGGGCGGCATCCCTGACGTGGAATTAATCTCGGGTTCACGGCGAAGCGCGGTATAATCAGCGGCCAATATACGCCCGCGAAAGATCCAAGGGAAATCCGATGGCCCGCGATTCGCAAGCAGCCCTTGTTGCGCTCAATCGCTTCGGACTGGGCGCGCGCGGCGGCGCGTCCGGCGATTTTCTCAATGCGGCCTCCGATCCGCGCGGCTTCGTCAAGGCCGAACTCGCCCGTCCCAATGGCGTGCTGCTCGAAGTGCCGGGACTGCAGTCGACGCCGGCGCTCGGCAAGGCCGTGTTCGACTATCAGTTCGAGATTCAGCAGGCCCGCGACGCAGCCGCCAAGGCCGCGCCGGCGCCCGCGACCGAAGGCCAGCCGCCGCCGGATGCGAAGGCGCAGCGGCGGAACCTTTCGCTCAACAGCATCGCCATGGACATGGCGCCCAAAGAACCGTCACGGAACCGCCGGCGAAGCCGCCGGATAATCGCCGATGCGGCCATGGCGCCTGCCGAGACGATGCGGCCCAATGCGCCAAAGCCGCCGCCGGCACCGCTCAACATCATCCAGAAAACCTTTCGCGCCGAAGCGCTGGCGCGGCTGCAGCGGGCCGTCATCGCCGATTGCGGATTTGTCGAGCGGCTGGTGGTGTTCTGGTCCAATCATTTCTGCATCTCCGCCAACAAGGGCGGGCCGGCGCGGATGTGGGCCGGCTCGTTCGAGCGCGAGGCGATCCGCCCCCATGTGCTCGGGCGTTTCGCCGACATGCTGAAGGCGGTCGAGCAGCATCCGGCGATGCTGTTCTTTCTCGACAACCAGCAATCGCTGGGCCCGGATTCGCGCGCCGGGAAAAACCGCAACCGCGGACTGAACGAAAATCTCGCCCGCGAAATCCTCGAACTGCATACGCTCGGCGTCGGCGGCGGCTATTCGCAGGACGACGTGACGTCGCTGGCGAACATCATCACGGGCTGGACCTATGCGGGACGGCTGGGCCAATTGGGCGCGCCCGGCACCTTCGTGTTCAACGCCAATGCGCATCAGCCGGGCGCGCAGCGGGTGATGGGAAAAATCTACGACGCATCAGGCGTGGCGCAGGGCGAGGCGGTGCTGGCGGATCTCGCGCGCCATCCGTCGACCGCGAAATTCATCGCGGCCAAGTTCGCGCGCCACTTCGTGGCCGACGATCCGCCACCGGCGCTGGTGGCGCGGCTCGCCGATGTCTTCGCGCGAACCGACGGCGACCTCAAGGCGCTGGCGACGGCGCTGGTGGATTCCGACGACGCCTGGAAGGCGCCGCTTTCAAAGATGCGCTCGCCTTACGAATTCCTGGTCGCGTCCGGCCGGCTGCTGGCGCAGATCCCGAACGATCCCGGCCGCTATCTCGGCGCCCTCAATGCGTTGGGCCAGCCGCTGTGGGCGCCCGCCGGGCCGAACGGTTTTCCCGACAGCAACGCGGCCTGGGCGGCGCCGGAAGGCATGAAACTGCGGCTCGATATATCCGCGCAGATCGCCTCACGGCTCGCCGACGGCGTCGATCCGCGCGACCTGCTCGAACTCGTTGCCGCGGATGCGGCGTCATCAGAGACGCGGAAAACCATCGAGCGCGCGGAATCGCGGCAGCAGGCGCTGGCGCTGTTGTTGATGTCGCCGGAATTCCAGAGGAGATGACGTCCATGGAAACGACAAACGATTGCTGCGAAGACCTGCGATCGCTCGGTGACGTCGCGGCGCGCGCTGTTGCTCGGCGGCGCCTCCTTTGCGGCATGGGCCTACTTGCCGAAATTCGCGCGCGCCGCCGACGGCCGCGATCCGCGGCTGGTGGTCGTCATCCTGCGCGGCGCGCTGGACGGGCTCGCCACCGTCGCGCCGATTGGCGATCCCGATTATGCCGGCCTGCATGGTTCGATCGCGTTGTCGTCGAGCGGGCCGAACGCGGCGCTGCCGCTCGACAATTTCTTTGCGCTGCATCCGGCGATGCCGGAATTTGCGCGGATGTATCGCGAGAAGAAGGCCGCGGTGGTTCACGCGGTGGCGACGTCCTATCGCGACCGTTCGCATTTCGACGGGCAGGACGTGCTCGAAAGCGGCTTTGCGGGGCCGGGCCGGGTGCAGTCCGGCTGGCTCAACCGCGCGCTGGAAGGCCTGCCGAAAGGCGAGCGGGTGACGAGCGGGCTTGCGGTCGGCCCGACCACGCCGCTGGTGCTGCGCGGCGCGGCGCCGACGGTCGGCTGGGCGCCGGTCGCGCTGCCGCAGGCCGCCGACGATACCGCGATGCGGCTCGCTCGAACTCTATCAGCCACCGCGATCCCGCGCTGGCCGAGGCGCTGAAGCAGGGCCTCGCGCTCGACAAGGCCGCGCAGGGCGACGACATGAAGCCGAAGCCCGGCACCAACGGCGCGGCCGCGATGCGGCTGGTGGCGCGCGGCGCCGCCAAACTGATGGCCGCCGACGACGGCCCGCGGATCGCCGCGCTCGCCTTCGACGGCTGGGACACCCATGCCAATGAGGGCGGCCCGGTCGGGCGGCTGGCGCAATTGCTCGGCGGCCTCGACGGCGCGCTGGCGGAATTCGAAACCGGGCTCGGCGCGCGCTGGCGCGACACCGTGATCGTGGTCGCCACCGAATTCGGCCGCACCGCGCGCATCAACGGCACCGCAGGGCACCGATCACGGCACCGGCACCATCGCGCTGCTCGCCGGCGGCGCGGTGAAGGGCGGCCGCGTGATCGCGGACTGGCCGGGGCTGAAGCCCGCCAATCTCTATCAGGGCCGCGATCTTGCGCCGACCACCGATCTGCGCGCGGTGATGAAGGGCGTGCTGCAGGATCAGTTCGGGCTGGCCGAGCGCGTGCTGGCGGAGAGCGTGTTTCCGGACAGCGCGCCGTGAAGCCGATGCAGGGGCTGGTGGGGTGGACTAATCCACCGATCGGCGTCAAACCGAATGCACGCGTCGTCCCGGACAAGCGAAGCGCAGATCGCGGGTACCGATAACGCATCGGCTACGTCGGTTCGCAGCTCGACGAAGTGCCGCTGATCGAACGGCCGCAGCGTCATGGCGTCCGCGGCGTTCGCCGGGACGACGGATCGCGGTAAGATGGCGCGCGCGACTACGCCTACTTCGTAATCCCGTCGATCTCCGCCATCTCCTCCGCGCTCAGCGTCCAGCCGATCGCCTTCACGTTCTGCTCGACCTGTTCGACGCGCGTCGCGCCGGCGATGACGCTGGAGACTTGCGGGCGCGACGGCCAGCCAGGAGAAGGCGAGTTCGAGCATGGTGTGGCCGCGGGCCTGCGCGAACGCCTGCAGCTTTTCGACGATGTCCTCGTTGCGCGGCGTGACGTAGCGGTCCTTCAGCGCCGGCGCCTTGGCGAAGCGGGTGTCGTCGGGGGCGGCGGCGCCGCGCTTGTATTTGCCGGTGAGGAGGCCGCTCGCCAGCGGGAAGAACGGCAGCAGGCCGAGTTTGTATTCCGTTGCGGCCGGCAGCAGGTCCTTTTCGATGCCGCGCACGACGAGGCTGTATTCGTCCTGGCAGGAGACGAAGCGGCTGACGTTCATCTGCCGCGCCATCAGTTCGGCTTCCGCGATGCGCCAGGCCGGAAAATTCGAATTGCCGATGTAGCGGACCTTGCCCTGGCGGACGAGATCGTCGAGCGCGCGCAGCGTCTCTTCCATCGGCGTCAGGGGATCGTAATCGTGCTGCTGGTAGAGATCGATGTAGTCGGTCTTCAGCCGCGTCAGGCTGGCCTCGACGGCGGACATGATGTAGCGGCGCGAGGCGCCCTGCTTGGTGCCGTCGGTTGCCATCGGCTTGGAATATTTCGTCGCCAGCACGATGTCCTTGCGGCGGTCGCCGAGCACGGTGCCGAGCACGGTCTCGGAGCCGCCCATGCCGGCATAGATGTCGGCGGTGTCGAACAGGGTGATGCCGAGGTCGATCGCCTTGTGGATCACCTTGCGCGAGGTCTCGAGATCGGTGCGCTGGCCGAAATTGTTGCAGCCGAGGCCGACGGCGGAAACGCGCAGGCCGGAGCCGCCGAGGTTGCGAATTTGCATGGATCGATCCTGTGGGAAGTGGCGCGGGAGAGGGGCCGGCATTGTGGCCCGCGCGCGCTTCGCGCCGCAAGCAGCGGGGCTACCGGCCGCCAGCGCTTGGCAGCCATGCGGCACAAAAAGATGCGGCCCCGGTCAGACGCGGCGACTGACGGGGGCCGCTTGGGGCGCGTGATCTGAGACGGGGGGCCTGATCAGACGCAGGCGCAACCTATCCGCGCTTTGTTACGCTGCCGTGACATCAGGACTTATCCACAGGCGGCCGGACGGGGCCGTCTTCACGAAACCGTGTCAGAGCAGCTTGCGGTAGACGACGAAGCCGGAGCGCTCCGCCACCTTGTCGTAAAGCTGCATCGCGGTGTGGTTGGTCTCGTGCGTCTGCCAATAGACGCGGGAAGATCCGGCAAGCTTCGCCTGTTCGTACACGCCGTTGATCAAGGCGCGGCCGACGCCCTTGACGCGCGCGGCGGCGTTCGTGAACAGGTCCTGCAGATAACAATTCGGCTCGATCATGGTCGTCGAGCGGTGAAACAGATAATGCGTCAGCCCGAGCAGTTCGCCGCCGCGCTCGGCGACCAGCGCATGCACCGGCTCGTAGGCGTCGAAGAAGCGCGCCCACGTCATCGCCGTGATCTCGGGCGCCAGCGCGGTCGGGCCCGAGCGGCCGTAGAAGGCGTTGTAGCCGTCCCACAGCGGAAGCCATTGCGCGTAGTCCTGACGGGTGACGAAGCGGATGGTGAGGTCGCCGGACATGAGCGATTCCGTTTTGCGGGAAGTGGCGCGAGGGGACGCGCGGGAGGGTGTCCGTCCATTACTACAGACAGCGGCAGGAGGGGATCAATGTCGCAGAGCGCACCGTTGCGCGCGCCGCTATTCCGCGGCGCCGAGGTGCTGGGCGAGGCTGCGATCGCTGCCGCGCAGCGCGCGATAGTAGTCGGCGCTGCCGGGATCGTCGCTGTGGCGAACGAGGTCGGTGACCGGCGTGTAGCTCAGCATGCGTCCGCCGTCGGGCAGCGCCGTGCAAATGAAGCGCAGCACCTCGTCCGTCGGCGAGATTGATGTTGATCGGCGTGGAATTGCCGGTCCGGATCATTTCGGTGCGCTTGGCGATGAACGCGCTCAATTCGTCCTCCGGCAGTTGCCAGGCGCCGGTGTCGCGGCCGTGATACATCAGCGCGATGAAGGGCGGCTTGCTGTCGGCCTGCTCGTCGGACAGCGCGAAATAATCGCGGAAGGCGCGGTTGATGAATTCGGCGCGGGTATCGGCATCGAGCAGCACGATGCCGATGTCGACCTGATCGAGCGCGGCCGACAGGCGGTCGGCGGTGGCATGATGCTTCTTCTCCCACGCGAACGCATCGACCCATTTCTGCCGCAGCAGGCCGGTGATGAGCGCGGTGCCGCCGGCGGTCACCGCCAGCAGCAGCATGCGCGCCAGGTCCGACATGTCGTAGCCGGGCGTGGCGCGGTGGTTGAGGAAGAACAGCGCGGAAGACGCCACCGCAATGACGGCGCTGGCCATGCCGGAGACGATGCCGCTGACGGAAGCGGCAAGCGCGACGATGCAGACGAACAGCGGCGCGGGATTGGGGACGGGAACGAAATGCCGGTCGACCAGGAAGGCGACCAGCGCCGTCGCTGTCGTCAGAGCCGGACCGGAGATTGCGCGCCAGTTTAACTGCATGCCCGTTCTCGCCACTTGCCGGGAATAAGGCGCGAGCATGCCTGATTGTTGCGATTGTGCACGCCTTTCTGCCGCCAGTCTTAAGGGAGCGTTGCGCGGATGCGGCGGGCTTTCGCATTTTTGAAATCAAATGATATCGAAGCTAAGGAACGGGGTACCGCACCCGACGATTGAGCCGCACGACATTTTGCAAGAGGACATCGATGCCCACTATTTCCCCGACGCTGCTGCCGATCCTGATGCTGTTCGCCTCCAACGTCTTCATGACCTTTGCCTGGTATGGCCATCTGAAATTCAAGGAGAGCCCGCTGCCGCTGGTCGTGCTGGTGAGCTGGGGCATCGCCTTCTTCGAATACTGGCTGGCGGTGCCGGCCAACCGCTGGGGCAGCGCGGTCTATTCGGCGGCGCAGCTCAAGACCATTCAGGAGGTGATCACGCTGGTGGTGTTCGCCGGCTTCTCGGTGCTCTATCTGAAGGAGCCGCTGGGATGGAATCACGCGCTCGGTTTTCTCTTCATCGCCATCGGCGCGTTTCTGATTTTTCACAAATGGGCGTGAGTTAACGCGCCCGGCGATGACGAACGGGCGCTCGTCACTTCGCGGCCGGCGCCACCCGCAATACCCGCCCGTTCGAACTATCGGTCAGCAGCCACAGCGCGCCGTCCGGCCCCTGGCGGACGTCCCTGATACGCTCGTGCAGGTTCTGCAGCAGGCGTTCCTCCGACGTCACCGCGTTGCCGTTCAGCGTCAGCCGCACCAGCATCGCGCCGCGCAGCGCGCCGGTGAACAGGCTGCCGTTCCATTTCGGAAACAGCTTTCCGGTATAGAAGGCCATGCCTGACGGCGCGATCGACGGCACCCAGTATTTGAGCGGCTGCTCCATGCCGTCCTTGGCCGTCGCATCGTGGATCTTGGCGCCGGAGTAATCGATGCCGTAGCCGATCACCGGCCAGCCGTAGTTCTTGCCCTTGCCGATCAGGTTGACCTCGTCGCCGCCGCGCGGGCCGTGCTCGATTTCCCAGAGCTCGCCGGAGGCGGGATGGATCGCGAGGCCTGCGGGTTGCGATGGCCGTAGCTCCAGATCTCCGGCTTGGCGTCGGCGCGGCCGGCGAACGGGTTGCCTGACGGCACCGAACCGTCGGGCGCGATCCGGATCACCTTGCCGAGATGATTGTCGAGAGTTTGCGCCTGATCGCGGTAGGCGAAATGCTCGCCCAGCGTGACGAACAGATTGCCGTCGTCGGCCTGCGCGATGCGGCAGCCGTAATGATTGCCCGATGACAGCGGCCCCTGCTGGCGGAAGATGATCTTGACGTCGTCGAGCCGGCCCTTGCCGTCGTCGAGCCTGGCGCGCGCGACCGCGGTGCGTCCGCCGCCCTCGGTCCGCTCGGCAAAGCAGAAATAGAGGGTCTTGTTCTGCGCAAAGGATTTGTCGGCGACGACGTCGAGCAGGCCGCCCTGGCCGGATGCCCACACCTCGGGCACGCCCTTGAGCGGCGGCGAGACCTGTCCTTCGCGGTGACGATGCGCATGCGGCCCGGACGCTCGGTCACCAGCATCGTTCCATCCGATAGAAACGCCAGCGCCCACGGATTGACGAGGCCCCTTGCGATGGTGCGAACCTCGAGTTCGCCCGCCGACGAGCCGAACGCCGGCGCTTCGCCGCGGGTGCCGGTGGCGATCAGGAACGAGACGGCAAGCAGGATCGCGACCGCCAAGGCGGCGGTCACGAGGCCGACAGGTGTCTTCATGCGCGTCCACATCGCGATGTCGATCATCGCGCGTTCGCTAATGATGCAAATAAAAAGCCGCAACCGTCACGGAATGGGCATCGCGACGGTGGCCTTGATCGATAGCACCGTCAGGGTGACCATGACGCAAAGCGACAGCGTGCCGATCGCGAGCGAAGTGGCGATGGCACCAAGCAATCGGGAAGAAGCGACGGGCGCTCGGCTGCTCTCGAAGCCGACCGCGCCGGGGGACCGCATCATTGGCCTAAATCCTTGTAACGCGGGACGAATCACCCGCGACTTACGCGACGTCAGGAAAATCTTGCAATCATCACCGGCAATATTGCGGCGGGCGGAGCATCTGAAAATGGCCAAATCGCGGCAAAGGTTAACGCTTATGCCCGCTATTGTTAACCTTTGGCGGCGTGCTCGCGCGAAAGTGAGGAGGCCGGCTGCAGGCGTGGCGGCGGTTATGCGCCGGCGGCGATGCCGGCCTGGTCGTCGACCTCGGCCTCCGGCTGCCAGTCCATGGTGACGAAGCCGGGGGTCTGCTCGACCCGCCGCAGCCAGGCGCGGATGGCGGGGAAGGTCGCCAGATCATAATCGCAGCGGTCGGCGACATGGGTGTAACCGTACAGCGCGATATCGGCGACCGTCAGTTGCCCGGCGGCGAAATAGCCGCGGGTCTTGAGATGGTTTTCCATCACCTGAAGCGCGGCATAGCCGCGCTCCATCCAGTCCTCCAGCGCATGCGTCTGCAGGTCGCGGCCGCCCTTGACCAGCGACAGCCAGAAATAGGCGGCGCCGATATTGGGCTCGAGCGCGTGCTGCTCGAAGAACATCCATTGCAGCGCTTCGGCGCGCTCGACCCGCGACTCCGGGGCCAGCGAAGTGCCGCCGCAGACATACCAGAGGATGGCGTTGGACTCGGCGAGATAGCGTCCGTCGGCGACTTCCAGCAGCGGCACCTGTCCGCTGGGATTCTTCTCCAGAAAATCCGGCGTGCGGCTTTCGCCTCGGAGAATGTCGACTTCGATCGCCTGATACGGCGCGTTGAGCAGCGCCAGCGCAAGGCGGACCTTGTAGCTGTTGCCGGAGCGCTGCATCGAATAGAGCTTGTACATCGTCGTTGGAGTTCACTCGGGATCGAGGGGCGCACGCGGTGGGCGAACTGCGGAAAGCTCTCGCGCCGCAACGCGGCTAAACAATGATGCCGATACGAATGCGTCGCAAGGCCCGCGGAATGGAAAAAGTCGAAAACCTCTACTGCACTGCACGCGCGCAGCATGCCATGCCACGGCGCAGGGATCACGTGGTTGGGAGCGGAGCAGCAAACCGATTCAAGCCTTCGCGACCAAGCGGCCCGCGTCCGCTTCCGGCATGCGCGAGGGCGAAACCGAATTGCGGGCACGACACCCTGGCGTTAATCCGCATCGGCTGCGAACGGCGTGCGCATTCCATCCGCCGCCGCATCGCGGAGAAGTCGGATGCCGGGCGGCCTGCCGCTGTGGCCATGCGGGACAGTGGCCCCGGCGCCGTCAGCCGCTCTCGGCATCGCGGTCCCTGCCGGACGTTCGGGCTTGCCCGCCCGTTGTCAGATATGAGTTAATTCGGCCGCGGAACTTTGCGAATATTGCGCCGATATTGCTCCGATCGTACCGAGCCTGCGCGGCGTTCCCTAAAGTTTGACCGGTATCCGGCCAAGCTTCTTGCGATGCAGCGCGCAGCGCCTTAGGGTGCGGCGTTCCCATCAAAAAGAGTCGTGAATTTCTTCAGCTCACGACGTTTGCCAGGAGATGATGATGCCCTTCCTGTCCGCTGCGCTCGCCCGTGTGAAGCCGTCCGCGACGATCGCGGTCACGGATAAAGCGCGCGCGCTGAAAGCGGCGGGGCGCAACGTCATTGGCCTCGGCGCCGGCGAGCCGGATTTCGACACGCCCGCCAACATCAAGCTGGCGGCGATCCATGCCATCGAGGCCGGCAAGACCAAGTATACCGATGTCGGCGGCATTCCCGAGCTGAAGGAAGCGATCATCGCAAAATTCCAGCGCGAGAACGGCCTCACCTACAAGCCGAACCAGATCATCGTCGGCACCGGCGGCAAGCAGGTGCTCTACAACGCGCTGATGGCGACGCTTAACCCCGGCGACGAGGTCATCATCCCGGCGCCGTACTGGGTCAGCTATCCCGAGATGGTGGCGCTGGCCGGCGGCGAGACGGTGCCGGTGGTGTGCCCGGCGTCGAGCGGCTTCAAGCTGCGCCCCGAAGACCTCGAAAAGGCGATCACGCCGAAGACCAAATGGATCATCCTGTGCTCGCCGTCGAACCCGACCGGCGCCGCCTATACGCGCGCCGAGCTGAAGGCGATCACCGACGTGCTGGTGAAGCATCCGCATGTCTGGGTGATGACCGACGACATGTACGAGCACCTGGTCTATGACGACTTCCAGTTCGCAACGCCCGCGCAGGTCGAGCCGAAACTGTACGAGCGCACGCTGACGGTGAACGGCGTGTCGAAAGCCTATTGCATGACCGGCTGGCGCATCGGCTATGCCGGCGGCCCCGCCGACCTGATCAAGGCGATGTCGACGATCCAGTCGCAGTCGACCTCGAACCCGTCGTCGATCGCGCAGTGGGCTTCGGTGGAAGCGCTGAACGGTCCGCAGGACTTCATCCCCGTGCACAACAAGGTGTTCAAGGAGCGCCGCGACCTCGTGGTCTCGATGCTGAACCAGGCCAAGGGCATCGAATGCCCGCGGCCCGAAGGCGCGTTCTACGTCTATCCGTCCTGCGCCGGCACCATCGGCAAGACCTCGCCGTCCGGCAAGGTGATCGCCAATGACGAGGATTTCGTCACCGAACTGCTGGAGAGCGAAGGCGTCGCCGTCGTGCAGGGTTCCGCGTTCGGCCTCGGCCCGGCGTTCCGGATTTCCTACGCGACCAAAACCTCCGATCTCGAAGATGCCTGCAAACGCATCCAGCGCTTTTGCGGCAATTTGAGATAAGAGGCGTTTTCAATCGAAGCCTGTCCCGCACTTGATGCGGGATGGGTTCCGGTTTCTGTCCGAGAAAACGCGTCAGAAAAAAGGCCTGTCAAATCACATCGCGCGTGAACGACAGCGCGATGTTTTGACGGCTTCTTGAGGAAGCGCCTTGTTTTGAACACGGCGCTTCCCTCCTGTCCGCCCGCAAATTTAATTTTTCATGCGGAGACTGGGACACATGCGACTTCTGACTTTGACTATCGCCACGCTGGCGCTGATCGCGCCGATCGCGAGCGCCAACGCAGCTCCGCCGGTTCGCGCCGGCGTCCTGCAATGCCAGGGCGGCCAGAATGTCGGCTTCGTGGTCGGCTCGGTGACGAGCCTTGAATGCGTGTTCCGCAGCGAAGGCCGCCGGCCTGAACCCTACATCGCCAAGGTGCAGCGCATCGGTCTCGATCTCGGCGTCACCGAGCAGACCCAGTTGTCCTGGGCCGTCAATGCGCCGAACAGCCGGCTCGGGCGCGGCGAACTCGCCGGCAGCTATGGCGGCGTCGGCGCCAATGCGTCGATCGGCGTCGGCGGCGGCGGCAACTTCCTGGTTGGCGGTCCCGCCAACGCCTACGCGCTGCAGCCGATCAGCGTGCAGGGACAGACCGGCCTGAACGTCGCCGCCGGTATCGCCGGCCTCGAACTGCAGCCGGTCGAGTTCGTTCCGCGCCGCCATCATCGCCGCCATCACCGTCGCGGCTGAGGATCACTCGATTAAGGAAAAGGCCCGCGCAAGCGGGCCTTTTTTTGTTACTGGATGCGCGGAGACCGATGTGGCAATTGCACATCGGCAAGCGTCCGCCATGCGAGGCAGACCAGCGTCTGGCACCGCCCGAGACGTTGTGGCATAGAATCAGGCGCGCCGCGGGCATGGCGCGCCTTTTTCGTTTCTCTGCTCGCATCACATTTTTCAGCCGGAGATTTCTTCATGCGTCGTTCTCTCATCCTTGCCGCGGCCGCGCTCGCCACGCTGGCTTCGTCGGTCGGCGGCGCCAATGCGCAGCAGGTGCAGCGCGTGCAGGTCGGCGTGCTGGAGTGCCGCGGCGGCGCCAGCGTCGGCTTCATCGTCGGTTCCGTCACCAATCTCGGCTGCGTGCTGCGCGCCGAAGGGATGCCGGAAGACCGCTACGTCGCCACCATCCGCAAAGTCGGGCTCGATCTCGGCATCACCCAGGAATTGGCGCTGGCCTGGGGCGTGTTCGCACCCGTCGCCCGGCTTGGGCCGGGCGGACTGTCCGGCGATTACGTCGGCGCGCAGGGCAGTGCGACGCTCGGCGTCGGCGTCGGCGGCAACGTGCTGGTCGGCGGCTCCGCCAATTCGATCGCGCTGCAACCGCTAAGCGTGCAGGGCCAGGTCGGCATCAGCATTGCTGCCGGATTGGAAAGCCTGGAGCTCCGGCCGGGGCGGTAATACAGGCGGAAGCGACATCGGGGGCTGGGTTTCTTTTTCCGCGCATATCGCTTGCGCTCACGCGGGCTGCTTGCTGGTTGCCCCCTCCGGCACCGGCTAGCATAAATCATGAACTCCAATCATCAGATTGCGTCCGGCCAGGCCCGGCTGGCTGTGAACGTCGTCGGCCACGGCGACCCCGTTGTCTTTCTGCATGCCGCGGTCTGCGATAGTCGGATGTGGCGCGCGCAACTGGATGCAGTCGGCGCAAGCAACAAGGCGATCGCGTATGATCGGCGGGGCTTTGGCGGGACGCGCGCGGAAAAGGAGGATTTTTCTGCGGTCGCGGATCTGATGGCGGTGATTGACGCCGCAGGAAACGGCGCGCCGACGATTCTGGTTGGATGCTCTCAGGGTGGACGGGTCGCGCTCGACACCGCGCTTCTGCATCCATCTTATGTCCGCGCCCTCGTTCTCATTGCGCCCGCCGTGAGCGGCGCGCCTGAGCCGATCCATCCGCCTGACATCGAGGGCCTGATGGCCAGGCTCAAGGACGCCGAACAAGCCGGCGATCTGGATCGCGTGAACGCCATCAAAGCCCATCTTTGGCTCGACGGTCCGTTGCAGCCCGAGGGCCGTGTCACCGGCGAGGCGCGCAAGCTGTTCCTCGATATGAACGCCATTGCGCTACGGTCGCCGCCGATCGGGTCGAACCTCGATGTCGCGCCCGCCTTCCATCGTCTGGGCGAGATATCGGCGCCATCGCTTGTGATCTGGGGTGATCTCGATTTCCCGCATATTCAGGAACGATGCCGTCATATCGCAATGACGATGCCGAACGGGTCGGGACATGTGTTGACCGGCATGGCCCATCTGCCGAGCCTGGAGCGACCAACCGAGATCACGAACCTCGTCGCGGCGTTCATCGATAGCTGCTCCGCCCGCCGGGCTACGCGCTGAATTAACCGCACTTCATTTTCGCCACGGGTCTTGACCTGCGACTGTGTTCGGTCTTAAAAAGAATAAACGTTCTTTTTGAGGAGGTGGCGAAATGCTGCAGCATCAGCCAAGCCGGACCGCCGAATACATGGCCATGTTCCGGGCGTCGGAGCATGCGAAGGGTGCCGGACGACGCGTGTTTGCCGATCCACTGGCCGTCGCGCTGTTGCCGGGAAGCTTGCGGCTACCGGCCAAACTGCTCGCGGTACGCCCGGTGGGCGAAATGCTCACCCGCTATATCGACCGGCAATGGCCGGGCGCGCGAACCTCCGGCATCGCCCGCACGCGGCTGATCGATGACTGGATCGGGGAATTGATCGGACAGGCCGAGCAGGTCGTGTTGCTCGGCGCGGGTTTTGATACGCGGGCCTGGCGGCTCGCCGCGCTCGATTCCATCAAGGTTTTCGAAGTGGATCACCCTGCAACAGCCAAGGTGAAACGGGAGCGACTGCAGGCTGCCGGCGCCGATCTGAACCGGGTGACCTTTGTCGCCGTCGATTTCGAGATCGATGATTTCGAACAGCGCCTCCGCGATGCCGGCTTCGATCCGCTGCTGCGCACGATCGTGGTGTGGGAAGGCGTCAGCCAGTATCTGACCGGCGACGCGGTCTGCGGCGTGATGCGCTGGGCGGGCCGGCTGGCGCCGCGCAGCCGGTTCATCTTCACCTATGTTCATGAGGGCGCGATCGACGGCAGCGTCGCGTTCGATGGCGCAGACAAGGTCATCGCCAAGGTCGACGTATCAGGCGAACCCTGGCGGTTCGGCTTGCTGCCCAGCGAATTGCCGGACTTCCTGCGCGAGCGCGGGCTGAGACTGGTGAGCGATCTCGGCGCCGATCAATACCGGGAGCGGGTGATGGGGCAGGCCGGCCGCCACATGCAGGGCTACAGCTTCTATCACACGGTGCTTGCGGAAGTCGGCGATGCCTAGGATATCAGCGGCACGCGCCAACGAGCAGCGCGGGCGCATCCTCGATGCCGCGCTGACATGCTTTGCGCGCGAAGGCTTTCATGCCGCAACCGTGCAGGACATCGTCGAGGAGTCGGGGCTTAGTCCCGGCGCGATCTACGGATACTTCAAAGGCAAGACCGAGATCGCGATGGCGATCGCTGCCGAACGCCACGCGATGGAACGCCGGCGCATGGAGTTTGCGCTGACAGCGCCTGACATCGACACCAGCCTGCGGCGTCTCGTCGAAGGATTTGTGCTCGAATTGCGTAAGCCTAAGGAAAGGCGATGGCGCCATCTGGCCGTGCAGCTTTGGGCGGAGAGCCTTTCCAATCCGCAATTGAAGCGCGAAGCGCTTGCGGGGGTTTCCCAGGCCGTGGACGTGCTGGCGCCGATGATCGCGCAAGCGCAACGACAGGGGCGTTGGCCGCGGCATCTCGATCCAGCTTCGGCCGCCCGCGTCATGGTCGCGGTCCTGCAAGGCATTTCGCTGCAGCTTGCCTGGGACGAGCGCGTCGATATCGAGCGCTTCGCCGTCGCGCTGCGGATCATGCTCGATCCGCGTTCGGACGGATCGGGTGCCGCGCCCGGCTGAGCGGGAATTAACTTTTGAGTTCCAGATTTGGGAGACGGTGAGCCCAAGACCCGGCGTGCCCGAGGTCGACGTCAACAGAATCAACTGGATGCACTGCAGCGAATTTTTCCCGCTTGCCAAAACCTCGGGACAGGCGGAGCATTGGAAGTCGCCGACCCAATCACGGGCCGAGCTCCAAGCTAAGGAGGCGGCAATGGGACAAGACGTCAGAAGTCCCCGAGGTCCACGGTGCATTGCGCTGGTGGGCCCTTTCCAGAGCGGTAAAACCACACTCCTAGAAGCGATCCTGGCCCGAACAGGGGCCATCAAAAATGCCGGCAGCGTCGATGCCGGAACTTCCGTCGGCGATGCCAGCCCCGAGGCGCGCCACCACAAGATGGGCGTCGGCCTCTCCGCCGCCACCACCACCTTCATGGGCGACAGTTACACCTTTATCGATTGTCCCGGCTCGATCGAGTTCGCGCATGACATGCGCGCCGCGTTGCCCGCGGTCGATGCCGCGGTCGTGGTCTGCGAGGCGGACGAGAAGAAGCTGCCGCAACTGCAGATCATCCTGCGCGAGCTCGAGGATCTCGGCATTCCCCGTTTTCTGTTTCTGAACAAGATCGACCGCGCCAACAAGCGCATCCGCGAGACGCTGGCGACGTTGCAGCCGGCCTCGCGCGTGCCGCTGGTGCTGCGGCAGATCCCGATCTGGAACGGCGAGTTGATCGAAGGTTTTGTCGATCTCGCGCTGGAGCGCGCCTTTGTCTACCGCGAACACAAGCCTTCCGAAGTCGTCGCGTTGGAAGGCGGCAATCTCGACCGCGAGAAGGAAGCGCGCTTCTCGATGCTGGAAAAGCTCGCCGACCATGACGACGCGCTGATGGAGCAGTTGCTGGAGGACATCCAGCCGCCGCGTGACGCGGTGTTCGACGACCTCGCCCGCGAATTGCGCGAAGGCCTGATCTGCCCGGTGCTGCTGGGTGCTGCGGCCGCGAAAACGGCGTGCTGCGGCTGATGAAGGCGCTGCGGCATGAAGCGCCCGGCGTTGCCGAGACGGCGAAGCGGCTCGGCGTGCCGACGCAAAAGGAAGCGCTGGCCTATGTGTTCAAGACGCTGCATCTGCAGCACGGCGGCAAGCTGTCGCTGACGCGGCTGCTCGCCGGCCATCTCGATGACGGCGCGACGCTGCAATCCTCCTCCGGCGAGGCCGGGCGGGTTTCCGGCATTCTCGCGGTCAGCGGCGGGCACGACACCAAGCGGGCCGCGGCCGAGGTCGGCGACACCATCGCGCTCGGCAAGCTCGAAGCGATCAAGACCGGCGACACGCTGTCGAACGGCAAGACCGCGCCGGCCGCGCTCGTGCGCATCGAGCCGACGCCGCCGGTGCTGGCGATGTCGCTTTCGGCGACCGACCGCAAGGACGACGTCAAGCTCGGGCAGGCGCTGCTGCGGCTGAACGAGGAAGATCCGTCGCTGACGATGATCCACAATCCGCAGACCCACGACATCGTGCTGTGGGGGCAGGGCGAGATGCATCTGCGCGTCGCGCTCGAGCGGCTCAAGGATCGCTTCGGCGTCAACGCCAAATCGCAACCACCCGCGATCGGCTATCAGGAGACCATCCGCAAATCGGTCACCCAGCGCGGCCGCCACAAGAAGCAATCCGGCGGCCATGGCCAGTTCGGCGACGTGGTGCTGGAGATCAAGCCGATGCCGCGCGGCAGCGGCTTTGAGTTCCACGAGAAGGTGGTCGGCGGCGCCGTGCCGCGCAATTATATCGGCGCGGTCGAGGAGGGCGTGGTCGACAGCCTCGCGCGCGGGCCGCTCGGCTTCCCCGTCATCGATATCCACGTCACGCTGACGGACGGCTCCTATCACAGCGTCGATTCCTCCGATCTCGCCTTCCGCACCGCGGCGCGGATCGGCATGGGCGAGGCGCTGCCGCAGTGCCAGCCGGTGCTGCTGGAGCCGATCCATATGGTGGAGATCGTCTGCCCGACGGAGGCGACGGCGAAGATCAACGCCATCCTGTCGGCGCGGCGCGGCCAGATCCTGGGCTTCGACACCCGCGAGAACTGGCCGGGCTGGGATTGCGTCCGCGCCACCATGCCGGAAGCCGAGATCGGCGACCTGATCGTGGAATTGCGGTCGGCCACCGCCGGCGCCGGCAGCTTTACGCAGGCAGTTCGACCGCATGGCCGAAGTCACCGGCCGCGCCGCCGACCAGATCATCGCCGCGCACCGGGTCGCGGCGTGAGATATACCGGGATCATGCCTCTTGAATTTCGGGAGGCATGATCCCGAGGGTCCATGAACGCGATCGATCTGTCTCTGAAGATGAAACGGCTTGCCGCGTGGCTGGACGGCCAGCGTCCGCCCGCCCGCTTCATTTGCAAACGCTTCGACGGTCCGCCCTTTGGACACTGCTACGTCACCATCGATCCGGACCGGCAGGCACCGTTCGCATCCGGCAACATGAATCGCGTCTATCTGTGCGGGGCCGAGCCCGGCATGGATTCGGACAGTGTCCGCCATATCATCGATCTGTTCGCCGCCGAGGGGATCGAGCGATTTTTCGTCTGGCTCAGTCCCGGCCCGCGGATGGAGGCTGTGCGCGGCTGGCTCGGGGGAAACGGACTTACGCGCGTGCAATGGACCGGTTATCCGACGCTATGCCGCAGTGGCCGTTCGCCCGTTCCGTTCAGCACCGACCTTGAGGTGCGCGAAGTCGGCGTGGATGAAATCGCCGCCATGCGCGAGCCTCCGGATCAGACCGATTTGGCCGGACTATCTGCGGTCGGCCGGCTGCGAAAGCTTCTTCCACTACATGGCGTTCGACGGCAAACGCCCGGTGGCGATTGCGGCGCTCTGCATTTTCGAAGACATCGGCTACCTGATGGCGGCGGCGACCGCCGAGAGCCACCGCAGGCGCGGGGCGCAGCAGGCGCTGATCGCCACGCGGATCGAGCGCGCCGAAGCGCTCGGCTGTGCGACCGAAGTATCCGAGACGCTGTACATGCTCGAACACTCCTTGCGGAATCTGCAGCGCGCCGGCTTTCAGGAAGTGTACGAAAAAGAAGTCTTCGAGTGGAGCGCCTGATGGCGTTAATCGCGCCGCGTCGCGGCGACGGGCGTGTTACAGCATTGACTCTGGGCCCGGCTTGCCCGATTTGACTGCCATGACAAGTGCAACCAAACCCCCCGCCGCATGCCTGATCGGATGGCCGGCCGCGCATTCGCGCTCGCCGCTGATCCATCATTACTGGCTGCGGACGCTCGGCATCGAGGGCGGCTACGTCATCGAGGCGGTGCCGCCCGACGAGTTCAAGGATTTCATCTTCCGGCTGTCGCTGCGCGGCTTCGTCGGCGCCAACGTCACCATTCCGCACAAGGAGCGCGCGCTTGCGCTGTCGAAGCCGGATGCGCGGGCCCGCGCGGTCGGCGCGGCCAATACGCTGTGGTTCGAGAATGGCGAGCTGTGCTCGACCAACACCGACGTCGAAGGTTTTATCAACAATCTCGACGCCTGCGCGCCCGGATGGGACAGATGCGAGGATGCGCTGGTGCTCGGCGCCGGCGGTTCGGCGCGCGCGGTGGTGTTCGGCCTGCTCGACCGCGGCATCAAGCGCGTGCATCTCGCCAACCGCACCGTCGCGCGCGCCCGGGCGCTGGCGGATCAATTCGGCGCGAGCGTTCTGCCGGTGGCGTGGGATGCGGTCGGCGACCTCCTGCCGCGCGCCGGGCTGCTGGTGAATACGACCTCGCTCGGCATGAAGGGCCAGCCGCCGCTCGAACTCGATGTCGGGCGGTTGCCGTCACATGCCGTCGTCGCCGATCTCGTCTATGTGCCGCTCGACACGCCGTTGCTGCGGCTGCCGCGCGCGCGCGGGCTGAAGACCGCCGACGGGCTCGGCATGCTGCTGCACCAGGCGGTGCGCGGCTTCGAATTGTGGTTCGGCCGGCGCCCCGAGGTGACGGCGGAACTTCGCGCGCTGGTCGAGGCCGATCTCACGAATACATGATCGGCGGATCGCGGAGACTTGAGCCGGAATTTTTTTGAAAGGCCGGGGTCAATGGTTACGTCAGTGCCGCCACCGGAGATTCCCGCCATGTCCGTCCGTCGCTTTCAATTCGTTCGCCCGCTTGCCGCCGTCGCGATGGTTGCGGCTTCCACGCTTTACGCGATCGCGCAGCAGCCGCCTACGCCGACGCGCGTTCGCGGCACCATCGAAGCCGTCGATGGCGACGTGCTCGCCGTGAAGTCGCGGGGCGGCGAGGACGTCAGGCTGCATATGACCGGCGATATCAAGATCGTCGGGATCAGCAAGATCTCGCTGTCCGACATCAAGGTCGGTTCCTTCATCGGCACCACCACGGTGCCGGGACCGGACGGCAGCCAGAACGCGGTCGAGGTGCATGTGTTTCCGGAAGCCATGCGCGGCACCGGCGAGGGCTCGCGGCCCTATGATCTGCGTCCCAACTCCACCATGACCAACGCCACGGTGGCGGATTCCGTGGTCGGCAATGACGGCCACACCCTGATGATCAAGTACAAGGACGGCGAGAAGAAAGTCGTGGTCTCCCCGGAGACGCCGGTCGTGACCTACGTTCCCGCCGACAAGTCCGACCTCAAGCCCGGCGCCAAGGTGATCGCCTTCATGAAGAAGCTGCCGGACGGCTCGTTCGAGACCAACCGCGTCAGCGTCGGCCGCGACGGGCTGACCCCGCCGATGTGATCTCGCCGCCTGGAATAGCAACCCCCGTGCGGTGTTTGCGTTGAGTTGGGCGCCAAATACATCTCGGGAGGAATACCATGCTGAAATCTTCTTCATGGCCGCGGATGCTCGCGGCCTCGCTGGCCTTTGTCACCCTGCTTGGATCGGCGGCGTGGGCGCAGCAGCCGCCGACGGTCCGCATTCGCGGCACCATCGAGGCCGTAGACCTGCCCATGCTGTCGATCAAGTCGCGCGAGGGCACCGACATGAAGGTGCGTGTCACCGACAATGTCGCGGTGTTCGGCGTCGCCAAGACCGAACTCTCGGAGATCAAGGAAGGCTCCTATATCGGCGTCACCGCGATGCCGGAGCCGGACGGCACCCAGAAAGCGGTCGCGGTGCATATTTTCCCGGAGAACCAGCGCGGCGCGGCCGAAGGTTTCCGGCCCTGGGATCAGCGGCCGAACTCGACCATGACCAACGCCACCGTCGCGCAGACGGTGAAGGGCACCGACGGCCAGAACATTCTGGTCAAATACAAGGACGGCGAAAAGAAAGTCGTGGTGCCGGAGGGTACGCCGATCGTCACCTTCGTCGCCGGCGACAAGTCCGAACTGAAGCCGGGCGCCAAGATCATCATCTTCGGCGCGGTGAAGAAGGACGACGGCACGCTGGAAGCCAATCGCGTCAATGTCGGCCGCGACGGGATTACACCGCCGATGTGAGGCGAAGCCTTCCCTTACGTCCCTTCTCCCCAAGGGGAGAAGGGAGAAAGGAAGCTTCGCCTGGCCGGGGTAACGCGCCTCAATTCGGCAACGAGCGAATGATATGGGGCTTTAGTGTCAGCAGATCGGTGAAGGCGTCGGCTTGCCGCCGCAGATCGTCGGCTATCATCGACGGTTGGCTCGATATCGTCGAGACGACTGTTACCCGAACACCGCGGCGCTGGATCGCTTCAACCAGCCTCCGATAATCGCCGTCGCCGGAGAAGAGCACCATCTCGTCGATCTGCTCCGCCATCTCCATGGCGTCGACGGTCAGTTCAATTTCCATTTTGCCTTTGGTACGGCGACGGCCATTGCCATCGAAGAACTCCTTCGTTGCCTTGGTGACGACGGTGTATCCGTTGTAATCCAGCCAATCGATCAAGGGCTTGACGACTGAGGTCGTCTGGCCCTCGATGAGGGAGGTGTAATAGAACGCGCGCAGAAGCTCGCCGCGGCCTTCGAACTCATTCCGCAAGCGCCGATAGTCGATATCAAAACCGAGCGTCCTTGCGGTCGCATGCAGATTTCGGCCCGTCGATGAAGAGTGCTATCCGGTTGGGGCGAGAAGGCATGCGAAAAAGCTGCTCTGATTCAAATCAACTGGAACTGGTCGCGAACTGCGGCTAGGCTAATGACGTCGTTGATGCGAGCATCAGGTTATATTGAACGCCGAACAGCAGGTCTTGTGATTGCTGGCCAACGATTTGGCTCTTGAGGCCAACTTTCGTCGTGATCGCAACGAGCATTCTGACCAAACAAACGCCGAGGGCCGATGCGTCCTGATGAGCGAAATCGCCTCGCTTCGATACCGAGCGCAACTGGCGGTATCGCGCGGCTGGCATGTACGGTCCTGTCCAAGGCGGAAAAGCCCTTGGCTCCTCTGCTGGCGGCCGCGGGCCTTACGACCGACGACATGAATGATGCGTGCCGACGGCTGGAGGTGAAGGCCCAGATCAAGGTGCTTGAGCTGGCAGCGGAGGCGATCGGTGACGATCTTCTTGGATTTCATCTGGCGCGCGACTTTGAACTGGGCGAGATCGGCTTGCCCTACTATGTGATGTCATCATCGGAATCTCTCGCAGAGGCTCTTCGCAACGCCGAGCGGTACAGCGCAGTTGCCAATGAAGGCGTTCGCCTGAAAGTTCGGCAGGATCGCGACGCGGTCATCGAAATTGAGTACGCCAATGTTGATCGGAGTTCCGATCGGCATCAGATCGAATTCTGGATGGTGGCGCTGGTCCGGATTTGCCGGAAAATAACCGATTGTCGGTTGGCGCCGCTTCGCGTCGGTCTCAGGCATTCGCGAAAAAGCGCGCCGCCGGAATTCAACGCGTTCCTTGGATGTGAAGTCGATTTCGGGAGCAATGCCGATGAAATCGTTCTTTCGAAGGCTGTTTTTTCCCTGCCTGTCGTCGGCGGCGATCCCCATCTGCACAACCTTCTCGTTGGTTATGCGAAAGAAGTGCTTGCGCGCCGGTCGGCACCAAGTGCTGCCGGTGCTCGATCAAAGGTGGAAGACGTGCTGATCAAGTTGTTGCCCCATGGGCGCGCCAACGCCCTCGAAGTCGCGCGGCAGGTTGGAATGAGCCGTCGAACGTTAACGCGTGCGCTTTCGGGCGAGGGGACTTCATTCTCGGAGGTGCTGGAGCAGCTGCGGGAAGTTCTTGCCAAACGCTATCTGCGGGAAAGGGAATTGCCGGTTTCCCAAATAGCGTGGCTCCTCGGCTATCGGGAAATAAGCTCGTTCACCCATGCCTGCAAGCGATGGACCGGAATGACGCCGCGACGGTTGCGTCTGGCTGATCTTCCGTCTGCAAACTAGCTGCAGATCAATGTCGGTCGCGACGGGGTTACACCGCCGATGTGAGGGCTGTCCGTGGCTAAAGGCTATTAGCGAACTCTCTCAACGGGTCGTCCCCGCCTAGTGCGCAATTGCGCACTAGGCGGGGACGACGGTGTCTGGCCAGTGATCCAGATGCCATTTTCGCTGCTTCACTCATACCGTGCGCAAGTGCTTCCCTGCCATCGTACGCAACGGCGGACCGCGCGACGGGTCTGGCGGATGGTCGTTCTTGCCACGCATACGCCATTGACGCGGGTCCTGCCTGGACCGCAGCCAACGGCCACCTGCGTGATCATACCGTCCGGCTCAGGGAGTGCGATTGGCGCGGGTGTCATGGCTTGCGCTGATGCTGTAACTGATAAGGAAAAGAGCGTGATAGCAATCAATCTAATCATGGTCCTCCTCCTTTGACCGTTGTTGGAGATGCCGGCGTCTCAGGTCTGGCTCGGCTGTCTGTGGAAAGAGCAGGCCGCACCACCATTGGGTCCGAAACCCTGGTATGTCGCCACCTTACGGACCCTCGGAGTAAGGCGAAACGCGAGCGCCGCCGCTCGATAGGAGCCTTGGGCCTATGCAGGGTTGAACTTGAACCGACGCAGCTTGTTGATCCATGTCAACGTGTGTCCCTCGGCGAAATGCGTCCGTTGCAAATGCGTGCGCAGGTGAGGCTAGCGCCGATCCACGTGAGATCGGCGTCGAGGCGGCGGCTATGGGGAAGAATGGCCGCGGCTCCCGCTCACCGCTCTCGCCCAAGCTCGTGTTGCGCGAGCGCTTGCGGGATGGGCCATTACACACCGACGAGGGGGTGTGGAGCTTTGAATGCCCCTGGCGCGATACTTCTTCCTTGTGGGCGGAGCACTCCTCGTAGTGTTGCTGGTTGCCGGCGCGTGCCTGCCGTCGCTGCCGGTTGTTGAGCAGGTCGAAACGCAACGAACGAAAATCCGCATTCATACCGAGATGAAGCTGCCGGAACGCGTGGTCTTCGACACCAGCATGCCTGCGGTTGCTCATCCGATGGAGCCTGTGACAGCCGAGACCGGCACGCCAAGCCTGCCATCCGCCGACGATGTCTCGGCCAAGGCGTGGCAGGCATTCGCACACCTGCAATCATCCGACGTGAGCAGGTTGAAACCGGCCGATACAAAGCGGCCCGAACTTAAATCTGCGCCTTCGCGGAAGAGCGAAACAAGGAAACGCGCGGCAGCACCGCGCAAGGTCAGGCTTGCGCGGCAACCTCAGTTCGATTGGTTTGGCGGCAGGATGTGGTGGTGAGACGGCGACGTGAGGTGTCACGCGTGACATCAACGCGGCTTGAATGACCGACAGGTGCGATTGTCGAATGAGCGTGAACACCAAAACAACGTCTATGACAATGACCTATTGCTGCACGTTAGGACAATGGTGGTGGGTGTGTGTCGATCTAAGATCATATCCTTTGCAAGGCGATGCGGGGTTCTCCGAGAGAGGATCCGCGCGCCACCTGATGCGATCCTTCTCTTTCCATCCACCCTCCGGCTATTTTGGTCGAGCGGTAAACTGGTTTCCAACGGAGGCCACTCTTCGCCTCCGAAAAGCGTCACCCAAGAACGCGCATTGGTCTGACTGCGAACTGGCATCATCGAACGGGGCGGACAGTAATTGGAGCAAGATCATGACAAAGATATCTTTGACTAAGATTGCCATCGCAGTTTCGACCTTTGCGTGCGCGGGGTTGCTCTCCGTCGGCTGGTCTGAGCAACGCGGCGTCTCGCTATCGGTCGAGGAAGCTCAGGCGCGGGTCGGCCGCCCTCTCACTCCCGTGAGCGTTGCGGGTGTCGCGCGACGCCAGAACCGTCGAGCCGCGTATGGTTACGGTGTCGGCGCAGGCGTAGCAGGGGCGGCGGCGGTCGCAACCGCTGGCGCCGTCGCCGGAGCTACGTCACCCGGCTATTATGGATCGGGAAACACCGGATGGAATAATGCTTACGCCGCCCAGGCCGATCCCCACTTCGGCAAGCCGTATTACCCAGTCAGGGCCTACGCCGGAATCTCTCCCTATTACGGCTATAGCGGGTGGGAGGACTATTCCGGGCGCAACTTCCTTAAATGCGTGCCCGGCACGATGACGAAGCTGGATGATGGTCAGATGTATCGTTGCCAGTAGGAAACGCAGAAATATTTCAGGGAGGCGGCTCCATGAGCCGCCTCTCTTGATTCTCGCGACCGGCGGGAAGGCAGCTCGCAACAGCGACTCCCGGTTAGGTCGAGAAAAAGCCCCGGACGAGGCCGGGGCTTTAAGTCTGCTGGAGAAGCGTTGATCAGTAACGGGCCGCGATTGGCGCCCCATAACCGCCGAAGCGGTAGTTGAAGCGCAAGGTGACCATATCCACATCCTGGCTGATCCGGTTGTTGACAAAAGCGGCGTTAACCGGATTGACGATCGAGAACGTATTATTGGCATCGCCCATAAACAGGTGGTCGTATTCAAGACCGACCGACCAATTCGGTGCGAAGCCATACTCGAATCCAACACCCACGACGCCGCCCCAACGGGTCGCGCTGGCTGAGGCCAGCTCAATGCCAGTAAGCGTGTCGAGAATGCTAACGCGGTTGCTCGTCACCGCCGCGCCGCCCTTCACGTACAGCAGCGCTGCGTTCCAGGCGTAGCCGATCTGGCCGGTAAAGAGGCCGATGCCATCGGTCTTGGTGCGGGTGGAGAACGCAGGATCGATCAGGCTGACGCGCTGGTTGCTGAGATCCGCCCAATCGCCCTGAGCTTCCAGGCCAAACACCCACTGACTGGCTTGCCAGCGATACCCGATCTGGCCGCCGACGAGGCCTCCGGACCGTTCGCGGCAGCCCGAAGCGAAGGCGACGCCAGCCGCGTCAAGGAAATCCCAACAGTTGCGGCTCTGGCCCCAGCCACCATTGCCGCCGATATAGAAGCCGCTCCAGTTGTAGATCACCGGAAGCGGGGCCGGAGGCGGAGCCTTGACGGCCATGTCGGCGGCCGATGCAGGAGCGGTGGCCATGGTAACTGCCGCGAAACTGACAGCGGCGGCTAAGAACTTTCTCATCGCGATGTCCCCTTCTCTTTAGTTCAAACAGTCAACTATGTGCACGTTTGCGCACAAATCCGTTGCTGCCGTGTGGAGCGTAGTTTGCGTCGGACAAGACCCACGTAACAGAATGGCAACACTCAAGCACAATTCTAATGCACGGAATCGTGCATTATTCCTGATCGTCGCTGGGAGGCGGCTCGTTGCCCGCTTCGTCAGCGAGCCAAGCGTAGATATGCGAGGAGGGGACAAGCCGTTTGGGTGAGTGCGGATTGATTGTGCCGGCAAATACAGTCAGGCCTTCTTCAAGCTTTGAGCGAGCGAAGATCTTGGCCTCGCCTTCCGTCGCAAACGTCCTTGTTTCGCGAGGGCTGCGCTGCTTGGGCAGGATGCCGCGTTTACGAATTTCAAATGTGACGAACCAGATCGGCGTCGCTGCACCCGTCAATGTCATCCCCCGGACGGCGCGGTCGGTCACGTGGTGCGAACGTCTTGATCCCGGCAAGAAGAGACACAACCGCATCTCCCGGCATGCGACGCCAAACGGAAGTCGGTTCATTGATGTAAATCAAGGTGCGCCTGGTGATCCCACGAAAGGCTCGTCGCCTTACCAGTAGGGAGGACCACCATGAAACGGTTTGGCGTTATGCGGATGCTGATCGTGGCAGCCGCCTTCGTGTGCGGATTTGGTTCGTTTGAATCGGCGCAAGATAGTTTTGCGCTATCCATTCAAAGCGCCGAAGCAAGGGTCGGACGGCCGGCAACGCCGGTGAGCGTCGCTGGCGTCGCGCGTCGGCAGACGCGGCGGGCCGTCATAGGAGGCGCCGCTGTGGGTGCGGCGACTGTTGGCGCGGCATGCGTCCGGGTGCTCGTGAATGGACGATACGTGTGCCGCTGATGCACTTCAAACGTTGAACGCGCGTTCGCTGGCCTCGCAGAGGTGACCTGCGGGGCCGGTATGGTGATCAGTGAAGCGAACGTGTCACGGTGACAAAAAGTACATGAAATGCTGGACATTGTTTGACGACAAGCTCCCGTCTTTTGTCGTTCACGTGAGCCGTCAACCACCACGCCGCCATCGCGGCGACCGTCGGCGGCTGGACAGAGGTCCGGAGAAGCGCTGCGAACGCAATCCCGCGACCTTCATCGGATCACCTCCGCTCCGAGGCCGAGCGCTGCCCGACGACGGGCATTGCAAGCTCAAAAATGGAGCCGTCGGAGTCCAACTTGATAAGCCTCAATTCGCCACCGTGGTTCTTGACCAAGGTAGAGGCCGCCTCAAACCGCCAGCACGTTATCGTCGATCTCAGCAATCGTGTTGACGCCGCACAACCCATGGTGGTGAGCATTTCCTTGCCGAGGATGTCGAGCGCCTTGGCGACGCCGGCCTCTCCGCCGGCGCCCAGGCCATAGGCATAGGCGCGGCCGATCATGCAGGATTTGGCGCCGAGCGCGAGCGCGCGCACCACGTCCTGGCCAAGGCGGAACCGCGTCGCCCAGCCAGACCTTTGATCTAGGTCAAGCGCCTGTTCAGCCAGAGTCAAACGCTGCCAGGGGGTGGATAACTGCGAATTGGGTTGGTTGCAGTCCGAATGATCGGGCCCAATCAACAGGAAGGAAGCGCCATGTTTCGCTATGTTCTACCGGTTCTTGCAGCACTTGTTCTAGTTACTGCCAGCCTTATCCCGGACGACGCGTTCGCGCGCCGTGGGGGTGGTGGCGGGTACCGAGGCGGTGGAGGCTTCCACGGCGGCGCCGTCCGAGCCGGAGGCGTTTACAGAGGTGGAGCCGTTCGTGCCGGTCGCGTAGGGCGGGTCGGATATGCCGGTTACCGGGGAGGGTATTATCCACGTCGCGGATACGGTGCGGCGGCGGTGGGGGCCGCAGCGGTTGGTGCCGCGGCTTACGGCGCCTACGGCTCCTACAACAACTGCTACGATGCGTACGGCAACTACATCTGCTCCGGCCAGTATCGATACTGACACGCGCCGAGCGCATGCCGACGGCGGTTGGGCTAGTCCTTACCGCCGTCCCTTTCTCCTGAATTTGCGCCGCGATTCAATTTCAAGCCGGCGTGATCTACGTCAATGCCCTTGAAGGCCGTTCGATTTCGCTCGCGGGGGTAGCCGCACGATTGGCAGCGTGCGCTGCCAACGCGGACTTCTATCGCGCTCACACCGCCAGCAAATTATCGTCGATCTCGGCGATCGTGTTGACGCCGCACAATCCCATGGTGGTGAGCATTTCCTTGGCGATGATGTCGAGCGCCTTGGCGACGCCGGCCTCTCCGCCGGCCCCTAAGCCATAGGCATAGGCGCGGCCGATCATGCAGGATTTGGCGCCGAGCGCGAGCGCGCGCACCACGTCCTGGCCGGAGCGGATGCCGCCGTCGAACATGATCTCCATCTTTGAGCCGACCGTGTCGACGATTTCGGGCAGTACCTCGATCGACGACGGTGCGCCGTCGAGCTGGCGTCCGCCATGGTTGGAGACGACGATGGCCTGCGCGCCGGTCTTGGCCGCAAGCTCGGCGTCCTCGACGTCCAAAATGCCTTTCAGGATCAGCTTGCCCGGCCAGATCGAGCGGATCCAGTCGATGTCCTTCCAGTTCAGCGAGGTGTCGAACTGCGACGCGGTCCATTCCGACAGCTTGGTGAGATCCTCGGTGCCTTTGACGTGACCGACGATGTTGCCGAAGCTGCGGCGCTTGCCGCGCAGCACGCCGGCGACCCATGAGGGCTTGCTGGCGAAGTCGAGCAGTTTCGACAGCGACCATTCCGGCGGCACCGACATGCCGTTCTTGATGTCCTGGTGGCGCTGCCCGATCACCTGCAGGTCGACGGTCAACACCAGCGCCGAGCATTTCGCCGCGATCGCGCGCTCGATCAGCGCCTTGATGAAGCCGCGGTCCTTCATCACGTAGAGCTGGAACCAGAACGGCTTGTCGACGCTGGCTGCGATGTCCTCGATCGAACAGATCGACATCGTGCTCTGGGTGAAGGGAATGCCGGCCGCCTGTGCGGCGCGGCAGGCATGAATCTCGCCGTCGCCATGCTGCATGCCGAGCAGGCCGACCGGGGCCAGGATCAGCGGCATCGCGGCGGGCTCGCCGAGGATCGTGGTGGAGAGATCGCGCCTGGAGACGTCGACCAGGATGCGCTGGCGGAACTTGATCTGCGCAAGATCCTCGGAATTGGCGCGCAGCGTGTCCTCGGTGTAGGAGCCGCGGTCGCAATAATCGAAAAACGCCTTGGGAACCCTGCGCTTGTGCAACTGGCGCAGATCCTCAATGCAGGTGATGTGCTTCATGAACGTCCCGGCCCTTCTTGAATTCATTCGTTGTGGTGTCATCTATCATGGTTGTCTGGCGAGCCAAATCGCATCTCGCGGCGCCATTGCCGAGGCAGGGACATGCCCATGACCGGACCGCGCAAAGTTTCCAGTACCGACGCCGGCTCACAGGATCGCGCCGAAAAGCGCCGGCTGGACGACGCCCTGGAGGAGGGGCTGGAAGAGACCTTTCCGGCCTCCGATCCGGTCAGTGTTACCCAGCCGCCGCCCTCGAAGGGCGATCACAACATCAAACGGCGCAAATAGCGGCTCTGCTCCAGCGTGCCTATTTTCCAAAAAACCAAGTAATATCAATACCGTATGTACGGAATTGGCCACTTCCGGCCGTAATGATTCATCATATTTTTTGAAGCCATTTTAGCGGCCGAGGGATTATAACCCCTGCACGCTACGATGGTGGGCGTTCGGGGATTCGTGGCCGTGATGGCCTTAAGAAGCCCCGGAATGGCTGGGGGTCACATGAGCCGCAAATATTTCGGTACCGACGGAATTCGGGGCCGCGCCAATGGATTGATCACGCCTGAGCTCGCGCTCAAGGTGGGGCAGGCGGCCGGCCTGGTGTTTCAGCGTGGCGATCACCGCCACCGCGTCGTCATCGGCAAGGACACGCGCCTCTCCGGCTACATGATCGAATACGCCATGGTGGCCGGCTTCACCTCGGTCGGCATGGATGTGCTGCTGCTCGGCCCGATGCCGACGCCGGCGGTCGCGATGCTGACCAAGTCGATGCGCGCCGATCTCGGCGTGATGATTTCAGCTTCCCACAATCTGTTCGAGGACAACGGCATCAAGCTGTTCGGCCCGCAGGGCTTCAAACTGTCCGACGATGTCGAAAAGCAGATCGAGCAGTTGCTCGACGAGCCGATCGACCGCCGTCTGGCGCAGAGCGCCAGCCTCGGGCGCGCCCGCCGCATCGACGGCGTCCATGACCGCTACATCGAATTCGCCAAGCGCACGCTGCCGCGCGAGCTCTCGCTCGACGGGCTCCGCGTCGTGATCGATTGCGCGCATGGCGCGGCCTACAAGGTGGTGCCGGAAGCGCTGTGGGAATTGGGCGCCGACGTGATTGCGATCGGCGTCGAACCAGACGGCTTCAACATCAACAAGGAATGCGGTTCGACCGCGCCGGAAGCGCTGGCGAAAAAGGTGCGCGAGATGCGCGCCGACATCGGCATCGCGCTCGACGGCGACGCCGATCGCGTCATCCTGGTCGACGAGCGCGGCCATGTGGTCGACGGCGACCAGTTGCTCGCGGTGATCGCGCAAAGCTGGAAGGAAGACGGCCGTCTCGCCAAGCCCGGCATCGTCGCCACCGTGATGTCCAATCTCGGGCTCGAACGTTTCCTCGAAGGGCAGGGCATCGGCATGGTGCGCACGCCGGTCGGCGACCGCTACGTGCTCGAGCAGATGCTCAAGCAGGGCTACAATCTCGGCGGCGAGCCTTCGGGCCATATCATTCTCTCCGACTACGCCACCACAGGCGACGGCTTCGTCGCGGCACTTCAGGTGCTGGCCGTGGTGCAAAAGCTTCGCCGTCCGGTGTCGGAGGTCTGCCACCGTTTCGATCCGCTGCCGCAGATCCTCAAGAACGTGCGCTATCGCAGCGGCAAGCCGCTCGACCATGCCGAAGTGAAATCGGCGATCATGGACGGCGAGAATCGCCTCAACGGCCACGGCCGGCTGCTGGTCCGTTCGTCCGGCACCGAGCCCGTGATCCGCGTGATGGGCGAGGGCGACGACCGCATCCTGGTCGAGGACGTCGTCGATCAGATCGTCACCGCGCTCGGCCACGCCGCGGCGGCATAAGCCAGCTTTATTCTGACGGCGCGGGATCGCTGATCGGTGCTGCGGCAACGCATCGCAGCCATAAGCTATTGATGCTGGTCGCGACGATGGCCCGGCCGTAGAACACGGACATTGCCTGTCCGCGATTCTTTTCGGGAATGCGCCCTTGAACAAGCCCGTCATCGTCTCAGAGGAAACGCTGACCGCGCCGGTGGTCGTGCCGGACGTGGCGCCGGGCCTCGCCGCCAAGGCGGCTGTCGCGGGGCCGGCCTATGTCGTGCTGACCGGCATCAGCTTCTCGCATTTCCTCAACGACACCATGCAGTCGCTGATTGCCTCGGTCTATCCGATCCTGAAGGATGCTTACGCGCTGGACTACGGGCAGATCGGCATGATCACGCTGGCGTTCCAGTTTACCGCGTCGCTGCTGCAGCCTTTGGTCGGGCATTTCACCGACAAGAAGGCGCAGCCGTTCTCGCTTGCGATCGGCATGGGTTTTACCTTCTTCGGCTTGCTGCTCTTGAGCGTCGCGCATCTCTATCCCATCATCCTGATCGCGGCCGCCCTGGTCGGCCTCGGCTCGGCGGTGTTCCATCCGGAGTCGGCGCGGATCGCGCGTCTCGCCTCGGGCGGGCGCTACGGCTTCGCGCAATCGGTGTTTCAGCTCGGCGGCAGTTTCGGCACGTCGATGGGGCCGGTGCTGGCGGCGCTGATCGTGGTGCCGTTCGGCCAGCCGAGCATTGCCTGGTTTTCATCGATCGCGTTTCTGGCGATCGTGATCCTGTGGCGGATCGGCGTCTGGTACAAGCCGCAGATCGCGACGAAGAAATTGGCTGCGGTGGAACGTCATCCGGACCACCCGGATTCGCGGCGCGTAAAAATCGCGCTCGCGGTGCTGGTGGCGCTGCTGTTCTCTAAGCAGCTCTATGTGTCGAGCCTGTCGAGCTATTACATCTTCTATCTGATCGACAAGTTTCAGGTGTCGACGCAGGCAGCCCAACTCTATCTCTTTATCTTCCTGGCCTCCAACGCGGCGGGTGCGTTCTTCGGCGGCCCGCTCGGTGACCGCTACGGCCGCAAATACGTCCTCTGGTTCTCCATCCTGGGCGCGCTGCCGTTCACGCTGGCGCTGCCCTATGCCGGCCTCGTCGGCAGCGCCGTGCTGACGGTTTTCATTGGCCTCATCCTCTCGTCGGCGACGTCCTCGATCATCGTGTTCGCGCAGGAGCTGATGCCGCACCGCTTCGGGATGATCTCGGGCGTGTTCTTCGGCGTCGCCTTCGGCATCGGTGGACTTGGCGCCGCCGTGCTCGGCAAGCTCGCCGATCACACCGGGATCGCCTTCGTCTATCATCTCTGCGCGTTCCTGCCCGCGCTCGGCCTGCTCGCGGTGTTCCTGCCGAAGATGCCGAGCCACGTACGTTGAGGCACTACGTTGAGGCACGCGCGCTGAGCGCATCGGGCGGGTTCTCGCAAGGCGAGGGCGGCACCGGCCGCGTCAACAAAATCTTAACGGCGCTGCGGCGAGCGGATTCTTCTCAATACATTGTTAGGCCTGTTGCAAGCGCATCGCGACTCGCGTCGCAAATAGCGCCACGAAAAAAGTCAGAGATTGTCAACCTTAAAAATTAGGGTTAAGCGCCGCTTAAACATTTGGTGCCATCGTCCCTCCGTGAGTTTTGAAGTGAGGCCCTTTGCAGTCGGCCTCACCGGACAAAAGGACGAAGCCCATGCGTAGCGTTAAGTCTTTCATTGCCGCCGGTGCGGCCACATTATTGTCCCAGGCGGCGTTTGCCGCCGACATGGCGATCGCGCCTCCTCCATATGCACCGGCCGTGGTCGAAGACTTCGGCGGCTGGTATCTGCGCGGCGACATCGGCTTCAGCAATCAGCGCGTCGATCGTTTGAACAACGCACTCGATGTCAACAACACTTCGTCGGTTCAGAATAACAACTTCGGCACCGCGGGCATCTTCGGACTCGGCGTCGGTTACAAGGTCAACAACTGGTTCCGCGCGGATGTCACTGGTGAGTACCGCGGCAACTCGCAGTTCCTGGGCAAAGACTCGATTACCTATGTCGGTGGTTTCGGCACCGATACCTATCACGCCACCAAGTCCGAATGGGTGGTCCTTGCCAATGCCTACGTCGATCTCGGCACCTGGTGGTGCGTGACCCCGTTTATCGGAGCCGGCGTCGGCGGAGCGCGGGTTTCGATCTCGAATTTCACAGATCAGGGCCTCGCCATTCAGGGTGGCCCCGTACTGCCGGGTCTCGCCTTCGCCGACAACCTTTCAAAATGGAATCTCGCCTGGGCGCTGCACGCGGGTGTCGCCTACAAGGTCACGCCGAACTTCACCGTCGAACTCGCCTATCGCTATCTCGACATGGGCGACGGACTGACCGGCGATCTCCGGCGTTTCGACGGCGTCAACACCATCAACAACCCGATGACCTTCAAGAACATCACCTCGCATGACCTGAAGCTCGGCGTGCGCTGGGATCTGACCAGCCCGCAGGTTTACGCGCCGCCGCTGATCCGCAAAGGTTAATCGCCACTTCCATTCGTTAACGGTTGTCGAACGGCGCGGGCTCTTCCCGCGCCGTTTGCTTTTTGGCGGATGGCAATGCGCGAGCTGCGGCCGGCGAAAATGTTTGGCGGCTTTCCGACAAGATCTTGCCCAAACGGTGCGCGCGACAACGATTGGTTAAGGTTAACAGGCGATGATCACGCCAAGTTCAGAGTGTCGGATGGAGCGTTGCGATGCGTAGATTGTTGCTGGTGGCTGTGATGTGCGGAGTTGTAAGCGGCGCGCAGGCGGCCGATATGCCGGACCTGCCGTTTCTCCGCGGCAGCTTCACCGAGGGGCTGAGCACAGCCAACGTCAATTGGGGCGGCGCCTATATCGGTGGCCACGTTTCCCACGGCACGGCCGACATGGACTTCACCAACTCCGGCCAGGACTTGCTCGAAAAGCTCTTGAACAACGTTGATGTGGAAACGCAGTTCAACATCTCCAAGTGGCCCCTGCTCGGCAAGTCCCATATGCAGAACAGCGGCTTTGGCGGGTTCATCGGCTACAATTATCAGTTCAGCGAGGCCGTCATCGGTATTGAGCTGAACTATACCCACGGCAATTTCTTCGGATCCAACAGCGGCAGTCAGTCCCGCGTGTTCCAGTATCCGACTGACTACGTGACGTACGCTACCGCATCCTCATCGGCCTCGATGAAGCTCACCGATTACGGCTCGTTGCGGGCGCGAGCCGCATACCCTGTCGGCAATTTCCTGCCTTATGGATTTGTCGGCGTCGCGCTGGGGCAGGCGAATATCAATCGCAGGGCCGATGTGGACCTTAACTATCAGTATGTCGGCGCCGCCATTCCTCCGCTTCCGAACTACGGGGGTAACTTCAATCTGACGGACAACGCCAATTCCCATTTCGTCACGGGTTTCGCCGGAGGTCTCGGTGTCGACATCATGCTGTACGCGGGCCTCTTCCTTCGTGCCGAGTGGGAACATCTCCGGTTCACCAGCAAAGTCGAAACCAGCGTCAACACGGTGAAGGCCGGTCTCGGCTACAAATTCTGATCCCGTCGCGGCGGCGCCGATCCGGCGCCGTTGACAGATTTGCCGCCGCCTGATGCAGTGCCACCGTAACGGGGGTGGCGCATGAAGGTCTACGGCGATACCAATTCCGGCAATTGCCTGAAGGTGAAGTGGGTGTGCGACCATCTCGCGCTGCCCTACACCTGGATAGCGGTCGATACGCTCAAGGGCGAGACGCGCACCGCGGAATTCCTCAAGCTCAACGGCGCCGGCCAGGTACCGACGGTCGAACTCGATGACGGCCGCACGCTGGCGCAATCCAACGCCATCATCCGTTATCTCGCGCGCGGTTCTCGTCTCATTCCGCAGGATGGGTTTGCCGAAGGGAAGATGGACGAGTGGCTGTTCTGGGAACAGTACAGCCATGAGCCGTACATCGCCGTCTGCCGCTTCCAGATGTTCTATCTGGGCAAGCCGGCTTCCGATCTCGACCCCGACAAGGTCAAGCGCGGCTATACGGCGCTGGCGCGGATGGAGCACCAGCTCGCCATCACGCCTTTTCTGGCCGGCGACGCCGTCACGCTCGCCGACATATCGCTGCTGGCCTACACGCGTTTGGCGCATGAAGGCGGCTTTCATCTCGACGGCTATGCCGCGGTGCGCCGCTGGATCGGCGAGACCGAAAAATTCCTCGGCCTGCCGCCGGCGCGCTGACTTCGCTGGAAATCGTCATGTCTGCCATCTCAGAGGTCACCATCCGTCGTGCCCGCCGCGAGGATGTCGGCGTCATCGTCGCCATGCTGGCGGACGATCCGCTCGGCGGCGGTCGTGAGCGGATCGAGGATCCGCTGCCGCAATCCTATTTCACGGCGTTCGAGACGGTCGACCGCGACCCGAACATCCAGCTCGTCGTTGCCGAGGACGGCGAGGGCGCCGTCGTCGGCTGCCTGCAGCTCTGCATCCTGCCGGGGCTGAGCTCGCAGGGCGCCTCGCGCGGCCTGATCGAGGATGTCCGCGTCGCCAGCCGCTGCCGCAGCCGCGGCATCGGCGAGCAGATGGTGCAGTGGGCGGTTGTCGAAGCGCGGGCGAAGGGATGCAAGCTGGTCGAGCTGCTGACGCATCACACCCGCGTCGATGCGCAACGGTTTTACGAGCGGCTTGGCTTTGCGCGCAGCCATGTCGGCATGACCTTGCGATTTTGATCGCCATAGCGGTTTCGAGCGAAGCGGAATCCCGTTGGCGTAAAGAAGACGCGTCAGAATAAAGGTCAGCCAATTGCGGTTGAAGCGCATTTGCGATGAATGCCTGAGGTAGTCGTCACTCTGCGATCCGGTTAACAACCGATAAACTACGCGTGCGTCCGTGATTTTACGGACAGGAACGTCTCCGCTATGCCGGCGTCTCCCATGGGGCTTGGGCAGCTTTGGGGATTTCCAATGAAAAAATATTCGATTGTCCGGATCGGAAGCGACTATGTCGTGCAGGCCGGAGAGACCAGCATTCTGAAGGTATCGAGCCGGCGGGAGGCCGACAAACTGGTCACCGACGCGGCCGAACTTCTGCAGCAGGGGCCGGCGCCTTCCGAGGGCGAACAGCCATCAAACGGGCGTGAAGCGCCCGAAGTTTCTTGACGATCGGGCCCGTTTACCATATGCACCGCGGCGGGACACCTCCCCCCAACGGGAGGCTTACTATCTGGAAGGATAGATCATGACCGTAGCGAAGCCCGCTTCGCGGCCGAACGTGCCGCATTTTTCCTCCGGCCCCTGTGCCAAGCGCCCCGGCTGGAATCCCCAAAATCTCAAGGACGCAGCGCTCGGCCGCTCGCATCGTGCGAAGGTCGGTAAAGCCAAGCTCAAGCTTGCGATCGAACTGACGCGCGAAGTGCTTGAAGTGCCGGCCGACTACAAGATCGGCATCGTGCCGGCGTCCGATACCGGCGCGGTGGAAATGGCGCTGTGGTCGCTGCTCGGCGCGCGGCCCGTCACCACCATCGCCTGGGAATCCTTCGGCGAGGGCTGGGTCAGCGACATCGTCAAGGAATTGAAGCTCAAGGACGTCACCAAGCTGCACGCCGGCTATGGCGATCTTCCCGATCTCACCAAGGCCGATCCGGCTTCCGACATCGTCTTCACCTGGAACGGCACCACCTCGGGTGTGCGCGTGCCGAACGCCGACTGGATCAGCGCGACCCGCGAAGGCCTCACCATCTGCGACGCGACGTCGGCCGCTTTCGCGCAGCCGCTCGATTTCGCAAAACTCGATGTGGTGACGTTCTCCTGGCAGAAGGCGCTGGGCGGCGAGGCCGCGCATGGCATGCTGATCCTCTCACCTCGCGCGGTGGAGCGGCTCGAGACCTACAAGCCGGCCTGGCCGCTGCCGAAAATCTTCCGCCTGACCAAGGGCGGCAAGCTCAACCAGGGCATCTTCGAGGGCGAGACCATCAACACGCCGTCGATGCTGTGTGTCGAGGACTATCTCGATGCGCTGAACTGGGCGAAATCGATCGGTGGCCTCAAGGCCCTGATCGCGCGCGCCGACGCCAACACCAAGGTGCTGTCGGACTGGAAGGCGAAGACGCCGTGGATCGACTTCCTGGCCAAGGAAACGTCGATCCGTTCCAACACCTCGGTGTGCCTGAAGTTCACAGATCCCGCGATCACCTCGCTGACCGCGGACGCGCAGGCGGAGTTCTCCAAGAAGCTCGTGGCTCTCGTGGAGAAGGAAGGCGCCGGTTACGACTTCGCCTATTACCGCGATGCGCCGGCGGGCCTGCGGATCTGGTGTGGCGCCACCGTCGAAGCTTCCGACGTCGCGCTGCTGACGCAGTGGATCGACTGGGCGTTCGCCGAGACCAAGGCCGCGCTGCCGAAGGCGGCTTGAGTTTTCTTTCTTTGCCTCTCCCCGTTCGTACGGGGGGAGGTCGGATCGCTCGGCAGCGCAATTGCGCGCCTGAGCGATCCGGGTGAGGGGGTCTCTCCGCTGGCACCTCGCCTGTGGCTGCCCCTCACCCCGACCCTCTCCCCGTAAGAACGGAGAGAGGGAGAAGAACTCGCTCCGAGACTTTCACCATTTCGGCCTTGAAGGCTGGCCTTCCGTAGAGAAGGCAAAGGAACATTCCAATGTCAAAACCCAAAGTTCTCATTTCCGACGCGCTGTCTCCCGCCGCCGTGCAGATCTTCAAAGACCGCGGCATCGAGGTCGATTTCCAGCCCAATCTCGGCAAGGACAAGGACAAGCTCGCCGAGATCATCGGCAACTACGACGGCCTTGCGATCCGCTCCGCGACCAAGGCGACCGCGAAGATCATCGACAAGGCCACGAAGCTCAAGGTGATCGGCCGCGCCGGCATCGGCGTCGACAATGTCGAGATTCCGGCGGCCACCGCCAAGGGCATCATCGTGATGAACACGCCGTTCGGCAATTCGATCACGACCGCCGAGCACGCCATCACGCTGATGCTGGCGCTGGCGCGTGAAATTCCGCAGGCCGACGCCTCCACCCAGGCCGGCAAGTGGGAGAAGAACCGCTTCATGGGCGTCGAGATCACCGGCAAGACGCTGGGCGTCGTCGGCTGCGGCAATATCGGCTCGATCGCCGCCGACCGCGCGCTCGGCCTGAAAATGAAGGTGGTCGCGTTCGATCCGTTCCTGTCGCCGGAGCGCGCCAAGGATATCGGCGTCGAGAAGGTCGAACTCGACGAATTGTTCAAGCGCGCCGATTTCATCACGCTGCACACGCCGCTGACCGAGAAGACCAAGAACATCATCGACGCGGCGGCGATCGCCAAGATGAAGAAGGGCGTGCGGATCATCAACTGCGCCCGCGGCGGCCTGGTCGACGAGCAGGCGCTGGTCGACGCGCTGAATTCCAAGCATGTCGCTGGCGCCGCCTTCGACGTGTTCGTCGAGGAGCCCGCCACCAAGAACGTGCTGTTCGGCCATCCCAACGTGATCTGCACCCCGCATCTCGGCGCCTCCACCACGGAAGCGCAGGAGAACGTAGCCCTTCAGGTCGCCGAGCAGATGTCGGATTATCTGCTCACCGGCGCGATCTCGAACGCGGTGAATTTTCCGTCGATCACGGCCGAAGAAGCGCCGAAGCTGAAGCCGTTCATCGAACTCGCCGAAAAGCTCGGCTCGTTCGCGGGCCAGCTCACCGAGAGCGGAATCCTGAAGGTGCAGATCACCTATGAGGGACACGTCGCCGGGATGAAGATCAAGGCGATTACCTCGGCGGTGCTCTCGGGCCTGCTGCGGCCGATGCTGGGCGACGTCAATGTGGTCTCCGCGCCGGTCGTTGCGAAAGAGCGCGGCATGGTGGTCGACGAGATCGTGCGCGCGGCGCAGAGCGACTATGAAAGCCTGATCACGGTCACCGTCACCACCGAACGGCAGGAACGCTCGGTCTCCGGCACCGTCTATCACGACGGCAAGCCGCGGCTGGTCGACATCAAGGGCATCCGGGTCGATGCCGAGTTCGGCAAGTCGATGATCTATATTACCAACGAGGACAAGCCCGGCTTCATCGGCAGCTTCGCCGGCCTGCTCGGCGCGGCCCAGATCAACATCGCCACCTTCCATCTCGGCCGCACCAAGCAGGGCGGCGACGCCATCGCGCTGGTCGAGATCGACGGCCCTGTGCCCGCCGACGTGCTTGCCAAGGTGCAGGCACTGCCCCAGGTGAAGCAGGCCAAGGCGCTGGTGTTCTGAACGATACCGTCTTCAAACGCCGGGCGAACCTCGACGGTTGGGTCGAGGTTCGCCCGGGAGCGTTGGAAGTCAACGGTTCTTGGCGGACTCTCGCCTCGAGCCAAATCCGCAGAATGGACTCGTTATGGAGTTTGCGCTCGCACCCGGGTCGACGTGTGAATTCGTGACGTCGTCAGGCTGCGGGCTTCGCGCGCATTTGTCGCTGCCATCCGAACTGGCCGGACGGCCATAATCTTCGGCAGGTCCAAACCACCTACGCAGCAGACTTTGCAGAAGCCTCATCCTGCTTCGTAGCGATCTGGCAATCGCTGTTCGCTGCCGCAACCTCGATACAAAGTTTGAGAGCCTCGCCCAAACTCGCGGCAACCAGATCGGCTTTCGCTCCATCTCGCAGTTGCTCCAGCGCCGCGGCGTCCGTCTCTTTCATCCAGCAACCCAGTATGATGGTCGCATTTGGTAATTTACGACGAAGGCGTCGAACGGAGTAGCGCATGTGAGCTGGGCCGCTTGCATCCAGATAGACCAGGCAGACGATCGCAACGCCGGTGGTCTCAAGCCGAAAGACATTGCTGGGAGAAAGCGTTCCCGCCTCCCCAACGCGCGCAGCCAGCCCATGTGCCGTGCAGAGTTGAGAGAGCATGATCGCTGCCGATTCATCGATCAGGTTACGTCCGGCCACGCAGAGAACGGGGTGGTCACCCTGCCATTCCGGCAGCAAAGCCATTTTGCTGAGAACCGGCAAATTTTCATAAGGCGCATTTTCCGCCACGCTCTCTACCGCAGAAGCTGCTTCCGGGTCTGTCGTCGAGCGGACCTTCGGCGGTGGCCGGTCGTCTTGGTCGGAAAGATCGTTGGCGAATTCGGCGACCGCGTCTCTGATCTTGGTTAGCCGCTCAGGATTGAGGGCGCCGCGTTCCGCGTCAGCCTGAGCGAGCTGCAACCCCTTCAGGGCAACCTCATCGTAGTAGGAAGACAGCGATCGCTCTTTCAGAAATTCTTCGGCTTTCTCGGCAGCCTCAGTTGGATCGCCGGCAAGCATGCGCTGGTAAAAGATTTCAGGCGGAGAAAGAGGCGGTCGATCCCCGAACATGATATCAAGGAATTCCAGGCGTTCGACATGACGTCCAAGCACGACAAGACATACCGTCAAGGGCGTAGCCAGCACGAGCCCTATGGGCCCCCAAAGTGCCGTCCAAAACGTCGCTGACGCGACGATGGCAACCGGAGAAAGCCCCGTGCTGTGGCCGTAGACCATCGGCTCGATGACATGTCCTACGAGCGGTTCTACAACAAGAAAAAGCGCGGCGGTCCATAACAGCATGGACCAGCCGGGGTCGACGGCAACAGCAAGGGCAAGCGGAAAAGCGGCGGCGATAACCGCGCCGATGTAAGGTACGAAGCGCAGCACCGCAGCCAGGATGCCCCAGAGAATCGGACTCGGGATACCGATCAGCCACAAACCAATGCCGATAACTACGCCAAAGGCGCCGTTCACCAGAAGCTGAATCAGGAACAGCCGGCTGAGGCGTCCCGCGGCATCATCAAGGGCTGCAGTCGTGCGCTGCAGGTCGTGCGAGCCGGCCAGCCGTATGAGCCGGTTACGGAGATCTTCGCGTTGAAGCAAAATGAAGATCACGAAGATAATGATGATGCCTGTCGTCGCGAGCGGATGAAGCAGGGGAGAGATCAGCGTTCGCAAGCTCTCCAGCGCACCGGGGTCGGGCTGGCGCACTTCGACCTGAAGGGGTGAGGCCGCCGCAGGAGATTTGGGAGCCAGGATTGAACCTGAGCTTGGCTTGGATCCGGTATCGTTTGGCTTGTCCAGTTCCTTGCCAAGGTCTTTCAGCATGCCGGAAGCACGCTCGAGTGTCCCGCGGCCAGCCGTGGTCTCGCGGATCGACTGGATCTTCTCGCTTATCGTCGACTGATAGCGCGGAAGATCGCCGGCGAGTTGGGTCAACTGAGTCGCCAACAGACTCCCCATTGCGAATATGAGCGCAAACGCCGCCACAACCACGCTCACGACCGCTACTCCTCGCGGCACTCGCAAATATTGGAGCAACCCGACCAGAGGGGTGAGGACGAAGCTCAGAAGAATAGCCAGCGCGATCGGTACGAAAATCTCGCGACCAAAATACAGCGTCGCGACGATGATGCAGGCCAGGATGGCAGTTGCCACCGCACCGAGGAGCGCCATCAGTTCTTCAGTGGTGCGAGCTTTGAATGGCTGCTTAATCACGATCTCGTACTTTCAGGCTACTGGTCGATGGCCGATGAGGGTAGTCGCACTTTTCGGAAAGCCTGCCGCAGGCAGCAGGCCCCTGCCACGGCATCATCAATGACGGGGTGAAATCTGAAGCTCGATCAACGCCATCCTTTGCAGTGTCTTAGGGTCTCTCTCGCCGTCCTTGGCGGTGCGAAGGATCGTTTCGGCTATGGACTGTACATGCGCAGAGCTAACCGGCTCGGTAGCGTCGCAACCGCAGCGTCCAAGGCCTCCTTCATGATGCCGATCATTTCTGGCGGAAACGATGCGTTTGAAAAATCTTTCATTTCAGTCTCGATTTTGATTTTTCCGAGGAGGCATCGTCGCGTTCGTTGGCAACTTCAGCACGATCCGCGGCAATCGGCTGGTTGGCACGTACCTTCCGCTCGATCTCTACCTAGATAGCGTCGCTCTGGTCGCCGCGTGGTTCAACGCCTTGGTGTGCAAGTCCCCGACAAAGCCAAGGCAGTTGCATCTTGTCTCGCCAAGTCCCCCACTCGAAAACGTTTGCTTAGCGGCGCGCGGTCACCAGGCGAACGTCGAGAACCGCCAATCCGGATTCACTGCTGCGTAAGCACGACGTATCGAAGTTGGGCCAATGCTGTTGCGAACAATTTCGGACGTCGAGCCGATCTGCCTTGGCCAAGGCAACCGCCTCGCTCGCTTCCACCCGGGGAGCAAAGCCGGGCAGGGCGACAACGACCGCTCCCAGGAAGCCAAAGATAGCCAGGGCCGTGAGAGATTTGATCATTTGAGGCTGCTTACTGTGGCTGTTAGCCAATCCCGCCGCGCTCGGGGATCATCTTTACAACATCCAGCGCGACAAGGAGTTCCTGGAATACGGCTTTTATTTGAAGCCTGGTCGATCGCTCGAATGCGTGAAATTGAACGCTGCGGCCACCTTCATTGAAGAGTGGCGTTCGCCGAGTTTATCTCGCTTGCAGCCTCCCAAGATAGAAGCGGACCTTTAATCCGTCGGGGAGGTTCGCTCTCTGGCTGACGTTCGTCGGCGCGTCGGGTTCTGGCTATTGCGATTGCGTATAAGCAACCTCCTTGGGATCGGGAACCTATTCTCCGCTGACTGCTTGTGTTCTCACCTAATCCTCACAAGGAGTTATCATGATCCGCCGTTTTGCCGGAGTTGCTGCTGTTACTATTTTCGCCGCGTTGCTTCCCGTTGCAACCCAGGCCCAAGGCGTCCCTGGCGGCGTGGAGCGGGGTGCGCGCGACGGTGAAAGGGCAGCAGGTCCGGTCGGGGCCGTCGTTGGTGGCGTGATCGGAGGGGTCGTTGGCGGCGTAACCGGCGTCCTCGGGGTGGATGAGCGTCCCCGCTTCCGTTCCTATGTGGTCGAACAAAGGCGTCCGTCGTATGAGTATCGGGAAGACCTGAGAGTTGGTGTCGTTCTGCCTGAAGCAGGTGTGACCTACTACGATGTGCCACCGGAGTATGGTGTACGCGAGCATCGATACACGGTGGTGAATGGCCGCACGGTTTTGGTCGAGCCGCGAACACGCCGTGTCATCGAGATTGTTGAGTAGTGACAACACTTGAGTAACGACAAAAGGGCCGTCTTTTCAGACGGCCCTTTTCGTTTCCGGCGTTACCGGTAAGAGAGCGCGCGGAAGCACGGGATATTCGCGGATATGATAAGCGCGGTCGAAATTCGCGCAGCATCGTTCGTTACGCGGGGCGCGATTCGCCGAATTTGCGCTGCTGCCGCGGGTCCCGCCGCGGCAAAGACATAGCAAACTCCAATCGAACCAGTTTCTCCCTCGCTGCGTCTCATGACCGGGAGTGGTGGGCGATTTTTCGCGTTGCCGTCAGGCGACCGGTTCAGGAGGGTATCCATGCGATTGATTACGAACGGTTTTTTGACGACGAGCCTCGCCGTGTTCACGGCGCTTGCCGGCGGCCCGGTGCGCGCGGCGGAGGTGGCCGCCAGTTCGGCGGTCGATGCCGTCACCGTCTATCCCGATGGCGCCAGCGTCACGCGGATCGTCTCGCTCGATCTGCCGGCGGGCGAGAATTCCGCCGTTCTCAAGGATTTTCCGCTGACGCTCGATCCCTCCTCGCTGCGGGTCGAGGGCGAAGCCGGCGCGAAGCTCACGATCGGCGCGATCGACGCAAAACCGCCGCGCGCGGCGCCGCCGGTCAATCTGCCCGAACTCGACAAGCGCATCGAGGCGCTGAAGGACGAACGGGCCAACTTACAAGGCGCGATCGATGCGGCGACCGCCCGGCGCAAATTCGCCGAGCGCTTTGCGGACACTTCTCCGGCCGGAATTGGCGACAAGGGTGAGGCGCGGCCGATCGCCGAATGGCGCGCGGCCTTTGCCGCGGTCGGCGAGGAAGTCGCCAGCGCCGACGCTGCCATCCGCGATGCCGGGCGCAAGCAGCGCGAACTCGACCGCGAACTCGCGCGTCTCGAACAGGACCGAGCGCAGAAGCCGCCAAGCAGGCTGGAAGTCCGGATCGAACTCGCGGCGGCCGCGCCGACCAAGGCAACGCTGAGGGTGACCTATGCGGTGCGCAACGCGCGCTGGACGCCGCTCTATGACGCCCGTCTCGACACCGGCGCCAAGGACCGCAAGCCCGCGCTCGAACTGGTGCGCCGTGCCGAAATCACGCAAAACACCGGCGAGGACTGGTCGAATGTCGCGCTCGCCGTTTCCACCGTGCGAACCGCACGCGGCGGCAGCGCGCCCGACCTGAAGTCGCTCGTCGTTCAATACCCGCAAGTCCCGCGCCCGATGGCCTCGGCGTCCGCGTTGGATTATGCAATGCCCCCGGCTGCACCAGCCCCGGAGAGGCAGAGGCTGCTCCGCGCCAGCGGGGGGAAGAGCGATGAGCCCGTGATGGAGAAGGCGGCCGAGCAACAGGCCGCGGCTGATGTCAGCGGCTTCCAGGTGGTGTTCAAGATTCCCGGGCGTGTCAGCCTCGGCGCCAGCGAAGGCGCCAAGAGCCTGCGCATCTCCAGTGCGAGCATTGCGCCCGACCTCACGGTCCGCGCCGCGCCGGTGCTGGACCCGACCGCGTTCCTCGAAGCCAGCTTCAAGCAGGCCGAGGACGCGCCGTTGCTGCCCGGCCGGGTCGCGATCTATCGCGACGGCGTCTTCGTCGGCCGCGGGCAGATGGCCGCCGCGGCCAAGGACGAGACCGTACGGCTCGGCTTCGGCGCCGACGACAAGATCAAGATCGAACGCACCGTCGTCAAACGTAACGAGGGCTCTGCCGGCCTGATCGTGACGACGTCGAAGACCGACGAACGTGCGTTCAAGATGAACGTGCGCAACGGCCATGACTTCCCGATCCGGATCGCGATCGAGGACCAGTTGCCGGTCAGCGAGAACGAGGACATCGTGGTCGAGATGCTGTCATCCACGACGCCGCCGACCGCGAGCAATCTGCGCGACAAGCGCGGCGTGCTGGAATGGGCTTTTGAAGCCAAGCCCGGCGAGGTCAGGGACATCAACTTCGCCTGGCGGATACGCTGGCCGAAGGACAAGGGCGTCGTGATGGTGCCGGCGGGCTAGGGCGTGCTGCTGCCGCGGATAATCTCCCTCTCCCCGTTCTTCACGGGGAGAGGGCAGGGGTGAGGGGCTGCTTCAGCAGACTCAAACAGCAGTGATTCGCAGGAGCCCCTCAGCCCCTCTCCCCGCGAAAGGGCGGGGAGAGGGAGAAGTGGCGGCGTCACTTCGCTTTCAAAAACTCGCCGACTTCCAGCAGCACGAACTCGTTATCGTCAGCCTTGTTGGGATCGCGGCTCGACGAGAACGGCAAATTGTTGTCGTTGCCGACGATGATATGCGTCTCGTCGACGCGATCGACGTTCTCGATGGTGAAGAACGGGAAGGTCAGCACGCCGTCGTTGAGCGGCTTGCGCGCCTTGTGGTCGGGATCGCGGATCTTCATCAGGTCGATATAGGCGATCTTGCGCACCGGCTTGCCGACATTGGCGTCTGACAGTTCGACCTTGTAGACGCGCTTGAATTTTGCGAGGTCCGGAAAGCAGTTCTCGCCGCGCTGGCCGGCCGGGCAAGCCTTGTCCGCGGTGCCTTCGCCATTGTCGCGCTCGATGACCAGGCCGCTTGATCCATCGATCATGTTGAAATCGCCGATGGCGTTGCCGTTCTGCTCGAACACGTAACTCCAGTAACGGCCGGTGAATTTTTCCGCGGCGACGTCGAATTCGATGATACGCGAAGCTTCCCTGCCGTCGATCTTTTCAAAGTCCTTCTTCTCGGCGTCCCACAGCGGGCCTTCGAGCAGACCGTACAGGAATTTGCCGTCCTTCGACGCGGCAAAACCTTCATAGCCCTTGGAGCGGCGCAGATTGACCGTGGTGTAGCTTGCGCCCGGTGCTGCCGGCGACTGCACCGACCAATGGTCGGGCGAGCGCACCGGCTTGCCGTCGGCTACGGTTTCGAACACGGCCAGCACCTTGCCGTTGCGATCGGTCTTGAGGATGTAGGGACCGAACTCGTCGCCGATCCAGAAGGTGTCGCCGATGATCTGAAAACCCTCGGTGTCGAAATCGGCACCGGTGAGATAGCGTTTTGCGGTGTCCTCATGCAGGATGCGGAACGGTACTTTCTTGTCTGGGTCGTGCAGGAAGATGGTTTCCTGCCGCTCGATCTTGCCGGTTGCCCAGTCGATCTTGTGGCGGTTGAGATAGAGCATCGAGTTCGGCCGAGTTGTAGCGCGAGCCCATGCCGTTGTCGGTGAGCACCCAGAACGAACCGTCCGGCATTACCTTGATGCCGGAATGGCCCTGCAGCGGCTGACCCTTGAACGGCAGCGATACGCCGGTCGGCCGCTCATAGGATTTGCCCATCACGGTGCCGACAGCGTCGACGCGGCGGCCGGTGGTGTATTTGCCGGCGGTCTTGAGATCATCAGGCGCGTCGGCAGGCGCGTCGATGAAGGTCTGCGCCGGCAGCACGGCGTGGCCCTTTAGCGTGGCGGGAAATTCTCCCTCGCCCTGGGCGAAGGCGGCCCCGGCCAGAAAGACCGAAGCGACGGAGCAGAGCAACGACACGCGCATGGCGGATCTCCTCATGATGACGATGCGCTGTGTCTTGCGGAGCGGCTGTTACAATCGGCTGACAGTTCTGTGAAGAACCTGTAACGCCGTTGGATAAGCCTTGCGGCGTTATGCCGTCGGCGGGCCTGCGGGCCGCATCGTCTGCGGCAGCAGGAACGGCACGCCCTGATCGGTATAGTCGATCGTGACGTCCACCTCGAAGATCCGGCGGATGGTCTCGGCCGTGATCGCATCAGTGCGGCCGCCGTCGACGGCAAGCCGGCCGCGATGCAGCAGCACGATGCGGTCGGCGAAGCGCATCGCCAGATTGAGGTCGTGCAGCACGGCGATCACGGCCGTGCCGTTCTGCGCGCGCCGCCGCGCCGTTTCCACCAGGTCGATCTGGTGGCGCATGTCGAGGCTGGAGGTCGGCTCGTCCAGCAGCAGCAGGCCGGGGCCGTGCTGTGCCTCGCCGCAGGCGAGCTGCACCAGCACGCGGGCAAAATGCGCGCGTTGCTGTTCGCCGCCGGAGAGCGTCGGCAATTGCCGGTGACTGAAATGCGCCAGATCGACTTCGTCGAGCGCCGCATCGACCAGCCGCTGCGCGGCGGCGCGGCCGGTGTCGCCCGCGCCCATATGGACGATTTCCTCGACCGTGAACGGGAAGGTGACGTTGACATGCTGCGACAGCATCGCGCGGTGATGGGCGAGTTGCCGCGGCGCGTAGCTGTGGATCTCGCGCTGCTTCAGCCTGATCTGCCCGCGCGTCGGGCGGAGATCGCCGGACAGCATCCGCAGCAGCGTCGATTTGCCGGCGCCGTTGGGACCGACGATCGCGACCATCTCGCCGGCTTCGATGCGCAGATCGATGCCGTCGACCAGCGTGGCGCCGCCGATCGTCATCGAGATCGATTGCGCTTCGAGAATGGCGGTCATAGCGAAACCAGCCCGCGCTGGCGCAGCAGCATGCCCAGAAAGAACGGCGCGCCGATCGCCGCCGTCAGGATGCCGATCGGCATTTCCGCCGGCGCCACGATGGTGCGGGCCAGCGTATCGGCGCCGACCAGCAGCACTGCGCCTGATAGCATCGAGGCCGGCAGCAGCAGCCGGTGCGCCGGCCCGATCGCCAGCCGGAGCAGATGCGGCACCACGATGCCGACAAAGCCGACCACGCCGCAGACCGAAACCGCAACGCCCGTCATCGCCGACACCAGCACGATCGAAATCCGCTTCAGCCGCTCGACATCGACGCCGCTGTGAAACGCCTCGGCCTCGCCGAGCACCAGGACATCGAGGCCGCGCGCGATCCAGACGCAGGCGATCAAAGCGAGCGCCAGCACCGGCGCCAGCGTGGCGAGCTTGGGCCAGGTTGCGCCGCTCAGCGAGCCCAGCATCCAGAACGTGATGTCACGCAACTGGCGATCGTCGGCGATGAACACCAGTAGCCCGACGCCGGCATTGGCGATGGCGGCAATCGCAATGCCGGCCAGCAGGAAGATCGCGATCGACGTCCGGCCCGAGCGGCTCGCGATCGAATAGAGGATGATCGTCGTGACCAGCGAGCCCGCAAACGCCGCGATCGGCAGCAAATGATGCTGCATGAAGCGCAAGCTTTGGCCGATCTGGCTGTCGGTGAACACGATCGCGGCGGCCGCCGCCAGCGCGCCGCCGGAGGAAACGCCGACCAGCGCGGGGTCGGCCAGCGGATTGCGAAACAGCCCCTGCATGATGGCGCCCGATGCCGCGAGCAGGGCGCCGACCATCGCGGCCGCCGCGATCCGCGGAATCCGGATCGACCACAGCACGAGCTGGTCGCGCGCGAGCGCTCGGACCCGCGTGCGGCGTCGCCCCACAGGCCGAGCGCGGCCGGCAGCCGCGCCAGCGGAATGCCGGCGGCGCCCATCGTGAGCGCGACCAGCGCCGCGCCGGCCAGCGCGGCGAGCAGACAGATGAGGGTCAGCGACGCGGGAGGGCGCAATGCATACCCGCTGCGGCGCTTCGCACGTTCCGTGCTGTCGGCCAGGGCCGTCACAGCCGGCAGTTTGCGGTGACTGCCGCAGGCTTGAACTTCTCCGCCTGCGGCGCCAGCGCCGGATAGAGCTTGATCGAGAGGTCGCGGGCGGCGGCCGCCGTGCGCGGCCCGAAGCCGAGCAGATAGAGGCCTTCCATCGAGATGAAGGTCTTGTTGGCCGCGACCGGGGTCAGCGCGAAGGCCGGATGAAGATACACCGTCTCCGCGTCCACCGAATCCTTGCCGCGCTGGATCGAGAGCACCACGTCGGGCTTTGCAGCGACGATCGCCTCGTCGTTGATGATCTTGTAGCCTTCATAGCCGTCGATCGCGTTGACGCCGCCGGCGAGCGCGATGATCTCGTTCGCCGCGGTGTTCTTTCCGGCAGCCATCGCCCGGCCGTTCAACAGCGACATCACGAACATCACGCGCACCGGCTTCGCTACCTTGGTGCGCAGTTCGCGCAGTTGCGCCAGATCGTCCGTCACCGACCGCGGTCAGGCATTCGGCGCGCTTGTCCGCGCCCATGGCGTGGCCGACCAGCCTGATCTTGTCGAGCAGGCCCGCTTCCGAAAATGTTTCCGGCACCAGCACCAGCGGCACCTTGGCGGCCTCCAGCACGTCCATGGTTTCCTTCGGCCCCGAGCCTTGCGCCGCCAGCACCAGCGAGGGGTTGAGCCCGAGCACGCCCTCGGCCGAAAGCTGGCGCATGTAGCCGACATTCGGCTTGTCGCGCAGCGCCGCGGCCGGATAGAGGCTGGTCGAGTCGACGCCGGCGAGGCGGTCCTCGAAACCCAGCGCATAGAGGATTTCCGTGATCGCGCCGCCGATCGAAACGATCCGCGCGGGGTCTGCGATCGTGACGTCGCGGTTACGGGCATCATGCACCGTAATGCCCGCGGCGAGCGCCGTGCCGCCGAGCAGGAAAGCAGCCCGCGGCGGCCGACAATGCGAGCGTGCGACAAAATGTCATTGCCGGTTCACCTGGTCGGTCATTTGGTCAGGATCAGCTTGTTCTGCGACGTCAGCCGCAAGCGATAGTTGTCCTCGCCATGCGCGATGATGATTTCGCGCTCGGTCGCGAACAGCTCGCGGCTGTCGATCCGGCTGCCGTTCATGGTGAGAAGGCGCGTCGCAGACGGCGGATTTTCGGCGTGTTTTCCGGCGCCTCCGACATTGTCTCCTGAAGGTGCCGCCATAATTGCTGTTGTGTCCCCGATGTTCCCGACCAGCTGCTTGTATAATTTGATCGACGCGCAATCCAACTGCCGCACTTTACAATCGATATAAAGTGCGCCTTGGCATCATTGACCGGTTCCGCAACGCGGCGTAACCAAGATAGACGCGATACGAGCGGGGGTGCCCGGTCGCGAAAATAGTAGCCAGCAAGCAGCCGTTCATCACCGCGGCGCCCGCCAGCCAAACCCAAGAGACAGAACAACAGGTTGGGGCAGTATGGCTTTCGGGGTCAGGCATTCGCGCGCCTTGGTTTTGGGCGCGTCGGCATTTTCGTTCGCATTGATGTCTTCAGGCGCAGCGTTCACGCAAGCGTTCGAAGCGGAGACGGTTACGCGTACGTCCGAGCAGAAGAAGCAGAAGCAGGCCAGGCGCCAGCAAGCCAAGCCGCAGCAGGCTCAGCAAGCCCCGGCGCCTGTCATGAATGCGATGGCGCAGATCGGCAGCGCGCCGGTGCAGTCGCTCGATACGATTACGGTGGTGGCGACCAAGACCGACGAGCGCGCGATCGACGCGCTGGCGCCGGTCAGCGTGGTGACGCTCGAGCAGATCCAGGGCCTGCAGCCGAACCGGCTGTCCGATATCTTCTACAACGTGCCCGGCGTGTCGTTCCAGGAGCGCGGCGACGATCCCTCGACCGTCATCAACATCCGCGGCCTGCAGGATTTCGGCCGCGTCGCGGTCGTCGTCGACGGCGCGCGGCAGAACTACCAGCGCACCGGCCACAACGCCAACGGCTCGTTCTTCCTCGATCCGGAGCTGGTCGGCGGCGTCGATATCGTGCGCGGGCCGACCGCGAACATCTACGGCTCCGGCGCGATCGGCGGCGTGGTCTCGTTCCGCACCAAGGATATCAACGACGTGGTGCGCCCGGGCGAGCGCTGGGGCGTCGACATGACCGGCTCCGGCGGCACCAACAATGCGCGCGGCCTCGGCTCGATCTTCGGCGGCGTGCGCGCCGATCCCAATGTCGATGTCTTCGGCGGCGCGGTCTACCGCACGCAGGGCAATTACAAGGACGGCAACGGCACCGAGATCGGCAATACCGGCAACGAGCTCGCGGCCGGCCTGATGAAGCTGACCGTTCGCCCTGCCGACGGCCACGAGATCAAGTTCGGCGGCATATTCCAGGATTACCAATACAGCATCGGCCAATTCAATCGCGGGCCGGTGCTGACGGCGGCGCAGCGCGCGCTGTTTCAGGGGTCGTCGGTCTATGCGTCCGACGCCAAGAACTACACCGGCACGCTCACCTGGAAGTACAGCAAGCCCGAGCGACAATCTGTGGGACTGGAACCTGTCGCTCTATGGCAATCGTACCGACAACGACCAGGTCAAGACCTATCATAACAGCGCCACCGCCGCTGGCGCGGCCTTTTGCGGCAACGGCAGCTTCGGCAACAACATTTCCGGCTGCGTCGGCGATCGCCGCGGCTATGTGCTCGATACGCTCGGAATCGACGTCAACAACACCACGCGATTCAATGTCGGCGACTGGCGGAACGCGGTCACGCTCGGCGTCGATGCGTTTCAGGATGACGTGAGAACCTCCGACAGCCGCGGCAATTCCAACATTACCACGCCCGGCGGCTTGCGCACCGTGTCCGGCGGTTTCGCGCAGTTGAAGCAGAACTATTCGACCTGGTTCGAAGCCATCAGCGCGATCCGCTACGACCGCTACGATCTGCATTCGCCGATCGTGGCGACCGGTGGCGGTGGCGACCGCTTCTCGCCGAAGATCACCATCGGCGTGACCCCGGTGGCGGGCTTTACGCCCTATGTCAGCTATGCCGAAGGCTACCGCGCACCCTCGATCACGGAAACGCTGATCGCTGGTGAGCACGCCACCGGCGGTGGTCCGGCGCTCTTTCCCTGCCCGAGCGGAACTGCGGGTCTGTTCTGCTTCCTGCCCAACCCGAATTTGCGGCCGGAGGTCGGCAAGAACAAGGAAGCAGGGCTTAACCTCAAGTACAATGACGTGTTCAGCTCCGGCGACAGCTTCCGCGCCAAGTTCAACGTGTTCCGCAACGATGTCTCTGATTACATCGATCTCGTTGGATCGACGCCGCGGTCGCCCATCCTCGTCCCTGCTCCGGGACTCTTCAGCCAGTTCTTCCAGTACCAGAACATCGCGCAGGCCAGGATCGAAGGCGTCGAGGCCGAGACGATGTATGACGCGGGCCTGTGGTATGTTGGCGTCGCCGGCCATTTGATCCGCGGCAAGAACGTCGCGACCAATGTCGGCCTTGCAACCATCACGCCGCGCAAGATCACCACGACCGGCGGCGTGCGGCTGCTCGATCGCAGGCTGATCCTGGCGGCGCAGTGGTCCTCGTTCGGCGCCAACAACGACGTGCCCGTCGGCTATCTGCCCTCGACCGGGTATGAACTGGTCAATCTGTATCTGACCTGGAACGCGACCAAGGACATCGTCTTCTCGGCATCGATCGACAATCTGTTGAACCAATATTACCGGCCCTACGCCATCCCCGGCAGTTCCAACGACGGCACGCCGCAGAACGACGTGTTGTGGTCGAGCCCCGGACCGGGCAGGGTCTACAAGGCCGGCTTGAAGATCCATTTTGGCGGAGCATAGTTCGACGAGCTGATAAACCAATAAAGTTGCACCGGGCCGCGCTGATGCTCCAGCGCGGCTTCGGTGCATGCATGTTTCCAACCAACTCAAACGGTACGCCAGGCGCACCCCAGCAACCCAGCAAGGAGATTTCAAATGTTTATCGCAATGAACCGGTTCCAGGTGAAGATTGGCTCTGAAGCGGCCTTCGAGACCGTCTGGCGCACGCGCGAATCCTATCTCAGCAGCATGGCCGGCTTCGTCGAGTTTCATCTGCTCAAGGGACCCGTCGCCGATGATCACACGCTGTACTCGTCGCATACGGTCTGGGCCGACAAGGCCGCGTTCGAAGCCTGGACCAAATCGGAAGAGTTCCGCCGGGCGCACGCCCGCGCCGACAACAAGACCGGCGAAAGCCTCTATCTCGGCCATCCCAAGTTTGAGGGATTCGACGTGATCCTGAGCGAGCGCAAATCCAGCGCCGCCGCTTGAACGGGGAGGGTGCGATGTTGAGCACGGACCTTGCCGGCCTCAAGGCCTATATGACGGAGAATCCGGGCGCGGTGATCGAGGACGTGGCGCGGGAGCGGAAGGTCACGCCGCGCGCCGTGCTCGAGGCGCTGCCGGACACGATGGTGCGCATCGGCGCCGGCAATGAGTTTGGCGCCGCGATGAACGATGTCGCGCAATGGGGCGAGGTGACGCTGATCGTCCATACCGACGATGCGATCTTCGAATTCACCGGCTCGATTCCGGCGGGCGAGGTCGGTCGCGGCTATTTCAACCTGATGCAGCCGAAGGGGCTTCATGGCCATCTCCGGCATGAACGCTGCGCGGCGATCGCTTTTGTCGAACGGCCCTTCATGGGCAAGTCATCGGCCTTCATCGCGTTCGTCAATGTGGACGGCGGCATCATGTTCAAGGTGTTCGTCGGCCGCGACGAGACGCGCGCCCTGCGCGGCGACCAGTTGCAACGCTTTCAAGCGTTGGCCGAAAGGATCGCGCCCGCCCGCGCGGCGTAGCGCGATTCCCACATTGTCAGCCCGGGAGACGATCATGCAGCGAACAGTGCTGGACGTTATGATCCGTTGGTGTGGCGCTGCCGGCGTGGCCGCCTTGCCAAGTTCGGCGCTCGCCGCTACCGACGTTGCGCTGCTGCCGCGCAACCTGTCGCCCTGGAACATGTTCGTGAATGCGGACATCGTGGTGCAGGCGGTCATGGTGGGGCTTGCCTTCGCCTCGCTGGTGACGTGGACGATCTGGCTTGCCAAGACCATTGAAGTCCGCCGCAAGACGACGATCGCCAGGCGGCGCCTGAGCCTGCTGGAAACCGATACGGTACTGGCCAAGGCCGAGCAGGAAACCCGCGGCGGCAACGATGCCGTGGCGCAGATCATCCAGTCCGCCGCGCGCGAGGCCAGCCTTTCCGGCGGTCATTTCGACGACGGCCTCAAGGAACGGGTGGCGCTGCGGCTGGAACGGGTCGAGGCGGCGATGTCGCGGCAGATCGCCCGCGGCACCGGCGTGCTCGCGACCATCGGCGCCACCGCGCCGTTCGTCGGCCTGTTCGGAACGGTCTGGGGCATCATGAACTCGTTCATCGGCATTTCCGAAGCCCACACCACCAATCTCGCCGTCGTCGCGCCCGGCATCGCGGAGGCGTTGCTGGCGACCGCGCTCGGTCTCGTCGCGGCGATCCCGGCGGTCGTGATCTACAACCATCTCACCCGCACCATCGCGGCCCATCGCGCGCTGCTCGGCGACGCCTCGGCGATGGTGCTGCTCCTGATCAGCCGCGAGGGTGACCGCGGCTCGTTTCGCCTCGCGCGCGCTGCCGAGTAAGCGAGGAGTGTGAGCGATGGGCGCGAAGCTGGGTCAAGCAATCGGCGGACGGGCGCGTGGCGGCGGCGACGATCTTGTCGAGGCTCATGAGATCAACGTCACGCCGTTCATCGACGTGATGCTGGTGCTCCTGATCATCTTCATGGTCGCCGCCCCGCTCGCAACCGTCGATCTCGGCGTCAACCTTCCAGCCAGTGCCGTCGAGCCATCGCCGCGGCCGGACAAGCCGGTATTCGTCACCGTGAAGCCGGATCTGTCGGTTGCGGTCGGCGAGGACGTCATCGCCCGCGATACGCTGACGGCCACCATCGACGCCGCCACCAAGGGCGACAAGAACGAACGCATCTATCTGCGCGCCGACAAGGCCGTCAGCTATGGCGACCTGATGGAGGTGATGAACCTGTTGCGCAATGCCGGCTATCTCAAGATCGCGCTGGTCGGCCTCGACGGCCGCAGTTGAACGGTCATGAACGCCTTCGCCCTGCATGATGTCTCCGACCAGGCTGCCGTCCGGCGCTGGGGAGTTTCGGCGATGGCGATCGTGGCTGCGCATGCGGCGCTGATCGTATTAGCCATGAACTGGTACACCCAGCGACCGGAGCCCGGCGTGGCGATGCCCGCCATAATGGTCGATCTGGCGCCCATTACGTCGTCGCCCGAAGCGGCGCCAATGGACATGACGCCGGGACCTGAGATGCAACAGGCGGACGCGTCGCCGCCCGAGCCCGCGGCTGCAGAGGCCGTACAGGAGCAGATCGCGCCGACCCCGCCGCAGGAGAAGCCGGAGGTCGTTGCGCCGCCAGAGCAGAAGCAGCAGCCCACGCCGCAAAAGCCCGAGCCGGCGCAGATCGTTCCGGACCAGAAGCCGGTGCCGGTGAAGCCGAAAATCGTAAGGCCGGACGCCAAGAAGCCTTCGGAGGCAACGCCGGCGCCGCGCACCAGCGCGCCGCCGCGCGCCGAACGTCAGGCGCCTGCCGCGTCGGCGATGAGCGCGGGCGCCGCGGCCTCGGCGATGGCCGCCTACAGTCAGCGCGTCCGCGCGCATCTGATGCGCTTCCACCAATATCCGTCGAGTGGCAATGGTCAGCGCGGCACCGCCAGACTGAGCTTCACGCTGAACCGCAACGGTCAGGTGCAGTCGAGCCGCCTCGGCGGCTCCTCGGGCATTCCGGCGTTCGATTCGCTGGCCATGGCGTTGGTCCGGCAGGCAGCACCGTTCCCGGCATTTCCGCCCGAGATCACTTATGGGTCGATGCCCTTTAACATCCCCGTGGAGTTCAAGCCCCGCTAGGCCTACTCCTTCACCGCGCCGGTCAGCGACGACACGTAATAATCCACGAACAGCGAATAAAACAGCGCGACCGGCAGCGAGCCGAGCAGCGAACCCGCCATCAGCGCGCCCCACTGGTAGACGTCGCCGGAGACGAGCTCGGTCAGGATCGCGACCGGCACCGTCTTGTTGGCGCTGCTCTGGATGAAGGCGAGCGCGTAGATGAACTCGTTCCACGACAGCGTGAAGGAGAAGATGCCGGCCGAGATCAGGCCAGGCACCGCGAGCGGCAGCGTGATCCGCCGCAGGATCTGCAGCCGTGTGGCGCCGTCCACCAGCGCGCATTCCTCCAGCTCATACGGGATCGACTTGAAATAGCCGATCAGGAGCCAGGTGCAGAACGGCACCAGGAAGGTCGGATACACCAGGATCAGCGCCAGCGGTGAGTTGAACAGGCCGAACTGCACGATCACGGTGGCCAGCGGAATGAACAGGATCGAAGGCGGCACCAGATAGGCGAGGTAGATGCCGAGCCCCACGTAAGGGCTGCCGCGGAAGCGCAAGCGCTCGATCGCGTAGGCGGCAAGCGTCGAGGCAAACAGCGACAGGAAGGTGGAGCCGATCGCCACGATCATCGTGGTCTTCAGCCAGGTCGGATAGGCGGTGTTGAACAGCAGATGCTTGATATGCGCGAGCGTCGGCGAGGAGATCCAGAACGGATTGTGCTCCTTGTAGTTCAGAAGCTCGGCGTTCGGCTTGAACGAGGTGATCGCCATCCAGTAGAACGGGAACAGCAGGATCAGCACAAAGCAGGACAGCGGCAGATAGATCATCATCACCCGCCGCGCGCGGGAATCCCACGCCATCGTATCCGGCGTGGCACTGCCGACATTGGTATTGGCCGGTTGGGCGGCTACGTCAGTCATTGGCTTCTCCCTGCTGCCATTTGCGGCGCGCGAGGCCGAAGTAGCTGAACAATGTCGCGAACACGAGGAACGGGATCATCGATACCGCGATCGCCGCACCCTCGCCGAGTTCGCCGCCGGCGATGCCGCGCTGGAAGGCGAGCGTCGCCAGCAGATGCGTGGAGTTGACCGGCCCGCCGCGGGTGATGGCGTAAACGAGCTGGAAGTCGGTGAAGGTGAAGATGATCGAGAACGTCATCACGATCGCGAGTATAGGCAGCATCATCGGGAAGGTGATGTAGCGGAAGCGCTGCCAGGCGCTGGCGCCGTCCAGCATCGCCGCCTCATAGAGCGAGGGCGAAATGGTCTGCAGGCCCGCCAGCAGCGAGATCGCGACGAAGGGAATGCCGCGCCAGATGTTGGCTACGATCAGCGAGAAGCGCGCGCCCCAGGGATTGCCGAGGAAGTCGATATTGGTGGTGCGGATGTGCAGCACGTCGACCAGCAGATAGGAAATGATCGAAAACTGCGGATCGTAGATCCACCAGAACGCCAGCGCCGACAGCACCGTCGGCACGATCCACGGCAACAGCACGATGGCGCGCAACAGGCTCTTGAGCGGGAAGTGGTTGTTGAGCAGCAGCGCAAGCCAGAAGCCGAGCGCGAATTTCCCGAACGTGGCGATCGCCGTATAGAACACGCTGTAGAACACCGCGCCCCACCACAAGGGATCGGTCCACAGATACTGGAAATTCTCCAGGCCGACGAAGATGCCGCGCCGGCCGATCGTGGTGTCGGTGAAGGCGAGCCAGACGCCGAGGCCGAGCGGATAGGTGAGGAATACCGCGAGCAGGCCGATCGCCGGCGTCAGGCACATGAAGATCAGGAACGGCTTGTAGTCGAACAGCCGGACGATCCAGCCCGGCTGTCGCTGCTGGATTACGCGTCGAGAAGGCAGTGTCGTTACAGACATCGGTTATCCTGGTCTAGCCCGAGGCTCTACGTCGTCATTGCGAGCGAAGCGAAGCAATCCATCTCGCTACACCAAGAAAGAATGGATTGCTTCGTTGCTACGCTCCCTTGCGCAAACGCTTCGCGTTTGTCGCAGGCAATGATGCTTGCTGCTACCGCCGGAAATACCGCTTCGCCCGCCGTTCCGCTTCGGCGGCGGCCGCTTCCGGCGTTGCGGCATCCGTCGCGACGGAGGCGCACATCTGCACCAGCACGTAGTCGGCGTTGACGGCGCCGCTGGCCGCCGAGATCGGTCCGGCGTATCCGGTGTAGTATTGGTTCGCCATCGTGTCCCTGAAGATCTTGATCTTGGGGTCGCTGGTCCACACCGCGCTCTCGGCATAAGACTTGAGCGGATGGGCCCAATAGCCGCTATTGGCGTTGAGCCAGGGATCGTACTGTTCCTTCTCCATCATGAACTGCAGGAACGCTTTCGCCGCATTGGGATAGGGACTGTGCTTGAACACCATGGCGTTCAGGCAAAGGCCTCCCATCGGCGGGCTTTTTGCCAGCCCCATGGGCAGGAACTGGTGTTCGCTGTCCTCCGCGATCGGGGCCGTTGCCGGGTCGTTCTTCAGCGAGAAATACAGCGAAACGCCGTTCGCCGTCAGCGAGATTTCCTGCGACGAGTAGGCGCGGTTGTTGCTGACGTCGTTCCAGGAAGGCGTGCCGGCGATGAAGGTCGGGTACAGCTGCTTGAGATATTTGAGCGCGGCGACCGTTTCCTTGCTGTTGATGGTAACGTTGCCGGCCTCGTCGAGCAGGGTGGCGTTGTGTGACCACAACAGCCAGTTCGCAAAGCCGTTGCCGTCGCCGACGGCGTTGCCGAGCGCGAAGCCGGCGGGCTTGCCGGCTTTCTGCAGCTTCTGGCACAGGTCCAGAAGCCCGGCATGGTCTTCCGGAACCTTGTCGAAGCCGACGGCCTTGATAATCGACTTGCGGTAGATCAGCGGGCCCGAGGTCGCGCCGAACGGCAGTCCGATCCAGGCATTGCTCTTGTGGCGCTTGCCGTATTTCTCGGCGAGCAGCATCCAGCCGCCATAGCGCTTGCCGAGATAGTCGGCGACCTCGGTCAGTTCGATCAGCTTGTCGGCATAGATGTGGGGTGCGTCCGAGAAGCCGATGATGATGTCGGGCCCGGCGCCGGAGTTCGAGGTCACCGCGGTCTGCTGGTTGATGTCTTCCCAGCCGACGAAATCGACCTTGACCTCCACGCCGGTCTTTTCGGTGAATTTCGCCGCATTGGCGCGGAACACGTCTTCGTCCGGCTTCACGAAGCGGACCGGACGTAGCATCCGCAAGGTCGCCCCCTTCTCGATCGGTAGCGATGGGGCGGGAACGTCGGCGGCCTTGATCGGCGACGCGGTCTGGGCCGATGCGCCGGTCACGGCCAGCGCCGCCACCGAGGCGCCCAAAGCCAACGCATCGCGACGGGTGATGTCGTTCATGCTTCTCTCCCTGTACTGGTTCCCGGCGTTGATCGCCGGTGAACCCTGTCGTTCGAAACCGTCGCTAGCTGTTCGGGCCGCGATCCATGCTGACGGGCTGCCAGCGGCGGAGCGCGGTGTCTTGCAGCACCGACGGATTGACGCAGCTTACCGGCCACATCCCCTGCAGGACCAGTGACAATTCGTAGCCCACGCGGCGCTTGCGCGCCTCGTCAAAACGTGCCGATGCCGAGGCGACATGCGCGGTCAGGGTGACGTTTTCCATCGAAAGCATCGGGTTGTTGTGGGACGGCGGCTCTTTTTCCAGCACGTCGAGGGCGGCGTGGGCGATCCAGCCCTCCTGCAGCGCCTTGATCAGCGATTCCTCGTCCACGGTGGCGCCGCGGCCGGTATTGATGAAGACGGCGGATTTTTTCATCTGGCGGAAATGCTTCTCGGTGAGCATGTGATGCACCTCGGGCCGCGCCGGCGCATGCATCGAGACGAAATCCGACTGCGACAGCACCTCGTTCAGCGTCGAGGGGATCACGCCGTGGTCGTACATCAGCGTTTCCTGGAGGAAGGGATCGTAGGCCATCATGCGCAAGCCGAACGGCGCGGCGCGCTTGGCGACGGCACGCGCCACCCGGCCGAAGGAGATGAAGCCGAGCGTCTGGCCCATCAGCCGCGGGATCTTCAAAAGCGCCGGCCGGCCTTCCGACCAGCGGCCGGTGCGCACCATCTTGTCCTGCTCGACCAGCCGCCGAAACCCCGCCAGCAGCAGCATCATGGCGTGGTCGGCGACCTCCTCGATGAAGGTGTCGGGGATGTTGGTGACGGGAATGCCGCGGGCGGTGGCGGCCTTGACGTCGACCGAGTTGACGCCGACGCTGCCGAGCGTGATCACCTTGCAGTTTTGCAAGCTATCGATGACCGCTTTCGTGATCGGCATGCCCTTGGCGTAGATCGCGTCCGCAGTCTTTGCAGCGGCGATGAATTCCGCCTCGTTGGCCGGCGCCTCGATGATTTCGGCCCCGATCGGATCGAGCGCTTCCTTCTCATAGTCATAGCCGCCGCCGGCGACCGTGAAGCTCGCGCCCTTCGGCGTCAGCACCCTGTATTTCGGCATTTCCTGCTCCCGATTTTATTCTTCGGTGTTGGTTTGAGGCGACGAGCGTCGCCACTTTCATCTTTACGCGACTTCACCTTTTACGCGACCTGACCCTTGCCGGCTACAATCGCCGGTTGCTGCCCAAATCGGAAGCAGCTTTTCCGCTGGCCTTCGTAACAAAGCGCTAAAGGGTCTCACGATATTGTGCGGCAAATCAATCGGCCAATCGTGTGCCAGGCGCCTATTTCCGGAGATCCCCGTGAAGCTCACCAATCTCAAGATCACTCCCAAGCTCGGCATTCTGGTCGGAGTGACCCTGCTCGGCCTCTGCGTCGCCGGCTTGCTCGCGGGCTATTTGATGCAGCGTGAGATGCTGAATGCGCGGATCGAGCAGACCAGAGCGATCGTCGACATGGCGCGCAACATGGCGCTCGGCCTGCAGAAGCAGGTCGCCGCGGGCCAGATGACCAAGGAGGCGGCGATTGCCGAGTTCAGCAAGCGTGGCAATACGCTGACTTTCGACAACGGCAACGGCTACGTGTTCGCCTACACGATGGACGGTGTCGCCGTGCTGGCGCCGGTTCCCTCGCAGATCGGCCAGAACCGCATGGACATCGACACGGGCGGCAGAAAACTCGTGCGTGAACTGCGCGACGGCGTCGCGGCCAATGGCGAAATCATGCTGCGCTACGAATTCCGCAAACCCGGAGAGGAAGCGCTGATCCGCAAGTTTTCCTACGCGGTTCCGATTCCCGGCTGGAACATGTTCGTCGGCACCGGCGCCTATCTCGACGACCTCGACACCAAGATGAAACCGATCGCGGCCGTGCTCGGCCTCGCCATTCTCGGCATCGCGCTGATTTCAGGCAGCATCGCCTGGATGATCGGCCGCAGCATTTCCAAACCGCTGGTTCAACTCGGCGCCCGCATGCAGGACCTGGCCGAGGGCCGGCTGAACGGCGAAATTCCCGGCATCGGCCGCGGCGACGAGATCGGCGCAATGGCCGCGACCGTCCAGATCTTCCAGGACAACGCGGTGCGTATCCGCGGGCTCGAACAGAAAGAAGCCGAGGTGCAGGCGCGCGCGGAGGCCGAGCGGAGGGCGGCGATGGAAAGCATCGCCAGCGACTTCGAACGCAGCGTGACCGGCATCGTTCGCTCGGTGTCGACGGCAGCCGCCGGCATGCAGACCACCGCGCAGTCCATGACCACGACCGCCAGCGACGCCAGCGCGCGGGCTGCGACCGTCAGCGCGGCATCGCAGCGTTCGTCCGACAATGTCGGCACGGTGGCCTCCGCCGCCGAAGAGCTCTCCAGCTCGGTGACCGAGATTTCCCGCCAGGTGGCGCGCTCCAGCGAGATCGCCAGCAAGGCGGTCAGCGACGCCGAACGCACCAACGCCACCGTCGGCGCACTTTCGACCGGCGCCGAGAAGATCGGCGAAGTGGTCAAGCTGATCCACTCGATCGCAGCTCAAACCAATCTGCTCGCGCTCAACGCCACCATCGAGGCGGCGCGCGCCGGCGATTCCGGCCGCGGTTTTGCGGTGGTGGCATCGGAAGTGAAGGCGCTCGCCAACCAGACCGCGAAGGCGACCGAGGAAATCTCCTCCCAGGTCGCGGCCATGCAGGCTTCCACCAGCGAGGCGGTGGCCTCGATCGGCGGCATTACCGAAACCATCTCGCAGATGAGCGAGATCACGGTCTCGATCTCGACCGCCGTCGAGCAGCAGGGCGGCGCTACCCGCGAGATCGCCCGCAACATTCAGTCGGTGGCGGCCGGATCGAACGAGATCTCTACCCATATCGGCGGTGTCACCACGGCGGCGGAGGCGACCGGCAAGGCGGCGTCCGACGTGCTGACGAACGCCCGCGAACTCGACAACCAGTCCGGCATGCTGCGCAGCGCGGTGGATGAGTTTCTGGTCAAGGTGCGGGCGGCGTAAACGGAATCAGTAGGGTGGGCAAAGCACAGCGTGCCCACCATCCATCAATGAGTCTTAGCGAGAATGGTGGGCGGCACGCCGCGCTTTGCCCACCCTACAAAGCTAGCAGACACGCGCAACCGAACTCGCAGCAAGTTGACGCGTGGAAGTTCGCGGAGAGCGATTACGACCACCTGCAGCTACATGAGCCGCACGTGAGTACGAAAGATGTTCGCCCTTCTCCCGGCTATTCACAGGGCAATCAGGCAACACAAATCTCCTCCACATCAAATCACAATCCAATAAACTGACTTCATGAGGGATTTTATTTTTTGCGGTTATTTTGCACTCCGATTGACAATGCGACCAAAGAAGATTTGCGAATTTCACCACTTCAGGCAGCAGCGTCGGCGTGATGATCGGGCAGTGACGCTGTCGCAAATCGTGCATCTAACCTTGTGCTGCAGGTTTGAACCGGACGCTAATTTTGACAAGCAGCGCCGGCTGATTGCCTGCGCACCGATCCCCTAACCCGCGTGTGTCGTGCGATGACCCGCACCGGCTTCCGGTTTTCGCCAACCCCAACGGGGCACCGTGCGGCCTTCGCTGGGCGCGGATGATCGTCGCGAAGTGCGTTGCGTAACGGAATGGAATGAGGCGATGAAGTACAAAGATCGAATTAGCGAACGCGAGTATCAGGACCGTCTCGAGAGTTTGCTGAAGAACGCCCTCAGCATGAATCTGCAGCCGCTGAGGTCACTCGAGACCGCAACCAAGAAGCGGAGAGCGCAGAAGAAGGCAGCCGATTCCAGGTTCACGAAATCAAGGAAGACGACTTCCGGCTAGCGCGCCGTTAGTCCTCAACCCCAACAGGTGCAGCGTATCTCATCGTCCGCTCCAGTGCGCAATTGCGCACAAGGCGGACGATGATGGCCTTGTTGGTGGCGCGGGGGCCCGCTTCCTTTTACTGCTTCTCGATCCCCGCTTCCGTGATCAGCTTTTCCCAAACCTTGAGCTGATCCTTCACGAAGGCGTCGAACTCCTCCGGCGTGCCGGAGAACGCCTCCATGCCGCGCTCGGCGAGCTGGTTCTTGATGTCGGGCCGTTCGACCACCTTGCGGATTTCCGCGTTCAGCCTGGTGACGACATCCTTCGGCATGTTGGCCGGGCCGAAATAGCCCTGCCATGAGGTGATGTCGAAACCCTTCACCGTATCGTCCATGGTCGGAAGATCGGGCAGCAATGCCGAGCGCTTCTTGGTGGTGACCGCCAGCGACTTCAGCGCCTTGGCGTTGACGTGGGGCAGGCCGGTCGGAACGTCGATGAACATCATCGAGACGCGGCCGGCGATCAGGTCGGTCAGCGCCGGCGGCGAGCTCTTGTAGGGAACGTGAAGCAGATCGATCCCGGCGAGACGGGCGAACGTCGCACCCGACACGATCGCCGAGGAGCTGCCGCTGGCGTAGGAGTATTTGCCCGGCTCCTTCTTGGCCAGCGCGATCAGTTCGGCCACCGAGTTTGCCGGAATGTCCGGATGGATCACCAGCATGAAGGGCAGGTCGCCGGTCCGCGCGATCGGCGTGAAATCCTTGACCGGATCGTAGCTCATGTTCTTCAGCAGATACGGATTGGCCGAGTGCGACGTGTTCGTCGTCACGAACAGCGTGTAGCCGTCAGGCGCGGAGCGCGCGGCATAGCTCGCCGCGATCGAGCCGTTGGCGCCCGCCTTGTTGTCGATCACCATGCTGACGCCGAGCGCGGTGCCGAGCTCCTTCGAGATGATGCGCGTCGTGGTGTCGGTGCCGCTGCCGGCGGCGAACGGCAGCACCAGCGTGATGTTGCGGTTCGGGTAGGGCGCCTGTGCGGAAGCCGTGGCGATCATCGCCAGCATCAGGGGAGCCGCCACAGCGACGTGCCGGTGCCGCTTCAAAGTTGCGAACATATAGTTGTTTCCTCAGCTGTTTTTATGTCGATTGGCCGGCAAGCTAGCCCGCCCGGGATCAAAGTGGAAGCCGGTAAGACGCCGCGCCGCAGGCCGGCTCAAGCCTTCTTGGCCGAGGCCCGCCTGGAGGCGATCACCACGCCGGCCAGCACCAGCGCATAGCCCGCCAGATGGAATAGCCGCAATTGCTCGCCGAGCAGCAGGATCGCCATCGCCGAGCCGAACACCGGCACCAGATGAAAGAACGGCGCGGCGCGGTTCGGCCCGATCAGCGCCAGCCCGCGGTTGAAGAACAGATAGGCCAGCGTCGAGGGAAAGATCACGGCATAGCCCAGCGTCGCCATCGAGATGAAGTCGAACTTCAGCGTGACGCCGGTCGAATATTCCCAGATCGAGAACGGCACCAGCATCAGCGCGCCGCAGCAGGTGGTGAATGAAATCAGCGACAGCGCGTGCGTCACCGGCCGGCGCGGGATCAGCGCCGAATACAGTCCGAACGAGACCAGGGAGCTGGCAAACATCAGGTCGCCGCGGTTGAAACTGATGCTGGCGAGCGCGCCAAAATCGCCGCGCAGGATGATGGTCAGGACGCCCACGAGCGAGATGGTGATGCCGGCGAGCTGCGCACCGGTCAGGCGGATGCCGAACAGCGCCAGCGACCACAGCGCGACAAACAGCGGTCCCGCCGACTGGATCAAAAGCGCGTTCAACGCCTCGGTATATTGCAGGGCCCAGTAGGAGATCGCATTGTTGTAGGCGAACCCGACGAACGACAGGAACAGCATCATCGGCAGATGCGCGCGCAGCACCGGCCAATCCTGCTTCAGATGCGGCCAGGCAAAGGGCAGCAGGATCAGAAAGGTGGCGATCCAGCGGACGCAGGACAGCGTCAACGGCGGCACGTGGCCGGCGACATGGCGCGCCAGCACGATGTTGCCCGCCCAGAACAGCGAGGTCAGGGTCAGCAGCAAATAAGGCTGGTTGTTGAGCCATCGGATCGGATCGAGGGCAGGCGGCGCTGGTGCGGGCTGGGTCATGGTCGCGGGTGCAGATAGGGCAGGATTTTCCGCCGCGCGACAAGTCCCATGCATGCAATGCTACAATGTCCTGAATTGTCGCGGGGGGACGTCGATGGGTGTGGATTTGCTGAACGTGAAAGGCCTGCAGGAGCTCGATCCGCTGGCGCCGGTGGTGATGGTGAACCTGATGCGGTTTCGCGAGCGTTCGCTCGACGGTTGTGGATCGGGCTGGGACGCTTATCTGCGCTACAGCGCGCTCACGGTGCCGATGATCAAGGCGCGCGGCGGCACGCTGCTATGGACCGGTGAAGCCAGGGCGGTCGCGCTTGGACAGCAGGACGGCAATCAATGGGATTATCTGGCGCTGGTGTATTATCCTGATGTGGCCGCCTTCATCGACATGATGACGTCGCAGGATTACGAACAGCGCTGCGATCCCCATCGCACCAACGGCTGCGCCGAGCACGTCATCATCGCGACCAGGGAAGCCTACAGCAAGTTCAAGATCCCGTAGCCCGGATGAAGCGAAGCGAAATCCGGGGCCGCCTGACCACCTGCGCGAAAGTCCCCGGATTGCGCTTCGCTTCATCCGGGCTACGGGGCTACCTCAAAACTTCCGCACCAGGTCCGGCGTGATCTCGCTGATAGAGCGAATACCCAGCAGCGCGAGGTCGCGGTCGATCTCGGCCTTGAGCAGCGTGATCGCGCGCTGCACGCCGGCTTCGCCGCCGGCGATCGCGGCATAGAGGAAGGGACGGCCGACCCAGACGAAATGCGCGCCGAGCGCGAGCGCCTTGATGACGTCGGTGCCGCGGCGGATGCCGCCGTCGACCATGATTGTCATGCCCTTGGCTTCGGCCGCGATCTCCGGCAGCGTGCGCAGGCCCGACATCGTGTAGTCGAGCTGGCGGCCGCCATGGTTGGACAGCATCACGCCGTCGACGCCGCTCTCGCGCGCCATGCGCGCATCCGCCGGCGAGACCAGCCCCTTGACGACGAGCTTGCCCTTCCAGCGTTTGCGGATCAGTTCGACATGCTTCCAGGCGAGCTGGTCGCGATGGCCGATATTGCGCATCAGGTTTTTCGCCAGCACCGGCGGGCCGCGCTTGGCATCCATGTTCTCGAAATGCGGCATGCCGAAATTCATCAGCGTGCGCGCCCAGGTGCCGAACAGCCAGTGCGGATGCGTGACCGTATCCCAGAACACGCGCGGCGTGATCGCGAGCGGCACCTGAAAACCGTTGCGGATGTTGTTCTCGCGGTTCGGCGGCACCGGCACGTCGGCGGTGACGACGAAGGTGTCGTAGCCGGCCGCCGCCACGCGGTCGACCAGCGGTTCGATCCGCTCCGGCAGGCCGGCGAGATAGGCCTGATACCACGCCGCCTGATTGGCGGCGCGCACATCTTCCAGCGTGATCAGCGACGAGGCGCTGAGAATCATCGGCACGTTCTCGGTCTTCGCTGCCTTCGTCAGCACGACGTCGCCGCGATAGGCGGCGAGCGCCGAAGAGCCCATCGGCGGAATGCCGAACGGCGAGGCGTAGGTCTTGCCGAACAGGGTGGTGGTCTGGTCGCGGCCGGAGACGTCGTTGAGCACGCGCGGCACAAAACCGTATTCGTCGAAGGCTTTGCGGTTGTCGCGCAGCGCGGCATCGGTCTCGGCGCCGCCGGAAATGTAGCCGTAGAGAAATTTCGGAATCCGCCGCCGCGCCGTTAGCTCGAAATCATCGAGCGAGAGATATTTTTGTAAAGAGCGCGGCACCGAGCTTTCGGTGCGGGTCACGGTCGTGGGCGGCGGCGCGGTCAGGCTTGCGGATTTGTCGAGCACGTCGGGCGTTCCATTTTTCTTGGTTAAGAGCATGATCCGGAAAAGTGGATACCGGTTTTCCGATAGGGTCATGCTCAAACAATAGATAGAGCGGGATGACTTTGTCATGCCGCTCGCGGAGGAGGCAGGTTAGCGCCGGGGAGGCGGCCCGCCAAATTTCTGGCCCGCCTTGTTGACGGACGCGCTGACCTCGCCGAGCATTTTTCGCGTCTCGGCGATCAATTGCCCGGATTTCTTGTCGAAACTTTCGATCAGCTCGCGCATCGAGATCACGGTCGGCAGCAATTCGCCGCCATATTTGTCGCTGGCGAGCCCGCCGAGAAAGTCCTTGGTCTTGGTCAGCGCGTCATCGACGGCGTTGATGCCGGATTCAGCGGTCGAGATGACGCTGGAGATCTTCTCGCCGTCACCGGACAGCGAGGCCGTGAACGTCTCGAAATTCAGCAGCGTATCCTTGATCGCCACCTCATTGTCGGCGATCACCCTGTCGACGTTGCGCAGCGCCGCGCGGATCTTTTCCTGGGTGTTGAGCGTCCCGTCCGCATCGGCGGTCAGTTCGGGAATGCCGTCCGCGCCTTTCGGCGGCGGCGGGGCTTCGTCCGATCCGCCCGTGAACGAGATCGCCGCAATGCCTGTCAGCCCCTGAAATTCGAGGCCGACCTGGGTGTCGCTTCTGACCGGCGTGTTGCCGTCGATCATGGCGAGGGCTACGACGCGGCGCGGATGGTCGAGCTGGAGCGACACCACTTCGCCGACCCGGATGCCGGCGAAGTTCACGCTGCCGCCCTTGCGCAGGCCGGACGCCGAGCCTTCGAAGATCACCCGGAACGCCACCTTCTGCTTGATGCCGGCGAGCTTCTGATAGCCGAGGAACGCACCGAGCGACCCGGCGATCAAGGCCAGGGTCAAGGTGCCGATCATCAGATTGCTGGCGCGCGCTCTCATTGAAAAATCCAAACCAGGCAGGCCAAGAGATAGCGGATTTGCCGCGGCAAGTCACCGCGAGTCCCTCAACCTCGCCCGGCCTGCGGGGAGAGGGAACGCTACGCGGAGGCCTTTCGCGACGCCACAAATACCCCGGTCAGCACCAGCGCGAAGCCGATGAAGTGGAACGCTTGCGGGTGCTCGCCCAGGAAGACGATCGACATGACGGTTCCGAACACCGGCACCACATGGAAGAACGGCGCGGCGCGGTTGGCGCCGATCAGCTGCACGCCGCGATTGTAGCAGAGATAGGCGATCGTCGAGGGAAACAGCGCGACATAGGCGAGCGTCAGCAGGTTCGCGGTGTCGATCTGCATCAGCGGCCGCGCGAACAGTTCCCAGATGAACAGCGGGATCAGGCAGGCCGCGCCGGCCCCGAAGGTGAAGGCGACGAACGACAGGCCGTGGATATCGGGGCGTTTTAGCGACAGCACCGAATAGATCCCGAAGATCGCCAGCGCCACGATGAAGATCAGGTCGCCGATGTTGAATTCGATATTGGAAAGCTTGGTGAGGTCGCCATGCATCAGGATGATCACCACGCCGGCCATCGACAGCAGGACGCCCGCGGCCTGCGCCAGCGTCAGCCGTACCCCGAGCAGCACCAGCGACCACACCGCGACCACCAGCGGGCCTGCCGACTGCAACAGGAGCGTGTTCAGCGCCTGGGTGTGCTCGAGCGCCCAGTATTGCAGGGTATTGAACGCGCCGATGCCGGTGATGGAGAGCAGGATCATGATGCCGAGGCGGCTGCGGATCGCGCCCCAGTCGCGGACCAGATGCTTCCAGGCAAACGGCAGGATGATCAGGAACGCGAACGACCAGCGCAGGAACGAAAGCGTCACCGGCGCGATGTGGCCGGCGGCCATCCGCCCGACAATGGCGTTGCCGGCCCAGCACAGCGCGGTGATGCTGAGCAGCAGATAAGGCTGGTTGGCGAGCCAGTTCCCGGATCGGGCGGATGAAGTCTGTTCGGTTGCCGTCATTTAAGGATAAGGCCCGGTTCATGGCGCCGCGGCCCGCCCGGCCGACGTCGCCGGGCCGGAATGTGGCCCGGCCCCTGCCACAGACACGGATTTGCGGTGCTCATCAATGGTGCAGGACGCATCGCGACCATGCAGCCCGCCTTAGTCTGTTCCTTGTCTGTTGTTTGGGGTTGCCAGCGGGCGGGCGAATATGCAATCAAAGGACGATTGATTCATGTTACCCAACCTTGGTTTGCTTTTTGGGGTCGCATGAGGTTTTTCCGGGTTATTTTTCAGTATCAGGCGTTCGATCGTTGGGACCACGGTTTTGCAGGCGGCGGCTGTGCAGCAGCTGCTCTGTCCGTGAGGTCGAATTTCTAGAGATGATGGGTCATTCCTTTGAACAAGCCGATGTCGGCCGAAGAAGCCGAAGCAGAAACGCGTCACCAGTTTGCCGTTCGCGCCAATTCCATTCTGGCGTTCATCGAATGCGATGAGGATCAGCGCCCGAAACTGCGCAAGGCCATTATCGAGGCGATGCTATGGGCGCAGACGCAGCCCAAACTCACCAGTTAGCGGCTTGCCGAATCGAAGGCCGCTCACGCCACGAGTGTGTGCGCAATCGCGCCCGCAGCCTTCACGGCGTCCTGGGGAGCGAGTTCGACCTGCAGGCCGCGCTGGCCGCCATTGAGGAATACGCTTGCATGGCCGAGCGCGGCTTGCTCGATCGCGACCGGCACGCGCTTCTTCTGCCCGAACGGCGAGATGCCGCCGACGTGGTAGCCGGTCAGCCGTTCGGCATCCGCCGGCCGCATCATCTTCGCCGCCTTGGCCCCGAACGCGCCCGCGAGCTTTTTCATGCTGACTTCGCAGTCCGACGGCACCACGGCGCAGACCGGCTTGCCGTCGACCTCGGCCATCAGTGTCTTGAGCACGCGCGCAGGCTCAACGCCGAGCGCATGCGCCGCCTGCAGCCCGATACTCGCCGCATCCGGGTCGTAGTCATAGGCATGCAGGGTGAATTTCACGCCAAGCTTTTCCAGCGCCTGCGTTGCACGGGTGGTTTTCGACATGGCCTTTCCGTCATTGCCGGATGTTAATGGGTCTCTCGCCTGGTGGTTACAAATTTTACGGGGATATCAATGGGTTGGAGCGGTTCTAAGACCCCCCTAAAACGGCCTTCTTGCTTGCCTAGAGCACCCGCTTCCTTTATCCGGTGGGGCTGCCTCGCATGCGAACGGCCCCGGCCGTGATTTTGGCTGGGCAAGCTATCGCATGACCCGGAAAAGTGGAGACCGGTTTTCCGGAAAGGTCATGCTGGGACCACCAAATTTGCAGGGAACACTTTAGAAATGGCCAATGTTGTCGTCGTCGGCGCCCAATGGGGCGACGAGGGGAAGGGCAAGATCGTCGACTGGTTGTCGGAGCAGGCCGATATCGTCGTGCGCTTCCAGGGCGGCCACAATGCCGGCCATACGCTCGTCATCAATGGCGAGACCTACAAGCTGGCGCTGCTGCCGTCCGGCGTATTGCGGCCCTCGAAGCTGGCCGTGATCGGCAATGGCGTGGTGTTCGATCCCCAGGCCTTCCTCGACGAAGTGGCAAGACTGAAGGGCCAGGGCGTCGCCATCAGCCCGGAAAACCTGCGGGTCGCCGAGAACGTCACGCTGATCCTGCCGCTGCACCGCGAGCTCGATGCGCTCAGGGAATCCTCCAACGCGGGTACTGCGATCGGCACCACGCGCCGCGGCATCGGCCCGGCCTATGAAGACAAGGTCGGCCGCCGCGCCATCCGCCTGATGGACCTCGCCGACCTCGACACGCTGCCGCACAAGATCGACCGTCTGCTGGCGCATCACAACGCGCTGCGCCGCGGGCTCAACCTCGAAGAATTCGACGGCAACGACATCCTCAAGGAACTCACGGCGCTGGCGCCGAAGCTGCTGCCTTACGCCGAAACCGTCTGGCGGCTGCTGGACATCAAGCGCCGCGAGGGCAAGCGCATCCTGTTCGAGGGCGCGCAGGGCGCGCTGCTGGATGTGGATCACGGCACCTATCCCTACGTCACCTCGTCCAACACGGTGGCGGCGCAGGCGGCGACCGGCACCGGCATGGGCCCGGGCGCGGTCGGCTATGTGCTCGGCATCTGCAAGGCCTACACGACCCGCGTCGGCCAGGGGCCGTTCCCGACCGAACTCAACAACGAAATCGGCGAGGAGATCGGCCGCCGCGGCAAGGAGTTCGGCGTCAACACCGGCCGCAAGCGACGCTGCGGCTGGTTCGATGCGGTGCTGGTGCGCCAGACCGTCCGCACCTGCGGCATCACCGGGCTCGCACTTACAAAACTCGACATTCTCGACGGCTTCGACACCATCGAGGTCTGCACCGGCTACATGCTGGACGGCAAGGAAATCGACCATCTGCCGGCGGGCGAGGGTGCCCAGGCCCGGGTGGTACCCATTTATGAGACGATCGAAGGCTGGAAGGAGCCGACGGCCAACGCCCGTTCCTGGGCGGATCTGCCGGCCCAGGCGATCAAATATGTCCGCCGGGTCGAGGAACTGGTGGGTTGTCCGATTGCATTGCTTTCCACCAGCCCCGAACGCGAGGATACTATTCTGGTACAGAACCCGTTCGAGGCTTAACGAGATGTTACCGCCAAGACTTCAAAAATAGAGCTGCAGTATTGATGGAAAATGGCTGATTATTACCCGCTGATCGCGCGCGCCATCGCCGGCCTGGACCCCAATGCTCCAGGCGAGAGCCGCCGTGCGCTCTATGAGCGGGCTCGCACCGCGCTGATCGCGCAGTTGCGCAGCGTTCAGCCGCCGCTTTCCGAATCCGAAATCACCCGCGAGCGGCTGTCGCTGGAAGAGGCCGTACGCAAGGTCGAATCGGAAGCCGCCCAGCGCGCCCGCGAGGCAAGCCGGCCCGGCGGCGGCGCTCCGCGCGGCGGCGACGCTTTCCGCCGCGCCAATGCCCGGCCGCCGGAATCCGCAGGCCCTCCGGGCGCGCCGCCCGGCGCACAGCGCCCACGTCCGCCTTCTCAACCCCCCTCGCGCGAGGCGCGTCCGCCGCTTGGCCAGGATGAACAACGCCCGCCGCGCAATCTGCGCGCCGATGCGCCGCCGCCCGGCGCGCCGCGTCCGCAGCCGCCGCAGATTCCGATGCAGGATGCCGGCCTGCCACCACCGCCGCCCCGCGAGCGCGGCGGCGGTCCTCCTCGCCGCGGCCCCGAAAACGGTGCACCGCCGCAGCCGCCCGGCATGCGCGGCTTCCGCGACATCGCCGCCGACGCCGACGATCTCGGCCGCGCCGCGGCGCAGGCCAACCGCGCCGCGCGAAAGACCTATGCCAACGTGCCGTCGCCCTCGCCGGAATTCGACCGGCTCGAGCCGAGCATGGAAAACCGCGGCGCCGATCCCGACGCGCCCTATTCGTATGACGAATCGCTGGAGGAGGCCGACCGTTACGCGCCGCAGCCGCCGCAGTCGCAGCCGCCGTCGCGTGAGCGCTCGCGGCTGTCGCAGGATCGCGACCGCGAGCCGAAGAAACAGCGCGCCCGCACAGGCGCGGTGTTTCCGTTCAAGAGCGCGATTGCGGTCGGCATCGTGCTCATTCTGGTCGGCGCCGGCATCCTGTGGGGCAAGTCGGCGGTCACGGCCGTAAGCGGCCTGTTCAAATCCTCCCCCGTGGTCGAAGCGCAGAAGGATCCGGCAGCACCCCAGTCGCGGCCGAAGATCCCCGATCGCGTCGGCCAGCCGTCGCCCGGCGAGAACGTGGCGCCGGTGGCGCAGCGCGTCGTGCTGTATGACGAGGACCCGTCCGATCCCAAGGGCAAGCAATATGTCGGCTCGGTGATCTGGCGCACCGAACCGATCAAGGCGAGCGGCAACCAGAAGCCGGACGTCGCCGTGCGCGCCGACATCGAGATTCCCGACCGCAAGTTCAAGATGACGATGTCGTTCCGCCGCAATACCGACACGTCGCTGCCGGCGAGCCACACCGCCGAACTGACCTTCATCCTGCCGCAGGATTTTTCCGGCGGCGGCGTCGGCAACGTGCCGGGCATTTTGATGAAGTCCAACGAGCAGGCGCGCGGTACGCCGCTGGCCGGTCTCGCCGTGAAGGTCACCGACGGCTTCTTCCTGGTCGGCCTCTCCAACGTCGATTCCGACCGCGCCCGCAACTTGCAGCTCCTGAAGGAGCGCTCCTGGTTCGACGTGCCCCTGGTCTATGTCAACCAGCGCCGCGCCATCATCGCGATCGAAAAGGGCTCCCCCGGCGAACGCGCGTTCAACGACGCGTTCGCGATGTGGGGGGAGTAGCTACCGGGAGCGGCGCAGATGCGCTCTCAAGCCTGAGCTGATCTCCGTTGAGCCAGGAACCCGATCGCCAAATCGATTGCTGTGCGGCGCAGCGAAAGAGTCCGGCAGGAAAACAGCCCCGGCATTGCACATCATCCGCCTGAGGCCGTTCTGCGTCCGTCTTCGAGCGACGCGGCCGCTCACTCGGTGGCGGCGGCCCGCCTCCGCGCGGCGTGATCGCGATCCATCACGGCACGGCAGCCCGGACTGAGATTGGCGCGTTGCTTGACCATGCAGGCGGTGATTCGCTGGACGTTGGGGATTTCATGGCCGCATAGCCGCATGGCGTCGCCGGTGCACATCTGCTGCGCCTCCGACGAGAAGGCGGGGCTCTGGTGTGCGGAAAGTGCCGTCGCCGCGCAGGCGATGGCGAAGAGAAGTGCTATTCTGCTTGTACGATGGAAAGTCATCGATGCGTCCCCAAAGGTTGCGCGCGGTGCTGGCCGCGGTTCACTGGGGGCGCTGCACGCGGTTTGCGCTGCCGCACGCGTCATCCATCACGCGGGAATCACCCGGTGTGGTTGCTCGATTTCTGCCGATGTTCGAATCAAAAGTGCTGCGCGGCCCCGCCGCGAATTATGCGCGAATGCTGCGAAGCTGCAATGGCTCGCCTCAACACTTCCTGGACTGTTGCGTGCGTGCCACGTCGACTGAAGCGTAGATGCGGGACAACTCTATTTTGACGCTGCGCTTTTGCGAGGTCGACGGGTTTCGAAGAAGGAACAGATGCGGGTCTCTGCGTCTCCGTCCTCGACCGCGATCGAACAGCCCGCCCGGCGAACGCGCGTTCAATGGCGTGTTTGCGGCATGGGCGAACAAGGCGTCGTTTGCGCCCTGTGACGTTCTGCGCGGCCGCTACCCACGCCGCCATGGCGCGGCTTCCTTGACCCCTGCGATCCCTGAGGCCTCCGGAAGCAGGCGTTGCCCGGCCCGGTTGCGCCCAGCCGGCCGGGCTCGCCTTCCGCTCCACAAAACTCGGTATAAATGCGGATAATTCCCGGGTTCGAAACAACCACCCGTTAGGGAAGCCCGGGTACGATAAGCGGCTATTGCTCGCACCCGCCTTATTGCTTTCGTGGGAGTGAAAGGGCTGCCGAAACCGGCCTTTCGAATGGCGCTCACATGCTTGTTCATTCCGCTGCCGATGGATCCACGACGACGCCGGCCATCCGCGCGATGGAGCGGCCGCTTAAGGAAGCGTTCCGAACCGTGGGCCTGAAGGCATGACGCGAACTTGCGGAAATGAGGTCCTGCGGCGAGCCGGCACGACCGGTGCGGAGGTGGGATAGCCATGCCTGCCGCATCGACGGATCTGCGCAAGGAATTGAACGGCGCCGAAGAGGATGGACCCGAGCACGATGCCCGGATCTTCGGCGAGGTGACGGACCTGTTCCTGTCCAATGTCGGTCGCCTCGGTGACTCGCAGATCGCGGCCGTCGATGGCGTCCTCGCCCACCTGGTCGAGCGGGTGGAAGCAACGACCGTGATCCAGCTCAGCGAGGCCCTGTCCACCATCGACCGGGCCCCGCGCCAGACGATCCGCAAGCTTGCGTTCCACGAACAGCCGCAGGTAGCCGCGCCGGTTCTGCAGACACTCCAACTGCCTGTCGGACGCAGATCTTCTTGAAATCGTCAAAAGCCGCGGCCAGCAGCATCTGCTGGCGATCTGCGACCGAAAGACGCTCAATGAAGCGCTGACGGACGCGCTGATGAGATTTGGCGACGTCAACGTCTCCAACGCGCTCGCCCGGAACGCCGGAGCGCGTTTCTCCGAATGCGGTTACGCGACGCTGGTGGGGCGGGCGGAGAAGTGACGAAGGGCTGGCGGAAAAGCTCGGCGTTCGCCTGGACATGCCTGGCAGCTTGCTGCGGGAGCTCATTGGCAAGGTTGCCGACGTCGTTCGCGCGCGCTTCCTGACGGCGGCGCGACCTGTCGCGCGCGGGAAAACCCAAAGTTCTGCCGCGGCCGCCGGATCAGAGCGGCGCGGCACGGAAGGCGATTGACTACACCCAGGCGCAAAGCGAGCTCGTTACGCTCAATCGCACCGGCAAGCTGAATGATTCAATCGTCAACCGGTTTGCGGTGAGGGGCGAATACGTCCACGTGGTCGCAGCCCTTGCCTTGAAGGCCGACGTCAAGGTCGAGGCGATCGAACCCTTGCTCGAACCCGACCGGGTGTATGGCCTGATCGTCGCCTGCAAGGCCGCCCGGCTGACCTGGTCGACGACGACGATGATCGTCCGCAACCGGCCCGATTGCCCGCCATCCACCGACCGGGAACTCGAACAATGCGTGGCGGTGTTTGAGTCCTTGTTGCTGTCGGTAGCGCAATGGACCATCAGATTCGGGTCTGATCGGATTCTGGCAAAGAAGAACGAGCCGGCAGCGGCTGCGCCGGCTGCCAATGGCAAACTGAGCCAACTCGCCTGACGCCGGCTTTGGCATCGAAGGTCGCTGGCCTCTTGACTCCGCCCTGACTGGATTTGAAATTCGTTCGGCCAAGGCGCTGTCGAGACCGGATCATGTCTGGTCACGGAAGTGCGCGCTTGGTCCGACGGTGAGTCCTCGTTCTCGAACTTGACTCAACGCAGAGGTCGCCATGAAACGCTATCTGATCTTCGGAGCTATCGGCCCGCTCGTCGGCGGGTTCTTGATGCTGTTCGCGACCACGGTGGCTTCGGGCTACTGGAACGATACCAGCTGGTCGGAGATCGGAAAATTCCTCGGCGCGTTCGTCAAGACGCTGCAGTACAGCTATCTGTTCGGCATCGTGCCGGCGCTGATGGTCGGCGCCATCGACGACATTCTCTATCACGTCAAGCGGATTTCTCCCGCGGTGCGGATGCTGATCCTGGGCGCCATCGGCTTTGCCGCCGCCTCGTTGCTCTATGGCTCGCGCGGTCCTGATACCGGCCCGCTGCAATTCCTGCTCTACGGCATCGTCGGCCTGGTGCCCGCGATGCTGTCGTCCTGGCTGACGCACAGATATGCCGACGCGCCGCGGCCGGTGCATTCGACGTAACGTGTAGCCGTGATCCGTAGGATGGGTAGAGCGAAGCGAAACCCATCACCTACCGCGCCGGGCATTGATGGGTATCGCTTCGCTCCACCCATCCTACGGGGGCCTTGTCGTTGCGAGCGCAGCGAAGCAATCCACCTGTCCCCGCGTTGAGGCATGGATTGCTTCGCTGCGCTCGCAATGACGAAAGAGAAAACGGCGGACCTTTCGATCCGCCGCCCGTGATGCAGTATCGTCTCGTGATGAAAGTTCACGTCCCGTTGGCGCGGCAGCGGCCGAAGGGGCCGGGGTACCAGCCGCGCGGGCAGGCGTGCAGCGCGGGCCTGGCGTAGTTGCGGCGGCAGCCGCCATAGGGGCCGCGGTGCCAGCCACGGCCGCATCCGCCGGCGACCTCGATGACGTCGCTGTTGGTGGCGGGCGCGAGCGGCGCCAGCGGCATCGCATGGGCGCTGCCGACCATCATGCCGAAAACGAAAGCGGCAGCGATCAGTCTGTTCATGAAATCTCTCCCGATCTGTTCAGCAAGATGCCGGCCGTCAGCCGCCGGCGAACGCGATGCCGGCGCGGACCTCGCCGATCGCCTGGTCGATCAACTTCATCGCCTTTTCGCGGTGGCCGCCCTTGTTCGGCGTCGCGGCGCCGAGTTCGGCGCGGGCCGATTGCAACAGGCCGATGCTGGCGGTCATGTGCGGCTGCGCGCCGATGGCGTAGCCGATGCCCATGCTGGCGGCGATCGCGGTCCCGAGCAGCGCCTTGCGGGCGAAGGATGTCGTCATCTCCTGGTCTCCTCTGAAGTTGTCCAACGCTGGCCATTCCGGTTGCGGAATGCGGCAGCCTCCGGCGGCCGCTGCCGCCGCACGGTTAAGCCCGGTCGGAGGCCGCGTCTTGGACTGGCAGGCGCCCGAAGATTGGGCGATTTGGACTGTCCGGCGCTGTTTTCTTCACGGCCGCGTGTTGCTAGGCTCGCGGGGCCTTCAGCCGGCGTTCATCCGGCCGTGGCCAGACTGTACCTTTGCCGCGTCGCCACCAGAATTTCCCGCCGATGCCCGTCCTCAAGAAAATGCTGTCGACCGACATGCTGCCGCAGGGCCTGAGCGAGCGGCAGCGATTCATGTTCTTCGCCGAGCTGTTCGAGCATTTCTCCAACACCGGCGAACTCGATCCGGCCGAGGACGTGCCGTTTCGCGCGGCGATGAATTCGATCCATGTCGGCACCACCATGCTCGGCCGCTGCGACGGCACCTTCACCACGGTGCGGCGCGACAAGCGCCAGGTGCTGGCGACCAATGACGACCGCTATTGCCTGGCGCGCAACACCGGCGCCCGCGAATCCCGCGTCACCCATCGCGGCCGCGAATTCACGATGCGGCCGGGATCGATGGCGCTGCTCAAGCTCGACGAGCCGTTCTTCGCGGCCGACGGCATGAACGAAAAGCGCTTCACCAACGTGCATCTGCCGATGGCGACGCTGAAGGCGATGGTGTCCGGCGTCGACGATCTGGTCGCCCGCGAGCTGGAGCCGGGCGGGGCGCTGTCGCTGGCGATGGATTACAGCGATCTGTTGCTGCGCCATCCGGGCGCCGTCGACGAGGCCGGCTTTGCCATCGCAAGCCATCTGATGGATCTGGCGGCGCTCGGCCTCGGCGCGCGCAGCGATGTCGCAGCGCACGCCCGGCGCGGCGGCGTGCGCGCGGTGCGGCTGAAGGCCGTGCTGATGATCCTGGAAAAGCGCTTCACGGAGCCGGATTTTTCGGCGCAGAAACTTGCCGCCGCCGCCGGCCTGTCGGAGCGCTATGTCAACGAATTGCTCTATGAAGCCGGCGCCAGCTTCACCATGCGGCTATTGGAATTGCGGCTGCGCAAGGCGGCGGACTTGCTGGCGCATGCCGGCCGAGCGGCGCATCAGCGACATCGCCTTCGCATGCGGCTTCAACGACCTGTCCTATTTCAACCGCTGCTTCCGCCGCCGCTTCGGCCTGACGCCGACGGCGGCGCGGGGCAGGTAGGTGTATTCCTCAAGGACCGCCGCTAAATCTGCGATCAGAACGAGCGATAATTTGACGCAACTTGCGCCTCGCATTCGCGTTACCATGTGATGACCATGTCAAACGACGATATCATTATGCCCCCGCGTTCGCGCACCGAGCAGCCCTTCCGCAGGCGTGCGGCGGGGCGCGGCCCTGTGATCGACCAGGACGGGCGCGAAATCCCCGATGCGAGCCTGCGCACGCAGTTCGAAGGTCTTGCGGTTCGATTTCGGTCATTCCGCCGCCAATCCGTTCGGCGATCTGACGCGCGAGCAGCGGCTGGCGCGGCTCGATGCCATCGCCAAACTGCTTGATGTCGCCTTCATCGTGCCCGGCACCAATTTCCGCTACGGCATCGACGGGCTGATCGGCCTGATCCCCGTGGTCGGCGACATCATCACGACGGCGATTGCGCTGTGGGTGGTGCGAGAGGCGCGCGCGCTCGGGGCGCCCTGGCACATCACGGCGCGGATGCTCGCCAATGTCGCGGTTGACGGCGTGGTCGGCCTGGTGCCGGTCGCGGGCGACGCCTTCGACGTCATGTTCCGCGCCAACGTCCGCAACGTGCGCATGCTCAAGCGCTGGCTCGACCGGCAGCCGCGCTAACAAAAACGCCCCCGGGAGACGATCTCCGGGAGCGCGCTGTTTGACAATATAGAGGCTTAGGCCGCGTCGGCCTTGTCCTCGGCGCTGGCGGCGCGCACGCGGACGGCGCGGCAGCGGGAAGGCTTCGCTTTCATAGAGCGAGCGGATGCCGCTCTGGTCGAAGCGGGCTTCCTCGACCTGCAGATAGGCGCCGTTCAGCGAGTTCGGCCGGCAGCTCCTCGATCGCGAAGCGAACCGCTTCGGCCGCGGTGCCAAAGCGCCGATAGGCAAACCCGGCCCGCTTCTTCTTGCGGATCGCGGCGGGAAACAGTTCGGCGGAAGTGTCGTAGCTGAAGGGACGCATGGACGGTGACCTCAATCTTTTTCGGCTCTTGCGTATGAGCAATGGGGATTGGATGACGGTGGGCCACTATGGCGGGGCCGCGCCGTGCACGTCATTTCAGGTCCAATATAAGCTTCTTTGACAGAAATGCGACCCCTGAAGAAGCGGATCGGGGGTGATGATGAATCCACGCATGGCTGCGGGGAACACAACATTTAATCAAGTTTTTTCAATGGCTTAATGGATCAAATCTTGCCGAGCAGCAGCAGGATCAGAAGTACGATTAAAATCACGCCGGCGAGGCCCATGCCGGAATGGCCGTAGCCATAGCCATAGCCCCGGAAACGGCCGGAGAAGCCGCCGAGCAGGAATATGATCAGGATAATGACGAGTATCGTTCCAAGCGACATGGCGCGCTCCCCGAAGGCCCGCGGGCGTTCCCCAAAAACGCTCCCGCGGCCCGGATCAAAGCATATTCCGGAGCCGCGAGTCCTTGGTCGATCCGCCGAAAAGGGGGCGCTTCCCTTCTCCCACAAGGGGAGAAGGGAAGAAGTCACTTCTTCGTCTCGTCGATCGGCAGCACCTTCAACGGCGTTGCATAGGGCTCGACGCGGAGGCGAGTCCGTGGCGATCAGGCCGATCTTGTGCAGCGGCGCCTGCTCGAGATCGCCGCCGGCGGATTTGCGCACCGCGTATTGCCACGCGCTCATCGAGCCCTTGGCGACCAGCATCTTGGCGACGCCGCCGGCGTTCTGGCCTTCCATCTGGGCAAGATCGCCCTCGCTGATCCCGATCACGATCTCGTCCTTGGCGGTGATGACCTTGAACAGGGAGACCTTGTCGGCGGCAAAGGCAGGCTGGATCACAACGCTCTCCATGATGAGGGTGGCAAGGCCGAGACCGAGCAGCAGACGTTTGGAAATGTGCATTTCGAAATTCTTCCTTGATTTGCGCGCCGGACCAGCCGGGAGAAGCGTCCCACCCAACAAAAACCCCGCGCGACCAGCTCTTGGTCGCACGGGGTGTGAAACAAGTTCGAATGGATTGGGGACTATTTCGGCTGCAGCTTCAAGGCCGCCGAATTGATGCAGTAGCGCAGGCCGGTCGGGCCGGGGCCGTCGGGGAAGACGTGGCCGAGATGGCCGTTGCATTTCGAGCACAACACCTCGGTGCGGACCATGCCGTGGCTGACATCGCGCTCCTCGTCGACATGGCTGTCTATGGCCGGCGCGGTGAAACTCGGCCAGCCGCAGCCGGAGTCGAACTTGGCGTCGGATTCGAACAGCGTCTGGCCGCAGCCGGCGCAGGTATAGGTGCCCTTGCGGTGCTCATGCTCATATTCGCCGGAGAACGGCCGCTCGGTCGCCTTCTCGCGCAGCACGGCGTACTGCATCGGCGACAATTCCTTGCGCCACTCGGCCTCGCTCTTGACGACCTTGCCGGTTGTTTTGGTGTCGGACATTTAGCCTCCTTCGGTTAGATCGTCATTGCGAGCGAAGCGAAGCAATCCATATCTCCGCACGGGGATAGATGGATTGCTTGGTCGCTTCGCCTCCCTTGCGCAAACGCCTCGCGTTTGTCGCAGGCAATGACGAGGGATTAGTTCGTAGCCTTCGCGTTGCTCACCAGCGTCGGCTTCTCGATGTAGTTCTCCGTAAAGATCTTCTTCAGGTTCTCGACCTTCGGGATGTCGTTGAAGGCAATATAGGGCTGGTTCGGGTGCAGCGTCAGGTAGTCCTGGTGATAGTCTTCCGCCGCATAGAACGCCTGCAGCGGGCCGACCTTGGTCACGATCGGCTTCTTGTAGACCTTGGCGGCGTTGAGCTGGGCGATATAGGCCTCCGCCACCTTCTTCTGCTCGTCATTGGCGGTGAAGATCGCCGAGCGATATTGCGTGCCGGTGTCCGGGCCCTGGCGGTTCAACTGCGTCGGGTCGTGCACGACGGAGAAGAAGATCTGCAGGATCTTGCCGTAGCTGATCTTCTTCGGATCGTATTTGATCTCGACCGCCTCGGCGTGTCCGGTCGTGCCGGTGCCGATCATGGTGTAGTTCGCGGTCACCTTGCTGCCGCCGGAATAGCCGGACACGGCGTTGAGCACGCCGGCGGTGTGCTGGTACACGCCCTGGACGCCCCAGAAGCAGCCGCCGGCGATCACGGCGGTCTGGACGCCGTCGGCGGCCTGAACGTCAACGGCGGGGGCGGGAATGATGACGGCTTCCTCCGAGGCGCGCGAGGGGCTGATGGCGACCGCGGCGATGGCCAGCGCGCCGATGGCGGCAGCGCACAGCGACAGGCGGCTGAGATGGCGAGGGGACATGGTTTCCTCTTTCGGCAGTGGTTGGGGGCAGTCTAGAGCGGGATCGGCGTTTCGCAATTGGCTCAGGGCGTTCCGATGCCCTAGATACGGCGCTGGCCGCGGATTGTTACGGCCCGCGCCACACGAGTTCGTGAATAAAGCTGCGTCCGCGCAAGGCCTTAAGGAGGGGCGATCGGTCACGCTTGACCGGTGCGGGCCTGTCTTTCCACAATGAACCGCCGGTCGCGCGCCGCGACCAAAATCCATGCGCCGGAGCGTTCCGCCGATGTTGCGAGCCTTATGGCTGGGTTTCGTCATGCTTGCCGCCGCCGGCCCCGCGCAGGCCGCCGGCGATATCGACACCTGCCGGAATGCCACGGCGGAACCCGTCGCGCGCCTGGCGGCCTGCGAGAGCGTGATCGCCGACGACAAGATCACCGGCCCCTCCCGGGCAGCCGCCTTCTGGTTTCGTGGCGACAGCCTGGTGAAGAAGCGCGATTACGATGGCGCGATCGCGGCGTTCACCGCCTCCCACGAGATCGCGCCCCAGAATATCAACGTCATCAACGCGCGCGGCATTGCCTACAGCTACAAGGGCGACGACGAGCGTGCGCTCGCCGACTACGATCTGTGCCTGCAGTTGCGTCCGACTTACGGCAGTGCCTACAACAACCGCGGCCTGATCTTCATGCGCAGGGGAGAGCTGCAGCGGGCCCTCGATGAGTTCAACCTGGCGGTCAAGCATATCTTCAATGATCAGAGCCGCTACCTGCACCATTACAACCGGGGCCGCCTGCAAGGATTGATGAAGCAATACGACGCCTCGCTCGCCGATTTCGCCGAGGCGCAAAAGGTCAATCCCGACGGTCCGCAGGTTCCGGCCTACCGGTGCATTACCTACACCGGCATGGGCAGGTTCGATGATGCGATCGCCGACTGCAATGCGGCGCTGGCGAAGTCACCGAACAATGTTTACGGGCTGACCAGCCGCGGCAATGCCTATCTCGGCAAGGGCAATCTCGACGCCGCCCTCAGCGATTACGACCAGGTGCTCAAGATCAATCCGAACTACGTTCGCGCCTATGTCGGCCGCGGGCAGCTTTTCGAGAAACGCCGCAACCTCGCCGCCGCACGCGCCGACTATCGCCAGGCGGCCAGCGCGGTGGCGGTGCGGCGCGAGGACATCGACACCACGCTTGCGCGCGCCATCGCCAAGGAGCGGCTGGAAGCCTTGCTGGGCACGGCCGCGCCCGCGCCCGCGGGCAAGGCTTCGCCGTCGACGCCACAACCGGCGGGTCCGCGCAAGGTCGCGCTGATCGTCGGCAATGGCGCCTACAGGAGCGTCGAGCCGCTGGCCAACCCGCCGCGCGACGCCAAGCTGATTGCATCGACCTTTCGCGAACTCGGCTTTGCCACGGTGACGCTGGTGCCCGATCTCACCCGGGACAAATTCTTCGCCACCCTGCACGAATTCGGCATGGAGGCCGAGAAGGCGGACTGGGCCGTCGTCTATTATGCCGGTCACGGCATGGAAATCGGCGGCGTGAATTATCTGATCCCGGTCGACGCCAGGCTGAAGGCCGACAGCGACGCGGAGACGCAGGCGGTCGCCCTCGAGCAGGTGATCGCAGCCGTCGCCGGCGCGCGGAAACTGCGCCTGGTGATGCTCGACGCCTGCCGCGACAATCCCTTTGAAAAGACCATGCAGCGGACGATTGCGCTAAAGCTGGTCAACCGCGGCTTCTCCAACATCGAGCCGGAAGCCGGCTTCATGGTGGTCTATGCCGCCAAGCACGGCGAGACCGCGCTCGACGGCGATTCCTCCAACAGTCCGTTCGCCACGGTGCTCGCGCGCGTGATCAAGGAACCGAAGATCGAAGTGCGAAAGCTGTTCGACATCGTCCGTGACGATGTATGGAAGGCGACCAATCGCACGCAGCAGCCCTTCACCTACGGCTCGTTGCCGGGGCGCGAGGATTTTTACTTCGTGGCGGGGAATGATAATCACACCACCACGCTCAGCCGCTTCGCCGCGCGCGTGATGCCGGTGTAGAGCCATCTCGCCCGGCTGTCCTGGAACGCAAAGCTCTCGTCGAACAGCACCACGTCGTCCCATTGCGAACCCTGCGACTTGTGCACGGTGAGCACGTAGCCGAAGTCGAACTCGTCATACGGCTTGCGCTGCTCCCACGGGATCGCGTCGATGCCGCCCTCGAAGCAATCATGGCGCACCGAGACCTTGGTCACCTTGTGGCCGAACTCCTCGTCGGGCGAGAGCCGCATGGTCAGGATTTTCGATTTCGTCCGCGGCTGGGTGCGCGACTTCACCCGCCACAGCCCGCCATTGAACAGGCCCTTCTTGCGGTTGTTGCGCAGGCAGACCAGCTTGTCGCCGGCGACCGGCAACGGATCCTCGATGTTCTGCTTCTGGCGCACCCGCATGTTGTAGGCGCGGCGGGTGTTGTTGCGCCCGACCAGCACCTGGTCGGCACCCATCACGCGGTCCGGATCGAGCTCGCTGCGCGGCACCACCTCGCTCTCGCCATGGCGGCCGATTTCGAGTTCGCGCCCCTCGCGGATATCCATCGACATCCGCACGATCGGGTCGTCCTGCGCCTGGCGATGCACCTCGGTCAGCATCGCGTCGGGCTCGCAGTCCGTGAAGAAGCCGCCGCCCTGGATCGGCGGCAATTGCGCGGGGTCGCCGAGCACCAGCAGGGGACAGTCGAACGACATCAGGTCGCGGCCGAGTTCGGCATCGACCATCGAGCATTCGTCGATCACGATCAGCTTTGCCTTGGAAGCGGGCGCGTCGTCCCACAGTTCGAAGCTCGGCTGCTCGACGCCGGATTCCTTGGCGCGATAGATCAGCGAGTGGATGGTGGAGGCGTTGTCGCAACCCTTGTTGCGCATCACCAGCGCCGCCTTGCCGGTGAAGGCGGCAAACTTCACCTCGCCATCGACGCCGTCGGCGATGTGCCGCGCCAGCGTGGTCTTGCCGGTGCCGGCATAGCCGAACAGCCGGAACACCGGCGGCGTGCCGCCCCGGCCGGGCTTGGCCTTCAGCCAGTCGGCAACGGCCTTCAGCGCGGAATCCTGATGCGGCGTGAACGTGGTCATGGGGTCCAGATGGAGAGCAGAGCGGGCGGAAGGCCGCGACTCAACGGAAGCGTAAAGCTAACCATTCGCGCGTTCCATGCAAGGCTGCTTCCGCGCTACGGAATTGCTGTTTCGCAGCCGAGGCTGGACTTGGGATGCATGGCGAATACACTGACTGAAAACAACAAGCGGTTTTGGGAGGCGTCATGAAATTCGGCATCTTTTACGAGCTGCAACTGCCGCGCCCATGGGAAGAGGGCGACGAGCTGCGGCTCTACCAGAACGCGCTGACCCAACTCGAGACCGCCGACCGGCTCGGCTATGACCACGCCTGGGTGGTGGAACATCATTTCCTCGAGGAATATTCGCACTCGCCCGCGCCGGAATCGTTCCTCGCCGCGGCCAGCCAGCGCACCAAGAAGATCCGGCTCGGACACGGCATCTTCCAGCTCACCACCAATCATCCCGCGCGCGTCGCCGAACGTGTCGCGGTGCTCGATCTGCTGTCAAACGGCCGCTGCGAATTCGGCATGGGCGAGAGCGCGTCGATTACCGAACTGACGCCGTTCGGCCGCGACATGGAAACCAAGCGCGAGGTGTTCGAGGAAGCGGTGCAGGCGATCTTCCCGATGTTCACGAAAGTCGGCACCGAGCATCACGGCAAGTATTTCGACATTCCCTTGCGCAACGTGGTGCCGAAGCCGGTGCAGAAGCCGCATCCGCCGCTGTGGATGGCGTGCTCGCAACTGCCGACCATCGAGCGCGCCGGCGAGAACGGCTTTGGCGCGCTGGGCTTCCAGTTCGTCAGCGCGGACGCGGCGCATGCCTGGGTGCACGCCTATTACAACGCCATCACAAAACGGCTGAAGAAGCTCGCCGATTACGAGATCAACCCGAACATGGCGCTGGTCTCGTTCTTCATGTGCGCGAAGACCGATGAAGAGGCCCGCGCCCGCGCCGACGGCGCCACCTTCTTCCAGTTCGCGCTGCGCTATTACGGCGCCTCGCAGAACCGGCAGCGTCCGGATCCCGGCACCGTCAACATGTGGGACGAGTACAACAAGTGGAAGCGCGACAATCCGGAAGCGCAGGAGGCGGCGCTGCGCGGCGGCCTGATCGGCTCGCCGGAAACCATCCGCAAGAAGCTGCGGCGTTTCCGCTCTTCCCATATCGACCAGGTGATCCTGCTCAACCAGGCCGGCAAGAACACCCACGAGCACATCTGCGAGTCGCTTGAGCTGTTCGGCAAGGAAGTGATGCCGGAATTCCAGAACGATCCCGAGCATGACGCGTGGAAGAAGGGCGTGATGAGCGGCGCGATCCAGCTTGAAGAGATCGACACCGAGGCCTTCAAGGATCGTTACGGCAAGCTGGCGGTGAGCGTCTCACCGGCGCCGAAGGTGGCGGCGGGATAGAAGTTCCGGCGGGTTGAGCCGAGGCGGCGCGATCGCGCCACCTCGCTCTGGTCAGCTTCAGTTCGAGTTTGCCGCCGCCGTAAAGCTGCGATCGACCGCCTTGTTGACGTCGAGCGTCTTCGCCAGGATCCCGTAGCGGGTGGCGCGGTCGGATGCTTCCTGAACTTCCCTGACGATGTTTTCGTCGATCGCGATCGGGCTGGTGCGTTGCGCCTTGTAGGCGCTCAACAGCACGTCTTCGGGAAGTCTGGTGAGTTCGGCGGTATTCTTCGCGTATTCAGGCAGATGATCCAGCGACCATAGCCGCGCCTTGTTGAGACGCTGCACGAGATCCTGCACGGCCGCGCGCTTGGTGGCGATGGCGCTATCGGATGCGACGATGAAGGTGACGGTCGGCGTCAGGCCCTCACCGTTGGCAATCAACCCGCGCATTGTCCTTGAGCGTGGCATAGGACACGTAGGGCTCCCAGACCGCCCATGCATCGATCGAGCCGGCGACCAGCGCGATCTTTGCGTCCACCGGCCCGAGCGGCGCGAAGGTCGCTTCCTCAATCTTGTGTCCGGCCTTCTCCAGCGTCGCATTGATCAGAAACTGGCCCCAGCCGCCGCGCGTTCCGGCCAGGCGCTTGCCCTTGAGGTCGGCGACAGACTTGATCGGCGAGTCCTGGCGGACGAGGATCGCTTGCGTCCTGGCATCGGAGCGGGTGCCGCCGATCGCCTTGATCGGGGCGCCGGCCGCATACACCGTCAGGAACGACAGATCGCCGGTATAGCCGACATCCAGCGCGCCTGCGTTCAGCGCTTCGAGGATCGGCGCGGCAGCAGGAAATTCCGACCATTCGATCTTGTAGGGCAAATCCTTCGCGTAGCCTGAGATTTCGAGCAAGGAACGATTGCCGCCCTTCTGGTCGCCGACGCGGAGCGTCACGGTGTCCGCGGCCAGCGCCGATGCGGTGACCGCCACGCCCATCGCCGCGCTGAACAATGTCGCACTGAAGCGGCGGAGACGCGCGCGGACGCGCGATTCAAGTTTGGTTGCATTCATGTTTTTGATCTTTCTCATTTCATCCGCTGCATTGCGTGGGCGCAATCAGCGATGCGCAAAGCCTACGAACGACTGAGGTGCAGTCAATGAAATGGCTGACCGAATATTTTGCCGCGCGTGCAACGAACGTATCGGCTTTGAAGCCGTGACGAAGTTTGTCTGCTGAATGCCACCAGAAGGAGATCAGTCCCGCTTCGGCGTCCATATTTTTGCTGCGCCGGCGTCGACCTTCACCGGAAGCAAACCCTCCGCGAAAAACGCGTCGGCGATGCGCTGCTGTTCGCTGAGACCGGGCGACGTCACGACGCCCACCTTGTAGGAGCGATGGCTGTTGGCTTCTTCCACCGTGGCGGCATCGATGCCCCAGAGACCACCCAGCAGCGTCGCGGCTTCCTTTGGATGCGCCTTCACCCATTTGCCGGTCTCATCGAGCTTGCCGAAGATCGCGTTCAAAACGTCGCTGCGCCGGTCGGCAAACGCTGCCGACGACAGATAGTAGCGCTTGTAGCTCGCAAGCCCGTTGCTGCCGTCGGACAGTACCCGCGCATTGGATTGGCGCTGCGCGCTGGTGAGGAACGGATCCCACGCCACCCATGCGTCGACGTTGCCGCCGATGAAAGCCGTGCGTCCGTCGGCGGGCGTCAGGTAGGCCGGCGTAATATCCTTGAAGCTGAGCCCCGCTTTGGTGAGCGCGGCAAGCAACAGGAAATGGCTGCCAGCGCCCTTGGTGACGGCGACCCTCTTGCCCCTGAGGTCGGCGACCGCCCGGATCGGCGATTCCGCAGCTACCAGAATCGCCTGCGCGGATGGCGAGGCGGCCTCTTCCGCGATATAGGCGAGCTTGGCGCCGGCCGCCTGCGCGAACAGCGGAACGGTATCCGCGACGTCGGCGCCGAAATCGACATTGCCGGTATTGATCGCTTCCAGCAGCGGCAGGCCGCTGGTGAATTCATGCCAGGAGATGCGAACGCCGAGCGGCGCCAGCGCCTTCTCGAGTTCGCCGTTGGTCTTGAGGATCGCCGTCAATGTCGACGACTTCTGATAGCCGATGCGGATCGTATCGGACGCGGTCGTCTGCGCGCTCGCGGAACTTGCTGAAATGATCGCAGCGGCTGTGGCGATGCCGAGCGCGGACTTGATCCGATGATTCATGAAATTTGTTCTGCCTGATGGAATTGAAGGAGTTCAATCAGGCTAAGGCGCGCAAGACTTCAGTCAATAAAATCACAATTCGTTGTCGGCGAGCTGCGAGATACAACCTTGCTATGCCGAGCTGGGATCGCAGATGAAAAATTCTTGGACGTTTTCCATTCATCGTTCCATCGTGACCTCGACAAGAGGCCGTGCGGTCTGCAATGCACGTGATCGAAAGATGTGCAGCGCGCCCGGCCATAAGAAAAATGCGCCGCGTCTGATCGAGATCCTGCAATAAACCTGTCGCGTCACGGCAAGCGCACAGTGCCGTCATTGCTATTTTTGCAGAGCACTCGACACTTGTTCGAAGCATCATCATCATTCCTGCATCGCATCGAACAACGAGGCGATCGTTCAGGAGATTGTGATGAAGCGTCGTGAGTTCCTTAAACTGTCGCTTGGCGCAACGGCGGCTGCATCGTTATCGCCAGAGGTGCGCGCTCAAGCATCCGTGAAGGAAATCCGCGTTGGTTACCAGAAGACCGGCGTGCTTGTCATCGCGCGGCAGCAGGCGGTGCTGGAGAAGCGGTTCGCCGGCAGGCAGATCGGCATCAAGTGGATCGAGTTCACGTCGGGGCCGCCGTTGCTGGAGGCCATGAGCACCGGCAGCGTCGACCTCGGCGCCGTCGGCGATACGCCGCCGATTTTTGCGCAGGCTGCGAACGCCAATATCGTTTATGTCGCGGGATCGCGGATCACCAACGGGCAGGGCATTCTCGTCCCCGCCAACTCCAATATTCGAACGATCGCCGATCTGAAGGGCAAGCGCGTCGGATTTACCAAGGGTACCAGCGCACACAACGTGGTGATCGCCACGCTGGAAAAGGCCGGACTGACCTATGACGACATCACGCCGGTCTATCTGACGCCGCCCGATGCAGGGCCGGCATTCGCCAATGGCAGCATCGAGGCGTGGGCGATCTGGGATCCGTACTTCGCGATCGGCGAGAAGCGCCAGAACGGGCGGATCCTCATCAATGCCCATGAAGTCGCCAAGACCAATTCGTTCTACCTGGCCAACCGCGATTTCGCCAACGCTCATGTGCGGGAAACCCGCGATGTGATCGATGGCCTGGCGGAGGCCGCGCGCTGGGCCGAGGCCAATCGCGCCGAGGTCGCCAGCGCGCTCGCGGCCGTCACCGGCGTGCCGCTCGAGGTGCAGACCGTCGCCGCCAACCGTGCGTCGTTCCTGATCGGCCCGGTCACCGACGAGATTGTTACGACGCAGCAGGCGGTCGCCGACCGGTTCCACAAGCTCGGCCTGATCCCGAAGCCGATCGCCGTGCGCGACATCGTCTGGCGCCATACGCAGAGCTGAATTCCAAACAAGAGGACGTAACTCATGACGCGTTTGATTCAACGCTTGCTCGCCAGCGCCGTGCTGTCGATCAGCATGGTCGCCGCGACCGTCGGCGTTTCCTACGGCCAGGACAAGGTGGTCCGCATCGGCTTCCAGAAATACGGCAAGCTGGTGCTGCTCAAGAGCAAGGGGACGCTGGAAGAGAAGCTGAAGGCCGCTGGCTACAAGGTGGTGTGGACGGAGTTTCCGTCCGGCCCGCCGCTGCTCGAAGCGCTCAATGTCGGCGCGATCGATTTCGGCAACACCGGCGAAGCGCCGCCGATCTTTGCCCAGGCCGCGGGCGCACCGATCCAGTACGTCGCCTATGAGCCGCCGGCGCCGAAGGGCGAGGCCATCCTGGTACCGAAGGACAGCAAGCTGACCTCGGTCGCTGAGCTGAAAGGCAAGAAGGTCGCGCTGAACAAGGGCTCCAACGTTCACTATCTCCTGGTGAAGGCGCTGGAGAAAGCCGGCGTCAAATATTCCGAGATCGAGCCGGTGTTTCTGGCACCGGCCGATGCCCGTGCGGCGTTCGAGCGCGGCGCGGTCGATGCCTGGGTGATCTGGGATCCGTTCCAGGCCGCCGCCGAAGCCGCCACCGGCGCGCGTACGCTTGCCGACGGCACCGGCATCGTCTCGAACTACCAGTTCTACTTCTCATCGAAGAAGTTCGTGGAGAGCGATCCGAAGATCGTCGATCTCGTGCTGGCCCAGCTCAGCGAGGTCGACGACTGGGCCAAGGGCGACATCCATGCCGTCGCCGAGCAGCTTGCGCCGGCGATCGGCCTTTCCGTTCCCGTCGTCGAAGTCGCCCTCAAGCGGCAGTCCTATGGCATCAAGCCGATCACCGAGAGCGTGATCGCCGACCAGCAACAGGTCGCGGACACGTTCTTCGCGCTCGGACTAATCCCCAAGCAAATCAAGATTTCTGACGTGGCCCGGAGGTCCGGATCGTGAGCACGCAACCCAACGCCAATATCCTCTGGTTCCTGCCGACCCATGGCGATGGCCGTTATCTCGGCACCACCACGGGCGGACGCGAGGTGAACTTCAACTACCTGCGCCAGATCGCGCAGGCCGCCGACCAACTCGGCTATTTCGGCGTGCTGCTGCCCACGGGGCGTAGCTGCGAGGATTCCTGGGTGGTCGCCTCGGCGGTCGCGCCATGGACCGAGCGGCTGCGCTATCTGGTGGCGGTGCGGCCCGGGCTGCAGTCGCCAAGCGTCGCCGCGCGCATGACCGCGACGCTCGACCGGGTGTCAAACGGACGTTTGCTGATCAATGTCGTCACCGGCGGTGATCCGACCGAGAACAAGGGCGATGGCGTCTTCCTGAACCATGACGAGCGCTACGAGGTGACGCGCGAGTTCCTCAACGTCTATAGCGACCTGCTTGCGGGCAACACCGTCAATGTCGAGGGCAAGCACATCCGCATCGAGGACGGCCGCCTGCTGTTCGCGCCGGTGCAGTCGCCGCGGCCGCCGCTCTATTTCGGCGGATCGTCGGATGCCGGCATCGACGTCGCCGTCGATACCGTCGACAAATATTTGACCTGGGGCGAACCGCCGGCGCAGGTCGCCGAAAAGGTCAACCGGGTGAAGGCCGCCGCTGCCGCGCGGGGACGAAAGCTCTCGTTCGGCATTCGCCTGCATGTGATCGTGCGCGAGACCAATGCGGAAGCCTGGAAGGCCGCCGATGAACTGATCCAGCACGTCACCGACGAAACCGTCGCTTCGGCGCAAAAGATCTTCTCGCGGATGGATTCGGTCGGCCAGCAGCGCATGGCGCAGCTGCATGGCGGACGTCGCGACAAGCTCGAGATCAGCCCCAATCTCTGGGCCGGCGTTGGCCTGGTGCGGGGCGGCGCGGGCACGGCATTGGTCGGCGATCCCGAAACCGTCGCGGCGCGGATCAGGGAATATCAGGATATCGGCATCGATACCTTCATCATGTCGGGCTATCCGCATCTGGAGGAAGCCTATCGCTTCGCCGAGCTGGTGTTCCCGCTGCTGTCGCTGGCGCAGCCCAACAACGTCACGCCGATCCGTCGTCAACACCGGGCCGTTCGGCGAAACCATCGGCAATGAATACCGGCCGCAAAAACAGGCATCGCAATCATGAGTCTCATCGACAGTTTTTCGCGCGTCAGTGCACCGAAACTGCCGCGGATCGACGGCCTGATCCCGTGGATCGTGCCGCTCGCGATCATCCTGATATGGCAGCTTGCCTGCGTCACCGGCTTCGTGTCCGCACGCGTGCTGCCGGCGCCGAGCGACGTCGCGCTGGCGGGATGGAAGCTCCTGCTGTCAGGCGAACTCGCCCGCAACATCTGGGTCAGTTTTTGGCGCGCCAGCATCGGATTTCTGATCGGCGGCAGTATCGGATTCAGCTTCGGGCTCGCCAACGGCCTGTCGCAAGCTTCCAGCAAGCTGACCGACACGACATTGCAGATGGTGCGCAACATCCCGCATCTGGCGTTGATCCCGCTCGTCATCCTGTGGTTCGGCATCGATGAATCGGCAAAGCTGTTCCTCGTCGCGCTCGGCGTGTTCTTCCCGATCTATCTCAACACGCTGCACGGCATCCGCACCGTCGATCCGCAATTGATCGAGATGGGACGCATCTATGGCATGACCGACGGCGAACTGTTCCGCCGGGTGATCTTCCCGGGGGCGCTGCCGTCGATCTTCGTCGGCGTGCGGTTCGCGCTCGGCATCATGTGGCTGACCCTGATCGTGGCCGAAACCATCGCCGCTTCGTCCGGCCTCGGCTACATGGCGATGCAGGCGCGCGAGTTCATGCTGATCGATGTCGTGGTGCTGTCGATCCTGATCTATGCCTTGCTCGGCAAGCTCGCCGACAGCGCCTCGCGCGCGCTGGAACGGTTGACGCTGTCCTGGCATCCGGCTTTCCAGAAACATTGAGGACAAGAAATGCAAGAAGCCCTTCGTTTTCTTTCTCCCGGCGCCGAGCCGGTCGACCGCGCCGACTTCGTCGAACAGGCGCGACTGCTTCGGCGCGGCTCGGAAGCGTCCTCGCGCGGGCTTTCGCTGACCATCCGGGGATTGCGCAAATCCTTCGGCGACAATGAGGTGCTGCGCGGCATCGACCTGCATATTCCGGCCGGCCAGTCGGTTGCGATCGTCGGCCGCAGCGGCTGCGGCAAGAGCACATTGCTGCGGCTGATCGCAGGTCTTGAGACCATCACCGCCGGCACGATCAGCCTCGGCGAGGACGCGCGACCGGAGGACGTCCGCGTCATGTTCCAGGAGCCGCGGCTGCTGCCTTGGGCTCGGGTGCTTTCGAACGTCGAAGTTGGACTGGGTCGGGAACGGGCATCGGCGGACGCGCAGGCCCGCGCCGAGAGCGCACTGGTCGAGGTCGGTCTCGCCGACAAGCGCTCCGCAGTGGCCGGCGGTCCTGTCAGGCGGACAGAAGCAGCGCGTGGCGCTGGCCCGCGCGCTGGTCAGCCAACCGCGCGTGCTGGCTTTCGACGAGCCGCTCGGCGCGCTGGATGCGTTGACGCGCATTTCGATGCAGCGGCTGCTCGAACGGGTCTGGCACGATCAGGGCTTTACCGCGATCCTGGTGACGCACGACGTCGCCGAGGCCGTGGCCTTGGCCGATCGCGTGCTTGTCATCGAAGACGGCCGCATCGCCGAGGATTTCAGCGTCGATGTTCCGCGTCCGCGCCAGCGCGGGTCGGCCGAACTGGCGGCGCTGGAAGGCGCGATCCTGAAAAATCTGCTGGAAGGCACGGAAGATACTTCCGACCTGTGAGGTTCCCATGAACTCCATTGTCCGCTCCGTGTCGATCGAAACCGAAGTGACCTCCGGCGATTTTCGCAATGCCATGCGCCAATTGACGGGTGGCGTCAGCGTCATCACCGCAGGAAGGGGCAGGGACATTTCGGGCATGACGGTCACCTCGGTGTCCTCGCTTGTCGGTCGACCCGCCGGCCTTGATCGTCAGCATCAATCGGGAATCTTCCTCCTGGCCGCTCGTGAAGCGCTACGGCTTCTTCGGCGTCAACATTTTGACATCGGACCAGATCGATATTGCCGAGCGGTTTACCGGCAAGGGCGGCCTGAAGGGCGCCGATCGCTTTGCCGGCGCCAGATGGACGACGCGCGCCTCCGGCGTGCCGCTGCTCGTCGGCGCGCTGGCGGCGATCGACTGCGAGGTCGAGGACATCGTTGAGCGGCATTCGCATGCGATCGTCATCGGCCGCGTTCTGGATGTTGCGGTGTCAGCACGCACCGCGGCGCTGGCCTATTGGCAGGGGCGCTATGTCGCCATCGATCAGGACGAGGATGCGGCGAAGCTTGCCGAGGTCAGCGTGCCGGTGCGGCACGTCGCGCGGAAGTTCTGACGGAGCGTCCTCAGGGGATACGCCCATCGTGCCGGGCTGGCTTTTTTGCCGCGTCCGATCTAAACCCGGCGAATGAAACGTCTCGCAATCTGGGCATTTTACGGCGTCGGCGCGCTCGCGATCGCCTATCTCGCGCTGTACGCCTATGCTGTCTTCACCGGGCGCGACCTGCAGCCCGGCGATCCCATTCATATTTTCCGCAAGCCGGACGCGCCGAGTTATTCCGGCATCTCTCAACGTCATTGCGAGCGTAGCGAAGCAATCCATCTCTCCGCTTGTGGCGCTATGGATTGCTTCGCTCCGCTCGCAATGACGGCGAGGGGTCTTTGCTTAACCCGCCGCGACGAACCGCTGATGCTCACCCGCGCCCGCCGGGGTGATCGGGATGCCGCCGTCGGCATATTCGTTCAGCTTGTTGCGCAGCGTGCGGATCGAGATGCCGAGGATATTGGCGGCATGGGTCCGGTTGCCCAGGCAGTGTTTCAGCGTCTCCAGGATCAGGTCGCGTTCGACGTCGGCGACCGTGCGGCCGACGAGCGCACGCGTCACCTGTTCGGCGGCAAAGGTGGCGTGGGCCACGGCCGGCGGGGTTTTGGCGAGGTCGAGGCGGTCGCCGTCGGGCGTCAGGATCGCATCGGCGCCGATCTCGTCGCCCTGCGCCATCAGCACCGAACGGTGCATGGTGTTTTCCAGTTCGCGGACGTTGCCCTGCCAGCGGTTGCCGGTCAGCACCCGCCTTGCGTCGGCCGAGATCGGGCGCAGCGGCACGCCATTGGCTTCGGCATACTTCTTGGCGAAATGCTGCGCCAGTTCGAGGATGTCGGCCGGACGGTCGCGCAGCGGCGGGATCTTCAGATTGACGACGTTGAGGCGGAACAGCAGGTCCTCACGGAAAGTGCCTTCGCGCACGGCGTCTGCGAGGTTGCGGTTCGAGGTCGCGATGATGCGGATATCGACCGGCACCGGCTTGGTGCCGCCGACGCGGTCGATCACGCGTTCCTGGATCGCACGCAGCAGCTTGGATTGCAGGCGAACGTCCATCTCGGAGATTTCATCGAGCAGCAGCGTGCCGCCGGTGGCCTCCTCGAACTTGCCGATACGGCGGGCGACCGCGCCGGTGAAGGCGCCCTTCTCGTGGCCGAACAATTCGGACTCCAGCAGATGCTCGGGGATCGCCGCGCAATTGATCGAAATGAACGGCCGCTTGGCGCGGTTCGAGCGGGAGTGGACATAGCGCGCCAGCACTTCCTTGCCGGTGCCGGATTCGCCGGTGATCATCACGGAGGCGTCCGAGCCCGCGATCTGCTGCGCCAGCTTGACGACCTTGCCCATGGCTTCGTCGCGATAGATCAGGTCGCGCGAGTCATTGGCGACGGCGGCGAGCACGGCGGCGATCAGTTCGGGATCGGGCGGCAGCGGGATGTATTCCTTGGCGCCGGCGCGGATCGCGGCGACCGCGGCGCGGGCGTCGCTGGAGATGCCGCAGGCCACGATCGGCACGTGGATGTGCTCGGCCTCCAGCCGCATCACCAGGTCGCGGATGTCGAGGGCGACGTCGACCAGCAGCAGGTCGGCGCCCTTGCCGCCGCGCAGCACGGCCATCGCCTGTTCGATCGCCTCGGCGTGGGTCACCGATGCCCCGTTTTCCATCGCGATCTTGGTGGCGGTCGTGAGTTGGCCCTTCAGGGTGCCAACGATGAGAAGCCGCATTTTTTATCTCCTGTTCGTCTGTTCGCGCCGTTCACGGCGCGTGTCGCCAAAATTGTTAGCTGCGTTCCGCCTTGATGATTTCCGTCATGGTCACGCCGAGCTTGTCTTCCACCAGCACGACCTCGCCACGCGCCACCAGGCGGTTGTTGACGTAGATGTCGATGGCTTCGCCGACGCGGCGGTCCAGTTCGAGCACGGTGCCGGGGCCGAGCTTCAGCAATTCGCCGACGTCCATCTTGGAGCGGCCGAGCACGGCCGAGACCTGCACCGGCACGTCGAACACGGCCTCGAGGTCGGCCGCGATGCGCGAGGCCTGTTCGTCCTCGTTGTAGGCCAGATCGTCGATCGGCGGGGCGTCCGCGGCGTTGAGATCGGGTAGCGGTACCTGTGCGTCGGTGTCACTCATGGTTCAGTCCTCATGGCCTTTACGTTCCGGCCTGATCGCGGGACGCCAGATAGCGTCCGACGAGTTCGCTGATCTTCACTTCGATGGCCGCGCGTTCCAGCACCATGCCGCCGTCGGCCCATTCGATCCGGCAGTCGCCGGTGGCGATGCCGGGCTCGGCCAGGATCACCAGCCGGCCCTCGAAGCCGCTCTGGGCTGCCTGCCGTTCGATCTTCTCGCGGGCGGCTTCGTAGAGCTGGTCGTTGATGCGGACGACGAGATGCGGGGTTGCGACCAGATGCGAGAAACAATCGCTGACGAGGGCGGTGATTTCGCCGAGCGGTTCGCGGGCGACCAGTTCGCTGCACAGCTTGCGCGCCACCGCGACCGCGACCTCGACGGCCTCGGTTTCCATCCTGGCCTCGATGCCGGAGAAACGCGTGGCGATGCCTCGGATGGTGATGCCGATCTCTTCCAGCGCCAGCGCCGAGCGGCGGTCACTCTCCACCCTGGCCTCGTGCTGGGCCGCTTCGTAGCCGGCGCGGTAGGCGCGTGCCTCGGCCTCCGCGATCTTCTGCGCGATCTCGGTGGCCGTTGGCGCACGCTCGCGCGCCTTGTCCGGCGCCGCGAAGTCCGTGTCGAACAGGAATTTTGCGGGTGCGGCCATCAGTACACCAGCTCGTCGTCGGCGCGGTTCTTGGTCAGCGTGATTTCGCCCCTGGCGGCCATGTCCTTGGCAAGGTTGACGAGCAGCGCCTGCGCTTCGTCGACGTCGCGCAGCCGCACCGGTCCCATCGCGGCCATGTCGTCCATCAGCATCTTGCCGGCGCGCGAGGACATGTTGCCGAGGAAGAAGGCGCGCACCTCCTCATTGGCGCTCTTCAGCGCGATGCCGAGCTTGTCCTTGTCGACATTGCGCATCAGCGTCTGGGCCGAGGCGGAGTCGAGCTTGATGAGGTCGTCGAAGGTGAACATCAGCGCCTTGATGCGCTCGGCGGATTCGCGGTTTTCCTCTTCCAGCGAGGTGATGAAGCGGGTCTCGGTCTGGCGGTCGAAATTGTTGAAGATCTCGGCCATCACCTCGTGGGCGTCGCGGCGGCGGGTCTGCGACAAATTGGACATGAATTCGGTGCGCAGCGTCTGCTCGACGCGCTCGATGACTTCCTTCTGCACCGCTTCCATCTTCAGCATGCGGCCGACCACGTCCAGCGCGAGATCCTCGGGCAGGATCGCCAGCACGCGCGCGGCGTGCTCCGGCTTCAGCTTCGACAGCACCACCGCAATGGTCTGCGGGTATTCGTTCTTGAGGTAGTTGGCGAGCACCTCTTCCTGCACGTTGGAGAGCTTCTCCCACATGTTGCGGCCGGCGGGGCCGCGAATTTCGTCCATGATGCCGGTGACGCGGTCAGAGGGCAGGTATTGCTGCAACAGCCGTTCGGTGGCGTCGAAGGTGCCCATCAGGGCGCCGGAAGCCGACATCCGCGAGACGAATTCGAGCAGCAGGTCTTCCACGATGTCGGCCTCGACGGTGCCGAGCGTCGACATGTGGATCGACAGTTCGCGCACCTCGTCGTCATCGAGCAGCGCCCACACCTTGCCGCCATATTGCTCACCCAGCGCCAGCATCAGGATGGCGGCGCGCTTCGGGCCGCTCAGCGGCTTGCCCTTGGGCCGGCTCGCCTGACGGCTCGCCAGCGCCGAGAGGACGGTGGCGATGTCGTTGGCGTTTGAAGTTTGCGGTACGGCGGCCATGTCAGCTCTCGGCGGGTTCGCTCAGCCATTGGCGAACAATGGTGGCGGTCTCGTTCGGATTGCGTTCGGCCAGTTCGCCGACCCGGTGCACGGCCTGCGCGTGCACCTGGCCCTGGACCTGGGCGACGTCGATCAATTGGGCGGTGCCGCTGGTGCCGGCAATCAGGGCCTGCCCCGGCCCGAGTTCACCTTGCGTGCCATCGGCCAAAGCGAGCGCCGGTTCGGGCCGCGCGGGAACGACTTCGGAAGCCAGAATGCGCTTGACCAGTGGGCGGATCACCATGAACAGCACCACAAGGCCGAGCAGCATCATGACGCCGAGTTCGATGACATACATGACGTCATCCTTGGTGAACTGCAGCATGCCGAGCAGCCCGCCCGGCTCCACGACCGGAGGAACCGACGGCGCTTCGGCAAAGCGAAGATTGACGACCTCGACCTGGTCACCGCGCTTCTGGTCGAAGCCGATCGCCGAGCGGACCAGGGTGGCGATGCGGTCGAGCTGTTCCTTGCTGCGGTCCTGATAGACCATTTCGCCTTTTTCGTTCTTGGTATAGGCGCCGTCGACCAGCACCGCGACCGAGATCCGGTTGACCCGTCCGGCCTCGGTGACCTCGGTCTTGGTGGTGCGGGAAATCTCGTAATTGTTGGTCTCTTCGCTCTTCTTGCTCTGGTCGCGGGCCGTCGGCGTGGTGGTGTTGGCCTGGTTGCCGGGCAGTTCGTTGTTGACCGTCACCTGGCCGTTGTTCTCGGCGGTGAGCGACGATTCCTCGCGGGTCTGGGTGGAGCGCAGCACGCGGCCCTCGGGATCGAACTTGTCCGAGGTCTGGGTGACCTTGTTGTAGTCGAAGTCGGCGGTGAGCTGGACGCGGGCGCGGCCCTGGCCGACCACCGAGGAAACGATCGCCTCGACTTCGTTGCGCATCCGCTTCTCGAAGGCCGTGCGGCGCTCTTCACCGACGGCGATATCGGCTTCCTTGCCGGCGCCGTCAGCCAGCAGCCGGCCGCCTTCGTCGACGATCGACACCCGCTGCGGCTTCAATCCGTTGACGGCGGAGGCGACGACATGGCGGATGGCGCGGATCTGCTGCGGTTCGAGGCTGCCGCGCACCCGCACCACGATCGAGGCCGACGGCTCGGGCGTTTCCCGCGAAAACAGCGGCCGTTCCGGCAGCACCAGGTGAACCCGGGCGGCCTGGATGCGGTCGATGGCGCGAATGGTGCGGGAGAGTTCGCCTTCCAGCGCGCGCAAATGGTTGATGTTCTGGACGAAGCTCGTGGTGCCGAGCGCGTCGGACTTGTCGAAGATCTCGTAGCCGACGCCGCCGCCCTTGGGCAGGTTGCTTTCGGCCAGCTTCATCCGCAGCCGCGTGACCTTGTCCTTCGGCACCATGATGACGGCGCCTTCGTTGCGCAGTTCGAACGGAATCGCCTGGCGTTCCAGATCCTTGATGATGCTGGAGGAATCTTCGGTGGTGAGATCGGTGAACAGCGTCGTCATCTGCGGCGTCGTGACGCGCATGATGACAAAGGCGAAGAAGCCGAGCAGCGCGGTCGTCACCGCAACCATGGCCATCAGCCTTGCCGCACCCAGGCCTCTCAGGAAAGCAACGAGACTTTGCACCAACCGCCCCCAGGGATTCGGCCCGAGGGACCGACTGGGCAATTATTGCCTAGGGGATGGTTTCCATATGGTTAACAACCGTTAAAGCCGCCGCGAATAGTTCCGGCATGAAAAAAACCGGCTTCGCAAAACGAAGCCGGTTTTCATCAAATCTTTCGGTTCGGGAGAGTTTACTGCCGATATTGCTGGATCCGGGTGGTCCGCAAGCCGGCCAGACCATGCTGATCGATGGAAAACTGCCAGGACAGGAATTCGTCGACCGTCAGCGTATAACGGCTGCAGGCTTCCTCGAGGGAGAGCAGGCCACCGCGGACCGCTGCAACGACCTCGGCTTTGCGGCGGATGACCCACCGTTTGGTACCAGGCGCGGGCAAGTCGGCAATTGTTAACGGACTGCCGTCAGGCCCGATGACGTATTTTACCCTCGGGCGATGGGGTTCTGTCATGGCGTACTCACAAACTCTCAACCACTGAACTCACAGGTACCAACCTACGCCCCCCGGCTTAAAATTTGCCTAAGCCCACGGCTTCAATACGAATCTCCTTGAAAATGATGGAAAATAAGTCCGCCCGGTTCCCCGAACGCCTTGGCGTGCGATCGGGGATTGCCGGGCAAATGGCGGATCAAGCGACCCGAGTGGGTCGGGTGAGGCTAGCTGGAGGCGCCCGAACGGACCACGCGCTTGATCTTGTCGGTGGTGTAGGTCTGGCCGCCGATCGACAGCAGCGGCGGGGAGGCGCTGAGATCGACTGAGTCGACGATGCCCTGGACTTCGGTGGAGATCGCCACGTTGTTGCCGGAACTGTCCTTGCCGGTGGCGGTCAAGGTGTAAGTGCCGGCCGGCCATTGGACGCCATCATTACCCTTGCCATCCCAGACGAAACTGGAATCGCCCTGCTTCAGCGTATACGACCCGGTATAGGCGGTCTGGCCGGCCGAATTCGTGATCGTGATCGTCGCGCTGGTGTCTTTGTCGGAATGAAAATTCCAGGTCGCCGATTTGTCGAACTGCGCCTTGCTGCCGTCGACGGCGACCGTGTTGCCGACATAGACCAGCGCCTGCGTCGCCTGCGCGCTCTTTTCGATCTCCACCAGCGCCTTCAACTGGTCGTTCGATTTGAGCTGCTGCTCGATGCCGGCAAACTGCACGAGCTGCTGGGTGAACTGGTTGGTGTCGAGCGGATCCATCGGATTCTGGTGCTGGAGCTGCGTGGTCAGCAGCGTCAGAAAGGTCTGGAAATTATCCGCAATTCCCGTCGTCTTGTCCGAAGCGGTCTTGTTGCTCGAGGCGGTTCCGGTTCCCGGCGCCGAGACGACCGTCGTCGGCATGGTTGCATCAACTGCCATAGCGATCTCCCTTTAAACTCTAAACTCTGATATCGACGCCGCCGCTCGAACCGAGCATGCGGCCATAGTTGCGGCCGGCGACGATGGCCGGCACGCTGTCTTCCTCGCTGACGACGAGGCGATGCGCGTTGGGATTGGACTGGTTGCCGTCGTTCTGGCCCTGCGAAGACTGGTCGCGCAGGCTGAACTGCAGGCCGCCATTGCCGGTCGAGAGTCCGGCGTTGTCGAGTGCGCGCTGCAACTGGTTGGCGTCCTGGCGCAGCATCGACAGCGTTTCCGGCCGCTCGACCGTCAGATGCGACGTCATCTGGCCGTGGCGGTCGATATCGATGCGGACATCGATGCGGCCGAGTTCGGCGGGATCGAGCCGGATTTCGAAGCGGGTCTTGCCGCCCTTGGCAGACGCGGCGATTTCCATCGCAAGTCCGCTCATCGGTACCGGCGCGCTTGCGTCGGCCGTGGCGGTAAGCTGGGCCGCGACAGCTGGCGTCGTGGCGGAAGCGGCCGGTTGCTGCGTCTGGATCGCGCCGGCAGCCGGCAGGCCGTTGCCGGAGGAATTGCCCGGCGTCTGGCCGATATCGGGGGCGGCAAAATGCGCGTGGGCTTGGGCGTTCGCGGCCGGCGGCGTGATGGAATTGCCTGACGCGTCGGCCTTCACGGCGTCGGCGGTGCCATTCTCGGGCTTCGGCTTGCCCGCGGCTTCGGTCGGCGCCGTGACGGCGGGCACGATGGTGTCCGCGGCAGGTGTTGCGGGCGCGGCGGTGTCGGTGGTGCTGGCCTGCTCGACGGCCGTCGTGGCGCCCTTCTTGGCGAGATCGGGGTTCTTGAGTTGCGCGGCGGCTTTGGTGGCGGCGGGCGTCGCCGCGACCACTGAAGCGGCCTGAGCGATGCCGATTGCGATGGATGGGTCGGCGGATGTGGCCTGGGCGCTGACGGCCTGGCCGACGCCGGCCTGCGCGCCGGTCTTGGCGTCGCCATCGGCCTGCGCGGCGTTCGCGATTGATGGCTGGGTTACGGTGGCGGCGGCCTCGGTGGCGTCAGCGGCCGGCGCCGTCTCGGCGGCGAGCGAAGCGGAGGCTGCGATCGCTGCCGCGGCGATCGCAAGCGGCGCGGTCGCCTTGTCGGTTGCTTGTGTCGCGGAAGCTGTCGTCGCCGGCGCTGCGGCAGCAGGGATGGCAACGGCAATGGCGTTGGCCGTCACCACGGCCGTTCCATCCGGCGCCGTCTCGGTCTGCTCGGCTGCCTGGGAAGCGTCGCCGGAAGATGCCTGCGTCGTCTCGTCGGACTTCGCGCCATCGGACTTCGCCGCGTCGGCCTTCGATTTGGCGCGGCGGGTCGTTGCAGCCTTGGTGTCGGTATCGGTCTTGGTATCGGGATCGGCCTTGGTGTCGATTTTGCCATCGTCGCGTGCGGTGTCGCTGCGTGCCTTGTCGCTGTGGGTCTTGGCCGCGGCGTCGCGATCGTTCGAATCGTTGCGTGCGGCCCTGTCCGATGCGGCAGCATTGCCGCGCGAGCGGTTGTCGGACGCGGCTTGCGCATCGTCGGAGCGGCGCGGGGCGGGCGCGTTGTCCTGGGTGCGATTGTCGTTGTTGCTGGCGGCCCTATTGCTGCCGACCAGCGCCGCGAAGCTGTCGTTTCCGGCAGACGGCTCGGAATCCGGCCGGGCGGATTTCGCCGCGGCGTTCTGAAAAGATGCGTTTGCCGATACTTCTGACGTGACACTAACCACGGGGATCCTCGCGCTGAGCTCTCGGCTACTATTCAGCAAGGACCGGGCCACCCGCGGTGGCAAAAAATATCACGTTATTTCAATGGCTTGCGAGAGAGGCCGGTAAATTACGGAGCATGATCGCAACCCCCTTTTCTGCCCGGCGGCAAGATTTGCCGTCTTGGACACGCTCTTGGACACGCTCCAAAATGGAGATCGGCTGATTGCCTCGCGGGAATACGGCCTATATTAAAGAGCGGCGTCCGATCCGGCCCGGTATGGCCGAATGATGCCCTAAGGCCTTATAATAAAAGGCGTTTTAACCCTGGCCGCGAGCCGCGCAGCGCGCTTGCGATTGAAGTCGATGACCCCTGGCATGCGAAACAGTCTGGATCTCGAAGGCCGTCCGCAGGACACGCGGATCGTGGTCGCCATGTCCGGCGGCGTCGATTCGTCGGTGACGGCTGCCTTGCTGAAGTCCGAGGGCTACGACGTGGTCGGGATCACGCTGCAGCTTTACGACCATGGCGCGGCCACCCATCGCAAGGGCGCCTGCTGTGCCGGCCGCGACATCCACGACGCCCGCAATGTCGCCGAGCGGATCGGCATTCCGCATTACGTGCTCGACTATGAAAGCCGCTTCCGCGAATCCGTGATCGACAATTTTGCCGACAGCTACGCGCTCGGCGAAACGCCGGTGCCCTGCATCGAGTGCAACCGCTCGATCAAGTTTCGCGATCTGCTTTCGACCGCGCGCGAACTCGGCGCGCAGGCGCTCGCGACCGGACATTATGTCGCCTCGCGCCGCCTCGCCGACGGATCGCGCGCGCTGGTGTGCGCTGCGGATGCCGATCGCGACCAGAGCTATTTCCTGTTCGCGACCACGCGCGAGCAGCTCGATTATCTGCGCTTTCCGCTCGGCGACATGACCAAGCCGCAGGCGCGCGAACTGGCGCGGCGCTTCGGCCTCGAAGTCGCCGACAAGCAGGACAGCCAGGACATCTGCTTCGTGCCGACCGGGCGCTACACCGACATCATCGGCCGTCTGAAGCCGGGCGCGATCGAGCCCGGCGACATCGTCGATCTCGAAGGCCGTACCATCGGCCGGCATCAGGGCATCGTTCATTTCACCGTCGGCCAGCGCAAGGGGCTCGGCATCGCCGCCGGCGCGCCGCTCTATGTCGTCAAGCTCGATGCGGCCAGCGCCGCGTCGTGGTGGGGCCGCGCGAAGCGTTGCGGATGGATCGCATCCGCCTTCGTGACGTCAACTGGATCGGCGACGGGCTGCTGGATCGCGTCATCGGCGACGGCATCGAGATGTTCGTGCGCGTGCGTTCGACGCGGGCGCCGCAGCCGGCCTGGTTGCGCGCGGTCGATGGCGGTTATGAGGTCGAACTCGTTGCCGGCGAAGAGGGCGTCTCGCCCGGCCAGGCCTGCGTGTTCTACGATGCGCCTGCGGGACAGGCGCGCGTGCTCGGCGGCGGATTCATCAAGAGCGCGACCGCAACGGTTGCGGCGGCGAGGGCAGGGGCGCAGCAAACGACCGCGCCGCTCGCCGAGGTGATGCGCAGCTAGAGCATGATCCGGAAAAGTGGAAACCGGTTTTCCTGGAAAAGATCATGCTCAAACAAAGAGATGAGATCATGATGCGATTTGATAAAATCGCATCATGATCTGAGAAAAATCGGGGCAGAGGGAATGGCTGGGGACATCGACCGCGAGGGGGTCGAAAAGGCTTATGAGCGCTGGGCGCCGGTCTACGATCTCGTGTTCGGCAAGGTATTCGACGAGGGCCGCCGGTCGACCATCGCGGAAGCCGACAAGATCGGCGGACGCGTTCTCGACGTCGGTGTCGGCACCGGGCTGTCGCTGTCTGAATATTCGCGCAACACGAAATTATGCGGCGTCGACATTTCCGAGCCGATGCTGCGGCGGGCGCTCAAGCGCGTGCGCGAGTTCGGCCTGACCAATGTCGAAACGCTGGCGGTGATGGACGCCAAGAACCTTGCGTTCAAGGACTCATATTTCGATGCGGTGGTGGCGCAATATGTCATCACGGCGGTGCCGGATCCGGAACGCACGCTGGATGATTTCATCCGCGTCCTGAAACCCGGCGGCGAGCTCATTCTGGTCAATCATATCGGCGCCGAAAGCGGCCCGCGCCGCATCTTCGAGCTGGCGTTCGCGCCATTGGCGCGGCGGCTCGGCTGGCGGCCGGAATTCCCGTGGGAACGCCTGACCAACTGGGCCGCCAAACATGGCGGCGTCACCCTGACCGAGCGGCGGCCGATGCCGCCGATGGGACATTTTTCGCTGATCCGTTTCCGGAAGTCGTGAACCGCATCGCGTTTACGAGCGAAGCGGGGCGCCGGTTCGCGTCAAATAGACGCGTCAGGCAAAGAGGCGAATTAGCCGGGAACCTCCGCGCGCGGGGGCCGTTTTCCCCGCATGGCAATAAAACGCGCACTCCTTCTCTCATGTGTGTTGATGGCGGCCTCCGATGTGGCGGCGCGCACAGGCCCCGCCTGGCCCGACGACGCCCCCGGCCCGCACCGCGCCGCCATCGCCTGAACGCACCGTCAATTGCGCGCCGATGCAGTCCGGCGCCGCATTCCGGCACGGCGGCTCCGGAAGGGACGACCACCGGCCAGCGGGCCGAGCCGCTCGGCGACAAGCTGGCGCGCTCGGACGGCGTATTGTGTCCGCCGGCCGGCGTCGATCCCGAAATGCACGCGCCTGCGCCGGACACCGGCAAGACGCCGGTGATTCCGCCACCCGGCAGCCCCGGCGGCGACCCGATCAATCCGGCCGAAATAGCGCTATTTTGCAGATGCTTGGCCGGGCCGCTGGCTTTGCTTGACAGGCCCTTGACCCACTCCTTATATGCCGCGCGTTCGCGAATGCGGTAGGGTGTGCCGCGGCGGTGAACCGTGGCGAGGTAGCTCAGCTGGTTAGAGCACGGGAATCATAATCCTGGGGTCGGGGGTTCGAGTCCCTCTCTCGCTACCATCTTTCCCCACACTCCTTGAACGTTGTGGGGTAGGCCTGCTCCCCGCTGCAATGCGTTCAAGCGTCCGACAATCTCGACCGTGACCCCGCCTGGATGCGAGCGGTTCGGAATAGCGTCACTGTCGCGACGAGTTCTCTGATTGCTTCTGCGGCCTCAGAATCCCCGGCATTCACGCCCGTCGACAAAGCGTCCTGAAGTTGGACGAGTTGTTGCCCATGGCGCGCCAGTACCGCCGGATGAAGCGAGATAGCATCGCCAACCGCCGGTTCGTCATTCAACTCCCTCGCTACCTGCTTCGCGCTTCGTCCAAGACATGCGAGCGAGGACCGGGCACCGCTGGGTCACCGTGCCCTCTTGCTGTCGCGTCGCCGAGCCGGTCAATCTCTCGATTGAGATCTCCGAGCCGCCATTCGAGCTGAGCCCGCCTGGCATTCGCCCTTGGCAGAGAGACGTTTCCGTTCATCGTGATAAGTAAGCACGTATTCAGCGATCACGCCTGGATGCTGCATCTCGGCCTCCCGGCAAGAACTGCACTTTCGACTCTCGTGAGATGGAATCTCCTTGCATCGCGATACACACCACTCTCCGTGGCTGAACAGCGGATGCGAATGCGTTCCGACTTATCCCTGCCGTTCGTTGACATCCCTGCACCGCATGCTCCGCAGTTGAGGAGACCCGACAGCATGTGCCGCAGCCGCTGCTGTTGGTTCGGATGCGTGTTGCCCGGAGCAGGCATGGAGGTGACGAAGTGCCTGAAGCCTCTGGATGGCGGTCGCGACTTGGTGACCGGCGCGGACGTCGTGTCATAGGTTAGTTTGAGACCGCAGGTTCTGCTGAGCTTGCCGCCGAGGTCCTTTTAGAACCTGCCGGAAGAGTATCAGGTGCGTCCGCCGATTTCGATTTTGGTACCGGGAAAATGGCTGATTTATCCTACCGATGCTGAAAGCAGGCCCGCGATGAGTACGCTGACGCTGTTGCCCGGGAGAAGCGGTGCGGCACCCATGCTGAGCTACTCCTTGCGTTTTGGGCCTCGATAGGTTTTAAGCCGGTAACTTCGTGACCATAGGCATGAACGAAAAGAGATCTGCGTGGATTCGCCGCGTTTTAGACGGAGCGGCGCATGCAGTGTGAATCATGCGCTTTGTTCTGAGCGCCCACAGAGGAATCTATCATGGCCAAGATGACCAAGAACCAGTTGATTGATGCGATTGCGGAAGGAACGCAGATCTCGAAGGAAGATGTAAAGGCTGTCATCGAGCAGATGGCGACTGTAGGCTATAAGGAATTGAATGAGTCCGGTGAGTTCGTCATTCCCGGCTTCGTCAAGATGTCGGTCGTGAACAAACCTGCTACTGAAGCCCGCAGCGGTGTAAACCCGTTCACGAAGGAGCCTATGGAGTTCGCGGCCAAGCCGGCCAGCAAGTCGGTTAAGGCGTCGCCGCTGAAGGTTGCTAAAGACGCTGTTTGATGAAGTTGTGGCTCCTCTGAGCTGTGGGTAATTCGCAAGTGGGCTGGACAGCCTGGCTCGTCAGCACACTATGCACCCGAGGCGGAATCCCTGGAGGGCTGGGGGGACAATCTCTCTAAAGGCCACGTGGCGCAGTGCCGCGTGGCCTTTTTACGATTGCCTGACTGTAAAAATACGGACTCTGTGAACAAAAAGTAATTTCAGGCTGTCAGCCAAGTGCCCGCGATCTCCGCAAGCCGGCCCTTCACCTCACGCTGCGTCTAGAGCATGTTTCAACTGCGTTGAATCATGCTCGTCGGTCATCTTTTTGTTTGAGCATGATCTCCGCGCAAACGCTTTCCGCGTTTGTCGCGAGGGAAACCGGTATCCACTTTTCCGGATCATGCTCTGATGGGCGAGGGCTTGATCGACGCGAAGCCGCTGATATCCGCATCGCTGCCGTTCGACTCTGTGGTCGATGCGTTCGAACTTGCCGGCGACCGATCGAAATCCATGAAGGTGCACCTGACATTCTGAAGCGAACTCCGTCGCGCGCCCGACCGTCGCATCATGGAGCCGCACTGCTGCAGCCTTGCTCCGCCGGCAGTTCCTCGGCATTGGGGTCGCCCGGCGCCGTCGCCCAGGCCAGTTCGACGAGCGTCACGATTCGCCGACCGGCGCCGTCAAGCTGGCAAACGATGAGGCCCTGCTCCTCGATGTAGCTCAGCAGACGCCGTGCACGGCGCAACGAGTGTGAGCCATAGGCGCGGGCAATCGCGGCATCGCCCGGGCAGGGCCAGCCTTCCTTCGCGGCGCGCGCGATCATCATGAAGACGCCCTGCATATCCTCCGGCAGCAGTGAGGCGCGGACCGAGACATCCTGCCACCCGTCATCCTCTGCCATATCGGAGCCGAGCCCGGCACGGGCGCGCGTCAGCATGCGGCGGAAGTCAGCCAGGTCCGGCACGTCCGAACCGAGGCCCTCTATCCGGCAGCGGACCACGAACTCCTGATAGAGGACGCCGATGGCACGGAAGCCTGCGTCGGGTTCCGCCATGACGGCGCGCAGAATACGGTCCACCCGCTCACGCCGCTCCGCCAGTTCCTCGGCGCTGAGTGGCTGCTCCGCCACCTCGGGACGGATCTCCAGCGCCGCTGACTTCGCCGCCATGAGCTGGCCGAGGAGGTCTGGCGACGACCGGCGCTGCGGCCGATTACTTTCGGGCGGCGGCGCTGCCAGGATGATGGCGCGTGCGTCCGCAGTCGCTTCCGGCAGAGGCATCAGCCGCGGGGTCGCGTTGCGCGGCGTGGTATCCGTGGGACCAATGCGCAGCCCCAGCGGACGGCGGGAGAGGGCCGGTCCCAGCGCCATGAATTGCCCGCGCTCCAGATCCCGGAAGGCCTCTGCCTGTCGCCGTTCCATGCCCAGAAGGTCGGCGGCGCGCGCCATGTCGATATCCAGAAAGGTTCGGCCCATGAGGAAATTGGAGGCCTCGGCCGCGACGTTCTTGGCGAGCTTCGCCAGTCGCTGGGTGGCGATGATCCCCGCAAGCCCGCGTTTGCGGCCGCGGCACATCAGGTTCGTCATGGCGCCGAGCGAGAGTTTGCGCGCCTCGTCCGTAACCTCGCCGGCGACTGCCGGCGCGAACAGCTGCGCCTCGTCCACCACCACCAGCATCGGGTACCAGTGGTCGCGGGCGACGTCGAAAAGCCCGCCGAGGAAGGCGGCGGCGCGCCGCATCTGGTTCTCGGCGTCGAGCCCCTCGAGATTGAGCACCGTGGAGACGCGATGGATGCGCGCGCGCTCGCCGGCGACCTGCAGGGCCCGCTCGGTATGGTCCTCGGCATCGATCAGGAGGTGGCCGAAACGGTCGGCGAGCGCCACGAAGTCGCCTTCGGGGTCGATGATGGTCTGCTGCACCCAGGGGGCACTCTGTTCCAGCAGCCGGCGCAGCAGATGGGATTTGCCGGAGCCCGAATTGCCCTGCACCAGCAGGCGGGTCGCCAGCAGTTCCTCAAGGTCCAGGTTAGCCGGGGCACCTGCCGTCGTGTGTCCCATCTCGATCGCAACGGTCATGTCTCGACTCAAAGCCTCCTCGGCGGAGGCGGGCTTAACAACCTGATCGCAGCCCGTCGAGCGCCCATGACCGACCACTCCGTGTTCTCCACGGCTGGTCGAGCAGGCTTTCATTTGACTGACGCATCAATGTCGGGAACCAATGCGCGCAAGCTGTTGAACATGCGTGCCGCCCGGCAACCTGCCGGGCGCGGTGGCATCGTCGACGAGCGGCGATGCCACCTTCGATTGCCGCCGATTACTTGCCGCGGCCGACGCTCCAGTAGACCGGGATGCCAGCACTGAGCAATCCGGTGAGATCCTTGCGGTAGCCCCGGACCAGATAAAACTGTCCGACCGGGACATAGGGCACGGTCTCGACGGCCCGCAGTTGGACCGCACGCGCATTGGCCTTGCGGCCGTCAAGATCCGGAATCATCGTGAATTCCGCCCGCAGCTTCTCGATGGCCTCGTCGCACGGCCAGCCGAACCAGGCCTTTTCGCAGTTCGAACGCAACGCCAAATGGCCGACCGGCTCGAACATGTCCGGTGCTGCGGGCCCTGACATGAAGGCGGACCAGCCGCCTTGCGCGATCGGGTTCTTGTTGGCGCGCCGCGTCGACAGCGTCGGCCAGTCCATCGCCTGATAGTCGACGTTCAGCCCGATATCACGCATCGCCTGCGCCACCACGAGAGTCTGCGGATGCAGCGCCGTTTCGGTGGCATCGAGCAGCACGATCGGCGACCCGTCATAGCCGCTTTCCTTCACCAGTTGCTTCGCTTTGGCCGCATCCGGCTTCGGCCAGCCGGCGTCGGTGAAGTAGGGCGAATCGCACATGTAGAACGAGGGGCAACTGGTGTAGAGCGAGGTGTCGTCGACATAGGCGCGCAGCGTCTGCTCCTGATCCACCAGATGGAGGATCGCCTGCCGCAGTTTGGCATTGTTGAACGGCGGGATCGCCTGGTTGAACCGCATCACGCCCTGCAACGCGGCGAGCCTGGCGATGCCCACCTTGGCATTGCCTTTCAGCAGCGTCATCATGTCCGGAGGGATCTCTTCAAAGATGTCGATTTCGCCGGCTTGCAGCGCATTGAGCGCGGTTTGCGCATCAGGGATGATCACCCATTCGACGCGATCGACTTTCGCCACCTTGCCGCCGGCGAGACCGCTCGGCGGGTCCTGGCGCGGCACATAAGTCGGCGCCTTGACGTAGACCACCTTCGAACCTGGTGACCACTCGTCACGCTTCATCATGAACGGACCGGATCCGGTCGGATCCTTCACCGCCTCGTTCGTCGGCGTTTTGGCAATCCGCTCGGGCATGATGAACGGCACCATGGAGCTCGGCTTGCCGAGCGCTTCAAGCACCAGTCCCCAGCGATCCCTGAGGGTGAGCTTGACGGTCTTGGCGTCGACGGCCTCCAGCGAGGCGGTGTGCGCCGTCAGTTGCTGGCCGAGGCCATCGAGCTGGCCCCAGCGCTTGAGTGAGGCGACGACGTCGGCGGCGGTGACGGCCGCACCGTCATGAAATTTCAGGTCGTCGCGCAGCACGAACGTCCAGGTCAGACCATCCGGCGCGGTGGTGAAGCTTTGCACCATCTGCGGCTTGATGGTGCCCTTCTCATCCTGAGCAAACAGCGTGTCGTAGATCATGTAGCCGTGATTGCGGACCATGTAGTCCGACGTCACCATCGGATCGATGGTCTTGAGATCACCGAAGGGCCGCACCTTCAGGACGGTTTGTGCCCATGCCGGCACGGCCGTGACGGCCAGTGCCGCCGCGACGATCACTCCCAGATATCTGTTCATTGTGGCTTCTCCCCTTACACGACTTTGTTTTCATTGATCGGCTGGTGCGGATGCGTGTCGCTCGACATGGTGGCAAGCCACCCGATGACCACTGGCTTTCTCTTCGAGCGGCGGCGGCCGCTCGGCACAGATCGCCGTCGCCATCGGACAGCGCGTTCGAAACCGGCATCCGGACGGCAGCGCGCTGGCGCTCGGAATCTCACCCTGCAGCAATGCACGCCGGCCGCGCCGGCTCGGATGGGTGACCGGAACGGAGTCCAGCAGGGCCCGTGCATAGGGATGCCGCGGATTTTTGAAGAACGCATCGCGGGAGGCGATTTCGACGATGGTGCCGAGATACATCACCGCAACCGTCGTGCTGATGAATTCCACGACACTCAGGTCGTGGCTGATGAACAGGTAAGCCAGCCCGAGGTCGCGCTTGAGGTCGGCCAGCAGATTGAGGATCTGCGCCTGGATCGACACGTCGAGCGCCGCGACCGGCTCGTCCGCGACGAGCACCGCAGGATTGAGCGCCAGTGCGCGCGCGATGCCGAGGCGCTGTCGCTGGCCGCCGGAGAATTCGTGCGGAAAGCGGTCCCATTGATGTCGCGCCAGCCCGACGCAATCGAACAGCGTTTCGATCCGGCGGCCGAACGCGGCGTCATCGACCGCGCCGTAGTTGATCATGGGCTCGGCGACGATCTGGCGCGCGGTCATGCGCGGGTTGAGCGAGGCGAACGGATCCTGAAAAACCAGTTGCACGTTGCGGCGGGCCCGGCGCAGTTTTTCGCCTGCCATGCGCGTGACGTCTTCACCCCTCAGATGGATGGTGCCGGATGTCGGATCGGTCAGCCGAAGCACCAGCCGCGCCACCGTGGACTTGCCGCAGCCGGATTCGCCGACCAGCGCCAGCGTCTCGCCCTGCGCCAGCGAAAACGTGACGCCATCGACGGCGCGAACCGCGCCTTCGCCGCCGAACAGACCGCGGCGAAACGTATAGTGCTTGGTCAGCCGATCGACCTCGAGCACAGCGGTCATCGCGCGCCCCCGGCATTTGCCGCGACGGCAGCCGTCTCCGGATGCCAGCAGGCCACCAGATGCGACGGTGCAAGCGGCTCGGCGAACGGCTCCGCGGCGCACTGCTCGGTTGCCGATGCGCAACGCGGCGAGAAGGCGCAACCGGCCGGAACCGCAGTCGGCGCCGGCACGGTGCCCTTGATCTCGGTCAGCCGATCGACCACCGCGCCGCCCGCCTGCCGGGACAGCCGCGGGATCGAGCGCATCAGGCCGCGGGTATAGGGATGGCAGGCATTGTCGAACAGCGACACCACGTCGGTCTGCTCGACGATCTTGCCGGCATAGAGAACGGCGACGCGATCGGCGATCTCGGCCACCACGCCGAGATCGTGGGTGATGAAGACGATCGCGGTTCCGATCTCGGCGCGCAGCTCCGCCATCATTTCCAGGATCTGCGCCTGAATGGTCACGTCGAGCGCCGTCGTCGGCTCGTCGGCAAGCAACAGCTTGGGCCGGCAGGCCAGCGCCATTGCGATCATCACGCGCTGGCGCATACCGCCGGACAATTGATGCGGATAGGCGGCAAGCCTGCGTTGCGGATCGGGAATCCGCACCTTGTTGAACAGTTCGAGCGCGCGGGCGCGTGCCGCGGCGGACGACACGCTTTCATGGCGCTGGACGCCTTCGGTAATCTGCTCACCGATTGTCATGACCGGATTGAGCGACGTCATCGGCTCCTGGAAGATCATCGCGAGGTCCCGTCCCCGCACGTTGCGCAGCGCGGGCTCGTCCAGCGCGGCAAGGTCGACGCCGCCAAGACGAATCCGCCCGCCGTCGATGCGCGCGCCGCGCGGCAGCAGCCGCATGATCGCAAGCGCCGTCAGACTCTTGCCGCAGCCGGATTCGCCGACGAGGCATAGCGTTTCGCCGGCCGCCACCTCGATCGACAGATCGCGGACGATCGGGCACCAGCCGTTTGCGGTCTGGACCGAGACGTTGAGCTGTTCCACCGAGAGCACCGGCTGCTGCATCGCCATCTCCTAGCGCCCTGACCGTGACAGGCGCGGGTCGAGCGCGTCGCGCAAGGCGTCGCCGAGCACATTGACGGTGAGCACCAGCAGCGCGAGGCAAGCGCCCGGGAAGGCGATCATCCACGGCCCGCGCTGCAGATACTGACGGCCCTCCGCCAGCATGTTGCCCCAGCTCGGAATCGTCGGCGGCGTGCCGGCGCCGAGGAACGACAGCACCGATTCCACGATCATGGCGGAGGCGAATACATAAGTCGCCTGCACGATGACCGGCGCGGCGATATTGGGCAGCACGTGCCGCCACAGCAGACGGGGCAGCCTGGTCCCGTTGGTGACGGCGGCTTCCACATAGGGCTGCTCGCGGATCACCAGCACCGAGCTGCGCACGATGCGGGCCATGCGCGGGATTTCGGCGATGCTGATCGCCACCACCACATTCTGGACGCTGGAGCCGAACAACGACATCAAAGCGATCGCCAGCAGAATGCCGGGGATCGCCATGATGCCGTCCATCAGCCGCATGATGACATTATCGATCCGACGCAAAAACCCCGCAAACAGACCGAACAGAAGACCGACCGCCGTCGTCACGACCGCCACGAGAATGCCGACGGTCAGCGAGATCCGCGTGCCGTTCAGCGTCCGCGACAGCGTCGAGCGTCCGAATTGATCGGTGCCGAACGGGTGCTGCAGGCTCGGCGTGCGCAGGCGCTGCACTGGATTGAGCCGCGTCGGATCCGGCAGCAGCAACGGCGCCAGCAGTGCAATGACGATGAACAGCAGCAGCACCGCGCCCCCGATCAGGATCACCGGATGTTTCGCGAGGAACGACGCGATCCTGCGAACGGCGCCGGGGCGATTGCGCACGGCGGCGGCGGTATCGGTCATGGTGCCTGCCATCGACATCAGTACCGAACCCGCGGATCGAACAGCACGTAGCTGAGATCGACCAGGAGATTGATCACGACATACACCGAGGAGAACACCAGGATCAGGCCCTGTACCACCGGATAGTCGCGGCGCTGAATGGCGTCGGTGGCGAGCCGTCCAAGTCCCGGAATATTGAACACGGTTTCGGTCACGACCACGCCGCCGAGCAGCGCGGCCATCCCGATGCCGATCACCGTGACGATCGGGACCGCGGCATTGCTGAGCGCGTGGCGGATGGTGATGCGCGCCGGCGTCAGCCCCTTGGCGTTCGCAGTGCGAATGTAATCTTCCGACAACACTTCGAGCAGGCTCGCGCGCGTCACGCGCGCCAGCAGCGAGGCATACAGCAGCGCCAGCGCGACACCCGGCAGGACCAGGCTATGCAGGCAGGCAAGGACGCCTTGCGACAGCGGCACGTAGCCCTGGGTCGGAAACCAGCCGAGCGTAAGCGCGAACAGGTAGACCAGCAGAAACGCGATCACGAACACCGGCGAGGAAAAGCCGAGCACCGCGAAGGCCATCACGACGCGATCGGCAAGACCGCCGGCACGCACCGCAGCCAGCGTGCCGAGCGGCAGCGCGATCGCGATCGCAAGCACGATCGCAACCAGCGCCAGCATCGCCGTCGGTTCCAGCCGCTGGCCGATCAGACGGGTGACCGGGATATCGGAAAACACCGAACGTCCGAGATCGCCGCGCAGCAACTGGCCGGCCCATGCGAGCAACTGATCGACCAGGGGCCGATTGAGCCCGAGCTGCTCGCGAATGATTTCGATCTGCGCCGAACTCGCCTGGTCGCCGGCAATCATGATGGCGGGATCGCCGGGCGTGATGCGCAGCAGGAAAAACACGAACAGCGCCACGAAGATAAAGACCGGCACGGTGGAGAGCACACGGCGAAGCGCGTAGCCGGTCATGGCCGGACCACCGTCATCGCACCCGCGCCGCTGCTGTGAGCCAACGCTCCCTCCTGCTGGTCGATCTTGTTTTGTAACGTTTCAATTCAATGTTCCATAGATCAAGAGTGGTATCAAGGCCATATTTTGCTTGCAGACTTGAGCGCGATGAAGAAATGTGATTTTCTGAATTTTATCGTTTCAAAGAGGCGCCGATGGCGACCATCCGCGACGTGGCCCGGCTCGCAAGCGTGTCAGTGGCCACCGTCTCCAACGTCCTCAACAATCCGGCCAGGGTCAGCCCCGAACTCCTGGCGCGGGTACGGGCCGCGGTCGACAAGCTCGGCTATGCGCCCGATGCGGCCGCGCGCAGTCTGCGCAAGCGTTCCAGCGGGCTGTTGGGCCTGATCGTCGCTGACATCACCAATCCGTTTTTTTCCGAGCTGTTCGAGGCCATCGAGCTTGCCGCCGCCGCGCGCGGCTTCTCCGTCATCCTGTGCAATTCGAACGAGATCACCGAGCGCGAGGAGGCCCATTTGCGGATGCTGCGTTCGCAGCGCATCGACGGCCTCATCCTTGCGCCGACGGGCACCGTGTCGATGAACCGCGCGGCCTTGCTCGCCGCGCTCGAAATGCCGGTCGTGCTGGTCGACCGCGCCATGGAAGGGCTCGGCTACGACGCCGTGGTGCTCAACAATCACCGCGCCGCTTATGAGGCGACGTCCTATGCGATCGGCTGCGGCCATCGGCGCATCGCGCTGATCAATGGCCCGAAGACGGTCCGCACTGCCGCCGATCGCCTGCAGGGCTACCGGGAAGCGCTGCTGGCGGCCGGCCTTGCGCTCGACCCCGCGCTGGTGAGGGACGCCGGCTTTCGCGAGCAGTCCGCTTATGAAGCCGCGCTTCAGCTGTTGCGCAGCGACCAAAGACCAACCGCGATCTTCACGACCAACAATCTGATGACCATCGGCGTGCTGCGCGCCACCGCCGAACTCGGCCTCAATTGTCCCGATGATATTTCGATTATCGGCATCGACGATCTTTCCTGGGCGGAGGCCGTCGCCCCGCGGCTCACCATGGTCGCGCAACCGGTTCGCGCCATGGGCGAGACCGCGCTCGACCTGCTGGCCCAGCGCATTGCCGGCACCCGTCTCGGCTCGGGAACCACCACCGTGCTGGAGCCGCGGTTGATGGTCCGAAAGTCCTGCGCCGCGCCCGCGTCAACGACCAATGCCGAGGCCGCCGATGTCTGAAGACACGACCAAAGGCGATGGCGCTTTGACAGCAACACCGGCCACCTCTGACAATAGCGGCCTGCCGATGCGGCCGCTCGGCCGCACTGGACTGAACGTCAGCGCGATCGGCTTCGGCGCGGCGCCGATCGGCGACCTCTATGCGCGTCTCGATGAGAGCGCGGCCATCGGCGCGGTGGCAGCGGCGATCGACGCCGGCATCACCCTGTTCGATACCGCCCCGCTCTACGGCCACGGCCTGGCCGAACACCGCTGCGGCACCGCGCTGCGCGGTCATCCGCGCGACGGCTTCGTGCTGTCCACCAAAGTGGGCCGCTGGATGGATCCGTCGAACGGGGCGGGCGACCGTTCGGGATATGTCGGCGGCCTGCCGCACGCCGCGGTGATCGATTACTCCTATGACGGCACCATGCGTTCGTTCGAGCAGTCGCTGCTGCGGCTCGGCCTCGACCGCATCGACATTCTTCTCATTCATGACGTCGATGTCTGGACCCACGGCGCGGCCGCGATCGATCGGCGTTTCGGGGAGGCGATGGACGGCGCCTATCGCGCTCTCGACCGGCTACGCAGCGCGAAGGCGATTTCGGCCATCGGCGTCGGCGTCAACGAAGCCGAGATGTGCGAGCGCTTCGCTGCGGCCGGCGATTTCGACGTCATGCTGCTGGCGGGACGCTATTCGTTGCTGGAGCAGCCGGCGCTGCAAAGCTTCCTGCCCACAGCCGAGCGCAAGGGGCTGGGCGTGCTGCTCGGAGGCGTGTTCAATTCCGGTATTCTTGCCACCGGCGCGCGGCCCGGCGCGCATTACAATTATGCCGTGGCGCCGCCGGCGATCATGGCCCGTGTCGAACGGATCGAAGCCGTGTGTCATGCACACGGCACCAGGCTTGCCGATGCGGCGCTGCAGTTTCCGCTCGCCCATCCCGCTGTCTCGAGCATCGTGCTGGGGGCAACGTCGGCCCAGGAAGTGCGCCGGAATATCGCCGCGCTGTCGAGCAAAATTCCGTCCGGCCTGTGGTCCGATCTCAAGGCGGAAGGATTGCTCGAGTCCCACGTTCCGGTTCCGGTTTCGCCATGACACCACGGATCGACGCGCATCAGCATTTCTGGCACGTGGCCCGCGGCGACTACGCGTGGCTGACGCCCGCGCTCGGCGCGATCTATCGCGACTTCGATCCCGAGGATCTGGCGCCACATCTCGCCGCGCATGGAATTGCGGCCAGCATCCTGGTGCAGGCCGCACCGACGCATGCCGAGACTGCCTTCCTGCTCGATCTTGCGCACAAGACCGCGTTCGTTGCCGGCGTGGTCGGCTGGACCGAGTTTGCCGCACCCGACGCCGATGCCGCGATCGCAAGGCTTGCCGCCGATCCGCTGCTCGTCGGTCTGCGTCCGATGGTGCAGGACATCGCCGACGATGATTGGCTCACGCGCGCGCAACTCGCGCCCGCGTTCGACGCCATGATCGCGCATCAACTGGTGTTCGATGCGCTGCTCACGCCTCGGCATTTGCGACGGCTCATTCCCGTGCTTGAACGGCACCCGCAATTGCGCGTCATCGTTGATCATGCGGCCAAGCCCGCCATTGGGGCCGGCGCCGATGCGGCATGGCGGAGCGACATTGCCGCCGTCGCGCAGTTTCCGAATGTCGCCTGCAAACTCTCCGGCCTTGTCACCGAGGCGCCGGCCAACTGGACCGTCGACGACCTGCGGCCCTATGCCGAACACCTCCTGACCTGCTTCGGCGCCGAGCGGCTGATCTGGGGCAGCGACTGGCCGGTGGTCAATCTCGCCGCGGACTATGGCCGCTGGCTCTCGACTGCCGAGCAATTGATGGTCGGACTCGACGCGTCCGCGCAATCGCGGGTGTTCGGCGGCAACGCCGTCGGCATGTACTTGTCTCATCGTGGAAAGGCCATCGCATGCTGAAGGGAATCGATCCGATCCTGACGCCCGACCTGTTGTGGCTGATGGCGTCGATGGGGCACGGCGACGATCTGGCTGTGGTCGATGCCAACCATCCGGCCGAGCGCATCGCCCGCGCGTCAGTCACGGGTCGCCTGATCCGGCTGCCCGGCCTGCACCTGCCGCAGGTGATCGGCGCGATTCTGAGGGTCCTTCCGCTCGATGCGTCGGAGCCGGATCCGATCCGCGTCATGATCAATGCGCGCGAGCCCGACAAAACACCGGAGGTTCATGGCGCGGTGCTGCGGGAGATCAACCGCGGCACGGAGCAGCCCATTGCGTTCGGAGCGATCGAGCGATTTGCATTCTATGACAGCGCCAAGCGCAGCTTCGGCGTCGTGCAGGTCGGCGATATCAGAAGTTTCGGCTGCTTCCTGATCCGGAAGGGCACGATCAACTAGTGTGCTGAACGCAGAAGTTTCTGCGCCTGTCCGTTGCGGGTCAATCGCGTCCTTGTCGGGATGAGGCGAAGCGGAGCACCAGGAAACTTGAACGTGGTGCGCAGCGACGAGAATTAAAGTCAGCGGCCGATGCTTGCAGCGCTGGCGATGAGTTCGAAGGAGCGCAGCCGAGCTGCGTGATCGTAGACATCGGACACGATCATGAGCTCATCGGCGCCTGTTTCCGCAACGAGCGCATCGATGCCTGCACGAACCGTATCGGGCGAGCCAACGATGGAGCGCGCGAGCATGCTCATCGCCTGCGCTTTTTCCGCAGGCGACCAATAGCTTTCGATATTGTCGATTGGCGGCTGGCTCAGGCCGCGCGCGCCGCGGAAGATATTCGTAAAGGACATCTGCTGCGTCGTCGCCAGCCTGCGCGCTTCGTCATCGCTGCCGGCGGCGATGATGTTGACGCCTACCATCGCGTAGGGGCGGTCAAGCTGCTCGGACGGTTTGAAGCGGCTGCGGTAGATCTGCAGCGCCGGGATGAGCAGTTCGGGCGCGAAATGCGAGGCAAAGGCATAGGGAAGCCCGAGTTCAGCCGCCAGCATCGCACCAAAATTACTCGATCCCAGAATCCACAACGGCACTTCCGTTCCTGCCGCCGGCACGGCCCGGATACGCTGATTTGGACCGGCTGGAGCCAGGAAGGCCTGCACCTCAAGGACGTCCTGCGGGAAGTTTTCGGCTGCTTCAGGCGTGCGGCGCAAGGCGCGCAATGTGAGCTGGTCGGTCCCGGGCGCGCGGCCAAGCCCAAGGTCAATGCGGCCGGGAAACAGTCGCGCCAGCGTCCCAAACTGCTCGGCGATGACGTAGGGCGCATGGTTGGGGAGCATGATGCCGCCCGCGCCGACACGGATGGTTTTTGTTCCCGCTGCGATATGACCAATCACAACCGACGTCGCGGCGCTCGCGATGCCCGGCATGTTGTGATGCTCCGCCACCCAAATACGACGATAGCCCCAAGCCTCGGCATGGACCGCAACATCACGGGCGTTGTCGAGCGCGCCGCGTGCATCGGTATCTTCGGTGACGCGGACGAGATCGAGGATAGACAGTGTCGTCATGGGAACTCCCGAACGAAACCATTTGTGTGAATGACGCCGCCCGAGATACTCGGCCGCGTCCAAGCTTGTCCGAAACGGCAGGCTTCATCCGGTTCTTGTGTCCCATATGGGCACTGTCCCCGTGGGGGTCAATCTGCTGGACCCGGAAAGGGCGGCCCACCAACGGCACCGGGCGCGTCTCTGCGCCAACGACCGCTTCTCGCGCAAATCGGGACATAGATCGGGGTGTTCATTCGAAGTTTTAACTGAAATCCGGACGAGTGGCGGAAGCCGACGTAGTTGTACTCGGCATGGGTGGTGAATTCCTGGGCGGCCTGTAAAAGGGATCGGCCAACCGAGTTTCCCTCCTGATGTTGCGATCCCCCTCAGATTCCGTTGAGACCAATGCCTCCTGGGCGGTCGCCTCGGTGGCGCTCTTCGTCCTTGGGATGTCGTTCGGCGCGGCTTGGATCACCGCGATCGCGCTCAAGGACATCGCCAGCGAAGCGGGCGGGTTGCGTTCCGTTCCAGCACTCGCCAGCTCGCTGGCGTGGCTCGGCTCCGGCATCGGCGGCATTATCATGTCACGGGTTGCCGAGCGGGTCGGCACGCGCTGGACCGTCATCTTCGGTTCGTTGATGATCGGCCTTGGCCTCGCCATTTCGACCCTCGGACCGCCCTGGCCGCTGTGGATCGGCCACGGACTGTTCATCGGCCTGATCGGAATCGGCGGCATCAATGCTCCCTTGTACATCTATGTCAGCCGCTGGTTCGACCGCCGGCGCGGCTCAGCGCTGGCGCTGATCTCGAGCGGCACCTATCTCGCAGGCGCGATGTGGCCGCCGATATTCGAGCAGGCGATCGCCAATTTCGGCTGGCGCCAGGCGATGCTGTGGTATGCGCTCGCCGAGATCGTTGTCGTAGCACCGCTGGCCCCGATTTATTTTCGCGCGTCACCCGAAGTGATTCTTCCGGCGGTGGTGTCCGGAGCCGGCTCAGGCAAAGCGCGTGTCCTCGGCTGGCCGCCCAACGCCGTGTTCGCGATGATGTGCGGCGCCGCGCGTGCTGTGCTGCATTCCGATGGCGATGCCGCAGAGCCACCTGGTCGCTTTCTGCAGCGATCTCGGCATCAGCCGGTCGATGGGCGCCCTGATGCTGTCGGTGCTGCTCGGCACGGCGTTCCTGAGCCGGCAGATCTGGGGCGTGATCTCCGATCGTATCGGCGGTCTCGCCACCGTGCTGATCGGATCAGCCTGGCAGGCCGCAGCGATGACGGCCTTTCTGCTGACCCAGAATGAAGCCGGCCTGTTCACGGTGGCTGCCGCTTTCGGGCTCGGCTTTTCCGGCATCATCCCGGCCTATATCCTGGCGGTGCGTGAACTGTTTCCGGCCTCGGAAGCCTCCTGGAGAATTCCGACACTGCTGCTGTTCAGCGGGGGAGGGATGGCCGCCGGCGGCTGGCTCGCCGGCCTGCTCTACGACCATTTCGGATCCTATGCGCCCGCCTTCGCCGTCGGCATCGGCGCCAACATTCTCAATGTGCTTATCGTCAGTGTGCTGGTCGGGCGAAAACGCCAACCTGCGTTCTAGGCGCCCGGCCATTCAACAGGCCCGGTGCTTGTCCAGCGTGATCGCCAACGGCCGCTTGTGGCGCAAGGCGGCCATTCGCCAGGCGGCCCATGTCCGTTAAGTGCCAATAGGCGACATGCTTGCAAAGGCACGGATCCGGGCTAATGCGCAATGGTCGTTCGTTTGTGTCCGCAAGAGGCCGTCGGCGGTGAACCTTTCGCGGGCGGCCCGCGACAAACAAGCCGCCATCGTCGCGACGGCGGCGCGTGCCGCGCCGATCGCGCGACGCCAATTGAGGTTTCCCATGCCGATCGTCCGAATCCTCCTGGTCCTTCTCGCGCTCGCTTCGCCGCTGTCGATGGCGGGAGGCGCTGTTGCGGGGCCGTTTGAGGATGCGCAGGCGGCGCATAGCAGACGCGACTACGCAACCGCGCTACGGCTCTGGCGTCCGCTGGCCGACCAAGGCAATGCCGAGGCGCAGTACGCACTCGGGTTCATGTACGACGGCGGCCAAGGTGTGCCGAAAAATTACGCTAGGGCTGCAAAGTGGTGGCGCCTCGCAGCCGATCAAGGCCATACCTTCGCCCAGTACAACCTGGGGACCTTGTACGACAACGGCAATGGGGTGCCTCAGAACAAAGCTGAAGCATTGAAGTGGTATCACCTTGCCGCCGAGCGCGGTAACGATGGTGCGCAGTTCAACGTCGGGGTCCTGCATTTCGCGGGCGTGGCCGTGTCCGAGAACCGGATCGAGGCTGCGAAGTGGTTTCGCCGCGCTGCAGACCAAGGTCATATTGGAGCGCAGGTATATCTTGGCCTCTGTTACGCTACGGGACTAGGCGTGCCGCAAGACAATATTCAAGCATACATGTGGCTCAGTTTGGCGGCTGCGCGAAGTGACCAAGATGCGATCAGCAATCGAAATCGCGTCGCGCAGCAGATGACCCCGGCACAGATCGCCGAAGCGCAGAAGCTGGCGGTTGAGTGGAAGTCGAAACCGGAACGGTAGTATTCCCGTGCGTCGCGGAAGCAATGTCTGCTGTGGGTCTTGGCTGTGTGAAAACGCGAAGACGCTCAATCGCGATGGAAGAAGTTATTCGTCCAAGACCGTTTTAGTCGCTCAACGCGCAAGCGGATTCAACTTGGGGATCGAACTGAAGAATATCATTCTTCGTTGCGTTTCGATTTTTGAGTTTTTACACAACCAGGGTCAAAAGCTGACCTAGCGGGGAGGTCCGCTTTTGGCGCGAAGCGGTCATTTGGTGAACCTCCAGGTCCGCCCGGTGCCAATAACGACAATATGGCCGGGAGACGAAGCCCGTGCCGGCTATAGCGGCGTCGCCTCTATAAGTGCTTCGGAGATATCCAAAGGTGTGATCCGTTGAAGTTGGAGACCGGCGCTGGCAAGAAGGCCGGCAAACTCATCGGCAGTGCGCTCCCGCCCGCCAGGCGTGCGCACCAGCATCATCAGGTCAATGAGCGTGTTTCTCCGCGCCGTCTCGGTGGGCTCGACATGCTCAGGCATCACACGATCAAGGATCAGGAGCTTGCCTGCGTCTGACATGGCTTGGCGACACGATTTCAACACCGCCGATGCAGCCTCATCATCCCAGTTGTGCAGGATGTGCACCAACAAATAGAGATCTCCGCCTGACGGCACCGCGCTGAACATGTCGCCATCGACGAGGGCACAGCGACCCCTGACCGCTCCGGCGATCTTACCCGATGCGCCTTGAATGACGGACGGCAATTCGAACAGGGTAGCGCGTAGGTGGGGGTAAGCGTGCAGAATCGCCGAAAGAACCTCACCGTGCCCGCCCCCGACGTCGATCACGTGACATACGCCATCGAAGTCGTAACACTTGATGATTGCCGCCCCCGTGAACCTGGACGCCGCGCTCATGCCGTCGTTGAAGACTTGCGCCAGGTCAGGCCGACCTTGCAGGTAACCAAAACCGCTCTCTACACCGAAGGCGATCTCGAACGCACTCCGGCCGGTTGCGATGCATTGCTCCAGATGGCCAAACATCTGCCGCGCGTGCTCACTCCCATACATCAGGACCAGAGGCCGCACGGAGCTAGTCGAATTGGAGGTCAGGCATTGTCCCACGAGGGTCAGCTCGAATCTGCCGGCGCCGACATCCCGCACGAGATCGAACGCCGCAAGCGCACGCAGCAGCCGCTGCATGGACTGAACATGCGTGCTGGCCCTGCTCGCGATTTCGCTTATCGTGCAGACGTCGGCCGCCAGCAGGTCCCAGATCCCCAGACGGGTTGCGACATAGAGCGCGTGGGACACCTGATAGGAGAGTGCGAGCCGAACGGCTGCAGCTGCTGCGGGCGCACCCGTTTCGATGCCTGTGCGGTTGCTCACCGTAGACTCCTTGTGCGATCCGATTGATCAGTTTGCGGCTGTTATACCGGCTGTCCGGATGACCCGCGTCCACTTCTCGCTCTCGCTTCTGAAAAAGACCGCGCATACCTCCGGCGTACTGGCGACAGGTTCGAAGCCGAGCGCCGCGGTGCGGGTGGCAACGTCAGGCAGCGCCAGAATTGCAGCTATCTCCCCGTGGAGCGTGACTTTGACAGGTGCCGGCGTTCCCGAGGGTACGATGAATGCAAACCAGCCCTCGCCTTCGATTTCCGGATAACCCGCGTCTGACATGCTCGGCGCATCGGGTAGCGCCTGCGCCCGTGTGCGGCTGGTCACCGCCAGAGTTCGGAGACCACCGCGCTTGATTTGTTCGATGACCGGTGGAAGTGAGCAGAACAGGATCGGCGTATGCCCGCCCAGCGTTGAGGTAACGGCCGGGGCACCGCCACTGAAGGGAACGTGCGCGAGGTCGAGGCCCAGCGACAGGCGAAACTGCTCCCCAACAAGGTGCGGCGGCGTGCCCACCCCCGGTGACGCGAAGCTGAACTTCGAAGGACTGGACTTGATCAGGGCGACAAGCTCGGAAACGGTGGTTGCAGCCAACGACGGATGCACCGCCAGCACGATCTTGGCGCTTACGGCCAACGTCACCGGATCGAAATCCCGAAACGGATCGTAGGGCACGCTCGCATACAACAGTGGATTGACAATGAGATTGGGCGGCACAACCAGGATAGTGTGCCCGTCGGCTGGCGCTTTCGCGCCTTGCCCCATCCCGATGCTGCCGCCGGCACCGCCGACGTTCTCAACGTAGAACTGCTTGTCCAGTCGCGCTGACAGCTTTTCCGCGACGATGCGGGCCAGAATATCGTTTGGTCCACCCGCTGCGAACGGCACGATGACGCGCACGGGCCGTGCGGGATATGCAGCTGCAAGAGAAGGCAGCGCGAAAGCGCCCGCAGCCGCTGCTGCACCTTGCAGAAATTGTCGCCGTTGCAATGTCATGGTTCACCTCTTCGGTCGGTAGACATGCACTTGCCATGGCAAAGAGGTACCACCGGCAACCAAAGTCAGGTATGATATCCAAACGACAAAATTAATATCGCTGGCGATATGGCACTCGAGCTCAGGCATTTCCGCTATTTCGTGGCTGTGGCCGAGGAGGGCCACATCACGCGAGCTGCTGAGAGGTTGGGCATGCAGCAACCACCGCTCAGTCAGCGCATCCGCTTCATCGAGCGGGAGCTTGGTGCCCAACTCTTTTTGAGGCGCCCGCGCGGCGTGGACCTGACTGAGGCAGGTCGCGCATTTTTGGACATTGCCCGATCGATGCTCAGTCAACACGATGCCTCCTATGAGGTAGTCCAACGCGCTGCGCGCGGCCTGACAGGGCGTCTTTGCGTCGGTGCTACGCCGACTAGTGCGTTCCATCCAATCGTGCCGCTGGCGATCCGCTCATTCCGCGACGAGTTTCCTCAGGTCAACCTGACATTAGAAGAGCGCTTGCCCGCCGATCTAATCAAACGCCTTCAGGAGAAAAGCATCGACGTTGCCTTCTTGCGCGCGGAGACGTTCGAGGAAACCGACCTTTCCGTTAGACCCTTGCTGGCCGAGCCCATGGTCGTCGCGCTCCCAACCGGACACAGACTCGCTCGCGTTAACGGTGCAATCGCCCTGAAAGACCTGGCGCGCGATGCGTTCATCGTCTTTGCCCGCCAGACAGGCCCCGCATTCTTTGAGACGACGATCGCTGCGTGCCGCGAGGCCGGCTTTTCCCCACGCTTGGACAGGAAGCACCCCGGGTCACGTCAGCCTTGAACCTGGTGGCTGCAGGGCTAGGCGTGTGTGTTGTGCCGACCTCCGTCATGCGGATGGCAATGGAGGGCATCGTCTACCATCCACTCAAGGGATCGGGGCTGTTGAAGGCGCCGATCAATATCGTTTCACGCCGTGGGGACCCGGCAGCTGTCGTCCGCAACTTTCTGAACGCGATCAAAGGAGTGAAGGACACGCTCGCTCATCCAAAATGACTGCTCTGGTCAAAAATGGTCCTTTGCGGGAAGTTCGGCTTCTGGCGCAAGGCGGCCATTCCGCAAGCGAACCGGAAGCAGTTGCGCTGGACTGTGCACCCAGATTTGAATCGCGTGCCAACAGCCGGCCGTCTATGGTGCGCTGATGTCGGGCCTATGCATCCATTTGCCGGCAACGGCTGCTCATGGCGCAAACCCGAGGTTCGTTGGTATTTGTGCTTTTGCATCGTTCGGCCTCATTATGCGTTCTTGATAGGGCTCGGGAACAACGCCCGCAGCGTATCCAGGGAGGACAGACATGACAGTTTCGACGGAACGCGCAGTCCTGGCCGGCGGCTGCTTCTGGGGTGTGCAGGATCTGCTGCGCCGTTATCCCGGCGTGATTTCAACCAGGGTGGGCTACACCGGCGGCGAAGTGCCAAACGCGACCTACCGCAACCACGGCAATCACGCTGAAGCGATTGAGATTACCTTCGATCCGCAGACCATCAGCTATCGCAAGCTGCTGGAGTTCTTTTTCCAGATCCATGATCCCTCGACGCTGAACCGCCAGGGCAACGACCGGGGCGCGAGCTATCGGTCGGCCATCTTCTATACCAACGACGCGCAGAAGCGGATCGCGGAAGACACCATAGCCGATGTCGATGCTTCCGGCCTTTGGCCGGGCAAGGTTGTCACCGAGGTGGCCCCTGCCGGGCCGTTCTGGGAGGCCGAGCCCGAGCATCAGGATTATCTGGAAAAATATCCTGACGGCTACACCTGTCACTTCATTCGGCCGGAATGGACACTGCCGCGTCGGGCGGAGAAAGCTGCAACAGGCGCGAGCGGAGCCTCAGTGGCGTGACAAAAGCCTCCGATCTGCTGGTGACCGCCCTTGAGAACGAGGGCGTCGGGTACATCTTCGCCATTCCCGGCGAGGAGAATCTCGACGTGCTGGAGTCGCTGCGGCGCTCGAAGATCAAGCTGGTATTGACGCGGCACGAACAGGCGGCCGGCTTCATGGCGGCCACCTACGGGCGTCTCACCGGGCGCGCGGGCGTCTGCCTGACGACGCTAGGTCCCGGTGCGCTCAATTTGACGACGGCTGCGGCCTACGCGCATTTGGGCGCGATGCCGATGGTCATGATCACAGGACAGAAGGCGATCCGGAGCAGCCGCCAGGCGCGCTTCCAGATCGTCGACATCGTCGCGACCATGCGGCCGCTCACCAAGATGGCGACGCAGATCGTCTCCGCGCAGAGTATTCCGACCCTGGTTCGCGACGCCTTCCGGGTCGCGCAGCAGGAGCGGCCGGGCCCCGTGCATCTCGAACTGCCCGAGGATATCGCGGCCGACGAAGCCGCGGCCGACATCATTCCCCCGCATGTCGTCGAGCTTCCGGTCGCGCCTGCAGCGGCCATCGAGCGCGCCGCAGCCATGATCATGGGTGCCAGCCGGCCGCTCGTCATGCTGGGCGCCGCGGCGAGCCGCCCGCGTCTCGCCGAGCCGCTCTCGGCGTTCGTGCGACGATGCAGGATTCCATTCTTCAACACCCAGATGGGAAAGGGCGCGGTCAATGCCGGTTCCAATCTCTATATGGGCACGGCCGCGCTGTCGGAGCGGGATTGGGTTCACGAGGCGATCGACCAGGCCGATTTGATTATTTCGATCGGCCACGACACCGTCGAGAAGCCCCCTTTCCTGATGGGCCATGATGGACCGCAGGTTATCCATGTCGGCGCCACGCCGGCGACGGTTGAGCAGGTTTACTTCCCGCAGGCGGAGATCGTCGGCGACGTCGGCGCGAGCCTCACGTGCCTGGCCGATCGTCTCGAAGGCAACCTCCCCAATGCTCAGGCATTGCTGGGTTTGCGGGAAGGCATTCTTGCCCGCCTCGCCGAGCGGTCGACGGAGGATCGGTTTCCTCTGACGCCGCAGCGCATCGTGCACGACGTCCGCCAGGTCATCCCGCCGGACGGTATCGTTGCCCTCGACAACGGCATGTACAAGATCTGGTTTGCCCGCAACTATCGCACCAGCGTCGCTAACACGCTGCTGCTCGACAACGCGCTGGCGACCATGGGGGCGGGTCTTCCTTCGGCGATCGCCGCGTCGCTGATCCACCCGGACAGGCGCGTGCTCGCCGTCTGCGGTGATGGCGGCTTCATGATGAATTCGCAGGAGCTTGAGACGGCGGTACGGCTCAAGCTGAATCTCGTCGTGCTCGTGCTCGAGGATCGTGCCTACGGCATGATCCGATGGAAACAGGAAGTCGACGGATTTTCCGACTTCGGTCTCGACTTCGGGAATCCTGATTTCGTCGCCTATGCCGAGTCATATGGCGCCAAGGGCTCCCGCGTCGGCAAGGTCTCGGAACTCTCGACGATGCTGGAAGCTGCTTTCAGCGAAGGCGGCGTGCATCTCGTCGTAGTACCCGTCGATTACAGCGAGAACATACGCGTACTTGTCAACGAGTTGCCCCCGGTAGTCCAGGCTAAATGAAAAGCCTGCGTCGGTCTTGTGCACGAAAGTTTATTTGCGATCACGTCGTGCGGTCGAACTCGTTTCAAAACCGGATATGACCAACGACCGTTTCTGGCGCGAAGCGATCGTTTCGCAGGCGAGTTGGAAGCAGTTGCGCTGGACTGTACACTCCGATTTGAATCGCCTCCCGACAGCCGGCCGTCTATGGTGTCCTTATGTTGCGCCTCGTGTTTCTGTCGATTGCTATCGTCCTGTCGCTGCTGCCGGTCGTCGCGCCGGCTGCGCCGGCTCATAAACGGCCCGCGCCACGCTGGCACGGCTACGGCTTCCTGCCGGGCTATCAGCAGCCGCCGAATAACAGCCTTCCGGCCTACGCCCAGAAAGCTTCGGCTTCGCGCATGGCGCGCCGCAACCAGCGCCCTTGGTATATCGATCCAGTCCCGAGTTATTACGGGTACGATGGCGATTGGCACTATTTCGGCCGGCCTGGCTTTTACGGCGGTCGCTACAATGGCGGCAGCTTCGGCCCTTGCTGGACGCGGACGCCGATCGGGCCGATCTGGAATTGTGGCTGATCAAGCTATCGCTTGAAGACCGCGCGTGCGGTTCGCCGGCTTCACGCTGCTGCTTCTGTACCGGCAGTGGCAGCCTATCCCTCTATCTCGGCGTCTTGCTCGCGGTCTGGGCCACGTCTGCAATGACCGTTGGTCATCTCCTGTTCTCGGTGTTGATCACCGGCTACATTCTGATCGGCATCCGGTTGGAAGAGCGCGATCTGGTCCAGCAGTTCGGCGACCAATATCGCCGCTACCGCCAACACGTCCTGCTTCCGGGGCGACAAGTTCGCCGCGCCGACGTCCAGCACAAGACATGTGTCGAGGCAGATCAATGAGCCAGCAGCTTCGAACGAAGAGTCGCCGCGCCCCTAATTTTGCTGCCGCGCACAACGACAAGTACATGCATTGAACGGCAAGCGCCTTGACAGTTAAAACGTTTCGCGCGCACATTCTTACACTAAGTAAGAATGACGACAGGGACGGAAATGTCGGAGCAGCCGAGAAGTCGGCGGCAGACGCGTGCGGCCATTCTGGGGCGTCTGCTCCAGTCCGGCGGCATGTTTCGGCCGCCTCTGGCCAAGGCGGTGCGCCTGTCCGAGGCGAGCCTGTCGCGCATCCTGTTTGATCTGAAGGCGGAGGGCCTGATCGAGGAAGTGAGGCGGCCTGCGCCTTACTTCGGTGGCCCGACAGGCCTGGTGTCTCTCGATAACTCCGTGGCGCTGGCGGCCATTGAGCTGACCGCTCAGCGGCTGAGCGTCGGCGTCGGCGGGCTTTCGGGCGAACTGCATTATACCGAACGTCTGCCGCTGCCGAAAACGCCCACGATCGCATCCGTCGGCCGGGTGTTTCACGATGCGCTGCAGTTGCTCGGGGATTGGACACGGCGACGCCGGGTCCGGCTCGCGCAGATCGGCGTTTCGATCCCCGGCCTCGGCCGGTCGAGCGTGTCAGACAATCCGATCATTCCCTGTGACGTCAGGCTCGTTCGCGGCATGCTTGGCGAGATGTTTGCGGGCGTGCCGGTCGAGTTCACCAATTCGGTCGTGGCGCATGCAACGTTTCATCGCTGCCGCACGGAAGACTATCCGTTTACCGGGGCGCATCTGTTCGTCTTTGTCGGCCAGGGCGTTGCCGGCGCCTGGATGGACGACCCGATCGAGGCCGATGCCTTGGTGCCGGTCGAACTCGGCCACATGGTGTTCGGCGAGGGGGGGCCGCGTTGCCGCTGCGGCCATCATGGCTGTGTCGAGGCCTATACGTCGCTCCCCGCGCTGGCCGAGCTTCTTGGTGTTGGCGAGCTGGAATTGCTGCAGCTCGGCGCCGAGTGGGTGAATGCAATCCCGATCTCATCGCGCGTGCGCCAGGAGTTGCGGCGCCGGTTGTTCCGGCTTGGCCTTGCGATCGGCAATACGCTGAACGTGAAGCCTTGTCCTGCCGTGGCCATCAGCGGCTGGCCGTCGCTTCTCGGCGAAGAAGATCGAAAGGCCTTGGTCGACGGGATCGATGCCTGTCTGTTGGGCGGGCGTAAACGCGCCCAGGTGTCGCTCGCTTTCGTTCCGCCTTCGAACGGCAATGATCCGAATGCCGCGCTGGCCTTTGCCGCCTGCTGTCTGGCTTGCCGCGGCGGCATGCCGGCGGCGTCAGTGCAGGCCGCCTGAGATGCAATGAGCGGCGCGGCTTTCGCGTCACAAAGTTCAGCAGCCGGGAGGAACGTACCATGCCGATCACAATAACAAGGCGTCGTCTGCTCGCTGGATCCGCGGCCGCACTTGCGCTGCCGCCGTTCGCCCGCGCGCAAGGCGCGGTCAAGCCGCGCCTGACCGCCATCTCGCAATGGTCCGCCGGCAGCGATGGCGCGGCGATCACCGCGCTCGGCAAGAGTGTTCGAGGAGAACGGCGGGGTCTGGCAGCACAACCCGGTGCCCGGGCTTCACCACCGAGATGATGAACAAGCTGCGGGCGCAGATCATGGCCGGCGACCCGCCGGCCGGTCTCGCAGCTCAAGGGGCCCGAGATCGCCGCCTGGTCGAAGATCGCGCCGACCGTCGATCTCGACCCGTGGTCGCAGCCGCCGGCTACGACAAGCGTCGTCGCGCCGGATCTGGCCAAGACTGCACAAGCCGGACGGCCACTGGATCGCGCTGCCGCTGCAGGTCTACCGCATCAACACGCTGTTCCTGTCCACCAAGGCGCATGGACAAGGCCGGCGCCACCAAGGCGCCGGCCACCTGGGCCGAGTTCAACGATGCTGGCCGAGAAGATGAAGGCGGCCGGCATCACTCCGGTCGCCAATGGCGGCATCCGCTGGGATGACGGCATGAAATTCGAGATCGCGCTCGCCGGCATCAGCCCCGACTCTACCGCGCGGCGCATCATGCAGCTCGACACCGAGGCGCTTGAAGGGCACGGAAGTGCTCGCGGCGTTCGAGCAGCTCCGCAAGATCGCCGACTGGATGAACCCGAACATCGCGGCGCAGCGCTGGGCGGTGCAACCTGCCGGCGCTTCGTCAAGGGCGACATGGGCATGGTGCTGATGGGCGGCTGGGCGCAGGGCAATTGCTGCAAGGCCGGCGCCACGCTCGCCGACTTCATCGATCGGCCCGGCGCCGCAGGACAACGGCAAGCCATGCTTCGACCTCAACGCCGACTGCTTCATCTTCTGGAAGCCGAAGGCGCGCCGATCTGCAGGCCGGGCAGAAGCTGTTCGCCGAGCTCGTCATGCAGCCGGCGACGCAGGAGATGTATTCGCAGATCACCGGCTCGATCCCGGTGCGCACCGACGTCGACCTGTCGGGCCGAAGGCTTGTACCGACGGCCAGCGCAGACTGCGGCGCAGCGTCTGAACGACGCTATCGCCAAGCAATCGCGTGCGTGCTCAGCCTCGCGCACAACATGGCGCAGCCGAACGGCATCACCGCGGCGATGATCGACGTGCTGACCGAGTACGTGCACAACAACACGATCCCGCCGCCGAAGGGCAGAAGCGGCTGGTCGACGCGGTCGACGAGCGCGCAGTAGGGCCGTATCGATGCGGACGGCGCTGACGCACGCCCGCGCCCGACAAGGCTGCGGGCAGGACGCGCGGGTTCTGGCGTCGCCGCTTCGGCGACGCGCTGACCGAGCTGGCGATCTGGGTGCCGCTGCGTGATCTCGGCCGGGCACGTCGTGGTGTTCACGGCGTGGACCACCTGGGTGTCGTTCACGCCCTCGACGCTGATGCCGGACTACGGCTGGGTGGGCTTGCGCAACTACTGCGTCGGTGATGCGCACCGCGAACTTCCAGATCGCCTACGTCAACCTGGTCATCTTCGGCATGCGGCTTCGTGCTGCTGACGATGGCGCTCGGCCTGCTGCTGGCGATCCTGCTCGATCAGCGCGTGCGCGGCGAGAACGTGCTGCGCACGATCTTCCTCTATCCGCTGGCGGTCTCCTTCGTGGTGACGGGCACGGTGTGGAGCTGGCTGCTCAATCCCGGCCTCGGCATCCAGAAAGCTGGTGCAGCGATCTGGGCTGGACGGATTTCCGCTTCGACTGGCTGGTCGACCGCGACATGGCGATCTACACGCATCGTCATCGCCGGCGTCTGGCAGGGCGCCGGCTTTGCCATGGCGCTGTTCCTCGCCGGGCTGCGCTCGGTCGACGCCGACCTGATCAAGGCCGCGCAGATCGACGGCGCCGGACCGTGCCGGATCTACCGCCGCGTGCGTGCTGCCGACGATCTGGCCGATCTTCATCACCGTGTTCGTCATCCTGCTGCAGTTCGGCGATCAAGACCTTCGACCTGGTGCGCGCGCTGACCGGCGGCGGGCCGGGCATCGCCACCACGCTGCCGGCGCTCGTCGTCTATGACTTCATGTTCCAGCGCGGCCAGCTCGGCCGCGGCTCGGCGGCGGCGGTGCTGATGCTGCTGTCGCTGGTCGTGGTGCTGGTGCCTTACGGGCTCTATGTGCGCTGGCGGCGGCGAAGGCAGGCTCGGGCATGAAGTGGACCCGCATCATCGTCTACGCCGCTGCTGATCGTCCTGGTCGCTCGCGTTGCTTCCTGGCTGCCGCTCGGCGTCGTGGTGCTGAACTCGCTGCGCACCAGCCGAGGAGATCGCGCCGCGCTCGCTGATCGGCTGGCCGCAGCATCTGACCTGGCAGCAACTACGCCGCAGGCCTGGAGCCAGTTCTGCATCGCCGAGCACTGCGCCGGCATCCAGCCGTATATGCTGAACTCGCTGCCGTGGCGATCCCGGCGACCATCATCTCGACCCTGCTCGGCGCGCTCGCCGGCTATGCGATCTCGCTCTGGCGCTTTCGCGGCGACAAGCTCGATCTTCGGCATCGTCACGCTCGGCATCTTCCTGCCCGAGCAGATGAAGCTGATGCCCTGGGCGATCGTGCTGCGCGATCTCGGGCCTGATGAACACGCATCGCCGGCCTGGTGCTGATCCATACCGTGCAGGGGCTCAGCTTCACCACGCTGTTCTGCCGCAACTACTATGTCGGCATCCCGCAGGACCTGATGAAGGCGGCGCGCATCGATGGCGCCGGCTTCTTCCGGATTTTCTGGCGCATCATCCTGCCGCTGTCGCCGCCGATCCTGATCGTCACCGTGATCTGGCAGTTCACCGGCATCTGGAACGAGTTCCTCTATGGCGTCACCTTCACTGACCGGCGAGCAGCAGCCGGTCACCGCCGCGCTGATCGCGCTCAGCGCCGCGGTCACCGACGATGCCGCATATACGGCGTGCAGAGCGCCGCGGTGCTGATCGCGGCGCTGCCGACGCTGCTGGTCTATCTGTTCGGCGGCAAGTATTTCATGCGCGGCCTCACCGCCGGCGCCGTGAAGTAGGGGTCGCACATGGCGGCTCTGAGCATCCGCGACGTCTGCAAAGCGTTCGGCGCCATCGAGGTGCTGAAGGGAATCGACCTCGACATCGAGAGCGGCGAGTTCACCGTGCTGGTCGGGCCCTCCGGCTGCGGCAAGTCGACGCTGCTCAACATCATCGCCGGGCTGGAGCGCCGAGCGCCGGCACGATCGAGATCGGCGGGCGGGTCGTCAACGACATCGCCGCCGAAGGACCGCGACATCGCCATGGTGTTCCAGTCCTATGCGCTCTATCCGTCGATGACGGTGCGCCAGAACATCACCTTCGGCATGGAATGCCGCCATGTGCCGAAGGCGGAGCAGGAGGAGGCGCTGGCGAATGTCGCCCGGCTGCTGCAGATCGAGCCGCTGCTCGACCGCAAGCCGTCGCAACTGTCCGGCGGCCAGCGCCAGCGCGTGGCGATGGGCCGCGCTCTGGTGCGCGATCCGCTGCTGTTTTTGTTCGACGAGCCGCTCTCCAATCTCGACGCCAAGCTGCGCGTCGAGATGCGGATGGAGATCAAGCGGCTGCATCAGCGCATCGGCGCCACCATCGTCTATGTCACCCACGACCAGATCGAGGCGATGACGATGGCGACGCGGATCGCCGTGATGCATCAGGGCGAGGTGCAGCAATTCGCCGACCCGGACACCGTGTACCGCTATCCGGCCAATCTGTTCGTCGCGCGTTTCATGGGCTCGCCGCCGATGAACACGATGCCGGCGCGGCTCGAGGCCGAAGATGGCGGGCCGGTGGTCGTGATCGGCGCGGGGCGGCCGGACGAGGTCCGCCTTCGCCTGCAGGGATACGACGCGGCGGCTTCCTTTGTCGGCCGCGAGGTGGTGCTCGGGATCAGGCCGGAATGCATTGCCGAGGGCAGCCGCGGCTTTTCCGGCGCATCGGGCGCGCCCATCGTCGATCAATGCGCCGGTTGAGATGGTCGAGCCCACCGGTGCCGAGACCATCGTGTTGCTGCGGCTCGGCGGCGAGTCCGTGCTGGCGCGGATCTCGCCCGATATCCGCCCCACGCCGGGCGCGCTCGCACCCTTCGCGCTCGATACCCGCCGCATCTGCCTGTTCGACCCCGCCACGGAGCGTCTCATCGCATGACCAGCACAAGCTACGCCGGCCTCGCGGACCGTGTGGTGTTGATCACCGGAGGCGCCAGCGGCATCGGCGCCGCCTTCGTGCGCGCGTTCGCGGCCCAACAGGCGCGTGTCGCCTTCCTTGACGTCGATGCCGATGCCGGTGCCGCGCTGGTGCGGGAGGTGACCGGCGAATGCGGCTCGGCGCCGCTGTTCGTGCCGTGCGACCTCCTGGACATCGACGCCTTGCGTGCCGCAATGGCGCAGGTCCACGCGTCACTTGGCGACGCCGCGGTGCTGGTGAACAACGCCGCCAACGATCAACGCCAGGTTCTTTCCGAGGTGACGCCTGAAGAATTCGACTGGATGATCGGCGTCAACCTCAAGCACGTCTTCTTCGCAGCGCAAGCGGTGGTGCCGCAGATGCAGGCGCGCGGCGGCGGTTCGATCATCAACATGTCGTCGGTGGCCTGGATGCGCGGCGCGCCGGCGCTGCCGGCCTACGCCGCGGCGAAGGCGGCGATCGTCGGCTTCACCAACTCGCTGGCCCGGCTGGTCGGACCCGACCGCATTCGCGTCAACGCGATTGCGCCCGGCATGGTGATCACCGAGCGCCAGCGCCGGCTGTGGTTCCCGGACGAACAGCAGATCGCTGAACTTCGCGCGCGTCAGGCCATTCCCGATGCGGTGACGCCCGGCGATATCGCGAGCCTGGCGCTGTTCCTGGCGTCCGACGAGAGCCAACGCATTACGCGCCAGTGCTTTCAGGTCGACGGAGGCCTCGGCTAGGGCAGCGGCCGCTATTGCCCGATCCGCGACCTGGGTGCTGTAAAGGGCGGGAAGGGATTGAAGCACCATGAGGTGGTGGCGGACTTCACTCGCCGTGGTCTGTTCCGCTTCGTGCTGAAGTATCCGCAGAGCTGTCGGCCAGGGTGGACGGAACGGTCCTCGCGCGAGGCGTCGTCATGGCGTCATAATTGCTCGCAAGACGCAACAGACGCTGCCTGATGAACGGGTCCGCTTCCTTGGCAAGCTCCCGGATATGCAGAGCCTGGTTTCTATAAAACGCATCGTCCATAAAAATCCCGATCCCCAAATGCTGCGTCCGGAATCTGGCGGCCACTGGCTTGGGATCGGTTTAGCACTTGCCTGTAAGCAGCTCATGTGAATGAGATCACATGAGGATGCAAAAATGATCGATCAGTCAGCAGGTGTGGCCGCACGTCGAACTCTCCGCCTTCAAAACCTCTGGCAAACCAGCACCCGCCTCACGCCGCCCAGCACTGTCCCCCGCCATCGAGGCGCAGCACCTGGCCCGATACGAACTTGCATGCTTCAGAAGAGCGAGAAGGCGATGAAGCACGCAACGATGGAACCGTCAGCCAAGTCGCCGGAAAAGCCTCTCGTCGCGCAGGGACTTCATACGTGCTTTCGCCGGCAAACCTCGCGCCAAGCTAGCGTCAGCAGGCTTGACCCATTCTAACGACTTGGCCAAACCTTTCTTGGCCCGGCGCCAAAGAGCGATTACCATTGACGAGGGTGCATTTCGACGAAAGGCGGAGCGGAATGCAAAATTCTGTTTGCGGGGTTCGCGGGAAGCCAGGTTTGGCTCGGTAGAATGTTGCGCAAACCGGACCGTCGGCGGCTCGTTGACGACGGTGAACGAAACGTCAATGCGCCCGATGCATGTTCGGGCCTGTTCTCAAGCCTCCTGCTATGTGGCTCGCTCGCAATAACCGCGTTGGTGGTCGAGCTTGCAGATGTCAAAGCTCAGGAAGCCGAACCGCGCTCCTACTCGAATACGCCGGTCGGATTGAATTTCCTGATCGCGGGCTACGTCTATGCGCAAGGCAAGATGGCGTTTGATCCGAATCTTTCGATCGCCGACGCCAAATTCCATTCCAGCACCGGGCTGCTGGCTTACGTTCGGTCGTTCGATTTCGCCGGGCAGTCGGCTAAGTTCGATGTCATCGTGCCGGGTTCTTCGTTCGATGCCCAGGGTTTAGTGAACGGCCAGCCACGAGAGCGCGAGATGACCGGCCTGGGCGACCCCAGGTTTCGGTTCTCGTTCAATTTGCTTGGTGCGCCCGCGCTGTCTGCAAAAGACTTCGCGAGTTATCAGCAAGATCTTATCGTCGGTGTAAGTTTTCAGGTTTCCGCGCCCCTTGGACAATACGACAACGGCAAGCTGCTCAACCTCGGCAACAATCGTTGGTCGTTCAAGCCTGAATTGGGCTTCTCCAAGGCTTGGGGTCCCTGGACATTCGAGGTTGCCCCCAGCGTGACCTTCTTCAGCGACAACACCGACTTCTTCGGCGGCAACAGGTTTGCGCAGGCACCAATCTATGCGGTTCAGGCACATCTCCTTTACACGTTTCAGTCGGGTGTCTGGATCGCCATGGACGGGATATATTTCGCGGGCGGCCACACCACCCTGAATGGCGTCAAGAGCGACAACGAACAGCGTAATACGCGGGCCGGATTCACGCTCGCCTTGCCCCTCGACCGCCAAAACTCGCTGAAGCTTTCTGCCAGCACCGGCCTCACAACCCGCACCGGCAGCGAATTTAGCGCAGTCGGCATCGCGTGGCAGTATCGTTGGGGCGAAGGATATTGAAAGTGTGGCAGCCAGGCTGACCGCTCGCGCCCCGGGCCATCGTCGCCTCCATCGATCTTCCAATGATCTGGATCAACGGTTTCCCGGCGGCGTCCGATAGGGCAATCGACATGGCTGAGTGGGAGCTCAATGGCGTGTTCTTCAATACGACAGAAAAAATCGCACGCACGTTGCTGTTCGTTGCGATAGCCACGCTCTGCGTGTCATGCAGAACCGACAATCGGCTTGGTTCAAGCCAGGCCACCCCCATTATTGACTCAAGCGAAATGAGCGCTCGCGAAGATTGCCTGCATCGAGAGGTAGCCCGACTTTTGGAACCGAAGGGAAGCCCTCCCTCAAGCCTTCATAACATTGCCGCGACTGCCACTCGTTTTTGTAGCGAAGCCATTCGATGGAGGTTCCAGAGAGTTTCAATTTCCGCTCACGATGCGCGGGCTATCGCGAAAGATGATCAAGCCAGGACCGAACAGCGTGCCTTCGCGATTGGCTTGGAACTGCGCGAGAGTCGGAATGTCGGAGTGGCAGGCAATTAGTGCGCTTGGGTAACCGGGCAGGATGTCTGTCCGCGAAACCATGGCGTGATCGGATTGCGATGAAACAACCTGTCAGGTTGCTTCCAAGACGCCGAAAAAAGAAGGCGTTGGGTCGAGGGCGAGGGCGACCCAGTGTGCCGCGTCGCGCGGCTCCATATGCACGATCCCGAACGTATGAATCGACCGGCTGCTCTCGGTTGCTCTTGAGTGTTGCCATTTTGGCACGGGGGCTCAAACCCCGATGCATCTAGGTTCGATGCACGAATTGAATCATGCGGGGCCTGATCGCGAACTCCGGCCCGAGCGATGTCTACTCTTCCGTAAGGGGAGCACATTCCGAAGGACCACGCGCCGTTGCCGGCTGCGATGCGTATTGATCCATATCAAGCAAGTCACCGATCATTCTCCGTCGAATGATCTCCCAACAGGAACGGGAGCCATCATGGAAGATCTGGTGCTCCGCCATATCGGCTCGCCAATCAGTGGCGGGTCGAGCGCAGGGCCGAACCTCAGCACACGGGACTATCGTCCCGCTGAACCTAATCGAGGGCCAGTCGGAAATTATTGCATGACGCACGAGTCGGATGCGCTTACGAGCAAACTGTCGAAGTCGGTGCTGACGTGATTTGTCAATTGGCGCGAGCGTCTTGTCTAAAGTCGAGGGAATCTATCGGCTTTGGGAAACTCTCGCTGCATTCAGCGGTCGCTGTAGGAATTCTTGCAGCAACAGTGGGATGGATGGCTCCCGCATCAGGGGAATCCAAGGATACCATAATTCCCGAACGTGATCCTGCAGCAGCTGGCAGCGATCCATACTATTTCTTTTCCAATCCGTTTGCTCTGGCATCTCAGCCTCGTCTGAAGCAGTCGGTGTTTGGATTTGCAGGCCGTACAAATGCCGGAAATCTCGGCAGCACATTCGCCTTCGGCAGCGGCGCTCCGGAGGCGATCTTTTTCGACAACTACATTATAGGCGGGGCATATCAGCGAGATTTTATTCAGTTTAACAGCGGCGTGTTCATTGGTGCCGAAGTTGGCCTTGCGGATCGATTTGGCAATTACTCTCTTTGTTGTGACACGGTGGTCCATTCAAATCGCATCGCGCATTCAGCGGAATTATGGGGCGGGATTTCCTTTCGACATGAAGGCCTCGCCTTGTTCGATACGATCCGGATTTCACCCGGCGTCGTGTTTGGATTGAGTGCGATATCAAATCCAATAGGTCAGGAAGCGTTGCACCAGTTGGATCATCAAGGCAGCGCGAAGGTGCTTTTCTACCTGGGCTTTGACCTTGCATTCGCCTTGGCAAATTCGCCAAACACAGAATTGGTACTACGCATTCACCACCGTTCGGGTGGCTATGGTACGCTAGGTGGCCTGAAGGAAGGCAACAACGCCAACGTTGTCGGAATACGTCATCGTTTTTGATGAGCTGCTGTCGGGGTGTCCCGCATAGCCGCCATCATCACGCCGCCCAGCACTGTCCCCCGCCATCGACGCGCAGCACCTGGCCCGACACGAACGCGCCCAGGGGGCCTGCAAACACCTCTACGACCCGCGCGACTTCGTCGACGGTGGCGATGCGGTCCAGCGTGCCTGTTTCCACCATTCGTTCCTGATCCACCGCGCGCGTTCCCATGAACCGTCCGGTGCGGGTGTCGCCGGGGGCGATGCAGTTCACCGTGATGTCGTAGGACCGGAGCTGGTCGGCGAGGCAGCGCGTGTAGTGCGTCATGCCTGCTTTCGCGACCGCATAGATCGAGCCATTGGTGCGGCCCTTGAAGGCCGCGACCGAACCGATGGTGACGATGCGGCCTTGGCGCCGGGGCATCATTTCCTTTGCGACCGCCTGGCAGGTCAGGATGGTTGAGAGCAGGTTGCGGTCGAGCACGGCGCGCACATCCTCCTCGCGGATACCGACGGCGTCGTTCGGATCGGGCTTGCCGCCCTTGGCGGCGATGTCGCCGCCGGCATTGTGGACGAGAATGTCGATCGGCCCCAATTCCTTCGTCGTGGTCTCGACCACCCGCGCGATGTCGGTACCTCGTGTGAGATCGCCGAGCACGCGGATGGTGCGCACGCCATGCGCCGTTGCCACGTCCGCGGCGACCGCCGTCAGCGTCGATCCTTCGCCATACTCCGCCGGGCCATTCTCGCGCATGCCGTGGATCGCGATATCGGCGCCGAGGCTTGCCAGCCGTTCGGCGAAGGCGCGGCCCAGCCCGCGGCCCGCGCCGGTGACCAGCGCAACCTTGCCCTGCAGCGTCCGGGCGGCGTCATATGTCGGCATGATGTCTTCTCCTGATGTGAAAGGTTCGTCCGCAGTGGAAGTTCATCACCCAGACCGGGGTGTGAGCCAGATCGCGAAGCCGACGCGGCTGGCTGCGCTTAAGTGACATAGCTCGACGCTCCACCGGAGCGTCGGGCTAATGTCGTACCGACCATGCCAGAAGCAGGATGACGAGCACGATCAGGCCTGCGGACAGGCTCTTCCAGAAAACGAGCGGATCGCGCTCGTAGAGCGAGCGCCGCGACGTGGCGGCCGGCTTCGCCCACATCGCGCCGTTCTCGAGTTCGTGCGAGAACTCGATGACATCGCCGTAGCGTTGCGCCGGATCGACGTTGAGCGCCTTGCCGACCACGGCGTCCAGCCAGGCCGGCAGGTCGGGGCGCCGGCGGGAGAGGGACGCGGGCTTGCCGAAGCGGGGCCGCGAGAACGGCTCGATCTCACCATAAGGGTAGGCGGCGGTGAACATCCGGTACACGGTGACGCCGAGCGCATAGAGATCGGAAAACTCGTCGCCGGGCCGACCGCCGAACAGCTCGGGCGCCATGTAGCTCGGTGTGCCCGGAATATCCTCGGCCGGGAAATCCTCGAGCAGCGGCACGCGCGCAACGCCGAGGTCGACCAGCCGCAATCCGCCGGCCTTCAGCAGGATCACATTGTCGGGCTTGATGTCGCGGTGGATGATGCCGGCACGATGCAAGGTCGCAACCGCGCGCGCCAGTTTGGTCGCGATGCCGATGCCTTCGGCCAGCGAAAGTTGCGGCGAACGGTTGAGCCGCTGTTCCAGCGTCTCGCCTTCGTAAAGCGGCATCACCGAATAGAGGCGGGTCTGCCGTTCGGCAGGCAGTTCGACGATCTCTCCGATCCACAGGCTTCGCACGCGCGCCGCGACCCACGCCTCGCGAACGAAGGCGAGGCGATAGGACCCCTCGCTGGCGACGCGCGGATGCGGAAACTTCAGCACGAGTTCGCGGCCTTGCCGCTTGTCGATCGCCTTGAACAGGCGGCTGTAGCGTCCGTCAGACAATATTTCGCCGAGCGTGAAATCGTCGATGACGTCGCCGGTTTCGGGGAGATCCAGAATAGGGAGCGTCGCGATCGAGTGGGTGAGTTCGTCGCGGTCGGCAGGCGGCAGGTCGACGACGTCGAGCACCAGGGCGCTCATGTTGTCGCTCGAGCCGGCATCCAGCGCCGCGTCGACCAGTGCGCGCGCGGATTCTTCCGGCGAGGTGCGCTCGCTCAACAGCACCTGCAGTCGGTGATCGGCGAGGGCGCCATGAACACCGTCGCTGCAGATCAGGAGCCTGTCGTGCTGGCGCAGTCCGACGGTGGCGTAATCGAAGCGGGCAAAGTCCTCGAAGCCGATGGCGCGGTTGAGCAGATGCGCGAGATCGCCGCGTCCGGCGATGTGGTCCGTGGTCAGCCGTTCCAGGCGCCCCTCGCTGAGGCGATAGGCGCGGGTGTCGCCGATGTGAATGACGTGGCACTGCCGCCGCGACAGGATGATCGACGAGAAGGCGCAGCTCATGCCGCTGAGCAGGGGATCGGTACGGCCCTGCGTATAGATCCAGCTATTGGCGGCTTCCAGCGAACGCGAGGCGCGGCGGCGCACGCCGAGCGTTTCGGGGAGGGAATAATAGGCGTCGATGAAGCATCGAACCGCGAGCTCGGCGGCTTCGCGTCCGCCCTTGTGTCCGCCGACGCCGTCGGCGACCGCGGCGACGATGTCGCGGTTGCTCACACCGGACCGGCCGAGGCAGGTCGCCGACGTAATCCTCATTGGCGGACCGCTTGCCGGTCTCGCTGACGAAGCCGACGCGAACCCCGAGATTTCGTTGCGAACCGATCGTCACCCGCGAGACCTATCGAGCTTGCAGCGCGCGTCGTCAGACTCGCGCTCCCGATGCGGCGCCCCATGTGGTGCGCCAGCGGACCTTGACCATGGCAAGTCCCAGGAAGCCAAGCAACGCCAGCAGGCCGAAAAACAGGAAGCCCGCACCGAATCCGCCGGTCATTCCCTTGGCGACGCCGAGCGCCTTGGCAAGGAAGAAGCCGCCGATGCCGCCGGCGCAACCGACCATGCCGGTCATCAGGCCGATCTCTTGACGGAAGCGAAGTGGAATGAGCTGAAACACGGCGCCATTACCCATGCCGAGCGCGAGGACGCCGATCGAGAACAGTAATACCGACATCCAGGCGATCCGCGGCATCTCGGTGAGCGCCCAGCCCGCAGGCATCGGCGCGGCCGGTCCTTCCGGCATGAAGGCGATGGCGAGATACGCCGCCACGACGACGCCAAAGAACATCGACAATGAACGGATGCCGCCGATGCGATCGGCGATCAGGCCGCCGACCGGGCGGAAACCCGAACCGAAAGCGACGATCAGGGAAACCAGCAGGCCGGCCGCCACGCCTGATACGTGATACTGCACGGTAAAATACAGCGGCAACGCGTTGGCCAGTCCGACAAAGCCGCCGAAGGTGATGAAGTAGAAGAACATGAACCATCGGCTGTCGGGATCGCGCAGCAACGTACCATAGGCCTTCAGCGAAATCGGTTTCCGTTCTCCGGGCGCATCCTTGGCGGCGTAAATGTAGTAGGCGAGGATCAGCAGCATCGGAACGAGCAGCACGCCGAACACGGCTTGCCAGCCCCAATGTTCGGCGATCGTCGGTGCGAACATCGTGTCGAGCACGACGCCCATATTGCCGGCGCCGGCGATCCCCATCACCACGCCCTGATATTGCGGCGGATACCAGCGGCTTGCCTGCGGCAGCGCCACCGCGAACGAGGCGCCGCCGATGCCGAGCGCGAGACCGAAGATCTCCACCGACAGCTTGGTCGGAAGGCCGAAGTAGCAAACCCACGCGGTCGCGGCGATGACGACGATTTGCGCGACAATTCCGGTCCGCTTGGCGCCGAACAGATCGGCGAGAAGGCCCATCGGCACCCGCAGCAACGCGCCGGCCAGAACCGGGATCGCGACAAGCGTGAACTTCTCGTCGACGGCGAGGTTCATGTCGTGCACGATGTAGACGATCAACGGACCGAGCGCGACCCAAGCCATGAAGCTTATGTCGAAATAGAGGAAGGCGGCGAGCAGCGTGGGCCAGTGGCCAGCCTTCTTGAATTCAGCAAACTTCATCGAGCAGCCTCGAACATCGGCGCGCGACACCGCGCAAGCGCGGTGATCTCGGCACAAAGGATTGAATTTTGGGAAGCGAGTCGTCTCGTCGTTGAGACGCACTCTGGTCCCAACGTCAGCAATTCGTGTGCCAGAAAAAACAAGCGCGCCACTTTGCGTGTATTTGCAGTGTCTTGCTGCGCGTGGACGACCCCGCCGCGAATACCGCCGCTGCTCCGTTTGTTGGCAAAACCCGCCGCGCGAAGGTGCAGCGTGGTGTTTTATTATGCGGTGCCGGCTATTGGCAGGAAAGCGCGCTTGAAAAGCCGCTTGTCCGTGTCGTGCCAGTTCCGCGGGCAAATCGACGCCGGCTCATGGTTAAGCATTGGTGCCGTGCACAATGGATAGCCCGAGTGGATGATTTTTTGGGCATTCACGCGCGCGCAGGAGCCGCCAACCAACGATTCATCGGCTGAAGCCGGGCGTTGCGCCCGGAAAATTACGGGTCCGGTGTTGGCACGGCTCTTGAATACTCAATATCTCGATCGTCATAGTCGACGATCCTCTGCCCGCCGATGGGCGCTCCCCAATCATCAACACTTCTTGCCAACCGACGATGCAGATCTGCGTCGCCGCGTCGGACCATCGGAACCTAGAAGGCAGAGCATGCTCGAGAAAATAAACAAGCAAAAGTTGGTGGTGATCGGCAACGGCATGGCCGGCATCCGCACGGTCGAAGTGCTGCTGGATCGTGCGCCCGATCTCTATGACATCACCGTCTTCGGTTCCGAGCCATACGGCAACTACAACCGAATTCTGCTGTCGCCCGTGCTCGCCGGCGAGAAGACCGTCAACGACATCATGCTCAACACGGTGCAGTGGTACGAGGATAACGCGCATCACGCTGCGCAAGGGCGAAATGATCGAGATGATCGATCGGCGTACCTGCGAAGTCGTCACCGCGGAAGGCGCGCGGGTACCTTACGATCGCCTGCTGATCGCCACCGGTTCGAACCCGATCATGTTGCCGCTTCCGGGCAAGGACCTTGCGGGCGTCATCGGCTTTCGCGACATTCAGGACGTCGAGCGCATGGTCCAGGCCTCGACGAGCTATAAGAACGCCGTCGTGATCGGTGGCGGTCTGCTCGGCCTCGAAGCCGCCAACGGCCTGATGAAGCGCGGCATGAACGTCACCGTCGTGCATCTGCTCGACACGCTGATGGAGCGCCAGCTCGATCAGGTCGCGGGCGGATTGCTGCGCAAGTCGCTCGAAGAGCGCGGCATGGTGTTCAAGATGCCCGCGCAGACGCAGGCGATCCTTGGCGAGGATCGCGTCACCGGCGTGCGCTTTGCCGACGGCGAGGAGATCCCCGCCGATCTGGTGGTGATGGCGGTCGGTATCCGCCCGAATATCGAACTGGCGCGCAAGGCTGGCCTCCATTGCGAGCGCGGCATCGTCGTCTCCGACACCATGCAGACCTACGACGGACGAATCTATGCGGTCGGCGAATGCGTGCAGCACCGTCGCCAGACCTACGGCCTTGTGGCTCCCCTGTTCGACCAGGCCAAGGTTTGCGCCAACCATCTCGCCATGAAGGGTTTTGCCACCTATGACGGTTCGGTCGTTTCGACCAAACTGAAGGTGACGGGCATCGACCTGTTCTCCGCCGGCGACTTCGCGCCGGGTGCGGACAAGGAAGAGATCGTCATGCAGGACGCTTCCCGCGGCGTCTACAAGCGGATCATTCTGCGCGACAAGAAGATCATCGGCGCCGTGCTCTATGGCGATACCATCGACGGCCCATGGTACTTCCAGCATCTGCGCGACGGCACCGATGTTTCGCAAATGCGCGAGCGGCTGGTGTTCGGCGCCGCCAATCTCGGCGATGGCGGCCATAGCGGCAAGAACTCGGTCGCCGCGATGGGCGATGACGCGGAAATCTGTGGATGCAACGGCGTCTGCAAGGGGACGATCGTCAAGGCGATCAGCGAAAAGAAACTGTTCACGATCGACGACGTGCGAGCCCACACCAAGGCATCCTCGTCCTGCGGTTCCTGCACCGGCCTGGTCGAGCAGGTGCTCGCTTTCACGCTCGGCGGCGACTATTCGGCGGCCCCGAAGGTCAAGCCGATGTGCGCGTGCACCGATCACAGCCATGATGACGCGCGGCGCGTCATCATCGAGAACGGATTGAAGACCATTCCCGACGTCATGAAGTTCATGGACTGGAAGACGCCGAACGGTTGCCACTCCTGCCGGCCCGCCCTGAACTATTACCTGCTCGCCACGTGGCCCGGCGAATATCGCGACGACCAGCAGTCGCGCTACATCAACGAACGCGTTCACGCCAATATCCAGAAGGACGGGACCTATTCGGTCGTGCCGCGGATGTGGGGCGGCGTCACGACGCCGGATGAACTGCGCGCCATCGCCGACGTCGCGGACAAGTTCAAGATTCCGACCGTCAAGGTCACCGGCGGACAGCGCATCGATCTTCTCGGCGTCAAGAAGGAGGATTTGCCCGCGGTCTGGGCGGACCTGAACGATGCGGGCATGGTGTCCGGTCACGCCTATGCCAAGGGACTGCGCACGGTGAAGACCTGCGTCGGCTCGGAATGGTGCCGTTTCGGCACGCAGGATTCCACCGGCCTCGGCATCAAGATCGAAAAATTCATGTGGGGCTCGTGGACGCCGGCCAAGGTGAAACTTGCGGTATCCGGTTGTCCGCGCAACTGCGCGGAAGCGACCTGCAAGGACGTCGGCGTGGTCTGCGTCGATTCCGGCTTCGAGATCCATTTCGCCGGCGCCGCCGGTCTTCACATCAAGGGAACCGAGTTCCTGGGCAAGGTAGCGACCGAGGAAGAGACGCTCGAAGTCATCGCCGCGCTGACGCAGCTCTATCGCGAGCAGGGCTGGTACCTGGAGCGCATGTACAAGTGGTGCGATCGGGTCGGTCTCGACGCCATCCGCAAGCAGGTGGTCGACGATGTCGCCAACCGCAAAGCCCTGTTCAGCCGCTTCGCCTATTCGCAGCAATTCTCGCAGAGCGATCCCTGGGCGGCGCGCGCCAAGCGCGGCGTCGATCGCAACGAATTCACGCCGCTCGCGGAGCTGGAACTCGCATGAGCAACTGGATTGAAATCGGGACGCTGAACGATATTCCCGTTCTCGGCTCGCGCGTCGTGCGAACGGCGTCCGGAGACATTGCGGTATTTCGGACCGGCGACGACGAGGTGTTCGCGCTCGACGATCGCTGTCCGCACAAGGGCGGACCGCTGTCGCAAGGCATCGTGCACAACAAGCGCGTCACCTGTCCGCTGCACAATTTCGTCATTGAGCTCAGGAGCGGTGACGGCGGTCGCGCCTGACGAGGGATGTACGCGCGCGCATCCGATCAAGGTGGAGAATGACATCGTCTGGCTTTGCGTCCAGACGGCGGCGGCCGTGCCCGCCGAGTGAGGGTGATCGCCCGTGCCAGTGAAGACAACCTGTCCGTATTGCGGCGTCGGCTGCGGCGTCCTCGCTGACAGGGATTCCGCTGGCGCTGTGACCGTCCGGGGCGATCCGCTTCATCCCGCCAATTTCGGACGGCTGTGCGCGAAAGGCTCGGCGCTCGCCGAGACCATCGGCCTTGAGGGGCGGTTGCTGGCGCCCGTCGTCAACGGGCAGGAAGCGAGTTGGGATGCGGCGCTCGATCATCGTTGCGGAGGGTTTTGGCAGAATCGTCCGCGAGCACGGGCCGGATTCGGTCGCCTTCTATGTCTCCGGTCAGATTCTGACCGAGGACTATTACGTCATCAACAAGCTCGCCAAGGGCTTCATCGGCACCGCCAACATCGACACCAATTCCCGGCTGTGCATGGCGTCGAGCGTGGCGGGCCACAAGCGCGCGTTCGGCAGCGACACCGTTCCGGGCTGCTATGAGGATCTCGAAACCGCCGACCTGCTGGTCCTCGTCGGCTCCAATGCCGCCTGGTGCCATCCGATCCTTTACCAGCGCATGGTGGCCGCCAAGGCCAACAACCCTGCGTGCCGCATCGTCGTCATCGATCCGCGGCGGACCGCGACATGTGACGGCGCCGATCTGCACCTGCCGCTGCGCTCGGGCAGCGATTCGGTGCTGTTCAACGGGTTGCTCGCCCATCTTGCGTCGCGCAATGCCATCGACCGCGCGTTCGTGGATGGATCCACCACCGGCGCCGAAGCCGCGCTGCGGCAGGTCGCCGGCCAGACGGTTGCGCAGACCGCCGAAATCTGCGGCCTGACCGAGGGCGCGGTGGCGTTGTTCTTCGACTGGTTCGCCAAAACCGAGCGGGTCGTCACGCTCTATTCGCAGGGCGTCAACCAGTCGAGCAGCGGCGTCGACAAGGTCAATGCGATCATCAACTGCCATTTGTTGACCGGCCGTATCGGGCGGCCCGGCATGGGGCCGTTCTCGCTGACCGGACAACCCAACGCCATGGGTGGCCGGGAAGTCGGCGGGCTCGCCAATCAGCTTGCCGCCCACATGGAGATCGAAAACCCGCAACACCGCGACATGGTCCAGCGCTTCTGGCAGTCGCCAATCATCGCGGACAAGCAGGGCCTCAAAGCCATCGACATGTTCGACGCGATCGCCGACCGGCGCATCAAGGCGGTCTGGATCATGTCCACCAATCCGCTGGTCAGCCTGCCGGATGCCGATCGCGTGCGCCGCGCGCTCGATGCATGCGAGCTCGTCGTCGTCTCCGATTGCATGCGCCATACCGACACCACGCGTCATGCCCACGTCTTGCTGCCTGCGCTGACCTGGGGCGAAAAGGACGGCACCGTCACCAACTCCGAACGCCGCATCTCCCGGCAGCGGCGGTTTCTGCCGGCGCCCGGCGCTGCAAGGGCCGATTGGCAGACGGTCTGCGACGTCGCGCAGCGCATGGGTTTTTCGGGGTTCGACTATCCGAACGCTGCCGCGATCTTTCGCGAGCACGCGAGACTCTCCAGTTTCGAGAATGAAGGGACGCGCGATTTCGATCTGTCCGCCCTGAATACGCTCGACGATCGCGCCTACGACGCGCTTACCCCGATCCAGTGGCCGGTGACGCGCGAATATCCGACCGGCACGCCGCGGATGTTCGAAACCGCAAAATTCTTTACAGCCGACCGCAAGGCGCGTTTCGTGCCGGTGACGCCGCGCGCCGCCGTGAACGCGACCAGCCGCGACTATCCCTTGGTGCTCAATACCGGGCGGGTCCGCGATCAATGGCACACCATGACGCGGACGGGAAAATCGCCGCGGCTGCTGGCGCATGTTTTCGAGCCTTGCGCCGAATTCCATCCCGACGATGCACGCATGGCCGGTGTCGAGAATGGCGGGCTCGCGCGACTGACCAGCCCCTGGGGCGAGATGGTGGCGCGCGTTGTCGTCACCGCCGAGCAGCGGCGCGGCTGCGTGTTCGTGCCGATGCACTGGAACGGCGAGTATGCCGGCGACGGCCGGGTCAACGCGCTGGTCAATCCGGCGACCGATCCGATCTCCGGGCAGCCGGAATCCAAGCACACGCCGGTCAAGGCGGCGGCTTACTTGCCGAAATGGCATGCCTTCATCCTCAGCCGCCAGGAGATCGAGCGTCCCGAAGCGGGCTACTGGGTCGGCGGGCTTTCAGGCACCTGCTGGCGGATGGAACTCGCCGGCGACGAGCGGCCGACGAGCTGGCGCGACTGGGCGCGGGCGCAGCTCCGCGTCGGATATGACGACATCGAGTGGATCGCCTATCGGGATCCGAAGGCCGGCCGTTTCCGCTACGCGGCCGTTCGCGACGGCCGGCTGGAAGGGTGCGTGTTTATCGCCCCCGATCACAAGCTGGTCTCGCGGTCGTGGCTATCCGGGCTATTCGCAGAGCAGGCCTTGTCGCCGAATGCGCGGATGTCGCTGCTGACAGGGCAGCCGCTCGATGCCAGCCAGGACGTCGGGCCGATCGTCTGCTCGTGCTTCGGCGTCGGGCAGCACCAGATCTCGGCCGAAATCCAGAAAGGGGCAGCCAGCGTCGAGGACGTCGGCCGGCGCCTGAAGGCCGGCACCAATTGCGGCGCCTGCAAGCCGGAGATCGGCAAGCTGCTGCGCGGCGCGGCCGTGCGGGATTCGCAGCCGGCATGAGCGGCCCGAGTCGTCGGCAACCTAGCCGCTAATTCTTGATCGCGTAGAGCGGCGTTCGCAGCGTCAGCTGGTACGACGGCTTCGGCGTCCAGGCGATCTGCGCGGTGATGCCGAACAGCCGGTTGTCGTCGTCGTCCATGCGGTCGAGGTCGAGCCGCACGATCGGCTGCGTGAACGCGGGAAACGGCGTCAGGTTCAGAAGCTGCGCGCCGCCGAAGTGTTGCACGCCGAAGCGGCCGGTGAGCTTCCAGTTGTTGTCCCACTGATAATAGCCGCCGACATAGCCCATGACATCGGGGCTGACGCGGGCGAGCGGGGTATCGACGAAGACTCTCGCGTATTGCATGCCCGCGAGCAGCCCGCGCGTCTCATCCGCGTTCAACGCGTAGCCCGCCTCGAGGATGGTGTTGTAGGTGGTCGTGGCCAGCGGCGCGTCCGAAGTCGATCGCGTCGCGTTGGATTGAACGGTGATGGTCGGAAACATTCCGCCGTTCTGCTGATAGATGTCGGCCTGGAATCCGACGGTAAAGGCGTAGATCGAGAACGCCGTCCAGGGATCGGTACCCGCCTGCGAAGTGGCTCCGCTGACGCCGCCATAGACCGAGAGCTGATCGTTGACATCGACGGTCAAGGGCAGGTCGACCGAGAGGCTTTGGCTGGACGGCGAGGTAAGGGTTCGGAGCGCGGAAAGGTTCGACAGTCGTCGATAACAAAGGCGGCGCGCTGAATCCGATCGAGAGCGAGCCGGCGGGCAGCGTCGAGTAGATGGTTCTCATATCGAGGTAGAAGTTCGGCAGGGCCGGCTTTGCCTTGGCCGCATCCTCCTCACCGTCGTCATCGTCTTTTCCAAGCGCAAGGCCCGTAACGCAAAACGACACCAGCATGCCGAGCGCTACGCTTCTGACGGATCGCGCTAGCGCGAGTTTCAGACGGCGCGGTGCGGTGGATCTGGTAAAACTCGTGCTCAACCGGCGTTGCCCTTGACTGGACAAGATAGATCATTTGCCCGTGGCGAATACAAGCAGCGGCAGCCATCCGGGCTTCGATCTCATGGCGGGTGTGGCGCGTTTGCGCCGCCCTATCGCGAAGCCGGAACTTCGTTCGATCGGCTGAGGGCCGCAAAAAGCATCGCGGCGACGATGCCGGACAGCAGCGAAGCCGCGAGGACGCCGAGCCGGACCTGTTTCAGCACCGCCTCGTCGTCGAAGGCCAGCGTGCCGATGAAGAGGCTCATGGTGAAGCCGATACCGGTCAGGATGGCTATGGCATAGAGCTTTGTCGTCGTCGCTCCTTCCGGCATCGCAGCCAAGCCCAGCCTGATCGCAAGCAGCGATGCGCCGAAGACCCCGATCTGCTTGCCGACGAAAAGCCCTGCGATAATGCCGAGCGTTATCGGCTCCGCCAGCTTTGACAAGGTCAATCCGTGAAGCGATACACCCGCATTCGCGAAGGCGAAAATCGGCACGATGGCGAAAATCACCCACGGCCTGAGCGCGTGTTCGGTATCTTCCAGCAGGCTGTGCCCGTCGTGTCTGGTCAGCGGCATCGCGAGACCGACGGCGACGCCGGCCAGCGTCGCATGAACGCCGGATTTGAGTACGCAGACCCAGGTGAACAGCCCAGCGATGAGATAGAATGACGGTCTGCGCACATCGAGCAGATTGAGAACCGCGAGTGCGGTGACGCCGAGCCCGCCGAGCGCCAGCGCCAGAACCGAAAGGTCGGCGGTATAGAAGATCGCAATGACAATGATGGCCATCAGATCGTCGATAATGGCGAGCGCCATTAGAAAGATCTTCAACGAAGCCGGGACCTTGCGTCCCAGCATGGCGCAAACACCCAGCGCAAAGGCGATGTCGGTCGCCGCCGGGATGGCCCAGCCGCGCAATGCGTGGGCGTCGCCCCAGTTCAACGCGGCAAAGATCGCCGCCGGCGTGACAAAGCCGCCGAACGCGGCGATCACGGGCAATGCCGCCTGCTTTGCGCTCGACAGCGGGCCCTCGATCGCCTCGCGCTTGATCTCGAGCCCGACCAGCAGAAAGAACACCGCCATCAGACCGTCATTGATCCAGTGATCGATGGTCTTGCTCAGTCCGATCGATCCGATCCGGACTTCGCCCGTCGTCCGTAACAGCGCGTCGTAGTGCGGCCCCAGCGGCGAGTTTGCGACGATAAGGGCGGCGATGGCCGCGAGGCCAAGTACGATGCCGCCATAGAGGCCCTGATTGTCAGGGCCGTCAGACGTGGGAACCTTGGCCGTCATTGGTCCGTCTTGCTGGCCGTCTCGATAGCGAGGGACAGCGTGAGCTTGGTTTCCGCCACGATGTCTTCGACCAGCTCTTCCCGGCTGACATGGGCAACCTGGCCGGTGAGCAATCCCTGTTCGGCGAGCGTGACCACGCCGTGTAGCGAGGCCCAGATCTTCAAGGCGCTACGCTCGCGCAAAAGTCCGACGGCCGGCGCCTCCAGCGCCTCTACCAGGAGTTCGAATGTCTCCATTGCAGCGCTGTGCAACTCGCTGCCCTTCGGTGCGCACGCCATAGTTCGCGAGGCAAACATCAGGCGGTAGATGCCGTTGCGATGCAGGCCGAAATCCAGCGTCACCTGCGCGAACCGTGACAGTTTCGAGCGCTTCGACGGCTTTTCGATCGCCGCCCGCAGCATGGCTGAGAACTGGCGGAACGCTTCGGCCGTGACGGCCGTCAGCAGCGTCTCGCGATCGGCAAAATGCTTGTAGGGCGCCGGCTGCGAGACGCCGAGTTTCTTGGCAAGCGCGCTGATGCTGATCGCTTCCGGGCCGCCGAGCTCGACTTCATGCAACGCGGCCTGCACCAGGGCATCGCGAAGATCCCCATGGTGATAGGCGTTGAGCGCTTTGCGTGCGGGTCGAGCTGGCATTTCAGTGTCATGATCTATAACTTTTGACTTGACAGCACAACGGCGGCGCGAATGTAATATGATATAACTTCGCGGTGTTCCGGCGGGTCTGCGCCGTCGCGCCGAAGCAAGGCCGTGCGAGACAATGCGCGCCACAAAAGGGGAAACGCTGCGATGGCTGGAAAGCTGAAAATCCGCGTCGACCAGGACAAATGCCAGGGCCACGCGCGCTGCAAATCACTGGCACCCGAACTGTTCGACCTCGACGAATTCGGCAACGCGCACGAAGTCGGCGACGGTTCCGTGCCCGCGGGCCTGGAAGACAAGGCCTGGCTCGCCCAGAGCAACTGTCCCGAGATCGCGATCGAAGTGACCGAGGAATAACCGATCGCGAGATCGATTTAATCCATCTGGATCTGAACGAACCAAACAGAGGAATTGCTCCAATGTCCGATTCCGCCAGTATCATGCCCGAACATCCGCCGGTCACCGACTGGGTCAACGATTTCGACCACACCGATCCGACCTGGACGGAAAACCCGTTTCCGATCTGGGAAAAATTGCGCGCGGCCTCGCCCGTCGTTCACACCGAGCGGTTCCTCGGCTGCTACATGCCGACCACCTACCAGGCGGTAAAGGAAATCTCCTACGATACCGACCACTTTTCGTCCCGGCGCGTCATCGTGCGCGACATTCGCCCGGAAATCACGGCGCGGGCGCCGCCGATCACCTCCGATCCGCCCGAGCACAAGCCTGCCAAGCAATTGCTGTTGCCGCCGTTCACGCCGGACGCGATGAAAAAGCTCGAGCCGCGGGTGCGCGCCATCTGCAACGAACTGATCGACGAGTTCATTGCCGACGGCAAATGCGACGCCGCCGCGCGCTACACCAAGCATGTTCCGGTCCGCGCCATCGCGCACATGCTCGGAATCCCTGAGAAGGACGGCGATCTCTTCATCAAGTGGATTCACGGCATCCTCGAACTCGGCATCAAGGACGACAACGCGCTGATGGACGCGGTGAGGGAGATGACCGGCTATTTCGCCGGCCACATCGAGCAGCGCAAGAAGAATCCAACCGACGACCTGATCTCGACGCTGATGAACGCGAGGGACAAGGACGGCAACCCGCTGGCGGATGAGCACGTGCTGGGTTCGCTGCGGCTATTGCTGATCGCCGGCATCGACACCACCTGGAGCGCGATCGGCTCCTCGCTTTGGCATCTGGCGAAGACGCCCTCCGATCGCGAGCGCCTTGTCGCGGAGCCCGAACTGATGCCGCTCGCGGTCGAGGAACTGCTGCGCGCCTATTCGCCGGTGACGATGGCGCGCGAGGTGATGAAGGAGACCACTATCAGCGGCTGCCCGGTCAAGCCGGGCAACATGGTGCTGCTGTCTTTCCCGGCCGCGAACCGCGATCCGGCGATGTTCCCCGATGCCGAAAAGGTGGTGATCGACCGCAAGGAAAATCGCCACGCCGCGTTCGGCCTCGGCATTCACCGCTGCGTCGGCTCCAACCTTGCGCGCATGGAAATGACGGTTGCGATCGAGGAATGGCTGAAGCGGATTCCGGATTTCAGGCTCGATCCCGCCGGCAAGGTCACCTGGTCGGAAGGCACCGTGCGCGGCCCGCGCCAGTTGCCCATGCTGTTCGGCAAGGCGAACTGAGCGCTCAAGGGATACAGCGGGGAGGGCCGATTGTCTCGGCCCTCCTTTTGCGTTCGGCCGCTACTTGACCTCGATCTTCGCGTCGCTGGCGACCTTCTTCCAGGCTTCGATGTCGCGCGCGTTGATGTCGCGCTGCTGGTCTCCGGCGATGAAGTCCGCGGAGATGCCGAGCGCCAGCAGCTTCTCGGTGATGTCGGGCTCGGCCAGCGACGCCTTCAGCGCAGCTGGAAATTTTTTGCGTGACGGAAGCGGGAAGGCCTGCGGGTGCATACATCACCCAGGACAGGCTCCGTTCGAAATCGACGCCTTGCTCCTTGTAGCTCGCCACGTCGGGCAGGCTCGGAGATCGTCCGCCGCAGACCGCAAGCGCCTTCAGCTTGCCATCCTTCACCAGCGGCGTCCCGGTTGCCATGTCGACCAACCCCACCGAGATGTGTCCGCCCATCAGGTCGTTGGCGAGTTTCGCCGCGCTGCTGAACGGGACATGCTGCAGGCGGACGCCCGCCTTCTGGGAGAGGATTTCGCCGCAGAAATGTCCGGTCGAGCCGACGCCCCAGCTGCCATACTGGATCGGCTCACCCTTCTTCGATAGCTCGGTCAGGCCGCGCAGGTCGTTGGCGGCAAAATCCTTCGTTGCGATCAGGAGAATGGACGACGTTCCGATCCGTCCGATGGTCGTAAAGTCCTTGATCGGGTCATAGGGCAGGTTCGGATAGACGGCCGGCGCGAGCACATGGGTGGTCATGCCGCCGATCGTGATGGTGTAGCCGTCGGGCGGAGAGTTCGCCGCCTGCTGCGCTCCGATGGTGCCTGCGGCGCCGGTGCGGTTTTCGACATAGATGGTCTGCCCAAGGCGGTTGCCCATCCGGTCGGCAAGCAGCCGGCCGAGCACGTCGCCGCCGCCACCGGCCCCGAACGGCAACAGCATCTTGATCTTCTTGGAGGGGTAGTCGGTTGCGTCCTCGGCGCGGGCCGAACATGCCACCGACGCGAGCGCAAGCAGCGAAAGCATTATCGCGCGTAACTTCATTTACTCACTCCCTGGGTTTCCCGTTTGTTTTTTGTTTTGGTCGTTCGTCGCCAGCGTTCTTCGCCGGTCGTGGAGATCGGTGACGCCGCGATATCAGGGCGCGCGAGGCTTGGCGCCGGAGTGCCGAAGGATGAAACGTGTCGGCAGGTAGACCGGCCGGACCTTGCGGGCGTCATCGCCGCCGCGAATCCGGTCGAGCAGGATGTTGGCGGCGACCCGGCCCATCTGGTCCAGATCCCAGGTCAACGCCGAGATGCCCGGCGTTGCATGCCGGGCGAGATCGGTGTCGCCGATGCACACCAGCGACATGTCGTCGGGATAGCGGAGGCCGTTGCTGGCAAGTGCGTCCATCACGCCGGCCAGCATGTGCGTGCCCAACGTAATGATCGCGGTCGGACGGTCGGGGCCTTGCAGCAATTGGCAGACGTCGCTGAACGCAATGCTGGAGCCTTGCGTCTGCGGCCGGATCAGGTCGGGATCGACCTCGAGCTTCGCCTCGGCATGGGCCTGCCGGTAGCCGGCAAGGCGCTCCGAACTCGGCAGCAGCGCGGCGCGGCCGGTGAGCAGCGCGATGCGGCGATGGCCGAGCCCGATGAGATACCGCGTGATTTCGAGGCCGCCGCCGCGATGATCCGCACGCACCGAGGGGACGCCCGGCACCTCGCGATCGATCGCCACGCAGGGCAGGTCCAGGTTTGCGAGCGCGCCGGTGAAGTCGGTATGGGCATTGTCGCCCGCGAACAGCAGCAACCCGTCCATCCGCCGCCGGCGCACCGCGGATACGAACGCCGTTTCGCGGTCTTGCTCGTGCCGGGTAGCCGCAAGCATCAGCACGTAGCCGGCGCGCTGGAATTCCTCCTCCGCGCCGTTGATCATCTCGCTGTAGAGCGGGTTGGAGAGGTCGGCGACCATGCAGCCGATCGTCTTGCTCTCGCGCGAACGCAAGGCCTGCGCCGCCGAATGCGGCTCGAAGCGCAGGCGGTTCACCGCCCGCATGATGCGGGCGTGCAATTCCGGGCTGATGTGCGGCTCGCCGTTCATGACGCGGCTGACGCTGCTGACCGATACGCCGGCCTGGGCTGCGACGTCGCGAATGGTGGCACGTGCAGGCTGGGCCTGGCGCAACGACATTGCAGGGCTCCCTTGAGCATCGCCGCTCGGGCGTAAGTGGACGAAATCCTAGCGCATTCTGGAAACGATATACAAGACAGTAAGCCTGCAAAAATCAGCCTTGAACAACCGTATGAGACAAAGTATGGAAACGTTTCCAAGAAATGCCGGGAGCGGGGCGGGCACGCCTTTGTTCCCGCGACAACAAACCGGCCGAATGGCCGCAGGCGGGAAACGGGGCCGAGGCATGACGCGGCGTGTCGAAGGAAAAGTCGCTTTGGTGACCGGCGCCGCCAACGGCATCGGACGAAGTGCCGCCCTGGTGCTGGCGCGCGAGGGCGCCAAGATCGTCGCAACCGATCTGCAGGACGAGAAAGGCGCGGGCCTGTTGCGCGAATTGCGCGCCATGGGATGCGAGTGCGAGTACTACCACCACGACGTGACGCGCGAGGAGGACTGGCAGTCGATCGTGGCACAGACCCGGGCACGGTTCGGCAGGTTGGATGTTCTCGTCAATAATGCCGGGATTGGCCTCTCGGGTCCCGTGGTCGACATGGCGTTCGCCGACTGGAAGCGGCAGGTCGCCGTCAATCTCGACGGCGTATTCCTCGGCGTAAAGCATTCGCTCCCCTTGATGCGGGCAGGCGGGGGCGGAAGCATCATCAACGTTTCCTCGATTGCGGGGATCAAGGCGTCGCCGAACGTCTCGGGCTACTGCGCGACCAAGGGCGGCGTGCGGCTGTTCACGAAATCGGTCGCGCTGGAATGCGCCGCCGCCAAGGATGGCGTGCGCGTCAACTCGCTGCACCCCGGCATCACCGAAACCGCCATCTGGGACACGCTGATCGGCACCGTCGAGGACGGCTCGAATGCCGGGCCGGCGCGCGGCCCGACGCTGGATAAGCTCACCGAACGCGCCGTCCCGCTTGGCTACAAGGCCGCACCTGAAGATATCGCCAACGGCATCCTGTGGCTCGCCAGCGACGAGAGCCGCTACGTCACCGGCACCGAGCTCGTGATCGACGGCGGCAGGTCGATCGGGTGAAGACTTCAAGAAAGAAGAAAAGAAGAGTGGAGGAGTAAGCAATGTCCAAGATCATGTTCTGGTCGGCTCTTCTGGCCGGCGTCGTTGTCGCGGCACTGGCGATAGAGCCGGCGTCTGCACAAAAGAAATACGACCCCGGCGCTTCCGATACCGAAATCAAGATCGGCCAGACCATGCCGTACAGCGGTCCGGCCTCTTCCTACGGCACCATTGGTCTGGCGATGGCCGCCTATTTCGAAAAGGTCAATGCCGAGGGTGGCGTCAACGGCCGCAAGATCACCCTGCTGTCGCGCGACGACGGATTCCAGTCGAGCAAGACCGTCGAAATGACCCGCATGCTGGTCGAGCAGGATGAGGTGCTGTTCATGGCTGCCTCGCTCGGCACCGCGCCCAATATCGCCGTGCAGAAATATCTGAATGGCAAGAAGGTGCCGCAGCTTTTCGTCGCGACCGGCGCGACCCGCTGGAGCGATCCCGCCAACTTCCCGTGGACCATGGGATGGCAGCCCAGCTACCAGATCGAGGGCGCCATCCTCGGCCGCTACACGGTAAGCGCCCATCCGGCCGCCAGGATCGGCATCCTGTATCAGAGCGACGATTCTGGAAAAGACTACATCAAGGGATTCAAGGCGGGACTTGGTGATGCCGCCAAGCAGATCGTGGCCGAAATCTCCTACGAGCTCAGCGACCCGACCGTCGACTCGCAGATCGTGGCGCTGAAGACAGCGGGTGCCGATACCTTCTTCCTGCACGCCAATCCGCGCTTCTCGGCGCAGGCGATCCGCCGCGCCTACGAGCTGAACTGGCGTCCCGCGACGATCATGGCGAGCGTCGGCGCATCGGTAGGTGCAGCACTGGCGCCTGCGGGACTGGAGAAGTCGGTCGGCGCGGTCACCGCTGCGTACATGAAGGATGCCGCGGACAAGGTCTGGGAGAACGACAAGGGCATGGTCGAGTGGACCGCTTTCATGAAGCAGTGGTATCCGCGCGGCAGCCTGAACGACGGCAGCAATCTCTATGGCTATTCGCTGGCGCAGACGATCGTCGCCGTCCTCAGGCAATGCGGGGATAATCTGACGCGAGAGAACGTCATGAAGCAGGCTACTTCTCTCAAGAACGTCGAACTGCCGCTGCTGCTGCCGGGTGTCCGCCTCAACACCAGCCCAGAGGATTTCTTGCCCATCAAGGACATGCGGCTGGTTCGTTTCGACGGCACGTCGTGGGCGCTGATGGAGACAAAGCCCTGATGAGCATGCCGGAACGCGTCGCCCTCGAAGGCGATTATGATGCCGTCGTCGTCGGGGCGGGGTTCGGAGGCCTCTATGCGCTGCACAGGCTTCGCGAACTTGGCCTGTCGGTCATCGGCTTCGAGGCCGCTCCCGAGGTCGGCGGGACCTGGTACTGGAATCGCTACCCGGGTGTTCGCTGCGACGTTCCCAGTCTCTATTACTCTTATACGTGGTCTTCCGATCTGCGGCGCGAGTGGCGTTGGTCGGAGAAGTACGCCACCCAGCGCGAGATCCTGGACTACGCCCGATACGTGACCGAGCGTTTTGAATTGCGCGACCTGATCCGGTTCGAGACGCGCGTCACCGCGGCGGCATTCGATGAGGCCGATGCGACCTGGCAGATCACGACGGACCGGGGTGACCGCATCCGCGCCCGTTTCTGCGTGATGGCAAGCGGCTGCCTCTCGGTGCCCAATAATCCCAGGGTGCCAGGCCTCGAAAGCTTTCGCGGTCCGATCTATCACACCGCCCGCTGGCCGGAGCAGCCGGTTGACTTCTCGGGCTTACGCGTCGGCGTGATTGGCACGGGCTCATCGGGCGTGCAGGCCATTCCGCTGATTGCAGAAGCCGCGGCGCAGACCGTGGTTTTCCAGCGCACGCCGAATTTCTCGGTGCCCGCGCGCAACCGGCCGCTTCACGACGCGGACTATGAGCAATTCGAGGCGGCCTATCCGGCCTACCTCGAAAGCCTGGAAAGCCCGAATTCCGGACGCGTGAACTCGGCGGCGTTTGAAGCGCCGATTCCCTCGCGCGAGGAGCAGTGGCGGCGTTATGAGGAGCTGTGGCAGGAGGGCGGCGGCGGCATTCTGCTGTCGTTCCCGAATCTCCTGACCCATGAAGCCGTCAATGACGTGGCGTGCGATTTCGTGCGCGAGAAGATCAGCCAGATCGTGAAGGATCCCAAAACCGCGGCGGCATTGAGTCCCACCGGCTACCCGTTGGGGGTCAAGCGCATCTGCGTCGATACCAACTACTATGAGACCTTCAACCGCGAAAACGTCGAACTGGTGAATCTCAAGCAAGAGCCGCTCGATCGGATCACGGCCGATGGCGTCACGACATCGGCCCGCCGGTTCGAACTGGACGCGCTCGTCTTCGCCACCGGCTTCGACGCCATCACGGGCGCCCTGTTCGCCATGGACATCCGCGGAAGAAATGATCTCGCCTTGCGCGAGGCCTGGAAAGACGGCCCGCGCGCCTATCTCGGCCTTACTGTGGCAGATTTTCCCAACCTGTTCATCATCACCGGCCCCGGAAGCCCGTCGGTGATCGGCAATATGATCAACGCATGCGAGCAGCACGTCGACTGGCTGGCGGACTGCATCGACTACATGCGCGAGCGCGGCTCGCGAATCCTGGAGGCGGAGCCCGTGGCCGAACGCGCCTGGATGACGCACGTCGCCGAGATGGCCGCGCGCACGCTCTTTCCGAAAGCCAACTCCTGGTATCTTGGCGCCAACATCGCGGGCAAACCTCGCGTCTTCATGCCCTATGTCGGCGAAGGCTACAGGTTCAAATGCGCGCAGATCGCCGCGCGCGGCTACGAAGGCTTTCGTCTGACTTAAGCCGCAACATCGGGACAAGGCTGCGCGGCGCCCGGGACGCGGGCCGACGGCGCAGCCAGAAAAAGACGGGAGGTCGTCATGAGCCGTATCTTTGGTGCAGTCTGCCAGAACGGATATGTCGTTCGGGATATCCGCGCCGCCATGGATCACTGGGTCAACGTGATGGGCGTCGGGCCGTGGTACTACATCGATCGGGTCAAGACCGATTACTTCCGCCACCGCGGCCAGGACTCCGCCATGGAGATGAGCGTGGCGCTCGCCAATTCCGGCGATCTCCAGATCGAATTGATCCAGCAGCGCAACGACGCGCCCTCGATGTACAAGGAGTTTCTCGACTCCGGCCGCGAAGGGCTGCAGCATATGTCATACTGGACCCGTGATTATCAGGCCCTCTACGACCGCGCGCTGTCGCTTGGCTATCAAGTGGGGCACGAAGGCCAGATCGGCGGCGAAAAGGGCCGCTTCGCCTATTTCGATACGCAGGCCCATCCCGGCACCGTTGTCGAAATATCCGACATCAGCGGCAGCAAGGGGAGTTTCTTCGAGCACATCCGCAAGGTCGCCGCCGGTTGGGACGGCTCCGATCCCATTCGCGAAGTCGGCGGACGCTGAGTGATGCGCGTATCGCGCGGTAGTAGTAAGTTCGGGCCCGTGCTCGGAAGCGCGCAGCGGTAGAAAGAAACGAAAAACGTAAGGAACAAGCGGATGGCAAGACTTCCCCTGATCGACCCGGCGGCAACCAGCGGTGACGTCCGCGCGTCCTTTGACAGGATGCCGGTCGTATTGAATATTTTCCGGATGATGGCGCATGCCGAGGCCAATTTCATTCCGGCGATGCGGTTCGCCAATTCGATCCTGCACCGCCAGAAACTCAGCCACGTCAGCCGCGAATTGCTGATCCTTCAGGTCGCGCAGCGGGAGCACGGCACCTATGAGTGGCGGCAACATGTTCCGATCGCGCTTGGCGTCGGCGTCACGCAAGAGCAGATCGACTGCATCGAACAAGGCAAGTACGAGGACGCCGCGTTCAATGCCGCCGAACAGGCGCTGCTGGCATTCGGCCGGGAGGTCATCGAGAACGTGCGCGTCGCCGGGCCGGTGTTTGCCGCGATGCGCAAGCATTTCAGCGAGCAGGAGATCGTCGAGTTGATCCTGGCGATCGGCTTCTACATGACGATGGCGCGCCTGACGGAGGCAACCGAGGTTGACCTCGACCCGGCCGCTGGTATGACCGTTTTCGAGGGCGGCAAGAAGCGGTCAGGCTGACCGCACGATCGAGGGAGCAGTCGATGGGCGTGTCGTTTCAAAGAAGCCATGATATCTTGATCGATACGCCGCCCTCGGCGGTCTACGACTATGTCTGCAATCCGAATTCGTGGCCCGAATGGCTGGCCGCGTCCCATCATATCGACGGCGAAGACCGGCCCTTGCGGCGCGGCGAGACTTTTCGCGAGCAATGGCACATCAAGCGCGGCGAGGTGCGCTTGGCCTGGACGGTGACGGAAAGCGATCCGCCAAACGTCTGGACCGTTGAATCCGTTACCGATTTCATCGGTAAGATCGTTGTGCGCTATACCTTCGAGGCGACGGCGAACGGCACGAAATATACGCGGACGTTGCGTAACCCCGACCGGCCGTCCGAGCCCAGCCCCGAGCAGCTCGACCGGATGGACGAGGAAGCACTGATCGGGCTCGAAAACATCAAGCGCAATGTCGAGAAGCGCTTCCATTCCCCGGGCTGACACCCACATTGACCACGCGGCCGGTTGCAACGATCATCGACCGATCCAGAGTAATATGGTGTGGAGCGAAGGCATGACGGGTGAGCCAGGGGCGGGCGATCCGCGACCATTAGGCGAGATCGCGAGCTACCACGCCCATATCTACTACGATCCGGCGGCCACACGGGCCGAGGCCGAGCAGTTGCGCGCCTGGATCGGCGAGCGCTTCTCGGTCACGCTGGGGCGGTGGCATGACGTCAAGGTCGGCCCGCACGATCAGGCCATGTACCAGGTGGCCTTTGCCCGCGAGGTATTTCCCGAGCTGGTCCCCTGGCTGATGCTCAATCATGGCAATCTAAGCGTTCTGGTCCATCCGAATACGACCAATCCGCGCCGGGACCATGTCGCCGATCCGATCTGGATCGGGCCGGCGCTCGCCGTGCATGCCGACAAGCTGCCGGAGCACGCGGAGATGGAAGAGGCGCCCGTGCCGAATACCACGCCGGTTCTCCGGCCCTGAGCGCGGCCTCGCCGGTCGAATCCCGGCCCGGTTTACCATTACATGGCTTGAATCCGCGGATTTCGCCGGTCATGATAGTAGCGAGATAGTAGCGAGCGCATGTCTCGATTATGCCTTACTTTGGTTTGCATTATGGTGGGACTTATTCGGTGAATCCATTAGGAATCAGACGTGATTCCGAAGCGCCGAGCCGGGGACGGATGGATAGAAAGACGACCAGCACAGCCGGGCTTGCTTCGAGCCGCGGGACCCGATTGTTACGTGAAGTGACGTTCGGCACAGCGGCGCTCGCAATGGCGCTGGGGCTGGCCGCGTGGGTGACCGATTTCGACCTGGCCGCCTGGGTCAATCCCGCATCCGCGAATGTCGGCAACACTTCCTCCTTCGACGAGCGCTTCGGCTCGGGCTCGGTGCGCCGTTCGCTGGCGCTCAACTACCCCTGGCGTCCCGCCGCCCGTTCGGAGCGCTCGGATTTCGATGCGGAGTTCGGGCACATCGAAAACCTGTTGGGCGGACAATCACGCGAGGAACAGAACGCTCAGCCCGCGCCATCCGCCTCGACCGCCGAGGCGGCAATCCCGCTGCCAAGAGCCCGGCCGGTCCTCGCCAATCTTCAGTCAGTGAGGAGCGATCCGGCGCCGGTTTCGTCTGATAACCGCACCATGTTCGAGAAGCTCGCCGATCTGGTGCCGATGCGCTTCTCGCTGGCATCGCTGACGCCGGGCGACGGGCTGCTCGGCGAGCGCAAGGATCTGACGGCGCTCGGTTACGACGGTCAGACGGCGGTCTACGACATTTCGGCCCGCGCCGTTTACTTGCCGAACGGCACCAAGCTTGAGGCACACTCAGGGCTGGGCGGCCTGATGGACAATCCGGCGTATGTCGACCAGCGCATGGTCGGCGCGACACCGCCGAACGTCTACGATTTGAAGCCGCGCGAGAAACTGTTTCATGGTGTCGCGGCGCTGCGCATGACGCCCGTGGGCGAAAACGAAATGCACGGGCGAACGGGCCTGCTCGTGCATAGCTATTTGCTCGGCCCCAACGGCGATTCGAACGGCTGCGTCTCGATCAAGGACTATGACAGGTTCTTGACCGCTTATCAGAACGGCGAGGTCAGGCGCCTTGTCGTGGTACCGAGCCTGCGCGAAGGCCTCACTGCGTCGCGGCGTTCACCGTCCCCGTCATGAGCGCCGTCGCAGGCCATGCCGCCGATTCCGACACGCCGCTGCGTGCGGTTTTCAAGATCAACCTGAACGGCAAGACGGTGTCGATCGGAACGGTCGGTCAGGCCTATCGCTTCATCAGCAATCTCAGCTCGATCGAGTGGATCGAATTTCGCGCGCTGCACGCCGATGCTGTCAGTGCACTGCAGCGCGCCGCTGACAACGCGATGCTGACCGTGCAGGCGACCAACGCCCTGCGTGCGCTGTTCGTCCGCGCGAAGCTGTTGTGAAGGCGCAGGGGCGTTCAGCCAACTCCCGGTCTACCCGACTTGTCAGCGGACGCCAGCCGCGGCTATGTCTCCTGGACATTTGAGAAATACCTTCGAAGGGAAACGTCCGCATGCCCGGAAGTCACGCCGAGATTGAAGATGACCGCCTGATCCGGGAATTGCTGCAGAACTGGGCGATCTGGCGCGATGCCGGAGACTGGGAGCGCTTCCGCACCGTCTGGCATCCGGACGGCCGCATGATGGCGACCTGGACGCAGGGCACCGGCGACGAGTTCATCGAGATCAGCAAGCAGGCCTGGGCCAAGGGTGTCAGCATCCTGCATTTCCTCGGCGGCATCTCGGTCGACCTCGCCGGACCCCGCGCGATTTCGCAGACCAAGATGACGATCTCGCAGCGCGCCGAGGTCGAGGGCGTGCTGTGCGACGTGCTCTGCACCGGGCGGTTCTACGATTTCCTCGAAAAGCGCGAGGGGCGCTGGGGCATCGTGCTGCGCCAGCCGATCTATGAGAAGGACCGCATGGACCCGGTCACGCCGGGCACGGCGCCCGTTCTCGACAAGGCGCTGCTCGAGCGTTTTCCGCCGGGCTACCGGCACCTCGCTTATTTGCAGACCCGCATCGGCTACACCGTGAAGCCTGACATGCCCGGCCTGAAGGGCCCCGAAGTCGAGGCCCTGTACGCGCGCGGCGCGGCGTGGCTGCAGGGCAAGCCGCTCTAGAAGATAGCTTGCGCGCTGCGCGGCCATCGCATTGCACGTTTGACATAGATCAAAGAATCCGGCCCGCCCGGGCGTCAGGATCAATGTCCACCCCAGGCAGGGGAACGGCATGATCAACCAACTTGAGTTGAACTTGCGGGCGGCACTTTGCAGACAACTCGCGCGCCGCGAACCGAACAGCAAGGTCTATTGGCTGGCCGAGGCTGAAAATTGGTTGCGTCTTTCCCGTGAACCGATCCATCTGGATCGAACGGGCAGTCGTGACGACCCATTCGAACAGTTTCTGGCTCTGATAGCCAGGCAGCCCCGACCCTAGCTGAGCTCCTTGCGAACGGTCGCCGCCGCGTCGCACATCGCTTTCAGTTTTCCGAATGCGACGTGGCGCGGCATGTATTTCATGCCGCAGTCAGGGGCGACGACCAGGCGATGCGCGGCGACATGCTTCAGCCCGTTGCGGATCCGGTCGGCCACCACATCGGCGGATTCGATCTCGGGATTGCCGAGGTCGAGCACGCCGAGCATGATCTTCTTCGACGACAGATCCTTGAGCACGCCGAGATCGAGTTTTGGCTGTGCCGCCTCGATCGAGATCTGTTCGGCCTTTGTATCGGCGAGCTCTGCGAGGAAGGAATAGCCGGCCGGCTTGGTCGAACCGGGCACGACGGCGGCATAGCCGAAGCACAGATGCACCACCGTCGGCACGGTGATGCCCTGCAGCGCGCGGTTGATCGCCTTCACGGCATAGCGGCGGGCAAGGTCCGGATTGTTGCGCACCCAGGGTTCATCGAGCTGGATCACGTCGGCACCGGCCTTCTGCAAATCGAGCGCTTCGGCGTTGACGGCAGCGGCGAACGCCATCGCCAGTTCCTCGTCGTCCTTATAGAATTCGTTCTTCGCCTGCTGGCTCATCGTGAACGGGCCGGGCAGGGTGATCTTGGCCGCGCGATCAGTGTTCTGGCGCAGGAATTCCATGTCGTGCAGTTCGACCGGACCATGGCGCTTCACCGGGCCGACCACCCGCGGCACCGGCGTCTGGTGCCCGCTGCGCGAGGTGATCATCGCCGGATTTTCATCATCGATGCCTTCGAGCGCCGTCGCAAAACGGTTGGAGTAGCTCTCGCGGCGGATTTCGCCGTCGGTCACGATGTCGATGCCGGCGCGCTCCATGTCCCGGATCGCAACGATGGTGGCGTCGTCCTGCGCTTCCTCCAGGTGCTCGGCCGGAAGCCGCCACATCGCATGCAGGCGCGTGCGCGGCACCACCTTGGACAGCATCGCGCGATCGACCAGCCATTCCGGCTGCGGGTAGCTGCCGACGACGGTGGTCGGCAGCAAATGCGTTGGCAGGTTCATGGGGTATCTCCTTGCTCTTGTTATTTTTCCGCTTGCTCAGGCGGCACGCGTCGCAGCGGCCGTAGCCTCATTCCTGACCGGATTGCGCAGCACGCCGATGCCGGAAACCTCGACCTCAACGACGTCGCCATCCTTCATCCAGAGCGGCGGCGTGCGGTAGGCGCCGACGCCGCCGGTGGTGCCGGTCACGATGACGTCGCCGGGCACGAGCTCGGTGAAGGTGGAACAATAGGCGATCAGGGCGGGCACGTCGAACACGAGGTCCGAGATTGGTGCGGCCTGCACCTCGACGCCGTTGAGGCGGGTCGCAATGGTCTGATTGCTGATGTCGGGGATTTCGTCCGTCGTGACCATCCACGGCCCGAACGCGCCGGTGCCGACGAAATTCTTTCCCGGTGCGAATTGCGAGGTGTGGCGCTGCCAGTCGCGGATGCTGCCGTCATTGTAGCAGGCATAGCCCGCGACATGCGCCAGCGCCGTCTCGCGCGAAATGCGCCGGCCAGCCTTGCCGATGATGACGGCCATCTCGCCCTCATAGTCGAACCGCTCGGACTCCAGCGGCCGGATCATCGGCTGGCCGCCGCCCACCTGGCTGTTGGCAAAGCGGGTGAAGATCATCGGGTGCGGCGGCGTGGGATGGCCGCTTTCGGCGAGATGCGTGGCGTAGTTGACGCCGATGCAGAAGATCTTGTCCGGATCGGGAACGGTCGGCAGCAGCTCGATTTCGGCGAACGCATAGTCGGGACGTTCGGCCTGCAGTGCTTTCAGTTCATCGAGCGATCCCTTTGCGAGCAGCGACTTCAACGTCGGATGTGCCTTCAGCCGCTTGCCGGCGTCGATGATGCCGGCATTTGTCACCAGGCCGTAGGTTGTCGTCGGACCTGCCTTGAAACTCGCGATCTTCATTCTTCGGTACCTTCTTCGATAGAGGACACATAGGGTTCGATGGATCGTACGATTTCGCCCGAACGGATCGGAACGCAATCGGGCGGAAAGTCCTGATGGAAACGCGCGCCGGCTTTCCCGGCGCGGTCGATAAAGCATTCGAGATGGTTCATCGCGCCGCTGGGCAGGTCGTGCAGAACCATGAGGCTCCACGGCTGCGACCGGCACTGCTCCAGGGCCCGGTCGGCCCAGCCGTCAGGATCGTCCCAGTCGCGCGGGATCGCGTTCCAAAGCACGCAGCTATGCTTGTTGCGCGCGAGATAGTCGACCACGGAAGGCTTCAACAGCCGCTCATCGAGGTTGCCGCCGCCGCCGAACGGCCGGAACCAGCGCTGTGGGTGCGCGAGGTCGCCGATCGCGGCCTGCGTCCGGCCGATCTCGTTTTGCGCCGTCTCGGCGTCGCGTTGCTGCCCGAGCGGCACCGTGTGCGTAAAAGTGTGATTGCCGATCCAGTGCCCTTCGCCGTGCGCGCGCGCCGCCAGCTTGTGGCGTTCGGGATCGCCGAGCTTTTCGCCGATCACGAAGAAGGTCGCCTTGATGCCGCGTTCGCGCAAGATGTCGAGCACGCGCGGTGTTACGCCGGGCTCGGGACCATTGTCGAATGTCAGCGTCAGGTCGAACACGCCGCTGCTCCGTCAGGTCGCAGGCTGGATGGCGCCGGCGGTGATCTCGTCGGCGGCGCGCTGGCCGGCGCGTGACCCGGTCTGCCAGATCGCGGCCTTGCGCTCGATCCATTTGATCGCGGCGTTGAAGGCAATCGCCATTGCGAGCACCAGCAGCACGCCGGCGAAGACATGCGGGCTGTCGAGAATCGTGCGGTAGCGCGAGATCAGATAACCGATGCCGGCGGACGAGATCAGCATTTCCGATACGACCACGCCGACGATCACGAGCGCGCCGCCGACGCGCAACCCCGACAGCACGGTCGGGATTGCTGCGGGGATAATCACACGAACCAGCCGCTGGCTCAGCGTCGCGCCCATGCTGCGGGCGGCCAGCAGCAATTGCGGATCGATGGTCTGAATGCCGGCGGCGGTGGCGAGCATCGTCGGCAGGAAGCCGTAGATCGAGGCGAACGCGATCTTGGATTCCGAGCCGATGCCGAGCCAGACCGTGAATACCGGATAGAGAATGACCAGCGGCACCGCATAGAGGCTCGAGACCATCGGCATGATCAGGATGCGCGGTCGTGGCAGGCTGCCGACGATGGCGCCGAGCAGGATGCCGCCGCCGCAGGCGAACGCCATTGAGATCGCGACCTCGTAGAGTGTCACGGCAAGCGCGTGGCCGTATTCGCCGGCCTCGTTCCAGCCGGCGGCGAGCGTCGACGACAGCGACGGCAGGAACAGCTCGGGAATGAGGCCTGCGCGCGGCAGGATTTCCCACAATGCGATCAGGCCGATCACGATCAATCTGCGAAGTGTTGCTGCGCTCATCTCTGCCTCATGCCGATTTGCGGATATGCCGCCAGATGCGGTCGCGCAGGGTGCCGAACGTGTCGCCGCTCAGCATTTCATAGGTGCGTGGGCGGGGCAGCGAGACCTGCAGATGATCGACGATGCGGCCGGGACGCGGCGACATCACGATCACCTCGTCGGCGAGATAGACCGCCTCCGTCAGGCTGTGGGTGACGAACACCACCGTCTTGCCGGTGGCCGCCCAGATCCGCAGCAGCTCGTCGCCCATGGTCATGCGGGTCTGCTCGTCAAGCGCGGCAAACGGTTCGTCCATCAGCAGCACCGGCGGGTCCTGCACCAGGCCGCGCGCGATCGAGACGCGCTGCTTCATGCCGCCGGAGAGTTCGTGCGGATGGCGCCTTCCAAAACCGTCGAGGCCGACGAGTTTTAGCGCATCCTGCGCCCTGGCACGGCGATCGCTCTTGCTGACGCCGCGCAGCGCCAGCGGAAACTCGACGTTCTCCTCTGCCGTCAGCCAGGGAAACAGGCTGGCTTCCTGAAACACCACGCCGACGCGGTTAGGGTCAGGCTCGGGAATCGGCGCGCCACTGATCGTGATGGTGCCCGAGGTCTGCTGGCGCAGGCCCGCCATCATCATCAGAAGCGTCGACTTGCCGCAGCCGCTCGGGCCGACCAGCACGACGAAGCGGCCCGGCTTGACGTCGAGCGAAACGTCCTCCAGCGCGACGACGTCCTGCGTCGTGGTCTTGAAGATCTGCCCGACATTGCGGACCTCGACCGCGCCGGCCGGCTTCAGCGGGGTTATGTTCGCCAATGGCTGCATCGTGTTTCCACCCATCTGACCAGTTCATTGAAGGTGATCGCGATTACGGCGATCATCAGCACGCCGGCCAGCAATTGCTTCATCTGAAAATTCTCGCCCCAGGTCGCGATCTGATGGCCGATGCCATCGCGCGAGGCGTACATTTCGGCGAGAATGACGCCGGTGAGATTGAAGATCATCGAGATCCGCAGCGCTTCCAGCAGAACGGGAAGCATGCTCGGCAGATAGACGCGAAACGCGGTCTGCATCGGCGTCGCGCCATAGGAGCGCGCGACCGTCAGATGCTCGACCTTGACCGACTCCACCGCCGTCGTGGTCGACATGATCACGATGAAGATGGTCGAGAAGAAGCCGAAGCCGACCTTCTGCGCGAAGCCGACCCCGAACACCAGGATGAACATCGGCAGGAAGATCGATTTCGGGATGCTGAAGGCAAAGAACAGCAGCGGCTTTGCCACGTCGGCAAAATAGCGGTTCTCCGCGATCAGGAAGCCGATCAGCGCGCCGACGGGAACGGCGAGCGCGAACGCGGTCACCACCTCGGTCGCGGTGACGGCAAGGTCCTTGCGCACGCTCGCCCGCTGCAGCAGTTCGCCGAGCGTTGCCAGCGTGTCGGACGCGGAGGGGAGCAGGCGCGGATTGACGATGCCGGTCCGCGACAGCATTTCCCATATCGCAAACAGCGCCACCACGATGGCGATCCGTGCCGCCTTTACGCCTAATCCGCGCATCGCGCCGCCTCAGGGCTTGGTCGGAACCGGCTTGAACTGCGTCGAGATGATCTCCGCGGCGGGCCCAAGGTCTTTCATGCCGCCGGCCTTGGCCATGTCGAGCGCGAGCTGGAGCTGCTCCGGAATCTTCGCACCGTCCATGCTGCCGTCGGTTTCCAGCTTCATGATCGTGTTCTCATATTCCAGCGCCGCGATCTCGGCGGGGATTTCATAGAGTTCGGTGATCAGTTTGACGGAAGCGTCCCTGTTGGCGCGCATGAACGCGAGCGCGCCATAGAGCGCATTCAGCGTCTTCTGCACCATCTGCGGCTTGTCCTGCACGTATTTGTCGAGCGCGATCCAGCCGGCGGCGAGATTCGGCGGCACTTCCTTGGAGAAGTCGAGGATGCTGCGCGCTTCGCCCGATTTGGAGATCTGGAAGCTCAGCGGCGAGTAGACCACCGCCGCATCGACATTGCCGGCGAGCAGGTTCGGCACCAGCCCGCCGCCGCCGACCGGCACGCGAGTGAACTCGATCTTCTTGTCCTGCTGGGTCCACAGCGCCAGCAGGTCGGAGCCGGAGCCTGCGGAGGTGATCGCGACCTTCTTGCCTTTCAGATCGCTGACGCCGAGCGTCGATTTCGAAAGCGTCATCAACTGCCAGCCGTAATAACCCATGGCGGCGTTGGCGAGCACTTTGGAATTCACGCCCTTCTTGCGTCCGGCCGACACCAGCGAGGTGGCGTCGAGAATGACATCGGCGGCGCCTGCTGCCATCGCTTCAAAAGTCTCGGCGCCGCCGCGATAGATCGTCAATTCGGCCGCGATGCCTTCCTTCTCGAACAGTTTTTGGCGCACCGCGGTTTCCGCGATTGTGGTCGGCCAATAGGTTTTTGTCGGAAGGCCGATGCGGACGGTGTCGGCGGCTTGCGCGATGGCCGATGCGCCAAGCAGGGTGGCTGCAGATATCGTTGCCAATATGTGACGTCGTGTGATGCTCATTGTGACGTTTCCCTTTGCTTTTTCTTGATTGGTTTGGTCTTCGAGCGGTCGATCAGGCGGTGTCGCCACCTCCGAACGTTTTCGGTGTAGCGAGTTCAACGAGGCGCATGGTTGTCATGAAATGCTTCGAGAGCGCCGCGACTGCGGCGTCGGCATCGCGCTTGAGCGTGGCGCGGACGATGGCGCGGTGCTCGACTTCCACGTTGCGGGATTTTTCGGTGTTGCGCCGGATCGCGAGCCGCCGATACCGCTCGCTCTGTTCGTGCAGCACATCGCGAAACCCGAGCAGCCATTGCGAGCCACAGGCATTCACCAGCGTGCGGTGGAAGACGCGGTGCCGCACCACCCATTCCTCATAGTGATGCGTCGGATCGTCGGGATAGGTGTGGGGAACGGCGCAAAGCGCGGTGAACGACTTCTCCACCGAGGCAAGCCATGCCGCGTCGCCGCGCTCGATCGAGCGCCGCAGCGCCAGACCTTCGATATCGACACGGGTCTGCGTTACGTCCCTGAGGTCGGCGGGCGATACCGGGCTGACGCGAAAGCCGCGCTGGTCGGACGCCTGCACCAGCCCGTCGGCGACCAGCCGCGACAGGGCCTCGCGCACCGCGGCGAGGCTGACCGAGAACTGCTTGGCGAGGCCGGCGATATGCAGCTTCTGGCCCGGCAGCAGCCGGGTCGAAAGAATGTCCGCGCGCAGCCGCTCCTGAACGGCCGACGTCAGGCTTCGCGGCCGTTCGTCGGCGAGACTTCTCACCAAAACTCAACCCGATACTGCTCATGGCGGCGGAGATTGGCGAGGGAAGGTGATGTCGTCAATCGAAAATCGATTTTATTTCTAGCGCGTTGGCAGTGCTGTGGTTTTCTAATCCGGGCTGTGGCGCCCAGCGCCGTTTGTCGGGGATCGGGGTTCAGAAATCATGGTGACAATCGTCCAGCGCTGACGTAGATAGTTCGCATGCGAAATAAAATCCCGAGCCCGGTTTTCAGATGACCGCACGCCGCGAGCATCGCCTGGTTTTCCTGCTCAACGTCGCGCAGCGCCGGCTGCAGCGCTGGATGGCGGCGCGAACCCAGCACAGCGGGGTAACGGCCGCGCAGTCCGGTTTGCTGTTCATTCTGGGCCAGCGCGACGGCGTGCTGATGGGCGAGGCGGGCGCGGCGCTCGATCTCGGGCCACCCGGCATCAGCGGGCTCGTTGACCGGATGACGGCGGCGAACCTGATCAAGCGGCGGGCCGATCCGGATGACGGGCGCGCGTGGCGTCTCTGGCTGACGCCGGCCGGCCGCGCGGCGATGGCGCAGTCGAAAGCCGGGCTTGTCGAGGTCAATGCGCGCCTCACGGAAGGATTTACCGAAGCCGAGATCGACGTCGTCGCGCGCTGGCTCACCAGCATGCAAACCAGATTTCCCAGAGGAGAAGACGAATGACCGAGCACATCAAGATCGAGAAGAGCGACGGGATTTTGAGCCTGACGATGGCCCGCCCCGACAAGAAGAACGCGCTGACCAATGCGATGTACGGCGCGCTGGCCGACGCAATCGAAGGCGCGGAGACCGATCCATCCGTTCGCGTCCTGCTGATCCGCGGCGAGGGCGACATGTTCACCGCCGGCAACGACGTCGGCGAGTTCGCCGCCATTGCGACGGGCGCGCTTCAGGGCGAGCGGCATGTCGGCCGTTTCCTGCAGGCGCTCGCAAAATCGAGCCGTCCGCTGGTCGCCGCCGTCCAGGGACGCGCCGTCGGCATCGGCACCACGATGCTGCTGCATTGCGATCTGGTCGTGCTGGCCGAGAACGCGCTGCTTTCAACGCCCTTCGTCAGTCTGGCGTTGGTGCCGGAAGCCTCTTCCAGCCTGTTGATGCCGCTCCGCATCGGCTATGCGCGCGCCTTCGAAATGTTCGCGCTTGGTGATGCCGTCGATGCCAAGTCCGCGTTCGCGTGGGGCCTCGCCAACCGCGTCGTGCCGCTCGACAAGCTCGATGCCGAAGCAAGGGCGCTTGCATCCCGGCTGGCGAAACAGCCGGCGGGCGCCGTCAGCACGACGAAGCGGCTGATGCGCAATCCGGAACTTCTGATGGCGCAGATCAAGGCGGAAAGCGAGCAGTTCGCGGCGCGCCTGAAAACCGCCGAGGCGCGCGAAGCCTTCATCGCCTTCGCCGAACGCCGGCCGCCGGACTTTTTGAAACTCGCAAAATCAGCCGGCGTGAACCGCAATTCTCGTCTTCCCGCGGCGCCGCGCACCGGGAGGCAATTGACCGTCCGTGGCGGCCCCGCTACCTCTTTCGGGTTGCGTGCGGGGGAAACAAATGAACAAGAACAATGATGCTTCCGAATTCGACTACGTCATCGTCGGCGCCGGCTCAGCCGGATGCGTGCTCGCCAATCGCCTGAGCGCCGACGGCAAGCATTCCGTGCTGCTGCTGGAGGCCGGACCGAAGGATACCAATCTCTGGATCCACGTGCCGCTCGGCTACGGAAAACTGTTCAAGGAAAAATCCGTCAACTGGATGTACCAGACCGAGCCGGAACCGGGATTGAACGGCCGGCAGGTGTTCCAGCCGCGCGGCAAAGTGCTGGGCGGTTCGAGCTCGATCAACGGGCTGTTGTATGTGCGCGGCCAGCACGAGGATTACGATCGCTGGCGCCAGCGCGGCAATGCCGGCTGGGGCTATGAGGACGTGCTGCCCTATTTCAAGAAGGCCGAGAACCAGCAGCGCGGGCCTGACAAATACCACGGCGCCGGCGGCCCGCTGCCGGTATCCGATTGGCGGCATCACGATCCCTTGTCGGAAGCCTTCGTCGTTGCCGCAGCCGAGACCGGCATTCCGACCAATCCCGATTTCAACGGCGCGACCCAGGAAGGCGCGGGATTTTTCCAGACCACGACAAGGCGCGGCCGCCGCGCCAGCACGGCGTTCTCCTATCTGCGTCCGGCGAAGAGCCGCGGCAATTTGCACGTCGAGACTTCGGCGCTGGCGCAGCGCATCCTGTTCGAAGGGCGGCGCGCCAAAGCGGTCGAATACAAGCAGGAAGGCCGCGTGCGCATCGCGCGGGCGCGCAAGGAAATCCTGGTCTCCAGCGGCGCGTATAACTCGCCGCAGCTGCTGCAGCTCTCCGGCGTGGGACCGGCCGACTTGTTGAAGCAGCACGGCATCGAGATCGTGCTCGACGCGCCCGGCGTCGGCAATGATCTGCAGGACCACCTGCAGGTTCGCCTGGTCACGCGCTGCGCGCAAAAGGTCACGCTCAACGACGTCGTCAACAATCCTGTACGCAGGATGATGGCGGGCATTCAGTACGCCGCCTTGCGCAAGGGACCGCTGACCATCGCCGCCGGCACATCGGGCGCGTTCTTCAAGACCAGTCCGCGGCTGGCCTCGCCCGATATCCAGATTCACTTCCTGCCGTTCTCGACCGACAAGATGGGCGAGAAACTGCATGCGCTTTCCGGCTTCACGGCGTCGGTCTGCCAGTTGCGGCCCGAAAGCCGCGGCTCGCTGCGCATCAGGAGCGCCGATCCTTCCGTGCCGCCGGAAATCCGCATCAACTATCTCGCGACCGAAACCGATCGCCGCGCCTTCATCGACGGCATCCGCATCCTGCGCAACATCCTCGCAGCACCAGCGCTGAAGGCTTACGCGGTCGCGGAGGTCGATCCCGGTCCGAAAGTGAAGAGCGACGACGAGTTGCTGGACTTCTGCCGCCGCACCGGCAGCACGGTCTATCACCCGACCTCGACCTGCCGGATGGGCAGCGATCCGCTCGCGGTCGTCGACCAGCGCTTGCGCGTGCGCGGCATCGAAGGCCTGCGCGTGGTCGATGCGTCTGTCATGCCGGACCTGATGTCGGGCAATACCAATGCGCCGACGATCATGATCGCTGAAAAGGCGTCCGACATGATTTTGGAGGACGCGCGGTAGCTACCAGATCGTAGCCCGGATGGAGCGAAGCGTAATCCGGGACTCGCTCGCCCGCGGAACAACCGTTCCCGGATTGCGCTGCGCTCCATCCGGGCTACGAAGCTATCCCTTATACCCCCGCACCCGCTTCAGCATCTGCTCGACATGCGCGATCGGGGTTTCCGGCTGGATGCCGTGGCCGAGGTTGAAGATCAACCGTCCTTGCGCATAGTTCGCCAGCACGTCGTCGACGGCGCGATCCAGCGCGGCGCCGCCCGCGATCAGCACCAGCGGATCGAGATTGCCCTGCACGGCGACGCGGTTTTGCACGCGCTCGCGGATCAATGACGGCTCGGCCGCCCAGTCGATGCTGACCGCATCGACGCCGGTCGCTTCCACATAGGCCGGCAGCATGGCGCCGGCGCCGCGGGGAAAGCCGATGATCTTTGCGTCAGGCACTTGCGCGCGGACTCCGGCGACGATGCGTTTCGCGGGTTCGATCGACCAGCGCTGAAACTCTCGCGGCGGCAACACGCCGGCCCAGGTGTCGAAGATCTGCAGGCAATCGGCGCCGGCCTTGAGCTGGCCGAGCAGATACTGGATCGAGTTCTCCACCAGCACGTCGATGATTTCAGCGAACGCCTCGGGATGGCGATAAGCCATCATTCGCGCCGGCGCCTGGTCGGGCGTGCCTTGTCCCGCGACCATGTAGGTCGCAACCGTCCACGGCGCGCCGCAGAAGCCGATCAGTGCGATGTCGGGCGCGAGTTCGCGGCTTCACGCGGCGCAGCGCCTCATAGACCGGCTCGAGCTTGCCGAAATCGGCCTCGCGCGCCAGCGTCGCGACTTGCTCCGGCGTATCCAGCGGATCGAGCCGCGGGCCTTCACCAGCCTCGAAGCGCACGGAGCGGCCGAGCGCATAGGGGATGACGAGAATGTCGGAAAAGATGATGGCGGCGTCGAAGTTGAAACGGCGGATCGGCTGCAGCGTTACTTCGGCGGCATATTCCGGCGTGAAGCACAGATCGAGAAAGCCGCCGGCCTTGGCGCGGAGCTCGCGATACTCAGGCAAATAGCGGCCGGCCTGCCGCATCATCCATACCGGCGGCACCACCTGCCTGCGGCCGGACAGTACTTCGACAAAGGGTTTCATGGTGGATTTCTGGGACAATCGAAAGTTCCTGCGGCAGCGCTGATCTGAAGGCCTCTGATACACGCAGGCTCCGCATTGGCCAAGGCGAGATGTGGAACTCTGACAGAGCCGGCACGTTACCCCCGACATGGAGGTACCCTATGGCTGAGAAATTCAATCCTGCGGCGCATGACAAACATGCCGCCGACCCCCGCGAAGCGGCGCGGGCCGATCGGGAAACCCACGAAAAGCTCGAGGCTGGTCTGGTTGATACCTTTCCGGCGTCCGATCCCGTGAGCGCCGCGCAACCGGCGCCGTCGAAGGCCGATGGCGATCGCCAAAACGAGTCTTTGTGGGACAAGGTGCGCGCGGTTTTCAAGTAAGATCGATCGGCGGACCGAGCTATGAAGACCGAATTCAACCACGATGCCAACAACTCGCCACGCAGCGGCAGTAACAAGAAAGTCACGCCGGTGGTGTGGGCTGCAATCGTTGCCGTGATGGTTGCGTTTGCGGTCTGGTTTTCCGCATACGCATGAAGCAACGGTCTGATCCGCCCGTTTTTCGTTCGCGTTGATGGGCGGCCTCCTTGGCGGAGGCCGTTTCTTTTTTGGCGGCTTCAGTAATGCGGCGGCGGCTCGTTCGCCGGGCCCGGCGCGTTGCTTTCGGCCTCCTGAAGGCGCTCCTTCAGTTCAGCGACCTGGCGCGTCAGCCTGTCGATCTCGACCCACTGCGCGGTGATGGTCTGGTTCAGCGTCTCGATGGTCACATCCTGATAGGTCAGCCGCATTTCCAGCGCGTCGAGGCGCTCGTTCAGCGCGTCGACATCAATCATGGGAGCCATCGCTCGGTTGTCGCTGCCGCAGCCCGTGGCCCAGCGCCACACGTTCGTCGAATACAAAACACTCGCCGCGCCAGCGGCTCTCTTGCTCCGGCACGCCTTCGAGATAGCGCAGAATGCCGCCCTTGAGGTGATAGACTTCGCCAAACCCCTGCGCCAGCAGATAGGCGCTGGCCTTCTCGCACCGGATGCCGCCGGTGCAGAACATCGCGATCTTGCGATGCTTCGCCGGATCGAGTTTCTGCGCGGCGAATTCCTTGAACTGCCCAAAGCTTTTGATGCCGGGATCGACCGCGCCTTCGAAAGTGCCCATCGCGACCTCGAACGCATTGCGGGTGTCGATGACCAGCGTATCGGGTGCTGCAATCAGCGCGTTCCAGTCTGACGGCTCGACATAGGTGCCGACCTGCCGCGTCGGATCGACGGTGTCGCCGAGCGTGACGATCTCCTTCTTCAGCCGGACCTTCAGCCGCTGGAACGGCATCTCGGAAGCGCTCGAAAACTTGAGTTCGAGATTGTCGAGCCGGCCGCCGAACAGGGCGCCGTGCTGCAACTCGCCGACGAAGGCGTCGATGGCTTCGTCGCCGCCCGCAACGGTGCCGTTGATCCCCTCATGCGCCAGCAGCACGCTGCCCTTGATCCCAAGGCCGGCCGCAAGCGCGCGCAACGGCTCGCGCAGCTCCCGGAAATCCGGCAGTGCGGCGAATTGGTAGAGGGCGGCGACCTTGAGCGGCATGGCGACCGTTTATCAGGCAGGCCGGGCAGGGGAAACCCGTAAATCCCCAGCGTATTCCGCGCATCGCTGCTGGCTAATTCTCTGGCATGCCAGCCATTGCCCTGCCGGGGATGAATATGCCAAGAACCGTCTGTAAACCCGCCCAATTTACCCCCATGCGGGATGTCCAAGAAACGCTGAAAGAAAGCTCTCGCGATGAGGAATTTCCATTTCGCCGGCCGCTCGACGGTCCATGCCCAGAACGCGATGGTGGCGACGTCGCACCCGGAGGCCGCGCTTGTCGCCATCGACGTGATGCGCGCCGGCGGCACCGCTGCCGACGCCGCGGTCGCCGCCTGTGCGCTGCTCGGGGTGATCGAGCCGCAATCGACCGGCATCGGCGGCGATTGCTTTGCGCTGATCCAGCCGAAAGGCGAGGGCAAGATCGTAGCCTATAACGGCTCCGGCCGCGCGCCGATGGCGGCCACGGCCGAATGGTATCTCGAGCGCAAGATCAACTCGGTGCCGCTGACCTCGGCCCATGCGGTCAGCATTCCCGGCGCGATCGACGCCTGGGACACGATCCTGCGCGACCACGGCAAGATGGGGCTCGATACCCTGCTGCAGCCCGCGATCAAGGCCGCGGAAGAAGGCTATATCGTCGCGCCCCGTATCGCCTTCGACTGGAAGAACCAGTTCGAAAAGCTGAAGAACGGCACCAACACCGAGCGCTATCTGCTGCCGCACGGCAAGCCGGCGGTGGCCGGCGACGTGATCCATCAGCCTGAACTGGGCAAGACGCTGCGCGCGATCGCCAAAAACGGCCGCGACGCGTTCTACAGCGGCGAGATCGCGACCGACATGGTGGAAACCCTGCGCGGCATCGGCGGCCTGCACACGCTGGAAGATTTCGCCGCGCACTCGACCGAAACCACCGTCGCCGATCGGCACGATGTACAAGGGCCACGACGTCTGGCAGTGCCCGCCGAACGGCCCGGGCATCACCATGCTGGTCATGCTGAACATCCTCTCTCGCTTCGACCTGACGAAATTTCCCGCCGCTCAGCGTCGAGCGTTTCCATCTCGAGGCGGAAGCCGCGCGCATCGCCTACATGATGCGCGAGCAGTACATCGGCGATCCCGCAGCAGGTTCATGTCGATGTCGCCGGCATTCTCGCGAAGGAATTCGCCGAGGAGCACATCAAGAATATCAAAATGGACCGGCTGCTCGATCTGCCGAACGTCGCGCCGCCGATGAATCCGTCCACCGTCTACATCACCGTGGTCGACAAGGACCGCAACGTCTGCTCGTTCATCAACTCGATCGCGCATTCCTTCGGGTCGGCGATCGTTTCCAACAAGACCGGCATCCTGCTGCAAAACCGCGCCGGCGGTTTCCGGATTCAGCCCGGCCACCCCAACTGCATCGCGCCGGGCAAGCGGCCGCTGCACACGATCATTCCATCACTCGTCACCAAAAACGGCCGCGCCGTGATGCCGTTCGGCGTGATGGGCGGGCAGTATCAGCCGGTCGGGCAGAGCCATGTGCTGACCAACATTCTCGACTATGGCTGCGACGTGCAGGAAGCCATCGATATGCCGCGCGGCCTGCATTACGAGGGCGTCTACCAGCTCGAGGACAGCGTGCCGGCCGAGATCGTCGAGGGCCTGAAGAAGATCGGCCACAAGACCACCAGCGTGGTCGGTCCGCTCGGCGGCGGCCAGGCGATCTGGATCGACTGGGACAAGGGCACGCTGACCGGCGGCTCCGATCCCCGCAAGGACGGTTGCGCGCTGGGCTATTGAGCCCTTCGGCTTCGCATCGCCTCCGGAACAACAGCCCGTCGCTTTCGTTAAGCGATGGGCCGCAGCCGTCCGCATGGCAGCGGCGGTTGCCTGTTGTCAGAGGTTTGCTATCAGCGTTCTTGATTCAGATGATACCGAACAGGCCGACCTGCGCGGCGGCCGTTCGCCGTGGTTTGCAAAGTCAGGGCGTCCGTCGCGCCTCGAAGTGGGCGAAAATCTGAGATGTGATGCACTCATTGTCGGCGCCGGCATTACGGGATCATTGGTCGCCGAGCGCCTGACCCGGCAGGGGCTTGATGTCGTCATCGTCGATCGTGAGTTTCCCGGCCACGGCAGCACGGCGGCCTCCACTTCGATGCTGCTATGGGAAATCGACCAGCCGCTATGGCAGCTGAGCGAAGTCTATGGCTTCGAGCGCGCCGCGCGCGCCTATCGCGCCAGCTTCGATGCCGTCGCCGGCCTGAAATCGCTCGTGGGGCAACTCGGCATCGCCTGCGACATGCGCGCGAAAAATTCGCTGTGCCTTGCGGCGGGCGATACCACCGGAGAGCTGCTCGAAGAGCATCGGCTGCGCGAGCGCGCCGCGCTGCCCGGCGACTTTCTCGATCATGGCATGCTGCTCGACCGTTTCGGCTTCGCGCGTGCCGGGGCGATCGTCTCCCCGGGGGCGGCCGATGCCGATCCCGTACAACTGGCGCACGGGCTGCTCGGGCTGGCTGTCGCGCGCGGCGCGCGGTTGTTCGAGGGCGAGGCCGTTGCATTCGATGCCGCCGGGCGGTCGGTGGGCGTGCGTCTCGCAAACGGTGGCGAGATCGAGGCGCGGTCCGTCGTTCTTGCCACCGGCTATGTCATGCCCGATATCGTCCGCTCCACCGTGCACGCGGTGTCGTCGAGCTGGGCGATCGCAACCGTGCCGCAGCCGCAAAACGTCTGGAAGGATGACACGCTGATCTGGGAGGATGCGAAGGATTATCTCTATGCCCGAACGACCCGGGCAGGGCGCATCATCATCGGCGGCGAGGACAGCACGGAGATTGTCGAACCGGAGGCGCGCGACCGCCTTATCCCCCAGAAATCGCGCGCACTCGCGCAAAGGCTCGCGGCGCTTTGGCCGGCCGCAAGGACCGACGTCGAGTTTCGCTGGTCCGGCACATTCGATACCACGAGCGACGGCTTGCCCCTGATCGGCCCGGTCCCCGGCGCCAAGGGCGTCTATGCGGCCTACGGCTATGGCGGCAACGGGATCACATTCAGTTTTCTCGCCGCGCGTCTGATCGGCGATCTGATCGCCGGAAAAACCTCGCCTTTGCTGGGCGACTTCGCCATCGATCGCGACGGCGGCAAGACCGGCTGAAACATGGCTGGCTGCTGAAAAATGGCTATGGAAATGGCCCACCTTGGGCTAGAGACGTCGGTCTCTCGAACGAGGTGTACTGAGATGCGATCTTCCCGACGCACGATCATCCGGACCGCTATCGCCGCCGTGGCGGCCGCGGTTTCCACGCCGCTTGCCGTGCAGATGGCATCGGCCCAGACCGCAGGAAAAAAACCCATGACCACAGCTTCAGGCTTGCAGATCATCGACAGCAAGGAAGGCACCGGCGCCACGCCGAAGACCGGCCAGACCTGCGTCATGCATTATACCGGATGGCTTTACGAGAACGGCCAGAAGGGCAAGAAGTTCGATTCCTCCGTGGACCGCAACGAGCCGTTCGAGTTTCCGATCGGCCAGCGCCGGGTGATCGCCGGCTGGGACGAGGGTGTTGCCTCCATGAAGGTCGGCGGCAAGCGCACGCTGATCATTCCGCCTGAACTCGGCTACGGCGCGCGGGGCGCCGGCGGCGCCATTCCGCCGAATGCCACGCTGATGTTCGACGTCGAATTGCTGGCGGTGAAGTGACCGCGCACTGACAGGGGAGGCGCATCGTGAAGGTCTCGATCCTCGACGATTATTTCGACACGGTGCGCACCCTCGACTGCTTCGGCAAGCTGGCCGGACACGACGTCACCATCTGGAACGATCACGTCCAGGATGTCGATGCACTGGCGGAACGGCTGCGCGATACCGAGGCGCTGGTGCTGATCCGCGAGCGCACGCAGATACGCAACGCCCTGCTGGAGCGGCTGCCGAAACTGAAGCTGATCAGCCAGCGCAGCGTCTTTCCGCATATCGACATCGACACCTGCACCCGGCTCGGCATTGTCGTGTCGTCGAGCCAGCACGCCGATACGCCGTCTTACGCGACCTCCGAATTTACCTGGGGCCTGATCCTGGCGGCGATGCGCGCCATTCCGCAACAGATGGCGGCGCTCAAGGCCGGCAAATGGCAGATCGGCGTCGGCCACACGTTGCGCGGCAAGACGCTCGGTATCTATGGGTATGGGCGGATCGGGGCCGTCGTCGCCGGCTACGGCAAGGCGTTCGGCATGAACGTGCTGGTGTGGGCGCGCGAGCCGGCCATGGCAAAAGCCCGTACCGACGGATACGAGACCGCCGCCAGCAAGGCTGATTTCTTCGAACGATGCGACGTGCTTTCGCTGCACATGCGCCTGGTCGATGCCACGCGCGGCATCGTCAAGGCGGAAGACCTCGCGCGCATGAAACGCTCTGCGCTCCTGGTCAACACCAGCCGCGCGCCGTTGATCGAGCCGAACGCGCTGGTCAATGCCCTGCGCGCCGGAAGGCCCGGCATGGCGGCGGTGGACGTCTATGAAAAGGAACCGCTCCGCGACGTCAACGATCCCCTGCTGACCATGGACAACGTGGTCTGCACGCCGCATCTCGGCTACGTCTCACGCGACGAATACGAAATCCAGTTCACGGATATCTTTGACCAGATCCTGGCCTACGCCGCAGGCGCGCCGACCAACGTGGTCAATCCTGACGTGATGGATAGACGGCGCTAGGCCTTCTGCCAGGCACCACACAAAAAGACCGGCCCAGGAGGCCGGTCTTTCAATTTCAGATCGAACGTCGATCAGAGATTCTTGTTCGCCGCTGCGGCTGCCTTGTTCACGGCATCCTTGGTGGCTTCCTTGGCGTCGCCCATGGCCTTCTGGCCCTTGCCCTTCACTTCCTGGATCACGCCTTCGCCCTGAAGACGGTCGGAGCCGGTGGCTTCGCCGATGCCCTGCTTGGCCTTGCCGACGGCCTCGTTGGTTGCGCCCTTGATCTTGTCTGTCGTTGCACCCACTGGAATACTCCTCTGAGTTGGTCGAACTTCACGAAGACAACTCGTAGCGGACCTCCAAAGTTCCAGGATTTGGCTGGTTTGCAATCACGGTTTTATGTACCGTCCGCAAGGCAACCATTCAGAAGGCAAGCAAGATGAGCGGCACGCACGATCACACCCATTCCCACGATCACGATCATTCGCACGGCGATGCCGAACGCTGGAAGCATGACGGCGTCCGCGTCATTCCCGGCAATCAGCTCGATCCCAACGTGCCGTCGACCGCGGGCATGGACCGCAAGGCCGCGATCAATTTCGCCCGGGTCGGCGCGCAGAAATTATGGGCCGGCACGGTGACGATCCGGCCCGATGCCAAGACCGGCGCGCATCATCACGGCCATCTCGAAAGCATCATCTTTGTCGTGAAGGGCAAGGCGCGGATGCGCTGGGGCGAGCAGTTGCAATTCACCGCGGAAGCCGGTCCCGGCGATTTCATTTTCGTGCCGCCCTACGTGCCGCATCAGGAGATCAATGCCAGCCGCGACGAGGTGCTGGAATGCGTGCTGGTGCGCAGCGACGGCGAGGCGGTGGCGATCAACCTCGACATCGAGCCGGTGGAAAAGCCGGAGACCGTGCTGTGGATCGATCCGGTGCACCGGGATCCGGCCGAGAAGAAGTAACAACAAAGGCCGCTTCGTGCGGATGTCGCGGGGAATGCCATGAAGCTTGTTCGCTATGAGAGCGCGGGTCACGTCGCCACCATCACGATGGATCGCGCGTCGGCGCACAATGCGCTCAACAACGCCCTGTGCGACGAGCTGCGCGAAGCCTGGCTCCGCTTTCACGAAAGCGACGACCGCGTTGCGGTGCTTGCGTCATCCGAAGAGAAGTATTTTTCGGTGGGCGCCGACGTCAGGGATCTCCCCGTCAACATGTGGCACGCGGTGCCCGGATTGGGCGTCGAACTCGACAAGCCGGTCATTGCCGCGACATCCGGATGGGTCGTCGGCGGCGCCTTTGTGCTGGTGCAGATGGCGGACATGTGCGTGGCATCGGAGACGACGCGCTTCATCTACCCCGAGGGCAAGATCGGCACCACCGCCGGCGGCATCTCCTCGGTGATGGCGCGGATGCCGCACAAGATCGCCATGGAGTTTTTGCTGGTCGGCGAGGAAATGTCGGCGGAGCGCGCCTACCAGATCGGCTTCGTGAACAAGGTCGCGCCGAAGGGACAGCATGTCGCGATGGCGCAGGAGATGGCGGCAAAGATCGCCGCCAACGCGCCGCTGGTGGTCCGGGCGCTGAAGAAACTGGCCCGCGACGCCATGCCGAAGGGACCGCTGGAAGGGGTCGCTGAGGTGCGCCGGCTGCTCGATGCCGTCAGGGACAGCGAAGACCTCAAGGAAGGCGTCAAGGCGTTCGCCGAAAAGCGCAAGCCCGACTTCAAGGGCAAGTAGCAGGTCGCGGGGCGCATTCGCGAGCGACCGGCCTGATCGCGCGATCGTGTTCGCGCGGCGCGGCGCGCACCTGCTTTCAGAACGGATATCCGCTGCTAAACTTCGCCCAAGAAAAATGTGACGCAAAATGTGACGCGGGGATGAAGCGATGACGAATTCCGAAAATCTGGTGGCGCGGCGCACGGTTCTCAAAGGCCTCGGCCTTGGCGTGGCGGCGATTGCCGCGAGGCCGGCGCAGGCTGCGACGGCGGTTCCTTCCGAAGGCGGCGAAATCTGGAGCAGCGAATACTGGACCAAGAAAGGCGACATTCCCTTGTGGATGTTTCGCAAGCGGATCGGCGCGCCCAAGCCGGGCGAGGCGGCACGGCCGGTTGTGTTCTTCGTCCACGGGTCTTCGGTGACGTCGCGGGTGTTCGATCTCCACGTGCCGGGCAAAGGCGAATATTCCGCGATGAACGAATTCGCGCGCTACGGCTTCGACTGCTGGACCATGGATCATGAGAATTACGGCAAGTCCGGCCGCACCTCGGGCAATTCCGATATCGCCAGCGGTGTCGAGGATTTGAAGGTCGCGGTCGAACTGATTGCCCGCGAGACCGGGCAACAGAAACTGCACTTCGTCGGCGAATCCTCGGGCGCGCTGCGCGCCGGCGCCTATGCCATGGTGGCGCCCGAGCGCGTCGATCGGCTGGTGTTCGCCGCCTTCACCTACAAGGGCGAGGGATCGCCGACCCTGACCAAGCGGGCCGAGCAGCTTGACTATTTCCGCACCCACAACATGCGCAAGCGCGACCGCGACATGATCCGTTCGATCGCGACCCGCGACAAGCCAGGTACCTCCGATCCCGCCGTCATGGAGGTGCTGGCGGACGCCGAGATGCAGTTCGGCGACCAGATCCCGACCGGCACCTATCTCGACATGACCGCCAATTTGCCGGTCGTGCATCCGGAGAAGGTGCTGGCGCCGGTGCTGCTGGTGCGTGGCGAGTATGACGGCATCGCTACCGTGGCCGATCTCGAGGAATTTTATAACAAGCTGCCGAACGGCGACCGCCAGTTCATCATCCTGCCCGGCACCGCCCATTCGGTGGTGCTGGCGATCAACCGGCAATTGTTCTGGCACGTGACGCGGGCGTTTCTCACCATGCCGACGTCGATCGGGCAGTTTGTCTTCGGCAGCCACGGCACTCGTTTCTGAGCAGGGCGAGGCAGGACAAGAGCGCCAAGCGCGCCTTCACGCAGGACGTGCCGGGCATCTCCCATTCCATCGGAACTGCCTGGATAGGCTTGACGGAACAGGGGAAACTACCCCTCCAAAAAATTTGAAACCGGATGTCGGATCCGCCTGTGCTGGCCCGTCCTTGGGCCGAAGCCAATGAAAGGGAGCCAATGATGGCCAAAATGATCTTCGTCAACCTGCCCGTCAGTGACCTCGCCCGCTCGACCGCCTTCTATCAGGCGATCGGCGGCGAAAAGAACCCGCAATTCTCCGATGACACGGCGTCCTGCATGGTGTTTTCGGAGAGCATCTACGTGATGCTGCTGACCCACGACAAGTATCGCCAGTTCACCTCGAAGAAGATCGCCGACGCCAAGGCCACCAGCCAGGTCCTGATCTGCCTGTCCGCCGACGGCCGCGACGCGGTGGACGACATGGTCGCCAAGGCGCAAGGCGCGGGCGGCGGCGCCGATCCGGGCCCGAAGCAGGATTACGGCTTCATGTACGGCCGCAGCTTCGAGGATCCCGACGGCCACCACTGGGAAGTGATGTGGATGGATGTCGCGGCCGCAACCGCTGCACCCTCCGACACGGCCGCCGCCTGATCGTCCAACCAGTCACAACCCGGAGTTCTCCCGATGTCCAAGATTTCTCCCTGCCTGTGGTTTAGCAGCGAAGCCGAGGAGGCCGCGAAATTCTATGTTTCGCTGCTGCCGGATTCCCGGATCGAGAAGATCCAGCGCAATACCATCGACAGCCCCGGCGGCAAGGCCGGCACCGTGCTGGTGGTCGACTTCACGCTGGCCGGCCAGCGTTTCATGGCGATGAACGGCGGCATGAAGATGGAATACACGCACGCCGTTTCCTTCATGATCGACTGTGCCGATCAGGCCGAGGTCGATCGGCTCTGGGATGCGCTGCTCGCGGACGGCGGCAAAGCCGAACAATGCGGCTGGCTGAAGGACCGTTACGGCGTGTCGTGGCAGATCGTGCCGACCGCGCTGCCAAAATATCTGGGCGGCGCGGACAAGGCCGGCGCGCAGCGCGCCATGCAGGCGCTGCTGGGCATGGTCAAGCTCGATATCGAAGGCCTGAAGCACGCCTATGAAGGCAAGAGCGCGGCGTAGCGCCGGTCGGGAATCGTAGGGTGGGCAAAGCGAAGCGTGCCCACCATTCACGATCGCTATCTGCCGAGAGATGGTGGGCACGGCGCATACGCGCCTTTGCCCACCCTACACTCCTTTAATAACTGATCCGCAAACCCACGCCGCCGTGAAGTGTGTTGCCGACCGGCTGCGGACCGGCGGTGCCGTTGAGGAAGAGGTCGGCGACCCAGCCCTTGGTGATGCGGAAGCCGAGCCGGCCGCCATATTCGAACCAGCCCTGGTTGCCGATCGACAGGCACGATCGTGCCGTCGCCGGTCACGCTGGCGACGATGCCGGATCGCGTCCCGAAGGATTGCACCCATCCGCCGTTGATATTGGCTTCGACACTTGAGCCGAACAGATGTGTCCACTGTCCGCCGACCTTGACGAGGTTGGTGCGGTCGGTGCCATCCGCGATCGAGGCGTCGAACGGATTGAAGGCGACGGTGGGGTCCATATAGCCCTTCACCCGCTGCCATAGCTGCCAGACCTCGACGGAAGCCGCCACTTCATCGCGCGGCGACAGCCGGCTCATCCAGCCGGCGCGGCCATAGACGGCGTAATTCTCAGCTGTGGTCGAACTTTCGAGCGATACCGCGCCGAGGCTCGTCGTGTAGCTGCGCGCGTAGCGCACCTTCTGGAACGGCGACAGGATGGTGCCGATATCGAAGAACGGCCGCGACGATCCCCAGTCGACGAAATCGTAGCGCAGCGCGAACGCGCCGATCGGCGAACTGGTGACGCGGTAGCCGCCTTCATTGTACTGGGCATAGGCGATGCCGGCGAGCAGCGACAGATTGGGCGTCAGGTTCTTGCGGCCGTGAATGCCGGCCGAGAACGAACCCGCCGAACCGAACGCGCTGACGCAATCGTTGCAATTGACCTGCTCGTTGATCCCCAGCAGCACGTTGCCGAGCACGCGGTTGGTAATCATCTGGTTGAAGCGCTGTCCGGCCAGGTCGTTGATCGAGCCGGCGCTCGAACCGGGCCCGACCACCGGCGCCGCGTTGGTGCTTGACGCCGACGTCGGGCTTGGCGTCGGAGACGGCGAAGCCGAGGGCGTTGGCGTGGGGGATGGGCTCGGCGTTGGCGTCGGCGAATAGCACTCGACACAATCTTCCAGCGGTGTCGGCGAGCGCGACTGCGCCGACGCCGACGACTGCAGGAGCGAAAGCGAGGCTATGGCTGCGAGCACGGCCGATAAAGCGAGGCTGCGAACGTGTCTTGCCATGGTCAGCGCCCGCACAGCATGCCGGTGGGATCGCTGCCGTCATCGACGATGACAGGGGCCGCGTCCGCATATTGCGTCTTGCTGCACAGCCCTGCCGCGGCGCTGCAGGTTGCGGCAAACGTCCAGGGCGGGTTGTTGGTCTTCTTGATCGTCGATCTGCCGCCGCTCCCTGCGGTGATGATGGCGGTGTCGCCGGGCCGGGTGAGCTGGATGCATTCAAAGCTGACCGTGCAGACCGAGGCCGCACCGTCCTGCAGATTGACGATGGTCTGGCCGCGCTGCGACAGGATATCGAGCGTGGTGCCGCGCACGCCAATGGTCGCCAGCGGCGTCGTGATCTTGTAGGCGGCCTTGTCCGAATGGCCGGTGACGAAACGAAACGCACCCGAGGTCATGCGCACCGCGACATCGCGATAGTGATGCTCGTCGTCGAAAACGGTGCGGTCGAGCTTGAGCGTCGCGTTGGGTCCGAGCGAGAGGTTGGTGCTGTCGGCCATCACCAGCCGCGTTGCGCTGTCGATTCCGGTGCGCACGGTTTCGTCACGGACCAGTCCGTCGCCGACCTTGATCTGGATGGTCGAAGGTCCGGCAACGCGGAGCACTTCGTTCTTGACGACGGCCGCTTCGCCGACGCGCGTTTGCGCATAGGCGGGAGCCGCCAACGCAGTTACCAAGCCAATTGCAAATAACAAACCAAAGCAGTTACAGAAATTCATTTTCAAAACCGATCGATTTATCCCGAGATCGTACCGGATCGCGCGCGCATGCGATGTGGCAGAATTATCACTCGCGTGGCCTACTCGCCCGCCAGTTAGTGATTGCGGAATCGAAATGCGTTCAATGCGATGGACATAAAAATCCGGAGCCATCACACTCAATTTTGCCGCAATGTCATTTAGTCCCTGATTCCGTGCCAGATCGTCCGTGAAGCCATCAGCCCCATCACATTCTGCTCTGTCCTGCTCGATGATGCGCACGGCCATCATCGCGGCAGTCCTGTTTGTTCTCGCGCATTTCGCGATGCTGATCGGCGTCACCACGCCGGAGAAATTCTATTTCGACGAGGTGCATTACGTGCCGGCGGCGCGGCAGATGCTCGAGCCGGTGATGCCACAGCCGATGCTCAACCCGATGCATCCGCCGCTCGCCAAGCAGTTCATCGCGCTGTCGATCCATTCGTTCGGCGACGGGCCGCTGGGCTGGCGCTATCCGGGCGTACTGTTCGGATCGCTCGCGATCGTTGCGGTGTATCTGTGCGGCCTGGCGCTGTTCGCAGCGCAAGGGCCGGCCATCGCGGCGAGCCTGCTCGCCTTTTTCAACCAGATGCTGTTCGTGCAATCGCGGATCGCGATGCTGGATATTTTCGCGCTCACCTTCAGCCTGTTCGCGATCGCGGCGTTCATGCATGGCTTTCGAAGAGAGCGGCCGCATCTGTGGTTCGCGTTTGCCGGAATCGGCTTCGGCCTGTCGGCAGGCTGCAAATGGAGCGGGCTGTTCGGGCTCGCGGTCTGCATCGTCATCGTCGCCGTGATCCGCCTGATGCAAGGCTGGCGCACGCAATTCGCCGACGCGCGGCCGGAAGATTGGTACCGGCCCGATCTCTGGCCCGATTTCAGGTGGTGGCATTTCGCCATTTGCTTCGTGCTGATTCCGGCGGCCGTCTATCTCGCGACGTTCATTCCGCTCTACGGATTTTCGTTCCCGGATATTCTGCAAGCGCAACGGCGGATCTTTGGCGATAACACCACGACCGCGATCGCCGGCCACACTTATATGAGTTCATGGCCGTCCTGGCCGTTCCTGGTGCGCCCGGTCTGGTATCTCTTCGACAAGATCGGCGAGGACCGGATCGCAGCCGTCGTCTTTCTCGGGAACCCGCTGATCCTGTGGCCGGCGCTGATTGCGGTTGCGATCTGCCTGCGCGACTGGATCGTGACGCGGCGGGGCGACGCCTTCCTGGTACTGGCGTTTTATTTCGGCCCATACCTCGCTTGGGCGTTGCTGCCGCGAACGCTCGGATTCATTTACTACTACCTTCCGGCGGCGACCACGGCGAGTTTTGCGCTGGTCTATGCCTTGAAACGCGGCAGCACGCCCGGCTGGGTGCTGTGGGCCTATGTTGCGATTGGTTTTGTCGGCTTCGCCGCAATGTTGCCGATATCAGCCGCGTTCATAGGTACTTCGATGGCGATGTTCAGCCGCTTGATGATCTTCCAGAATTGGATCTGAGACTACCGTTCGGCTCGAGACGCTCAACGAGTAGTTACCCGGGTAGTCCACTTGTACGGGTCATGGGGTCGCCGTAGATTTGTCGTTGCGTGAGTTCTCGAATCCCCGTTTTGAGGAATGATCGGCATGTGGGCCTTCTTTGAACGTCTGCTCGATTCATCGATGTTCGCACCACACGGAATATGCCTGCTGTGGGAACCGCAACTGATCTGGCTCCACGTTGCGTCGGATGTCGTGATTGCCGCCGCCTATTTTTCGATTCCCGTGGCGCTGTCGATCTTCGTCTCGAAGCGCCGCGATGTCGATTTCGGATGGGTGTTCTGGGCGTTCGCGCTCTTCATCATGGCGTGCGGCGTCGGCCACGTGATGTCGATCGTCACGCTTTGGTTCCCGGTCTACGGCATCGAAGGCATCATCAAGGCGATGACGGCGGCGGCGTCGATCATGACGGCGGCGATGCTGTGGCCGCTGTTGCCGAAGGTGCTTGCGCTGCCCTCGCCATCGCAGCTTCGCGCGGCGGAAGTTGCCCTGGCGCAGGAAGGCATGCACCGGCGTGAGGCCGAGGACATGCTTCGGCAGTCGCAGAAGATGGAAGCGATCGGACAATTGACCGGCGGCGTGGCGCACGATTTCAACAATCTGCTCACGATCATCAGCGGCAATCTCGAGATCGCCGATCGCTGCTTGCAGTCGTGGAGCGATGCCACCCGCGAACGGCTGACGCGCGTGATCGCCAACGCCGCGAACGGCGCGCAGCGCGCGGCGATGCTGACGCAGCGCTTGCTGGCGTTTGCGCGAAGGCAGCCACTCGATCCCAAACTGACCAACGTCGGTCAATTGATCGCCGGCATGTCGGATTTCTTCAGGCGTACGCTGGGCGAGAACGTCGAGCTCGAAGTCGTGGAGGGAGCCGGCCTATGGCAGATCGAGGTCGACCCCAGCCAGCTGGAAGCGGCGATTCTCAATCTTGTCGTGAACGCCAAGGACGCCATGAATGCCACGAACGCCAAAATCTCGGGCGCGATGGCCAACAGCGGCAAGCTGACGATCGAGACCAGCAACGTTTCCGTCGACGAGGGCTATCGGCAACAGAACGCAGGCGTGCCGGCCGGGCAATATGTATTGATCGCGGTGAGCGATACCGGCTCCGGAATGCCGCGGGAAGTTCAGGAGAAAGCGTTCGACCCGTTTTTCACGACCAAGCAACCGGGGCAGGGCACCGGCCTCGGATTGAGCCAGGCCTATGGCTTCGTCAAGCAGTCCGGCGGCGAGATCAAGATATCCAGCGAAGTCGGGCAGGGAACGACAATCAGGATCTACTTGCCCCGCGCCGCTGCCGCTCCCGAGACCGTCGGACAGAGCGAGGCGCCCTTGGTCGGCAGTTCGGGGAGTGAGACCGTCCTGGTGGTCGAGGACGAACGCGATGTGAGATCCTATCTGGTCGAGACGCTAAAGGACCTGAACTACCGGGTTCGTGAGGCGGCGAACGGGGCGGCCGCGCTGGCGTTGTTCGACGCCAATCCGTTCCGGATCGATCTGTTGCTGACCGACATCGTGATGCCTGGCCTGAACGGCCGCGAGCTGGCCGATCAACTGCATCATCGCCAATCCGGCCTGAGGGTCTTGTTCATGACCGGCTATTCGCGGGATGCGATCGTGCATCAGGGCCGGCTGGATGCCGGCGTGTCACTGCTGCAGAAGCCCGTCACCCAGGCTTTGCTGGCGACGAAGATCAGGGAAATTCTCGACAAGTCGTAGAGCCTGACAGCCGGCGCGTCGTTCTTCCCATCCGCAATGGAAAATCCGCCTGCCGCAAGCGGCAGGCGGACTGGCCACCAAGACCTTACTTCGACGCGGTCTTGGTATCCATGTTGACGACCTGAACGCGGCGGTTGGCCGGGTCCATCGGCGCGTTCGCATCCTTCGGCTTGGTCTTGCCGTAACCGACGGCCACGAGATTGGAACCGGTGATGCCGTACTTCTCGGTCAGGTACTTCTTGATCGTGTCGGCGCGGCGCTCGGAGAGGTCCTGATTATACGCCTCGCCGCCGATCGCGTCGGTATGACCGGCAACCACGAAGGTCGAACCCTTCAGGCTCGCATCGGAGAGCGCCTTGCCGAGTTCCTGCACGGCGGTCACCGAGCCCTTGCTGATGTCGGCCGAATTGTAGTCGAACTGGATTTCGAGATCGATCTTCGGCTTGGTCGCGGCAAGTTCCGCAATTTCCTGGCGCTCGCCGAGCGACAGCGACCGCGTCTTGCGGTTGCGCAGCGTGTTGACGAAGCTCGTTTCCTTGGCCTGTACGGCGGCGTCCACCGGCTGCTGCGGGCCGGTCGAAAGGCCGCGGGTCGCGCCTGGCTTCGGCTTCAGGGCGTTCAGGATCGTGTCGGCCGAGACGGTGTCGCCGGCGGCAGCCAGGCCCGCCGTCATCGACAGCGCGGCGCTGATAGTCATGATCGAAAGTAAGCGGGTCATTGTCTTAATCCTCACTGTTAACGCCCTGCAAATTGGCGTGCATGACGTTTTGATGCTGCGACGATAGGACGGGTTCAAAGCGGGCAATGTGATTCAGATCACACTGGTAAACGCGGGCTTTCCACGGCAGGCGGACTTTTCAATAGGCACTGCAATGTGTTGAAGGCCGCGCAAGGTCGTCTTGCTTGCCGTCGTGTCGTAGGCGGATTGATTCATCCGACCTTCCTTGCGTGATCCGAATCACGAGTTCGATCGGGCGGATGGGGTGCTGACCTTTTCGAGAGACACCACTGGGGACGTATCGACCTCAACCGTCGGCCGGTGCCCCGACGTCCAATGCCTCGGTCCCGACTCTGGCATCAAAGTTTTCCGGCAAGTCGATCGAGATTACGCGCGCTGGAAGGCTGTCCGAAGCATGACGGTCCCAACGCGCTGCAGCACGTAGTTCTACGGTGCGCGGTGCGTCATCCGGCCGATGAATCAATTCGCTGTCGACTTCAGAAAAGAAAAAGGTGGACTGTCGCGCCAGCGCCGATCTGTGGACAACAAATCGGCCAGATGCGCGCCTAGCAAAACAACTCACAAAAAAATCTGAAGAAGAATTCGTTCGGGGCAACCAGACGGGCGGGGCGGGTGTTACAGTCAGTCAAGCGTCAGCGTGAGTATCAGGGCTACCGTACCAGCGCATCGGAGCCTGCCGGTTCCGGAAGTTCAATGCCAACACTGATCGGCGCGGCGATGATCGCCGCTGCAATTTTGCTGTCGACGCTGATCAATGCGCTCGGCAGCCGCTACGCCGGGTTCGAAAGCCCGACGGAGGAGAGTGCGTGGCTGGTCGATCGCCTCACCGGCACCGTCTACAAATGCAGTGCGCCCCAGCCCGGCCGCGCCTCCTGCGAGGCCGAGATCGCAACCGGCAGCGTCGGGGAGCGGCCGAAGCGGTGAGGTGAGTTCGCGCCGCGAACCGGGGAACATGGAACCCGGGACTCCCCCCACGCGCGAATCCCGCTACATTGCCGCGCGATGCCCCGCGCGACTGAACCCCGACCCCTGACCAAAACCGAGGCCCGGCGAATCTGGCTGCATGCCCAGCGGCTCGATACGAGCGAGCCGTTCGGCGCCGGACCGCAGGCGGTTGCGGCGGCGGTGGACCATCTCGGCTATGTGCAGATCGACACCATCCACGTCATCGAGCGCTGCCACCATCACATTCTCTATAGCCGCATCCCGGCCTACGCGCGGGCGGACCTGCGCCAGGCGCAGAGCGTCGACAAGAGCGTGTTCGAATACTGGACGCATGCGCTGTCCTATGTGCCGGCGAAGGATTTTCGTTTCTTCGTCCCGGCGATGAGAGAGCACCGGCGCGAAGGCCACAGATGGTTCGCGTCCGTGAAGCCCGAAGACACCCGCAAGGTGATGCGGCTGCTGCGGCGCGACGGCGCGCTGACCATCCGCGACATCGAGGACGACGTACTGACCGAAAAGGAACATCTCTGGCAGAGCCGCAAACCCTCAAAGCGGGCGCTGCAGCTTGCCTTCTACACCGGCGAGGTGACGATCTCCGAACGCACCGGCATGCTCAAGACCTATGAGCTGATGACGCGGCATTTCGGCTGGGACAAACCGCCGAAGCCGGCGACGTCGGCGGAAATCCCCGCCTACCTGCTCGACCGCGCGTTGCGTTCGCAAGGCGTCGTCAGCCTCGATTCCATCTGCCATCTCGACGCGCCGAGCAAGGCCGCGGTGCGGCGCCTGATCGAGGCGCGGGTGCGGCGCGGGGAATTGGCGCCGGTCGCGCTCGAAGGCGCCGGTAAGCAGGAGCATTGGGCGCAGCCCGAGGTGCTGGAGACGAATGGATCTCTGGGGGCCGGCGAGGGCGACGGCCCGGTGCATATCCTCTCGCCGTTCGATCCGCTTGTTATCCAGCGCAAGCGCACCGAATTGTTCTTCGATTACGGCCACCGCTTCGAGGCCTATGTGCCGAAAGAAAAGCGCCTGTTCGGCTATTTCGCGCTGCCGGTCCTGGTCGGCCAAGACATCGTCGCCGCCATCGACCTGAAGACCGACCGCCAGAACAAGAAATTGCTGATGCAGAAATGGAGCTGGGTCGGCAAGGGCGCGGCGCGGGCTGCGCGCAAGGACTACAAGCGCCGCATCGAGGAAGAGCTGGATCGTTTCGAGCGGTTTCAGTTGGCGGAGTAGGGCGTCCGTTCGGGAACCCGGCACCGGGCTGGTTCAAGCTGCCGCGCGGCCTGCCTGCCATAGCGCGAGCGCCTCTTGGCGCGTGATGCCGCGGGTAATGAACACGATGCGCGAGCGGCGGTCGGTGTCGGGCCATTCGGAGAGCGCCACCGGCGGATGGAAGACATGGTGAACGCCGTGGATCACTACCGGCGTCTGCTCTCCGCGGAGATTGAGAATGCCTTTGACCCGCAGCAGGTCCTCGCCGCGCATGCTGCGAAGATACGCGAGCCAGTGCGAAACGGCCATCCAGTCGAGCGGCTCGTCGAACGTGAGCACGAAGCTGGTGATCGATGTATCGTGGCTGTGATGGGCGTGATGGCCATGGTTGGCGTGGTCGTGGTGCTCGTGCGCCGGCTCGCCGGATCCCGCGAACGCCTGCTCGTTGAGCCAGCGCCCGACGTCGACCGCTTTTTTCTCGGGATCGACCAGGCCGGCACCGAACAGCCCCGCCGGATCGATCTCGCCATGCATCACGCTTTCGATCCTGGCACCGGGGTTGAGCCGACGGAGACGCGATTCCAATGCGGCAATGTTGCTGACCAAATCACACTTGGTGATCAACAGCCGATCGGCAAGCGCCACCTGCTTCACCGCTTCATATTGATGGTCGAGCTGATGAACTGCATTGGCGGCATCCACCGTCGTCACGACGGTATCGAGCCGCAGGAAATGCGAGACCAATGGATTGTTCAGCAGCAGCTGCACGATCGGGGCAGGATCTGCCAGACCCGTGGTCTCGACGAGAATACGGCGAAATGGCGGCACCTCGCCACGATCGCGTCTCACCAGGAGTGTGCGCAGCGTCTCCTCGAGGTCGCTGCGGATTGTGCAGCAAATACAACCGCTCGCGAGCACGGCCACCTCGCCATCGACGCGCTCGACGAGGAGATGGTCGAGACTGACTTCGCCGTATTCGTTGATAATGACGGCGCTGTCCCTCATGGCGTCGTGGCGCAGAATGCGATTGAGCAGCGTGGTCTTGCCGCTGCCGAGAAAGCCGGTGATCAACGATACCGGCAGCCGCTCGGCTGATTTGTCGTTCTCGAAGAGGCTCATCGGCGCCCTCACTTCAATCGTCTTATTTTTGTCGCTGGACAGCAGCCTAGCGGAGGAGGAGCATGTCGAAAATAATTTTTTAAGCCCAGCTTATGGGCACAACCTGGGAGGAAACGATGGATGACGAAGTCAGGGGCGAAGAGCAGAAAGGCGGGATGGCAGAAACCGATCGCCGGACTTTACTCCGCACCGCCGGCCTGGCCGGTGCTGCGGGAGCGGCGCTAGCAGGCGCGATGCATGGCAAGTTCTCGCTCGCACCGGTCACCACAGCGCAGGCGCAGACGGCCACCTCCATGCCAAAGGGAGTCGACAAGCCTTGGTGGCCTTCGAAGTGGGGCAAGGACGACGAGTCCGGCGCATCCAACCACATCACGCCGGCGAAGGTTCTCGATACGGCGAAATGGATCAAGGACGGCAAGATCTACAAGATCGGCCGCACCTATGAGGCCGCCATGCCGCTGTTCGGCGCGCGCGTGTTCGCGCTGCGCATTCCCGGCAGTCCGACCGGCGGCCCGTTCGGCGACAACAAGCTCGTGTATCACGACGAGTTTCTCGCCACCGAGATCGCCCAGACCGGCACGCAGTTCGATGGCCTCGGTCATATCGGCATCCAGATGGGCAAGGACGGCGACAAGAGCGAGATGCGGTTCTACAACGGCTTCACCGCCGCAGAGATCAGCGACGCATACGGTCTCAAGAAGCTCGGCGCCGAGAAGCTGAAGCCGCTCTTCACCCGCGCTCATCTGATCGACATGGTCGCGCTCAAGGGCGGGATGATGGACGCCGGCCAGGAGATCACCTCGGCCGATATCAAGGCGGCGCTGGCGAAGCAGAACATTCCCGAGAGCGACATCAAGCCGGGCGACGCGATCATGTTCCATACCGGCTGGGGCTCGCTGTGGATGAAGAACAATGATCGCTTCAACAGCGGAGAGCCGGGCATCGGCCTCGACGCCGCCAAATGGGTGATCGAAAAGGACCTCGCGCTGACCGCGGCGGACACCTGGGCGGTCGAAGTGGTGCCCAATCCCGACAAGTCGCTCGCCTTTGCGGTCCATGCCGAGCTGCAGACCAAGCACGGGATACACAACCACGAGAACCTGATCTTCGACGAGCTCATCGCCGACAAGAAGTACCAGTTCGTCTATTGCTTCACCCCGGCCCCGATCAAGGGCGCCACGGGAAGCAACGGCTGTCCGATCGCGATCACGTGACCAGGGCGCATCGGCGCGTGGGCGGACGCCCCGCCCACGCCGGTACTGCAGGCTTCGGCGTCGAAGCGGCCGCCCAATGAGTGTTGCCCGGACGCGGGCTCAACACCAGAACGCGTTGCTGCCGGCCCGTTGCGAATGGCAGCCTGGGCAATAGCCCGCAGACATGCGCCCCAAGAATTTGAGAGACGGCGACATGGATATCCGCGCTCCCGACCAGAGATACAATCCTTATCGCATCTTTTCGCGAGAGCAGTGGGCCGAGCTGCGCAACGACACGCCGATGACGCTGGAGCCCGGCGAATTCTCGCAACTGCGTTCGATGCATGACCGCCTCGACCTCAACGAGGTCGAGGAAATCTATCTGCCGCTCTCGCGCCTGTTGTCGATCTATGTCGATGCCGCGCAGCGGCTCTATTATGCGCAGCGCCAGTTTCTCGGCATCCGCGACCGCAAAGTGCCCTACATCATCGGTATCGCCGGCTCGCCTGCGGTGGGTAAGTCGACCACCGCGCGCGTCCTGCAGGCGCTGCTCGCACGGTGGTCGCCGCGGCCCAAGGTCGATCTGGTGACAACCGATGGCTTTCTCTATCCCAAAGCGGTGCTGGAGCGCGAAGGGCTGATGCAGAAGAAGGGATTTCCGGAGAGCTACGATCGGGCGCGGTTGTTGTCGTTCCTGAGCGACATCAAAGCCGGGCGAAGCCCGGTGCGGGCGCCGGTCTATTCGCATTTGACCTACGACATCGTTCCGAACCAGTGGCAGGAGGTCGACCAGCCCGACATCCTCATCGTCGAGGGCGTGAATGTCCTGCAGACCGCCCCGTTGCCGCGCCACGGCAAGGCAGTGCCCGTCGTCTCCGATTTTTTCGACTTCTCCGTTTACATCGACGCGGACGTGTCGGTGATGCGCGACTGGTACGTGCAGCGCTTTCTGACCTTCCGCGACACCGCGTTCCACGATCCAAGGTCCTACTTCCACCGTTATTCGCTGCTGTCGGACGATGAAGCGATCGCCACCGCAACGGCGATCTGGGAGCGCACAAATTTAGCCAATCTCGAGGAAAACATCCTGCCGACGCGGCCGCGCGCGACGCTGATCCTCACCAAGGGCGCCGATCACGTCATCGAGACGGTGGCACTGCGACGGCTTTAGCGCCGATCGTACTGGCCGGAATGCGCAACAAAGCGGACGTCCGCCGACCAGTGTGAATTGATGAATTCACGCCCTCGTTTGCCCGCCTGCCTGATACTGGTGGCATCGAGGCTTTCCACAGCGAGCCCTTCGTCCACGGAATGCCCGCGTTACCCCAGCGCGGGCATCTTGCGTTGCAAGCGGTGACGGCCCCCGCTAATCGTCGCCGGCAACAAGAAACCTGAAGGGAGCAACCCATGAGCCAGCCCGCCACCCCAGCCAAAAGCGATATCGAAACCTCCACCATCCGCACGATCTCCTGGCGGCTGATTCCATTCCTGGTGCTGGCCTATTTCTTTTCCTATCTCGACCGCGTCAATCTCGGCTTTGCCGCGCTGACCATGAACGCGGATCTGAAGTTCACGCCGCTGATTTTTGCCTGGGGGGCGGGTATCTTCTTCATCGGCTATTTCATCTTCGAGGTGCCGAGCAATCTCGCGCTGGAGAAATTCGGCGCCAGCCGCTGGATCGCCCGCATCATGGTGACCTGGGGCATTATCTCGGCCGCAATGGCGATGGTGAGCGGCGAGTTGAGTTTTTATGTGTTGCGCTTCCTGCTCGGTGTTGCCGAAGCCGGCTTCTTCCCCGGCATCATTCTCTATCTGACCTACTGGTATCCGGCGGAATATCGCGCGCGGTTCCTCGCCGCCTTTGCCGTTGCCGTTCCGGTTTCCACCGTGATCGGCGCGCCGATTTCCGGCCTGCTGCTCGGGCTGGATGGCATGATGGGCCTGAGAGGCTGGCAGTGGCTGTTCATCCTCGAGGGCATCCCATCGGTGCTGCTCGGCATCGTCACCTGGTTCTATCTGACCGATAGGCCGGAGAAGGCGGATTGGCTGACCGCGGAGCAGAAGGCGTGGCTCAAGGCAAAGCTTGATTCCGAGATCGCGGCCAAGCAGGCGGTGAAGCATTTCACGCTCGGCGAGGCGCTGTCGTCGCCAAAAGTGATCATGCTAAGCCTGATCTATTTCGGCTTCGTCGGCGCGCTCTATGGCATGCAGTTCTGGCTGCCGCAGATCGTAAAAGCCTTCGGTCTCACCAACGCGCAGACCGGTTTCGTCACGGCGATCCCCTATCTGTTCGGCACCATCGCCATGATCCTGTGGGCGCGGCACTCCGACGCCACCCGCGAACGCGTCGCCCATGTCGGCGGGCCTCTGTTGCTGACGGCGGCGGCGCTGGCCGTTTCCAGCTACATCACCGATCCCACCATCACCATGATCGTGCTGACGGTCGCCGCCATCGGCATCTTCTGCACCTTTGCGGTGTTCTGGACGCTGCCGACCGCGTGGCTGTCAGGCACGGCCGCAGCCGGTGGGATCGCGCTGATCAATTCGATCGGCAACCTCGCGGGCTTCGGCGGGCCGTATCTGATCGGCTGGGTCAAGGACACGACCGGCTCCACCTCGCATGGGTTGTTGGTGCTGTCGCTGTTGCCGTTCTTGGCCGGGCTGCTCGTCTTCCTCGGCAAGCATGAGACGAAAACGGAATTCGCGAGCGCGAAGTAGCCGGTAGCCCGGATGGAGCCAACGGGTCGGCGCAAAGCGCCGCCCGATGACAGGCTCCGCGTAATCCGGGGAGTTCGTCCGCGGTGAGGCCGGCCCCGGATTGCGCTTTGCTCCATCCGGGCTACGCGCCTCCATCCGGGCTTTTTTTCCGCTAACCGCGTTCGCCGGGACAAGGTCTTCCGGAGAAAGCAATTACCTCTTAACCCCATTTCCCATCACGAAATGATGACCACTGACGAATGTTGACATTCGTCAGTGAGCATTCGATAATCTTCATCACATCCTGCGATGGAGAGTCCGATGTTCGCCCGCTCTATTTTCTCTAGCTATTACAGGCTCTTGACGGGAGCATTGCTGGCGTCTGCGGTGTTCGCCTTGACCGGCTGCAACGAAAAGGCCGCCGAAGCGCCGGCTCCCGGACGTCCGGTTCTGGTCGCCACGGTGCGTTATGCGGCCGAGACGCCGGAGCGCAGTTTTGTCGGCACCATCCGGCCCCGGATCGAGACTGACATGGGCTTCCGGGTTCCCGGCAAGGTCGCAAGGCGCCTGGTCGAGGTTGGCCAGACCGTCGATATCGGCCAGCCGCTGGCCACCCTCGACGAGGTCGATCTGAAGCTGCAGGCCGAGCAGTCGGAGGCCGAATTCCGCGCCGCCACCGGCGTGCTGGCGCAGGCGAGCGCCTCCGAGCAGCGCGCCAAGGATCTGCGCGCCAAGGGCTGGACCACCGACGCGCAGATGGATCAGAGCCGCGCCGCCGCCGACGAGGCGCGGGCGCGCCTCAATCGTGCCGAGCGGTCGGTCGAACTCACCAAGAACTCTCTCTCTTATGCAACGCTGCTGGCCGACAGCCGCGGCGTCGTCACCGCGACCCTGATCGATCCCGGCCAGGTCGTGGCCTCCGGCCAGACCGCGATCCGCGTCGCGCGCTTTGCCGAGAAGGAAGCCGTGGTCGCGATCCCCGAGACGCTGGTCGGCCGCGCCAAGTCCGGCACAGCCAGCGTGACGCTGTGGTCGGATGCGGACAAAAAGTATGCCGCGAAGCTGCGCGAGATCGCGCCCTCGGCCGATCCGGCGACGCGGACCTATCTTGCAAAATTCTCGTTGCCGGAAGCCGATGACAAGGTCTCGCTCGGCATGACCGCGACCCTGACGCTGGCGGATGCCGCCACCGAGCGCGTGGCCAGGCTGCCGCTGTCGGCGCTGTTCAGCCAGGGCAGCAACCCCTCGCTCTATACCGTCGATGACGCCGGCGCAGTGAAGCTGCAGCCGGTTCTCGTGAAATCCTACGAGAGCAATGCCGTCGTGATCGCAGGCGGCGTCAATGACGGCGCCAAGGTGGTCGCGCTCGGCGTGCAGAAGATCGATCCGGCCCAGAAGGTCCGGGTGGTTTCGTCGCTGTCGTTTTAGTTCGTCATTGCCTGCCCGTCATTGCGAGGAGCGATAGCGACGAAGCAATCCATACTTTCTTTCCGTGGCTGGATGGATTGCTTCGCTTCGCTCGCAATGACGGTGGAAATGCAAACAGATTTCGAAGTTGGAGAGTGACATGAAGCGCTTCAATCTCTCGGGCTGGGCGGTGAGCCATCCGACCCTGATCCTGTTCCTGATGATTGTGCTGGGTGCCGCCGGCTTCTTCTCCTACCAGCGGCTCGGCCGCGCCGAGGACCCGTTCTTCACAGTGAAGGTGGTCAACGTTTCGGCGATCTGGCCGGGCGCGACCGCGCAGGAAATGCAGACCCAGGTTGCCGACCCCATCGAGAAGAAGCTGCAGGAACTGCCGTTCTTCGAGAAGGTGCAGACCTATTCAAAACCGTCGTTCACGGCGATGCAGGTCACGTTCAAGGATTCGACCCCGCCAAAGGACGTGCCCTATCTGTTTTACCTGCTGCGCAAGAAGCTCGCCGACGTGCAGGGCCAGTTGCCCGCAGGCCTGCTCGGGCCGACCGTCAACGACGAATTCTCCGACGTCGATTCCATTCTGTACATGATGACCGGCGACGGCGCCGACTACGCGCAGCTGAAGAAGGCCGCCGAAGGCATGCGCCAGCGGCTGTTGAAGGTCACCGGCGTCACCAAGGTCAATCTCTACGGCAGCCAGGACGAGCGCATCTTCGTCGAGTTCTCGCACGCCAAGCTGGCGACGCTCGGCATCACGCCGCAGGCGCTGTTCGATTCGCTGGCCAAGCAGAACAACGTCACGCCCGCCGGCACGGTGGAAACCTCCTCGCAGCGCGTGCCGCTGCGCGTCACCGGCGCGCTCGACGGCGCCAAGGCGGTTGCGGAGACCCCGGTCGAAAGCAACGGCCGCGTGTTCCGGCTCGGCGATATCGCGACCGTCACCCACGGCTTCGTCGATCCGCCGACCTTCATCGCCCGCCAGGAAGGCAAGCCCGCGCTCGGCATCGGCGTGGTCACCGCCAAGGGCGCCAACATTCTCGAACTCGGCAAGGAAGTCGAGAAGGCGACCAACGATTTCATGAAGGCCGTGCCGCAAGGCATCGAGGTCGAGCAGATCGCCGACCAGCCGAAGGTGGTCGAGCGCGCCGTCGGCGAGTTCGTGCATTCCTTCATCGAGGCGCTGGCGATCGTGCTGTTCGTCTCGTTCGTGGCGCTCGGCTGGCGCACGGGAATCGTGGTCGCCATGTCGGTGCCGCTGGTGCTCGCCATCGTCTTCATCGTCATGAACGCGATGTCGATCGACCTGCACCGCATCACGCTCGGCGCGCTGATCATCGCGCTCGGCCTACTGGTCGACGACGCCATCATCGCCGTTGAAATGATGGTGGTGAAAATGGAACAGGGCTGGGACCGCGTCCGCGCGGCGTCCTTTGCCTGGGAATCAACTGCGTTTCCGATGCTCACGGGAACGCTGGTCACGGCCGCTGGCTTCCTCCCCATCGGCTTTGCCAATTCGGCGGTCGGCGAATATGCCGGCGGCATTTTCTGGATCGTGGCGATCGCGCTGGTCGCCTCCTGGTTCGTCGCGGTGATCTTCACGCCCTATATCGGCGTCAAGCTGCTGCCCAACATCATCGGTCCACCACAACCACGATCCGCACGCGGTCTATGAGACGCGGACCTACCGCATCCTGCGCAGCATGGTGCAGTGGTGCGTCGACCACCGGATCAAGGTGGTGCTGGCGACGGTCGGCGTGTTCGTGCTCTCGATCGTCGGCTTCGGCAATGTCCAGCAGCAGTTCTTCCCGCTGTCGGAGCGGCCCGAACTGTTCCTGCAGTTGCGCCTGCCGGAAGGCACCGCCTTCAACGTCACGGAAAAATCCGTCAAGAAGGCCGAGGCGCTGTTGAAGGACGACAAGGATATCGCGACCTACACCTCCTATGTCGGCCAGGGTTCGCCGCGCTTCTGGCTCGGCCTCAATCCGCAACTGCCGAACGAGGCCTTCGCCGAGATCGTGATCGTCTCCAAGGACGTCGAAGCCCGCGAGCGGATCAAGGCGCGGCTGGAGAAGGCGGTCGGCGCGGGCGATCTGTCCGAAGCACGCGTGCGCATCGATCGCTTCAATTTCGGCCCGCCGGTCGGCTTCCCGGTGCAGTTCCGCGTGATCGGCCCCGACGCCAACACCGTGCGCGACATCGCCTACAAGGTGCGCGACGTCATGAAGCAGAATCCGAACGTCGTGGAGCCGCAGCTCGACTGGAACGAGCAGTCGCCTTACCTGAAGCTCGTGGTCGATCAGGATCGGGCGCGGGCGCTCGGCCTGACCCCGCAGGACGTCTCGCAGGCGCTCGCCATGCTGATCTCGGGTGCGCAGGTCACGACCATCCGTGATGGCATCGAGAAGGTCGGCGTGGTCGCGCGCGCGGTCCCGTCTGAACGGCTCGATCTCAAGAGCGTCGGTGACCTCACTGTGACGTCACGCAACGGCGTTGCCGTGCCGCTGCAGCAGATCGCCAAGATCGAGTATTCCCACGAGGAGCCGATCATGTGGCGGCGCAACCGCGACATGGCGATCACGGTGCGCACCGACGTCGTCGACGGCGTCCAGGCGCCCGACGTCACCAACCAGATCTGGCCCAAGCTGCAGGAAATCCGCGACCATCTCGAGCCGGCCTACCGGATCGAGCCGGGCGGCGCGTTCGAGGAATCCGCCAAGGGCAATGCCTCGATCTTCGTGCTGTTTCCGCTGATGGTCATGGTGATGCTGACGCTGCTGATGATCCAGCTGCAGAGCTTCTCGCGGCTGCTCCTGGTCTTCCTCACCGCGCCGCTCGGCATCGTCGGCGCCTCGCTCGGCCTCAATATCGCCAACCAGCCGTTCGGCTTCGTGGCGCTGCTCGGCCTGATCGCGCTGGCCGGCATGATCATGCGTAACGCGGTGATTCTGGTCGACCAGATCGAGGCCGACGTTTCCCAGGGCCTGACGCGCAAGGAAGCCATCGTCGAGGCCACCGTCCGGCGTGCCCGCCCGGTGGTGCTGACGGCGCTGGCGGCGATCCTGGCCATGATTCCGCTGTCGCGCTCCGCCTTCTGGGGGCCGATGGCGATCACCATCATGGGCGGTTTGTTCGTTGCAACCTTCCTGACCTTGCTGTACCTGCCGGGTCTATATGCCCTGTGGTTCAGGAAGAGCCTGGACGAAAGCGGCCAGACCGAAGAGCCTGATCTTGCGCCGCAACATCAGATCAAGGGCCCGCACGCAATTCCGCTTGCCGACGCGGCAGAATAATTGAACATTGAGAGCTGACATGACGCTGATTTCGGAACACATCGAGACTGACACCCGGGAGAGGATTCTCGTGGTGGCGGAGCGTCTGTTCAGGCAGATCGGCTACCAGAAGACCACGGTCGCCGACATCGCCAAGGAACTGCGGATGAGCCCCGCCAACGTCTATCGCTTCTTCGATTCGAAGAAGGCGATCCACGAGGGCGTGGCGCGCGGCCTGATGGGCGAGGTGGAAGTTGAGGCGCGACGGATCGCGGCTCAGTCCGGTCCGGCGAAACCTCGCCTGCGCGAGTTGCTCAAGACCATCAATCGGATGAACACCGAACGCTATGTCGGCGATTCCAAGCTGCACGAGATGGTCGAAATCGCGATGGAGGAGGATTGGGACGTCTGCGTCGCCCATATCGAGTGCTGCACCGGCATCATCGGCGAGGTGATCGCGCAGGGCGTGGCGTCGGGCGAGTTCGAGGCCCCCGACCTGCCGTTGGCGGCGCTCTGCACCTGCACCGGCATGATCCGCTTCTTCCACCCGCAGATGATCGCGCAGGCCATCAACAAGCCCAGCGCAACGATCGACCAGATGGTCGATTTCCTTTTCAAGGCCCTTGAGCCGCGCAAGGCGAATTGATTAGTTCGCTACTTGACACCGCCGTCATTGCGAGCGAAGCGAAGCAATCCATTGGCTCCGCGCGACGTGGCCTGGATTGCTTCGTCGCTTTCGCTCCTCGCAATGACGGAAGAGTCCCCGCGTGACGACCAAAGACCTGCATTTCTACGAGCCGAAGAACGGCCACGGCCTCAAGCACGACCCCTTCAACGCCATCATCGCGCCGCGCCCGATCGGGTGGATTTCCTCGCGCGATGGCACGGGCAACGTCAATCTGGCGCCCTACAGCTTCTTCAACGCCTTCTGCTATCACCCGCCGATCATCGGCTTCTCCTCCACGAACTGGAAGGACAGCGCGGGCAATATCCAGGACACCGGTGAATTCGTCTGGAATCTCGCCACCATGGACCTGGCGAAACAGATGAACGCGACCGCCGCGCACGTTGCCCGCGATGTCGATGAGTTCAAGATCGCGGGGCTTACCGCCGCGCCCTGCAAGCTCGTCAACGTGCCCCGCGTGGCGGAAAGCCCGGTCGCCTTCGAATGCAAGGTGACGCAGATCATCCAGTTGCAGGGTGCCAATGGCGAAAAGGCGCAGGCCTGGCTGACGCTGGGCGAGGTCGTCGCCGTGCACATCGACAAGGCCTTCATCCAGGACGGCGTCTACCAGACCGGGCTGGCCCACCCGATCGTCCGCGCCGGCCGCCGCGGCGACTATTTCGAGATCAAGCCGGAAAACATGTTCGAGATGATCCGACCGGATTAAACGTCTCAATGTAGCCCGGGTGAAGCGAAGCGAAACCCGGGGGCTTTCTCCAGACGGGCTTTCCCCGGATTGCGCTTCGCTCCATCCGGGCTACGCGGCTCCCGCCAGCGGGGAACTCCGAGCCGTCCAAATCCTTATCAGATGTTGTTTCGGAGATTTCCCAATGATCCGCTTGCTCGCCGGGTTGATGCTGCTCGCCTGTTTCGCCCCTCCGGCCTTCGCAGGCCTCGACGCGGCGGCGGTCAACAACGCGGAATTCAAGGGCAAGCTGCCGGCCGACGACAGGATCAATCCCGTCATCGTCAGGGCGCAGGTGCTGCTCGACCGCGCCAGCTTCTCGCCCGGGGAGATCGACGGCAAGCTGGGCGAGAACGCCGAAAAGGCCCTGAAGGCATTCGTCGAATCCAAGGGCCTCGCGGTGGGCAAGCAGCCCCTGACTTCCGAAGTCTGGGGCGCCTTGCTGGCCACCGGTCAGGATCCGATCATCGTCGATTACAAGATCACGGAGAAGGACGTCAAAGGGCCGTTCCTCAAGAAGCTGCCCGCAAAGATGGAAGACATGAAGGGCCTGAAATCGCTGGACTACACCAGTCCGCGCGAGGCCATCGCCGAAAAGTTTCACATGAGCGAAGCGCTCCTGGAAGCCCTCAACCCCGGCAAGAAATTTGACGAGGCGGGTCAAACGATCTCGGTGGCGAATATATTGATGAAAGAAACCAGGCCAACGGTGGCGCGCCTCGAGGTCGACAAGACCGCCCAGACCGTGAAGGCCTTCGGGAATGCCGGTGAACTGATCGCCTTCTTCCCGGCAAGCGTTGGAAGCGACGAGAAGCCGACGCCGAGCGGCGTGCTCAAGGTGACCTCGATCGATGCGCGACCGAATTACCGCTACAATCCGGACTACAAGTTCAAGAGCGTCAAATCCAGAGAGACCTTCACGATCAAGCCCGGCCCCAACAACCCTGCCGGCTCTCACTGGATCGGGCTCTCATCGGAAGGGTATGGCATTCACGGCACGCCGCACCCCTCAAAGATCAGCAAGTCGGAGTTGCACGGCTGTGTGCGCCTTACCAACTGGGACGTCGACAGGCTGGCGAAGCTGCTGAAGAAGGGCACCGAGGTCGCCTTTATCGAGCGCGAGGCGGCGAACAAGAAGTGACTTCCTGCCCGCGGCAGCTCTCTGAAATTGAAGTTTTCGTCGCCGCCAGCCATCATTTGCAATGATGCGCGCGAGCGGTGAAGATAACGCCATGTCGTTTGCCACATTCCGGAAGACCGTTCGACAGTTCTACGAAGGCGCAACGCCGGAAGGCGTCCGCTTCCGCTATGCGCTGCTGGCATTCGATATCGTCACCGTTCTGTTCATCATCGCGACGTCGTTCGTTCCTTCGAACGACGTCACCGAAGCGCTCGATGTGCTGTTCGGTGTCGTGATCCTCGCGGATTTTGCCGCGCGGCTCTTCGTCAGCCGGCATCGGCTGCGCGATTTCACCCACTTCTCGACCTGGACCGACATTGTCGCGATTATTTCATTCTTGGCGCCGCTCGCCGGGGAAGCCGGCGGCTTTCTGCGGATCCTGCGAACGTTGCGGCTGCTGCGCGACTACCAGATGCTGGCCCGGCTGCGCGAAGACAGCACCTTCTTCCGGCGCAATGAGGAAGTGATCTTTGCCGTCACCAACCTTGCGGTTTTCATCTTCGTGATGACCGCGATCGTTTACGAAACGCAAAAGTTTCGCAATCCTCAGATCGCGAACTATGCGGACGCGCTGTACTTCACGGTGACGGCGCTGACGACGACCGGCTTTGGCGACATCACCCTGTCGGGCACGACCGGCCGCCTGATTACGGTCGTCATCATGATTTTCGGCGTGACCCTGTTCTTCAATCTGGCCCGCGCGCTGTTGACCCCGCACAAGGTGCGGTTTGCCTGCCCAACCTGCGGGCTGCAGCGCCATGACAGCGATGCGGTGCACTGCAAGGCGTGCGGCAACGTGTTGAATATTCCCGACGAGGGCCTGACGTAGCGCAGCGATCAGATCATTTGTCGGTGGCAAACGCGTCGTAGACCAGTTTCTTGAACGCGGGTGTGATGCGTCCACGTTCGTTCTGGGTCTGCACAAGCAGGATGTAAATCATGTCCAGCTTTGGATCGACACCGAAGTAGGTGCCGCTGCCGCTATCCCATTTGAGTTCGCCGATTGAACCTGGGGGCGGCGGCTTGGCATTTCCCGGATCGGTGCGCACCGCAAAGCCATAGCCGTAGCCAAAGCCGTCGCCAGGAAAATAGTAATAATCCCGCGCAACACCGGAACCAGGCCCGATATGATCTGACGTCATCGCCTTGAATGCGGCCGGGCTAAGGTACCGATTGCCGTCGAGTTCTCCGCCGCCTAGGATCATCTGGGCAAAATGCGTATAGTCGTTCAGGGTCGAGACCAACCCGCCGCCGCCGGATTCCCATTCCGGGTGGGCGCGACGTTGAGTCTCCGCAAGTTTCAGGATGGTATCGCTTGGCAGCGGCTCCGCCATCCGTGCGCGTTCGTCGGCACTATCCAGCACGAATTTCGTGCTGGTCATGCCAAGCGGATCGAAGATGTGCTGCTTTTCAAATTGATGGAGTGTCTGTCCGGATACGATCTCGATGATGCGCCCGAGGACGTCGGTTGAATGTCCGTAGCGCCAAAGCGTCCCGGGTTGCCGCGCCAAAGGCAATCTGGCGATGCGATCGGCAAATACCTTGTTGTTGTAACGCCCATCGAAAAGGCCTGATTCCGAATAGGCCTTCATGATCAGCTTGCCACCGATATAATCGTACGTGATGCCTGACGTATGGCGCAGCAGGTCCATAATGGTCACCGGCCGATCCGCCGGGACAAGCTGTAAAACACTCTCGCCGTCGGGAGTGTCAGAACTGACGGTTACCTTCGCGTCGGCAAACGCGGGAATGAATTTGGAGGCGGGATCGGCGGGCGAGAGCTTGCCTGCGTCGATCAACATCATCGCCGCGACGCTGGTGATCGGCTTTGTCATCGAATGAAGCGCAAAGATCGTGTCTGATGTCATCGGAATTTTGGTCGTGACATCCTGGACGCCGAAACATTTCAGATAGACCGGTTTGCCATGCTGCTGGATCAACACGACCGCGCCCGGCAGCTTCCCCGTCGCAACTTCATTGTTGAAAAACTCGGTGATGCGTTCGAGCTTGGCCGCTGAGGGGGCGGGGGTGTCGGCCGCGTGGCTGGCCCCGGTCGCCTTGGTCCAGATCACGACCGCGAAGGCTGCAATCGCCATTCGTCCGGCGCGTGATCCAGCGACGCAACGTAACGCCTTATCGTTATGCGTTCCCATTAATATTTTTCGTTCGACCGACGGATCAATTGATTTAGCGTCGACTTCGACGGGCCGACGATAGTTACCATGTCGTCCTGCTCGCATCTACCGGGGCACTTGTAACTTGGCACTTGTACTTGGGCACTTGCCCAAACAAGCGACCGAGATGAATTCGACAAGGTAATGCCATCTTGCACTGCAAGCGTGAGCTGCGAGCGGAATCGAAACCAACTCTCGCAACCGGACACGGACCGGACTAACCTCAAATTGCCAGGCTCGGATCAACGGCCGGCACACACATTGGGAGGATGCGATGCAACACCCGGAACAGCGCGATCCAGAAGCCACGATATCACGACGAACCCTTGTCCACGGTCTGGCAGCAGTTGCCGGCGCCACCGTGGCGGGAGCCAGCGGCGCGCTGGCCCAGGGTAGCCCCCAAGGCGGCCCGGCGGCACCGCCGTCCACGATTACAAGCCCGCCGCGCGATTTCAGTCCGCGCGGCGCCCCGACCACCTATTTCTGGGACCCCGACATCATCGCAGTCGACCCGTCCTTCAACGACCTCGCCCAGCCCAACACGGCGATCAAGCGCCTGCATACGGGGGTGTTGTGGGCCGAAGGCCCGGCCTGGAGCGCGCAAGGCCGTTATCTCCTGTGGAGCGACATTCCCAACAACCGGCAGATGCGATGGTCGGAGGACGACGGTCACGTCAGCGTCTTCCGCACGCCGACCAACAACTCAAACGGCAACTCGTTCGATTTCCAGGGCCGACAGCTCTCCTGCGAACATCTCACCCGCCGGGTGGTGCGCTATGAGCATGACGGCACCGCGACCGTGCTGGCCGATAATTTCGGCGGCAAGAAGCTCAACTCGCCCAACGACGTCGTCGCCCATCCGGACGGCAGCTACTGGTTCACCGATCCGCCCTATGGCGGGCAGCTCTATGAGGGCGAGCCTGATGTCGCGGGCGGTCCGAGCAATTCCGGCGGCAAGCTCAATCCACGGATCGGACAGCCGGCAGGCTTCGTGCCGGGCAAGCGCGAACTGCCGACCAATTGCTATCGCATCGATCCCTCCGGCCGCATCGACCTCGTGGTGACCGAGGAGCAGGTGCCCGATCCCAACGGCCTCTGCTTCTCGCCCGACTACAAGAAGCTGTATGTCGCCTCCACCGGCAAGGGGCCGGGCGACACCGGTGCGGGCGGCAAGGGCGACATGTTCGTGTTCGATGTCGGCGCCGACAACAAGCTCAGCAACCACAAGCGGTTCAGCGACTTCATGGTCGATGGCGTGAAATGCGGACCCGACGGCATGCGTTGCGACGTCAACGGCAACGTCTGGGCCGCAAGTAATGCCGGCCGCGCCGTCGGCTATAGCGGCGTGACGGTGTGGTCACCGGAAGGCAAGCTGCTCGGCCGGATTCGCCTGCCCGAGGTGTGCGGCAACGTCACCTTCGGCGGCCCCAAGCGTAACCGCCTGTTCATGGCCGCGAGCCAGTCGCTCTACGCCGTGTATACCGCCACGCAAGGCGCGGGACCGGGCTGAGCGGTCCTGCCTCTCTCTACGTCATTCTCCGATGCGCAATTGCGCATCGGAGATGCGCTCGCGCAGGCCCGGAATCCATCGGGCCGCATAACCCGCGTGGCAATGGATTCTCTGATGTGCAATTGCACATCAAAGCTCTCGCTTCGCGAGCCCGGAATGACGAAAGAGAGAATTGCTTCGCTTTCAACGGCGATTCATTAAAATTCGTCATAAATTGGCAACGGGCAGACAACTGTTCCGGCAAAAGCTGGGCGGCCTTAAACTTGGCTTTTATTGCGAGCGGTGCACCCTCCTTTCCAGGAAGGGAGCCTCGTTTATCAATGCCTATTTTCAAATATTTTACCTATGTCGGATCGGCGTTACTCGTATTGTTGTTTGTTTCAAACGCTTACCTCACTGACGACGAGAGCAATTTGCGCTTCGACGGATCGCTGTACCAGAGCGCGATGTACGCGCCGCGAGCGGAGGAAACTTCGGCGACGGCGGAGCTTCGCTTTCCCCGCGACGTCACGCCTGCCGTTCGCGTCAGGGAAGTGTTTGCCGTGTTCGTCCCCAACGAACGAAGACGCAGCAAGCGATATTCGTAGACCGGGATGCGCGGTTCAGACCGGCGTGCTCCCCAGCGTAGACGACATGTCGTGCTTCTCGCCCGCCGGTAACGTCGCTCTGTAAACGCCGGACAATGCAGACGTTTTGGAACGGTCCGGGGCCTTCGCCGTTATCTCCCGGTTCATCAATTTCGCTTCATTCCCGAGGCGAAACGTCCCCTAATCCCGTGCCATCAGCTAGAATGAGCCGTCGTCTGGCACAGGTGGGCGCGACGCCGCGCCGCAGACCAGGAGGGTTCGCCATGAGCTTCCGCCGCGATTTCATCAGCAAACCGATTTTCTCCTGGGCGCGCGGCGTGTTGCCGGCGATGTCCGACACCGAGCGCGAGGCGCTTGAAGCGGGTGACGTGTGGTGGGACGCCGACCTCTTCACCGGTAACCCAGACTGGTCGAAACTGCTGGCGAACGCGCCGGCGACACTGACCCCGGAAGAACAGGCCTTCCTCAACGGCCCCGTCGACGAGCTTTGCGCCATGCTCGACGAATGGAAGATCAATTGGGAATGGCGCGATCTGCCGCCGGAAGCATGGGCCTTCATCAAGCGGCACAAATTCTTCGGCATGATCATTCCGAAGGAGTTTGGCGGGCTTGGCTTCTCGCCCTATGCGCATTCGGAAGTGGTACGAAAACTTTCCTCGCGCTCGCTGACCGCGGCCGTCACCGTGATGGTGCCGAATTCGCTCGGGCCGGGCGAACTCTTGATGCGCTTCGGCACCAAGGAGCAGCAGGATAGGTGGCTGCCGCGACTGGCCGAAGGCGCCGACATTCCCTGCTTCGGCCTGACCAGCCCGGAAGCCGGCTCCGATGCGGCGTCGATGGTCGACACCGGCATCATCTGCAAGGGCAATTTCGAGGGCCGCGAAGTGATCGGCCTGCGCCTGAACTGGCACAAGCGCTACATCACGCTGGGGCCGGTCGCGACGCTGCTCGGTCTCGCCTTCAAGGCCTATGATCCCGATCATCTCGTGGGCGATCAGGAAGAGCTCGGCATTACCGTGGCCCTGATCCCGACCGATCTGCCCGGCGTCGAGATCGGCCGCAGGCATCTGCCGGCGATGCAGGTGTTCCAGAACGGCCCGAACTGGGGCCGCGACGTGTTCATCCCGATGGACTACATCATCGGTGGACAAGAACGCCTCGGGCAGGGCTGGAAGATGCTGATGACGGCGCTCGCCGCCGGCCGCGGCATCTCGCTGCCGTCACTCTCCGCCGCAGGTGCCGCCTATGCGGCGCGCACCACCGGCGCCTATGCCCGCATCCGCGAGCAGTTCGGCATTGCCATCGGCAAGTTCGAAGGCATCGAGGAGCCGCTCGCCCGCATCGCCGGCACCGCCTATCTGCTCGACGCCGCGCGCCGGCTGACCTGTGCGGCGCTCAACCAGGGGCATCATCCCGCCGTCATTTCCGGCATCATGAAGCTGCACGCCACCGAGCGGATGCGGATCGTGATCGACGACGCCATGGACATCCATGGCGGCAAGGCCGTGATCGACGGGCCGCAAAACTATCTCGGCAATCTCTATCGTTCGGTGCCGGTCGGCATCACCGTTGAAGGCGCCAATATCCTCACGCGAAATCTCATCGTGTTTGGTCAAGGTGCGATCCGCGCTCATCCATTCCTGCTCGACGAAATGAATGCACTGGGTGAAGCGGACCGTGCCAAAGGCCTCGACGCCTTCGATAAAGCGTTCTGGAATCACGTCGGCCACAGTTTTAAAACCATGTTCCGCGCCTGGGGCCGAAGCTGGAGCGGCGGCTTGTTTGCACCCGCGCCTGATGCGGGCGAGGCGACGCCAGTTCTATCGTCAGCTCTCGCGCTACTCTTCGGCATTTGCACTGTGCGCGGACATGGCGCTGCTGACACTCGGCGGCGCACTCAAGCGCAAGGAAATGCTCTCCGCCCGGTTCGGCGATATCCTGTCCGAACTCTATCTGTTGTCGGCCGCGCTGAAACGCTGGCAGGATGAGGGACGGCAAAGGGAGGATTTCGCGGCGCTTGAATGGTGCATGGCCAGCGGCTTCCGCACCATCGAGAACCGCTTTGCCGAAATCCTGGCCAACCTGCCGAACCGGTTCGTGGCCGTGATCCTGAAATTCCTGATCCAGCCGCTCGGGGCAAAGGTGCTCGGTCCGTCCGACCGTGTCGTGCATCAATGCGCGCAGCTGGTGCTGGAGCCGTCGGCGGCGCGCGACCGGTTGACGGCTGATCTGTCGCATGTCGACGACGATGGCGGCGTGGCCCGGCTGGAAAAGGCGTTCCTGCTGGTCACGGCGGCGGAAGATATTTCCAAACAGATGCGCGCCGCGCGCCTGCATGACTGGAAGGAAGCGGTGAAGAAGGGCGTCATCACGCAAGCCCAAGGCGAGAAACTGCAGGCGGCGCATGAAGCCGTTGCGAAGGTGATCGAGGTCGACGATTTCGCGCCCGAGGCGCTGTCGCCGATTTACAGGAAGGCCGCCGACGTGCATCAATTCTTCCAGGAACTGGGTGAGCAGAGGGCGGCAAGCTGATGGCGCGACCGGTCTTTATCGTCGACGGCAGCCGGACGCCGTTCCTGAAAGCGCGCTCCGGTCCCGGTCCGTTCACCCCGGTCGATCTCGCCGTGCAATGCGGCCGGCCGCTATTGGCGCGGCAGCCTTTTGCGCCCGACGCTTTCGATCAGGTCATCCTCGGCTGCGTCAACGTCATCGCCGACGAGATGAACCCGGCCCGCGTCGCCGCGCTGCGGCTCGGCATGGGCGAGAAGATGGTCGCCTTCACGGTGCAGATCAATTGCGGCTCCGGCATGCAGTCGATCGACACGGCCTACCGCTACATCCGCGAAGGCGTCTCCGACCTTATTCTGGCGGGCGGCGCCGAGGCGCTGAGCCACGCGCCGCTGGTATGGCCGCAACAGGGCGTGCGCTGGTTTGCAGGCCTTGCGGGCGCGAAAGGCATCGGCGCAAAAATCATGGCGGCGCTGAAGGCGAGGCCGAGCTATTTCAAGCCGATCATCGGGCTGGAGCGCGGGCTGACCGATCCCATCACCGAACTCAATATGGGCCAGACCGCCGAGGTGGTCGGGCATCTCTTCGGCGTCACCCGCGCGCAGTCGGACGCCTATGCCGCCGAAAGCCACAAGCGGCTGGCAAGAGCGCAATCGGAGGGCTGGCTCAAGGGCGAGGTCGAGACCGCGTTCGCGCGCGACGGAAAATTCTACGATCATGACGACGGCGTGCGCCCGGAACTCGACGCCGGAGAGCCTGGCGAAACTGAAGCCGGTGTTCGAGCGTCCGTGGGGCAAGGTCACCGCCGGCAATTCCTCGCAGATCACCGACGGCGCGTCCTGGGTGATCCTCGCCTCCGAAGAGGCCGTGGCCAAGCATGGCCTGACGCCGAAGGCGGTCATTCTCGACAGCCAGTGGTCGGCGCTCGATCCCGGCATCATGGGCCTGGGGCCGGTGCTGTCGGCAACCGAGCTGTTGAAGCGCAACGAGTTGACGCTTGCCGATATCGAGACCTGGGAATTGAACGAGGCGTTTGCGACGCAGGTGCTGGGCTGCCTCGCCGCCTGGAACGACGAAAAATTCTGCAAGGAGATTCTCGGCCTCGACGGCGCGGCGGGCGAACTCGACCAGAGCAAGCTGAATGTCGACGGCGGCGCGATCAGCCTCGGCCATCCCGTGGGCTGCAGCGGCAACCGTATCGTGCTGCACCTCGTCAACGCCATGAAGCGGTTGGGCACACGGCGCGGCATCGCCACCGAATGTATCGGCGGCGGGCAGGGCGGCGCGATGCTGATAGAGACGGTGTGAGCATGGATAGCCAGATCATGAACGTTCTCGGCGATCGCGTGCTCGAACTCGGGCCGACGCCCGATGCCGCCGGCCCGTACAGGAATTTCAAGCTGACCCGCGATGCCGACGGCGTCGCCTGGCTGCTGTTCGACCGCGAAGGCACCAGCGCCAATACGCTCTCGGCCGACCTGATCGAGGAACTCGACAAGGTGCTGGCGGAGCTGGAAGGCCAGCGTCCCACCGGCCTCGTCATCCGTTCCGCCAAAAAATCCGGCTTCATTGCCGGCGCCGACGTCAATGCGTTTCGCGGCGCGACCGATCTCGGGCGCGGTCGAGACCGAGATCGGCCGCGCGCATGCGGTGATCGACCGGCTCGAAGCCCTGCGGGTTCCGAGCGTGGCCGTGATCCACGGCTTCTGCCTCGGCGGCGGCCTGGAAGTGGCGCTGGCCTGCCAGATGCGGATTGCGATCGAGGACGCGCGGTTCGGTTTCCCCGAGGTGATGCTCGGCCTGCATCCCGGCCTCGGCGGCACCGTGCGCTTCACGCAGCTCGTCAATCCGATGCAGGCGATGCCGCTGATGCTGACCGGCAAGACCATCGATGCGCGAAAGGCAAAATCGCTCGGGCTGGTCGACGCCGTGACGCAGGAGCGGCATGTCCGCAATGCGGTAAAGGACGCCGTGTCCGGCCGCCTGAAGCGCGCGCGGCCCGGGCTGCTCAACAACGTCTCTCAGCCTCGGTCCCGTCAGGAGCTTCCTCGCCGGGCGGATGCGCAGCGAGGCCGCCAAGGCTGCGCCGCAAGCGCATTATCCGGCGCCTTACGCGCTGATCGATCTCTGGGAAAAGCATGGCGGCGACCGGCTGGCGATGCTGCAGCGCGGAGAAGGCGTCTTTCGCCAAGCTGATGGTGACGCCGACCGCGCAGAACCTGATCCGCGTCTTCTTCCTGCGCGAGCAGATGAAGAAGCTCGCAGGCACCGGCAACAAGATCGAGCACGTCCACGTCATCGGCGCCGGCGCGATGGGCGGCGACATCGCGGCCTGGTGCGCCGGCCAGGACATGCGGGTCACGCTCGCCGACATGAAGGCGGAGCCGATCGCGAGCGCGATCAAGCGCGCCGCTGATCTGTTCGGAAAAATCCTGCGCAAGCGCACCGCTGTGCGCGACGCGCTCGACCGGCTGATGCCGGACATGCAGGCCGAAGGCGTCCGCAACGCCGATCTCATCATCGAGGCGGTGCCGGAAAAGCTGGAGCTGAAGCAGAAGGTCTATGCCGGCCTCGAGCCCAGGATGAAGCCGGGCGCGATCCTCGCCACCAATACGTCGAGCATCCCGCTGCAGGATCTGCGCACCACGCTGCAAAAGCCCGAGCGGCTGCTTGGGCTGCACTTCTTCAACCCGGTCTCGCGGCTGCAACTCGTCGAGGTCGTCAGCCATGACGGCACCGATGCGCAACTGCTGAAGGAGGCGCTCGCCTTTGTCGGCGCCATCGACCGGCTGCCGCTGCCGGTAAAATCCTCGCCCGGCTTCCTCGTCAACCGCGCGCTGACGCCGTACATGCTGGAAGCGATGGTGATGCTGGACGAGAAGATCGACAAGACGGTCATCGACGCCGCCGCGAAAAAGTTCGGCATGCCGATGGGCCCGATTGAACTGGCCGACCAGGTCGGCCTCGATATCTGCCTCGACGTCGGCGACATGCTGCGCTCGAAGTTCGGCGACATGCTGCCGCCGACGCCGGCGTGGCTGCGCGACAAGGTCGCCAACGGCGAACTCGGCCGCAAGACCGGCAAGGGCTTTTACACCTGGAAGGACGGCAAGGCCGACACCGGCGGCATGTCCGCGATCTCGGAGCCGTCGGCGGAAATGATCGACCGGCTGATCCTGCCGATGTCGAATGTCTGCGTCGCCTGTTTGCGCGAGGGCATCGTCGACAATGCCGACGTGGTCGACGGCGCCGTCATCTTCGGCACCGGCTACGCGCCGTTCCGCGGCGGTCCCCTGAACTATGCGCGAACCCGCGGCGTGGAGAACGTGGTCTCGACGCTGGAGGCGCTGACCGACAAATTCGGCGGCCGGTTTACGCCGGATGCCGGCTGGGAGAATTTCAAGTGACGCGAGACGCAGGTGCACGCGCCGGCCGCTACCGAAACCGAGCCGCGCGGCGATCTCTGCATCCGCACGCTGGCGATGCCGGCCGACACCAACGCCAATGGCGACATCTTCGGCGGCTGGCTGCTTGAGCCAGATGGATATCGGCGGCGGCGTGTTCGCCTCCAAGATCGCCAAATCCCGCACCGTGACGGTCGCGATCGAGGCGATGAATTTTCGCAAAGCCGTCTATGTCGGCGATCTCGTGTCGGTCTACGCCAATCTGGTGCGGGTCGGGCGCACCTCGATCACGGTCCATCTCGAAGCCTGGGTCGTGCGCCGCAAGGAGTTGCAGTCGATCCTGGTGACCGACGGCAACTTCACCTACGTCTCGATCGACGAGCAGGGCCGTCCGCAGCCGGTCCGGCCGGATGGCCTGATCAAGACGTGATCCTTACGGGCAGGCACGCTCGTAGCCGTCACGGCCAATGAACGTGCCACGGCGCGGATTATAACTCGGCGAGCGCATGCAGCGCGGCGTATCGTCATAAACCCGCGGCGGCGGTACGTACTGCGCCTGGACACCGCAATAGCGCGGCGAAACTGCCTGCCAGCCGCCGGGCTGCTCGACGTAGCAGCCGCCTTGATAGTAGCGATAACCGCCGGGCCGCGGCTCGCCCTGGGCGCCGATCGCCGCTCCCGTCGTCGCGCCGACGATCGCGCCGACCGCAGCCCCGCGGCCGCCGCCGAGCGCGCCGCCGACAATGGCGCCCGCGGCGCCGCCGAACAGCGCGCCCCCGAGCGTGCTCTCCTGCGCCGCCGCCTCCTGGAGCGGTGCGCAAACCGCAAGGGCAACCAGCATCGAGAGCGCGAATTTCGGCATCATGTCATTTCTCCAGCCATTTCAACGATTCGCTATCGTGTTCCGCGACCAGCTTTGACATAGGTCCGGGCTCTGGAGCAACGGGAGGCGGAACAATTTTCCGTGCAACCCGTTGTAGGCCCGGAAGAAATCAGAGGCTGGGCCATGTCGGACACCTACATCATCGAAGTCGGCTCGCAGCCGGCAGGCATCGTCGTGCGCGATCCCGGCGGCTATCGGTTCTTTGCCGCTTCGCACCGTTTCAACCGGCTGGAAGGGCAGATTTTCCGCAACGCACGCGAGGCCGAGCGCGCGGCCCGGCGTCTTGCCAGCGGGATGCCGCTGGCGGCCTAACCGCCAGCGACCGTCGTTCAGCGGTCAGAGCTTGGTGGCCGCCCGCGACAGCAGTTTCCAGTCCGAGCCCTGCTTCTGCCAGTTCATCAGGATGTGCAGGTTCTGCGGCGTCTTCTTGCCGTCGGTGAACTCCTGCTCGCCGACGAAGTTGAAGCGCACGATGGCGGCCGGGCCGACGACGCGGACCGTGGGATCCTTGTATTCCAGCGACGTCCATTTGTAGTTGGCCTTGGCGATGCCGTCGAGAAGCGCCGCCTTGGTGTCGACCTTGGCGTTCGAGTGGCTGTAGCTCAGTTCTTCCGCGCAGAGCGAGGCGAGCCCCTCGGCATTGCCGGCCGCCTGCGCCACACGGAAGGCTTCGACGTTCTTCGCAACGGCATCCTCGTCCGCACCGGCGAAAGCGGGAACGACGCTCATACAGTCCGAGCGCGAGTACGGGCAAGGCCAGCTGGCGTCGATCGATGTTCATTGTTTCCTCCATTTTTTTGGTTGTGATCACAGTCTTGCAGCCACAAATTGTTTTGTCGAGCGGCCGCACGGTGCGAGCTCGTATGGCTTCGGGCGCGGTCGCCTTAACCAGAATTCGTCGTTTCGCCCGGCCGATCGCCCTCGCGGCCGATCTCCCTCGTTGACCGCGGCCCCAATCAGCCGCACCATAACGGCAACTTTGTGCCCCAGGCCTATCTCAAGTCCATTTCTCAAGGGTGCCAGCCGTGGCCGGACTGTCCCACCGCCAGACTGAAATCCTCAACATCGCCCGCGCCTTTGGCCGGGTGATGGTGGAAGACCTCGCCAGGCGTTTCGAGGTTTCGGCGCAGACCATCCGCAAGGATCTCAACGACCTCTGCGACCAGCGCTCGCTGACCCGCATCCATGGCGGCGCCATCATCGCCTCCGGCGTCGAGAACCTCGCCTATGAGGCGCGGCGCTTCGTGGCGGCGGAGGAGAAGCGGGCGATCGGCATCGCCGCGGCGTCGCGGATTCCGAACGGCTGCTCGCTGTTCATCAACATCGGCACCACGACGGAAGAAGTCGCGAGCGCGCTGACCTCGCATGAGGACCTGCTCGTCATCACCAACAACCTCAACGTCGCGATGCTGCTTGTATCGCCACCCGCGCATCGAGGTGATCGTGGCCGGCGGCGCGGTGCGCCGCGCCGACGGCGCGGTGATCGGCTCGACCGCGATCAGCCTGATCGGCCAGTTCAAGGTCGATTACGCCATCATCGGCGCATCCGCGATCGACGAGGAGGGCGCGCTGCTCGACTTCGACTATCGCGAGGTGCAGGCGGCGCAGGCGATCATCGCCAATGCGCGCAGCGTCATGCTGGTCGCGGACTCGACAAAACTCCGCCGCAGCGCGCCGGTGCGCATCGCCCATCTCAGCCAGATCCAGACCTTTGTGACCGATGCGCCGCTGCCGGCAGGCCTTGCCAGCATCTGCAGCCATCGCGGCATCGAGGTGGTCGAGGCGATGGACAAGCCGGCGGCGGATATCGACGAGCCGGGCGAGCCGATTTCTCCTCCCGCCGCCGTGCGGCTGCGATAGCGCTTCGGCCCTATCGCGTCGCGGAACGCCATCGCCGTTGTTTTTCGCGATTTCCGCAACCTTTCATGCTGCACCATTGCCGGCGCCGGCCCTTGCTGGTGTCGAGATAATAGACGTCGCAGTCTGAGGCGCTGCATTTCCGAATTCTTTTGCGATCCTCGTCAACGAGCAGACATTCGATAGCGAGCGAACAGGCGTGCAACGGAATTTCACGCGCCAGCGCCGGAGACCAGCGGCGGTTGGCCAATCCGGGCGAGGGCGATGCGACCAGCGTCCGGGCCGCATGTGCCGCCTGGATCGCGGCGGATAGCGCATCGAGATCGGGCTGCCGCGCGGGCCGCCCTGAATTTGCGGCAGCCAGCACATCATGAAGGTGCTCGCGAAGCTTGCGCGCGCGTTTCGCGATAGGCGAGCCGGAGCGGCTATCGAGCCGTTGCAGACGTGCGGCGGTCCGGCGATCGATCAGTCCCGCCAGCGCCGCGAAGCGCGTCAGGTCATGATACGTTGCCAGATTCTCGATCGGCGCGGGTGAGGGCCGCTCATCCAGGGTGTTCACGAGGTCCAGAGCCGGATGCCCGCCGCTCCATTCGAACGGATTGGCGCGTCGCTTCTGCTTGCCTCACGTCGTGCTCCATCATAACCTGTAAAATATATCAAAAGGGTTATGAGCCGTCCATTCCTGCCGGGAGCCGATGATGACGGATTTTGCCGTCGCTGGACGCAGCGCTGCGGAATATGTCCGCGGCGCGCTCTACGGCCTCGCCGCCGTCAGCATCTGGTCCGGATGGATCGTGGTGGCGCGCCTCGGCCTCAAGAGCAGCCTCACGCCGTGGGACATCGCCGCGCTTCGTTTCGGCGTGGCCGGTTTGCTTCTGCTGCCGTACGTCGTGCGCAAGGGGCTTGCGCTCGAGCGTCTCGGCTGGATCGGGCTGGCGGCGATCGTGCTCGGCGGCGGCGCTCCTGTCCTGTTCGCGAACGCAGGCCTGCTGTTCGCGCCGGCGGCGCATGCCGGCGCGCTGTTTCCCGGGGTCATGCCGCTGGCGGTCGCGCTGCTTGCCGCGGCGATCCTGCACGAGCCGTTCACGGCTGCGAAAAAGATCGGCTTCGTGCTGATCCTGCTCGGCGTCTTCGGCATCGCCTGGGGTGCCGGCAGCGCGATCGGGTCCGGGCAGACGATCGGGCACGCGCTGTTTCTCGGGGCCGCCGTGGCGTGGGCCTGCTACACCGTCGCGATGCGTCACGCGCGGCTCGATGGGCTGCACGCGGCGGGGATCGCCGCCGTCGGCGCCTTGTTTCTCTACATGCCGGCTTACTTGTTCGTGGAGGGTGCGAGTTTCGCAAGAGCCTCATGGAGTGATCTGGCGCTTCAAGCGTTCGTGCAGGGGCTTCTGACCGCGATCGTTTCTCTCGTCTTCTACGGGCGCGCGGTCAGCATCCTCGGTGCCTCGAGCGGGGCCGCATTCGCCGCCCTGTCCCCGGCGATGACAGCCGTCATGGCCATCCCAATTCTCGGCGAGTGGCCGACGGCAATGGACTGGATTGCGATCGCCGGGATTTCCGTCAGGCGTTTACGTCGTGAGCGGAGGTCCGCTGCCACAACGGCGGCGGACCTGACCGCCGCCAGTCTGTGCCGTCGATTGCCAGTTCTTCCTCTTTCGCCTTGCTTTCGTTTTTCTTTGTGATTAACTCCCATCCGAAAGCGAAATCGCCGAAATGAAGAGGCGATCGCCGGGGAAGCGTTTCGTTGGACAGGGTATTCGATCTCGCCATCATCGGAGGCGGCATCAACGGCTGCGGCATCGCGCGCGATGCGGCGGGCCGGGGCAATTCCGTTTTCCTTTGTGAAATGAATGACTTGGCGAGCGGGACGTCGTCCTGGTCGACCAAGCTGGTGCATGGCGGGCTGCGCTATCTCGAATATTACGAGTTTCGGCTGGTCCGCGAGGCGCTGATCGAGCGCGAAATCCTCTGGCAGATCGCGCCCCACATCATCAGGCCGCTGCGTTTCGTTTTGCCGCACCACTCCGGATTGCGTCCGGCCTGGCTGCTCAGGCTGGGGTTGTTCCTGTACGACCATATCGGCGGCCGTCATCTGCTGCCGCCGACGCGCTCGGTCGATCTCGTCCATGACGAGGTGGGCAAGCCCTTGATCGCCAACCGCTACACCAAGGGCTTTGAATATTCCGATTGCTTCGTCGACGACGCGCGCCTCGTCGTGCTCACCGCGCGCGATGCCGCCGATCGCGGCGCCGAAATCCGCACCCGCTCGCGCGCGGTCGAGATCCGCCAGGTCGACGGCATCTGGCACGTCACCGTCGAGAACACGATCAGCGGCGCGCGCGACCACCATTCAGGCCCGCGCGCTGGTCAATGCCGGCGGCCCCTGGGTCGAGCAGGTGCTGTCCGTCGGGCTCCGGCGTCAACGCGCGCGCAAAAGTGCGGCTGGTGCAGGGCTCGCACATCGTGGTGCGCAAGCTCTATGAGCACGACCGCGCCTACATGTTCCAGAACGCCGACGGCCGCATCATCTTCGTCATTCCCTATCAGGACGATTTCACGCTGATCGGCACCACCGATCGCGATTACGACGGCGATCCGGCCAAGGTGAAGGCCACGCCCGAGGAGATCCAGTATCTCTGCGCCTCCGCCAGCGAGTATCTGACGAAGCCGGTGACGCCGGAGGATGTGGTCTGGACCTATTCCGGCGTGCGCCCGCTCTATGACGACGGCGCCAGCGAAGCCAAGGCCGCGACCCGCGATTACGTGTTCGAACTCGATACGCCCGGCGGCGCGCCGCTGCTGTCGATCTATGGCGGCAAGATCACGACCTATCGGCGGCTCGCCGAAGAGGCGCTGGAGCGGCTCGCGCCATATTTGCGCAGCGCCAAAGCCAAGGAAGGCTGGACCGGCAAGGCGCCGCTGCCCGGCGGCGACATGGATGTTTCGGCGGTCGCGGCGCTGACGGCGGAACTGACGCGGAACTATCCGTTCCTCGCCGCGGCGCATGCCAACCGGCTGGCGCATGCCTACGGCACGCGTGCGACAAAATTGCTCGGCAACGCCAAATCGTTTGCCGATCTCGGCCAGTCGTTCGGCGCTACCCTGACGGAAAGCGAAGTCAGGTACCTGATGGCGAACGAATGGGCCGTGCACCGCCGAAGACGTCGTGTGGCGACGGTCCAAGCTCGGCCTGCGGCTGTCGGCAGATGAAATCGCCGCGCTCGACGAGTGGATCAAAGCCCATCGCGCCTCCGGCGAACGTCCCTTGCGTGAAGCGGGAGGGCGGCCATGAGCGTCACGCTCGAACATGTCACGCGGACCGTGGATGGCATCCCGACCATTCGCGATGTCTCGCTGACGCTCGAGCGCGGCACGCTGAGCGTGCTGCTCGGACCGACGCTGTCGGGCAAGACCTCGATCATGCGGCTGCTCGCCGGTCTCGACAAGCCGACCACCGGCCGCGTGCTGGTCGACGGCAAGGACGTCACCGGCTTCGACGTGCGGCAGCGCTCGGTCGCGATGGTCTATCAGCAGTTCATCAACTATCCCTCGCTGACGGTGTATGAGAACATCGCCTCGCCGTTGCGGGTGCAGGGCAGGCCGCGCGAGGAGATCGACCGGCGCGTCCAGGAAGCCGCAAAGCTGCTGCGGCTCGAGCCCTATCTGAAGCGCACGCCGCTGCAGCTTTCCGGCGGCCAGCAGCAGCGCACCGCGATCGCGCGCGCGCTGGTCAAGGGCGCCGATCTGGTGCTGCTGGACGAGCCGCTCGCCAATCTCGACTACAAGCTGCGCGAGGAACTGCGCACCGAACTGCCGCGCATCTTCGAGGCGTCGGGCGCGATCTTCGTCTATGCGACGACCGAGCCTTCGGAGGCGCTGCTGCTCGGCGGCAACACCGTCTGCATGTGGGAAGGCGAGGTTCTGCAGGCCGGCGATACGTCAAAAGTCTATCGCCAGCCCGACACGCTGCGGGTGGCGCAGGTGTTCTCCGATCCGCCGCTCAACATCGTCGGCATCGAGAAGAAGAACGGCTCCGTGCAATATGCCGGCGGCATCCAGGCGCCGGCCACCGGCCTTTATGCGTCGCTGGCCGACGGCCCCTATCGCGTCGGCTTCCGCGCCCATCAGCTCGAAGTGGCCAACGGCATCGCCGGCCGCCATGCGTTCCACGCCACCGTGACGGTGACCGAGATCACCGGTTCGGAAAGTTTCGTGCATCTCAACCGCGACGCCTCCAACTGGGTCGCGGTGCTGCAGGGCGTGCATGAATACGAGCCCGGCCATGTGCTCGATGCCGTGCTCGATCCCGACAATGTCTTCGTGTTCGACGCCGCCGACCGCCTGGTCGCCGCGCCGGGCTCCAATTGAGGGAGATGCGACATGGCCCGCATTGACCTCGTCGATCTCGCGCACTCCTACGGCGGCAATGACGCGCCGCTGGAATCATTTGCGCTGAAGCCGGTGACGATGACCTGGCGGCAGGGCGGCGCCTATGCGCTGCTCGGGCCGTCCGGCTGCGGCAAGACCACGCTGCTCAACCTGATTTCCGGCATCGTCACGCCGTCGCGCGGAAAAATCCTGTTCGACGGCGCCGACATCACACCGCTGTCAACCCAGAAGCGCAACATCGCGCAGGTGTTCCAGTTTCCGGTGATCTACGACACCATGACGGTCGGGCAGAACCTTGCATTCCCCCTGAAGAATCGCGGCGTGCCGAAGGCCGAGATCGACGCGCGGGTGAAGCAGATCGCCGACCTGCTCGACCTCACGCCGTATCTCGGCCGCAAGGCGACGCGGCTGACCGCGGACGCCAAGCAGAAGATTTCGCTCGGCCGCGGCCTCGTCCGCTCCGACGTCGCCGCGGTGCTGTTCGACGAGCCGCTGACGGTGATCGATCCCGAGCTGAAATGGCAGTTGCGCTCGAAACTCAAGGCGCTGCACCGCGAGCTCGATCTGACGATGATCTACGTCACCCATGACCAGACCGAGGCGCTGACCTTCGCCGACACCGTCGTCGTCATGCATGACGGCCGCGTGGTGCAGAGCGGCACGCCGGCCGAATTGTTCGACAAGCCCGCGCATACTTTCGTCGGCTATTTCATCGGCTCGCCCGGCATGAACATCGTGCCGGCCGAGGTGAGCGGGCACGAGGCGCGCATCGACGGCCACGTCATCGGCCTGCACCGCAATTACGGCGTGCTGCCGGCGGCGCGAAGATCGAGATCGGCGTGCGGCCGGAATTCGTCAACGTCGCCGCGCCCGCGTCCGGCCTGCTGTCGGCCACGATCGAGCGCATCGACGATCTCGGCCGCGTCCGCTTCGCCCGCGTTCGCATCGGCGATGCCAAATTCGCCGCCCGCGTGCCATCAGGGTTCTCCGTTCCCGACAACACGGTCGGGCTCGTGTTCGATCCCGCCCATGTTCACGTCTATGCCGACAGCCGTCTGGTCGAGGGGGTTGCCTGATGGACAAGACCATCAACCAGAAGGCCTGGTTCCTGGTGCTGCCGGTGTTCCTGGTGGTCGCGTTCTCCGCGATCCTGCCGCTGATGACGGTCGTGAACTATTCGATGCAGGACACGTTCGGCAACAACCAGTTCTTCTGGAACGGCGTCGGCTGGTTCAAGGAGCTGCTCGATCCCTCGACCGATCTCGGCGGGCGCTTCCTGGCCTCGCTCGGCCGCAACCTGCTGTTCTCCGCCATCATTCTTGCGATCGAGGTGCCGCTCGGAATCGTGGTGGCGCTGTCGATGCCGCGCGACGGCTGGACGGTCGCCGCCTGCCTCGTGATCCTGGCGCTGCCGCTGCTGATTCCGTGGAACGTGGTCGGAACCATCTGGCAGATTTTCGGCCGGCCCGACATCGGCCTGCTCGGCTATACGCTCAACAGCCTCGGCATCGACTACAACTACGTCTCCAACGAGTTCGACGCCTGGGCCACCGTCATCGTGATGGACGTCTGGCACTGGACCAGCCTCGTGGCGCTGCTGTGCTACGCCGGGCTGAAGTCGATCCCCGACGCCTATTACCAGGCGGCGCAGATCGACGGCGCCTCGCGCTGGGCGGTGTTCAAGGCGATCCAATTGCCGAAGATGAACCGCGTGCTGCTGATCGCGGTGCTGCTGCGCTTCATGGACAGTTTCATGATCTACACCGAGCCGTTCGTGGTGACCGGCGGCGGCCCCGGCAACTCGACCACCTTCGTCTCGATCGAGCTGGTCAAGATCGCGCTCGGGCAGTTCGACCTCGGCAAGGCCGCGGCACTTGTCGCTGGTCTACAATCTGATCATCCTGATCGTGTGCTGGATCTTCTACACCGTGATGACCAACGCCGGGGCCGAGCGTCCCGCCAAGCAGGGAGTCGCGTGATGAATTCGATTCCCGGCCGCCGCATCATCATGGTGGCGTTCCTGATCTTCCTGCTGTTGCCGATCTACTGGCTCGTCAACATGAGCTTCAAGACCAATACCGAGATCGTCACCACCATGACGCTGTGGCCGCACCAGCCGACGCTGGAAAACTACAAGCGCATCTTCACCGACGAGAGCTGGTATTCCGGCTACATCAACTCGCTGACCTATGTCCTGATCAACACCGTGATCTCGATCTCGGTGGCGTTGCCGGCGGCCTACGCCTTCTCGCGCTACCGCTTCCTCGGCGACAAGCATCTGTTCTTCTGGCTGCTGTCGAACCGCATGGCGCCGGCGGCGGTGTTTGCGCTGCCGTTCTTCAATCTCTATTCGGCGATCAACCTGTTCGATACGCCGTGGGCGGTCGCGCTGGCGCATTGCATCTTCAATGTGCCGCTGGCGGTCTGGATCCTCGAAGGCTTCGTCTCCGGCGTGCCGCGCGAGATCGACGAGACCGCGTTCCTCGACGGCTATTCGTTCCCGCGCTTCTTCGTCAAGATCCTGGTGCCGCTGATCGCCAGCGGCATCGGCGTCGCCGCGTTCTTCTGCTTCATGTTCTCCTGGGTCGAATTGCTGCTGGCGCGCACGCTGACCTCGGTCAACGCCAAGCCGATCTCGGCGATCATGACGCGCACGGTCTCGGCCTCCGGCATGGACTGGGGCCTGCTGGCCGCGGCCGGCGTGCTCACCATCATCCCCGGCGCGCTGGTGATCTGGTTCGTCCGCAACTACATCGCGCGCGGCTTTGCGCTGGGGCGGGTGTAGGGGCGCATGGAACACATCGCATGGATGGCCTGGACGCTGCCGACCGCGATCTTCTTCGTGATGCTGGCGCTGACGCTCGGCGTCATGACGTGGCTTGCGGTCGCCTATCCCGAAGCCGAACGCGTCGGCGTGCTGCGCATTCCGACCACGCGCGGCGACCGGCTGTTCATTTCGCTGGTGCTCGCCGCCGTCATCCATCTGTTGTGGATCGCCTTTGTCGGCACCGACCCGATTGCGACGCTGCCGATCGGGGAGGGCGTTGAAATTTCGAGCCTGTGGCTCGCAACCGTGATTTCGCTTCTCTCGGCCGTTGCGATTTTTCGCACCGTCTGAAGAGCGAAAAACGAGCAGATCCGGGATCAACCCGGGCCTGAGTTTTGTTTGTCGCTGCAACCGGAGGACTCAACATGCGACGCTTTAGAGGAAGGAATAGTTCCTTGACCAAGGAGAGCTTTCTGACGATGACCAGCGCGGCCGCGCTGATCGCGGCTTCCGTTACGATGGCCGCACCTGCGCGTGCGGACGACGCCGTCAATCAAAGGTGGATCGACAGCGAATTCCAGCCCTCGACGCTGTCGAAGGCCGACCAGTTGAAGGAGCTGCAGTGGTTCGAAAAGGCCGCCGCACCCTTCAAGGGCATGGAAATCAACGTCGTGTCGGAAACGATCACGACGCATGAGTATGAATCGCAGACGCTGGCGAAAGCCTTCACCGAGATCACCGGCATCAAGGTCAAGCACGACCTGATCCAGGAAGGCGACGTCGTCGAAAAGCTGCAGACCCAGATGCAGTCCGGCAAGAACGTCTATGACGGCTGGATCAACGACTCCGACCTGATCGGCACGCACTTCCGCTACAACCAGACGGTCGTCCTGTCGGACTACATGACCGGCGAGGGCAAGGACGTCACCAATCCGCAGCTCGACGTCAACGACTTCATCGGCAAGTCCTTCACCACCGGCCCGGACGGCAAGCTCTATCAGCTTCCCGACCAGCAGTTCGCGAACCTCTATTGGTTCCGCTACGACTGGTTCTCCAATCCGGACTACAAGGCCAAGTTCAAGGCCAAGTACGGCTACGATCTCGGCGTGCCCGTGAACTGGTCGGCCTATGAAGACATCGCCGAGTTCTTCACCAACGACATCAAGGAGATCAACGGCGTCAAGGTCTATGGCCACATGGACTACGGCAAGAAGGATCCCTCGCTCGGCTGGCGTTTCACCGACGCCTGGCTGTCGATGGCCGGCAACGGCGACAAGGGCATCCCGAACGGCAAGCCGGTCGACGAATGGGGCATCCGCATGGAAGGCTGCCGTCCGGTCGGTTCGTCCGTCGAGCGCGGCGGCGACACCAACGGCCCGGCGGCGGTCTATTCGATCGTCAAATATCTCGACTGGATGAAGAAGTATGCCCCGCCGCAGGCGCAAGGCATGACCTTCTCCGAAGCAGGTCCGGTGCCGGCGCAGGGCGCGATCGCCCAGCAGATCTTCTGGTACACCGCCTTCACCGCCGACATGGTGAAGCCGGGCATTGCGGTCGTGAACGCGGACGGCACGCCGAAGTGGCGCATGGCGCCGTCGCCGCACGGCTCGTACTGGAAGGAGGGCATGAAGCTCGGCTACCAGGACGCCGGCTCGGCGACGCTCCTGAAGTCGACCCCGCCCGATCGCCGCAAGGCGGCCTGGCTCTATCTGCAGTTCATCAACTCCAAGACGGTGTCGCTTGAAGAAGAGCCATGTCGGTCTCACCTTCGTTCGTGAATCCGACATCTGGGACAAGTCGTTCACCGAGCGTGCGCCGAAGCTCGGCGGCCTGATCGAGTTCTACCGCTCGCCCGCGCGCGTGCAGTGGACCCCGACCGGCAACAACGTGCCTGACTATCCGAAGCTCGCGCAATTGTGGTGGCAGAACATCGGCGATGCGTCGTCCGGTGCGAAGACGCCGCAGGCGGCGATGGATGCGCTGGCAGCAGCGCAGGACTCGGTGCTCGAACGTCTTGAGAAGTCCGGCGTGCAGGGCGCCTGCGGGCCGAAGCTGAACAAGAAGGAGACGGCCGAGTTCTGGTTCGCCAAGTCCGCGAAGGACGGCAACATCGCTCCCCAGCGCAAGCTGGCGAACGAGAAGCCGAAGGGCGAAACCGTCGACTACGACACGCTGGTGAAGTCGTGGCCGGCCACCCCGCCGAAGCGGGCGGAAGCGAAGTAAGCTTCGCACGTTACGAGTGATGCAAAACGACGAAAGGCCGGGAGCGATCCCGGCCTTTTTTCTTTCCTGTCATTGCGATGCGCATCGTCAGCGAAGGGACGATCCAGTACGCCGCGGCATCTCGCTGATCGCATGGAGCCTGCGATTCACTGGATCGCCCTCGCAATCGCGGAGCATGACGACGTGATCGCTTACTCCGCCGCCTGCGCCGCCCCCAGCGTCGGATAATCCGTGTATCCCTTGGCGCCGCCGCCGTAGAACGTCGCCTTGTCCCACTCGTTCAGCGGCGCGCCCTTCTTCAGGCGCTCGACCAGGTCGGGGTTGGAGATGAACGGCTTTCCGAACGCGATCAGGTCGGCGGCGTTGGCCTCGAGCACCTTGGTCGCGAGATCGAAATCATAGCCGTTGTTGGCGACATAGGCGCCGCTGAAGCGCTTGCGCAAGGATCGCGTAATCGAACGGCGCGATGTCGCGCGGGCCGCCGGTGGCGCCTTCGATGACGTGGATGTAGGTCAGCTTCAGCGCGTTGAGCCCATCGACGATGTGATCGAACAGCGGCTGCGGATTGCTGTCGCGAGACGTCATTGGCCGGCGTCACCGGCGAGATGCGGATGCCGGTGCGCTCGGGGCCGGCGACGGCAGCCACCACCTTGGAAACTTCCAGCATCAGCTTGGCGCGGTTCTCGATTCCACCGCCGTAAGCATCGGTGCGCTTGTTGGTGCCGTCCTTGGCGAACTGGTCGAGCAGATAGCCGTTGGCGCCATGGATTTCGACGCCGTCGAAACCGGCGGCCAGCGCATTCTCGGTGCCGCGCTTGAAATCCTCGATGATCCCGGGAATTTCCGAAAGCTCCAGCGCGCGCGGCTCGGAGATATCGGTGAAGGTGCCGTTGACGAACGTCTTGCCCTTGGCGCGGATCGCGGACGGCGCCACCGGCTTGCCGCCGTCGGGCTGCAGCGAATCGTGCGAGATGCGGCCGACATGCCAGATCTGGATGAAGATGCGGCCGCCCTTTTCATGCACGCGGTCGGTGACCTTGCGCCAGCCTGCGACCTGCTCCTTCGAATAGATGCCGGGCGTATCCTGATAGCCCTGGCCCTGCTGCGAGACCTGGCTGGCTTCGGTGATCAGCAGCCCGGCGGAGGCGCGCTGGCCGTAATAGTCGACCGCCAGCGGGCTCGGCACCATGCCGGGCGGCACCGCGCGGTTGCGGGTCAGCGGCGCCATCACGAGGCGGTTCGGCAGCGTGATCGGGCCAAGCTTGAAGGGCTCGAACAGTTTGGTCTGGCTCATGTCAGGGATGTTCCGGATGAATGATGATAGGGGACAGTTGGGCATTGCGGCCAATTGTCGCAATGGCGAAGCCATTCGGCTTGCGCAGACGAGCTGCGCACGCGTTCCTTTCGCGACCCTCGCGCCGGTCCCGGTGTAGGATGATCTGTTCCGTATCGGCAGCGGCGCAGCATGAGCCGCCTCTCGCGCGACGGTCCGGCGGCCGGGGCATTCCGGGCGGCAGGCCGGAGGGCGGCGCGGCTGACCGATCGGCCGGCGGGCGTGGCGCGATCACATTGCAGCGAACGCGCTTTTTCCGCCCACGCTCACGGGCGCCTGCGCCGCGACGGCCGCCCGCTTGGCGTCCAGCTCGATGGCGGGCCCGGCGATATCCACCTGCATCAGTTCGAAGGTCAGGCATTCGCAGCCGATCGAGCGGAACACCTGGTTGGCCGCCTTCTGGACGCTGTTGCTGAAGGTCTGGTGGTCGGTCTGGATTTCCAGCCGCGTTTTGCGGCTGCACATCGCCTTCACGACCGATTGCAGGCGCATGCAGATCTCGTCCCGGTAATTCTGCGTGCTTTCGAAGGTGGCCCTGGGATCGACGATCTGGGTCCGCACGACATAGGTGAGGTTGAGGGCAAAGCGGTCCGTGGAAACGGTGCCCTGGTTGAGCCTGAAGATTTCGGGACGGCGATCGATCCGCGCGATCTGCCGGCTGCCGGCCCGGATGCGGTGCCGCCCGGGGGGCAGGGCCCTTTCGAAGCGTCCGTTCCGGTAGAGCAGCATGGTTTCGAACTGCTGGACGCAGACCCGGTCGAATCCGACCAGCGCCATGACGCCTCTTCCGGAACAGCGTGGAAATCCAGGCCCAGGTGCCGGCGATCACGGCGATGACGATCAAGGAAAATGCTATCGAGCCCAGAAGTTCACCCACGTTTTCCCTTCCTCCGCCATGTTTTGTATCGCGTTGGCGACGCTGCGATGCCGGCTCTTCTCTTTGCTTTTTTTCTTTGCTTTTTTCTTGGCTTCCGTGCGTCGAAATTAAGTCATCGCCATTTCAATCCGAACGCGTAAACAAAAAATAATCGAACTGTTGCCCGGTCATTTGCTTTTTAAATGAAGTCATTGCAACGCCCGATTGCACGGGTTCCCCTGGGCATTCGCAGGGCAGGCGGTCAAGCCGGGCATCTATCCATCCCCCCGCCGCCGCCGGACTGCCCCGACCGTAGCCCGCATGAGCGGAGCGACATGCGGGTGGTCGTTTGGACGCGACGCTCGGGTTTCCGCCTTCGCTCTTCGAGCTACGGCGGACAAGTCGCTTGTCCGGGGGGCGCCTGCTTTCTCCTCGTCATTGCGAGCGAAGCGAAGCAATCCATAGCGCGGCGTGGGATAGATGGATTGCTTCGCTGCGCTCGCAATGACGGCTTGATGCAGTTTCGCCTTCTCGCGACGCATTGCGCCCGAGGTTTGCATCTTCGTTTGCCCTCCTCTTGAATAGAGGGCGCAGGGAAGACCGGGTGCACGCTGCACCCGCGGTCCCGTGTGCAATTGCGCACAAGGAACGCGCACACGAGCATACAGGTACAGGCGGAGCATCCCGGCCTTCCCTGCGCAATGGCTTTACGGCTTACTTCGTGCTCTCCCCGGCGAACGGCTTTCTTGCCACCGTCGCCTCCGAGAAGCTTCGCTTCTCTCGGACTTAATGCCAGCACCGCGACATCAGGACCACACGACTTCGCCGTACGCATCCGAGCCACACACGTCGCTCGCAGCCATCGCGTCCACCGCATCCCACCGCGCGTTCGTGACGATCGCGAGCCGCCCCTCTCATCGGGTGAGACGGGCGGAGTTATGCGGCTGATTTGGCCTGCGCGTTAAGCGGAATATTTTTGCGCGAAGGGCTGGACAGGTTTTCGAGTGATTTGCCCGTCGTGCCAATTGGTCGCAGACCCTGCACAGGATTTGCGCTTGCGCGAGAAGCAAATCAGCCCGCAGCCCCGTAGGTCCGCAGGGTGGGCAAAGCGCACTTGTCTCGCCGTAGCTCGAAGAGCGAAGGCGGAAGCGTGCCCACCATCGCGAGCAACGTGCAAATGGCGGGCACGGCGCAGTTGCGCCTTTGCCCACCTTACGAATCTCTTTCCGGTCATGCTTGCCACTACCACCCGGCTCTGGTTAAACTCGCTTTGGTTGTACGTCTTGCAGGTGACGCATGACTCCTTCTGACGCCGTCGAAGCGGGGCCGGAACAGCAGCGCTGGCAGGCCGAGCTTCGGCTGCGCGAGCGCGAGCTTGATATCAAGGAGCGCGCCGCGGCTCAGGACGCCGTGCAAAAGGCCCGCGAGTTCGACGCCAAGCTTGCCGACCAGAAATGGGCGCGCTGGACCAACCCGCTGGTTCTGGCGGTTTCCGCGGCCGTGCTCGCTGCGCTCGGGAACGCGTGGCTCGCATATTACAATGGCGCGGCGCAACGCGAGCTCGAAACCACCCGCAACGACGGCCAACTTCGCATCGAAAATTCAAAGGCCGAGGCGGCGCGGATATTGGAGGTGATCAAGACGGACGATACGGAGAAAGCTGCCGTCAACCTCGCGTTTCTGCTGGATGCAGGCCTGATCACCGACGATAAACGGAAGGCGGCGCTCAAGTCCTTTCTCGACAAGCGTCAGCCGGGCGAGGGGCCGAGCATCCCGCCGATCGGCGCCGTTGTGCCTCAGGGGCCGCCGGACCAACCGATGTCTAGAGTGGCAGAGGTCGATCTGCTCGCGCGTCTCATCTATACAGAGGTGCGCGGCGAATCCCTGGAAACCCAGCGGGCGGTCGCCAACGTTGTCTTAGAATTGAAAGAAATGCGGGGGAAGATATCCCTCCACGCTGGCGGGGGTCATCAACCAGCCAAAACAATTTTCATCCCGAAATCAAAACGATCCAAATTTCCGGTTCTATTCGGAACAGATAGATAACGATCTATTCAAAACGCAAATATGGAACGTGTCCGAAGAAGCGATAGATGGAAGGCTGGCCGACAACACCGGCGGAGCCATCCTTTATCATTCCATCACGATTGAATCACCTAGATGGACAAGTGAGGCCGAGTTTTCAATCCAGATCGGCGGCATCAAATTTTACCGGCTTGGCAAAATGGGTCGTTGCGCGTGAGTGCGCGCCAGGCATGGATGCCAGGTCTCAGGGAGGACCGGAATCGGATGAAGCACCGAATGTTGTTTCGCTCAGCCGCGCTACGCTTGCTGTCGTGCCGGTTGCTGCCAGGGCGTGCAGCCAGTTTGCGACCCGGCGTGCCCGACCTAGCTGTGCGCGGGAATGTCGACGCCGTCAGTCGCATACTGCCGGATCTTGTTCCGCATCGTGCGCACCGAAAGTCCGAGCACGCGCGCGGCGTGGGTGCGATTGCCGTGGCAGCGCGCCAGCGTCTGCAGCACGAGCTCGCGCTCGATCGCCTCGACCGTGGAGCCGATCAGCAACGGCACGATCTGATGGGGTGAAAGGGCTTGAGATTCCGGCGGTGAAATCTCGGGCGTGCACACACAGTCCACGCCAAGGTACAAGTCACGGTACGCGCCAAGATACTCCTGGGGCATCAACACCTCCCGATCGACGCTTGCTCCGAAACGCGGAGCAGAAACATCAGGAATCAACAGCCCCCAAGCCGTAGAGGGGAGGGTGGGCGCGAATGGTTAATGAAAGGTTAAGAGGCACGGAAAGGTTTTGACGACGCTTTGTCACACCCTGAAGTATATGTTCAACAACAGGCAGATAGACGTGCCAGCAGCGTAGGATGGGTAGAGCGAAGCGAAACCCATCGCTGCACGCCAGATCCACCGTGCTCTCGTTGATGACGGACGTCGCTTCCGCCTTCGCTCCTTGGAGGTACGGCGGACAAGCCGCTCATCCGGATTCCGCTAAGGTGCCTTGGCGTAGCTCAGTTTGTCGAATTCCGGGGGCGGCGCAGCACTCGCGGCGGCAGCCTGAACCGCGAAGGTGCTGTGAGCGGTGGCGGTTTTCTGCGGCACGACGACGGAGCCCACCATCGTATACGAGTAACCGGCATCTTCGCCCCAGCGCTTCGGCAGCAGATAGTAAACCTTACCCGCCTCGACCGCGAAATTCGCGGGATGCGGTACGCCCGAAATCGCCCGGGTCCATGCCTCATTGGGCGAGCCGACGCTGTGCGGACCGGGTGCCAACTGGACAGCCGTATACTGCCCGGGCGGCAGCGACATCACCGGTTTGTCGTCGACCTGAATGGGAAGCGCGAATACGCTCGTGTGGAAGGTGTACGGGCGCCCAATATAGACGGTTGCGTAGCCGGGCTTGGGCGGAAGCGGGACAAAAAGTCCCCCTGCCGCAACTGTCTGATTGTGAATTGACGAACAGGCGGTGAGGAGATGGAGCGCCAGGCCGACAGCAAGCAAACGCGCGGATCGCGCCGACGCAACATTCAGAAACTTCACAACTGCCCCTCGTCCCGAGAGACTGCACCGGAAGTGGAGCTCCACGGTCGACATTTTTGCGCGAACAATGTCTGCAGGTCAAGGTAACCGGCACGCAGCCTTACACGCCTTGCGTTCGTTGCTGGAAAGAGCGGCTGATCCAGCTTAGCGACGTGCCCGCTGTCCTGCGGTTTCAACGCCGCCACACCCTCGATCTCGATCAGCATCCTCGGATTGGGCAGACTTGAACCCCGGATATCGCCGCGCTCATCCGGGCTGCGCTTGTTTACACGCGCGGACGCTATCAAAAACTAGTTTAGTGATGGATCAGTCTTGGTTTCCTTGCCTCCCGAAACACGTACCGCCCTAGCCATTTCTTTCTCATAAATCCCGTCAGTACAGTGTCCCGTCAAAAGGTCGAGTCGGAACGGCACCCAGGCGTCGCTGACTGGAGAGTATGCTTCTCCTAAGATGTCCGTTTCGTGCACCTCGACGTTACGAAAACCATCCCAGGAAACGCGTGGGCTAAGCCATCCAGAGTTGTCGGCCCCAATAGCAATGAAGTCGGTCAAACGTTGAAATATGACCAACCTAAGCGACGGAACCGAAAAAACCTGATCAGTATCCCACGCCATATGATCGAGGATGACACGGCGCTCTGGGTCGACAATGCAGGCCTCACCTTGTGCGACGACAATGACGTAGGCCTCGTTGGGATGGTCGACAACGATGTTGCATGCCGTCTCCGTCCGATAAAGTTACCTACCCACGGCTCAGATGCTGCGGGGTAAAAGCGCACAACCAGCCCTTCGCGATGTTCGCGCGCGCCGTTCTGCGTGAAAGAGATGGCCATCGGGCCATATGGCGGTAGGCCTGGTAAGATTTCGAACCGCATGAGCCGTTGCTCGCGTTGAGCCGAGGGCAGAGACCATCTTGTGTAGAATCCAAGAGCCCGCAGCTTTTAAGTTACTCAATGACTAGTTTGTACCCAGTTGCGTTGCAACAGCTAGAACGACGGCGCTCACGGACGCGAAGGCTTAAGGCAGTGAAAAGCCGGGCCTTCGCCCGGCTTTAACTATTCTGGATGGATGCCCGGGTCAAGCCCGGGCATGACGAGCGGAGAGTGTCCTCACAACACCCGATTACTCTCCTTCACCTTCTCCGCATCCAGATACACGCTGCTGCCCATCTCCTTGAACTTCTGCGCTCATCGGCGCCATGCCATCCTCGATGGTGCCCGCTCACCGACATCCCCACCCCCGCCGGATCGTTCAGCGTCGCCGCGTAATCCCGCACGTCCTGCGTGATCTTCATCGAGCAGAATTTCGGGCCGCACATCGAGCAGAAATGCGCGACCTTGTGGGCTTCCTTCGGCAGCGTCTCGTCGTGGAAGCTCTTTGCGGTTTCCGGATCGAGGCCGAGGTTGAACTGGTCGGTCCAGCGGAAGTCGAACCGCGCGCGGGAGAGCGCGTCGTCGCGCAGTTGCGCGGCGGGGTGGCCCTTGGCGAGATCGGAGGCGTGGGCGGCGATCTTGTAGGTGATGACGCCGACCTTGACGTCGTTGCGGTCGGGCAGGCCGAGATGCTCCTTCGGCGTGACGTAGCAGAGCATGGCGCAGCCGAACCAGCCGATCATGGCCGCACCGATGCCTGAGGTGATGTGGTCGTAGCCCGGCGCGATGTCGGTCGTCAGCGGGCCCAAGCGTGTAGAACGGGGCTTCGCCGCACTCCTTGAGCTGCTTGTCCATGTTGATCTTGATCTTGTGCATCGGCACGTGGCCGGGGCCTTCGATCATCACCTGGCAGCCCTTCTCCCACGCGATCTTCGTCAGCTCGCCGAGCGTCTCCAGTTCGGCGAACTGCGCGCGGTCGTTGGCGTCGGCGATCGAGCCGGGGCGCAGGCCGTCGCCGAGCGAGAACGAGACGTCATACTTGCGCATGAGGTCGCAGATCTCGTCGAAATGGGTGTAGAGGAAGCTCTCCTTGTGATGCGCCAGGCACCACTTCGCCATGATCGAGCCGCCGCGCGACACGATGCCGGTGACGCGGTTGGCGGTGAGGTGGATGTAGGGCAGGCGCACGCCGGCGTGGATGGTGAAATAGTCGACGCCCTGTTCGCACTGCTCGATCAGCGTGTCCTTGTAGAGCTCCCAGGTCAGCTTGACCGGATCGCCTTCGCACTTCTCCAGCGCCTGGTAGATCGGCACGGTGCCGATCGGGATCGGCGCGTTGCGCAGAATCCATTCGCGGGTGGTGTGGATGTTGCGGCCCGTCGAGAGGTCCATCACGGTGTCGGCGCCCCAGCGGATCGCCCACACCATCTTGTCGACTTCCTCCTCGACCGACGAGGTCACGGCGGAGTTGCCGATATTGGCGTTGATCTTGGTCAGGAAGTTGCGGCCGATGATCATCGGCTCGAGTTCGGCGTGGTTGATGTTGCAGGGGATGATGGCGCGGCCGCGCGCGATCTCGCTGCGCACGAACTCCGGCGTGATGAAGGCGGGCACCTCGGCGCCAAAGCTTTCGCCGTCGGCAAGGGCGGCTTCGGCGCGTTCGAGCTGCTGCTTGCGGCCGAGGTTTTCGCGCTCGGCGACGTAGATCATCTCCTTGGTGATGATGCCGGCGCGGGCGAATTCGAGCTGCGTGATCTTGTGGCCGTCGAGGCCGCGCAGCGGCTTGTGGTGCGCGGTGAAGGCCTTTGCGGCGTGCGAGGCGCCGACATTGCCGTTGTCTTCCGGCTTGATGTCGCGGCCTTGATATTCCTCGACGCCGCCGCGCTCCTTCACCCAGGCGAGGCGGTTGCGCGACAGGCCGGCGTTGACGTCGATGGTCACGGTCGGATCGGTGTAGGGGCCGGAGGTGTCGTACACCGGCAGGTTCGGCTCGCCGGCGCCTTCGCTGAGGATGATCTCGCGCAAGGGCACGCGCAGGTCGGGCGCGGCGTCGGGGGTGGCGAAGATCTTTCGCGACGAGGGCAGGGGGCCGGTGGTGACGGCGGGAAGGGTGGTGTCGGGATTGGAGCGGATGTTCATTGTGTTATCCTCCGTTGATCTTGTTGTCATTCCGGATCGGGCCGCAGCGCGGACCGATCCGGCAGCGGAATGTTGCGGCGCGAGCCCCCACCCGTCGCGCGCTGACGCGCGCGCCACCCTCCCCCGCAAGCGGGAGAGGGTAACAAGGATCGCTGCGTCTGCGGCAATCCGCTCTCGCCGCTCTTGCGCGGTGCGACGGATGGCTGGGGTGGTGGGTGTCTCTGCGAGCGCTCATGCTCAGGCCGCCTTCGTGCTCTGGCCGAGCCACTGCCGCACCCGCGCATCCGGGTCGGCGTTCTGGGTGACGTCGCTGACGACGGCGATGGAGTCCGCGCCGGCGGCAAAGATCTCGGCCGCCTGTTCGAACTTGATGCCGCCGATCGCGACCAGCGGAATGTCGCCGATGCGCTTCTTCCACTCGGTGATCTTTGGAATGCCCTGCGGCGCGAAGCGCATCGATTTCAGCGTGGTCGGAAAGATCGGGCCGAGCGCGATGTAGTCCGGCTTCGCGGCCAGCGCGGTCGCCAGCTCCTCGTCGTCATGGGTGGAGATGCCGAGCGTCAGTCCGGCTTTGCGGATTTCGCCGAGATCGGCGTCGGCGAGGTCTTCCTGGCCGAGATGCAGATGCTTTGCGCCGGCGACGATCGCCGCGCGCCAGTAGTCGTTGACCACGAGCTTGGCGTCGGTGCCCTTGATGGCCTCGAGCGCGTCGGTGACGATCTGCAGCGCCTCGGAATCGTTGAGGTCCTTGGCGCGCAACTGGATGGTGCCGGCGCCGAGCAGCGCCAGCCGCGTCACCCAGGCGACGCTGTGAACGACGGGATAGAATTTATCAGGATACGGCATGCCAGAACGGTGTCCCGATCACAGGGGTTGAGGGCGAGGCGAAATCGCGGGCTTCCATCAGCCCGGCTTCATAGGCGGTGCGGCCGGCTTCGACGCCGAGGCGGAAGGCGTTGGCCATCGCGACGGGGTCGGCGGCTTTGGCGATGGCGGTGTTGAGCAGCACGGCGTCGTAGCCGAGTTCGAGCGCGTGGGCGGCATGCGAGGGCGCGCCGAGGCCGGCATCGACCACCAGCGTGATGTCGGGCAGGCGCTCGCGCATCAGTTTCAGCGCGTCGCGGTTGGTGATGCCTTTGGCGCTGCCGATCGGCGCGGCCCACGGCATCACGACCTTGCAGCCGGCATCGACCAGCCGCATCGCGACCGAAAGGTCTTCGGTGCAATAGGGGAATACTTCAAAGCCGTCCTTGATCAGGATGCCGGCGGCCTCGACCAGGCCGACCACGTCGGGCTGCAGCGTGTCGTTGTCGGCGATCACTTCCAGCTTGATCCAGGGCGTGCCGAACAATTCGCGCGCCAGCTTTGCGGTGGTCACCGCCTCGCGCACGCTGCGGCAGCCGGCGGTGTTCGGCAGCACGGTGACGTCGAGCTCGCGGATCAGCGACCAGAACGCATCGCCGGTCTTGCCGCCGGCGGCCTCGCGCCGCAGCGACACGGTGACGATGTTGGCGCCGGAGGCGCGGATCGCGTCCTGCATGATCGCGGGCGAGGGGTACAGCGCGCTGCCGATCAGGAGGCGGGAGGAGAAGGTTTTGCCGTAGAAGTTCAGCATCGATCAGTCTCCGCTATTCCGGTTAGCTCGCCTCGCCCCGCGCTTGCAGCGCCGCGAGAGGCGTTGGGGTGAGGGGCTCTCGCCGGCGCACGTGCGATCTACCGATGGACCTGTACCCCCTCACCCGGATCGCAAGCGTCGATCCGACCTCTCCGCAAGCGGGGCGAGGTTAAGAGAGAGAGCGCGTGCGCCCATCATCACCCTCCCTGCCGCGGCGTGATGATCTCGATCTCGTCGCCGGCCTTCAGCGCCGTCTCGGCCCAGCGGCTTTTCGGCAGCACGTCGTAATTCAGCGCGATCGCGAAATGCGTGCCTTCGTATTCGAGCTCGCAGAGCAGCGCGTCGACGCGGGACGCAGGCGATCTCCCGCGGCTCGCCGTTGACGGTCACACGCATCGCATCACCTCATTGTCGATGGCGCCGCGCTGCACGTAGGCAAGCGTCAGCTCGGCCAGCGCGGGCGCCAGCAGAAAGCCGTGGCGATAGAGGCCGTTCACCGCGATCCTGTTGTTGCCGACCGTGATCCGCGGCAGATTATCCGGGTAGGCCGGACGCAAGCCCGAGCCGAACTCGACGATGCGCGCCTCGGCAAAGGCCGGATGCACGGCATAGGCGGCGCCCAGCAGCTCCAGCGCCGAGCGGACGCTGACGCCGGTGTCCTCGGCCTCGATCGAGGTGGCGCCCAGCATGAATTTGTCGTCGCCGCGCGGGATCACGTAGAGCGGCCAGCGCGGATGGATCAGCCGCACCGGGCGCGACAGTTCGACCTCTGATGTCTCGACGATGATCATCTCGCCCTTGACGCCGCGCAGCTCGGGCTGCGCGTCGCGCGCGGACAGGCCGCGGCAGTCGATCACGATGCCGTCGAGATCGTCGGCCGTGACGTCGCAGTCGAACTTGACGGTGCCGCCGGCGGCTTCGATGCGGGCGTGCAGTTCGGGCAGCACTTTTCGCGGCTCGACATGGCCCTCGCCGGCATAGAACAGGCCGTCGCGGAAACGGCCGTCCAGCGACGGTTCGAGATCGCTCAAGCCGCGCGCGTCGAGCCTGATATGGCCCGCGGTCAGTTTCGCAAAGCGTTCGAAATCGGCGCGGTCGCGCGCATGCGCCACCACCAGCGATCCGTTGAACGGGGTGTCGGGAAACATGCTCGCGCCAGAGGTCGAGCGAGCGGATGCCGAGCCGGCCGATCACCGGCTCCGAGGTCTCGGCCTCGCACCAGGGCGCCAGCATGCCGCCGGCCCAGTGGCTGGTGGAAAGCGTCATATCGGCGTCGCTGCGCTCGTACAGCGTGACGGCATGGCCGGCCTGCGCGAACAGCAGCGCCTGCCAGGCGCCGGCAATGCCCGCGCCGATGATGGAAACGGGAGAATCCCCGCGCAGATCTGACTTCTGGTACATCCCTGTCCCTTCGCCGGCATGACCCGGATCAGGTTCAAAGGGTCACCGCGGTCCAGCGCCTCTTACTCTCAAGAAGTAAAACGGCCCAAGCTTGCGGTATCTCAGCTCCTCATCGGAGCACCCCTCGGAACAGGTCTAATGTAGGCGGTTAGGCCCGCGTGTCAACGCGGGTTTGCGGGAACTGCACCGCTGCCGTGACCCCGGACACGCGTTTTGCGCTATTGCGCGGTCTGCAGCGCGTTGGCATCGGCGGGCGTTTTCGCCGTTCCGGCCGGCGCGGCGACGATTTTCGGCGCCCCACCGCTCGCCAGCACGGGCGTGAGCAGCACGGGCGGCTCGCGGCGCTGGCGCTTGGCGGCATAGTAATAGCCGCTCGCATAGTAACGCACGGCGCGGCTGTGATCGCCGTTGGCGGCGCGATAGGCGCCGGCGAGATATTTGGTGCCCCAGGCGAGGTTGGTGTTGGGATCGCGCAGGCCGGCGGCGTCGCCGGTGTAGCCAAGGCCGCGCGCGGTCGGCAGCTTGATCTGCATCAGCCCGATGGTGCCGCCGCGCCCGACCAGGCCCGGATGATATTTGCTCTCGCGCACGATCACCCGGTGCACCAGCGCCTCCGGCACGTTGTTGGCGGCGGCGTGGGTGGCGACCATGCTCTCATACTGCGCGCGGCTCTGCGCCATCGCATCGGCGGAAACCAGCAGCGCAGCGGGGGCGGCGAGCAACGCAAAGCGGGACGCAAACTTCAGCAAACTTTTCATAAAATGATCTCTGACAAACTGCGGCGTTAACGGCGGGCGGTTCCGGTTAGTTCCCTCACGGGGCCAAGATGTGGCGAAAAACAGGCGGCATCGCGGCGAGTGGCCGGCGCGGCCCGCTTCGACGCTCACGACGCGCCGCGCAGCGATGCATCGTGAAGTTGATCGCTGCGCTGCGCGTCGAAAGGAATCTGCGTCATGCCGACGCGCATGATTTTCGTGCAAATGAATCGATGAAAGTGTACAAGCGTTGCCGCCAGAATGTTCAGTTTTCGACAGCAATCCTGACTCATTCAGCGACATAACCAATCGCGACAAAAGCAAACGTCATCAGCAAGACGTCAAAGGGAGATGCGCCATGGCTCGACTTGATTCCAGCTATCTGCCCCGCGGTAATCCCTGCGCCCAGTGCGGCAAGCCGATCCCGCGACCCGACTGGGTCGAGAGCAGTCCGGGCCGCACGTCCTTTCTCTGGTTCTGCCGCGCCTGCGACTATCGCTTCGAGGCGGTCGCGATCTACGAGGAAGCGGACCCCGACGCGCTCGCGGCGTGAGGCGATGATCCAGGCCGCCACGCGTTCGCACGGCTGACGAACGGGCAATCGGATCCGAACCGGCCAGTCCGGTGCGGCTGCCGGTCGCGCGGCGACGGCGCGTGTCATGATCGCTGGAACCGCGCGGTGGCGGCAGCGTTGTTGCCTCTATTCACGTGTGGAGGGTGCAATGACAAGCGACGTCATGGCCGGGCCGCATCAGCTGATCGCGAGCGACCGCGTCGAGGGGACCGCGGTGCGCCGGCCGAATGGCGACATGATCGGCCATATCGAGCGGCTGATGATCGACAAGGTCACCGGTAAAGTATCGTATGCCATCCTGAGTTTCGGCGGGTTTCTCGGCATCGGCGCCAATCTGCTGCCGTTGCCGTGGGGACGGCTGCGCTACAGCACGCGGTTCGAAGCCTACGAACTCGACATCGACGATGAAGAGCTGAAGCGTGCGCCGTCGTTCCGTGCCGACAAGGATTTCGATTGGGGCGATCGCGCAAAGGAAGCGGAGCTGCATCGCTACTACGGCATGCCGCCTTACTGGGGCGGCTTCTGACCGCACGGTGCGGCTGAGTTCCCTGCAGAATGTGTGGAACAGTTGTTTGAGTGACGGGTTTCCCCAGTGCGTTTCTGAACTGAGGAGAACCGATATGTTAACCAAATATGCCGTTGCCGGCGTCGCGGCTTCCGCGCTGCTGGCGAGTGTCGCGTTCGCGCAAAGTCCTTCGGCGACGACCGACAGGGCCACCACTGCCGCTCCCGCCGCGGCGTCCGATACCTCGTCGTTCACGGGGTAGCTGGCGGACGTCGAAGCTGGTCGGACTGAACGTCTATAACGACAGCAACGAGAGCATCGGATCGGTCAACGATCTTCTGACCGACAAGAGCGGCGACATCAAAGCCGTGGTGATCGGCGTCGGCGGCTTCCTTGGCATCGGCGAGCATCTGGTTGCGGTGCCGCTGGACAAGGTGAAGTTCGTCGATGAACCGATCGCCTATACCGGTGCGTCGAATGCGCCCGCCGGCGGCGGTGCCACAAGGCCTTCGACCAACACGACGACCACGGGTGCTGCGACGACCGCGCCGGCGGCCGCCAAGAAGAACCCCTGGTACCCGGATCACGCCGTGTTCAGCGCCACGAAGGATCAGCTGAAGGCAATGCCGGAGTTCAAGTACACCACCGAGTAAGGCCTCGGGTCTTAATTCAACTTGGCTTGCTCAAATGGCCGGACGGCGTAATGCCGCCCGGCCGTTTGCTTTCGGAAATATCGTCGCGCCGTAATGGTGCAGCGCATCCTATTCACGGTGCGCGTCTCGATGTTAGGTTGTGCCGCGGCAGGAGCAACCTGCCTCCTGCCTGGCATCAAACGGGAGGACGATATGGCTGAGAGTGTCTACAAGGTCATCGAGCTGATCGGCACCAGCAAGGATTCCTGGGAAAAGGCCGCGGCGGCAGCGGTCAGCCGCGCCGGAAAATCCCTGCGCGACCTGCGCGTCGCCGAGGTGGTCAAGCTCGACCTGCAACTGGACGCCAAGGGCGAGGTCGAGGCGTACCGCGCCAAGGTCAACGTCTCGTTCAAGTTCGAGGACTAGCCCCGATATCGCGCCGTCATTGCGAGCGGAGCGAAGCAATCCATCTTCCCGCCGGCGACAGGTGGATTGCTTCGCTTGCGCTCGCAATGACGTTTTGAGAGCGGTGACACGTCATCACAGCGCCGGCAGCGAGGTGACGTAAACGTTGATCGCGCCTTCGGCTTCCGCGATGACGCGCAGCGTTTTGGAATCGAAGGCGATGTCGGCGAGCCGCAGCTTGCTGATCGCCGCCGTGACCCGCAGGCCTTCCTCGTTCTTCTGGAAATCACCGATCACGGCGGCGATCTTCTTCTGGGCGTTGGCGGCGAACGGCTTGAGGTCGATGGTGGCTTTATCGGCCAGCGTCTTCTGCAGATGCGGGACGGCCGCGCGCGCCGCGGCGCCCAGCATGCCGAAGGCAGCTTCCGACTCGACGGCGAGTTCGATATCGGCCAGCCGCAGCGTCTGCTCGGCCTGATCGAGCACCGGCCGTCCCCAGATATGCACATTGGCTTCGCCGCCGAGGCCCAGAAAACTCTTCTTTTCCCTGGCGCTCACCAACAGCGAAATCAGCAGGCGGTTGCCCGACGCCGCGACGCTGGCGCGCTTGACGGTGACGTCGACCGAGCCGGAACCGTCCTCTGGAAATGTCTTTCCGGCGAACTGCGCTTCCACGATACGGTTGATCTCGGTGAAGGGCATGTCGATGGGCACGCCGATCGCGACCCGTCCCGGCGTCGGCGGCACGATGACGATCTCGGCGGGGAACGGGCAGGCCGGCCTGGTCTCGGCCGGCGTGATGCGGGTCTCGGCCTCGATGCCGAGCGTCAGCGTGAGGTTCGCGGCGTCGATGCGCGGCTGCGCGGCAATCGCCCGGATCGGGCGCAATTCCAGCCACAGCGCCGGCATCGTCGAGCCGGCCGTCGTGCCCTGCAGCGGGATCGAGCGGCAGGCCTTGGCCCATTGCGCCCGCGCGTTCTGCTCAAAGGCCGGATCGTTGCGCATGCGCGCCTGCACCAGCGCGATCTGCTCGGCGACATTCTTGTCGATCAACGGCTTCACCTGCGCCGGTACGTTGACGCGTGCGCCCGCCAGGCTCAGGCTGGAGTCGCTGAGGTTGACCTGCGCCGTCAAATTCGGCTCGATGCGCCAGTTTGCGGCGATCTTCGGTCGCGCCGAGATGACGACGTTGCCCTTGATCTCGGCGCTGGCGTTGAGGTTCTTGATGTTCACGCTGCCGATCTGCTTGGCGACGTTGCCGCCGAGCAGGCCGCCGAGCGCGTCGCCGACCGCGCCCGTCGCCTTCGCCGACAGCGAACCCGTGACATTCAATGTGCCGGTCAGCGGCGTCGCCAGCGTCAGCACGTCCTGCGCGCCGGTAGCCGCGATCGGCCCGCGCGAGGCGGTCCAGCCGATATCGGCGTTCTGCAGGATCTGCGATATCGGATTGTCGGCCTTGCCGGCGAAGGACCGCGGCGCGCCGCGATCGGCGGCATCGCGGATCGCCGACAGCGCAACCGCAATCGGCGCCATCACGGTGGATGCGCGCGGCGCCGGCGGCAGCGGCGGCAATTCGGCAAGCGGCGGCGGCCGGTTCGTAGCGCGCGGCGCGACGAAATCCATCACCTTCAGGCTGGCCACAAACGAGACGATGACGACCGCGAGCGCAATCGAAATCGTCTTCAGATGCATCGGCAGACGCATCGTTCCCCCGGATTCCAATCAATCGCCCCGAGACCGTTCTACAGGGCTGGCGAGGGGGATGCCACTGCACATTGCCGCGAGCTTCGGACAATGCACAACGGCCCCGGCACATGCCGGGGCCGCTTTTCCTGTAAGAAACGCTAATAGCTTAGCGGATGGTCCGGCCGAGATCGGCGCGGCGATCCGTCATCGGCTTCACGATCACCTTGGTGCCGACGCTGACCCGCGAATAGAGATCGCTGACGTCTTCATTGGTGAGGCGCAGGCAGCCGGAGGAAACGCGGGTGCCGATCGTCTCCGGCGCGTTGGTGCCGTGGATGCGATAGATGGTGCCGCCGAGATACATCGCGCGGGCGCCGAGCGGATTGCCGGGGCCGCCGGCCATGTGGCGCGGCAGATAGGGCTGGCGGGCGATCATTTCCGGGGGCGGGGTCCATGCCGGCCATTCGGCCTTGCGGGTGATGGTCTGCGTGCCCGACCAGGTGAAGCCGTCGCGGCCGATGCCGATGCCGTAGCGCATCGCCTGGCCGTTGCCGAGCACGAGGTAGAGATAGGTGTTGGGCGTATCGATGATGATCGTGCCGGGCGCCTCGCGGGTCGGGTAGCTCACGACCTGGCGGCGCAGCCGCGCCGGCAGTTCGACAGCCCGATCCTCGTCATCCTGGGGCACGGCCTGCACCGGCGGCGGAGCCGCTTCGATCTGCGGCAGGAAAAACGGAAACAGCGGCAGCGGAGCCGCGGCGGCGGGTGCCGAAAATGCGGTCGCGCCGATCGCCAGTGCAGCAAAAGCAGCAGCAATGCGGGTGTTCAGCTTAAATGAATTAAACATTGGTCGTCCCCTGTTCTACGCCCAGTCGCGCCATTTTCGGCGCGTCGTTGGGCAAATTTGTACAGGCGAACCGTTTCAGGACATTTGCACGAAATCGCCAAAATGGTTTCGTCCCGTTAGGGAATTGTTTCATTAAGGTTTCATTGACGAAACGGGCGCTGCTCGACTTCCCCTCTCCCCTTGTGGGAGAGGGTGGATCAATCGCGTGAAGCGCGATTGATACGGGTGAGGGGTTCTCTCCGCGGAGACAGACCCCTCATCCGTCGCGGACTGCGTCCGCGCCACCTTCTCCCACAAGGGGAGAAGGAAGCAGCGTGTCCGTTGCGCTAGCGTTCGCCTAGCCCGCGCGCATTCGCAGCGTTCCGGCAGCGCCGGCGCCGAGCACTGCCCGGCGGTCGGCGACCGCATGGTGGAATTGTTCGAGCGTCAGTGCCGATCACCGACAGGTCGCTTTCCTCGATGGTGCCGTCGTCATAGCAATCCAGCGTCTCGCGCAACATGCGGTCGGCCGCGCCCTGCATTTCAGCCAGTTCCTCCGGCGTCTCGGCCTTCCTCACCCTGGAAATCAGCTCGAGCAGATGATCGCGGTGGGCGATGTACTGCTCGCGCTCGTCCTTGTTCCAGTAGTGCCTGAGCCAGGCGCCGGCTGATCCCAGGCCCGAAAGGGCCAGGACCACGAACCAGATGTAGTCGGTGTATTTTTCGAGAAAGGTTCGCTCGTTGCCGTCGATATAGGCGGCCGCGCCCGCATGCGCCGGCAACGCGGCGTCCTTGTCGGTGTCGGGCTTTTCGATCTGCGAGGCGGTCGGCAATTCACGCGCCAGTTGCTGGCGGTTGGTGAAGAGCTGGCGGGCGAAGGCGGCGACCGCGGTGTCCGACAGCGACTTCGGCGCGATGATCAGGTGGTTGACGGCAACGGTGTCGACCTTGTCTTCCGGACGCTGCGGCGACGAGCCGAAAATGCTGGCGGGAATTTCCTCGGATTCGTAGATCGGGTTCTTCTTCGCGATCGCGTCCGCGACGTCGACCGGAAGGAATTTCGGCTCGCCGCGGGCCGCAGCCGTCGACGCGATGGCGTCGACCGTGATCTTGCTCTTGAGCGGGCCGACCGCCATGAAGGCGTCGATCGTCGGGTCGCGCGCCATTTCGCCGATCTTGTCGGTGGCGAACTGGCTGACCGTGACCTTGTCGGGATTGATGCCGGACTCCTTCAGGATATCGCGCAGCAGCGTGACATTGGCCTGCGTGCGGCCGATCACGCCGACGCGGTGGCCGGCGAGGTCGTCGAGAGTCTTGATCCTGGATGCGGGCGGCTTCTTGGAGCCCTTGGCGGGAAGGCCCGAAGGTGCCCACAGCACCACGACATTCTTGCGCAGGACGGCGACCGACTCGGCATTCTCAGGCAGGTTCAGGTCGCCGCGCGCGACCGCGAGATCGGCTTTGCCGGCGGTGAACAGTGCAATGCTCTCGGCCGTCCCTTCTGTCGTGACCAACGACAGCCGCACCGAACTGTTGTCGCGCGCGAATGTCTGCGCCATGAGCTGGACCAGTTTCTGGTCTTCGCTGCCGGCGGGCCCGACCGCAATCCGCAGCGTTGTCGGCCGCAGCACGTAATACAGCGCGCCGGCGGCGACGCCGAACGCCAGCATGCCGGCGGCAAGGATCAGGAGCGCATAGCTTCGTCGCTGCCGCCGCCGTCGGGATCGCGCATGCTCGTCGTTTGGGTCTGACATATGGCTGTCACGTTACACGAAAATGCGTGGAGAGGGCCTTAAAAAACAACCTTACAGAACGATGACGTCATACGCCTGAAATATCCATGTCCCAACGTCGGACTTGAGAATCGTTCACGAAATCTCAGGCTCGGGAAATGAAGATACTGATAGCGACCGATGCGTGGCATCCGCAGGTGAACGGCGTCGTCCGCACGCTGACGTCGCTGGCGCGCAGCGCCTCGACGCTCGGCGCCGATATCGGCTTCCTCACCCCCGACGGATTTCCGTCGATGCCCCTGCCGACCTATCCCGGCTTGCGCATCGCATTGCCGAACCGGCGCGAGATCGCTCGGCGGATCGAGGCGGCCGCGCCGGACGCCATCCACATCGCGACCGAGGGCCCGATCGGCTGGATGGTGCGCGCCTATTGCCGCCGCCGCAAGCTCGCGTTTACCACGTCCTATACGACGCGCTTTCCCGAATATGTTGCCGTCCGCACCGGACTCCCGCTCAGCGTCGGCTATGCGGTGATGCGGCAATTTCATGCCGCATCTTCCACAGTCATGGTCGCAACCGATTCGCTGCGGCAGGAACTTTCCGCGCGGGGTTTTCGCAAGCTCGGCTTCTGGACCCGCGGCGTCGATACGGAGTTGTTCAACCCGCACAGTCCCGCGACGCTCGATCTGCCGCGGCCGATCTTCATGACGATGGGCCGCGTTGCGGTGGAAAAGAATCTCGAAGCGTTTTTGTCGCTCGACCTGCCGGGATCGAAAGTGGTCATCGGCGACGGACCGCAGAGGGCGCAGCTGGCGAAACAATACCCTGGCGCGATTTTCCTCGGCGAGAAGAAAGGCGCGGACCTGACCGCGCATCTTGCCGCCGCCGACGTCTTTGTGTTTCCGAGCCTTACCGACACCTTTGGTGTCGTGCAGCTCGAGGCGCTGGCCTGCGGTACGCCGGTTGCGGCATTCCCGGTCACCGGCCCGAAGGACGTCATTGCCGATCATCCGATCGGGTCGATCGATACCGATCTGCGTTGCGCGGCCTTGCGCGCGCTGACGATGTCGCGCGAGGCGTGCCGCAACTTTGCGCTGGCGCGCTCCTGGGAAAACAGCGCGCGGCAATTCATCGGCAATCTGACGGCGTTGCAGCCGAGCCGCGTGCTGCGGCCGGTGCGCCGGTCGCCTGCCGCGAGCGCCGTGCAAGGCTAGCTACGATAGTTCGACCGCAAACGAAATCATACGTGTAGGACGAGAAGGCATAACCATGGCAGACATCATCAAACTTGACGACAGCCGGACCCTGGATTTCGACCGCGAGACGGTCGAGCAGGCCTATGACCGCTGGGCGCCGGTTTACGACCTGGTGTTCGGGGGCGTGTTCAGCAAGGGCCGCAAGGCGGCGATCCAGGCGACCAACAAGATCGGCGGCCGCGTGCTCGAGGTCGGGGTCGGCACCGGCATTTCGCTGCCGCTATACGCGCCGCACCTGCGCATCTTCGGCACCGACATTTCGGAAGCGATGCTGGACAAGGCGAAGAAGCGCGTCGACGCGTTGGGCCTGAAGAACGTCGAGGGCCTCGCGGTGATGGACGCGGAAAATCTCGAATTCCCCGACAATTCATTCGATGTGGTGATGGCGCAATATGTCGTTACGGCAGTACCGAATCCGGAAAAGGCGCTCGACGAATTCGCCCGCGTGCTGCGGCCGGGCGGCGAACTCATCATCCTGACCCGCGTCAGTGCGGACGCCGGCATGCGCCGCTTCATCGAGCAGCGGCTGCAGCCGGTGGTGCGCCCGCTCGGCTTCCGCACCGCCGAGTTCGCCTGGTCGCGCTATGCGCAATGGCTGGCCGGCGCACGCGGCATCGAACTGGCGGAGCGCCGCCTGGTGCCGCCGCTCGGGCACTTCTCCCTGGTGCGCTTTCGTAAAGCCGACGTCGCCGCGGCTGCCTGACGCCTGGCTGTTTGCGTCATCGCGTCGCTGCACGCCGTCACATGTCAACATCATGATGTCACAGGCCGGACATCGAATCCCGATAAACACGAACCCGAAAGAATTTGGGGGTAGAGAATGATCAAGAACTTCCTGCAGGAACTGCGAACCCAGCGCTGGGACGACCATCGCTATTATCACCACAGCCGCATCAACCAGTCGCTGCACTTCGTCAGCGCCGCGAGCTTCCTGTTCGCTTATGCGATGCTGTTCATCGATCCCATGGTGTCGGCGCTGGTCGGCTGGCTGGTCTCCATGACCTCGCGGCAGGCCGGTCACTTCTTCTTCGAGCCGCGCGGCTACGACCACGTCAACCAGGCGACGCATGAGCACAAGGAAGAGATCAAGGTCGGCTACAATCTGCAGCGCAAGGTGGTGCTGATGGCGATCTGGGCGCTGTCGCCGCTGGTGCTGTATCTCGATCCGACGCTGTTCGGCCTGTTCACGCCCTGGGCCTCGACGGCGGACTTCATGCGCCAGGTGGCAAAGATCTGGCTGGCCGTCGGCATCGGCGGGCTGCTGTTCCGCACCATCCATCTGTTTTTCATTCGCGACGTCGAGACAGGCCTGGTTTGGATGACGAAGATCCTCACCGACCCCTTCAGCGATCTCAAGCTGTACTACAAGGCGCCGCTGGCGTTGATGAAGGGCGAACTGATCGATCCCGGCCTCGAGAAGCACGTCAAGCACGCGTGATCGTCGGGTTGATGGAAAAGGCGTCATGCCCGGGCTTGTCCCGGGCATCCACGTCTTTCTCAGTCATTCCGGGATGGTCCGAAAGACCATGCCCGGAATCTCGAGATTCCGGGTTCGATGCTTCGCATCACCCCGGAATGACGATGGGACGCAGATGTCAGCAAGCCGGAATATGTTGATGGCCGGGACGAGCCCGGCCATGACGAGAGGCTATAGCGCGCCCTCAGCGCCCGAACTTCTTGGCGAGCATCTCTTTCAGAATCTGCCGCTTGATGTCCTTGTTGGTCATCGCAGCATCATGCCACCACCAGCCGTCGCGCTTCATCTTTTCGCTGGCGGCAACAAAGCGGTCGGCCACCTCGCTGAAATCCGCGTCGGTGTAGTTGAGGCTGAAGATCAGCCGTGCCGGTGCCGACCCAGCTCAACGCCAGCCCTTCGGCGCGCAGGTAGTACTGCAGCATCCAGTTGTAGCGGGACGGTTCGGTATATTGCACCATCCAGATCGAGGAGAGGTTGCTGACGCGGACCGGCAAATCATTCGCCGCCAGCCGTACGTTCAACGCGGCGGCGCGGCCGTTCCAGGTTTCGTCGAGTCCCTGGTAGACGGCATTGAAGTTCGGGCTGGCGAGTCGCGAGAGGAACTCGTCCATCGCCGTCATCACGTAAGGATGCGAGTTGAAGGTGCCGCGGGCGAAGCAGACGTCGGCGGGGCGGTCGTCGCGAAAGCGCCGCATCAGTTCCTTGGCGCCGCAGACCACGCCGACCGGCAGGCCGCCGGCGAGGCTCTTGCCGTAAGTCACCATGTCGGCCCGGACGCCGAAATATTCCTGCGCGCCCTTGGCGGCGAGGCGGAAGCCGACGAAGATTTCGTCGAAGATCAAGACGATGCCGCGCTCGGTGCAGACGTCGCGCAGCTTCTTCAGCCATTCGGCATAGGCCGCGCGGTCGAAATTACCTTTTCGCGAGGAGTCGACCAGCGCGGAATCGCCGGGCGCGTTGGCGTTCGGATGCAGCGCCTGCAAGCGGATTGACCAGCACGCAGGCGATGTCCTTGCGCGTGCGCAGCACATGCAGCGTCCGCTCCGACATATCGGCCAGCGTATAGGTCTCGTGCGGCGATACCGGGTTGCCGACGCCGGGCTGCACGTCGCCCCACCAGCCATGATAGGCGCCGGCGAAACGGACCAGATGCGTGCGCCTGGTGTGGTAGCGCGCCAGCCGCACCGCCTGCATGACCGCTTCGGTGCCGGACATGTGGAACGAGACTTCGTCGAGCCCGGAGATTTCGCACAACCGGCGGACGTTGTCGGTGATGACGGGATGATAGGGCCCGAGCACGGGGCCGAGCGCGTGCGCGCGTTTTTCAGCCTCCGTGATGCACTCCTTGTAGAAGTCGTTGCCGAAGATGTTGACGCCGTAGGAGCCGGTCAGGTCGTAGAACACATTGCCGTCGACATCGGTGACGGTGACGCCGGCGGAAGACTGCATGAAGGCGCCGGTGCCGAGGTTTTCGCGCACCAGCCGGCTGTACTGGAACGGCACGCGGTAGCTCTCGGTGAACTGCAGGTCGGAGATGTGCGCCGCCGCCTCATTCGTCATCTGCCGGCCCTTGGCGTAGCGCTCCTCGTAGAGAGCGGCGAGCCGGAAGAAGGCGTCCTGGCGCTGCATGGCGATTTGGCGGGGTGCGCCGTCGGAACAGAAGAAGCCGTCGATATCGAACTCGTAATGCGGCAGCAGCCGCGCGACCATTTTGGACATTTTGGAATGTCCGGCCAGCGAACGGTGCTTGGCGCGCGACAGCGCCAGCCGCGCCTGCAATTTGGGGAAGACTGCCGCGGCGCTCACGACCGCGGCGGCGGACAGCGAAAGAATCGGAAGGGACGAATCCATGCCTGAAGCGCTAGCCAATCCTGCTGACAGATTGATGACAACAAGGGGCCTGATCGCCCGCTTCACGCAACAGGAGGATCTGAATTTCCTGCTGACCAACCGCATTCCGCGGGCGGCGCTGACGCGCTTCATGGGCTGGTTCAGCAAGATCGAGAACTGCTTTTGTGCGCGATGCCTCGATCGCGTGCTGGCGGCTGTTTTCCGATCTGGATCTGTCGGAGGCCAAAAAGACCGAATTCAAAAGCCTGCACGACTGTTTTACCCGCGAACTGCGCCCGGGGCTGCGCCCGGCCGATCCTGATCCCGCCGTGGTGGCCAGTCCCTCCGACGGCATCATCGGCGCCTTCGGCAGAATCGCGGATACCGAGCTGTTCCAGATCAAGGGCGCGCCGTATTCGCTGCTGGATCTGCTCGGCGATCCCGCGCTGGTCGAGCGTCACCGCAACGGCCGCTTTCTGACGTTGCGGCTGACGTCCAGCATGTACCACCGCTTCCACGCGCCCTATGACGGCACGATCGAGAAGGTCACGTTCATTCATGGCGACGTCTGGAACGTCAATCCGATCGCGCTGAAGCGGGTCGAGCGGCTGTTCTGCAAGAACGAGCGGGCGGTGCTCGAGATGCGCCTGCCGTCGGGCGAACCGCTGACGCTGGTGCCGGTCGCCGCTATCCTGGTCGCCAGCATCCGGCTGCATTTCCTCGATCGCACGCTCAATGCACAGAGCAAGGGACCAACGGTGTTTCCCTGCGATACCAAGGTTGGCAAAGGCGATGAACTCGGCTGGTTCGAGCACGGCTCGACCATCATCGTGCTGGCGCCGGAGCATTTTGAGTTTTGCGACAACGTCGCGGACGGCGTCCGCATCCGCGCGGGCGAACCGTTGCTGCGAAAACCGTGATCGGCGGCTCGATTTCGCATCCGCTTGCCTCTATGGTCGCGGCATCCGAAATCGGAAGACGGGAAGCGAAATGGCGCGAGCGCCGGTGCTGGCGGCGGGAGGCATTGTGCTGCGGCAGGCGGAGCCGCCGCTGGTCGCCGTGGTGCGCCTGCGCAAGCGCAATGAATGGGTGCTGCCCAAAGGCAAGCTCGACGACGGCGAGACGCCGCGCGCCGCCGCCGAACGCGAGGTAATGGAAGAAACCGGCCACGATGTTGCCGTGCACGAATTCCTCGGCACGCTGGCCTATGAATCTCGCGGCGGCGCCAAGGTCGTGCACTACTGGCGGATGGCCGCGGGCCAGACACCGACGCGCAAACTGATGCGCGACGTCAAGGCGGTGGACTGGCTGCCGATGGGCGAGGCCGTCGAACGGCTATCGCGCGGCTATGAGCGCGCGTTTCTGCAGCATGTCGGCCCGATCGCGCTGGCCGCGGCGAACGGTATCCAGGTCGATGCTTCGATCGATCGTGCGGCGGAGCCTCGCCGCGTCGAGGCGTCGAGTTATTTGCAGCCTTGGCCGCGGAGGCTCGTGCAGCGGATCCGGGACTGGCTGCGGCGCGCGGCGTAAAGCGCGCCGGCCCTCGCCTTTACCGCAATTCCTTCGGCTTGCCGCGTAGCGGCGCGGGCCGCCTCGGTGCGGCCGATGCCGGCCGTTGCAGGACCGGCGCGCCCTGAACGCCGGGCGCGCGCTGCAGTCCGGGCACGCGCTGCGGTCCGGGCACGCCGAACCTGTTGGGTAATCCCGGCCGTCCCTGCGGCGCGCCCGTTTGCCCAGGCGCACCGGGCTGTTGCGTTTGGTCCGCGCGTGGCGGCAGGCCGGGCCGCGGTGGCAGATCGGATCTCGACGGTTGTCCGGCCCGCGGCGGCACGCCGGGTTGGCCGGGTACGCCGGGTTGTTGTCCCGCGCGCGGCGGCAATCCCGGTCGTGATGGAGCGCCCGGCTGCTGTTGTCCCTGCCGATTCGGTTGTTGCTGCTGACCGGGGCGGTTCAACTGACCAGGCTGCGGCTGTCCTGGGCGATTGAGCTGGCCGGGCTGCTGTTGTCCCGGACGGTTCGGTACGCCCGGCAGCGGCGGCTGGCCGGGTTGTCCCGGGCAGGCCATTCTGCCGGCGCTGGCCGGGCAAGCCATTTGGCCGCGGCTGGCCGGGCTGCAATTGCCGGATCGGCCGGTTCGGATTGACGAAGGTCGGGATTGGCGCGGCGGAATTCGCGCTGCTGGAACACGAGTTGCCGGCCGACATTCTGCGTCGAGTGAAGCTGGCGCACAAAGCCCTGGTCGCGCAGCATCGCTTGTCGCGGAATCGCCAGCGGCACCGCGGCGAAGCGCACGCCGCCGGCGCCCGGGCGGATGGTGAAGCCGCTGGCGCCTTGCGTCAGAAAGCCGAGCCGGGCGCCGGCGCGGTCATTGACCTCGATGCGGCCGACGCGCCCGTCGGCGTCGGGATAAAGTTTGACCGCGACGTTGTTCGGATTGTTGGCGGCAGCCCCCTCCGGCACTTCGACGAGGCCGGTGGTGCCGCGAATGCCGAGCGTTGCGGTGGGCGTCGTGATCTTCATGTCGCCGGTTTTCGCCACCGAGGCGGCGACGAAAGCAGCAGTCCCCCTGGCGACGTCGAAGATCGCCGCGTTGCTCTTGCCGCCGTCTTCATAGACGTAATTGTCGATGGTGATCTTCGTGCCGGCCTTGAGATTGAAGGTGGTGGCGTCGATGAAGGTGATGCCGAGCGCGGAATTCGCTGACGTCTGCACCACGTCGTTGAGATAGATGTCGTCCTTGACCTTGAGCGCCGTGGTCTTGTCGTTGCGGATCACGCTGGCGCTGCCGGTCACGGATGCGACGTTGCCGATCGGCTCCTCCGGCGCGTCCGCGGCGCTGGCGTCAGGCGCTGCAGGATCGGGCGCGGCCGTCGCCGGTGCGGCGGGCTGCGCGGGCTCGGTCTGCGCCTGCGCCAGTTGCGTCGGCTTCGGCGGGCCGGCGAAAACGTTCGTCGCGCCGATCGTCGCGCCGCAGGCCAGCAGCGCAAGCGCAAAGGACAGTCGGCGCGACATCGGGGATTTCCGTTCACGGGGAGGGCAGGAGGCAGGGCCCTGATTTCAGCGTCATCAGGCTGAATGCGGGATGAACGCCGCGTTGATGTCACCGCAGGCCGGACCGGGCAAGCGCCACGTCCGGGATACCGGGACGCGAGAATCAGCTATGGTCCAATTCTGGCGCGGCCCATGCCTCCCCCCTCCATCGGGAAAGCATCTTTCATGCGGGGCCATTTCGACCATCGAACCAACTGTTCGAGCACCAGGCATAAGGAGGGGTTGCGATCATGGCTCGCAACAGGAGGTTCTTCGATGAAACTGTCTGCGCCGCTTTATCACCTGAAACGTAAGGCCAAACTTCTCTCCCGTGCAGAAAATATCCCGCTGCACGCGGCGCTCGACCGCGTGGCGAGGCAGGAAGGTTTTGGCGGCTGGAGCTTGCTCGCGGCGAAAATGACCGCAAGCGCGCCCGCCGAAAAACTGTTTGCGCGGCTCGCTCCCGGCGACCTCGTGCTGGTCGGCGCGCGCCCGGGCCAGGGCAAGACGCTGATGAGCCTCGAACTTGCCGTGCAGGCCATGAAGTCCGGCAGTCGGGGCGTGTTCTTCACGCTGGAGTATACCGAAAAGGACATGCTGGATCGTTTCCGCGCCATCGGCGTGGCGCGGGAGGATTTTGCCGGGCTGTTCGAATTCGACAGCTCCGACGAGATCAATTCGGATTACATCGTCAAGCGGCTGGCCGGCGCGCCGCGCGGCACGCTCGTGGTCGTGGACTATCTGCAACTGCTCGACCAGAAGCGCGAGAATCCGGCATTGATGGATCAGGTCCGCGCGCTGCAATCGTTCGCACGCGATCGCGGGCTGATCTTCGTCTTTATCTCCCAGATCGATCGCTCGTACGACCCGTTGAAGAAACCATGTCCCGATCTGGGCGATGTTCGATTGCCCAATCCGCTGGATCTCAGTCTCTTCACCAAGACCTGTTTCCTCAACAACGGCGAGGTTCAGTTCCGGGCGGCGAGCTAGGCGCGACGAAAGAGGCCCCGTGAAATTTCACGGGGCCCAAGTCTCGGGAGAGATAATGTCTCGGGAGAAATAAAGTCTCGGGAGGTGGATCGAAATAATCAGCTCACGCGCTTCCAGGTCTGGCCGCCGCAGAACATGCCGCCGAAGGCGCAGCCCTGCACTTTGAGCGTCGTGCTGCTCTTCAGCGCGATCGTCGAGTCGTAGTTGCGGCCGCTTTCGGGATCATGAATCCGGCCGGTCCACTTGGCTCCCTGCGGTTTCATGTTGATCAGGATTCGTGCGCCGGTGTTGACGGCATAGCCGCACAGATTGGCGCCGCATTCCTCGATGCGCACGTCGCCCTTGTTTTCTTCCGTCGACCAGACGCCGATCGGCGAGTTCGGATCGGTCGCGGCTGCGGCCGTCGGGGGTAGTGGCGCAGGCGCAGCCGCGACAGGCGCGGGCGGCGAAGGCGGAGCGGGCGGCGCGATTTCGGTCCGTGCCGGCGTTGCGGTCGCAACGGTGGTGGGCGCGGGAGCCGACGCGGCCGCGACGGGAGCGGGGGGCTGCGGCGCGGCGGCCTGGGCCGGGGCGGGGGCTGGCGGTGCGGCGGGCGCTGACGTCACGACGTCATCATCGTCGCTCTTTTTCTTGCCCATGCCCTTGAGATCGACATTGCCGATTGTGCCGGTATAGCCGGGCGAGATGACCTTGACGCAGGAAATGGCGTTGCAGTTGCGCGGCGCTTCGACGCGAATGCGCTCGCCGTTGATCTGGAACGAAATTCCGCCGGCCTGTGCCGAAGTGGTGGCCATCAACAATGCGGCGACGACGTAGAGCTTCTTCATGACTGGCTCCTGAGCGGCTTGTGAGCGTGTGGCGGTGAACATGGGTGGACCCTAGGCGGCGCCGTCGACACGTTCCGTGATGCAGGTCACAAGACGCCTGCCGGCGCCACGATCGGGCGGGTCGGTGATTCAAATCACATCCAGCGAATTTCCCCGCGGCTAGTTTTCCGCATCACCCGCGGGAGGCTTTCGATGACACGATTTTGTTTTCTCGCCGTGCTGATAGTGCTGATGTCTCCGGCCGTGCTCACTTCGCCGGCCCACGCCGGCCGGTCGATTTCGTTCAACGTGGGCAGCCATCGGGTGCATATCGCCAAACATTGCCGAGCGATCTCGTGCACCTCGATGTCGATCTCCAAAAACCTCGACTGGCGCCGCAAGCGCGAGCGCTATGACGATGCGCGCGACACGGCCGCGCCGGTGAAGCCCGTCCCGCCCGCGCCTCAGACGGTTTCGCCGCCCGTCCCGCCCGCGCCGCCGGCGACCACGGCTCCGGCCAAGTCCATCGTCACCGCGCCGCCGCCCGCCGTCTACACCCAGGCGGCGTCGCGATCCCATACCGTCGCGGCGCCGCCGCCCGCACCTCCTGTGGAGCAGGATTCGATTGCATCTCCGCCGTCGCCGCCAGCCGCGAAGCCGGCGGAGACCCCGGCGTCGCAGGTCGAGCGCGTTTCGCATCAGGCCGAGGACCAGCCGTCGGATGATCCGACCGGCGATTGGCAGACCGAAGGCAAAGGAACGGTGCGGATCGCCAAATGCGGCAATGCGCTGTGCGGCTATGTGCTGAATTCAGCGAACGAGAAAGGCGAAACGATCCTGATCAACATGAAGCCGAAGACGGAACGGCAATGGACCGGCGGCGTCTACAGCCAGGACTCGGGCGAGACGTATTACGGCACGATGTCGATCAAGGGGATCAACACGCTTCGCATCGAAGCCTGCGCGCTCGGCCGCTTCTACTGCTCCGGCAACAACTGGAGCCGCATCGTGCGCCGCGCCGACGGTGTGGTGACGTCGTGGCAGACGCTGTCCGGGCACCGCTCGTAGCTCACGAAAACGCCCGGTGACATGGCCACCGGGCGCTCAGGTCCATCGCTGGACGGAAGTCTAGAACACGCCAAGCACAATCGCGCCGACGAAAGCGAATGCAACATATGCGGTTACAACGCTCAGTCTGCTGACGAGAGGACTCACGAAATCCATTGGGAAAGCTCCATGGTTCATGTCGTGCCCGCAAATAACACTTAACGTTAGCAAAGCGTTCCCGGCCTAAAAAGTCAGCGTTGCTGTCCATACGCCCGCTCTCCACAGGTCGAGGCCCCCGCAACATGGTAAAAAAATCGTAAAATCAATATGTTGAAGAGTCTTTAAATAAATTCGTTGAACGTGCGGACGATGACGCACGGAGTTCGTTTGTATCTCGTCGGCTCCTTCGTCCTCGTCTCGCTAGCGGGTTGTGGCCGCGGATTTTTTCAGTCCGCCGAGCGCGAACCGTGGCGTGCCGAGGCCGAAGTCGCTTGTCTGAAGTCCGGCGCGGTCAAGGAGAGCGCCGAACTGGTCCGGATCGACCCGATCTCAGGCCCCGGCGTGTGCGGCGCGGAATATCCGCTCAAAGTGGCGGCACTCGGCGAGAACATCGCCAGGTTTGGCTTTGCCGACGAAAGCCTTCGGCCGCCCGGCAATATCGGCAATCAGCCGCGCTGGCCGATTGCGCGGGCGCCGGCGCGCGCCGCCGCAAGGAAGTTATCAAGGAAATTATCAAGGAAACTATCCGCGACCCTATCCGGAACCGGCGCCGCGACAGCCGACCTATGTCGCGCCGTCGAACGGCCCGATCTCGCTGTCCGCGCCGGGCATCGCCCCGCAGGAGGACGACGCCGATCTGCCGCCCGAGGGCGCGCCGCCACCGCGTGGCGGCTATCCGGCTGCTTCGGACTATCCCGCACGCGCGCCCTATCCGGCGCCTTCGACGCCCTATTCGCAACCGACCTACGCGCAGCCGCCGGCGGCGCCGCCGCGGCTCGGGCCCGCGCAAGGAAACGCCGTCGGCGCCTTCGGACAGGTCTCGATGAAGCCCGCGGCGACGCTGGCATGCCCGATCGTCTCTGCGCTCGACCGCTGGCTCGCCGATTCCGTGCAGCCGGCGGCGATGCGCTGGTTCGGCGTGCGCGTCGTCGAGATCAAGCAGATCTCCGCCTATTCCTGCCGCGGCATGAACGGCAATTCGCACGCGCATATTTCGGAGCACGCGTTCGGCAACGCGCTCGACATCGCGGCCTTCACGCTGGCCGACGGCCGGCGCATCACGGTCAAGGGCGGCTGGCGCGGCATGCCGGAAGAGCAGGGCTTTCTTCGCGACGTGCAGGGGGCCGCCTGCCAGCAGTTCAACACCGTGCTGGCGCCGGGCTCCAACTCCCACCACGAGGATCACATCCACGTCGACCTGATGCGCCGCTCCTCCCGCCGCATCATCTGCCAGCCCGCCGCCGTGTCAGGCGAACAGGTCGCCGCCCGCGCCGGGCAGCGTAACCCTTACGCGTCGCGCGATCCGTATTCGACGGGATCGCTGGGAACGAAGAAGTCGATCTCGCGCTGGTTCAAGGGCAGCAGCAAGGTCAACGAGGAAGACGAGTTCGAGGATCATTGAGGCGGTCTCGCCTTCGTAGGACAGGTGCAGCGACTTGTCCGCCGTAGCTCCAACAGCGAAGGCGGAAGCGATGCCCATCAATCCCGTTCGTGAGGTGATGGGTTTCGCAAGGGCTCAACCATCCTACGGGTTACAAGCTACGCTGCCAGCCGCTCCAGCAGGTCCTGCACGACGCCTTTCAGCAGGTCGAGTTTGTATCCCGTCATCGGCAGCGGCTTTGCACCTGATGTCGCCCGTTCCGCGGCAACCGCAATCGTTGCCAGATTAGCCGGCTTGCCCTGCAACGCCGCTTCCGCGGCGGCGAGCCGCAGCGGCACCGGGGCGACGCCGCCGGCGGCGAGGCGGACGAACTGGAACGCGCCGTCCTTGATCACGGCGCGGGCGCAGATCTCAACCAGCGGCCATTCGGCATGGGTGCGGCTGATCGCGCGCTTGTACAGCGCGCGCTCGCCTTGCAGCGGAACGGGAAGCTCGATGCTCGTGATCATTTCGCCCGGCTGCAGCGCGTTGTCGGCGCTGCCGTCGGAGCCGTCGCCGAGGAGGTCGCTGATCGAAAGCGAACTCCGGCGATCGGTGGTCACTTTCGCTTCATAGGCCAGCAGGGCCGCGGCCATCGTCGAGGGATGCGGCGCCACGCAGGGGCCGAGGTCGAACGCCACATGATAGAGATGATTGCCCGATCGTGCCGGACAGTCGGAGCCGCCCTTCTTCAGGCAGGCGATATGCGGATTTCGGAAATACCAGCAGCGCGAACGTTGCGCGAGATTGCCGCCAAGCGTCGCGAGGTGGCGGATCTGCGGCGTCGCCAGGCCTTGCGCGGATGCGGCAAGGCCTGGATACGCCGCGGCGAGGCGCGCGTCCGCCGCGATGGCGGCAATGCTGGTGAAGGCGCCGATGCGCAAACTTCCCTCCGTGCCCCAATGCATGCCGATCGTGTCGGGCCCGGCTGATATGTCGATCAGCGGTCCGGTCGAGACGCCGCTGCGCCGCCTCTCCGAAAGGTCGGTGCCGGCGGCGCGGAATTCGGCGGCGTGCGTGGCGGTCATGGCTGATGGGGTCATGCGGCGGCCCTTCCTTTGAGTGCGGCGACGAGGCGGTCGGGGCGGATCGGCAGTTCGGTCAGCCGAACACCAGTGGCGTTGTAGATGGCGTTGGCGACCGCGGGCGAGGTCGGCACGGTGGCGACCTCGCCGATGCCGACGCTGCCGCCGAGCACGTGTTCGAAGCCGCCCTGGTCGAAATGCACGTCGATGACAGGCGTGTCCGCAATACCGGGAATGCGATAGTCCTCCATGCCGCCGCTGAGCACGTCGCCGGTGCGGGGATCGACTTCGCGCGCTTCATAGAGCGCGTAGCCGATGCCCTGAATGACGGCGCCGGCCGCCTGGCTGTGCGCCAGCGCCGGCGCCGCCACATTGCCGATCGCAATGCCGGTGTGAACGTTGATGACGCGCACATGGCCGAGCCAGGTATCGACTTCGACCTCGATCACCTGCACCGAGCTCGGCACGCCGGCGCCGATCGCAAGGTTGGAAAAGCGCCGCATCATCCAGCCGAAGATCGTTCCCATGAAGCCGACCTGCTTCAGCGGCGATGCAACGCCCGGCGCCGTCGGCTTGCTGTCTTCCGGCCGTACGCTGGAGACGCTGAGGTCGGGCGAGGCTGCGAGCAGTTCGCGCCATGGCGCGTTGGAGCCGGGGACGGGCTGCCGCTTCGCCTGTTGCTGGATCGACGCCTTTAGCTGCTCGATCGCCAGCAGCATCGGCGGGATGATCGAGGCCGTAACCCGGCTGCCGCCCGAGCCCGGCCCTTCCGGCAGCTGTGAATCGCCGATCCTGACCTCGATCTCATGCGGCTCCAGCCCGAATTCGCGCGCAACCGTATTGGCGATCACGCTGCGGGTGCCGGTGCCGATATCCTGCGTCGCGGTGCTGGCGATCAGGCGTCCGCCCTTCACCGCCACTTCGACCTTCGAGCCGGGCTGCCAGATATAAAGCCAGTAGCCGGTGGCGACGCCGACACCGCGGCGATAACGGCCGCTCTGCGTCGGCAATCGGTTTGCGGTTGCGCCAGACCTCGAGGCCCAAGGCCCAATCGTAGAGGCGCTGGCGGTTGGGATCGGGATCCCAGCGCTTGCGCAGCGCGATCGGATCGACGTTCATGCGCTGCGCCGCTTCGTCGATGGCCTGTTCGAGCGCAAACGCCATCGGCGGCCCGCCGGGCCCCCGGAAGGGCGCACCGGCCGGCAGATTGCTGATGACGTCGAAATCGGCGAGTTCCTTGGCTTCCGCCGGATAGATCAGGCGGGCAAGTGCGGCGATGGTGGAATTGGTCGCGGCGCCGGTGTCGGCCCAGGCGGTCAGCGAAAGCGCTTTCAGTTCGCCTTGCTCGGACGGCAGCAATGCAATTTTCACTTCCGTCGCCGGGCGATAGCCGGTCACCGAAAGTTCTTCGTGCCGGTCGTAGGCAACCCTGACCGGCGCCTTGGCTTCGCGTGCCAGTTCGATCGCGGTAGTGGTCTCGACGCCCAACGCGCCCTTCGAACCAAATCCGCCGCCGACATGGTCGGCAATCACGCGCACCTTGTCGCGGCCGAGCTTGTAGCGCTTGGCGATCAGCTCCATCACATGGAACACCGCCTGCGTCGAGACGTGCACGGTGAGCCGGTCGCCGTCGAAACGCGCCACCGCGGCATGCGGTTCGAGACAGGCGTGCTGTTGCGTGCCGGTGCGGAAGGTGCCCTCGACCAGCAGCGGATTGTTCGCCATGCGCGCGCCGTCGACCCAACTCCGCACCTTCTTCGGCTTCCTGGAGAACATCGCCGACGGTCCGCGGATATTGCCTTTCCAGGACGCCGGCGAGCCGGCGCCCTCGGAAACGTTGCCGGCTTTTTTTCGCGCGGATTTTTCGAACACGATTGGCGCATCGGCCTTGCGGGCGTCGTCGAGCCCGATCGCCGAAGGCAGGCGCTCGCTGCTGAACTTGATGGCGGCGATGGCAGCCAGCGCGGTCTTGCGGTCTTCGGCTGCGACGGCGGCGATCGGCTCGCCGACATAGCGGACGATGCGGTCGTCACCGAGCAGCGAGATCACGGCATTCACGCCCGGCGTCGCACGCGCCGCCGCCAGGTCGAGTTCGCCGATCCGCGCATGTGCGAAGGGCGAGCGCAGGATCACGCCTTCGAGCTGGCCGTCATGACGGATGTCGACGGTATATTTCGCCGAGCCCGTTACCTTGTCGCGTGCTTCCATGCGCGGCGGCAGGATATCGTCGCCGTCGAAGCGGCCGGCGCAGGCATCCGCCACGGCACGGAAGATGCCGTCATAGGCGCCGCAACGGCAGAGATGTCCCGACAGCGCCGCGCCGATTTCCTCGCGCGACGGCACGGCCGTTCCCTTTGCCGCGCGCCAACGATCATGAAACGCCGCCGCCTCGACGATGAAGCCCGGCGTGCAGAAGCCGCATTGCAGGGCGTCGTGCGCCATGAAGGCCTGCTGCACCGGGTGCAGTTTTGCTGCGCCGATGCCTTCGACGGTGGTCACGTTCGTATTCGCGGCCGATCGCGCCGGCATCAGGCAGCTCACGGCGGGTTCGCCGTCGACCAGCACGGTGCAGGCGCCGCAGACGCCGGCCCCGCATACCAGCTTGGTGCCGGTGAGGCCGAGCGCGTCGCGCACGACGTCGACCAGCAGCGCGTCGGGATCGTCGGGGAGGGGAGCGAGCTTGCCGTTGACCGTCATCGTGCTCATCTGCGATCTCCAGTTTTGCGGGAAATGGATCGGGGGACTGCTTTCTTCGCAGGCCTCGGTGTGGCCGCGCGTGGCTTCGCTGCCGGCCGCACGGCGCCCGCGACCAGCGTGCGCAGCATGATTTCGATGTCCTTCAGGAAAGCCTCGGCCGGCTGCATCGCGGGATAGGCGGACTTGGCGCCGTTGACCGCCATCTCGACGCAACGTGCAAGATCGCGCGGCGTCATGCCGGCGTTGAGAACGAGGCCCTGCTTGCGGCAGACGCGCGCGATCGTCGCGGCAAGCTGCTCCGCATACAACGTAGTGTACTTCTGATAGAGGTCGCGCGCCTGCAGCAGATGCTCGGAAAACAGTTCCTCGACATGGGGCGAGCCGGCGAGCGAGGCGGCGAATTGCCCGAGCTTGGCCGCGACCGACGCGACGAGAATGTCGGCAAGGCCGCCGCCCTGCTTCTCGGCGGCGTCAGCCGCCGCGATCTCGGCGGCGAGCGCGTCCTCATGCAGCCGCTCGATCACGGCGCGGAACAGCGCTTCCTTGGATTTGAAGTGATGGTAGAGCGCCTGCCGCGTCAGGCCGGCGGCCTCCGCCGCCTGCTCGATCGACGAACGCCGAAAACCCTGCCGGCGAAACACCAGCATCGCGGCATCGAGAATACGGGTACGCGGGCTCATTTGACGATTTTGACAAAATGAGAAGAAGTGTCAAATAACGAGATCGCGAGCGGGGACCGTTGCCGCGACGGCACGCCTGATCTCACTGATCGGACGGCACTTAATGCGTCCGGCAGTCGTACCGTCCGCCGCCGTCGCGGCCGGCCGTCTCTATATTCGCGTTGAAGAACTTGCCCATCGAGGGCGCGTTCAGGAACGCATCGAGCGTTTCCTGCGGCAGATCGCAATATTGGCGGTAGACCACATGGCGCTGGACCAGCATGCGCCGGCTTTCGCGATCGTAGCAGACCCGGCTGATGACGCTGCTGCGGGTAATGTCCTGGCAATGGAAGGCCGTAAGGTCGATGGGACCGCGGTTCTCGACGTCAACGGTCTCAGCGTCCTGCCAGTTGGCGGTGAAAACCAGCGCGAGGATGAAGGCGAGGCGGGTCATGGCGTTTTCGCGTCTGCAGGGTCCGCGCCTTCAGCGAGAAAGTTGCCGCCGCCGGCGCCCGGCAGGTTACACGAACTTGATCCCGATCGCGTCGTTTCGTTTCGCCGGCGACACTTCGATATCCATGCTGGCTGTCAGCCCGGATGCAGGAAGAGCGCCAGCAACAGGATGAAGGGCAGCGGAATGCCGACCAGCCAGAGAAGTCCGTTTTTTATGATTCCATCTCGGCCTCCCCGGTTGCAATGAGATGAGGCCCACCGCAGGTCAGAATGTCTGGCGTGAAGTCAGGACGCGCGAACGTGCGTTTTGTTCCTGTCGCTGCCGGGTTCCATTGCGGCGACGTGTCAGGCGGCACGACTGATCTCACCTGTTGGCATTCGTCGAGCGGTGGGGTGACAACAGCAGCATCGATCACGCGCGCGATATCGCGCGTCGCGCACGCCGCTACAGCTGTTGCGCGGTTCCCTTGGATCAAGACTAAATTCTAATTTCTGCTTGATGGCCGCGGCTCGGGCCGTTTGGAGAACCTCTGTACAGATTCTTTCGCATGGCGTTGCAAGGCGAGGCCGGCCTTACTTCGGTTTCGCCCGGTAGCTCTGCAAAAATATCCGTGTCGCGCTGTCGACCACCCGCGCGATGCGCTCCGCCGATGGCGCCGGCTCCGCCTGAAACACGAATGGCAGAAACAGCGTTGCCTGGCACATCTGAATGAACTGGGCGGCGGCGAGTTCGCAATCGTCGATCGCCAGATCGTCCGGGCCGACATGGGCCTGCAGGTAATCGGCGAGACCGTTGATCGTCTTCGCCAGCACGTTCTCGTAAAACTGGCGGCCGACCTCCGGCATCCGTTCGGCGATCGCCATCACGGTCCGGATCGACGATCCGCCGCCCGGCCGGCACATCCCGCCGATATAGACCCGGCCGAATTCCCGCAGCGTGGCTTCGACATCGCGTTTGCGATCGAGATTGTAGGCGATCTTGCCCTTTTCGAGCGCTTCGTCCTCGACGATGGCTTCGAAAAGCCGGCTCTTGTCGGCGAAGTAGACGTAGAGCGTGCCCTTTGAAACGCCGGCGGCGCGGGCGATTTCGTTCATGCTGGCCCCATCAAAGCCCAGATCCATGAACACCTTTCGCGCGCCGTCCAAAATCTGCCGGCGCTTCGAACTGTCCTCCTCCCCAAAGGGATGAATTGTGTTTGGTGTGGATGCAACCATTGGTTTATCTTCTCGCGCAACAATTCAACCCGGGATATGGCGGGAAGTCTTTCTCGCGTTATGGTACGCCAGTAAGCCAATATAACTTGACCGAACCGTTCGGTCAATGATACGTTTTTGATTGAGCGCCAATGCGGCCGGTTTCCTGGCATCACATGCATTGCGATATTTTGAATGGGGAGGCCGGTAATGGCCGCAGCGAGAGACCAAGCTGCACGCATCGTTCGCGAAACGGCGAACGACGAGGCCGCGCCCGAGACCGGTGCGCCGCTTGCGGAGCAGTTGCGGAGCCAGATTGCGGATGAAACCCGGCGTCGCCCGGCGTCGCCAGCCGAGCGCTCCCGCATCGGAAAAGCCGCGCTGCCGCATCTGTCGATGCCGCGAAGCCGGGCAAGCGCAAATTTATCATGATCGGTGTGTTCGGACTGCTTGCGCTGGCCGCGATCGGGTACGGCGTCTACTTCATCATGGTCGGGCGCTTCTACATCTCGACGGACGATGCTTATGTGCGCGCCAACAACACCACGCTTGGCGCCCGGGTTTCAGGCCATGTCGCGGCAATCCTGCCCCGCGACAATTCGATCGTTCGCGCCGGCGACGTGATTTTCAGGATCGATGACGGCGACTATCGCATCGCGGTGAACGCCGCGCAGAGCCGGATCGCGACCCAGCAGGCCACCATCGACCGCATCGGCCGCCAGGTCACGGCGCTCGAAAGTGCCGCCGAGCAGGCCAAGGCGCAGCTCGCTTCCGCGGACGCCATGCTGAAGCGTGCCGGTCTCGACTTCGATCGCCAGCAGACGCTGAGCACCAAGGGTTTTGCCTCCCGCGCCGCCTTTGAAGTTTCAGAGGCTGGCCGCGACCAGAGCGTTGCCGCGGTGAAGTCGGCGCAGGCGGCCTATGACGCGGCACGCGACAATGTCGAGGTGACGAAAGCGCAACAGGACGAGGCCCGCGCGCAGCTCGCAGAATTGCAGACCCAGCTTGCCAAGGCGGAGCGCGACCTCGCCTTCACCGCGGTGCGTGCGCCGGTCGACGGCACCTTCTCCAACCGCCTGGTCAATGCCGGCGATTTCATCCAGGCCGGGCAGCGGCTCGCCAATGTGGTGCCGCTCAACGACGTCTTCATCGACGCCAACTACAAGGAAACCCAGCTCAAGCGGATCCGTCCCGGCCAGCCGGTGAATATCTCGGTCGACGCCTACGGCCATCGCAAGTTCGCCGGTGTCGTCGACAGCATTTCGCCGGCGGCGGGATCGGTATTCACGCTGCTGCCGCCGGACAACGCGACCGGCAATTTCACCAAGATCGTGCAGCGGCTGCCGGTTCGCATTCGCGTGCCGAAGGACGTCGCGAAGCAAAACCTGCTGCGCGCCGGCATGTCGGTCTATGTGACCGTCGATACCCGCGAGGGCGCGGCCGACGCCGACAGCGAAGCCGACCTCGACGCGCCCGGGACGGTTCAATCGAAGTAATTCTCCCTCAAAGCCCCGGGCAAAAGCCCGGCGCCTGTCCCGAGCTGATCATGGCCGACGCCACCGCCGCATCGCCTTCGATGATGAACGCCGCGGCCGACGAGCGCATTCCGCCGCGACGGCTGTTTGCGTTTCTGATCATGGTGTTCGGGATGTTCATGTCGATCCTGGACATCCAGATCGTCTCGGCGTCGCTGCAGCAGATCCAGGCCGGCCTTTCCGCCAGTTCCAGCGAAGTGTCGTGGGTGCAGACCTCCTATCTGATCGCCGAGGTGATCGCGATCCCGCTTTCCGGATTCCTGTCGCGCGCGTTCGGCACCCGTTTGCTGTTTGCGATTTCCGCCTCCGGCTTCACGGTCGCGAGCTTCTTCTGCGGCTTTGCCTCGACCATCGAGCAGATGATCCTGTGGCGCGCGATCCAGGGATTTTTGGGCGCGGGCATGATCCCCACCGTGTTCGCCTCCGCCTACACGGTGTTTCCGCGCTCGAAGTTCTACATCGTCGGCCCGATCATCGGGCTGGTCGCGACGCTGGCGCCGACCATCGGGCCGACGGTCGGCGGTTTCATCACCGACATGATGTCGTGGCACTGGCTGTTCTTCATCAACATCGTTCCCGGCATCGGCATCACCATCGGCGTGTGGCTGCTGTGCGATTTCGACAAGCCGAACTTTGCGCTGCTCGAGCATTTCGACTGGTGGGGCCTGTTGTTCATGGCCGGCTTCCTCGGCACGCTCGAATATGTGCTGGAAGAGGGCCCGCAGTCGCAATGGCTGGAGGACACTTCGGTCGCGGTCTGCGCGGCGATCTGCGTGGTTTCGGCGATCGCCTTCTTCTGGCGCGTGCTCAGCGCGCGCGAGCCGATCGTCGACATCAGGACCTTCACGGACCGCAATTTCGGCGTCGGCTGCCTGATCTCGTTCTGCGTCGGCATCGGCCTTTACGGCCTCACCTACATGTATCCGCGCTACCTCGCCGAAGTGCGCGGCTACAGCCCGCTGATGATCGGCGAGACCATGTTCGTCTCGGGTATCGCCATGTTCCTCACCGCGCCGATCGTGGGGCGGCTGATGGTGAAGTACGACATGCGCTATTTGATCGCGATCGGTCTGGTGCTGTTCGCGCTCGGCTCCTACCAGATGACCTGGATCACGAAGGAATATGATTTCTACGAATTGCTGGTGCCGCAGATCCTGCGCGGCGTCGGCATGATGCTGGCGATGGTGCCGACCAACACGATCGCGCTCGGCACGCTGGCGCCGGAGCGGGTGAAGAACGCCTCGGGCCTGTTCAACCTGACGCGCAATCTCGGCGGCGCGGTCGGTCTGGCGCTCATCAACCAGGTGCTGAACGAGCGCACCGACCTGCACATCTCGCGGCTGCACGACCGCGTCAACTGGGGCAACGCCACCGCGGTCGAGACGCTCAACATGTTCACCCAGCGTATGCAGGGCATGGGCGACGCCGCGCTGATGGCGATGAAGCAATTGTCGCAGATCGTGCACCGCCAGGCCGTGGTGATGGGCTATGGCGACGCCTTCTTCATGCTGACCGTGTTCTATTTCGGCCTCAGCCTGCTCGTGATGGTGTTGAAAAAACCGTCCGCGATGCTGCTCGGCGGCGACGCGCATTAGGCGGCGTGGCAGTACGCGATCACGCTCTTGTCATGTTGCAAATCGTCCGCGATGCATTTATAAGCAGCGCATTGTCGCTCGAACCGGGGAGATTTGCATGATTTCGATGTATTCGCAGATCGCACCCCCGCGTCCGATGCTTGTGCTGGTATTTCGGTCGCGTCACTGAGCGCGATCTCCGCCGGCCCTGATCGGGTCTGACGCCCGATCTCCAAAGCTTCCCAACGACTTAGCGATATTTTTCAACGACGCTTGCGTTCGGCCCTCAAGGCTCACCCGCGCGTCAATTCAGATGGAGCCGGCGTGTGCCTGAGGCGCAGCCGGATGACGCCATGACCGTCTCAAAAGACAAACGTCCCGCGGCAATACGCGTGGTGATCCCGTTCGTGTTCCGCCACTGGCTGCAACAGCCCGGCCGCGCCGCCATCGTCGCCGGCGGCCTGCTCGGCGCGACCGCGGCCGACCTGTTCATGCCGATCTTCTCCGGCCGCCTGGTCGATGCGCTGACGCTGGGCGCTTCGGACCCGGCGGCGCGGCATGCCGCGTTCGCAGCCTTCGGCGGGATCGTGGCGCTCGGCCTGATATCGATGATCCTGCGGCTGATCGGCCTGCAGGCGATCGTGCCGTTCACGCTGAAGACGATGTCCGACGTGTCGCGCGACGCCTTCGCGCGCGTGCAGCGTTTCTCGACCGACTGGCACGCCAACTGCTTTGCCGGCTCGACCGTGCGCAAGGTCACGCGCGGCATGTGGGCGCTCGACCTGCTCAACGACACCATCCTGATGGCGCTGGCGCCGTCGCTGCTGGTGCTGCTGGGCTCGATGATCCTGCTCGGGCTGCACTGGCCGGTGCTCGGCGCGGTGATCGCGGTCGGCACGGTGATCTATGTGTCGATGACGCTGGCGTTCTCGATGAATTACATCGCGCCGGCCGCGCGCGTCTCCAATGCCTGGGACACCAAGGTCGGCGGCACGCTGGCGGATGCCCTGACCTGCAACGCGGTGGTGAAATCCTTTGGCGCGGAAGCGCGCGAGGATGCGCGGCTGGCCGGCGTCATCGGCCGGTGGCGCACGCGCGTGCGGCGGACGTGGTACCGTTACAACTACACCTCGACGGCGCAGCTCGTCGTGCTGCTGTGCTTCCGCGGCTCGGTGATCGGCGGCGCGATCCTGCTGTGGATCGCGGGCCGCGCCACGCCGGGCGACGTCACCTATGTGCTGACCAGCTACTACATCATCCACGCCTATCTGCGCGACGTCGGCATGCACATCAACAATCTGCAGCGTTCGGTCAACGACATGGAGGAACTGGTCGCGATCCATGGCGAGCCGATCGGCATTGCGGATGCGCCGGATGCAAAACCGATCGACATCCAGGGCGGCCGCATCGTGTTCGACGCGGTGACGTTCCATTATGGCGGGCATCGCGCGCCGCTGTATGACGGCCTGTCGGTGGAGATCCGCGCCGGCGAACGGGTCGGCCTGGTCGGCCGTTCCGGCTCCGGCAAGACCACCTTCGTCAAGCTGGTGCAGCGGCTCTACGACGTCAGTGGCGGCAAGATCCTGATCGACGGTCAGGACATCGCGAGAGCGACGCAGCATTCGCTGCGCAGCCAGATCGCGATCGTGCAGCAGGACCCGATCCTGTTTCACCGCACGCTGGCCGAGAACATCGCCTATGGCCGGCCGGGCGCCAGCATGGCGGCGATCGAGCAGGCGGCGCGGCTCGCCAACGCGCATGACTTCATCCTGCGGCTGCCGAAGGGCTACGGCACGCTGGTCGGCGAACGCGGCGTCAAGCTGTCGGGCGGCGAGCGGCAGCGCGTCGCGCTGGCGCGCGCGTTCCTGGCGGACGCGCCGGTGCTGATCCTGGACGAGGCGACCTCGAGCCTCGATTCGGAATCGGAAGGCCTGATCCAGCAGGCGATGGAGCGGCTGATGAAAGGGCGCACCTCGATCGTGATTGCGCACCGGCTGTCGACGGTGCGCAGCCTCGACCGCATCCTGGTGTTCGATCGCGGCGAGATCGTCGAGCAGGGTACCCATGCCGCACTGACGGCGCGTCCGGGCGGCGTCTATCGCGGGCTGTTCGAACTGCAGGCGACCGAGTTCGGCCGCATCTCGGCGGCGGAGTGAGGTGCGTTCTTGCAGTCCTGCTCGGTGTCGGAATATGCTTCCGCATCGAGAGGACTTGCGCGATGCGCTGGTTTCAAGGAAAGCAGCCGGAGTCTGGGAAGTTGCCGATGATCAACCGTTGGGCGATATCGGTGCGGCCCACAAGATCCGCGATATTTGCGCTTCCGCCGGGACCATTGCGGAAAGGCTGGCGGCGGCCGGCGGGCGCGATGCCGAGAAGAAGCACGCCGCCGATGCCGAGCGATACCAGGCCGCCATCAAGCGCGCGCTCGAAATAGCGATGCAAATCTCCGACGATTCGATGCGTGACGTTTCAGTGAGCCAGATCATCAAGCTGTGCGTGCAGGTGGATCATCTGAAAACCGCGAGGGTCCTGCTTCGCGCCATCCAGTCGGAAAAGACGCGGGCAGAATTGGTGGCCGATCACCCGAAGCTGATCGATCAGGACGCCGCCAACTGAGGCGGCTCGCGATCCTGCTTCGATGGTGCCGGCGCGGCCTTGGCGCGCGTGCGCGTCGAGATCGCGACCGTCACCACGACGGCGGCGGCGAACAGCAGGATCTGCAGCGTGATGGTTTCGTCGTTGAAGAACGCCGCGAGCGCAAAGGTGACGAAGGGCTGCAGCAACTGGATCTGCGATACCCGCGCGATGCCGCCCATCGCCATCCCCGCGTTCCATGCGAAGAACCCGATCCATTGCGAGAACAGCGCGACATAGAGCAGCCCGAGCCAAGGCTTCAGCGCGATGTGGCTGATGTCGGCAGGCATGGTCAGCGCGGCCGCGGGAATCGAGAGCGGCAGTGCGATGACCAGCACCCAGCTGATCACCTCCCAGCCCGGCATCTGTGACGTGAGCCGGCCGGAGAACGCATAGCCGATCGCGGCCACAGCGACGGAGGCGAACAGAAACAGGTCACCGGCCGCGAGCGCACCGCCGCCCTGGCGCAAGGCAAACATGATCACCAGCGCGGCGCCGGCGACGGAAGCGATCCAGAACAGCGGCCTCGGCCGCTCATGGGTGATGGCGACGGCGACCAGTGCGGTTGCGATCGGCAACACGCCCAGCACCACGCCGCCATGCGAGGCGTCGACCCGCTGCATCCCGAGCGACATCAGGAGCGGAAACAGGATGGCGACGCAGATCATGGCGATCACGAGTTGCGGCCACAGCGCGCGGGGCGGCAGCTTGCGGCGCAACACAAGGAGGAGCACCAGCGAGCACAGCCCGGCGATCACGGTGCGCAGCGAGGTCAGTGCAATCGGATCGATTTCCGCGACCGCGATCCGCGTCGCCGGCAGCGTGCCGCCGAAGATCACCATGCCGATGAAGCCCAGCAGCAGACCGAGACGCTCGCGTGACGCAAGGGAAGTCATGACGCGATTGGTTAGCTGCTTTGCAGGTCAGCGTACAGCAATCTACTCGGAGCACATGGCGGCCATGCGCCGCTATCTCGGAGCAATGCTGCTCCACACCAATCCGAGCGCCGACAGAAACAGCAGCGCCAGCACGACGTCGTAGAAGTTTCGGTCGTTGAGGGCGTGGTAGGTGCGCATGCCGAGGCGGGCGCCGATCAGCGTGCCGGGCATCGCCAAGCAGCGCCAGCAGAAGACGTTCAGCTTCACGAAACCGGTGGCGCTCTGCAGGATCAGCGCGGCGCCGAGCACGGTGCCGTTGAAGATCTGGAAAACGCCGCGGCGCTGATCCTTGGTCCAGCCGCGGATGCTGGCCCACAGGGTCGGAAGCGGGCCCGACAGCCCGGCAAGGCCGCCGAGAATGCCGCCGGCAAATCCGACGCAGGCGTCGGCGATGCGGCCGCCGAAACGAAAGGCCATCGGCTTGCGGATGAAATAGAGCGCGGTCGGAAACACCAGCAGCATCACGCCGACGCTGAGCTTGAAGGTTTGCGGATCGGCGCGCGCGACCAGGAGCGCCCCGATCGGCATGCCGAGCAAGTCCGCCGGCCACGAACGGCAAGGCCAGCCTGAAGTCGAGCAGCTTCCACATCGACGGCAATGTCGAGATCTGCGAGCTGACCGAACAGATCAGCACCAGCGGCACGGCAACCGCCGGCGGCAGGATGTAGAGCCAGATCCCCAGCGCCATCAGCGCCGTGCCGAAGCCGGCGAGACCGGAGACGAAGCCACCGGCGAGTGCGCCGGCAAGCAGGATCGCGTAGGTGGCCAAGTCCATCACAGTCTCTTTTTCTTGATCATTGCGGCGACGTTTACACGACAGCGCGGACAGGTACTATCGCAATTGAAGCCTTCAACAATAACCTGATGGAAACGGCCCGATGAGCGCAACTCCCTCGAAAACCTTCCTCGTCTGTCACGGCGCCTGGTCCGCGGGCTGGGCGTGGAAGAAGATGCACCCGCTGATGCAGGCGGCCGGGCATCGCCTGATCACGCCGACCTACACCGGCCTTGGCGAGCGCGCGCATCTGGCGCATCCGGGAATCGATCTCGACGCGCATATCGAGGACATGCTGAATGTCATCAAGTACGAGGATCTGCGCGACATCGTGCTGATCGGCCACAGCTATGGCGGCATGGTCGCGACCGGCGTCGCCGACCGCGCCCGCGACAAGGTCAGGCAACTGATCTATGTCGACGCCTTCGTGCCGCAGGACGGCCAGTCGCTGCTCGATCTGAACGAGGTCGCGCGGGCGCGGATGCAGGAGCTGGCGAAGACCGGCGACGGCTGGCGCGTGCCGCCGAACCCGACGCCGCCGGATACCTCGCCCGCCGACGTCGAATGGCTCAACGCGCGTCGCGTCGACATGCCGATCAAATGCTTCGAGACCAGGCTCAAGCTGCAGGGCGGGCTCGCTGACCCTGCCGCGCAGCTACATCTACGCCACCCGCATCACGCCGGCCGATACGTTCGGGCCGTTCGCCAGAATGACGAAGGGCGATCCTGCCTGGAGCTATTACGAGATCGACGCCAGCCATTCGCCGAACGTCACTGCGCCGGAAGCGCTGATGGCGTTGCTGCAAAAGATCGCCGCGTAGCTGCGTAGCCCGGATAGAGCGCAGCGAAATCCGGGGTCTCTGCCAAAGGCTCGTCCCATATTTGATTACCGCGCCCGGAACGAACGTCGGCCCCCGGATTGCGCTGCGCTCCATCCGGGCTACGACGGCGGCCTCGCATACGGATTGACTCTCCGCCATCCGCCCAACAAGCTGGCGAACCGGTGGTCGACGTCGATCGCGGAGGGCAGGGCCATGACGGCCAGAACGACGGCAGGCATCGAGACGTGGTCGACTGGCTCGGTCGAGCCGGAACGGCGCCTGGATTATTGGATCGGCGCCGTCTGCGAATGCTTTCTCGAAATGGACATCACGACGCAGGTCCGCTCGGGCTTCGATTGCTCGGTTCAGCGCGGGCAACTCGACACCATCGGCATCAACCGCGTGCAGGGATCGGCGCAGCACGTCTACCGCCGCAAAGCCAGCGTCGCGCGCAGCACCGCCAACTACTATTACCTGCTGTGCAAGACCGACAACGACTGGACGGTCATGCAGAACGGTCACGCGTCGCGGATGCGCCCCATGGATCTCGTCCTGCTGGATTCCCGGCGCTGCTATGAATTCAACTTTGCGGTGAACGCGGACACGCTGTCGCTGGAGCTGCCGATCCACTGGGTCGAATCGTGGATATCAGATCCCGAGCGGCGCATCGGGCAGCGCATCGACGGTCGCGCCGGCTGGGGCGCGGCGCTCAGCGCATTTGCCTGCCAGCTAACGCCTGAACTCGCCACGGACCAGCCGCTGCCGGCGCGGGTGCTGACCGACCAGCTCGGCGCGCTGCTGGCGCTTGGGTTCGGCAGCGAGATTCCGGCCTCGCCCGCCGAGCAGCGCGATGCCGCGAAGCTCTTGGACCAGATCGGCCGTGCCATAAGGCTGCGCTACGCCGAGCCGGGACTGACGGCTGTGGCGGTCGCGGAGGATTTGCGTGTCTCGGAGCGGACCCTGCACCGCTGCCTCAACAAAGCGGGCCTGACGTTCAGCGGCTTGCTCAACGATTGCCGGATGGCGGCGGCGCGCCGGATGCTGAGCGAGCCGCGGTTCGATCGCATCAGCGTCGGCGGGATCGGGCTGCGGGTCGGCCTGTCCGATCCCTCCCACTTCATCCGTCAATGCCGCAAGTTTCTCGGCATGACCCCGGGCGCGTTCCGGCGGCAGCGCTGACGCAGTGTTGTAGCCCCTCTTGGCGCAATCCGGCGATGACGCTGGCCGAATCCGGCCATCCGCGCGAGACGCCGTCTCTATCAAGGTTTGATTTTCCGAAATCGAGGGGAGACGGGAATGGCAGACACTTATGTTCTGGTTCACGGCGCGTGGCACACCGGCGCCGAGATGGAAGCGGTGGCCGGACATCTGCGAAAGAGCGGCCATGTCGTGCATTGCCCGACGGTGGCCGGCAACAACAAGGACGACGATCGCGAGAAGATTGGCCTCGAGCAGGCGATCTCGTCGATTGTTGCCTACATCGAAGCGAACAATCTGCGCGAGATCCGCCTGGTCGGCCACTCCTATGGAGGCATGGTGATTTCGGGCGTTGCCGACCGGCTGACTGACCGGATCAAGCGGCTCGTCTATGTCAACGCCTTCGTTCCGCTGGACGGGCAGTGCCTCAACGACATGGTGCCGCCGCATTATGTCGGCCTGTTCGACGCGGTGGCCGCCGCCAACAAGGGCGCCGTGATGCTGCCGTTCGAAATCTGGCGCGATGCCTTCATCAACGACGCCGACCTCGAACTGGCGAAGTCCGCCTTCGCCAAACTCAATCTGCATCCGTACAAGACGTTCACCGACAAGATCACGCTGAAGCATGCGTTGGCGGAGCTGCCGGTCGGCAAATCCTATGTCAATTGCCGGCAGGACATCGCCCTGCCGCACAGCATGCCATGGCATCCGCGGTTGTCGGAACGGCTGGGGCTGTTCCGGCTGGTCGAATGCGACGGCAGTCACGAGATGTTCTTCAGCAACCCGGCGCGGCTGGCGCAGGCGATCGCGGAGGCCGGGCGCGACTGAGATCGTCGCGCGAACGCGTAGTCCGGATGGAGCGCAGCGCAATCCGGGATCGGCCCGCCAGCAACTAACAGTCGCCCCGGATTACGCGGAGCCTGTCATCGGGCGCGCATTCGCGCGACCCGTTGGCTCTATCCGGGCTACGGGTTGCGTTGGTGAAATGGCGAGGGGTCCGGCGCGTTACGCCGAACCCCTCATTCTCAGCAAGACGCGTTTTCTTCGAAAACGCTTTCGCAGAAGATATCAGCCAGCCTGTAAGCCGGGTTCTGTAGGGCACCACTCACTTGCGCAAGTGGTACGTGACGGCCATTCCTCTGGGACCATGTTTGCACATGGCCTCGAGCAACCTACCCGGACGGCGAGCCTGACATCGCCCTGCGGTGTTATCGCTTTCGCGAACGGACCCGCGTTGCCGTCCCTATTCGGTTTTGCTCCCGGTGTGGTTTGCCATGCCGTTTCCGTTGCCGGATACGCGGTGCGCTCTTACCGCACCTTTTCACCCTTGCTCCGTCCGGAGACGGAGCGGTTCGTTCTCTGTGGCACTTTCCCTGGGGTTGCCCCCGCCGGACGTTATCCGGCACCGTATGTCGATGGAGCCCGGACTTTCCTCCCCCGCAGCCTTTCGACCATAGCGGGAGCGGCCGTCCGGCCGACTGACGCTCTACGCATGCGGGCTCCAGCACGCCGCGTCAAGGGACCGCGATGGTTAATCGGGTTCCGTCGGACGTTATTTTGACATCTGCGAAGCAGCGGCATTTGATGCCAATGGCTGAGGACGATGAGCAGATGCGCACGATGAACATTCCTGCCGGTCTTGGTGAAGCCCTGCTGCACAGCGCCTCCGACGCGATCATCGCCACCGATCGCGACGGACGCATCACGTTCTGGAATCCCGGCGCGGAGCGGATCTTCGGCTTCACGGCCGGGGAGGCGGTCGGCCAGTCGCTCGACCTGATCATTCCGGAAAACCTGCGCGCGCGGCACTGGAGCGGATTTCGCCACACGATGGAGACGGGAACGAGTCGCTATGGCCACGGCGATCTGTTGTCGGTACCCGGCTTGACCAAGGAGGGCGCGCGGATTTCGGTCGAGTTCACCATCGTGCTGCTGCGCGACGGGACGCAGGAGACCACGGGCACGATGGCGGTCATGCGCGATGTGACCAAGCGCTTCGAGGAGGTCAGGGAATTGAAGCGGCGGCTCGCCGGGGCCGGCGGGCAGTCTTGATGGCCGGCTTCATCATTGCCGCTCGTCGGAAAAATAATTTGCCCGACGATGTCGTCTTGCGGGAGCCCCGTTCGACTGGGTGTCGGCGATCCAGCCGATCAAAGGGAGTAATGAGATGCAGTATCTGCTGTTGATCTATCGGAACGAAGCCGAAATCGGCAAAATGGGCCCTGCCGAGCGGAAGCAAATGACCGCCGACTACGGCGCATTCACCCAGTCCATCGTTCAGAGCGGCCATTTCAAGGCCGGCGACGGCTTGCAGCCGACGACGACCGCGACCACGGTGCGGGTTCGCGACGGCAAGATGCTGACCACGGATGGTCCGTTTGCGGAGACGCGCGAGCAACTCGGCGGCTACTATCTGGTCGAGGCCAAGGATCTCGACACAGCCCTCGGCATTGCCGCGCGCATTCCCTGCGCCAAGTCGGGTTCGATCGAGGTGCGGCCGGTCATGGTTTATGACTGACGGCAACGTGCCTGCATGACCCCGGTTGAGGTCGAAAAGATATTTCGCGACGAGGCGGGCAGGGCGCTGGCGACCCTGATCCGCCTCGTCGGCGATTTTGATCTCGCCGAGGATGCGCTGCAGGACGCATTCGCGGTGGCGCTGGAGCGCTGGTCCAATGCTGGCCTGCCGTCCAATCCGCGGGCATGGCTGGTCAATGTCGGGCGCAACAAGGCGATCGATCGCATTCGCCGCAACGTCGCGCTTCGCGGCAAGCAGCAGGAATTGACGCGCGAGATCCTGCTCAACGCATCCGCGCCATGCGAGGACGCTGACAGCGCGCTCGACGATGACATGCTGCGGCTGATCTTCACTTGCTGCCACCCGTCCTTTGCCGCCGAGGTGCAGGTCGCGCTCACGCTGCGCACCGTCTGTGGCCTCACGACCGCGCAGGTCGCGCGCGCCTTTCTCGCCAGCGAAGACGCGATGGCGCAGCGCCTGCTGCGCGCCAAGCAGAAAATTCGTCTCGCCGGCATTCCCTATGAGGTGCCGGAGCGCGACGCGCTGGAGCCGCGGCTGCGCGGCGTGCTCGCCGTGATCTATCTCGTGTTTACCGAAGGCTATGCGGCGACATCGGGCGAAGACCTGATGCGGCCTGATCTGGTGCGCGAAGCCATCCGGCTGGCGCGGCTGCTCGACGCGCTGATGCCGGGACGCGGCGAGATCAAGGGTTTGCTGGCCCTGATGCTGCTGCACGATTCACGCCGCGCCGGCCGCGAGACCGCAGGCGGCGACATCGTGCTGCTGGAAGAGCAGGACCGCACGCTGTGGGATCGCGGGCAGATCTCGGAGGGCCTGCTTCTCGTGGAAGAGGCGCTGCGGATGCCGGGCCGGCCGCAATCCTATGCGGTGCAGGCGGCCATCGCCGCGCTGCATGCGCGTGCGCCCAGTTACACGGATACCGATTGGCGGCAGATCGCCGGCCTCTATGAAGTGCTGCTGCGGATCAGCCCGTCGCCGGTGATCGAACTCAACCACGCCGCCGCGGTGTCGATGGTCGACGGCCCGGCGCGGGCGCTCGACCTGATCGATGCGCTGGAGGCGCGCGGCGGACTGAAGGGTTATGAGCTGCTGCCGGCCGTGCGCGCCGATCTGTTGCGCAGGTTAGGCCGGCGCGACGCCGCGCGCGAGGCGTATCAGGCGGCGACGGAAGCGACGCAACTGGGGCCGCTGCGGCGGTTCTATGCGCGACGGATCGCGGAAATGGATCGCAAGTAGTTCTCCGTCATTGCCTGCGACAAACGCGAAGCGTTTGTGCAAGGGAGCGAAGCGACGAAGCAATCCATCTATCCGCGCGTGCGGAAAGATGGATTGCTTCGCTGCGCTCGCAATGACGGCCGGGACGCCGACTACTTCGCCGCCACCACCGTCGTCGCCGCATCTGCGGGCAAACTCGCCAGCAGCGCGTGCAGCGTGCTCATGGTCGAGTGATCGGCGATGCCATCGACGCGGGCGGGACGGAAGTGGCGCTGAAACGCGGTGACCACTTCCATGGTCGGGCCGTCAAACTTGCCGTTGGTCGGGATTTTGTAGCCATATTTGGCAAGCGCCGCCTGCATACCTGCGACGTCGTCGCTGATGCTGCCGAGCTTGAGCGTTTCGCCGCGCACGATCGGCGCCGGCTGCACCCAATGGCCGACGCCGGAATTCGCCAGCGAATGCCACGGAAATTTTTCGCCGGGATCCCTTTTGCGCGCAGGCGCAACGTCGGAATGCGCGAGCACGCGATGCGAAGGAACCTTGCGGCGGAGCATGATGCCGCGGCACAGCGCGATCACGGCGGCGATCTGGCGCAGCGGAAAATCCGGATAGCCCCAGTCATGGCCGCGATTGATGATCTCGATCCCGATCGAGCAGGAATTGATGTCTTCCTCGCCGGCCCAAAAGGACACGCCGGCGTGCCAGGCGCGCTTGGCTTCCGGCACGCATTGCACGATGCGGCCGTCTTCCAGCACGATGTAGTGGGCAGACACGTCGGTGCCGGGGGTGCAGAGCTGGGCGATCGCGCCTTCCACATCCGGCATGCCGGTGTAGTGCAGCAGGATCATGTCCGCGAGGCGGCCGTTGTTGCGGTCGCCATGGTTCGGCGACGGGATGACGTCGGATGCGATCGAGGAATCAGGGGTAAAGGTCTTCATGTCGGCGTTGGCCCTGGGAACGGGAAGGGCGCGTTGACGCCTCGAATCAATACCAGCAGATGCGAACGAACCAGTAGCCATTTTTTCAACCCAAACCGGGCAGGAGAGCGGCAACATCGTGGCTTAAGCGGCAATGCCGTTTACTATTCATTTACCTCGTGCGCGCGCAATCCGGCGGCCGAGTTCCAGTTCGTATTTTGACCGACTGTGTGCGGAGCGCATCACCATTTTTCAGTATCTAGAAAGCGCGCAAAACCCGTAGCCGACCATCAACGCTTTCTTAACGCTAAATGCCGTTACTAAGTGGTGAAGAGCCGAACCGGATTGGGGACGGCCGAGGCCCTCTTTCGCGCTCGAAATGCCATGGCAACCCAGCAAATTCCGTCTGGAAATGAGGGGGCGCGGGACCGGGCCAAAAACGGCAATAGCGCCAAGTCGCGGCTTTTTGGCCGGAAAAGCCCGGCGAAGCGCAGAGATTTGAGGCGCAATGGGCCCGTTCGCGTCCATCTTCCATTTTGCAGGCTGGAATACGCCGGGGGACGGCGCATGAGCCCGGCTGCGCCACGCCATATCTCCGTTCTCGGCCGCGAGGCGGTCGAAATGCTCGATGTCAGGGACGGTGGCGTCTATGTCGACGCGACCTTCGGCGCCGGCGGCTACAGCCGCGCGATCCTCAGCGTTGCGGGAACCCAGGTCATCGGCATCGACCGCGACCGGTCGGCGGTTACCGGCGGATTCGATCTGGTCGAGCAGTCCGATGGCCGGCTGACCCTGGTCGAGGACCGATTCTCCAACCTTGCGGACATCTGCGCGGCGCAAGGCATGGCCGGAGTGGATGGCGTCGTGATGGACGTCGGCGTTTCCTCGATGCAACTCGACCAGGCCGAGCGCGGTTTTTCGTTCCGGCTCGGCGGTCCGCTCGACATGCGGATGGGCCATGACGGACCGACCGCGGCGGATGTCGTTGCGAAGGCCTCCGAAGCCGATCTCGCCAACATCATCTATATCTTCGGCGAAGAGCGCCATTCCCGCGCCGTCGCCCGCGCCATTGTCGCGGCGCGGAAAGAAGCGCCGATCACGACCACGCAAGCGCTGGCCGATATCGTCGGCAAGGTGGTGCGCTCTAAGCCGAACGAGATTCATCCGGCGACGCGCACGTTCCAGGGCTTGAGAATCTTCGTCAACGCGGAACTCGACGAACTGCATCTGGCGCTCGTGGCAGCCGAGCGCGTGCTGAAGCCCGGCGGCCGGCTGGTGGTCGTGTCGTTTCATTCGCTGGAAGACCGCATCGTCAAGGATTTCTTCAACGCGCGCGGAAAGACCGGCGGCGGTTCGCGGCACTTGCCTGAGCTGGCGCAGGCCGCGCCGAGTTTTCAGATTCTGACCAAGCGTCCCGTGACGCCAGGCGAAGCCGAAGTGGCTGCCAATCCGCGCGCGCGTTCCGCAAAACTGCGCGCCGCCGAGCGCACCGCGGCGCCGCCGCACGCTCCGGACCGCCTGCCGGCGTGGCCCGTTCTTGCCGACGTGATGAGGGGAGGCTGACCATGCGGATCATCCACTTCCTCGTCATCGGCGTGCTGGTGTTCGCGGCGGCCTACGTCTACCGGATCAAGATGGAATCGACGTCGCGCGTCGAGCGCGTGCTGCGGCTGAACGCCGAGATCCGCGAGCAGCGCGACGCCATCGCGGCGCTGCGCGCGGAATGGGCCAAGCTCGATGCGCCGATGCGGCTGCAAGGGCTCGCCGAACGTCATCTCGGCCTGAAGCCGCTCAACGCCACGCAATACGATCAGTTGAAGAATTTGCCGGAACGGCCGCCGGCCTTTGCAAGGCCCGGTGCGCCCGATCCGATCGGCGCGATGATCAACACGATCGAGGCCGCCGCCGATGCACCGCCCACAACCGGGTCCGTGCCGGCGCCAGGAGATCAGCGATGACCGGCCGGGCGCTCACCAACACCAGGAGGCCCGCGGAGCCGTGGCGGCAGCGGCTGATCCGCAGCCTGCTCTACGGGCGCAACGTCGATCGCGCCGCCAAGGCCCGGGCCCGGGTAGGACTGGCCATCCTGCTGTTCGCGGCGATCTATGCGGTGCTGGCCGGACGTCTGGTGATGTTCGCGGTCGGCGCCGACAGCCACGGCGCGCGCCGCGCCGCCTCGCAGGACGCGATTGCGACCGCGCGGCCCGATATCGTCGACCGCAACGGCGAGGTGCTCGCCACCGACATCAAGGCGCCGAGCCTGTTCGGCGAGCCCAGGCGGATCATCGACAAGGACGAAGCGATCGAACTCCTGACCGCGGCGCTGCCGGACCTCGATACGGCGGAGGCGCGCACACGCCTGTCGTCGCGCAAGGGTTTTGTGTGGCTGAAGCGCGAGATCACGCCAAAGCAGCAGCATGACATCCACAAGCTCGGCATTCCCGGCATCGGCTTCCTGCGCGAGAACAAGCGGGTTTATCCGACCGGTGCAGCGGTCGCGCATCTGATCGGGCTCGTCAACATCGACAACCAGGGCATCGCCGGGATGGAGAAGTGGCTGGACAATAACGGTCTGGCCGATCTGCACCGCGCCGGCTTTGCCACCGATCGCCTGCAGCGGCCGGTGGAACTGTCGATCGACCTGCGCGTCGAACACGCGCTGCGCGACGAACTGATGAAGGCGAAAGAGAAGTACAAGGCCAAGGCCGCTTCGGGCCTCGTCTCCAACGTCCGGACCGGCGAGATCGTGGCCCTGGTGTCGCTGCCGGATTTCGATCCCAACAATCCGAAAGAGGCGCACGATCCCGAGCGCATCAACCGCCTGACCACGGGCGTGTTCGAAATGGGCTCGACCTTCAAGGCGCTGACGCTGGCGATGGCGCTGGATTCCGGCAAGGCCACCCTCAACACGCTCTATGACGGGCGCGGGGCGCTGAAGTTCGGCAAGTTCACCATTCACGACACCCATCCGGTCGGCCGCCCGATCACGCTGTCGGAAGTGTTCACCTTCTCCTCGAACGTCGGCGCGGCCAAGATCGCGCTGGCGCAAGGCGTCGAGGCGCACAAGGCGTTCCTGAAGAAGCTCGGCCAGATGGACCGCTTGCGCACCGAACTGCCTGAAAGCGCCTCGCCGATCGTGCCGAAGCGCTGGAGCGAGCTCAACACCATCACGATCTCCTTCGGTCACGGCATCGCGGTGGCGCCGCTGCAGGCGGTGATGGGCATCAACGCCTGCATCAATGGCGGTCTCCTGATTCCCCCGACCTTCCTCAAGCGGTCGGAAGAGGAGGCGAGGGCCATGGCCAAGAAGGTGCTGCGAACCGAAACCTCCGACAAGATGCGCTATCTGATGCGGCTCAACGCCGAGATCGGAACCGCCAAGAAGGCCGACGTGAAGGGCTATTATATCGGCGGCAAGACCGGCACCTCGGAAAAGGTCGTCAACGGCCGCTATTCCAAGAAGCAGGTGCTCAACTCCTTCACGGCGATCATTCCGGCCGATAATCCGCAGTATCAGTTGCTGGTCATGCTGGATGAGCCGAAGGCGCTGCCGGAAACCCATGGCTTCATCACCTCGGGCTGGAACGCGGTGCCGACCGGCGGCAAGGTGATTGCCCGCATCGGGCCGCTTCTGGGCATCGAACCGCGCTTCGATCTGCCGCCGTCCGACCGCCTTATTCTTGCGGCATCGAGGACAACCCAGTAAGGCGTAATATCACGCGCGCCTCACTGCGCCGGCCGGACTGGAACACGATGAAACTTCGCGACCTCTTCAGCGATGACGCTGCGATCGAGCCGCAGGCGGAAGCTGTCGATGTGAAAGGCCTTAGCGTCGACAGCCGCGCGGTGAAGCCGGGCGACCTGTTCTTTGCCTCGCAGGCAGCAAGACCGACGGCTCGCGCTTCGTCGATGCGGCGATGCAGGCGGGCGCGGTTGCGGTAGCCGGAGACCATGCGCCGGCCGGCGGCCTCCGCGTGCCGTTTGTCGTCACGCCAAATCCGCGCCGCGCGCTGGCGCTGGCGGCGGCGCGATTTTATCCGCGCCAACCCGCAACGATTGCGGCGGTGACCGGCACCAGCGGCAAGACCTCGGTCGCCGCGTTCACGCGCCAGATCTGGGAACGGCTCGGCCACGCTTCCGCCAGCATCGGCACCATCGGTCTCGTTTCGCCGAAGCGCACGGTGTATGGCTCGCTGACGACGCCGGACCCGATCGCGCTGCACAGGCAGCTCGACGAGATCACGGGCGACGGCGTCACGCATCTGGCCTTCGAGGCGTCCTCGCACGGGCTCGACCAGTTCAGGCTCGACGGCGTGCGCATCGCCGCCGGCGGTTTTACCAATCTCACGCGCGATCACATGGACTACCATCCGGACGAGGCGCATTACCTCGCCGCCAAGCTGCGGCTGTTCCGCGATCTCGTCGCGCCTGACGGCGCGGCGGTGATCTCGGCCGATCATGATTGCTCGCAAGAGGTGATCGACGCGGCGCGAGCGCGAGGCTTGCGGATCATCGCCGTCGGCCGCAACGCGGACGGCGCAGGCGAGGGCATTCGTCTTGTCGATGCCGCGGTCGAAGGCTTTGCGCAAAAGCTCACGCTCGAACATCGCGGGCGCAAGCACGCGATCAAGCTGCCGCTGGTCGGCGAATTCCAGATCGAGAACGCGCTGGTCGCCGCAGGCCTCGCGATCGGCACCGGCAGCGAACCGGGCGAGGTGTTCGCTGCGCTCGAACATCTCGAAGGCGCCAAGGGGCGGCTGGAGCGGGTCGGCGAACATAATGGCGCGCCGATCTTCGTCGATTACGCGCACAAGCCGGACGCGCTGGCGAAGGCGCTGCAGGCGCTGCGGCCTTACGCGAAACGCAAGCTCGTCGTCATCTTCGGCGCCGGCGGCGACCGCGACGCCGGCAAGCGCCCGATCATGGGCGCGATTGCCGCCGAGAATGCCGATCATGTCATCGTCACCGACGACAATCCGCGCAGCGAAAATCCGGCAACGATCCGCGCCGCCATTCTGGCGGCGGCGAAGGGCGCCAGCGACATCGGCGATCGCGCCGAGGCGATCAGGGCAGGGATAGCGGCGCTGCAGCCCGGCGATGCGCTGCTTGATCGCCGGCAAGGGGCACGAGACCGGCCAGATCGTCGGCGACAAGGTCTTGCCGTTCAGCGATCACGAGGCGGTGGCCGCCGCGCTCGCAGCGAGGGTGGCATGAGCGCGACGCCATTGTGGACCATTGCCGAAGTCGCGCGCGCGCTGGGGCTGCCAGGCGAATTTCCCGATACGCCGATCGATTTCGTCACGCAGGACAGCCGGCTGGTGAAACCCGGCTGCCTGTTCGTGGCGTTGAGCGGCACGCCGAGCGGCGGCTTCATCTCCAGTTTCGCCAGCGCGCGCGACGGCTGGGATTTTGCCGACAAGGCGCAAGCCGCCGGCGCGGTGGCGATGATCGTGCCGCATCGGATCGACGGCGTCAGCGTTCCGCAGTTGATCGTCAAGGACACGCTGATCGATGGCCTGTGGACGTTGGCGCGCGCCGCGCGGGCGCGGTTCAACGGCCCGGTGATCGGCCTGACCGGCAGCGCCGGCAAGACCAGCACCAAGGAATTCCTCGCCGCCTATCCTGCCGCCTATGCCAGCCCGAGCAGTTTCAACAATTTCTGGGGCGTGCCGCTGACGCTGTGCAATGCCAGCCCCAAGGCGAGCGTGTGGGTCGTCGAAATGGGCATGAACCAGATCGGCGAGATCGCGCGGCTCAGCGAATTGACCCAGCCGACGGTCGCGCTGGTCGTGAACGTGCAGCCGGTGCATCTGGAAAAGCTCGGCAGCCTGGAAGCGATCCGGCGCGAGAAGGTGAGCATCGCGCAAGGTCTGCCAAGGACGGCGTGCTGGTGCTGCCTGACGATGTCGAGGCGCCGGAATGGAACGGCAAGGTCGTCCGCTTCGGCGAAGCGTCCGAGGTCCGGGAGCTGCAGCATGCGGCCGAGGGCGAGAGCTGGGACGTCGCCGCTGATGTGAACGGCAAGCCAATCGAATTCAGCCTGACGCCCGGTGCGCCGCATCGCCTGCAGAACGCGCTTGCCGCGCTGGCGTCCATCCATGCCGCCGGGCTCGAACCCGCGGCGCTGGCCAAAGAGCTCGACCATGTCGGCATCATGACCGGCCGCGGCGTCGAGCAGGCGGCCCATGGCGTCACCGTGATCGACGACAGTTTCAACGGCAACCCGGCCAGCATGGTCGCCGCGCTCGGCAGCCTGAAGGCGCGGCCGGTGAAGGCCGGCCGGCGCATCGCCATTCTCGGCGACATGCTGGAACTGGGCGCGGATGCGCCCGCCTATCACGAGCAACTCGCCGGCGACCTGCCGGGCATCGACGGCATCTACTGCGTCGGCCCGCTGATGCGCCATTTATACGATCTCGTGCCGGCGGAGCGGGCGCTCGGCTGGCATGAAGACCCGGCCACGCTCGATCCCCAGGAAATCGCCGCATTGCTGCGGGACGGGGACGTGGTGGTCGTCAAGGGCAGCAAAAAGATGTTCTGGGTGAACAAGTTTGTGCCCAGGCTGCTGGCCGCCTTGCAGGCAAAGGCGTAAACTGGCCGCACTTGACGGCTGTTGTTTCGGCGAGACGCGATTCGTCAATACCCCGTGCGATGACCAAGATTTGCTTGGTTTGAGGATGAAAACGATTATCAAGGCGTTTGCCGGAACGAAGGCGTTCCCGGAGCGCTTCCCGCCAAAGACGGCGCAACCAAGCCGCGTGATAGGGCCTATTGAATGTTTTACTGGCTGATCGAGCTTTCCAACACCGTTCCCGGTTTTGGCATCTTCCGCGGCGCCTTCAACGTGTTTCGCTACATCACCTTCCGCACCGGCGGGGCGATGGTGACGGGCGCGCTGTTCGTGTTCCTGTTCGGGCCCTGGATCATCGATCATCTGCGGCTGCGGCAGGGCAAGGGCCAGCCGATCCGCACCGACGGCCCGCAATCGCATCTGATCTCCAAGAAGGGCACGCCGACGATGGGCGGGCTGATGATCCTGTCGGGCCTCGTGGTCTCGACGCTGCTGTGGGCCAATCCGCTCAATCCCTATGTCTGGATCGTGCTGGCGGTGACGCTCGGCTTCGGCTTCGTCGGATTCTACGACGACTATCTGAAGGTGACCAAACAGAGCCATAGCGGGTTCGCCGGCAAGCTGCGGCTGTTGATCGAGGCGGTGATTGCGCTCGTGGCCTGCTACGCGCTGGTGCGGCTCGGCCGCGACGCGACCTCGACCTCGCTTGCGATCCCCTTCCTGAAGGACGTGGTGATCAATTTCGGCTGGTTCTTCGTGATCTTCGGCGCGTTCGTCATCGTCGGCGCCGGCAATGCGGTGAATCTGACCGACGGCCTCGACGGGCTTGCGATCGTGCCGGTCATGATCGCCGCCGCAAGCTTCGGCATGATCGCCTATCTGACCGGCAACGCGGTGTTCTCCGACTATCTGCAGATCAGATATGTCGCCGGCACCGGCGAACTCGCGGTGCTGTGCGGCGCGGTGCTCGGCGCCGGACTCGGATTCCTCTGGTTCAACGCGCCGCCGGCCTCGATCTTCATGGGCGACACCGGCTCGCTCGCGCTCGGCGGCATGCTGGGCGCGACCGCGGTCGCGGTCAAGCATGAGATCGTGCTGGCCGTGATCGGCGGCCTGTTCGTGCTGGAAGCGGTCTCCGTGATCGTGCAGGTGGCCTCGTTCAAGCTGACCGGAAAACGCGTGTTCCGGATGGCGCCGCTGCATCATCATTTCGAGCAGAAGGGCTGGACCGAGCCGCAGATCGTGATCCGGTTCTGGATCATCTCGGTGATGCTGGCGCTGGCCGGCCTCTCCACGCTGAAGCTGCGGTGAGCCGCGCGCGATGATCCCCGTCACCTCCTTTGCGGGCAAGACGGTCGCCGTGTTCGGCCTCGGCGGCTCGGGCCTTGCGAGCTGCCACGCGCTGAAGGCGGGCGGCGCCGAAGTGATCGCCGGCGACGACAGCTGCCGACAATGTCGCCAAGGCGGCGCAGGCCGGCTTCATCACCGCCGATCTGCGCACGGTGTCGTGGACGAATTTCGCGGCGCTGATCCTGACCCCCGGCGCGCCGCTGACGCATCCGGCGCCGCATTGGTCGGTGCTGATGGCGCGGCAGGCCGGCTGTGAGGTGATCGGCGACATCGAATTGTTCTGCCGCGAGCGCCGCCGCCATGCGCCGGACGCGCCGTTCGTCGCCATCACCGGCACCAACGGCAAGTCGACCACGACGGCGCTGATCGCGCATCTGATGAAGGTGGCCGGCTACGACACCCAGATGGGCGGCAATATCGGCACCGCGATCCTTTCGCTGGAGCCGCCGCGGATGGGGCGCGTGCATGTGGTCGAGATGTCGTCCTACCAGATCGATCTGGCGCCCTCGCTCGATCCGTCGGTCGGCATTCTGCTCAATGTCAGCGAAGACCATATCGACCGCCACGGCACGCTGGAGCATTATGCCGCCGTGAAGGCGCGGCTGGTCGCCGGCGTGCAGCCGCAGGGCACGTCCATCGTCGGCGTCGATGACGGCTGGTGCCGCAACATCGCCGACCGGCTCGATCAGGCCGGCAAGCGCGTGGTGCGGATCTCCGTGAAGAACCCGCTGCCCGACGGCGTCTATGTCGAGCGCGAAACCATCGTGCGGCCTCCGGCGGCGCGCGCAGCGAGATCGCAAGGCTCGGCGGCATCGGTTCGCTGCGCGGCCTGCACAATGCGCAGAATGCGGCCTGCGCCTCGGCCTGCGCGCTGGCGATGGGCATCTCGACCGACACTTGCAAAACGGCCTGCGCAGCTTTCCGGGGCTCGCGCACCGCATGGAGCAGGTCGGCCGCCGCGGCAACGTGCTGTTCGTCAACGACTCCAAGGGCACCAATGCCGATGCCGCCGCGCATGCGCTGTCGTCCTTTGGCGATATCTTCTGGATCGCCGGCGGCAAGCCGAAACTCGGCGGCATCACCGGCCTGACCGAATATTTCCCGCGCATCCGCAAAGCCTATCTGATCGGCGAAGCCGCGCAGGAGTTTGCCGGCACGCTCGGCGAGCGCGTGCCGCACGAGATTTCGCGAAACGCTCGATGTCGCCGTGGCCAATGCCGCGCGCGATGCGGAAGCCTCGGGGCTCGCCGATCCGGTCGTGCTGCTGTCGCCGGCCTGCGCCTCGTTCGACCAGTACCGCAATTTCGAAATCCGCGGCGCCAAGTTCCGCGATCTGGTGACGGCGCTGCCGGGTGTCAAGCCGGTGGTGTGAGGATGGGTAGAGCGCAGCGAAACCCATCATCTCGGCATCGCAATTGATGGGTATCGCTTCGCTCTACCCATCCTACACGTGCTGGCCTAACTTGACCGCTCATGCTAAGTTTATTGCCATGGAAACTTCACTGACCAGTGGCCTCCCCAAGGGATTCTTGTCCGAACTGGAGAGGAAGTTTTTCTGGTGGGAGCCTGTCGGCTCGCGGCCCCGGTCAGACACCAAAATCCTGGCCCAGGCGATGAGCATGGCAGGTTTCGAGGAGGTGCGGCGATTGGAGCAAATGCTTGGCTACGATCGGCTTGCCGAGACGATGCTTCAGGCCGAGCCGGGATGGATTGACGAGCGCTCGTGGGAGTTTTGGCGCGGCCGCTTGATGCGAGCCACCGGCCGCTCGATACCCGATGCAGCTCCGGTGAGATCGTTCCATGCCGGACCTGTTTGATCCCCGGATCGAAATCCTTCCATCGGCTCAAAAGGAGATCTGGCCCCAGCTTGCTCCCGCGCCTGATCTGTCCTTCGTATTGTATGGTGGCACCGCCGTTGCACTCCATCTGGGTCATCGCGTCTCGATCGATTTCGATTTCTTCAAGGCCGAGCCGTTGGAGAAAGCGCGTATCGAGGCAAGCTTTCAGTTTGTCCGGAATGCGCGGACTATCCAGGAAGACGAAAATACCCTTGTCATGGGCGTGTCGATGCCATCCGGCCCGGTCAAGGTATCCTTCTTCGGGGGCCTCGCGCTGGGGCGGATCAATGATCCGCTCCGAACGAGGGATCGGGTGCTTCTGGTTGCTTCGCTGGAGGACTTGCTTGCCACCAAGCTGAAGGCGATTTTGGACCGGGCTGAAGCCAAGGATTATCGCGACATCTCGGCGATGTTGTCGGCTGGCGTTTCACTGGAAAAGGCTTTGGGGACATTCGCCACGAACTACCGAAGAGATCCCGCGCTTCCTCTCAAGGCCCTGGGTTTCTTCAAGGACGGTGATCTGCCGTCTCTTCCCAAAGCCGATCAGGACTTGCTTCGGACTGCCCGGGACCGGGTTTCCGACGTGCCCGAGGTACGCCTTTTGAACGGATTGCTTCCGGTTCGATGAATGCGACGTAGGAGAGCTCCTGCTGATTGGAGGGCGTCGCAAATGGCAATTCATGCTCCCTCACGTGTTCGTTTCGCGGTTGCGATCCTTTCGGCGGCCCTTGCGCTTCATGCCGTCGCAGGTGCGGCTGCGCGGGCGTCCGACGGCGTGTCTCTCACCGAGTCGACGATTTCGTGGAGCACCGTCAAATACGCGACCTCTGCGGAGAACGGGTTCGTCAGCGGGTCGCTCGACAAGAAGACCATTGTCGATCGTACGTTCAAGACCCATGTGCTCGAGAATCGTTATCTGAAGGTAACGCTCGTCCCCGAATTCGGCGGGCGCATTCTTTCCATCATCTACAAGCCGACCGGCCACGAACAACTTTATCGTACCGAAGTTGGTGTGCCTTACGGGATGACGGCCGGCGTCTTTTATTACGACTGGCTGATGGTGTATGGCGGCATCTTCCCGACGTTCCCGGATGCCGAGCACGGCAAGACGTGGCTGAAGCCGTGGGAGTTCAAGGTGGTGAAGGAGAGTGCCTTTGAAGTGACGGTGTCGATGTCGCTCAAGGATGATTTTGCGTTTGCCGCGGCACCGAAGCAGTTCCTCAAGGGTTCGACGGGTATCGAAGCGACCTACTATGTCACGCTGAAAGCCGATCGCGCCGCGCTCGATGCCCGTGTGGTGCTGAAAAATCCGCACGATAAGGCGGCCGATTACGAGTACTGGACGTGCACGACGCTGGCGCCGGGATCGGACCCGAACAATCCCAAGGCGACCGGCGGCGCCGAAATCATTGCGCCGATCAAAGCCTACAGCACGCCCGGCTGGTCCGCCAATCTGTCCGACGGCGACGAGAGCGCAGGCGCGGGCAGGAGCCGTTTCGAAAAACTGCGCCACTTCAGGAACTGGCCGACGATGGGCATCGCCTACGCGGCGCCCGATATGCAGGGCGGGAATTTCTGGGGTGTGATCAACCACGACAACGAAGAGGGGATCATCCGCATCGCCGACAATACGGTCACGCCGGGCCTGAAGATGTGGACGTGGGGATTTCCGTCGTTCACGAACGAAACCGACGCGCGCAAGGACCCGAACGAAGCGCGGCCTTACGTCGAATTGTGGGCGGGCGTGTCGGACCAGTTTTTTCACCGCGCAAAACTTCCCGCGCGGGGGGAAGTGTCTGATCCCGGAGACCTACAGCCCGACCGTCGGGATGAGCAACGTGACCGATGCGAACGAGAATATCCTGATCAATTTTTCGGCCGCGGCATGCGGGCGTGAATCTTCAGTTCTTCAGTATCGAACCGGCCACGCCGTTGCGCGTAACGTTGAAACGCGGCGATGCGATATTGTTCAACGACGCCGTGACAGCCGACCCGAAAAACGGAAATCGCATTTCCGCGACGATTCCCGCCGGCGGCAGCGGCGAACAGGTGCGGCTGACGATCACGACCGCGGAAGGTAAAGAGTTGATCGCGGCCGAGACAAGAATAAAGTAATTTGGCCGTAGGATGGGTAGAGCGCAGCGAAACCCATCATCTTTCGCCAAACGCAGTTGATGGGTATCGCTGATGGGTATCGCTCGCTCCACCCATCCTACGCAGCGTCGCCTGATCCCTCAAAAGTTACCCACCCCATTAACCCCCCATAAACCATCCTGCGCCACCAATGGGCGCTACCTCTGCCATTTTGGGGACGCCCATGCTCGCCCGTGACCAACGCACGCCGTTTTCGGACTGGTGGTGGACCGTGGATAAGCTGCTGCTCGGCGCGATCATGGCGCTGATGCTGGGCGGCGTCATCCTGTCGCTGGCGGCGAGCCCGCCGGTGGCGACGCGGATCGGGCTCGATCCCTTCCATTTCTTCGGCCGGCACGTGCTGTTCCTGTTGCCGTCCTTGCATGGTGCTGATCGGGGTGTCGTTCCTGTCGCCCAAGCACATCCGCCGCCTCGCGCTGCTGGTCTTTGTTGTCGAGCATCATCCTCATCGTGGCGACGCTGGCGTTCGGGCCCGAGGTGAAGGGCTCGCGGCGCTGGATCACGCTGCTCGGCGTCAACATCCAGGCCTCCGAATCCGCAAAGCCCGCTTTCGTGGTGATGGCGGCATGGCTGTTTGCGGAATCGACCAAGCGGCCGGAAATGCCGGCGACGTCGATGGCGATCGTGCTGTTGCTGACGCTGGTGGCGCTGCTGGTGATGGAACCGGATTTCGGCCAGACCATGCTGGTCCTGATGGTGTGGGGCGCGCTGTTCTTCATCGCGGGGATGCGGATGATCTGGGTGGCCGGCCTTGCCGGCATCTCGGCGGCCGGATTGTTCGGCGCGTATCTTTTGGTGCCGCACGTCGCGGGCCGCATCAGGCGCTTCATGAACCCGGCCTCCGGCGACACGTTCCAGGTCGATATGGCGATGGAAGCCTTCTGGAACGGCGGCTGGTTCGGCCTCGGACCCGGCGAGGGGATCGCAAAACGCAGCCTGCCGGACAGCCATACCGACTTCGTGTTCGCGGTGGCCGCCGAAGAATTCGGCATCATCCTGTGCCTGGCGCTGGTGGCGCTGTTTGCCTTCGTCGTGATCCGCACGCTGACGCGCGCCTATGCGAGCGAGGATATGTTCGCGCGCTTTGCGGCGTCGGGGCTTGCGATCCTGTTCGGCGTGCAGGCCGCCATCAACATGGCGGTCAATCTGCAACTGATCCCGGCCAAGGGCATGACGCTGCCCTTCATCTCCTATGGCGGCTCGTCGATCATCTCGCTGGCCTATGGCGTCGGCATGATGCTGGCGCTGACACGGCAGCGTCCGCGCACCGAGGTGGAATCGATGAACGCGGCCGGCGTCGTCGCGCGGTTACGCCTGAGCCGTATCGTCGATGATGGATCAGATCGCGCACTGGTCTCATTGACGCGTTGTCTGATGCGACCGGTATCCGCGTCAAGTCCGGGCAGGCTTTTGCTTGAAAACGCTATGGAGCGTGACTAGCGCCGCGGCGTCGGCTATCTGAAATCATGGACAAAGCCCTCTCATTCTACTCGCCGCGGGCGGCACCGGCGGTCATCTGTTTCCCGCCGAAGCGCTGGGCGTCGAGCTCATCAAACGCGGCCTGCGGGTGCGTCTTGCAACCGACGCCCGCGCGCTGCGCTACAGCGGCCTGTTCACCCCGGATAATATCGACGTGGTGCCGAGCGAGACCGTGCGCGGCCGCTCGCTGATGGCGCTGGCGCGCACCGCTTACACGCTCGGTTACGGCACGCTGGTGGCTGCCAGGCTGGTGCGGCGGCTGAAACCTGCCGCCGTGGTCGGCTTCGGCGGCTATCCGACGCTGCCGCCGCTGATCGCGGCACGGCTGCTCGGCGTGCCCGGCATCATTCACGACGCCAATGCCGTGCTCGGCCGCGCCAACCGCTTTCTCTCCCGCCGCGTCAACGCCATTGCCACCTCGCTGCCGGGCGTGCTCGATCGCGATCCCGATCTCGCGGGCAAGACGGTGACCGTCGGCACGCCGATGCGCCCCGCGGTCCTCACCGCTGCCGCCGTGCCGTTTGCGTCTCCCGAACCGAACGGGCCGCTGCGCCTGCTGGTGGTCGGCGGCAGCCAGGGCGCGCGGGTCATGAGCGATATCGTGCCGGGCGCCATCGAAAAGCTGGAGCCGATGCTGTGGAGCCGCCTGGTTCTGACGCAGCAGGTGCGCAAGGAAGACATGGGGCGGGTGCGCTCGATCTATGAGCGGCGCCGGATCAATGCCGAACTCGCGCCGTTCTTTACCGACCTGCCGGCGCGGCTGGCGTCCAGCCATCTCGTGATCTCGCGCTCCGGCGCCGGCACGGTGGCGGAACTCGCCGCGATCGGCCGGCCCTCGATTCTGGTGCCGCTGCCCGGCGCGATCGACCAGGACCAGTTCGCCAATGCCGGCGTGCTGGCCCAGGTGGACGGGGCTTTACGGATTCCGCAAGGAGAATTCACGTCCGACCGGCTGGCGGCGGAAATCTCCGCTCTTGCCGCCGAACCGGCGCGGCTGACCGCGATGGCCGCGGCCGCCCGCAAGGTCGGCCGGCTCGACGCCGCCGAACGGCTGGCCGATCTGGTGATGAAAGTGGCCGGAATCTAGGCCGTTGCGTGCAAAATTGCCCCTTGTCATGCCACGCGAAAGCGGGGCATCCAGTACCCTGCGGCGCCTGATTTGAGCCTCGGCTTCGCGGAATACTGGATCATCCGCTGCTGTGCACAATGGCGCACAAGGCGGATGATGACGATTAGGGATGCTTCATGAGACTGCCGCGCGAGATCGGACCCATTCACTTCGTCGGGATCGGCGGCATCGGCATGAGCGGCATCGCCGAGGTGCTGGTCAATCTCGGCTACACCGTGCAGGGCTCGGACGCCTCCGAAAGCGGCAATGTCGCGCGGCTGCGCGAGAAGGGCGTCAAGGTCTCGGTCGGCCACAAGGCCGAGAATGTCGATGGCGCCGACGTGGTCGTGGTCTCGACCGCGATCAAGCGCGACAATCCCGAATTGATGGCGGCCCGCGCCCAGCGCATTCCGGTGGTGCGCCGGGCCGAAATGCTCGCCGAGCTGATGCGGCTGAAAAGCTGCGTCGCGATTGCAGGCACCCATGGCAAGACCACGACCACCTCGATGGTCGCGGCCCTGCTCGATGGCGGCAATCTCGATCCGACCGTGATCAATGGCGGCATCATCAACGCCTACGGCACCAATGCGCGGCTGGGAGCCGGCGACTGGATGGTGGTCGAGGCCGACGAGAGCGACGGCACGTTTTTGAAATTGCCGACGGACGTCGCCATCGTCACCAATGTCGACCCCGAGCACCTCGACCATTTCAAGACGTTCGAGGCGGTGCAGGACGCCTTCCGCAATTTCGTCGAGAACGTGCCGTTCTACGGCTTTGCCGTGATGTGCATCGATCATCCCGTCGTTCAATCGATCGTCGGCAGGATCGAGGACCGCCGCATCATCACCTATGGCGAGAACCCGCAGGCCGACGTGCGGCTGGTCGATCTGACGCCGACCGGCGGCGGCTCCAAATTCAAGGTCGTGTTCCGCAACCGCAAGACCGACGCCACCCACGAGATATCAGACCTCATGCTGCCGATGCCGGGACGGCATAACGCGTCGAATGCGACGGCGGCGATCGCGGTGGCGCATGAGCTCGGCATTTCCGACGAGGCGATCCGCAAGGCGATCGCAGGCTTTGGCGGCGTCAAGCGGCGCTTCACCCGGACCGGCGAATGGAACGGCGTCACGATCATTGACGATTACGGCCATCACCCGGTCGAGATATCGGCCGTTCTTAAAGCGGCGCGTGAATCCACCAGCGGCAAGGTTGTCGCCGTGGTGCAGCCGCACCGCTTCACCCGCCTGCAATCGCTGTTCGAGGAATTCTGCACCTGCTTCAATGATGCGGACGCGGTCATCGTCGCCGAGGTCTATCCGGCCGGCGAGGCGCCGATCGAAGGCATCGACCGCGACCATTTCGTGCTCGGCCTGCGCACGCATGGCCATCGCGAAGTGATCCCGCTGCCGAGTTCGGCGGAGCTGGCCAAAGTCGTTCACGGAATTGCGCATCCGGGCGATCTCGTCGTCTGCCTCGGCGCCGGCAACATCACGCAATGGGCCTACGCGCTGCCCGGCGAATTGCAGGCGCTGGGGTAGCCGTGACCTTCCCCGACATCACGCCCGACCTCAAAGCTGCCATGCCGCAACTGCGCGGGCGGCTGCTGGCGAACCAGTCGCTGGCGGAGCTGACGTGGTTTCGCGTCGGCGGGCCGGCGCAGGTGCTGTTCACGCCGGCGGATGAGGACGATCTCGCCTATTTCCTCAAATCGCTGCCGAAGGAATGGCCGGTCTATGTCGTCGGCGTCGGCTCCAACCTGATCGTGCGCGACGGCGGCATGGCGGGCGTGGTGATCCGCCTGTCGCCGCGGGCGTTCGGCGAGACGTCTGCTTCCGGCGATATCGTCAGCGCGGGCACGGCCGCGCTCGACAAGCGCGTGGCGGAGACGGCGGCGGCGGCCAATATCGGCGGCATGGAATTCTTCTTCGGCATCCCCGGCACCATCGGCGGCGCGCTGCGGATGAATGCCGGCGCCAACGGCAGCGAGACCAAGGATGTACTGATCGAGGCTGTCGGCATCGACCGTGACGGCACCAGGCATGTCTTCGGCAATGCCGACATGAAGTTCGTCTATCGCAACAGCGGCGTCGATCCCTCGGTCATTTTCACTTCCGCGCGTTTTCGCGGCGCCGTCACGGACGCCGAGACCATTCGCGCGCGGATGAACGAGGTACAGACCCATCGCGAAACGGCTCAGCCGATTCGCGAAAAGACGGGGGGATCGACCTTCAAGAATCCGACCCGGCAACAGCGCCTGGAGACTGATCGACGCCGCCGGCTGCCGCGGCTTGCGTGTCGGCGGGGCGCAAGTCTCGGAAATGCACTGCAATTTCCTCATCAATACCGGTAACGCCACCGGGCATGATATTGAAACGCTGGGTGAAACCGTGCGCGAGCGGGTTAAAGCGAATTCTGGAATCGAGCTACACTGGGAAATCAAGCGGATCGGGATTCCGGTCTAGTCGTCATTCCGGGGCGCGCGAGCGCGAACCACGGTGCGCAATTGCGCACCTGAGAATCTCGAAGTGATATGGGGGATGCAGATTCCGGGTTCGATGCTTCGCACCGCCCCGGAATGACGAAGTAGCGAGGCAGCAAGGCTGATGCGGATTACCATTCTCTTTGGCGGCACCAACAAGGAGCGGCTGGTCTCGGTCGCAAGCGCCCAGGCGCTGCATCGGGCGTTGCCCGAAGCCGATCTCTGGTTCTGGGACGTTGCCGATACCGTGCATGAGGTCGCGTCGCAGAAGCTGCTCGGCCACGCGCGTCCGTTCGAGGATGATTTCAAACCCGGCAATCGCGGCCTGCCGCTTGAAGCCGCGCTCGACAAGGCGAAGTCCGAGGATCGCGTGCTGGTGCTCGGCCTGCATGGCGGCCGGGCCGAGAACGGCGAATTGCAGGCGATGTGCGAACTGCGCGGCATTCCCTTCACCGGGTCCGGCTCGGCGTCGTCGAACCTCGCTTTCGACAAGATGGCGGCTAAACGCTTTGCGGCGATTGCAGGTGTCGCGGCGCCGGCCGATGTCACCCTGGAAAACCTCGACGCGGCGTTTGCCGAATACGGCAGACTGATCGCAAAGCCGGCGCGGGACGGTTCGAGCTATGGCCTGATCTTTGTCAACGCGAAGCAGGACCTCGTCGCCGTCCGCAACGCCGCCAGGACAGAGGAATATCTGATCGAGCCGTTCGTCTCCGGCGTCGAAGCCACCTGCGGCGTGCTGGAGCAGTCCGACGGCACGGTGATCTCGCTTCCGCCGGTCGAGATCATCCCGGCGGAGGGCGCCTTCGACTACGCCGCCAAGTACCTGCTCAAATCGACCCAGGAGATCTGCCCGGGCCGCTTTTCGCCCCAGATCACGGCCGAGATCATGGACCAGGCGATCCGGGCGCACCGGGCGCTGTCGTGCAGCGGTTACTCCCGGACCGACTTCATCATCTCGGCGAAGGGGCCGGTCTACCTGGAAACCAACACGCTGCCGGGCCTGACCCCGGCATCGCTCTACCCGAAGGCGCTGAAGGCACAGGGGATCGAATTCCCGGATTTTCTGCGCGAACAGATCGCGCTGGCCGAACGGCAGAGCCGGGAACGGGTTTGACCGGCCGGACAAGCCATTAACAGCCCGTTAACCCGGAACTAACCTCGCCACGAGAATTGTTGCTAAAATCCTAAGAATTGTCCGGCAAACCACTCAAAAGACGCACCAAAGCGCGTCCGCAGTCCCCCATTTTTACACTTTGTTTACCAGGAAGTCCGAAGGTTAACGCTGGCGGCGCATGTGGCGCTTGGCTCCGGGGCGTGCGCTGTTCCGACTTTAGATCAGCACCAAGTCCGGCAAGACCGAGGCGTCATATGGGCCGGAACCCGCAAAAATGCTTGCGGGAACAACACTTGGACAGGCTCGTGCAATGGATGGTGCAGGACGCCTCGCTCGGTCGCTGAGATCGCTGGGGCCCCAAGCTGACCTGAAAGCGGCCGCTATTGGAGCGGCTGTGCTGCTGCGCGAGCGGCTGGGCCTTCGTGCCCGCGTCCCGGCGAAGTCCGTGATCGATCGCGCGCCGCCGAATTGCCTGGTCTTTCTGGTCGAACGCTACCTTCCGAACCGCGCAGGCGTTGCCTTGACCGTGCTGATGCTGCTCGGCAGCGCAGGCTTGGGCATCGTCAAGGGCGGCCACCTCAACGATTTCCTGGCTGCGCTCAGCGATACCCGTAATGCGCTCGCCAATTCGGCCGGATTCCGCATCACCACCGTCGTCATCAACGGCCGCAAGCAATTGAGCCAGGACGAGGTGCTCGCGGTCGGCGGCGTCAATGGCCGCTCCTCGCTGTTGTTTCTCGACGCCGCCACCGTGCGCGACAAGCTCAAGGCCAATCCGTGGATATCGGATGCGACCATCCTGAAGCTTTATCCCGGTCAGCTGCAGATCGACATCGTCGAGCGTACGGCTTTCGCGCTGTGGCAGCAGGACGGCCGGCTGTCCGTGATCTCGGAGGACGGCGCGGTGCTGGAGCCCTACGTGTCGCGCCGTTTCGTGACGCTGCCGCTGGTGGTGGGCAAGGGCGCCGACGTCAAGGCCCGCGACTTCCTCACCCTTCTGGACCGCTATCCGCAGGTTCGCATCGCGACCAAGGCTGCGATCCTCGTCGGCGAACGGCGCTGGAATTTGCGGCTGAAGGACGGCCTCGACATTCGCCTGCCCGAAAACGACGTCGGCAATGCGCTGGCGATGCTGAGCAAGCTCGACAAGGAGGACCGGCTGTTCTCGCGCGACATCGTCGCCGTCGACATGCGCCTGCCGGACAGGCTCACCGTGCAATTGTCTGAAGACGCGGCCAAGGCCCGCGAAGAACTGTTCAAGGACAAGAAGACCAAGAAGAAGCCCGGTGACGCAGCATGACCGGCCTCGATCGCAACCAGACCCCGAAGACGCGTCCCGTCGACCACAAGCGCACCGCGCTGGTGGCCTCGCTCGATGTCGGCACCAGCAAGATCGCCTGCATGATCGCGCGGTTGAAGCCGTCGCCGCCGAGCGACGCACTGCGCGGCCGCACCCATGCGGTGGAACTGATCGGCTACAGCCAGATCCAGTCGCGCGGCGTCAAGGCCGGCTCCGTGGTCGATCTCGCCGAATGCGAACAGGCGGTGCGCCAGACGGTGGCGCTGGCCGAGCGCATGGCCAAGGTCCGCGTTGAGTCAGTATTGCTGTCGGTTTCCGGCGGCAGGTTGCAGGGCCAACTGGTCGAGGCCGCCGCTGATATCAGGGGCGGGGCGGTTACCGCCGATGACGTCACCCGGGTGACCTCCACCGGCATGCGCCACGCCACCGGCGAGGGCCGCACGGTGCTGCACGCGCTGCCGGTCGGCTACTCGCTCGACGGCGTCAAGGGCATCCGCGACCCCCGCGGCATGGTGGCCCGGCAGTTCGGCGTCGACATGAACGTGGTGACGGCGGATGCGACGGTCGCCCGCAACCTGATGCTGGTGGTCGAGCGCTGCCATCTCAATGTCGAGGCCATGGCGGCGAGTCCTTATGTCGCAGGCCTTTCCGTGTTGACCGACGACGAGGCCGATCTCGGCGCCGCCGTGGTCGAAATGGGCGCCGGATCGACCACGATTGCGACCTATTCCGCCGGCCGCTTCGTTCATGCCAGCGGATTTGCGCTCGGCGGGCAGCACGTGACCATGGATCTTGCACGCGGCGTCGGCGCATGCATTGCGGATGCCGAGCGAATCAAGACTTTATATGGGACCGTGCTGACCGGCGGGTCCGACGCGCGCGAGCTGATGTCTGTTCCAAGCGCAGGCGAGGAACACGATGCGCCGCAGATCGTCTCGCGCGCCACGATCGCGAACATCGTCCGGCATCGCGCCGAGGAGATTTTTGAAATGGTCCGGGACCGGCTCGCCGATTCCCCCTTTGCGGCAGAGCCGCGGGCGCGGGTTGTGTTGAGCGGCGGCGCGTCCCAGCTGACCGGCACGGTCGAACTCGCCACCCGCATTCTCAACCGGCCGGTCAGGATCGGCCGGCCGCTCGGCTTCGGCCGGCTGCCCAACGAGGCCAAGAGCGCCTCGTTCGCGGTGCCGACCGGCCTGCTGGTTTATCCGCAATACGCTCATCTGGAACACGTCGAACCGCGGCATACGCGGCAGCTCAGGACAGGGACTGACGGCTATTTCGGAAAGGTCGGACGATGGCTTCGCGAGGGCTTCTGATGACCGGTCCAATGACCAAACGATTTTCACCAAACCCCGCGGCCGCCGGCCGGGGTGAACCAAAGCGCGCGTCGTAATCGAGAGGCAACCATGGCACTCAATCTGACCCCCCCTGACATCAGCGAGCTGAAACCGCGGATTACCGTCTTCGGCGTCGGTGGAGCAGGCGGCAATGCCGTCAATAACATGATCACCGCCGGGTTGCAGGGCGTCGATTTCGTCGTCGCCAACACCGACGCGCAGGCGCTGACCATGTCGAAGGCGCAGCGCATCGTGCAGATGGGCACGCAGGTGACGCAGGGCCTCGGCGCGGGGTCCCAGCCTGACGTCGGCGCGGCGGCGGCGCAGGAAGTCATCGACGAGCTTCGCGACCATCTGTCGGGCGCCAACATGGTGTTCGTCACCGCCGGCATGGGCGGCGGCACCGGCACGGGTGCTGCCCCCGTGATCGCCAGGACCGCGCGCGAAATGGGCATCCTCACCGTCGGCGTGGTGACCAAGCCGTTCCACTTCGAGGGCATGCGCCGCATGCGCACCGCCGAGGCCGGCATCGCCGAACTGCACAAGGTGGTCGATACCCTCTTGATCATCCCGAACCAGAACCTGTTCCGGGTCGCCAACGAAAAGACCACCTTCGCCGACGCCTTCGCGATGGCCGACCAGGTGCTCTATTCGGGCGTCGCCTGCATCACCGATCTGATGGTCAAGGAAGGCCTGATCAACCTCGACTTCGCCGACGTCCGCGCCGTGATGCGCGAAATGGGCAAGGCGATGATGGGCACCGGCGAAGCCACCGGCGAGAAGCGCGCGCTGACCGCGGCCGAAGCTGCGATCGCCAACCCGCTGATCGATGATTCTTCGATGAAGGGTGCGCGCGGCCTGTTGATCTCGATCACCGGCGGCAAGGATCTCACGCTGTTCGAAGTCGACGAAGCCGCCACCCGGATTCGCGAGGAAGTCGATCAGGACGCCAACATCATCGTCGGCGCCACCTTCGACGAAACGCTCGACGGCATCATCCGCGTCTCCGTCGTTGCCACCGGCATCGAGCAGGCGCAGATCGCGCGCAATGCCGCCGCCGCCCCGGCGGTCGCGACCACGGCCGCTGCCACTGCTACCGCCACGGCCTCGCCCGACAACCGTCTGGCCGAACTGACCGCTCGCCTTCGCGCCGACAATGCGCGCCTGGCCGAACGCGCCCAGAAGCTCGAGCCGGCGCCCGCGCCGCAGGCGGCTGCTCCGGCTCCCGCGCAGGCCGCTGCGCCGGCGCAACGTTCGTCCAGCAATGTCGAGCGTGCAGCGCTCGCCGCGATCGCCGCGGCGGTCGAGCCGCCGCAACAGGCGCCGATCCAGCCGGCGTCCTATGGCGACGTCACGGTCCGCCCGATCGCGCAGAAGCCGACCCTGTTCCCGGATCATAACGAGGCCGCCCGCGTCGAGCCCGAGCAGCCTGCGACACCCGAAACCTTCATCCCGCAGGCAGCCGAACGTCCGCCGTCCCGCTCGCCGCGGATGCCGAAATTCGAGGATCTCCCGATGCCGGCGCAGGCCGAAATCCGGCAGGCCCGCGGCGACGAGGAGGAACATCCGCAGAAGACCCGGCTGTCGCTGTTGCAGCGGCTCGCCAATGTCGGCCTCGGCCGCCGCGACGAAGAGACCGAGCCGCCGATCGCGGCCCGCGCCTCCGGACCTGCGATGGCGCCGCTGCCGCCGCTGCCCGATCGCAAGCCGCAGCGTACCGTCGCCCAGCAAATGGCGAATCAGGATCCGGTATCGGAGTACGCAAAACGCCCGGCGCCGCAAGGTTTGGACGTCCATGGCCGCCCGGCACCTGTTGCCCCGGCGCCACAGGGCGACGACCATCTTGATATCCCGGCCTTCCTCCGACGCCAGGCCAACTGAGGTTTTGTTACAATCGAAGTGATCCAAAGGGCCCCGGCTGGAACAGCCGGGGCCCTTTTCTTATGTACGGTGCCGGCCTTGGATATCCGGCCAACCAACTGATTTTAAATCATTAATTATTCATTCCGTGATCAGCTATCGCGCCTGAATCCGCGTCCGTCCGTGCCGGAGTTTGGTTAACCCTTGGCGCGATTGCGGCCGAGATAGGGTAACAATCGGTAAAGAAGCGTGAGTTGGCGCGCTTTGGGGCCGATGACTATGGTTTGCCGTGACTTGGGGATGCCTAGAACGCGAATCGGCGCTTCCGCGCGGTTCCTGTCTTTGGGTTAAGTCGGGTAGTGGGCAGTTATCGATGAAATTCAGCCGCCAAACCACGCTTCGGGCGCAAGCCACCGTAACGGGTGTCGGCGTTCATTCCGGTTTGCCTGTCAGCCTGACGCTTGGGCCTGCTCCTGTGGATGCGGGTTTTATTTTTGTCCGCACCGGCCTTGATGAGGCCGACCGCGAAGTTCCCGCCATCGCGGAATCCGTGACCGCCACCGATCTGGCTACCGTTCTCGGCGACCGTGAAGGCCCGCTGGTTTCCACCGCCGAGCATGTCCTCGCTGCCTTGCGCGGCATGGGCGTCGATAACGCCATCATCGAAGTCGACGGTCCCGAAGTTCCGATCATGGACGGTAGCGCGGCGGCTTTCGTCGCCGCCATCGACCAGGCCGGCATCGTCACCCAGTCGGCCTCCCGCCGCTTCATTCAGGTGCTGAAGCCCGTTCAGGTCGTGATCGGCGATAGCTTCGGCGAGCTGCGCCCGCATGCGGGCGGGTTCCGCGTCGAGGTCGAGATCGACTTCGCCAATCCCGTGATCGGCCGCCAGAATTTCTCGCTCGATCTCAACCCCGAAAGCTTCCGCCGCGAGATTTCCCGCGCCCGGACTTTTGGCTTCATGAATGACGTTGCGCGGCTCTGGAGCGCCGGTTTTGCGCGCGGCGCCTCGTTTGAGAATACGGTGGTGCTCGACGACGTCCGCCTGCTCAACACCGAAGGGCTGCGCTTCAGCGACGAATGCGCCCGCCACAAGGCGCTGGACGCGGTTGGCGATCTGACCCTGGCCGGTTTGCCGCTGCTCGGCGCCTACCGCTCGGTGCGCGGCGGCCACAAGCTGAACCACGCCGTGCTGACGGCCCTGCTGGCCGATCACAGCGCCTGGCGGGTGGTCGAGGCCGAACCGGCGCGCCGTTCCCGCGGCTATGTCGAGGCCGGCTCGGGCATGGTGGGCGGCTTGATCTCCCCGGCCTATGGTCCGGACGTTTCCTGACTTTCGTCTTGCGAAATGTCCTGACTTTCGTCTTCGAAATGTCCTGACTTTCGTCTTCGAAATCGCTTGCGAAATTCCTGACTTCGGCCGCGAAAGGCCGGGCTTTTTGAGCCGTACAGGCGCATTTTCCGTAATAACCACAATTGGTAACGCACCCGTTCAGCCGCCTTAATCCGGGCGAATTGGCTGCGTATTCGGTTGGTCGAGGACCATTTTTCGGCTACAGAGGTCTGCGGTTGCACGACAAGGCGCCACGAGGCCTGAGAGAATTGTGCACCAAAAACATTGGGCACGGGGAATATGACGTCCATGACCGCGGTTCATGGACGGGCGGGCTCAGTCATCAACCGCATCAAAGGCGTCAGGTCACAGATTCCATGTCGGCACAGCGTATGACGCTCGAACCCACGCAAATCACTTCGGTCTTCCAGGATCGCCGGGGCCGGACGGCCGCTGCGGCTGGCGGCGGGCCTGATTGCGCTCGCCATTCCCTTGAGCGGATGCGGCACCGGCGCGCTGTGGGACAAGTTCACCGCCAAGGACGACACCTTCAACGAGGAACCGGCGGACAAGCTCTACAATGAGGGCTTGTACCTGATGAACCAGCGCAAGGATAACAAGGCGGCGTCGAAGAAATTCGAGGAAGTCGACCGCCAGCATCCCTATTCCGACTGGGCGCGCAAGTCGCTGCTGATGTCGGCCTATTCCTTCTACAATTCCGGCGACTACGACAGCTGCATCGGCGCCGCGACCCGTTACGTCACGCTGCATCCCGGCAGTGCCGATGCGGCTTACGCGCAATATCTGATCGCGGCCTCGCATTACGACCAGATCCCGGACATCTCCCGCGACCAGGGCCGCACCGAAAAGGCGATCGCGGCGCTGGAAGAGGTGATTCGCAAATATCCGACCTCGGAATATTCGACCTCCGCCAAGGCCAAGCTCGAAGGCGCGCGCGACCAGCTCGCCGGCAAGGAAATGGACGTCGGCCGCTATTACATGGAAAAGCGCGACTACACCGCCGCCATCAACCGCTTCAAGACGGTCGTGACCCGCTACCAGACCACGCGGCATGTCGAGGAAGCGCTGGCGCGGCTGACCGAGGCCTATATGGCGATCGGCATCGTCGGCGAGGCGCAGACGGCGGCGGCCGTACTTGGACACAATTTTCCTGACAGCCGCTGGTACAAGGACGCCTATAATCTTGTAAAGTCGGGTGGTCTCGAGCCGAGCGAGAACAAGGGTTCCTATATTTCCAGGGCCTTCAAGAAGATGGGTCTCGGCTAGGAATTTACTTCGCATGCTGGCGCGTCTGTCGATCCGTGACATCGTCCTGATCGAACGGCTCGATATCGAATTCTCCCGTGGCCTCGCGGTGCTGACCGGCGAGACCGGCGCGGGCAAATCCATCCTGCTCGATGCCTTCGCGCTGGCGCTCGGCGGCCGCGGCGATTCGGGCCTGGTCCGCCATGGCGCGGAGCAGGGCCAGGTGACGGCCACTTTCGACATCCCCAAGGGCCATCCGGCGGCAAGGATCCTTTCCGAGAACGGCCTCGACGACACCGGCGAGATGATTCTCCGCCGCGTGCAGCTTGCCGACGGCCGCACCCGCGCCTTCATCAACGACCAGTCGATCAGCGTGCAGACCCTGAAAGCCGTCGGCGCGGCGCTGGTCGAGATCCACGGCCAGCATGACGAGCGCGCGCTGGTCGATGCCTCGACGCACCGGCAGTTGCTCGACGCCTTTGCCGGGCTGGAGAAAGAGGTCGCGGCGCTGGAGACGCTGTGGGAGGCGCGGCGCACCGCCAATCACCGCGCTCGACGCGCATCGCGCCAGCATGGAGCGCGCCGCGCGCGAGGCGGACTATCTGCGCCACGCCGCCGACGAACTCAAAGCGCTGAAGCCGAAGGACGGCGAGGAGACGGCGCTCGCCGAACGCCGCACCATCATGATGCAGGGCGAGAAGATCGCAAGCGACCTGCGCGAGGCGCAGGAGGCGGTCGGCGGCCCCCATTCGCCGGTGCCGGCGCTGGCCGCCGCGGTACGCCGCCTCGAACGCCGCGCCGCCAATTCGCCCGCGCTGGTCGAGCCGGCGGTGAAGGCGATCGATATCGCGATCAACGCGCTGGAAGAGGCCGACCAGCATCTCAGTGCCGCGCTGGTCGCGGCCGATTTCGATCCCGCCGAGCTGGAGCGGATCGAGGAGCGGCTGTTTGCGCTGCGCGCCGCCTCGCGCAAATATTCGACGCCGGTCGATGGGCTGGCGGCGCTCGCCGCCAAATTCGTCGCCGACGTCGCGCTGATCGATGCCGGCGCGGATCAGTTGAAGAAGCTGGAAGCCGCCGCTGCCGAGGCCGACCAGCGCTATGGCGCGGCGGCGACGAAGCTTTCCGCGGCCCGCAACAAGTCCGCCGAGAAGCTCAACAAGGCGGTCAATGCCGAACTCGCGCCGCTGAAGCTCGAACGCGCAAAGTTCATGACCCAGGTCGAGACCGACGCGAACTCGCCGGGGCCGCAGGGCATCGACCGCGTCGAGTTCTGGGTGCAGACCAATCCCGGCACCAAGCCGGGCCCGCTGATGAAGGTCGCTTCCGGCGGCGAGCTGTCGCGGTTCCTGCTGGCGCTCAAGGTGGTGCTGTCCGACCGCGGTTCGGCGCCCACGCTGGTGTTCGACGAAATCGATACCGGCGTCGGCGGCGCGGTGGCGGACGCGATCGGCGCGCGGCTGTCGCGGCTGGCCACCAGGTCCAGGTCATGGCGGTGACGCATGCGCCGCAGGTCGCCGCACGCGCCGAACCAGCATCTGCTGATTTCCAAGGACGCGCTCGACAAGGGCAAGCGCGTCGCCACCCGCGTCAACGCGCTCGCCGCCGACCACCGCCGCGAGGAAATCGCCCGCATGCTGGCGGGCGCGGAGATCACCGCGGAGGCGAGGGCGGCGGCGGAGCGGCTGCTTGCGCGCGGCGACGGCGTAGCGACGGCGCGACCATGGCTGCGAAAGCGAAGAAAGCGCTGGTTGATGTCGACAAGCTCACCAAGGCCCAGGCCAAGGTCGAGCACATGCGGCTGTCGCTGGAGATCGAAGCGCACAACGAGCGCTACTACCAGAAGGATGCGCCGACCGTTTCGGATGCGGCCTATGACGCGTTGCGCCAGCGGCTGGAGGCGATCGAGGCGAAATTTCCCGATCTCGTCACGACGGATTCGCCGACGCAGAAGGTCGGCGCCGCGCCCGCGCGCGGCTTTGCGAAAGTGCAGCATGCCGTTCCCATGCTGTCGCTCGGCAACGCCTTCAGCGACGAGGACGTCACCGAGTTCGTCGATCGCATCCGGCGCTTTCTCAAGCTCGATGCCGACCATATTCCGGCGCTGGTCGCCGAACCGAAGATCGACGGCCTGTCGCTGTCGCTGCGCTACGAAAACGGCGAACTGGTCCGCGCGGCAACCCGCGGCGACGGCTTTACCGGCGAGGACGTCACCGCCAACGTCCGCACCATCAAGGACATTCCGCACACGCTGAAGGGCCGCAATATTCCGGCGGCCTGCGAAATGCGCGGCGAAGTCTACATGCTCAAGAAGGATTTTCTCGAGCTGAACAAGAAGCAGGCCGAAGCCGACGACACGGTGTTCGCCAATCCGCGCAATTCGGCGGCGGGCTCGCTGCGCCAGAAGGACGTTTCGATCACCGCGTCGCGGCCGCTGAAATTCTTTGCCTATACCTGGGGCGAGATGAGCGAGCGTCCGGCCGATACCCAGCACGGCATGCTGGAGTGGATGGACAAGGCCGGCTTCGTCGTCAATCCGCGGACCAAGCTTTGCAAGGATGTCGACGCCGTCCTGGAATTCTACAGCAAGATCGGCGAGGAACGCGCCTCGCTCGGCTATGACATCGACGGCGTGGTCTACAAGGTCGACCGGCTCGACTGGCAGGACCGCCTCGGCTTTGTCTCGCGCAGCCCGCGCTGGGCGATCGCGCACAAATTCGCGGCCGAGCAGGCGACGACGATCCTCAACGGCATCGATATCCAGGTTGGCCGCACCGGCGCGCTGACGCCGGTGGCGCGGCTCGAGCCGGTCACGGTCGGCGGCGTCGTCGTTTCGAACGCGACGCTGCATAATGAGGATTACATCAAGGGCATCGGCAACGACGGCAATCCGATTCGCGACGGCGTCGATCTTCGCGATCGGCGACACCGTCGTCGTCCAGCGCGCCGGCGACGTGATCCCGCAGGTCGTCAGCGTCGTCATGGACAAGCGGCCGAAGAGCGCAAAGCCCTACAAGTTTCCCGAGACGTGCCCGGTGTGCGGCAGCCATGCCGTCCGCGAGGAAGACGAGGCGGTGCGCCGCTGCACCGGCGCGCTGATCTGTCCGGCGCAGGCGGTGGAGCGGCTGAAGCATTTCGTCTCGCGGCTGGCGTTCGATATCGACGGCCTCGGCGACAAGCAGATCCAGGAATTCTACGAGGACGGCCTGGTGATGTCGCCGGTCGACATCTTCACGCTGCAGAAGCGCGATGCGCGATCGACCAGCAAGCTGATGGAGCGCGAGGGCTATGGCGAGACCTCGGTGCGCAATCTGTTCAACGCGATCGACGCCCGCCGCACGATCGAGCTGCACCGCCTGATCTTCGCGCTCGGCATCCGCCACGTCGGCGAGGGCAATGCCAAGCTGCTGGCGCGGCACTACGGCACGATCGAGAATTTTCGCGAGGCGATGCTGGCCGCCGCCAAGGGGACAAAGGACGAAGAGAATACCACCGAGGCCTATCAGGACCTCAACAATATCGGCGGCGTCGGCGAGATCGTCGCCGACGCCGTGGTGGAGTTCTTCGCCGAACCGCGCAATGTCAAGGCGCTCGGCGAACTCCTGCGCGAGATCGAGGTGAAGCCGGCCGAACAGCCGCGCAAGAGCTCGCCGGTTTCGGACAAGACCGTGGTGTTCACGGGCTCGCTGACCAAGTTCACCCGCGACGAAGCCAAGGCGATGGCGGAGCGCCTCGGCGCCAAGGTCGCGGGCTCGGTGTCGAAGAAGACGGATTATGTCGTTGCCGGCGAGGACGCCGGCTCCAAGCTGACCAAGGCGCGCGAGCTTGGCGTGGCCGTGCTGACCGAAGACGAGTGGCTGAAGCTGATCGGGGAGTGAGGCGCTGACGTTGGCTGCAACCCTCACAGCATCCCGCTCTCTTCCTCCTCCGCCTTCTTGATCAGTTCCTCGCTCACCACCACCGTTCCGCCGCGGCACGAGAAAGAACATCGCCGACGCGCAGGCGATCGAGAGCGCGAAGATCGCCGCCGTCAGCGGCAGCGTGGTGGTGGAGTGGCCGCCGAGATAGGCGCCGAATTGCGAGACCAGCGCGCCGATGCCCTGCTGCAAAAATCCCATCGCGCCCGACGCGGTGCCGGCGGCCTCGGGGCGGACGCTGATGGCGCCGGCGGCGGCATTGCTCATCACGAAGGCGTTGGCGACCATCACGATCATCTGGGTGCCGAACAGCCATGAGGGCGTCTGGTTGGTGCCGGTGATGCTCAGACCAAGATTGAGCAGCGCGCCGGCGAACTGCAGCGCCAGCCCGAACCAGATCAGCTTCTCCAGCGAATGGCGCGGCGCGAAGCGGACGCAGAACAGATTGCCGACCAGATAGGCGAAGCCGGTGGTCGCGAACCACGCGCCGTATTCGGCGGTGGTGCGGCCCATCTGCGTCACCACGATGTAGGGCCCGCCGCCGGCAAAGGTGAAGATGATCTGCGAAGCCAGCACCTGGCACAGCACGTAGCCGAGAAAGGCGCGGCTCGCGGACCAGCTTGCCGACATCGCCGCGAAAACTGCTGCTGACGCGCGCGCTCGCGGCGCGTCTCCGGCAGCGCGATGGCGATCAGCACGGCGACGCTGAGCGACGCCGCGGTGATGAAATAGAAGATCGCGCGCCAGCCGAACGCGGTCTCCAGCAGGCCGCCGGCCAGCGCGCTCAGCATCTGCGCCGACCATCATCACCGCGATGACGAGGCTGATCATGGCGCCGATGCGGTCGCGGCTGTAGAGATCGCGGATGATGGCGCGGCTCACCACCATGCCGGTGGCGCCGCCGAGCGCCTGCAGGAAGCGCGCGGCGATCAGTTGCGGCAGCGTCTGCGCCAGCGAAGCAGCCGATGCTGGCCGCCACCATCAGCGCCGAGGCCGGCGAGCAGCACCGGACGGCGGCCGAACTTGTCCGACAGCGGCCCCATGATGAGCTGCGAGCAGGCGATGCCGACCATGTAGAGCGACACCGTCATCTGCGCGACCGAGATGTCGCCGCCGAACGTCGTCGCCAGCACCGGCAGCGCCGGCACCAGCATATACAGCGAGATCGGCGCGACGCCGGTCATCGCGACCAGCATCAGCAGCATGATCTTCGAGGTCGCGACGGCGTTCGCCGCCGCGCCGGGCGGCTTGCCCATCACGCCGTGCATTCAGTCGATCCCTGCTGGTTGAAGATTTTGTCGTTGAATCGGACTGTAGCGCGATGGCTCTTGGCGGATACGGCCGTTTCGGCATGCGGCCATGCCGATTTCGGACAGCACGACTCTGCTGTCGTCACCCGCGAAGGCGGGTGACCCAGTATTCCAGAGGCGTTAGCGATTAAACCGAGAGCGCGCGGCGTACTGGGTCCTCCGCTTTCGCGGAGGACGACAGCAGGGTGTGACGATTAAAGCGGCAGCATCGCCGCCGTCGCCTCATCCAGCCACAGTTTCGTGGCGTTGTCGTCGAGATGCGGGCGCACCGCGCGGTTGACGCGCGTCATGGTAATCGTTCAGCCATTTCAGTTCGCGTCGGGCTCAGCATGTTGACGTCGATCAGGCGGCGGTCGATCGGCGCCAGCGTCAGCGTCTCGAACGCGTTCACCGGCTTTTCGGCGCCGGCACGTCGGCGCCGATGACGAGTTCGAGGTTCTCGATCCGGATGCCGTAGGCGTCGGTCTTGTAATAGCCGGGCTCGTTGGACAGGATCATGCCGCGCTTCAGCGGCGTGGTGCCGAGTTTCGAAATCCGCGCCGGGCCTTCATGCACCGAGAGATAGCTGCCGACGCCGTGGCCGGTGCCGTGCTCGAAATCGAGGCCGGCCTGCCACAGAAATTGCCGCGCAAAGGAGTCGAGCTGCGCGCCGGTGGTGCCGTCGGGAAAGACCGCGCGCGCGATCGCGATGTGCCCGCGCAGCACGCGGGTGAAGCGGTCGCGCATTTCCGTCGGTCGGCTCGCCGATCGCGATGGTGCGGGTGACGTCGGTGGTGCCGTCCTCGTATTGCGCGCCGGAATCGATCAGCAGCAGATCGCCGGGCGCAATCCGCCGGTTGCTCTTGCGGGTGACGCGGTAATGCACGATCGCGCCGTTCGGCCCGGTGCCGGCGATGGTCGGGAACGAGACATCCTTCAGCGCGCCGGTCTGGCGGCGAAAGGTTTCCAGCGCCTCGACGGTGTCGATCTCGGTCAGCGCGCCGGACGGCGCCTCGCGGTCGATCCAGGCCAGAAAGCGCGTCAGCGCCACCGCGTCGCGCTGGTGCGCGGTTCGCGTGCCCTCGATCTCGGTGAGGTTCTTCACCGCCTTCAGCAGGCTCACCGGATCGCTGCCGCGCACCGGTTTTCCGCCGGCGCCGGCGATCAGGCGGCTCAACGCGTCCGCGGCGGTGGCGCTGTCGAGCGCGATCGCGGCGCCGCTGCGCGCGAGTTCGGTCAGTGCGGGCGTCAGCGCGTCGGGCTCCGCGGACGTCGGCGGATTGTTCGAGATGGTCGCGCGAGCAGTTCGACAGCTTGCGATGGTCGATGAAGACCGTGGGGCGGCCGTCCTTCGGCACCAGCGCATAGGACAGCGGCAGCGGCGTATGCGAGACGTCGGCGCCGCGGATGTTGAAGGTCCAGGCCACCGCGTGGCTGTCCGACAGCACCAGCGCGTCGACGCCGAGCTTGGCGATCTCGAGCCGGATCCGCTTGAGCTTTTCGGCTTCGATCTCGCCGGAGAATTGCGTGCCGTGAACCGAAACGGGGCCGAGCGGCGGGGCCGGGCGCTCGGTCCAGACCGATCCAGCGGGTTGCTGTCGACCGCGACCAGCTCCGCGCCGGCCTTGGTGCAGGCGGCGGCCAGACGCTCGGCTGCCGCGGAAGTGTGCAGCCACGGGTCAAAACCGAGGCGGTCGCCGGCCGCAAGGTGCTTGGCCAGCCAGTGTTCCGGCGGCGGATCGGCCAGCGGCTCGATATGCCAGGCCTTGCGGTCGACCTGCTTGGCGGCCTGCAGCGTATAGCGGCCGTCGACGAAAACGGCGGCCTCGCGCGTCAGGACGATCGCCATGCCGGCCGAGCCGGTGAAGCCGGTCAGCCAGGCCAGCCGCTCCTCGGAGGCCGGCGACATACTCGTTTTGCTGCTGATCGGCGCGGGGAATCACGAATCCGGTCAGCTTCCGCCGCGCCAGTTCCTCGCGGAAGGCGGCCAGTCGTGCGGTCAGCGCGACGCCGCTTTCGGGCTCCTCGAATGTCTGGAAATGGGCTTCGAACATCGTTCACTTTAGGGTTGGGCGGAGCGCGTCCGCAATGCGGCGATCCACAATTTGGCATAATCCATGCTTCAATATGACCGTCCGCGTTAGATCGGACGGAACGGTTTGTCGGTGCAGGCCGTTCGGCTCAGCGATACTGGGAGGACTCCAGGAGTGTTTCAACTCAACGAAGAGGGGATGCACGATGCCTGCTTTCACGTTTGAGAAGATTTCGCCGCCGGAGACCCGGCCCGATCTCCGCCCGTCGCCAACAAGAAGCAGCGCGGCGTCTCGTGCAGATGCTCGACCGGTTTGCGGAAGCACGCGTCAAGCGATCGTTGAAAAGAAAGGGCGTGATCGCCCGCAATCCGCGACCGGCCCAGCAAGTAGAGATCCTCAATTCGCCTTGCGCAGCAACAGGCTGCTCCAGCCCTCGATGCGCAGATGCCGGACCGGCACCAGCCCGCGGGCGCGATAGGCGGCGATGACGCCGGGCGCCTGAGTGCGTCAGCAGACCCGACAGGATCACCAGCGCCGAGGGCGCCAGATGCCGCGCCATCGGCGCTGCCAGTTGCCGCAGCGGATTGGCGAGAATATTCGCCAGCACCAGGTCGAACGGGGCGGCGCCGCGCGAATTGCGGGGCGGAGAAACCGGTGGCGCGGATCGCCTGCACCAGATGCCCCGTCACGTTCAGCCGCGCATTCTCGCGGGCGACCTGCACCGAGGGCGGATCGATATCGCTGGCCAGCACCTTTCCATGCAGCGCCCTGGCGGCGGCGATCGCCAGCACGCCGGTGCCGGTGCCGAGATCGAGCACGCGGCGCGGACGCCAGGCTTTCAGGACATGATCGAGCAGCAGCAGGCAGCCGCGCGTCGTGCCGTGGTGTCCGGTGCCGAACGCCAGCGCCGCCTCGATTTCGATGCCGATCTTGTTGGGCGCGATCCGCTCGCGGTCATGCTGGCCGTGGACGATGAAGCGTCCGGCCGGGACGGGGACGAGGTCTTCGAGGCTGGCCTTGACCCAGTCCCTGGCCTCGACCGTATCGAAGACGATGCTCTCGGCGACATCAGAGCCTGCGGCATTGGCCACGAGTTCGCGGACCAGCGGCTGATCGGGCGGCTCGGCAAAATGCACCGTGACATCCCATCGGCCGTCCGGCCGTTCGAACGCGGCGATCGCGGCCTGGCCCTCGAAAAAAATTTCGGTCAGGGCGTCGACGACGGCTCTCGCCGCGTGCTGGTCACCGATGGCAAAGCTGACGCGATACGTAGGGGAGAGGGAAGTCATCAAGGAACCTGAAAAGCGGAAAGGCGGGATCGGAGGAAGGCGGCAATTAATTCAAATTTGAGCATAATTCATCTCACACTATCCTGAAAAATTGAGGCTCCCGCGTTAGGCCAACCTTAGATTTCTCCGGTAGGTTTTGCTCAGGAACTACGGGGGGTACCTGGGTTCCAACAAACCGTAACCCAGGTCGGAACCAGTCATGACATCGATCATCAAGTCTTTCATCAAGGACGAATCAGGAGCCACGGCCATCGAGTATGGCCTGATTGCAGCCGGAATCGCCGTTGCGATCATCACCGCCGTGAACGGCCTCGGCACGAAGTATCAATTCGAGCTTCGTGGCCATCAGCAGCTCGCTGAAGTAACGCGCCATTTCGGGACAGTTTGAGGCCGGGCGCGTCAGGCGCCCGGCCTCTTTCATTTTCGACCAGCGTTGCGGCGTCAAATATCCACCTTCTATCCACAGCCGTCAGGGGCATCGCCGATCCCGTAATCCCCCGTGGATACAGATTCTTTCCACAGCCGCCGAGGCAGTTCTCAACACTCGATCCAGGCTTTTCCGCCACTGAAGCCTTACATCCGCAGGCGTTCCGCCTTCGCAAACGACCGCAAATCGCGCTGGTTAAATTCGCGTTCACGCCGGCGTCCGATGCCGACGGACCTTGTGCGTTTCCATCGCCTATCCGAACAGCGCGCGGTGATCGCCCAAGATGGCTCGCGCCGCGTTGTGGCCGGGGGCGCCGGTGACGCCGCCGCCGGGATGGGCGCCGGAGCCGCAATGGTAGAGGCCTTTCAGCGGCCCGCGATAATCGGCATGGCCCAGCATCGGCCGCGCCGAGAACAATTGGTTCAGCGTCAGCGCGCCGTGAAAAATGTCGCCGCCGAGCAGGCCGAACTGCCGCTCGAGGTCGAGCGGCGACAGCACCTGGCGGCCGATCACGCTGGCCGCAAAGCCCGGCGCGAATTTATCCACCGTCGCGATCATGAGGTCGGCGACCTCCTCGCGATGGTCGTCCCACGATTTTCCGTCCGGCAATTCCGGCGCGACATGCTGGCAGAACAGGCTCGCGACATGCTGGCCCGCCGGCGCAAGCGAATCGTCGAGCGTCGAGGGGATCAGCACTTCCACCACCGGCTCGCGGCTCCAGCCATGGCTGCGCGCGTCCTGCCAGGCGCGATCCATGTAGCCGAGGCTCGGCGCGAGGATGATGCCGGCGGTGAGATGATCGCCGCCGCCGGGCAACGCGGTGAACGAGGGCAGGGCGTTCAGCGCGACATTCATCCGAAAAGTGCCGGAGCCGTTGCGCCAGCGCGCGATGCGCTCGAGGAATTCCGGCGCCAGCGCGCCCGGCGGCACCAGCCGCGTATACAGCAATTTCGGATTGACGCCGGAGACGACGTATTTCGCGCGGATGGTTTCGCCATTGTCGAGGATGACGCCCGCGGCGCGGCCGCCCTCGACGATCACTTCGCGCACGCCGGCCTCGGTTTCGATCTCGGCGCCGTGCCCGCGCGCCGCGCGCGCCATCGCTTGCGTGATCGCGCCCATGCCGCCGATCGCATGGCCCCAGACGCCCTTCTTGCCGTTCACCTCGCCGAACGCGTGGTGCAGCATCACGTAGGCGGAGCCCGCCGCGTAGGGGCTGGCGTAATTGCCGACGATGGCGTCGAAGCCGAACAGCGCCTTCACCAGATCGCTCTCGAAACGCTCGTCCAGCATCTCGCCGGCCGAGCGCGTGAACAGGTCGAGCAGGTTGCGCTGCTGCTCCAGTGAAAGCTTGCGCAGGATGCCGGCCGTGCCCATCGCATTGAAGGCTTCGCGGACCGCGCCGATGCCAAAACCCTCGACGAGGTTCGGCGGCGCGCGCAGCACGAATTGCCGCAGCACGTCGGCGATGGCCTCCAGTTCGCGCGAGAAGGCGTCGATGCTGCCGGCATCGCGCTCGCTGAGCTTTGCCACCGAGGCCTGCGTGCGGCCTTCGCCGGTCAGGAGATAGCTGCCGTCGGGCGCGGGCAGAAAATTCTGCGCGCGGCGCTCGACGATGCGCAGGCCGTGTTCGGCGAGCTTCAGGTCGGCGATGATCTGCGGATTGAGCAGGCTGACCGTGTAGGCCGCCACCGAGTTGCGGAAGCCGGGATGGAATTCCTCCGTCACCGCGGCACCACCGACCGCCTTGCGGCGCTCCACCACTTTGACGCGCAGGCCGGCCATCGCGAGATAGGCCGCGCAGGTAAGGCCGTTATGCCCCGCCCCAATGATGACAACGTCGGTCTCGTTCATGCCAGCTTCAGCTTCAAGAAGGTTTGATCGGAAATGGGCGCCGACGGCGCCCGTCATGCCGTGCTTTCTTATCCCGCATTGCTCGCCGTGTCGCCCTATGCTCCATTGCGCGGCTCCGGCGGCCCTGCCGGACATCCCGCCACCGGCGCCCGCCGGTTTCCAGCCGGAGTTTTGATGACCTCTTCCGATCCGTCCGTTTCAGCGGACCAGCCTTCCGAGAGCCGGAACCGGCTTGTCCTGGTGGTCTACACCGCCGCGATCTTCGTCAGCGCGCTGCTGCTGTTTTCGGTGCAGCCATTGTTCACCAAGATGGTGCTGCCGCGGCTCGGCGGCTCGCCGGCGGTGTGGTCGGTGGCGATGGTGTTCTTCCAGTCGCTGCTGCTCGGCGGCTACGCCTATGCGCATTTTCTGATGCAGCTCCGTAACCGCGCCATCCCCGTGGCGATCCATCTGGTGCTGCTCGCGTGTCGCGATGCTGACGCTGCCGCTGTCGATCTCGAGCGGGTGGGGCGATCCGCCGACCTCAGGCTATGCGTTCTGGCTGCTCGGCCTGTTTGCGGTGTCGATCGGGCTGCCGTTCTTTGCGCTCGCCGCCAACAATCCGCTGCTGCAGGCCTGGTTCGTCCGCACCGGCCATCCCAACGGTCCCGATCCGTATTTCCTTTACGCGTCCTCCAATATCGGCAGCTTCCTGGCGCTGCTGTCCTATCCGGTGCTGCTGGAGCCGATGTTCACGCTGCGCACGCAGAACCTGATCTGGACCGGCGGCTACGGCCTGCTGATCGTGCTGATCGCGAGCTGCGGCGTCCTGCTGCTGCGATCACCGGCGAATGCGGCGGAGCTGAACATGCCGGCCGACGATCCCGATGCGCCCGCGCCGTCATGGATGCTGCGCGCCCGCTGGATCTTCCTCGCCGCCGTACCGTCGGGGCTGCTGATCGCGGTCACCGCGCATATTTCCACCGACGTCGCGGCAGCCCCCTTGCTGTGGGTGCTGCCGCTGTCGCTTTATCTGTTGACCTGGGTGCTGGTGTTCCAGTCGCGGCCGCTGCTGCCGCACAAATGGATGCTGCTGGCGCAGCCTCTGGCGATCGCCGGCGTCGTGGTGCTGCTGGCGTTCGGCGGCGAGCAGAATCTGCTGCTGACGCTCGGCGGGCATCAGTTCTGTTTCTTCGTGATCGCGATGGCCTGCCACGGCGAACTGGCGCGGACCCGTCCGGCGGCGAAATACCTCACCGGCTTCTATGTCGCGCTGTCGTTCGGCGGCATGGTCGGCGGTCTGTTCGCCGGCCTGATCGCGCCGTTCACCTTCTCATGGATCGCGGAATATCCGATCCTGCTGGCGCTGGCGGCGCTGTGCCGTCCGACCGGCCATGAGCGGCTGCCGCGCTGGAGCGCATGGTACTGGCCGTTCCTTGCCGTACTCGCGGTCGCGCTGATCGCGCCGACCTATGCCACCGGCAAAGTGTTCACCTGGCTCGACACCAACAGGGTCTGGGTGATCGGCGCGGTCGGCGTGCTCTCGGCGCTGCTGGCGCTCGGCCTCAACGCCAACCGCTGGAAGATCTTTGCGACGGTAGCGGTGGCGCTGGTGCTGCTGCGCGCCTATCCTGCCGACGAAGGGCGGGTCGAAACGGTACGCAGCTTCTTCGGCGTCCACAAGATCGTGGTGACGCCGAACGGCCAGTATCACGTGCTGATGCACGGCACCACGATCCATGGCGCCGAGAAATTCAAGAACGACGACGGCACGCCGGTTACCGGCCAGCCGGAGCCGATCACCTACTACCACAAGGACGGCGGCATCGGTCAGGCGATCAGGGCGATCCGCGAGCGCAAGGCGGCGCCGCTGCGCGTCGCCGTGATCGGGCTCGGCTCCGGCACGCTGGTGTGCGCGTCCGAGCCCGGCGAGGAGTGGAAATTCTTCGAGATCGACCAGACGATGGTCGACACCGCGCGCGACCCGAAACATTTCACCTATATCCAGGTCTGCCAGCCGAACCTGGAGCCCGTGATCGGCGATGCGCGGCTGACGTTTGCGCGCGAGCCCAACGGCGTCTACGACCTGATCATCGTGGACGCCTATTCGTCGGATGCCATCCCGATTCATCTGGCGACCGAGGAGGCGATGGAAATCTACAAGGCCAAGCTGGCGCCGCAGGGTGCGGTGGTGATGCACGTCTCCAACCGGCATCTCGAACTGTCCAGCGTCGTCGTCGGCATCGCCGATGCCAACGATATGAAGAGCTGGGTCTACAGCGAGGATACCGGCCGCGACAATGAATACATCTTCTCGACCTCGGTCGTGGTCTCGGCGCGCGAGGAAGCCGACGTCGGCAAGCTGGCGTCCTCGGATCAGTGGGCGCTGACCGAGGCCGAGGATCACCAGCGGGTCTGGACCGACGATTATTCCAACGTGCTGGGCGCGGTATGGCGGCGGCTCAGGAAAGGCGAGGAATAGATATCGGCCCCGGCTTCCTTACGAGGACGTGGCGGTCACCTTCGCGGCGGATCGTTCTGCGGCGCCTGCCTCGAATTGCGTAGTGGGACCTTTATGATGGGGGGGGGAAGCCCGCGGAGAGGGCGCTCAATCGGTGGTTTGCTGCGGCCAGTTCACGGTGCTGTATATGGGAATGTGTAGCCGAGGGTGGATGCCGGCATTGATGGATAACGGGGGAAAGATTGCGATCGTGCGCGCACACCTATGATCTGAGCGTGTTCACCGGACCCACGGAAACCTCATGGCCAATTTTACTCCCGTATCTGCCGCGATCGGCGGCGCGCTGATCGGGCTTTCCGCCGTCCTGTTGATGTTGTCGACCGGCCGGATCGCCGGGATCAGCGGCATCTTCAGCGGCCTGTTGAATGTGCGCGGCGAAGACAAAGGCTGGCGGATCGCTTTCATCGCCGGGCTCATTCTGGCGCCCGTCCTCGCCGGCCTGATCGGTTACGGCATGGCGCAGCCGAAACTGCCGTCGAACTGGGCCGTCATTATCGTTGCAGGATTGCTGGTCGGGTTCGGCACCCGGCTTGGCGGCGGCTGCACCTCCGGTCACGGCATTTGTGGAATTGCACGGCTGTCGCCGCGCTCGATCGCTGCCACTATCGTCTTCATGGTGACGGCGGTCATGACGGTTGCGATCACGCACCATGTGTTGGGGGGATGAGCCATGGGGATCATTGCTCCCTTGTTATGCGGTCTGGTGTTCGGCGCGGGACTGCTGATCTCCGGCATGGTGCAGCCGACCAAGGTTTTGGGTTTTCTGGATATCTTCGGCGCGTGGGATCCGAGCCTGGCGGTGGTGATGGCCGCGGCCCTTGCGGTGGCGGTGCCCGGCTTCAGGCTGGCCGATCGCGGTGCGCGGCCGTGGTTTGCCCGAGAATATTTCCGGCCGGGCAAGTCGGGAATCGATCTGCCGCTGCTGGCGGGCGCCGCGATGTTTGGAATCGGGTGGGGCCTTGTCGGCCTGTGCCCGGGACCGGCGCTGGAAAGCCTCGCGACGCTGTCGCCCGGGATCATCGCTTTCGTCGTGGCGATGGCGGCCGGGATGATGGCGCACGATGGCTGGCAACAGGCGCGGCTGACGGCGCAACGCGACCGCTTGCTCGCGAGTGCGACGGACGGTTAGGATCTTCGCCGCGGCCGATGCCGCGGCGGCGGAGAATCCGCCGGTTAGTCCTGATAGGTGAACAGCCCGCGCGGCTGATAAGTCTGCCGCGGCTGATAGTAATAGCCCTGCGGCGCCGGCGCGTAGCCGCGGTTGCCATAATATTGCTGCGGCTGCTGCTGCTGATAGGCTTGGGTGTCGTAGACGCGGCGGCCCGGGGCAGGATAGCGCGCCTCGTTCGAAGACCCGTCGGCGGGATAGATGTAGCCGTCGTCAGCCCGCGCCTGCGTCTGCGGCGCCACGCGCTGCGCCGGCGGCGTCAGCACGACGGGATCGCCGGCGGATCGTATTGCTGTTCAGCTTGCGGCAGCGGCGCGCGGCGGGCGACGGCGGTGTTGGCGCGGGGCCGCGGATTGCGTGCCATCGCGACCTGCGACGAGCCTGACAGCGTCACTGTGGTGTTGAGCACGCCCTGTTCCTTGACCAGCGCAAACAGCTTTGCGGCATGCTCGCGCGACAGCCGCACGCAGCCATGCGATGCCGGGTAGCCGAGGCGGTTGACGGAGTCCGTGCCGTGGATGGCGTGACCGATCTTCGTGAAGAAGATCGAGTGCGGCATCGGCGCATCGTCGAATTCCTTGGAGTAGTGGTCCTCTTCCATCCGGAAGGCGCGGAAGTTGCCGTTCGGGGTTTCGTAGGAGGGAAGGCCGGATGATACCGGCCACGTGTAACGCTCGACGCCGTCGACGGCGACGGTCATCTGCTGGTTATCCTTGTCGACGGTGATGGCGACCTTGGCCTGGGCGGCGCCCGAGGCACACAGCGTCAGGGCGGTAACGGCAATGAGGAAGGAACGCATTTTACCTTTGGCCTCCAGGCCTTGAACTAAAGCTGCCGGCACTCTCCGTCCCCGGCACACACTATGCCCGGGTTCCGGCTTTGGTTCCAGCAGTTGCGCCTGCAATCGTTAACAGCCCCCGCGGCGCAAACAAGGCCGCGGGGCGGCGCAGATCGGCTGTGGTGCTGACATTTTCGCGAGTGGAATTTACATGAGGCCGTCATTCCGGGGCGTGCGGAGCGAAATCCCGGATCTGCCAATGATTCGAGTGCGCAATTGCGCGCCATAGTTCCGCTCTGCGCGCCACCGGAATACGCTTCGCGTCAGTTCTTCAGCCGGTATCCGGTGCGGAAAATCCACCACACCAGGACCATGCAGATAACGAGGAAGCCGAGCGTCATGCCGAGGCTCAAGGCCACGCTGACGTCGGCGATCTCGTAAAAGCTCCAGCGGAAGCCGCGAGATCAGATACACCACCGGATTGAGCAGCGTGATGGTGCGCCAGCCCGACGGCAGCATGTTCACCGAATAGAAGCTGCCGCCGAGGAAGGTCAGCGGCGTCACCACCAGCATCGGGATCATCTGCAGCTTCTCGAAGCCGTCGGCCCAGATGCCGATGATGAAGCCGAACAGGCTGAACGTCACCGCCGTCAGCACCAGGAAGGTCAGCATCCACCAGGGATGCAGGATGTGCAGCGGCACGAACAGCGCCGCGGTGGCGAGGATGATCAGGCCGAGGATGATCGACTTGGTCGCCGCCGCGCCGACATAGCCGATCACGATCTCGTAATAGGAAATCGGCGCCGACAATATTTCATAGATGGTGCCGACGAATTTCGGAAAATAGATGCCGAACGAGGCGTTGGCGATGCTCTGCGTCAGCACCGACAGCATGACCAGCCCCGGCACGATGAAGGTGCCGTAGCTGACGCCCTCGACCTCGGTGATGCGCGAGCCGATCGCGGCGCCGAACACCACGAAATAGAGCGAGGTGGAGACCACCGGCGAGACGATGCTCTGCAGCAGCGTGCGCCAGGTGCGCGCCATTTCGAACAGATAGATGGCGCGGATCGCACGGTAATTCATGGCGCCCTCACCAGGCTGACGAAGATGTCTTCCAGCGACGACTGTCTTGTATCGAGGTCCGAGATGCGGATGCCGGCATTGCGGAGGTCATTGAGCAGGCTGGTGATGCCGGTGCGGTCGCCCTTGGTGTCGTAGTCGTAGGTCACGGCGTGGCCATCGTCGGACAGTTCGAGATTGTAGGCGGCGAGCGAGGCGGGGATCGCCTCGAGCCTGCCTTGCAGATGCAGCTTCAATTCCTTCTTGCCGAGCTTCTGCATCAGCCCGGCCTTGTCCTCGACCAGGATGATCTCGCCCTTGTTGATGACGCCGATGCGGTCGGCCATCTCCTCGGCTTCCTCGATGTAGTGCGTGGTCAGGATGATGGTGACGCCGGAGGCCTGCAGGGTGCGCACCACCTCCCACATGCCCTTGCGCAGTTCGACGTCGACGCCCGCGGTCGGCTCGTCCAGGAACAGGATCTGCGGCTCGTGCGACAGCGCCTTCGCGATCATCACGCGGCGCTTCATGCCGCCGGACAGCGTGATGATCTTGGAATCCTTCTTGTCCCACAGCGACAGGTCCTTCAGCACCTTCTCGATATGGGCGGGATTCTTCGGCTTGCCGAACAGGCCGCGGCTGAAGCTGACGGTCGCCCATACGGTTTCGAAGGCGTCGGTGTGCAGTTCCTGCGGCACCAGCCCGATCAGCGACCGCGCGGCGCGATAATCCAGGTTGATGTCGTGGCCGTCGACCGTGACGCTGCCCTCGCTCAGATTGGCGATGCCGCAGATGATGCTGATCAGCGTGGTCTTGCCGGCGCCGTTCGGCCCGAGCAGCGCAAAGATCTCGCCGCGCCTGATGTCCAGATTGATGTTGTTCAGCGCCTTGAAACCGGAGCCGTAGGTCTTCGAGAGATTGGAGACGGATATGATGGATGGCATCGCGAGCATGGCAGTCTGAAATGGAGATGGGCGAACGACACAGCGGCGCTTCGGCCGGATCGAGCGGGAGGGGTGGGAACCGGGAGATAGGAACGCTGTGCCGCTTATGCAATCGGGTGGCAAAAAATTATCGCCTCTACACCCGCTCCACGAAACTATCGACCACCTTCTTCTCGCCGGCCTTTTCGAACGCGATGGTGAGCTTGTTGCCGTCGATCTTCACCACGTTGCCGTAGCCGAATTTCTGGTGAAACACGCGGTCGTCGAGCGAGAATTCCGAGACGGTGCCGGTGGATTTCGCGACCAGTTCGCCTTCGATCACCATCGGGCCGCGCTTGTTGCGCGAAAATCCGCCGCCTGAAAGGTATCGCCGCGCGAGTCTGAAAAAGGCGACTGGCTTTCCTCGAAACCGCCGCGGGCCTGTCCGCGGCCGCCCTGGTTGCGCGCGCGATTGGCCTGCGCGCGCTGCCAGCCCGGCGTGGCGTAGCTGGAGCCGAACGATTCGACATTGTCGAAGCGCGACGGGCCGTAGCCGCCGCTGCCGCCCCAGCCGGAGCCGCCCTTGGACTCCGTGATCTCGACATTGTCCGCCGGCAGTTCGTCGAGGAAGCGCGACGGGATCGTGGTCGACCACGTGCCGTGGATGCGCCGGTTGGTGGCGAAATAGAGTTTGGCGCGGCGGCGCGCGCGGGTCAGGCCGACATGGGCGAGACGGCGCTCTTCCTCGAGCCCGGCGCGGCCCTGTTCGTCGAGCGTGCGCTGGCTCGGAAACAGGCCTTCCTCCCAGCCGGGCAGGAACACGTTGTCGAATTCCAGCCCCTTGGCCGAATGCAGCGTCATCAGCGACACCGCTTCGTCCTCGGCGCCGCCGTCGCGGTCCATCACCAGCGAGATGTGTTCGAGAAAGCCCTGCAGGTTCTCGAACTCCTCCATCGAGCGCACCAGCTCTTTCAGGTTGTCCAGCCGGCCGGCGGCGTCGGCGGAGCGGTCCTTCTGCCACATCTCGGTGTAGCCGCTCTCGTCGAGCACGATTTCGGCCAGCTCGGTGTGCGACGTCACCTCGCGCTGCGCGCGCCAGCGCTCGAAATGCAGGATGAGATCGCGCAAGCGACCCGCGCGCCTTCGGCTTCAGTTCGTCGGTCTCGACCACGGCGCGCGCCGCCTCGAACAGCGGAATGCGGCGCTTGCGGGCGTGGTCGTGCAGCATCTGCACGGTGGCGTCGCCGAGGCCGCGCTTGGGCACGTTGACGATGCGCTCGAAGGCGAGATCGTCGGCCGGCGAATTGATCACGCGCAGATAGGCCAGCGCGTCGCGGATTTCGGCGCGCTCGTAGAACCGCGGACCGCCGATCACGCGATAGGGCAGGCCGAGCGTGACGAAACGATCTTCGAACTCGCGCATCTGGAACGAGGCGCGCACCAGGATCGCGACCTCGTTGAGGTTCTCGCCCGCGCGCTGCAGCTCCTCGATCTCCTCGCCGATGGCGCGGGCTTCCTCCTCGGAATCCCAGGAGCCGGTGACGGTGACCTTTTCGCCGTCGACGTCCTCGGTGCGCAGCGTCTTGCCGAGCCGGCCTTCGTTGTGCGCGATCAGATGCGAGGCGGCGGCGAGGATGTGGCCGGTGGAGCGGTAATTGCGTTCGAGGCGAATGACCTTGGCGCCGGGAAAATCGTGATCGAAGCGCAGGATGTTGTCGACCTCCGCGCCGCGCCAGCCATAGATCGACTGGTCGTCGTCGCCGACGCAGCAGATGTTTTTGAGGGGGCTTGCGGCAGGTGCTGGGTCAGCGGCTCCGTCATTCCGGGATGCGCCGAAAGCGCAGACCCGGAATCTGGAGCGGAGTCCTCGTTATCTCCAGATTCCCGGATGTGCGATTGCACATCCGGGTTCGCGTCTTCGATGCGCCCCGGAATGACGGGGGAGTCGACGGCGCCCGGAATGATCGCCGACAGCGGCACGCCCGGCCGCGACGGCGCCTGCGACAGCAGCCGCAGCCACAGATACTGCGCGACGTTGGTGTCCTGATATTCGTCGACCAGGATGAACTTGAAGCGGTTCTGGTACTGCCGCAGCACGTCGGGGTGCTCGCGGAACAGCCGGATGTTCTCCAGCAGCAGATCGCCGAAATCGGCGGCGTTGAGGATCTTCAGCCGCTCCTGGTAGCTGGCATAGAGCTTCCCGCCCTTGCCGTTGCCGAACATCGCGGCTTCGCCCGCCGGCACCTGCGCCGGCGTCAGCCCGCGGTTCTTCCAGCCGTCGATCAGCCCGGCCAGCATGCGCGCCGGCCAGCGCTTGTCGTCGATGTTCTCGGCCTGCAGCAGCTGCTTGAGCAGCCGGACCTGATCGTCGACGTCGAGCACGGTGAAATTGGATTTGAGCTGCACCAGTTCGGCGTGGAAGCGCAGGATGCGGCCGCCGATCGAGTGGAAGGTGCCGAGCCACGGCATGCCTTCGACGGCCTGGCCGAGCATCTGGCCGAGGCGCAGCTTCATCTCGCGCGCGGCCTTGTTGGTGAAGGTCACCGACAGGATTTCCTGCGGCCGCGCGCGGCCCTGGCTCAGGATGTGCGCGATGCGTGTGGTCAGCACGCGGGTCTTGCCGGTGCCGGCGCCGGCCAGCACCAGAACCGGCCCGTCCAGCGTCTCGACCGCGTCGCGCTGCTCCGGATTGAGGCCGTTGAGATATTGCGGGCCCGCCGCGGCCCGCGCACGCGCGGCAATGCCGCCAGCCGCAGGCTGGTGCTCGGGGACGCCGCGATGGGGCAGTTTGCTCGGCTCGGTCATGCTCGAATCGTCTGGGCCCCACGATGGCACCGTGAGGCGGGAAAGGGGAGCCTTCATAGCAGGGATTAAGGGCCATATAGGGCCTGTCCGGCCGTTTTGACAGGTTTTATCCCGCGATGTTTGCGATCCCGATTTCGGGGCCGCGGCGCGATTTTGTTCCGCTGAAATCGACAAATTTCGGGTTTGCGCGGCCCGGAACCTTCGTTTCCGGGCTGGATTGTTTCAGCAGTCGATGCGCGGCACTCAGGTCGGCGGCATCGGGAAGAGCATCTGAGAGAGCAACAGCCAATCGAGGTGGTGTCATGCTGAGCTGGGTCGTTACGTTTCTGATCGTCGCGTTGATCGCGGGTATTCTGGGCTTCGGCGGCGTCGCCGGCGTCTCCATCGAAATCGCCAAGGCGATCTTCTTCATCGCCATCGTCCTGTTCCTGATCTCGGCGGTCGTCGGGCTGGTACGCGGGCGAGGCAACGTCTAGCGGAAACTGCTGAATTGATATTGGGGCGGTGATGGCTGAATTGGCCGTCGCCGCCCCAATATTTTTGCAACCCGATATTTTGAATGCCGTCAGCGCTTGACGATCACGATCTCCAGATATTCGCTCGCCAGCACCATGGTGCCATCCTCGGCACGGTTCATCGAAGCGATCAGTTTCAGGATATCGTCGGCGAGATGGCGCTGGTTGGTTTCATCAAGTGCCGCAAAGGCTTTCAGCGTCGGGCCGTAGTAGTTCCTGAACACGTCGAGAAAGTGTGTCGGCGAGCGGTAGCGGAACGTGAAGTGACGCCGCTCGGCCTTGATCGAGGCGGCCGACGTTCCGAACATCTCCGTGATGCGCGCCTGTGTTCCCCACAACGCCGGCGATCTTGCGCCGGCAGGCGGCGGCAGGTACTTGCCGAGCGTCTTGAACAATTGCCCGATAAAGCCTTCCGGCGTCCAGTTGGCGAGGCCGATCTTGCCGCCGCTCCTGCATACCCGCAGCAATTCCGAGGCCGCACGGTCCTGATCCGGCGTGAACATCACGCCGAACGTCGAGAGCACGGCATCGAACGTCGCGTCGCCGAAGTCGAGCGCTTCCGCATCCGCTTCCTTGAATTGGACCGACAGGCCTTCCGCCGTGGCACGCGCGCGGCCGCGTTCGAGCAGGCTCGGCACGTAGTCGGTCGAGACCACATCGCACCAGCGGCGGGCAGCGGCCAGCGTGGCATTGCCGTTGCCGGCGGCGACGTCGAGCACCTTCTGGCCGGCGCGCAGGTCGAGCGCTTCGCACAGCTCCTCACCGACGATCTGGAGCGTGGTGCCGACGATGGCATAATCGCCGGATGACCAGGCGCCGTGCTGCTTGGTCTTGAGGGCGGATAGGTCGATCTGCGCGGGTTGTTCGGTCTTGGCGGCAGTTGATGTAGCCATGTGCTTGCTCCTCGAGGCGTGGATCTGACGGGGTGGGCGTGATCCGGGCTTAGGCCGGGGCGCCGCCAGGCGGCTATCCACTTCGCGACACGGCTATCCCGATCGTGAACCTTTCGACCGCTCCCGGGACTCACAACAAGGGACATTCGGAGTTGCGTGCGGATGATGACCGGTCAGGATGCCTTATCGGCGACGTCGCCGCTGCCGCGCGGCGTCAGGCGGGCGCTGGACGCGATGCGGTCGAACGTCGGGCACCACTGGCGCCTGACGGAACTCGCTGCCATCGCCGGCACGTCCGGCCGGACCCTGCAGCGTCAGTTTCTCGCCTTTGTCGGCAAGACCCCGCACGCCGTGCTTCGCGAGATCGGGCTCGAATGCGCGCGCCGCGATCTGTTGCAGGCCGCGCCGGGCGTCAGGATCATGGACGTGGCGCTGCGCTGCGGCTTTCCGCATTGCGGCCGGTTTTCGATCGCCTATCGCCGCCGCTATGGCGAGACACCGTCGCAGACGCTGGCGCGGCAGACGGCCTTCACCGCCACGCTCGGTGCGATGCCGTCGCTGTTCGTGCCGACGCGGGACCGGCCGGCGATGGCGTTCGGACCGATCGAGGCGGCCGTGGAAAATCGCGAGATGGCCGCCGATCTTGCCGACGACCTCGTCGCCGCACTGACCCGCGCCGGGATTTCGGTCGTCACGGGGGCGCGGGCGGCCCGCCATCTCCTGACCGCGGCCATCAGGGGCACCGGCGTCCACACCCAGCTCGTCGTCAGGCTGATCGACACCGAAACCGGCGGCCAGATCTGGGCGCATCGTGCCGATGGCATCCTGCGCGACGAAACCACAAGCAGCGAACATCTTGCTATCAGGATCGCGGCGGCGCTGCAGCCATGCCTGCGGCTGGCCGAGATCGATCACGCGCTGCGAAAGCCCGCTTCGTGCCTCGGGGCCTACGACCTGGCGCTGCGCGCCATGCCCGGTGTTCTCTCCCTCGACGCCAACGGCAATGCGCGCGCGCTGGAATTGCTCGATCGCGCGCTGGAGATGGACCCGGACCATCCCCTCGCGACCGCGCTTGCCGGCTGGGCGCATGTCCAGCGTGTGGTCTATCATTTCACGTCCGCGCCCTCGCAGGAGCGTACGCGAAGCCTCGAACTCGTTCACAAGGCGAGGACGCTGCGCAACGATGCCACGGTGCTGGCCATCCTGGGCAACGCACTGTCGCTGCTCAACGACTTCGAAGCGGCTGATTCGGTCACGCGCAAGGCGCTGACGATCGACGGCGGATCGGCATGGGCGTGGAGCCGCAGCGGATGGATCGACGTCTACAAGGGCGATCCGGCTTCCGCCATCGAGCGGTTCAAGATCGCGCTCGACCTCGCGCCCCACGATCCGCTGGCGTTCAACAGCATGGTTGGCATCGGCTGCGCGCATTTCACCGCCGGTCAATATGCCGAAGGTGCACGCTGGCAGGAGCGGGCGCTGGCCGAGCATCCGTCGTCGATCTGGGTGCATCGGACGCTGTGTCCGGCCCATGTGCTGGCGGGGCAGGCGCCTCAGGCCCGCCGCAGCCTCGACGCGCTGCGGCAGCATTATCCTGATCTCACGGTGTCGGAAGTGCAGCAGGGCATGCCGCCATTGCCGCCCAGCCAGTGCGAGCTGGTGGTCGGCGCGCTGCAGGAGGCCGGGCTTCCGGCCTGAACGCGCTGCTATTTCGTTTTACTTCTTGGGCATCGCCACCGTGCGGCCGATCCCTCGGGCCGAGGCACGGCGGCATGCGAAGCCACCACCGCCTCGATGCGGGCGCGAATGTCCGGCGGGAACGGCGCAACCTTGCGCGCCGTCATGTCCATGTGGAGCGTCATGTTTTCCGAGGTGGCCGAGAGCCAGCCTTCGGTCGCGTGGCGCAATTCCTCGAACGTATGCAGCCGCTTCTCGTCATGGCCTAACAGATAAACCGAAACCTGAACGGGATCGCCGAGGTGAATCTCGCGCAAATAGCGAACATGGGCTTCGGCGGTGAAGGTCGAGCCGTGGCGCTCCTTCATGTAGGCCGGCCCGATCCCGAGATGCAGCCACATCTCGTCGATCGCGCGGTCCATCATCACATTGTAATAGGCCATGTTGAGATGGCCGTTATAGTCGATCCATTGCGGTTCGATCTGCATCACCGAGGACAAGAACGGCGCCGGCGGCAGCGGCATATCCTTCAGGCTGTCCTTGACGGCGGCACACGGTCGTCATCATCCATCCCTCTGTTTTTGCGGGTCTCTTGACCCCCCTTATATCCTTTGCCACGGTCCGCTCAAATCCGGAGGAATTTGGCGTGGCGACGACGATAACGAATAATCCAAAGCGGCCGGAGCCGCAGGCGCTGGCAAGCGCCGATCGAGGCGCTGGCGGCGCGGTTCGGCAACCGGCTGATTACCTCGCTTGGCGGTGCGGGAACAGCACGCCCATACCACCACCTGGCTGCCGACGCAGCCGCCGGACGCGGTCGTGATGGCGCAGGAAACGTCTGACATCCAGGACGTGGTGCGGATCTGCGCCAAACACGCCGTTCCCGTGATCGCGTTCGGCACCGGCACCTCGCTGGAGGGGCAGGTCAATGCGCCGGCCGGCGGCGTCTGCATCGACCTGCGCGACATGAACCAGATTCTCGACGTTCATGCCGAGGACCTGGATTGCGTGATCCAGCCCGGCGTCACCCGCAAGGCGCTCAACGAGCATCTGCGCGACCAGGGCTTGTTTTTCCCGATCGATCCCGGCGCCGACGCTTCGCTCGGCGGCATGGCTTCGACGCGGGCGTCCGGCACCAATGCGGTGCGCTACGGCACCATGCGCGACAATGTGCTGGCGCTGAAAGTCGTGCGCGGCGACGGCGAGATCATCACGACCGGCACGCGGGCGAAAAAATCCTCGGCCGGCTACGACCTGACGCATCTCTTTATCGGCGCCGAAGGTACGCTCGGCATCATCTCCGAACTCACCATCAAGCTGCGCGGCATCCCCGAAACCATTGCGGCCGCCGCCTGTTCGTTCGAGACCGTGCGCGGCGCCTGTCAGGCGACGATCCTGGCGATCCAGACCGGCATTCCGCTGGCGCGCATCGAACTGCTCAATGCCGAGCAGGTCACGCGCCTGCAATGCCTATTCGAAGCTGACCTTGCCGGAGACGCCGCTGCTGCTGCTGGAATTCCATGGCAGCGAGGTCGAGGTCGCCGAGCAGTCGAAGAATTTCAGCGAGATCGCCAAGGAATGCGGCGGCGGCGATTTCACCTGGACCACCAGGCCGGAAGACCGCACAAAGCTCTGGCAGGCCCGCCATGACGCCTATTGGTCGGTGAAGGCGCTGCGTCCCGGTTCGGGCGTGGTGGCGACCGACGTCTGCGTGCCGATCTCGCGGCTGGCCGATTGCGTCACCGAGACCGAGGACGATCTGAAGCGGCTCGGCCTGCTGTCGCCGATCGTCGGCCATGTCGGCGACGGCAACTTCCATTGCTCGCTGGTCTGCGACGTCGACAACGCCGGAGGAAATGGCGCGCGGCGAGGAGTTCATGCATCGCCTGGTCGAGCGCGCGCAGGCGATGGACGGCACCTGCACCGGCGAGCACGGCATCGGGCAGGGCAAGCAGAAATATCTCAAGGCCGAACTCGGCCCCGAGGCGATCGACGCCATGCGCGCGCTGAAGCAGGCGCTCGATCCGCAGAACATCTTCAATCCCGGCAAGATCGTGCCGGCGGCGTAGGGCGTGCTCGATGCCGCCTCAAGGCATCAGCGTCTGGTGAGGCGGGGATCGATGTTGAAATTTCCGTGTATAGCACCGATTAAGACGTCTCCTAATTGGCTCACAACGGACAATCGAATGCAAGTGAGCATTAAGAGGCCCTGTCGCAATCGATTTTTCGTCATTGCACGATGGCAGCCTTCGCTTTCGGATATGCCTCGTGTTTCGGATCAATTGCGAGCAGCGCACGGTAGGCTTCTTGGATTTCATCAGGTGGAGGCCGCGCATTGGCGGCAGCGGAGCTCGATTTATTCTAGGGGTGCTCGATATCTTTAGGCAAGGCCATAACTTTTGCCGTCATCCGTTTCTGCGCATCATTTCGCCAGCGGGTTGTCCGAGGGGCATGACCGCCATGTGGCGGGTGGCTGTTGCTGCGCCACTCGCGCTCCTTCCGTAGCGCGGCCTTGTATGGTGAATTTGCCCGTTGCTCTCCTGCTCGCCCGGGCTGGCCCCCGAGCTGCGATCGCCATCTGGCGGGTCTGTTGTTCAAGTTTACGCCGGCAGACTTTGCGCCTCCCGCTGAGGTATCCGGCATCATGGGGGACCAAATCGAGGGGTCTGCTGTTGGCAGGATCGTTTGAATAGTTTTCAATATCGAGGCTGTGTCGAGCGTTGTCGGCATCTTCCGCGAGGCTACGTCCTCTTCCTTCGAAATTGCACTCTTCGTGAATGCACGTTGCCGATGTGCAATCCGACCGTCATCGTCGATACTAGCAAGATCGACAGCCATCGCGGCGGAGTCGCGGTACTCGGCATGACGGCCGGATTTATCTCTCGCCCTTACGGTGCCGCAAACGTACGCCGTCCAGACATCATGGACCCATCGCAACGCATTAAAATCGGCTGACGCCGGATCGGTCAGGAAACGCGTGACCGCAGCACGCGCTTTCGAATGCTTCTGTCGCGAAGAACATGCCCAGCGCGTAGTCGGTTGCTATTAAAGAAGGCCGATGCTGAAAGGCGTTCATCGTCGCGAACAATGCTCCGCCGATGGCGGCCGAGATGACCGCGGCGGGTATGTTCATATGTGCAACTCCGCGACCCGAGCCCTCGTCATCGCGAAATTTGCTGCTCCTGCCGGAGCGCTAGCGTGATGACGACAATCAACTGCGGTGTACTCTAAAGTAGTATCAATATCGCGCAGTTACCGTAGGGCGAGTCCGATTAATAATCGGTAAAACCTCGTGTAAAAGCGATCAAGGAAGCCCTCTGGTTGTGTGTCTGATGCGAGAAGAGAAGCTTCTAACTCCGAGCTAATGTGTGAAGGAGGTCTGCATTTGGCACTTTTCGCACGTGCTGCGGCGGTCGTCCGATGTCCGCTGTTGGGGTGCCGGCTCAACCGGTCGACGCAACACAGGCATTAAATCTCTCTGCTGGCGTTTCAAATTGCAAGGTCTCACGTGGTCGTTCGTTTAGCTGACGAGCCACTTTGTTCAGATGGGCTTGCGAATGCACCGACAAGTCGGTGCCCTTTGGAAAGTACTGTCTCAGCAGGCCATTGGTATTCTCGTTCGACCCGCGCTGCCACGGGCTTTGCGGGTCGCAAAAATAGACATCGATGTTGGTCGCCATCGTAAAGCGCCGATGATCCGTCAGTTCCTTGCCCCGGTCCCAGGTCAGGGACTTATACAGCTCTTTTGGTAGCTTCTTCGTCTGCTTGATGAGCGCGTTGACTACCGTCCGGGTGTCCTTGCCTGCCACCTTGGCCAACATCACGTAACGCGTTTGACGCTCGACTAAGGTCGCGATGTAGGTGTTGTTCGGCCCGGACAGCAGATCGCCCTCCCAATGGCCAGGCACCGCCCGATCTTCAACCGCAGCCGGTCGCTGACGGATTGAGACGGCATCCTTCATATGTCCCCGTCTATCGCCATTCGGATCAACCGGTCTGGAGCGACGCATCGAGCGCTTCGATCGAAGATGGCGAAGCAGCTCTTTCTTGAGCACGCCGCGCGCTTGGACAAACAGGCTGCGATAGATGGTCTCGTGTGACACCTGATTATACTCGTCTTCAGGATGCGTTCTCTTCAGCCAACCGGCTATCTGCTCGGGTGACCAATCCAATCTGAGCTTCCTTGCCACGGCCTGCCGAAGCCGCGAATTGATCGCCAATTTACAACATTTTGGACGACGCGATCGCGCCCAGGCATTCTCGTCCGCAACTGTCGCCCGGTAGCGATCACAGCCGCCATTGCGGCTCATTTCACGGCTCACCGTCGAGGGCGAGCGGCCAAGCAGTTTGGCGATCGACCGGGCCGATCGACGTGCCGTAATGCCTCTGGAAATCACCTCGCGTTCCGCAAGCGTCAATGCCAACCTGGAGCGACGCCGCTCCGCAGGACGAATCCCACCATGCGGGGCAACCAGAAAATAGATCGACGATGACTGCTTACCAAAGGCTCGTCCAATCGCCTTCAGTGACTCCCCGCGCTTCCAGCGATCCCATAATTCCGTCTTTTCTGCCGCAGTAAAACCTCTATGAAATCTCCGTTCCATCCTACACTCCATCTTTTCCCTTTAAGATAAAGTGTTGCGTCGATCGGTTGAGACCGCCGGGGTTGAACGGACATGAATTAGATGAGACCAAAGGTCGCCTATTCGTAATAAGCGGACTTAAGACGGTGCCTTCATCAAATATCCTTCCACCAGCGCCAGGCTCGCAGCCATAGCCAGCAGGCCGAGAACGCCGGTCACGGCCGTGGCGTTGTGGGCGCCGATGCCGTCGGCGAGCCAGCCCAGCCACACGAAGCCGATCGGCCCCGTGCCGATGCAGACGGTCAGCACGCCGAGGATGCGCGAGCGCATTTCCGGCGGCGCGGCGAGATAGACCAGGGTTGCCTGCATCGTGCCGAAATCCGGCGCCGCCCAGTCCCGTCAGCAGCAATGCTGCGCCCGCCAGCGCCGGGCTTTGTACCAGCGCGAATATGGCCAGCGTCACCAGGTAGCAGATCACGCCGCCAAGATAGGCCCGACCGTACCATCTCGGGGTCAGCCAAAACGCCAGCAGCATCGCGCCGGCGAAGGCGCCGATGCCGTCCATGGTCGCCAGCAGGCCGACGCCTTCCGGGCCCAGATGCAGGCGGTCGCGCCCGATGACCGGGATCATGCTGGTGAAGGGCCAGGCGAACAGATTGTAGATCACGGTGACGACCAGCACGCCGATCAGCCGGCTATCGTCGCGCACCAGAGCAAGCCCCTCGCCGATGCGCGCCAGCACGGCGCCGGATCCTGCGGCGGCGGGATGCGTGAGCGGATGGTCAGGACGCCAACAGCGCGGTGCCGTACATCAGCACGCTCAGGATTAAGACGCCCTGAAGGCCGGTGCCGGCGAGGAGAAAGCCGCCGAGGGCCGGGCCGATCATGCGGCGTTGCGTTGCTGGCGCCGACATCGAGCGACATCGCGGTGCCCATCTTTTCGCGGCCCACGACTTCGCCGATCATGACGCGGCGTACCGGATTGTCGGTGGACCAGCCGAACCCGTTGAGGAAACTGGCGACGGCGAGATGCCAGACCTCGAGCTGTCCGGCCATATCCAGAACGGCGAGCAAAGCTGACGTGCCGCTCATCAGCAGCACGACCATGAACAGAGTGCGGCCGCGATCGAACCTTTCCGCGCAGCGCGCCGAGAAAGACGCCGAACAGACCCATCGGAAGCAGCCGCAGCATGGTCATCATCGCGACCAGAAAAGCCGAATCGGTGCGCTGGTAGACGACAATGCCGACCGCGACGGTTTCCAGCCAGCGCACGGTGGCGACCATCAGGCCGACATACCACAAGCGCCAGAAGTCCGGGGCCTCGATGATCCGCCGGAACGGCGAGCTTCTCACGGGATCGCTTCCTCTTTCGGGGACTGCTTGCCCCTTACGCTTGCACTATTGGCAGCCCGCGGCACTAGACAAGCCCTTTTCAACAAACGGCCGAATTTTCGGAAGGAATTCTTGATGGCAGTCAGCAAATCCTGAACCGCATTATGTTCCGGAAGCGCCGACCGCAGTTCTCGGCGCGGCGCTTCATGTCCAGGATCAGCTACGTCTGGCTGTTCTCGGCAGCGGCAGTGGCATCAGTGGCGGGACTTGTCGCGGCGCTCGTTCTGCTGCCCGCGCCAGCGGGTGCGGCAATAAAGTAGCGATAGCCGGAACTAGATCAAGATCCATCGCGTCATCGCCGAGGTTCGCCACCGCCGCGCTGAAACCGCTGGTGGTGCCAGAGTCTGGCAACCGCGTTATTCACTCAAAGGTTGTATATTGTGGCGACAATCGCAGTTTCGTTCCAAACATAGCTTCATTTCACCGCAGCGCCGCCCGACTTAAACATCATCGCGCCCGAACTGCGCTCTTCTGCTTGCTCCCGCAACATGTGTTGCGTGTGCGTGCGTGAAGAGGTGCGTTGATGCGTTTTGCTTCCTGGGGGTTTGTTGCCGCTTGCGGCTTTTTACTGGCAGGTCCGGCGGCGAAGGCTGCTGAAATCCGTGTTCCGGACCTGCCTTCGCCCCAATACAACTGGACCGGGTTTTATGCGGGCGTTTACGGCGGCGGGGCGTATGCGGCGTGGGCCGCCGATTACTGCCGAAATGGTGCTTGTCGTCATGCCGAGGGCAACGCGAGCGGCTTCGCCGTCGGCGTCTATGGCGGCTACAATCATCAGTTCGCCAACCGCTTTGTGATCGGCGGCGAACTCGACTGGGGCAAATCCTCGTCGTCACGGGACGAACTGATCTTCGGCGACAGCGCGTTGCTGTCGGGGTTCGGCGCGTTCGGCTCCGCACGCCTGCGCGCCGGTTACGCCTTCGATCGCCTGCTGGCGTTTGGCGCCATCGGAGTCGGCGTCGCCAGCATCAGCAATGGCTATCGCTATACGATCCAGAAGGGATGCGACACCCTGCAGCAGGCTATCTGGGACGAACAGGTCAAGGCCGGGCTGATCGTGGGCGGCGGCTTCGAGTATGCTTTCACCAGGCATTTTGTCGGGCGCGGCGAATATCTCTACGCCGATTATGGCAGCGTCACGCTGTCCGGCAAGGACCGCACGCGGACTGAATTCCGCAACGAGATGCATCTCGTGCGCGTCGGCGCCAGCTACCGGTTCTGATCCTTTGCTCTGGCGATCCGGCAGCGATTCGCTGTCGGATCGCCGGCTTCGATTTATCCGTGCGGCGCCGTGATCGCCTTGCGGATCGCGGCCAGCGGCGCGGTGTCGTCGAATTCGAGCGCTTCGCCGCCGCTGCAGTCCGAGGTCGCGCCACAGCGCCGCGAGATCGGGGCTCACGGGCTTTGCCCCCATCTCCCCGTGCAGCCGCGTCATCACGTCGACGCCGACGGCCTTGTCGGCGGTGGCGAGCACGCGTTCGATCGGCCAGTCCTTCTCATGATTGCCGCCGGCGGCGATCACGCCGCGCATCGCGTCCTGCAGGCCGAGCGTGATTGTTGGTCGCTTTTCGGATTTCGATATCGGCGAGCAGGCAGAACATCGCGCCGCCCCAATATCTGCGGCCCCAGGTGTCGGTGTTGTCGAGTCCCTGATCGCCGGCCTGCGGCAAGCCTTTCGGCATGTCGCGCATCATCGCCTGCCAGATTTCGCGCGCGGCCATGTCGCCGGCCTGCACCCGCGCGACCGGCTCGATATAGACCGCCAGCCCCTCCGACAGCCACGCGTGGCGATCCGGCATGTCGGGCAGCGCGAGATGCACCATCTCGTGCACCATGACCCAGTCGCGCCGCAGATCGTCCTCGCTGGCGTCGCGGCCGAGCAGCACGCGGATCGCGGCGCCGCGATAGCCCCAGGTGGTGCCGCCGCGCACGCGCGGCCGTTGACCGGCACCAGCAGCAGCCGGAGCGAACTGACCGGAAATCGGCCGTAATAGGTCGTGACCGCCCTGGCCGAAGTCCTGATCCAGTCCAGCACTTTTTCTCTGCGGCAGCGCGATGTCGCCGGGCGCGAAAGCGACATGGATCACGCCGCCGGGCACCTCGAGGTCGGTCTTCGGCAGCCGGTCGAACGCGTCATAGGGCATGCGGTTGCCGCGCATGAATTCGGATTGCGCGTTGGCGCGGAACGAAAGCACGCTTGCCAGCATCGCCGGCGAGAACGGCGGCGGCAACGATCCAGCGAAAGCGCCGGCAGTTTTCATCTCATCACGCTTTGGACCGGGCCGGCCGGTTCGCCGGGGCCTGCGCGAGGAACGCCGAGGCCTGCTCGTTGAGATCGTCGAGCATGGCCGCGAGCAGGACCTCGCCCTTGGCCGCGTGTCGCCAGCGTCGGATCGCCAAAGCTGCCGGAGCGGCTGTAGTTCGGCGAAGTCGGGTCGGTCGGCGTCAAGCGCCCGGCACTCTGCGTCAGATCGGGGCTGGCTTCGGCGCGGGTCATGTCGACCAGTTGCGGCGCGAGCGCCAGCATCAGTGATGTCTCGAGTTCGTCGGCATGGCTGCCATGGCGCTGCTCGGCGAGTTGCCGGCGGCGCGGCGATAGCGCGGGCCATCGTGGATCCGCAAATGCAGCCGCTTGCCGGCACAGCCGCGCCAGCGCGCGCTCGACCGGCGCTTGCGTGCTGATCCCGGTGTCGAGCACGAACAGCTCTGCGGCAGCCGTGGCCGAGAATTGCCCCGCGATCTCGCGCACCATGGCTTCGAACGTCGAAGCCGACAGGCTGGTGCTGCCGGCATATTCGACGAAGGCGGGATAGTGGCCGTAGGTCAGCGTCGGCCAGATCAGCGCGTCGATGTTCTCCGCCATCTGGCCCGCAAGCCATTCGGCCTGGATGCGATCGGTATTGAGGGGCAGGTGCAAGCCATGCTGCTTGGCGGCGGCGCCGATCGGCAAGATGGCCGCCGCGCCGGCGTCGATGCGGCGCGCGACTTCGTCCCACGTCATGCGCTCGACGAAATGGCGATCGGTTCGGTGCCCATCTCCCCGGCTCCTTGCTAGAGCCGGCGGAAACGCCCGTCAAAAGTCCTGCCGTGATCCAGCCGTGCAGATAGCCGGCGCCGCGCGCCGCCGCGCCGTCGGGATCGTCATAGGTCGCCAGCATTGCGCAGAGCACGCCGAACGGAATGCCGTTGGCGGCCTCGTCCCACATCATCGCTTCCTCCGCCGGAAGTTCGCGGAACATCGGCGTGTTGTCCTGCCGCCAGATCAGCAGGCGCGAGGGCTCTTCCAGCGCGGTCGCATCCGGCGGCGTCTCGTCGTTCTTGAGCGCCAGCCAGATCGCGGACGCGTTGGTGGAAAGATCGAGCCGCGATGCGGTCGGATGCGGCTTGAACCGGAGATCGTTCCAGTCCTCCGGCGCAAAGCCCGCCATGTCGGCCAGCGCGAGCACCTCGCCTTCCTCGCCGTCGAAGGCATCGTTGAGCGCCTTTTCCAGCGCGGCAAGATCGGACAGCACGGGATGATCGCTGTAGGGCGCGGTCGATTTCAGGAACTCCGGCAGGCCTTGCGAGAACCAGCGCAGGTTCGGATGCTCCGACGGGCGCGCCTTGACATAGGCGTGCCCCATCTCGTCGAACATCTCGTCGCCGAGATAGGCGTGCAGCAGTTCGTGATCGCTGCGCATGGCCTCGACCAGCCGCGAGCCATAGGCATAGCGATAGACGCCAAACAGCGTCTCGCGCTTCTCCCTGGGGCTGTCGAGGATTTCAGCCAGCACCGTATCGTCGCCGTCGAGGATGCCGCGCTGAAATTCGGCCTGCTGCCGCGCGAAGTCGCTCATCAGGCGCGGCTGCCCGGCGGCAAGCACTTTCCCGGCGATCTCGCGGGTGCGGGTGACCTCGACGAGCAGTTCGTCGAGCGGCGGAATGTTGTCGTCGCGCTCGATCATGGTCGAGACCCGGCCGAAACGCTTCAGCGCCGCGACGTAGAGCTCCCAGACGTCCTCGCAGACCGGATGGTCGTGGGTGTCGATGATGTGGGTGCCCATATGGCTGTGGCCGGCCATGTGGAACTGCACCACGCGATCCGCCGGAATGCCGTTGAGGAAGGTCATGCGGGTCGTAGCCGTGGTTGAAGGCGCTGACATAGACGTTGTTGACGTCGAACAGCAGCCAGCAGCCGGAGCGGCGCGAGAGCTCGGACAGAAACTCCCATTCCGTCATTTCGGAATTGTTGAACTGCACATAGGTCGAGACATTTTCCAGCACGATGGCGCGGCCGAGGAAATCCTGCACCAGCTGCACGCGGCTGACGACGTGGTCGAGCGCTTCCTCGGTGTAGGGGATCGGCAGCAGATCATGCAGGTTCTTGCCGTGCACGCCGGTCCAGCACAGATGGTCCGACACCCATTTCGGCTCGACGCGGCGCGCGAGATCCTTCAGGCCCTGCAGATATTCGAAATTCGGCGGCGCGGTGGAGGCGATCGACAGCGACACGCCGTGCATCACCACCGGATAGCGCTCGCGGATCTGGTCGAGCATGCGCAGCGGCTGGCCGCCCGGCAGCATGTAATTTTCGCTGATGACCTCGAACCAGTCGATCGGCGGATTGCCGTTCAGGATTTCGTCGTAATGCTGGTGGCGCAAGCCCGAGACCGAAGCCGAGGAAGGGCGGCTTGGCCGATGTCGACCGGGCGGTCTGCAAGCGCCGCCGCCGAAGAGTCGGGCAATCTGCTTGCGACGTTCATGTCGTCTCCGCTCCACGGCACCGCCAATGCGGGGCGTGTCTCACACGACGCGTCAAACTATCACGGAACGGGGCCCGGCCTACACCGGGCCCCGATCCGGACCGTCGAATCAGGACGGCGTGAACTTGCCCTTGGCGGCGTCGCACTTTTCCTTGGTCATGGCCGAGAAGCCCTGGCCCTTGCAGGCGTTCTGGCCCTTGCAGGCATTCGCCGCCGCCCTTGCAGGCGCTCTGGCCCTTGCAGGCGTTGGCGCCGACGCACTTGCCTTCGCCGGCGGCATAGGTCGCGGTCGACATGGTGGCGCCGGCCAGGAACAGGGTGGCGGCGGCGGCGGCAATGGCGGCACCGGACTTGGACGTCATCTTCATGGGTATCTCCTCCAAAGAAGTGTTGAAGGTGCATCGCCCGCGGGCAGCGACAGTTCCAGCCGACAGACTGCACCCAGCATAGCTACGGGTGGATCGGGCTTTAGTTACGCGGCAGACCAGATTTTTTTCGGCCGCCGGATCGAAACGACGAGGGCCCGGCATCGCGCCGGGCCCTCCGATCGCATGTGATCCGCCGATCAGCCCTTGACGAACGCGCCGCCCTTGGCGGCTTGCACTGCCTTCTCGGACGCCATCGAGAAGCCGTTGCCCTTGCAGGCGTTCTGGCCCTTGCAGGCATTCGCTGCGCCCTTGCAGGCGCTCTGGCCCTTGCAGGCGTTGGCGGCCATGCACTTGCCCTGCGCGGCGTTGGCGGGGGTCGACTCGTCGAGACGACGGCGCCGGCGAGGAACAGCGTGGCGGCGGCGGCCGCGAGCGTAGCACCGGACTTGGAATTCAACTTCATGACGATCTCCTCGATGATTGTTTGACGACAAAATGTGACGCCGTGAGCATCCGATGATCGTTCGATCACAGGACCGCACAACGCAGCGGAGTGCTGGACGCCCATCAGATCGCGGTGGCTTGCCGGAGGACGCAATCGCCGCGATTTGAATGCTCATCCAGAACCAGCTACGGGGCATCGGGCGATTTGGTTACAGAGTTTCGAAAGAAAATTTTCTTTTTCTCGCGCTTGACATCCCGTTCATGTCCAACCCCGGCGCTGAAGAGTATTTCGTTGCGCCTGGCGGATTGCGGCTGCGATCAGCTCAGAAAGCGCTGACGCTTCAACGGATTAGCCTGGCCGCCGAATCGATCAGTTGCGTTGCACAACGAAATTCGTCCGACGTTCAGCTGACGCGCGCGCGACGGTTTCAGCTTTGCCATCTGCTTCACCGTCGCCTGCAACTCCTCGGCATTGAAGGAGGGAAACGAGCAGATGCGGTTGCTGCAGGCGAAGGCTGCGGGCTCGCCGAGATCGGGATATTCGACGTCGGGATTGGGCAGTTTGCCCTCGCGCAGATCCAGCCATTCCAGCCGCTTGTAGCGGGCCGGCAGCGCGCGGGCCAGCGCATGCAGGCTTTGCGCGCGCGCGTCGTCCTTGTGGCCGACGATCGTCATGTGGGTGGGCTCGACCGCGAGTTCCTCGTCGGCGAGCAGAACGCCGGGCAGCGGACGCATCATCTCGGCCGAGGCGCTGGCGAGATAGCGCATCGCGTGCGCGGCCTGCTCGCGATAGCCGTCGTTGCCGAAGTAGCGGTTGAGCAGGTTCATGAAGCTCGCGACCTGCATCTGGTCGTCGATCAGCTTGGCGGGCTTTGCGAACACGCCGGTCTTGCCTTCCGACGGTCTTCGAGGTCAAGAAGCCGCCGGCCTCATCGCGGAAGGTCGCGACGAAATCGCCGGCCTTGGCGGCCGACGTCGAGCCAGTCGCGATTTCCGGTGGCGGCATAGAGATCGAGAAAGGCCTGGCCCATCGCCAGCGTATCGCCGAGGAACGGGCCGCCGCGATCCTTCTCGCCATGACGGAAACCGCCATCCGGCAGCGCGCGGTTGTCGATCACCCATTTCGCCGCGCGTTCGGCGATCTCAAGCGCCTTGGGATCGCTGGTGACGTTGTAGTAGGCGGCAAGTCCTGAAATCGCCCAGCCGTTTTCGCGCGCGTACAAATTCTTGTCGATGCGGGGCATGCCGAGCTTGCGGCGCTCGCCGTCCGGCAGCGCGTAGTATTTGTGCCCGTCGATGTCGTGATTGAGATCGGCATCCTGGCTGACATAGAACGCGCCGTCGGGGCTGGTCAGGAATTCCGCGAGATAGCGTTCGATGTTGCGCGCGGCGGCAAGATATTTCGGATCCTTCCACAGCGCATAGGCCTGGCTGTATTGCCGCAGATATTGCGCCTGGAACGACATGATCTTTTCGAAATGCGGCTTGGTCCAGGAGCCGCCTTCGGAATACTGGTACACGCCGCCCCACACCGGATCGATCAGCGCGATGGCGGCATCCAGCGTCTGCCGGGCGCGCTTGATCGCGGTGGCGTCGCCGGCCTCGGCGCGGGTGATCGCCAGATCCATGCTGTCGGCGTCGATGTATTTCTGGTTCTCGCCCCAGCCGCCGAGTTTTTCCTCGTAGGATTCGTCGACATTCTTCGTCAGCGCCGCGCGCTGTTCCTTGTCGAGGAAGGCGGAGGTCGACGGCTTGACCTCAAAGGCTTCGCCGACCGACGGTCCGGGCGAGGGATCGTCGATGATGGCCTTGAGCAGCGCCTGCATCCGCTCCGGCTCGATATAGCCCCTGATCTTGGCGATCTCGGTGCCGTCGGGGCCGAACACGATGGTCGCCGGCCAGCCCCAGTCGCCGTAGCGGCTCGACAGATCGGGATTGGCGTCCTGATCGACCCGCACCGGCAGATATTTCGCGGCGCAGCAATTCCCTGACCTCGGGATTGGCGTAGGTCGTCTTCTCCATGACGTGGCACCAGTGGCACCACACCGCCTCGAGATCGAGGATGACGAAGCGCTGTTCGGCCTGCGCGCGGGTGAACAGATCGTCGCTCCATTCACTCCATTTCGGCCCATCGGCGGCAAACGATGGCGACGCCACAAGCGTGGCGAGGGCGAAGGCGACGATGCGGACGAGTTTCATGGCGGCTCCCGGAAGCGCTGGCGTTTTCACGAGCTACGCGCGCGGCAAAATCCGGGCTCAGCTTTTCGCCGATGTCACGGGATCGTGAGATCAGGTCGATTCTCGCCGTCAAAGATTCCGGCGCAGAAAGTCTCCAATTTCGACCTCGATCCGCCGATAGACCGCGGCACGATCGACGGGAGCATCCTTGCAGCCGCGCGCCGCCTCCAGTGCGGGAGGGCATGATCGATATATGGCGCCCGGCACCGTCTCTTGCCGCGGCGGATGGGGCAGCCGCCGCGAGCGGGATGTTGCCCTCAGCCTGGATCGCTGCCTTCCGCGCGATAGGCGCGTCGGCATGGTCGCGGCGTCACCCGTTCCGTCGAACAGAGCGCCCACGGCTCCATCAGCGAGGGCTTTCCTGGCGAGCGCATCCGGCGACGCTGCCGCGACGTGGCCAGGGAGCCCGGTCGGCACGCCGTCGCAGGCCTTCGGTCGTCGGTACGGTCTCGGCGGCCGCCAGGCCAGTCGGGGCGCCGGCGCGATGGCGCGCGCGCCGCCGTGTCCCATCGCCGGCGGTAGGTCGGCAGCGTGCGGCGTGGATCGGCCCATGCTTGAGCGCCTTGTCAATCTGGCGTGGTCGATCTTCGCGAGCTTCGCCGGTCTGGTCCGGGTGGCGCGCCACGCACCTCGCGGCCCACGGGGCGGCGGGGGCTACCCCCCGCTGGGCGTCTCCTCCGCCAGGGGCCCGTAGCGTCGGCGCATCGCGGCTGCGGCAATGGTGAAGCCTATCCTGAGGCACTCGCCGCGCTGTCGGATATGCGACCACTGCGTCACGGACACATCCTGCACGTGAGCGCGTGACACCGGCTGTGCTGGATCTGCCTGGCGAGGAGCGCCGCGACCGTAGGCAGCACGAACAAGCACGGATGTGACGCAACGCGCAAATGTCCATCGACTCCCGATCGATACTGCATGACCGTGTCATCGTATCTTCACCCGCATGCATCACTCAAATTCAGGTCGTTTCTCGCTATGGCCGGCCGCATTCACCAGCAGCCGGTCCAGTGACGCAGCGCCGGGACCTGCGATGGCGAGCCACATGAAGCCGGCGAAATAGGCCGCCTCCTCGAAGCCGAGCAGCGTCTCCAGCGAATCGACGTCGCCCCATTTCGCCGACTTGATGGCGACGATCATGACCACCGCCAGCATCGCGGCCGGGATTCGCGTGAACAGGCCGAGGATCAGCATCGCGCCGCCGAAGCATTCGACGCCGGATACGAAGGGGGTGAGGATTTTCGGGAACGGAATGCCCCAGCCGACAAAATTCTCGGTCACCTGCGCCAGATGGGTCAGCTTGCCCCAGCCGGCCAGCATGAAGGTGTAACCGACGATGAGCCGCATGATCAGCGGGCCGGCCCAGGAAAAATGCGATGCGATTTGCGCGGGCAGCAGGATGAGAAGATTGACGATGAAATGCATGCGAACCCCCCTTTAAGTATTTGGTGTACGCGAGGCCGCGACCTGCGGTCCCTTCAATCCGGTGCGCTCGAAAAAAGCCGCGGCGGCGATGGCGGCAATCTGGCTCCGACAAGAATTTCGCAATGGCCGCGCCCGCTTGTTACGGGGCTTAACCGAAATTTTGCAGTGCGGGAAAAGTCTCCAGCAGCCAGATGCTGATGCTGGTGACGGAGCCGGTCAGGAAGCCGATGCCGGTGATCACCATCAGGACGCCCATGGCCTGCTCGACCTTGCCGAGGTGCCGCTTCATCCGCGCAAACAGCGAGGAGAACTGCTCGATCATGAAGGCCGCCAGCAGGAACGGGATTCCGAGCCCGGCGGAATAGACCGCGAGCAGCCCCGCGCCCTTGGCGACGGTGGCCTCGGCCGCCGCGATCGACAGGATCGCCGCCAGGATGGGGCCGATGCAGGGCGTCCAGCCGAAGGCAAAGGCCAGGCCCATGGCATAGGCGCCCCACAAGCCCGACCGGCTTCGGCATCGTCATCCGGCCCTCGCGCATCAACAGGCCGATCCGGGTCAGGCCGAGGAAATGCAGGCCCATGATGATGATCACGATGCCGGCCACGATCGAGAGCTCGGCCGACCAGGCGCGGATCAGCCCGCCGACCAGGGACGCGCTGGCGCCGAGCGCCACGAACACGGTGGAAAAGCCGAGCACGAACATCAGCGCCGACGCCATCACCGCGCGCTTGGAGGCCTGCGTCGGTCTCGTCATTGGCGACATGCTCGATGGTCGCGCCGGTGAGATAGATCAGATAGGGCGGCACCAGCGGCAGCACGCAGGGCGACAGGAAGCTGACGAGACCGGCAATCAGGGCCGCCGGGATGGAAACATCGTGCATTGCATGACCTTCGAGAATTGCCACAAGGCATAGCGCCGTCCTGGCTTGTACGGAACAGACAATCGATAAGTTTCGTCGGCATTACGGCTCAAGTTCGGTCACAGAGACGTGTCCGGGGCGCCGAAATGGCCTCGCGGCTGAAACAGACGCTGGTATGGTCGCGTAACGCCCGTAAGCGGCCCCGCGAAACAGGATCCCTGCATGCGCCTCGGCATCCGCACCGCCATTTCCGCCCTCGTGCTGACGTCCATCGTCGTCAGCGCCGTCGGCGTGCATTTGCTGTGGTGGCGCACCGCCCATCAGGTCAGCCAGACGCTCGCCAACACCATCAACGACCAGATCGTTTCGGCCGTCGGCGACGAATTGCAGTCGGTCACGACGGAGGCGCGGTCGTCCATGATGGCGGTGCGAACGCTGCTGGCCGAGAAAGTGTTCGAGCCGCGCGACGCCAGGAAGCGCGAAGTCGTTTTCCGGTCGCAATTGCTGTCGCAGCCGACCATCTCCTGGGTGGCGTTCGGATGGCCGGATGGATCGTTCTTTGCCGGGCACAAGGCCGGCGACGGCGTCATCGAAATGCTGGAGATCACCCCGGACCGCAAGCTGCGGACCGACCGCTACGAATTCGTCGGCAACGATCTTCAGCTCAAGAACAGCCATGTCGAAGACACCAAATATTCCGTCACCGATCAGGAATGGTTTCGCACCGCCATCGAGACCAACGACGAACTCTGGGCGACCTTCACGACGCATCCCAAGGGCGAGCGGCTGGCGGCGGCCTTCGCGGCGCCCATCGATATCGACCAGAAACCCGCCGGCGTCATCGCCATCATCATCGAACTGACGCGGGTGTCGAATTTCCTGTCGCAGCTCACGGTCGGAAAATCGGCCGGCGCCTTCATCCTCGAACGGAACGGCAAGGTGGTCGCGGCCCCCGATCCGAACGCCAACGAGGCGGTGGCGCTGAAAACCGATCATCCGCTGTTTCCCATCGCGGTCGAAGCGATCCAGAACGCCAGCGCCTACGAGCCGGGCGAAGGGCAGCCGTTCAATACCAAGGTGACGCGGGACGGCAAGGCCTATCAGGCGGTGCTGACGCCGATTTCGTTTCCGGGCTGGTCGCTGGTGACGGTGGTGCCGGAATCCGAATTTCTCGGGCCGGTGCAGATGACGATCCGGAATTTGCTGATCGGGCTGGCGGTGTTGATCGTTTTCGCCGGCTTGCTGTCGGCATGGCTCGCCCAGCGCCTGATCGCAGCACCCCTGATCAAGGTGGTCAACGAGATCAGGCATGTCGAGCGCTTCGACCTCGACAAGGTGCAGCGGCATCCGTCGCGACTGACCGAGATCGAAAACCTCTCCGGTGCGATCGGCGACATGGCGCAGGGGCTCGCCGCGTTCCGGAAATACATTCCGGCCGATCTGGTCAAGCGGCTGATCAGCGACGGCAACGGCGCGCGCCTCGGCGGCGCGATACGGCCGATGAGCGTGATGTTCATCGATCTCGCCGGCTTTACCGGCATGTCGGAGCGGCTCGGCGACCGCATCATTCCGCTGCTGTCGCGCTATTTCGACAGCGTCTCGGCGCAAATTCAGAACCACAACGGCACCATCGACAAATTCATCGGCGATGCCGTGATGGCGTTCTGGGGCGCGCCGGCGCCCAATCCGGATCATGCCGTCGATTGCTGCCGGGCGGCCCTGGCGTGCCGGCGCGCGGTGGAGGAGGCCGGCCTCGTCGACGACCACGGCGAGCGCGTCAAGATTCGCATCGGCATCAATTCCGGCGACATGCTGGTCGGCAATATCGGATCGGAAGTGCGGCTGAACTACACCGTGATCGGCGATGCCGTGAATATTGCGAGCCGGCTGGAGAGCACCAACAAGGTCTACGGCTCCACGATCATCATCGGCCCCGAAACGCGCCGGCTGGCGGGGAAAAGCATCGTGGTTCGCGAACTCGACCGGCTGGCGGTCTATGGCCGCGCGGGCGGACTGCAGATCTATGAA
>CAWBQP010000035.1:0-214104 GCA_963790735.1 uncultured Alphaproteobacteria bacterium | reverse complement strand
TTCACTTGAACGGCGCGACCTCGATCCCGGCATCCTTCAATGCCTGCCTCACCCCACGCGCCAATCTCGACCGCGCCCGGCGTGTCGCCGTGAATGCACACGGTATCGGTGCGCATCTTGATCACCTTGCCGGTGACCGACACCACCGCGCCATCCTGCACCATCCGCACCACGCGGTCGGCGATCTGCTTTGGCATCGTGCAGCACCGCGCCGGGCTTCTTGCGCGACACCAGCGAGCCGTTGTCCTCATAGGCGCGGTCGGCAAACACCTCGTGCACCATCGGCAGGTTGGCGTCTTCGCCGGCCTTCACCAGTTTCGAATTGGCGAGCACCACGAAGATCAGATTGGGATCGACCGCCTTGATGCCGTTGGCGATGGCCTTCGCGGTCATGTCGTCCTCGCAGGCGACGTTGGAGAGCGCGCCATGCGCCTTGACATGCGTGACCTTGTGGCCGGCCGCGGTCGCAATCGCCTGCAACGCGCCGATCTGGTAGGCGATCAGGTTCTCGATCTCCGACGATTTCAGGCCCGGGATCGGCCGCCGGCCAAAACCGTGCAGGTCGCGATAGCCGGGATGCGCGCCGACGCTGACGCCGCGCGCTTTCGCCAGCTCCACGGTGCGGCGCATGATGTCGGCATCGCCGGCATGAAAGCCGCAGGCGACGTTGACCGACGTCGCAAGCTCGATCATCGCGGCGTCATTGCCCATTTCCCACGCGCCAAATCCTTCGCCGAGATCGCAATTGAGGTCGATGCTTGTCATGATGCTGGTCCGCTTCTCGTGAGTGGATTGGTTGATCAGTCCGGGCCCGCTATTTCGGCCAGAGTAACGGCGTGCCAGGTTCCGGCATCGACTGCGCTGACGGCGTGGCCCGCGACATTGGCATCGTGCAGCGCATCGATGTTGAGATCAACGCTTTCGATGGATCGCAGCCGCTCGGGCAGGGTGCGCAGCAACGCCGCAAATTTGCGCGCTTCGGCCTGCGCCTCCGCCATGCTGACGGCCCTGAAGCGAAAGGCGCGGCCGGCCGGGGATCTGCGCAAACCGGCCGAAGTCGGCGGAAATCACGGTCGCGATCTTGGGATAGCCGCCGCTGGTGCCGCGGTCGCGCATCAGCACGATCGGCTGGCCGTTGCCGGGCACCTGGATGCTGCCGTTCACGGTGCCGTCGGAAACGATGTTGTGGCCGTGCAGATGCTTGAGCACGGGGCCTTCGAGCCGGTAGCCCATGCGGTCGCTGGTCGCCGATATCTTCCATTCGCTGTCGAGAAACAGCTTTTTGGTCTCGTCGGCGAATTCGTCGTCCTGCGGTCCCCAGACCACGCGGATCGGCGCATCGGCGGCCGCCGGCAGTTCGATCCGCCGTTCCGGCGCGCCGCTGGCCGCCTTCGTCTGCAGTTCGTCGCCGGCCTGCAGCGGGCGCGGATAGGGGCTGCCGAGGCCGGCGCGCGCATTGACGGCGAGGCTGCCGAACATCGGCTCGCCCGCGATGCCGCCTTCGATCGCGAGATAGCTGAACGAGCCGCCGCGGGCAAAACCGAGCGTCAGGGTCTCGCCATCGGCAAGGGTCACGGAAGTATCCGATGCCACGGCGCGGCCGGCGATATCGGCATTGCGCGGGGCGCCCGCCAGCGCGACGCGCACCGCGCCGCCGCGCGCGGTGAACGTCGCGCCGAACGGACCGATCTCGACAGCCGCCGTGAAGGGCTCATTGCCGACCAGCGTATTCGCGGCCGCCAGCGCCAGCCGATCCATCGCGCCGCTCGGCACCAGGCCGTAGCGCTGGGCGCCGGGGCGTCCGCCGTCCTGTACCGAACTTGCCGGGCCGATCGATGCGATGACGAGCTTGCTCATGAGGCGATCTGCTCGGCAATGAATCTCGCCGGCTTCGGCGGCGCGATCCTGCTCCGCAAAGGTCTTGGCATCGACCGGCGCAAAGCTGACGTTGTCGCCGGGCTCCAGCAGGAAGATCGGATCGCGATGCAGCTGATAGGTGCGGACCGCCGTCCGGCCCAGCAGGTGCCAGCCGCTCGGGCCGGCCAGGCACTGCACGCCGGTCTGTACGCCGCCGATCGAGATGGTGCCGGCCGGCGTCAGCAAGCGCGGATTTTGCCGCCGCGGCATGTGCAGGGATTTCTCCAGCCCGCTGAGATAGGACCAGCCGGGCGTAAAGCCGATCATGGCGACGCGGTAGTCGCCGGCGACATGCCGCGCCACGATGTCGTCGGGCGTGGTGTTGAGGGTCTTTGGCGACGTCCTCGAGGTCGATGCCGTGCTCGCCGCCATAGACCACCGGAATGCGCCAGCGCCGGGTCTTTGTCGTTGCCGGCACCGGCCGTTGCGCGAGCGCCAGAATCTTTTCGCCAAGCTTGTCGAAGTCGATTTGCTCGGGATCGTAATGCACCAGCAGCGAGCGATAGGTCGGCACGGTCTCGGTGACGCCCGCGATCGGCTCGGCGGCCATGGCACGGTCGAGCGCCAGCACCCGCCGGTTGGCGGCATCGTCGATGTTGCGGCTGAATTCCACCGTGATGGCGCTGTCGCCACTCGGCAAAAGGCGGGGCGGGGGTAGCGTCGCGGCCATGGCCTCTAAACTGTCTCGTGCTGTCCTCAACCTGTAGCGTGTTTTGGGCCCGAGTGGAATTCGCTTCGCGCGAAATCAGCCAGTAAGTTCAATAAATTAATCTGCATGCCGCTGATAAGATGTTGTGATCGCGCTTGCTTTCCACGAGCCCTTGACGCGATGCCCGCGCCCCGCAAGATGCGCTACCTTTCATCCACCCCTCCGGAGCCTGCATTCCAGATGTCCCTGTCCCCCGAAGCCCTCGCAACCCTCTCCGGCGTGTCCACCGCCACCATCACCACCGTGCTGCTCAAGAAGGGCCTGCGAAACATCTGGATGCGCGGCACCAAGCCGCTGCGGCCCGGGCAGCCGCGGCTGGTCGGACCGGCCTTTACGCTGCGCTTCGTGCCGGCGCGCGAAGATCTGGCAACGCCTGAGTCCTGGTCGTCGCCGATCTCGACCCGCACCGCGATCGAAGCCATGCCGAAAGGCTGCATTGCTGTGGTCGACGCCATGGGCGAGACCGACGCGGGCATCTTCGGCGACATTCTGTGCGCGCGCATGGTGAAGCGCGGGGTTGCGGCACTGATCACTGACGGTGTGGTGCGCGACATTGAAGGCGTGCTTGGCACCAATCTTCCGGTCTGGTGCGATGGCTTTGCGGCGCCGCCGTCGGTGGCCGGGCTGACCTTCGTCGGCTGGGGCGAGCCGATCGGCTGCGGCGGGGTTGCGGTATTTCCCAACGACATCGTCGTCGCCGACCAGGACGGCGCCGTGCTGATCCCGCAGGCGCTGCTCGACCATGTGCTGGCCGAAGGGCCGGAGCAGGAGCGGATGGAAGCCTGGATCGTCAACGAGGTGAATAACGGCGCGGCACTGCCCGGCCTCTATCCGATGAACGCCGAGACCAAGGCGCGCTACGCGGCCAGCAAGAAATAACACCCAAGAAAAAGGAGACAACTCCATGGATATCCATCTCGCGGGCTCCCGGCCGACGCGCCGGGCGCCGCCGGAATATTTCACCGGCACGGTGCTGCAGGACCCGATCATCCAGACCGAGGCGCCGGCACGGCTGGCCTCGACGCGCGTCTCCTTTGAGCCGGGTGCGCGCACGGCCTGGCACACGCATCCGCTGGGCCAGACGCTCTATGTGATCTCAGGGGTCGGACGGGTGCAGGCCAAAGGCGGACCGATCAGGGAAATTCGCCCCGGTGACGTCGTCTGGATTCCGCCCGGTGAAAAGCACTGGCATGGCGCTTCGCCGACCAACGCCATGACTCACATTGCCATGCAGGAAGCGGCTCGACGGCAGCTACGTCACCTGGATGGAGCATGTGACCGACGCGGAGTATTCGGCGAAGCTCGGCTAGAGCCTTTTCCGTTCCGATGGAATCGGAACGGGGTTCTAGATTTTGATTCGACGCGTTTTCTTAACGCGAACCGGTCACCACCCACGGATCAAGTCCGAGGGCATGCTTCGCTGGAAAACGCTCTAGTTTCGCTGCGCCGTCCAGGTACCCGAGCAAAGGGCGGCGCGCCAGGTGCCCGAGCCCGAGGTGCCTGAGAGGCGACCGGTGCCGACCGCGTGCTTCATGCCGCTCGACAATGTCACGCTGATGTTGCCGGCGTCGGCGACGCGGCCGGACGCCGTTACAGTCGCACTGTTCGAGGCAACCTGGCCGTTGCTGATTCCGATCGAGACCGACGCGCCGCTATTGCAGGCGGCGTTCGACGAGGTGATCTGCACATTCCAGGCGCCGTCGAATGTCGCGGCTGCGGACGGTGTCGCAAGGCTCAGTGCAGCAAGCAGCGAAACGACCACTATGGATTTCCGAGACTTCATCATGACGTGCCCCTTTGGTTTGGACACGATCAGGGTCTCACAGTGGTTCCACGAGGACAGTGACTGTCATCACGCGTCAGGGCGCAGTGAAAAAGCCCCGCGTTGCGGCGGGGCTTTGGTTGACTGCGCAGCCGTGTTTGCCGGTCAGTTGACGCGGGTCCAGGTCTGGCCGCCGCAGAACATGCCGCCGAAGGCGCAGCCCTGAACGCGCAGGCTGTCGGTGCCCTTCAGGGCGATCGTCGAATCGTAGGTGCTGCCGGAATTCGGATCGAAAATCCGGCCGCTCCACTTGTCCTTGCCGGGCTTCATGTTGATCAGCACCTGCTCGCCGTTCTGGTTCGACTTCTTGTCGACGGAATAGCCGCAGATATTGGGGCCGCACGGTTCGATCCGCACCTTGCCTTCCTTCTCCTCCGTCAGCCACACGCCGAGCGGTGAGTTCGTAGACTGAAGGCGCCGAAGTTGCCGGGGCGTTGGCCTGTTTCTGTTGTGGCGGCGGTGGCGCTGGCGCGGCAACGGGGGCAGGTGCCGGTGGCGCAGCCGGAGTGGCTTGAGGAGCAGCGGGCGGTGCTGGCGCAGCAGTATCCGTCGGCGCAACGGCCGCCGTCGCGGTCGACGGCTCGCCCCTCGAAGTAGTGGCTGGAGCAGGGGCGGCCGGCGCGGGCGCAGCCGGAGCGGCAGCCTGTTCAGCCGGTGCAGGTGCGGCAGCCGGGGTTGCCGCCTCGGGCGCGGCCTGCGGGGCGGACTTCGCCTGCTGCGGCACCTTCCTGCCGGGACGATCAAGATCGCCTTCCTCGCCACGCGGGCGTTTGGCCTTCTTGCCGGTATTGTCGTAGACGCCGGGAATTTGAACCGTGCCGCGATCGGGATCGATGGTGATGGTGCGGCCGCCATACTCAAACGTGTACTGGGCCTGCGCGGTGCTGAGGCTGCTCGCCAGCAGGAGCACGGCAATAGCGAGACACTTCTTCATTGTTGCGACCTCCTGAGCAGGGAACCCCACCCCCGAAGCTATTACGCAGCAATAGCTTCACCCAACGTGATCCAGATCACTTTCAAACTATAAGTCGTGTACTAGCGGCCTTGGTTCAAATGCAGCCGGGCAGTCTAATTAGCCCCCAAGGGACGGTCAATTTCCTGCGAAAACAGGCGCGTCCAACCAGGAATCAATCGAACCAGGCCGCATAGATTTTCCTGAAGCTGCCGTCCTCGGTGGCGATGTGCAGCCATTGATCGACAAAGGCCTTCAGCGCGACGTCGCGCTGCAGCCAATAGGCCTTCTCGGCAAAGTCGAACGGCTTTTCCGGATGCACCGCGCAGAGCACGCCCGGGTGCTGCTTCTGCTGGTAGCGGGTCTCGGAAGAGTCCGTCATCATCAGGTCGGCGTTGCCCTTGGCGATCTCGTCGAAAATCGTGACGTTGTCGTTCCACATCTTGATCTCGGCGTTCTTGATGTTCGCCTTGGCGAAGCGTTCATTGGTGCCGCCGGGATTGACGATGACGCGCGTGCCTGACTTGTCGATGTCGGCGATGGTCTCATACTTGCCCTTGTCGGCGCAGCGGGCGATCGGCGTCTTGCCCTCGCGCATGATCGGCGTCGAGAACATTCCCTTCTTCTGCCGGTCGAGCGTGATCGAGACGCCGCTCATCGCGATATCGAAATTGTCGGCTTCGAAATCCTTCATCAGCTGCGGCCACGCCGTCTGAACGAACTCGACCTTGACGCCGAGCGCCTTGCCAAGCGCTTCCGCCATGTCGACGTCGAAACCGCGGAATTTCGACGTGGCCTTGTCGAAATAGGTGAACGGCTGATAGTCGCCGGTCATGCCGACCCGCAGCGTGCCGCGCTTGACGATGTCGTCGAGCGCGGGAATTCGCCGGCTGCTGCGCGTGTACGGAAACCGTCCACAGCAGGGCGATTGCGAGACTGGTCAACACTCGAAACATCACGTCTTCTCCACCGTCGAAATAGATGACATCCTGAGGCGATGGCGTCGGATTTAAACCAGATACCCACGCGATGCCAGCCGGAGAAATCGAAACGTGACCATCTCGCTTCACGAAGCTTCCGTCGGCGTGTTCGTGCCGTATCTCGGAAATCTGTCCAGTCTGCTCGATCACGCCTCGGCCTATGCCGAAGCCCGCAACATCGATCCCGCCGTCCTTCTGAGCATGCGGCTCTCACCCACCATGTACAGCCTCAAGCAGCAGGTGGGCGAAGCCAACCGGCATGCGACCGTTGCCGGCGCGCTGCTGGCCGGCCGTGCACCTCACACATTTTCAGACAGCGAGCCGGACATCCCCGAGCTCAAGGCGCGGATATCGGCGGCGATCGATTTCGTGCAAGGCTTGCCGCGCGCCGAGATCGACGCCGCAGCCGACAAGGAAGTCGCTTTCACTTTCAAGAACGGCGCCCAGCGCAAATTCACCGGAAAATCGTTGCTGCTGACGTTCAGCGTTCCGCAGTTCTTCTTTCATGTCACGACGGCCTACGACATCCTGCGCCATGCCGGCGTCGATCTCGCCAAGAAGGATTTTTTGGGACCGCCGAGGTAACGCTTGAGAAGCGGCGGGCTATGTCTCGCCGCTGTCGTTGCGAACCAGATTGGCGGCGGCGCACGCCCGCTCATCTCGCTCTTCAATTGCTCGAAGCGCCGGCGTGCGTCGCTTTCGCGATCGTCGACCATCTGGATCGCGGCATCCCTCGACATCGGGCCGGAGACGATCGGAGCGGAATTCTCCCCGATGGTCTCGTCGACATAGTAGTCGCCATTGTCGAGGCGGACCGTCCACTTGAAACGGATCGAGGCCATCGGGCCGGGACCGTGCCTGGCGTAGCCGTGAGCCTCGATCGGCGCGGGAGCTACGGGGATGGGCGGAGGGCCCGCGGGCCTTTGCTCCCCGACCGCAGCTTTCTCGGGTTCGCGACGGCTTTCCGGTTGGTCAAGAATGCTGGCGATGGTCGCCAGGGCATGGTCGGTCGGGTCGCTTTGAGCCACGATTCAGCCTCCGGATCGAACCTCGTCAGCAGAATTGGTGTCCCGATTGCCGCCCGGTGTCTTTCCTCGCTACCGAATGCCGCGAGCTTTGTCCATTTGCGGCGCTTTTGGGGCTACCTCAAGCAGATATCGGTGGTATTCGGTTCTTCCAGGGCCGCTCCTGTTCGAGCTGCCCGGCCAGCCGGAACAGGGTCGCCTCATCGCCGAACCGGGCCGCGAACATCATGCCGAGCGGCAATCCGGCCTTGTTCCACGCCAGCGGCACCGACATCGCCGGCTGGCCGGACATGTTGAACATGGAGGTCCCGGGCATATAGCGGCGCAGGATCGGGGGAATATGCGACAGATCCTCCGACATGGCGTTGAGCTCGCCGATGCGCAGCGGCGGCGCGCACAATGTCGGACACAGGAAGACGTCGCAGCTCTCGAAGAAGGTGGCGAGCGAGCGCGAAATCTGGAAGGCCGCAAGCTGGGCTGCGACGTAGTCGGTCGCAGTGTTCTTTTGCGCGTTGTGAGCGAACGCCAGCGTCAATATCTCGAAATCGTTCTTCGTTGCGGCGCGCCCGAGCCTTTGCTCGATCAGCCGCACCGTCAGCGCGGTGTTGCCGCCGACGATGGTGGTCATGGCTGCGGCCGGATCAGCGGCAAGCACCGGCGCCCGTTCCTCGACGTGATGGCCGAGCCCCGCCAGGAGGCCTGCAATCTCGCGCACGGCCGCCGCGATTTCCGGATCGATGGCGTCGCCATACGGCGACTTGTCGGTGAAGGCGATGCGGAGCTTACCCGGATCGCGGCCGACCTCCTGCGAAAACGGCCGCTCCGGCGGCGGCGCCACGTAGGGGCTCGACGGCTCGGGACCGTGGATCGCGTCCATCATGACCGCGCTGTCGCGCACGCTGATGCTCACGACATGGCCGCAGGAGAAGCCACCCCAGCCTTCGCCGCGATCGGGACCGAGCGGATTGCGCGCCCGGGTCGGCTTCAAGCCGAACACGCCGGAGGCGGAGGCGGGGATCCGGATCGAGCCGCCGCCATCGCTGGCATGCGCGACGGGGAGAATGCGGGCGGCAACCGCCGCCGCCGCGCCGCCCGATGACCCGCCGGAAGAATGCTCGAGATTCCAGGGATTGCGGGTCGGCCCATGCAGGCGCGACTTCGTCGTCGGCATCAGGCCGAATTCGGGGCTGGAGCTCTTGCCGAAGATCGAGACGCCGGTGTCGAGGAAGCGCTGCGCCAGCGTGCCAGAGTGGTCGGCCACAAAGTCCTTCAGGACCGTGGCGCCTGAGGTCGTGCGCGTGCCCTGCAGGAGATCGAGATCCTTCAGCAGGAACGGTACGCCGGTGAAGGGGCCGTCGGGCAGGCCGCGCTCGATCTGGCGTTCGGCATAGTCGTAATGCTTGACGACGACCGCGTTGATCTGCGGATCGACCGCCGCTGTACGGGCGATGGCCTCGTCGAGCAATTCCCTGGCCGAGACTTCCTTCTTCCGAACCAATTCGGCAAGGCCAACCGCGTCGTAATTGCCGTATTCCTTGAAGGCCATGCTCATACCTCGCTTGACGGCCGGTTGGTGGACCGGCCGCGCCCTGGGGTCACTTGTTGCGGACGATTTAGCCGAGCACGTCCTGATTGATCACGTTCTGGCGCACGGGATCGCCATCCAGCACGCTCAGAATGTTGCGGGCGGTCTGCTCGCTCATCCGGTCCACGGCTTCCACCGTGACGCCCGCGACATGCGGCGCCATGATGACGTTCGGCAGGGCGAGCAATGCCTGACCGGCCGGCGGGGGCTCCTGCTCGAAAACGTCGAGGCCCGCGCCGGCAAGCTTGCCGGACACCAGCGCGGCATGCAGGGCGGCCTCGTCGACGATTCCGCCGCGCGCCGTGTTGATCAGATAGGCGGTCGGCTTCATCCGCTTCAGCCTGTCCGCATTGAACATGCCGACCGTCTCGGGATTCTTCGGGCAATGGACACTGACGAAGTCGGCGCGCGGCAGCGCGGCGTTGAGGTCGGCAACCGGTTCGCACCCCGAGGCCTTGATGTCGGCGGCGGGCTTGTAGGGGTCGAAAACCAGGACGGTCATTTCCATCGCCAGGCAGCGCTTGGCGGTGCGGGTGCCGATGCGCCCAAAGCCGATGATCAGCACCGTCTTGCCGAAGAGGTCGTAGGGCAGCATCCCCAGCCGGTCCTTCCATTTGTCGTCCCGGACGAGCGAATGCATTTCCGTCGCGCGTTTGGCGAGCGTCAGCATCATGAACAGGGCGTGTTCGGCAACGGACGGCGAATTGGCGGTGCCCGCCACCATCAGCGGGACCTTGCGGCGGCTCAGCGCGGGAACGTCGACGGCGTCGAACCCGACGCCGATCCGGGTCACCACCAGCATGTCTTTGGAGGATTCGAGCTCGGGCTCGCCGAAACGGGTGCCACCGAGGGCGACGCCGTGGACCGGCGCATGCTCCTGCAGCTTGGAGTTAAAATCCTTCTGCGAAATCATGTTGGGAAATTCGACGAGTTCGATGTCGTCTCGCGCGTGAAGCAGCGCTCTTCCCGGCTGCGACATCGATTCCGTGACGAAGATTTTCTTCTTGTTGGTAGCCATTTCCTGCCCTTGATCCCCAGCAATTGCGCCGTCAAAGGACGGCGCCGGTCACCTCGTTTAGCAAATGCATATTGTTGAGGTCCACTGCCAATCGGAGCGGGCCGCCGTCCTGCGCGCCAGCATTGGGGTTGACACGGCCGCAGACTTGCGCGCCTTCGAGCGTAAAATAGACCAGGGTCTCCATGCCCATCGGCTCGGTAACATCGAGCACGGCATCGAACAGCTCGATGCCAGGCTCCTGATGCGGTCTTGCCTCCGTAATGTGCTCGGGTCTGATCCCCAAAAGCAATCTGTCGGTGCGCGGGACGCCCTGATAGCGGGCGGCGCGGGCCGGTGGCAGCGGGAAGGCGATGCGATCGGTCAGCCGGACGTGCAACTTGCCGGCGAGATCCTCCAGCCGGCACGGGATGAAATTCATCGCCGGCGATCCGATGAAGCTGGCGACGAATTTCGTCGCCGGCTTGTGATAAAGCTCGTTCGGCGTGCCGATCTGCTCGATCCGGCCATGGTTCATCACCACGACGCGGTCGGCCAGCGTCATCGCCTCGACCTGGTCGTGGGTCACGTAGACCGTCGTGGTGCGGACCTTCTGGTGCACCTTCTTGATCTCGATCCGCATCTGCACCCGCAGCTTGGCGTCGAGGTTGGACAGCGGCTCGTCGAACAGAAACACTTTTGGGTTGCGCACGATGGCGCGGCCCATGGCGACGCGCTGACGCTGGCCGCCGGACAATTGCTTCGGCTTGCGGTCGACGAGTTCGACGATGTCGAGCATGCGCGCGGCCTCGTCGACGCGGCTCTTGATCTCGGCTTTCGGATAGCGCTTCAGCCGCAATCCGAACGACATGTTCTCCGCCACCGTCATGTGCGGGTAGAGCGCGTAGTTCTGGAACACCATCGCGATATCGCGGTCCTTTGGCGGCACGTCGTTGACGACGTCGCCGCCGATCATGATGTCGCCGTCGGAGATATCTTCCAGGCCGGCGATCATCCGCAGCGTCGTCGATTTGCCGCAGCCCGACGGCCCCACCAGCACGACGAACTCATGGTCGGCGATGTCGAGATCGATGCCGCGCACCGCCTCGACCTCGTCATAACGCTTGACAACCTTACGCAACGTCACGTCAGCCATGAGATCAACCCTTCGTCGCACCGGCGGTCAGGCCGGCAATGTAATAGTCCATCAGGAATGCGTAGATGATGAGTGGGGGCGCCGCGCCGAGCAGGGCGCCGGTCATGATCTGTCCCCAGTTGAAAACATCGCCCTTGATCAGGCTGGTGATGATGCCGACCGGCAGCACGAGCTGGTCGGTCGATGTCGTGAACACCAGCGGATAGAGGAATTGCGCCCAGGAGACCGTGAAGGCAAAGATGGTCGCTGCAATGATGCCGGGGAAGGCAACCGGAATGAAGATGCGCGTCAGCGTCTGAAACCATGACGCGCCGTCGATAACGGCGGCTTCGTCTAGTTCCTTCGGGATCGATGCAAAGTAGCCGATCATGATCCAGGTGCAGAACGGCACCGTGAGCGTCGGATAGACGATCAGCAGCACATACCATCTGTTGATCAGCTGAATTCCGGTGAGCTCGCCGAATGCCGCAAACATCTTGAACAGCGGCAGAAACAGCAGCGTCTCGGGGATCAGGTAGGTCAGAAAAACGCCGGTCGCGAGCGTCGCCGAACCCCAGAACCGCATCCGCGCCAGGGCGAAAGCGGCCGGCACGCTGATCAGCATGGTGATCGTCACCACGAAGATCGAGACGAACGCGGAATTGCGGAAGAACGTCAGGAACTGGTTCGAGGTCAGCAATCCGATGTAGTTTTCCAGCGTCGGGTGAAAAACCCACCACGGATTGGTCGCCGCCGATATCTCGGCGCTGGTCTTGAGCGACGTGATCAGCATGTAGAGCGGCGGCACCAGCGAGAAGATCGCGAACAGGGTGAGGAAAAAATAAGACCATCGCAGCGCCCAGGTCCGGTCGCGGCTCATGCTGCCATACTTGACCGTGCGCGTCGGCGCGCCCTTGTCGACCGTTACCGTGCTCATCAGGCTTCATTCCCGCGTTTGTTGACATCCCGCAGGATGAATACCGCTGCGATGGCCAGGATCGGCAGCATGAACAGCGAGACGCTGGCGCCGAGCGGAATGTCGCTGCCTTCGATACCGATCCGGAACGCCCAGGTCGCGAAAATATGGGTGTGATCCAGCGGACCGCCGGCGGTCAGGATTCGGACGATATCGAAATTGGCGAAGGTGACGATCAGCGAGAACAGCGTCGTGATCGCGATGATGTTGCGCATCATCGGCAACGTGATGTACCAGATCCGCTGCCACCAGTTGGCGCCGTCGATGGCGGCGGCCTCATAGAGCTGATCGGGCACCGATTTCAGCGACGCCAGATACATGATCATGAAGAACGGGGCGCCATACCAGATGTTGACCAGGATGACCGAGAAGCGTGCCCAGCCCGGCTCGCCGGTCCAGGCAATCGGTCCGACGCCGAAAAACGACAGGGTATAATTGAAAGCGCTGTAGGAGGGGTCGAACAGCCACAGCCACGCCAAGGTGCTCATCGCCGGCGGGATCACCCATGGCACCAGCAGCATGCCGCGCCATTTGCGCTGTCCTTTGGCAGGAAGATTGTGGACGAAGTGCGCGACAATGAAGCCGATCAGCGCCTTGAAGACGACCGCAGTGATGGCGAAAATGCACGACTGCTTGACCACGAGCCAAAACGTTTCGCGCTTGAACAGGAACTCGAAATTGCCGAGGCCGACGAAACGCTGCATCGACTTGTTCAGCGTCGCCAGATGCAGCGAATAGAACGCCGGATAGATCACCAGGATGGCGATCAGCAGGATCAGCGGCAGCGTCATCAGGAAGGCCGCGGTCGATTTTCGCTTGAGCGCCTTGCGCAGGCTGGAGCGTTTTCGCGGCGTTTGCGTTGCGCCCACCCTGTTCGGCTGCAATGCGACATCAACCATGATGCATCTTCCTCGCGCGATTCACTAGGATGAAACCGATTCTGGAGATGATCGAGAGCCGGCATGACGTCGGCTCTCGCGTGCGCTGGCGTGAAAACGGATTTGCCGCAGCGAGGCCCGCAACGCGCGGGACCGTCGCGGCGATGTCCCTCCGTCCTAGCTCCGCATGTAGCCCTCACACTCGCCTTCGGCCCAGGCCAGCGTCTTTTCCATCGCCTCGCCCTGATGGAATCTCAAGCACATCTTGGTCAGGATGGCCTGAGTATAGATCTGTTGGGCGACCTTCGGGGGCGCCGGCGAGGCGGCGATCGACAGTGTCTGGTGCTTGAACGGATTGGGATAGTGGTACAGCGTTCCCTTTGGCGGGCCTTCTTCGGCCCACGTCTTCAGGGTCGTGAGCTTCTCGAACGCCGGCAGGTCATAGCCGCCGCTGGCTGCTACGAGTTTCTCGACCGCAGCCGGTTGCGACAGATGGACCAGCAGGCTCTTGGCAGCCGGCTTGCTCTTGGAGAAATTCCAGACGCTCCAGAAGTACGGAAGGAACGGGGCAAACCTTCCCTTGGGTCCGACAGGGAAGCCGTGGGTCCAGCATTGCTCGGCGATCTGCGGCGCGTCACGCTTGGCGACTGCCCAGGCGCTGGGCGGATTCATGATGAGCGAGGCCTCGCCGGAAACCAGCGCCTTGTTGTTATGGGAGTTGTCCCAGGACGCGACGCCCGCCGGCAAGAAGGGGATGAGCTTCTTGTAGAATTCGAGAGCCTGCCTTACCCCATCGCTCTTGACGGTGATGTTGCCTTTGCTGTCGACGAGCTGGCCACCGAACGCCTGAAAAAACGCGCCGGCCGTATCGACCGAGTCGGTCGTCTCACCCAGTCCGATCCCGAAGGGATTACCGCCCTTTTTGCACGCTTCTGCCGCTTTCAGGAATGTGTCCGTCGTCCAGTTGTCGGCTTTGGGCGGGCTGCCGGCCGGATACATTTCCTGCACGTCGATGCCGGCGTGCTTCTTCATCAGATCGATGCGGGAGCACGGACCCTTGATCTGGCTGCCGATCGTGGCGGGAATACCAAGCCATTTATCGCCGGCCTTGCCGAGATACTGGACCGTGCCGTTGACCTCGCCGTTCTGCTTGATCAATGGCTCCATGACGTCGTTCATGGGCTCGAGCAGATCGGCCTGCGCGTGTGGCCACCATGTCGGCATCGCGAGGATGTCGTGGCCGGATTTCGCCTGACCTTCTGCTGCGATCTTGAGCTGGATACCGTTGCCCTGGCTGGAGATGTAGTCGATGGAAACTTCGACGTTCTCCTTGGCTGCCCATTCCTTGACGAGAGCGGTCGAGGTATTGTTGGCGCCGGGCACCCAGTGATCCCAGAAGCCGATCGAAAGTTTGCCGGCGGCATAGGCGCCACGCACATAGGGTGCGGTGATGAGCGCGGCAGATGACAGTGCAGTAGCAGCAACGAATTGTCGGCGAGAAAGCTTCTTGCGTGACATGGCGTTTCCTCTTTGCTTGCTTCTTGTTGTCGTCTTGTTGTTCCTCTTCTTATTATTCTTATTCGCATTCACGCGATCGCGCCGATTTGGGATGGCTGCCCCGCGGAGATTTGGTTGCGCAATCAGAACAGAATTAAACGCGTCTGTCGAGAAATGACATGTGCGACATTCTAGAACTAACGTTGCGTACAAATTTTCCAGCAGTCGGAATACTGCAATGCCTCTCTGCGCGGCATATTGCGTTGCACACGGCATCATGAACGCGAGAGAGGTTTAGAGATTGCGGTCGTGCCGCGGGGTTCCCGGTCCACGTTTGGACTTTCGACGCCGGCGATAACGGTCGGCGCCGCGGCTAGACTTGCTCGTCGCTAAAACGATAAGATTCGGATTCGAGGACACCAGTCCTAGTTGACGACCACGGAGACAAACAATGACCAGCCCGACGTCCAAACTGCGCACGTGTTGGAAAGTGTGCGCGGCCATGGGGTTGGCCGCCAGCATGCTTCTCAACGCGCCGCGGCCTGCGGATGCGCAGGTGGTTCAGGGTGTCGAGAAGGGCGCCCGCGAGGGCAACAGGGCGGCGGGCCCGGTCGGCGGCGTGCTTGGCGGCGCCATTGGCGGCGTGGTGGGCGTCGTGACCGGAGTCACCGGTGTGCTGACCGGCGCAACCGGTAGCAAGTCTGGTCCAGCGCCGGCGGCAAAAGAAAGCAAGCAGGGAGATAGCAAGCAGGGCGATACCGCTAAGCCGGCGAAGGGAGCCAAGGGTGGCAAGAAGGAAGCGGCCAAACAGCAGGTAGCTGCTACCCAGGCCGGCGCGCCACAGATGACGGCCGAACAGATCGTCGCCAACAGCGACGCCAATATCGAGCGGATCAAGAAGGAGCTAAACCTCACGCCCGAACAGGAGAAGCATTGGGCCGGGTTCAACAGTGCGATGCACTATCTCGGTCATAACGGCGCCGATCGCCTCAATCTGCGTGTGGCGCGCGCCAAGCGCGATCCCCCCGATGACATCATCGAGCAGATGCGCAATGAGGCCCAGTTCCTCAACGACCGCGCCGTCGATCAGCGCAATGTGGCCGATGCGGCCGAGCCGCTGTTTGCCAGCCTGAACGACAAGCAAAAGGCGGTCTTCATTCAGGAAATGGTCAATCTGAGCCACGAACGCGGGCTCGACTAGATTCTTATTTTGACGCGTTTTCTTAACGCGAACCGGTGTCCACTTCGCTCGAAAACGCTATAGCCGGCTCCCGCCGGACGAATAGCCGGGTACGCATGCCCTGGGGTAGGTTGAAAGGCGCGGCACCCGGCTACTCTGCCGCAGCGGCGCGGCTCCTCCAATCTCATTGCAATGATGATGAAACCCTGACGGACTCGCGCCTTACTGATGGCTGACTTGCGGCGTTGTCGGGAACTTTAGTCTTTGACGGGTAGTGTTGCACCTCCACATCAGGTGCGCCTGGCGCGACAGTGCCGAAAACACCAATTCGGCCGGCATAGATGCGGCCGAATTGAGCTCGGTCTCCCCGCCGGACTGGGCTTCAGGTTTTCGGGAAGTTCAGTTCGACGCCGACGCCGTCGGGATCGTAGAGGAAGAACTGCGTATCGCCGGTGCGCGGCACGATGCTCTCGCGGAATTTGACGCCTTTCGACTGCAGGCGCCTGCGCATGGCCTCGACATCGGTCGCCGCAAAGGCGATGTGGTCAAGCCGCCCGGTATCCTCGTACTTTTTCTCGGTGCCGCGCACCACGATGCCCTCGCGCGGCTTGCGCGTGCCCATCAGATGCACCGTGGCGGTGCCGCCGGAATAGAGCCAGTAACCGGGGAAATCGAGCGGCGGGCGGTCGCCGTTTTCCAGACCCAGCACGTCGCAGTAGAAATCCTTGGTTCGCTCAAGGTCAGATGGTTCGATGGTGTAGTGCTGCAAGCCGCCAAGTCCCATGGTCGTTCTCCTAGACGAAGCTGAGGTCGGTATCGACGCCCATCATCCAGGCGCCGACGGTTTCAAAATGCCTGAGCTGGCCCTGCAGCTGCTGGGTCACGGTATGGATGTCGCGGAAGCGGCGCTCCAGCGGATGGTTCTCGAAGATCGCGGTGGCGCCTGCGGCGTTGTAGGCAAAGTCGACCGCCTCGCGCGCCCTGTGAATGGCGTTGGTCGAGGCCATGCGGATGTTCATGCGCTGCGCCACCGTGATGGTCGCGCCCGCGGTGAGATCTTTCCAGGTATCGGCCATCGACTGCAACACGTAGCCGCGCGCGGCGCGGAGATTGACTTCGGCCTGGGCGAGGTTGCACTGGACCACGGCATTGTCCCGCAACGACAACTTCGCGCCACGCGGCACCTTGTTGCGCATCGTCTCGACGAAATTGTCGAGCGCGGTGCGGGCGATCCCGCAGGCGACGCCGGCAAAGCCGACCTGGTAACAGGTGTGGTTGCTCATGCGGTAGAGCGGGCCGCGCTCGCGGCATTCCCGGTCGAACTCGCGGGTAATCGAATGGTCTGCGCGCACGAAGAAATCGTTGAGCGCGAACTGGTCGCTGGCGGTCCCGCGCAGGCCAACGGTGTTCCAGATGTCGGTCCATTCGACGTCCTCGGAGCGTACCAGCATCGTCCGCTCGAGCGGGGCTCCATTGGCGTCGTATTTGGGCGAACCGTCGGCGGCATGGATCGGGCAGTGCGCGCCGAGCCAGGTCGCATGCCGGCCGCCGGACGCAAAGGACCACACGCCGGTCACCCTGTAGCCGCCTTCACATTCGACCGCGCGAACCCTGGGGCCGGGCCCCCACGCCAGCACCGCGCGCGGATCGCCGAAGATCGCCTGCGCCACCGGCAAATCGAGATAGGCCGCCGACATCGCGCAACCGCCGGCCTGGCTGAGGCACCAGGCGGTGGAAGCATCCGCTTTGGCGATGGTTTCGATGACGTGGAAAAAAGTGACGGGATCGGTTTCGATCCCGTTGGTCGAGCGCGGCAACAACAGGCGGAACAATTGCGCATCGTGCAGCTTGTCGAGCAACGCGGGCGGCAGCCGGCGCGCGGTCTCGATGTCGTCGGAAGCTGTTGCGACATCAGGACGTATGGCCTCGGCCCGGGCGATCACCGCCTGGTCGCCGGCAAGATCGGCAGAGCTTGCGATCGGTGTATTCAAGACCATGCCTGCCGGTCCATCGCGTCCTTGTGCCAGTCATTGGTGGAAAGGCTATCGTGCCATCGTCGCGATCGGCAAGTCCATGGTGACGCGGAGCACATCTGCGAATAAGCGATTGGAATTTCGTGCCGCTCTGCACAATGGAGCCCGAAGACAATCGCACCGGCCGCAGGACCGCGCCTATTTCCGGTTTCCCGGCGCGTGCCGACTTGTTTAAGGTTTTGCCCTAGCCTTGCGGTTTGATCGGGACGGGATGGACGGCATGGAAGAGAAGCGAAAATATCTGCGAACGGAGATTGACGAGCCTGCCTATGTTTCGTCGGGCGGTTCCGTCATGCCCTGCGTGGTGCGGAATATCTCGCACGAGGGAGCGGCGATCGATGTCGACAACCCGGCCTTCGTCCCGCGGCACTTCCGCCTGGTAATGGCGAAGGATCCCTCGATCGTGCACGAGTGCCGGGTCGCCTGGATACAAAAGAATCGTATCGGCCTGACCTTCAAGAAGATCGCGGATGCGGTTGCGGAACCGCCGCCGTCGTAACGGGGAAGCTGAGTACGTTACTCGATCCGCAACTTTGCGTCGCGCACCACCTTGCCCCATTTGTCCATCTCCAGCCGGATACGCGCACCGAACTGATCCGGCGTATTGGCGACCGGCTTGAAGCCGAGCACCGTGAGGCGCTCCTTGACGTCCGGCTGGGCGACGATTTTGGCGATCTCACGATAAAGCAGATCGACGATCTCTTTCGGCGTCCCCGCAGGGGCGACGATGCCCGTGAGCGTGTCGGCGTCCTGATCCTTCACGCCCTGTTCGGCGAAGGTCGGCACGTCGGGCATCCCGGCGGCACGTTCGGTTGATGCCACGCCCAGCGCGCGCAATTGTCCGCTCTGCACCGCCGACAGGGCAGGCGGCAGCGCGGTGAAGGCGATCGGCGTGTGCCCGCCGACCGTTGCCTGGATCGCCGGCCCGGCACCTGTGAAAGGCACGTGCACCAGGTCGAGATTGAAGGCCAGCCGGAACAGCTCGCCGCCCAGATGCGGCGTCGAACCGATGCCGGGACCGGCAAAGCCGTACTTGCCGGGGCTGTCCCGAATGAGCTGCACCAGTTCCGGGAGTGTCTTGGCGGGCACTTGCGGGTTGACCACCACGACATTCGGCGAAACCGCGACCAGTGTCACCGGCGCGAAATCCTTGACCGGATCATACGGCACCTTGGCGTAAAGGCTGGGATTCACGACGAAGCCGGTGCTGATCACCATGATGGTGTAGCCGTCCGGGGTCACGCGCGCGACCTGACCGGCCGCAATGTTGCCGCCGGCGCCGCCGACGTTCTCGACGAAGAATTGATGGCCGAGATTGTCGGAAAGCTTCTGCGCGACGATGCGCGCAATGGCATCCGTCGGTCCGCCGGCGGGAAAGCCGACTACGACGCGCACCGGCTTGCTCGGATAGTTTTGCGCCGATGACGCCACGACGCCGGACAGCAGCCACGCCGCTGCCAACACTACGCGCAAAGCCGCGACCATGGCGCTCTCCCCAATATGTTTGTTGGGGCCATCATCGGCGAGGTGCCCGCGCCGGGCAAGGGGCTACTGCTATGCCTGCGGCGCTACTTCCTGAGCAGCGGCATGATCCGCTCTTCCAGTTCCTCGAACGACATCGAGCCCTGCAGCCGTACACCGTTGAGAAAAAAGGTCGGCGTCGAGGTGACCTTCAACTCCCGAACGGCGTATTGCTGGTCGGCGGTCAGCTTGTCGAACTGTGCCTGGTCTTTCTCGCAGGTCTCGACGTCCTGTTCGCTCATTCCGTGCTGCTTGCCGATATAGATCAGCGTATCCTTGGTTTGCGCCATTAGGCGGTCCTGCAGCTTGAACATGACCTCGACCGCGCTGAGGTATTTTTCGGAATCGCCGTTGCCGATGCAGCGCGCCAGTATCGAAGCGGCGGCGGCCTTGATGTCGAGCGGAAATTCACGGAACACGAAACGCACCTTGCCGGTATCGATATATTTCGACCGCAGCATCGGGAACACATTCTGGCTGAAGGCTGCGCAATGCGGGCAACTCATCGACGAATATTCGGTGAGGGTGATCGGTGCGTTCGCAGATCCGATTGCAATGTCCGGCAGCGATACCGGTTTGGCGACCGCCTCGGCGATCGCGCTTTGCGCGAGGGCTGCACCTGCGAAAGCCGGCGATGCGAAAGCGAGGAGGACGGTGAAGGCGATGCGGTGACGAACGTTCAACGGTTACTCCGAAACGAACTGGCGAGAGGCGGCGAGCCGTCATATCGGCCAATTCTACTGGTTTTGCGAGGCAAAAGCCACCTGACCTGACTGCGATCGGAGTTGACCGTGAGTTGTTGGCGATCCAATCATAGGCGGCGACAGGAAGCGCAAGGCAAACTCTGCGAACCAGACAAGAGAACGTGATGACCCAGCATACGGCGCTGTTGAGCGAAACGCAGACGGCGGATGCCATGTTGCGCGCAAGGGCGCGCTTGGTGGTTCCCGGTGGCATGTGGGGCCATCTCAACGCCGCGCGGCTCCCGGAAGGCTATCCGCAATTCTTCGCCTCCGCGGAGGGCTGCCGCGTGCGCGACGTCGATGGCCGCGAGTACATCGACTTCATGTGCAGCTGGGGACCTGTCCTGCTCGGCCATCGGCACCCCGAGGTTCAGGCGGCGGCTGAGGCGCAGGCTGCCAAGGGAGATTGCTTCAACGGTCCGGGTGAGGTCATGGTGGAGCTCGCCGAGGATCTTGTGGCCATGCTGCCGCATGCCGATTGGGCGATGTTCCAGAAGAACGGCGGCGATGCGACCACGTGCTGCGTGACGATCGCCCGCGCCGGCACCGGACGCCGCAAGGTGCTGGTCGCACGGGGCAGCTATCACGGCGCGCTGCCATGGTGCTCGCCAAGCGTTGCCGGGGTGACGGCCGAGGACCGCGCGCATCTGCTGCACTTCGAGTACAACGACGTGCAGAGCCTGCGGGCGGCCGTCGAAGAGGCGGGCAAGGATCTCGCTGCGATATTGGTGACGGCTTTCCGCCACGACATGGGACGCGATCTCGAATTGCCAACAAAGGAATTCGCGGCAGCCGCGCGGGCGGCATGCGACGCGGCCGACGCTGCTTTGATTATCGATGAGGTGCGGGCCGGCCTGCGCCTCGATATCAGGGGGAGCTGGGAAGCGCTCGGCGTGCGTCCGGACCTGTGCGCCTGGAGCAAGGCGATCGCCAACGGCTATGCGCTGGCCGCCGTTACCGGCAACGATCGCTTTCGCGAAGCCGCCACCAAGATCTTCGTCACCGGCTCGTTCTGGTGCGGCACGGTGGCGATGGCGGCGGCACGGGCGACGTTGCGGGCCGCGCGCGAGACTGACGTGGCCGGGCATATCCGCGCGATGGGCCTGCGGTTGCGCGAGGGACTGGCGTCGCTGGCGAAAGAACACGGCATCGCGATCCGCCAGAGCGGCCCGCCGCAGATGCCGCTGATGCTGTTCGAGGCTGATCCCGAGGTACGCAAGGGCAGGGCGTTCTGCTCGGCCGCGCTACGCCATGGCGCGTTCTTTCATCCCCAGCACAATATGTTCCTGTCCCTGGCGCATCGCCCAGCCGATATCGACGAGGCGCTGCAGGCGGCTTCGCACGGCTTCAAGGCCGTCCGCGAACAGGAAGCGAGATCCAATCGATAAGTCGCCGGTGTCAACCGGAGCAGATTTGGGATTTGCGGGCATCCATAAAAATGCCCCGCAACGCAGTCTTTACGACCAGCGATGGCGGGGCAGTCTTAGGAGAAAACGACGAGATCGCCGAATGATGCAGACATCATCGTCGGGCATCACGTAGATCGACATTCCGCTCTTTTGGCTGCGTTCGCATTGCGCTGGATCAAACAAAGCTGGATCAAGCAGCCGGCGCCCCGGGCCTGAGAACGAGCACAAGGGAACAGCCGGGCGCGCGGCCCGGCGGCTTAATCCGTCGCGGTCAGTTCATCACGCGACGCGGTTCCATGTGTCCTTGCTGCGGGCGAACGAATGGCTCACCGAATGCCCGAACTCGTGATGGCCGGCCAAGTGCGTCACCTCGACGCAATCGGCGTTCAGGCGTTGGTTGTCGACCAATCGCTCCGCCAACACCAGCGCCTGGGATGGTCCGTCCGACTGGACTTCGATCTGACGTTGCAGGCATTTGAAGCTGTGGCCGTCGGAGTTACAGAGATCCTTGTAGAAGGAGACGCGATAATTATTCATCTTGCCCTCCCGTCCTTCCGGCATTCTTGTCGCCCATCTTACTCTCAAGCGTCCATGTCTGCCAGCCGCTGGCGGTTGCGCAACACGATTTGACGGGCGCTCGAAAATACCAGAACGCCCTGGTCACTGAGCTGTGAAAGCGCCCGCGAAACCGTTTCCAGCGTCAGGCCGAGATAGTCGCCGATGTCGCGGCGGCACATCGGCAGGGCCATCATACCGGCCTTGGCGAGCCGACGGTCCATTTCCAGCAGGAAAGTCGCAACTTTTTCCATCGCGGTCTTGCGGCCCAGAAGCAACATATGGTCTTCGGCGTGCCGGAGGTCGCTTGCGGTCATGGTCCAGAGGTTATGGGCGACCTGGACATTCGATCCCGCGGCGGCTTCCAGGTTGCGGCGCTTGACCAGACGGACGGTGGTGTCGGCGATCGCTTCAGCCGTCAGGCGATGGCTCGAGCCGGCATCGAGGCCGAACACGTCGCCGGGCAGATGGAACGCGCCGATCTGGCGCCGTCCGTCGTTGAGGAGCTTGTAGGTGCGAACCGCGCCGCGGATCACCTGATAGACATATTCGGACGGCTCGCCCTCGCCGTAGATTTCCTCATCCTTCCGGTAGGAAAACTCGCTGGCAACCACACCCGCGCAGGTCGCGATCACGCTGAACTGGTCGACGACCGGAACAGTCTGGGCGCGCGAGGCGGGGAAAACCTTGGTTGCTTGGACTGCCGGGGCGGTGATCGTCTGGGTGAGCATTTTGCCATCTCCTCGATGCGGGATGGCTTTGGTCTATCGGGGATTTTTGCTGCCTGATATTTGGGGCGATATCCTAGGGGCAGGCCCCTACGGGGTTTTACGGAGCTGTCGCGCGCGGCGTATCGATCGCATTTCGAACGCAGTCGATCAGGTTGTCCTCGAGGTTGGGCTTCAAAAGCACCTGGCGCACCCCGGCCGAGCTCGCTTTGGCCGAGATGTTCTCGTCCGGATAGCCCGTGATCAAAATGATCGGGGTCGAAACCTGGAGCCTTCGCAGCCGGAGGGCCAGTTCCAAACCGTCGAGTTCCGCCATCTTGTAGTCGACGACAAGACAATCCGCTCGGTTCCGGGTGGAAGATCCCAGCAACGCGCCCCCGCTGCGGAACGTTCGGACGTCGAATCCTTCGGTTTCCAGCAGAAATCGCAACGACGTCCGGACGTCGTAATCATCGTCGACGACGTAAATCATCGATTTCCTTGGCGGAGGGCTGACGCTGGCTTCACCGCTGGCGCTGGTTCGGGTGTCGGTCATCCCGACAAAATAGACGTTTTACCAACCCCCGAATTGACTTGGCTCAATCTTCGACGGCACCGGCCCGGATCGCAAACCGCACCAGTTCGGAAAGGTTACCGGCCTGCATCTTGGTCATCACGTTCGCCCGATAAACCTCGACCGTACGCGGACTGATGTCGTATTCCCGGGCGATGGCCTTGTTCGATTGGCCCGTCACCAGCCCCTGCATCACCTGGCGTTCGCGCTGGGTAAGGCTGGCGACGCGGGCGGCCATATCGGCCGACAACGCCTCGCTTTTCGAGCCGCTCTCGCGCTCCGCGAGGGCGGTCTGGATCATGCCGATCAGCCGGTCATCTTCGAACGGCTTTTCGAGAAAATCGAGCGCTCCAAGCTTCATCGCTTCGACGGCGAGAGGCACATCGCCATGACCGGTCATGACAATGACCGGAAGCTTTCGCGGGCCCGAACTCAGCTGACGCAGCAGTTCCATGCCGTCGATGCCCGGCATGCGCACGTCCGTGACCACGCAGCCGGCCTCCAGGCTCGCAAGCTCGTTCAGGAAAGCTAGCGCGGAATCGAAAAGACGCACATTGAAGCCGGCCGAGCCCAGCAGGAAATCCAGCGAGTCGCGCATCGCCGGATCGTCGTCGATGACATAAACTTTAGCGCTCGGCGGCATCGGTCATATCCTTGGCGGGCGCCGCGGTCAGCGTGAAACGAAACGTCGCGCCACCGGAGCGGTTGGTTTCGGCCCACATCCGGCCGCCGTGGGTTTCGATGATGGTGCGGCTGATGGAAAGGCCGACGCCCATGCCGGTTTCCTTCGTCGTGAAAAATGGCTGGAATAGTTGTGCGAGCGTATCGCCTGCAAAGCCGGGCCCGGTGTCGGAAACGGCAATTTCGATCATATCATCTGCGGCCTTGGTGTTTGAGGCAATCAGCTCGCGGTGCGTCGAGACGGCCATCGCTTCCAGCGCATTGCGGAACAGGTTGACCAGGACCTGCTGAATCTGAACCCTGTCGGCAAGCACCTGGTCGCACGTCCGGTCCAGGTTGAAGCGCAGAAACACGCCCTGTTCGCGGGCGCCGGTGAGCCCGAGCGCGCCGGCCTCTTCGATCATTTTTGAAAGACTTTCGACGCGCATCTCGGAGGCGTCGCGGGCGACGAAGTCGCGCAATCGCCTGATGATGTCGCCGGCGCGGATCGCCTGCTCAGCGGCGCGATCGAGCGCGGCTTCTATTTTCGGCGCGTTGGCGTCGGTGCTGCCCGCCAGCAGGCGGCGCGATCCCTTCATGTAATTGCTGATGGCCGACAGCGGCTGATTGAGTTCGTGGGCCAGGGCGGAAGCCATCTCGCCCATCGCGCTCAGACGCGAGACGTGGACCAGTTCCGATTGCAGTTCCTGCAGCCGTGCCTGGGTCTGTTGCTGCTCGGTGAGATCGCGGACGAAGCCTGTAAAGAAGGGCTTTCCCGCCGAATGCATCTCGCCGATGGTGAGGTGCATCGGAAACGTGGTGCCGTCCTTGCGCATCCCGGTGACGATACGGCCGATGCCGATGATGCGCCGTTCGCCCGTCTTCAGGTAGCGGCCCAGATAGCCGTCGTGGCGGCTGCGGTCCGGCTCCGGCATCAGCGCGCTGATGTTCTTTCCGATCGCCTCGGGCTCGCTGTATCCGAACTGACGCTCGGCGGCGCTGGAGAAGAACTGCATGACTCCGTGCTCGTCGATCACGATCATCGCATCCGGGACCGTATCCAGGATCGAGCGAAAGTGCCTCTCGCGCGTCCTGACCGTGTCCTCGAGGAGTTTCTCGCGGTTGATGTCGATCATGATGCCGCTAAGCCGGGCAGGGGCGCCATCGGGACCATTGATGGTCGTGCCAACCGCACGCACCCAGTGACCCTCATCTGAATCCCGATGGACCCGGTATTGAACGTCGAAATTGCAGCCGGTATCGATCGACTCTTGCATGGCTCTTGCCGTGCGATCGCGATCCTGCGCATCGAGCAGGGAAAGAAAGAGGTCGTAGTCGACAGGCGCATCCGCTCCGACACCGAAGAGCTTGCGGGTGGCGGTGGACCAGCTCAATGTCCGGGTCGACAATTCGAGATCCCAGGCGCCGACGCCCGATCCCTCGGCGCCGCTGCGCGCGTTCTGGTCGAGCGGATCCTGATCTCGAAAGGGGCGGTCGGGGTCGATCATGTTCGCCTTATAGGCTGCTCTCGCTTATCAGATACCGCATTAAATCGAGTGTGTGAAATAGCAGCCAAACGTAATTACAAACTGCGCACATCTAATTGATATGAAAAGAGAGTTCGCCGACTTTCCGGCGCGGATTCCTGCAGAACTCTCGATTGCAGATGCCTGGAAGAGCCGAGCCGGATTCTTGATCTAGGTCAGCTTCGAAGCGTGGTGGACCTCTAGGATGCCGCCGTGTGTGGGCACGGCCCATACCGCATTTCGCCCAAGGCGTGGAGCAGCTTATGGACTACAAAACCGTCATGGTCGGCCTGGCGCTGGACCGGCCCAACGATGCCTGCCTCCGGGTGGCCGGAGATATCGCCGAACGATTCGGGGCACGGATCATCGGCGTTGCCGCCTCGGATATCAGGCCGCCAATGTACTTCGCCGATGGCGAGTTTGCGCAAAAGCTGCTCGATGAGGAGGCCGCCGCCATCGAAAGACGATTGTCGGAGCTCGAAGCGGAGTTCCGCGCGTCGGTCGAGAGGCGCACGACAGCGGTGGAGTGGCGTTCCGCCCGGTCGTTGCCGGTGCCCTATTTGCTGCAGCAGGCGAGAGCGGCTGATATCCTCGTGATCGGCGCCCGGCCGGAGACCCTGGTGGACGCAAGCGCGGCTCCGGACCCGAGCGACCTGGTGATGCAGGCGGGTCGGCCGCTCATCGTGGTGCCATCAAGGGTCGAATGGCTCGACCTGAGAAGCGTTCTGATCGCCTGGAAGGATGTGCGGGAAGCGCGCCGGGCCGTATTCGACGCGTTGCCGATTCTGGCTGCCGCCAAGGAAGTCACGATTGCGGAAATTCCCGAGCAGGACGGCCGTCGCGCGGATGCGCTCTCGCATGTTGCCGACGTGGCGGCATGGCTGCATGGCCATGGCATCGCGGCAAACACCGTCGTTCCCGAAAAGGCCGGCGGCGTGACCGGGCAGCTCGAGAATATCGCTGCCAATGTCGGGGCGGGGGCCGTGATTGCCGGTGCTTACGGCCACTCGCGATTGCGCGAATGGGTGCTCAGCGGCGTTACGCGCCACCTTGCAACTGAATCGCGCCGCTGCGCGTTCTTGTCCCGTTAGGGATCTACAATGGCGAGGAACCGCCGTGCATAAATTTCTCGAAGCGACCGCCGGGCAATACATGACGCGCAAGGTGAAGACAGTTGCGCGCGACACCACCATGCGCGAGCTGCACAAGATGTTCGAGGCCGATAATTTCAACTGCTATCCGGTGCGCGAAGGCGATGACATCGTCGGCGTCGTGAGCCACTTCGATTTCCTGAAATGCTTTGCTTTCAACCCCGGCCGCATGGTTCCGGCCTATGACGATCTGTTGTCGCGGATGGTAGCGGATGTGATGACGCCGGAGTTCATCTACGCCGATCCGGCAACGAAACTGACCCGGGTCCTGCAGCTGATGGTGGACCACCGGATGAAAAGTCTCCCGGTGCTGGATGCCGAGCAGCGGCTGGTCGGGATCATCGCCCGCGAGGACATCATGCGCGCGCTGACCGAGAGCGTGCGCGGATAAGCACCAAAGAAATAGCGGAGCGCCATAGCCATGACCGCGCGACCGCCCGCCGACACGGCCGCAGGCGAAGCTGATCCGCAGCAGCAGGTGCTCGACTTCCTCGATGGCTCCAGCTTCGGCCCGGCCGGTGGCGGCAAGCGGATTGACACCCATGCTTCCATGGTTTTTCTCGGCGCCGATCGGGCATTGAAGATCAAGCGGGCCGTGCGCTTGCCGTTCCTCGATTATTCGACACTGGAGAAGCGCAGGCGTGCCTGCGAGGAAGAGCTGAAGGTCAACGCCGGCAACGCTCCCGAGCTCTACCGGCGCGTTGTCGCGATCACGCGCAATTCCGATGGTGTCTTTGAAATCGACGGCTCCGGCACCCCGGTCGAATGGGCGGTCGAAATGGCGCGGTTCGACGAGACGCAATCACTCGATCGTGTTGCGGCATCGAAGACGATCGATCCATCGCTTGCGACGGCCGTAGCCGACGCGATTCTGCGATCCCACGAAAGGGCGCCGCGCGCGGACGGTGAAAGCTGGCTTGCCTCCATTCCACCCATCATCGAACGCAATACCGCAAAGTTTCGCACCGTACGCGGACTTGATGTCGTCGCCGTCGATCAACTCGACGCCGCCAGTCGCGATTCTGCAACGACATTGCAACCCCTGCTCAGGCGGCGTGCCGGGCAAGGGTTCGTGCGCCGTTGCCACGGTGATCTGCATCTCGCCAATATTGCCCTGGTGGACGGCCGGCCGCTGCTGTTCGATGCCATCGAATTCGATCCCGTCATCGCGACGACGGATGTTCTCTACGATCTCGCCTTCACGCTGATGGATATGGTCCATTTCGATCAGGGAGAGGCGGCGAGCACGGTGTTCAACCGCTATCTTGCGGAGACAGGGGATGAAGGTCTCGATGGCCTCCGCCTGCTGCCGCTTTTTCTGTCGGTGCGGGCGGCGATCCGGGCGCATGTGCTGTTCATGAAGAGCGAACATGCCGGCGAGAGCGACGCGGTCTGGCAGGAGGCCAGGCGGTATTTCGATCTGGCGGGGCGCCTCATCGCGCCCAAGCCGCCGCTGCTGGTGGCGATCGGCGGGTTGTCGGGGACAGGGAAATCGGTGCTCGCACGCGGACTCGCGGGCCTGATCGAGCCTCCGCCCGGCGCGGTCATTATCCGCTCGGATGTCGTTCGCAAGCACCTGTTTGGCGCCGGTGAAACCACCGCTCTGCCGGAATCTGCCTATCGGCCCGAAACCACGAAACGTGTATATGAGGTGCTTTCGAGCGCCGCGCAGCGTGTTCTCGCCCAGGGCTGTTCGGTCGTGCTCGATGCCGCCTATCTGCTGGAAGCGGAACGGATGGAAATCGAGGGTCTTGCGGCCACGCATGGCGTACGCTTCGTCGGCCTGTTCCTCACGGCCGATCTCGCGACGCGGCTGGCGCGGATCGAACAGCGCAAGGACGATGCTTCTGATGCAACACGGGAAGTCGCTCTGAAGCAGGAGACTTTCGCGATCGGCGCGGTAAACTGGCATATGATCGACGCCTCAGGGACACCGGACCAGTCGCTGCGCAGCGCCCGTGTTTCCTTGCTTGCGGTGCCGGGCGAGCACTGAAGATGAGAAACGGTCAATCAAGGACGTCCAGCCGACCCAAGGCCTCTGAAGCGGCGGGCCTCGATTGTGCGACCGCATTCCAGAAGATGACGCTCGAGTGTGTCGCGGCCATCAAGGCCCAGCACAGCAGCGCGTGCGCCGGCGATGCCGAGGCCGTGCATCAGATCCGGGTCGCGATCACGCGGTTGCGCGCCGCCGTGGCGTTCTTCGCGCCGATCGTGGTCGATGCGGAATGGCGGCGCTTGAAGGAGGAAATCGACTGGCTGAATGGCCCGCTCGGCGCCGCGCGCGACAGCGATGTCGTCGTGGAATATGCGCGCCGCGAGCGATACCGAGCATGGGCGCAGCGCATGATCGGCGAGCGCCTCGATCAGCGCCAGATGCAGGATCACCGCCGCCTGGTTCGCTGCCTGCGCTCCGTCCGTACGCAACGCTTTATCGCCGCACTGGAAGGCTGGATCAGGCAAGGACCCTGGCTGGAGCGCTATAAGCGGCGGAAGCATGCGGAAGCTCTGCAACCCTATTGCGCGCGCGAACTCGACCGCTGGCACGAACGGCTCATCCGCAAGGGCCGGCACCTGAAGACGTTGGGGGAGTCACGCCGTCACCGGCTGCGGATCAAGGCCAAACGCTTCCGCTACATGCTGGAAGCGCTGACGGAAACCGTCGCGCTGTTGGGCCGGGGCAAATTCCATCACCTGCACCGGCCGGCAAAACGATTGCAGCGCGCATTGGGCGACATGCGCGATCTCGAGCGCTTCGCCGGTCTTGCCAGCGGATCGCCGCAGGTAGAAAATGGCAAACGAGGCAAGAAGCATCCGCCGGGCTATCGCCATCGAAGGGATAAGCTGCTCGGCGACGCCATCGCGGCTCATCGCGACCTCAAGCACGCCGGAGCCTGCTGACGCCGCCACTCGCATCTGCTTCCGCTCGGAACCGTCCGGGTTTGATGTGCGTCAATTTCGGCCATCGGTCCGTCGGTTACCTTGCCGTCAGCAACCGGGACGGGGCCCCAAGTCCCCGCGAATGTGTGGGAGAATGGCGATGTTCAGGAACATTCTGGTTCATATTCCCTCCGAGCGTCTGGTCAGGCCGGTGATCGACGTCGCTGTCGCGCTGACCATTGCGCGCCGGTCGCATCTCGATGCAGTCGCCATCGGCTATGAATTGAGGAGTGCCGTCGGGATGATTGTCGAGGGCGGCGCCGCTGCTGGAGCCGTCATGGTGGCTGAACAGGATCGCGCCCAGGAAAGGGCGAACGCCGCGATCGCCATGTTCGAGATTGAGGCCAAGCTCGCCAAAATCGCCTACGGCACCAAGACCTTCGCGACAATTCCCGCCGACGCCGGGCGGACCATCAGCGCGCTTGCCCGGCTTTACGACATGACGATCGTGCTGCAGCCGGAATCCTCGAAGGCCAGCTACGACAACGAGATTCCGCAGCAGATCCTGTTCAATTCCGGCGGGCCGATGCTGATGGTTCCCTATATCCACAAGGGGCCGCTCGACGCCCAGCATGTCGGCATCGCCTGGGACGGCAGCCGCCTTGCGGCCCGCGCGTGGCGCGATGCGATGCCGTTTCTGATGGGTGCCAAGGCCGTCACCGTGATTGCGGCCAATGAGGAGGCGGGTGAGGCTTCCTCGGACCAACTCGTCGCGCATCTGGGGCGGCGCGGCATTCCGGCCCGGGTACAGCGGCTGACGGCGGATCGCGGCGACGTTCAGGGCGCTATTCTGTCGGTCGCGGCCGAAAGCAATATGGGTCTGCTGGTAATGGGTGGATACGGCCATTCGCGATTGCAGGAGCGAATTCTGGGCGGTGTCACGCGCAGCATGTTCGAAAGCATGACCGTGCCGGTGCTGATGTCGCACTGATCTCGGGTGGGCAGGGGATGTGACCTTTCGCCTCGGCGAGTTCCTGGTCTTGCATCTTTTTGGCTGCGGCTGCGGTCGCAATGACGCCAGTTTGATGCACCTCAATGTTCGGCCCGACGCCGGTCAGTATCGTTTCGACGGAAACTCAGCGATCGGAGATTGTCATGTCAGAGCTGTCTGAGCGGGCCGCTTCCAACTCCTTTCCAGCAGTCACAAACGCAGAAGCGGAAGCCACCAAACTGAACCAAAGCGCGCTGGAGTTCATGCTCGGCGCGCAGAAGATGATGCTCGAGGAACTGGTGTTCTTCGGCGACGAGATGCTGGAGCGAACGCGGACCGAAACGCAGCTGTTCACGGAATTCGTCGCGAAGATGGCGAGCGCGCATTCCGTAAGGGACGTCAAGACGATGTGCCAGGAATGCGGCCAGCATCAGCTCGACTTCTTCCGCCGCGACTCCGAACGGCTGTTCAGGCATGGCGAGCGGATGATCGCGGCCACGTCGAACCTGATCGGTGGCCGCGCTGTGAAATGATCGGCCAGATAGCATGCACCGGAAATCGACCCTGCCGACGGCGGAAGTTACCGTCTGACCACCTCGCCGCAGCGGCCCGCTGATCTACTGGCGGACGGGGCAGCTTGAAATGCCCAGGGCCACATAAAACGGGCAGCTCCTGAAGAAGGCCGTCACGAGCGGCACCATGCCGAGCAGCCCGAGCCAGTGCCAGCCTTGGATGGCGAGGCCTTCCTGGAAAGCATAGGCGATCAGCGCCAATCCCAGGACGATCCGTACATATTGATCTAACGTTCCAATATTTACCGGCATGGCAGCCTCCTCGAGTGAATGAGCTGCGGCAAGCCTCTCATGCTATGCCAGTTACTGGCTTTGATCTGTCTCAACAACAAGTTGGCTGTCGAAAGCTAAGGAAGGCGCCGGCAGAGTTGTCATCGGGCCGAGGCCGTGTCCGGGTTAACATGCCGCGTCAGGAACACATTGCGCGCGAAACCTGTTCACAGGGCATCGCTACTCGCCGGGTACGAAAGACCAATGTCCACCTATCGCCTGAAAAATCTGCTTTCGCCGCATTCCGTCGCGCTGGTCGGAGCCAGTCCGCGCCAGGGCTCGGTCGGCCGCGCCATTCTCAACAATATTCGCAAAGCCCAATTCAAGGGCGAATTCGGCCTCGTCAATCCGCGCTATCACGAGATCGATGGTGTCGCATCCGTCGGCAGCATCGCAAAACTGGCTTTTGCGCCGGAACTCGTTGTCCTCACCGCGCCGGCCCGCAGCCATTCGCAGGCCTGATCGATGAGGCGGGCCGCACGTGGTGCAGCGGGTGCCGTCATTGTCAGCGCCGGGCTCGGCCATGGCCCGGGCTCGATGGCGGATGCGGCGGAGCGCGCGGCGCAAAAATACGGTATGCGGCTGATCGGCCCGAATTGCCTCGGCATCATGATGCCTTGCGTCAGCCTCAACGCCAGCTTTTCTGCGCATATGCCGGCGGCGGGAAATCTGGCGCTGATCTCGCAGTCCGGCGCCATTGCCGCGGGCATGGTGGACTGGGCGGCACAGCGGGCCGTCGGCTTTTCCGGCATTGTTTCGATCGGCGACCAGCTCGATGTCGATATCGCCGACCTGCTGGATTACTTCGCGATGGATGACAAGACCCACGCCATCCTGCTCTACATCGAGGCGATCAAGGATGCCCGCAAGTTCATGTCGGCGGCGCGCGCCGCCGCCAGGATCAAGCCGGTCGTGGTCGTCAAGTCAGGCCGGATGGCGCAAGGCGCGCGGGCGGCTGCAACCCATACCGGCGCGCTGGCCGGGGCGGATGCGGTCTACGACGCCGCGTTTCAGCGCGCCGGCATGCTGCGGGTGTCGGACTTGCGCGAATTGTTCGACTGCGCCGAGACGCTCGGGCGGCTCAAATCGCCGCCGGGAAAGCGGCTTGCGATCCTGACCAATGGCGGCGGCATCGGCGTGCTGGCGGTCGACCGACTGGTTGAACTCGGCGGCATTCCCGCCGACATCTCGCCTGCGACCCACGACAAGCTCGATGCGGTATTGCCCCCGACATGGTCGAAATCGAACCCGGTCGATATCGTTGGCGACTCCGATCCTGCGCGTTATGCGGCGGCGCTCGAAGTGTTGCTCGCCGACCCCGGCAATGACGCCGTGCTGGTGATGAATGTCCAGACGGCGATCGCTCGTGCCGACGACATTGCAGCGGCCGTCATCGGCAGTGGTCGGGAAATATCGCGCCGAACACCGCATGTCACCGAAGCCCGTGCTGGCGGTCTGGGTCGGGGCGGACCAGTCGATCAGTGATTTGCTGAGCGGCGCAGGAATTCCGAACTATCAGACCGGCGGCGACGCCGTCCTCGGCTTCATGCATCTGGTCCGCCATCGCGAGGTGGTGGAGGCACTGGCGCAGGTTCCACCGGCCATGCCGAGCGAGTTTACGCCCGACGCCGACGCCGCACGGCAGATCGTTGCCGCAGCGCTCGCCGACGGCCGCTCCTGGCTCGATCCGATCGAGGTCAAGCGGCTGTTCGACGCCTATGAGATCGCCGTCGTGCCCACCTTCGCCGCCGCCGATGCCGAAGAGGCGGTCGCTCATGCGAATGCAATCTTTGCGCAGGGCTCGACCGTCGTGCTCAAGATCATGTCGCGCGACATCGTGCACAAATCCGATGTCGGCGGCGTCGTGCTCAACCTCACCAGCGCCGAGGCGGTGCGCAAGGCAACCACCGATATTCTCGCGCGCGCGAAGATCGTTGCGGCCGGAGGCGCGGATATCGGGCGTGATGGTGCAGGCGATGGTGGTGCGGGCGAAAGCGCGCGAACTCATTCTCGGCCTCGCCGACGATCCGACCTTCGGCACCGTCGTCGTGTTCGGCCGCGGCGGCACGGCGGTCGAGATCATCAACGACAAGGCGCTGGCGCTGCCGCCGCTCGACTTGCAACTGGCGCGCAGCCTGATCGAGCGCACCCGCGTCTCGCGGCTGTTGCGCGCCTATCGCGACGTGCCGGCGGTGAAGCAGGACGCCGTCGCGATGGTTCTGGTCAAGCTGGCGCAGATGGCCGCCGACATTCCCGAAATCCGCGGGCTCGATATCAATCCGCTGCTGGCCGATGAAGCCGGCGTGCTCGCCGTCGACGCACGTGTCGCGATCGGGCGCGTGGAGCGGAAATTTCGCGGTTCCGGGCCCGGCGAACTTCGCGGTGCGGCCTTATCCTTCGCAATGGCAGCGTCACATCGAGGTCAAGGACGGCTGGCGGGTGTTCGTTCGTCCGATCCGGCCCGAGGACGAGCCGCTGATCCACGAGATGTCTGCAGTCACGTCACGATGCCGCGACCTGCGGCTGCGGTTCTTCGCGCCGATGAAGGAATTTTCCCATGAATTCATCGCCCGCCTGACCCAGCTCGATTATGCCCGCGCGATGGCCTTTGTCGCGTTCGACGAGGCGACCAACGAAGCTGGTCGGCGTGGTCCGGATCCATTCGGACTCGATCTATGAGAGCGGCGAATACGCGATCCTGTTGCGATCGGACCTCAAGGGCAGGGGGCTCGGCTGGGCGCTGATGCAGATGATCATCGAATATGCGAAATCGGAAGGGTTGAAAGCGATCTCCGGCGATGTCCTGGCCGAAAACACCGTGATGCTGGCGATGTGCCGCAGCCTTGGCTTCGAGGTGAAATCGGACCCGACAGGAGCACGACATCTGCAACGTCAGGCTGACGCTTTGAACCGGATCCGATCCGATGCTGCTCGCCTGCGGATCGATGCCGGCGCCTACCGTCAATGCGAGAACAGGATCGGGAGCGGCGGCTTCGACAGCAGGCTCTTGGTGGCGCCGCCGAGGATGAACTCGCGCCATCGCGCGTGCCCATAGGCGCCCATCACGAGGACGTCGACCTGATGCGAAACGGTGTAGGCTTCGAGCACCTCGCCGATCCGCCGTGCCGTTGGCATCGACCTTGTCGAGCACCACGTCGATGCCGTGGCGAGCGAGGTTCTTGGCCAGTGCTTCGGCGGAATGCTTGGTGTCCAGTTTCTTTTCGTTGGTGACGGTGACGATCCGCACCTTCCTGGCCTTTTCGAGCAGCGGCATGGCATCGGAGACAGCACGCGCCGCGGCACGGCTGAAATCCCAGGCGACGGCGACGGTCCCGAGTTCGAACGGGCGCGCGCGCGGGCTCTCGGGCAGAACGAGGGTAGGCCGCCCCGATCCGAATATCACGGCTTCTGCGTACCACTGGTCGTAGCCTTCCGGCACCGGCACGATGGTGAGGTCGCGAAGCCGCGCGTGGTCTACCAGCAGATCCGGGACCGCGAAGGTCGAGCATTTTTCGAGTTGGGTTTCGTGCAGAATGCCGGATTTCTCTGCGAACGGCGTCGAATGCCGCCAGCATGGCCCTGGCGCTGTTCCGGCTCTTCTCGGTTTCGCCCGCGATGATCCCGGGAATGTTGGCCGTCGTGCCGGAAAGAAAGTGCCCGGGCACTTCCACATGCACCTCGCAGGCCACCGCCGCCAGGTGAGCGCCGAGGGTTGCGGCAATCGCGACCGCATCTTCGGCGACCGACGCCGGGGTAGGATCGGGATAACTCGTCAGTGTCAGCAGAATGTCCTTGAACGCCATGGGGCTCTCCTTTTTCCGGAACTAATTTAGCGTTCCGTCGGCTCGCGGCGTTTGATCCATCGCAAGCGGGTGATTTGATCGGGCCTGGGACTGCAGCCACGGGAGCAGCAGCGGTTTCAGCAATTCCAGCACGAGCAGCGCGATGAAGCCTGCACCGAGCGTCAGGGCGAGATCGTCGGCATGGAGGGGACCAAAGGCGATCGACATCGTCGCGAAGGCGACCAGGATATCGCGTCTTTCAGGTCGCCGAGCACCAGGTAAACGATGCCGCCGACCAGGAGCAGCGCCAGCATCGGCTTCAGTGAGCCCGAAAAACAGTTTCATTTCTCAAAGATACGACGCCGACGTCACCCGATAGGTGTGCATCTTGCCGCCTTCGTTGAGAGATACATACTCGCCGACGAGGAAGCGTTCCTCCGCGAAGTGATAGCCGATCTCGTCAGGCAGATTGGTCTCGCCGTCGTCATAGCGGAAGGCCCAGCCGCCGCCGGGCCGGTGAATCAGGTGACCATGCTCGTCCTGCTGGTCCGGGCGCTGGCGCACGACCCGGCAGGCGTCGCGATGCTCGCGCCACAGGCCTGCATCGATGCGGTCCTCCGAATCGAGCGGCGCCACGACGATATAGGCCACCTCGGCGTCGCCTTCGGGATGGCCGGGTTCGCGGGCCAGGGCAAGGCGGAACTGCCGGAATTGCGCGGGCAGGGAAGCGTTCAGGATCGGCTTCGGCTGGGTCTTGGTTCTGGTCTTGGACATCTCGTATGGCTCCTTGGTTTTTATGGCATGAGGCCGCTGCCTCCGCCGTGATCAGTTCGTCACCCAGCTCGCCTGATTTGAACATCGCGCTCGCTCGTTTTCCTTGCGTGTCAAGATTGTAGGTGAAGCAGCAGCAGCGCCATTTGATTTGGGTCAACCGCGATACACAGGCGCACGCATCCGGTGCCTTGAGGCAGGTCAACATGGGTGCCGTACCCGCGGCCTAGGAAAGGGAGCTATCTGATTGAGGGAACATCATCTTGGCGACCGCACCTGTGTTAACGGCGACGTCATCGGGCGATGCGCTCGAACTGCGTCCGGCCGGCTCCTGGACGGCTTCGAATGCGGCGACGCTCGAACGGCTTTCCAACGACATTGCGCCGCAGCTCGATCACGCAGCCGCCGTCAAGGTCGATATGGCCGGGGTGCGCGAACTCGATACGCTCGGCGCCTGGCTGCTGGAAAAAATGTCGCGGCGGGCCAGTTCCGCCGGCCGCCGTGCCGATATCATCGGCATTGCCGACAATTATGCCGGCCTGATCGACGAGGTTCGTCAGGTCAACCGGCAGACGCCGGCGCCGGCGCCGGCGCGCAATCCCGTCTTGGCGAAGCTCGGCGATATCGGCCGCGCCACCATCGGTGCGAGCGAAGATGTTGCCGCATTCCTGCAGATGCTGGGCGCGCTATGCATCGCTATTCTGGGCCTCCTGCGCCGGCCGCGATCGTTGCGGCTGACGTCGCTGACCTACCAGCTCTATCGCGTCGGCTGGCAGGCGATACCCATCGTCGTGCTGATCACCTTCCTGATCGGCGCCATCATCGCACAGCAGGGCATTTTCCATTTCCGTAAATTCGGCGCGGACTCCTACGTCGTCGACATGGTCGGCATTCTGGTGCTGCGCGAGCTCGGCGTGCTGATCGTCGCCATCATGGTCGCCGGGCGCTCAGGCAGCGCCTATACCGCCGAACTCGGCTCGATGAAGATGCGCGAGGAGATCGACGCACTCTCGACCATGGGACTGGACCCGATCGAGGTCCTGATGCTGCCGCGGATCCTGGCGCTGGTTTGCGCGCTGCCGATCCTGAGCTTCATCGGATCGATGGCGGCGCTTTACGGCGGCGGCCTCGTCGCCTGGTTCTACGGCGGCATGGGTCCGGCGATTTTTATCGCGCGGCTGCATGAGGCCGTCTCCGTCACCCATTTCGAGGTCGGCATCATCAAGGCGCCTTTCATGGCGCTGGTGATCGGCATCGTCGCCTGCAGCGAAGGCCTGCGCGTGAAGGGCAGCGCGGAGTCGCTCGGCAAGCAGACCACCACGTCGGTCGTCAAGTCGATCTTCCTGGTGATCGTGCTCGACGGGCTGTTTGCGGTGTTCTTTGCCTCGATCGGAATGTAGCGATGCAGGAAGCCGTCGAACAATTTGCCATTCGTGTGCGCGATCTCGTGGTCGGCTTCCGCCGTCATGTCGTGATCGATCATCTTGCGCTGGACGTCCGCCGTGGCGAAATCCTCGGCCTGGTCGGCGCTTCCGGCGGCGGCAAGTCGGTGCTGATGCGGACCATCATCGGCCTGATCCCGCGCCAGGGCGGCGAGATCGAGGTGATGGGCTCTCCGATCAATCACGACCGCGCCACGCGGAGCGCGGCCGGGCGATGGGGCATCCTGTTCCAGCAGGGCGCGCTGTTCTCATCGCTGACGGTGCGGCAGAACATCCAGTTTCCGATGCGCGAAAATCTTGTGCTGTCGGACGCCCTGATGGACGAGATCGCGACCGCCAAGCTCGAAATGGTCGGGCTCAAGCCGGAGGACGGCGACAAGTTTCCCTCCGAATTGTCCGGCGGCATGACCAAGCGCGTGGCGCTGGCGCGTGCGCTCGCGCTCGATCCCGCGATCGTGTTTCTCGACGAGCCGACCTCGGGGCTGGATCCGATCGCCGCCGGCGATTTCGACGCCTTGATCAAGACACTGCAGAAGACGCTGGGGTTGACCGTGTTCATGGTCACCCATGACCTCGCCAGCCTCAATACCGTCTGCGACCGCGTCGCGGCGCTGGCCGACGGCAAGATCGTCGCCATCGGACCGATGCGCGAACTGCTTCAATCCGAGCATCCCTGGGTGCGGGCCTATTTTCACGGCAAGCGTTCCCAGATGCTGCAACCCAAAGCGAGCTAACAAGATGGAAACCCGCGCTCCCTTCGTCATCGTCGGCGCCTTCGTCTTGGCGGCGATCGTCGCCGTATTCGGCTTCGTCTACTGGCTGCAGAACACCGGCGGGCTCGGCCCGCGCTCGACCTACCACGTACAGTTCGAGGGCTCCGTTCCGGGCCTCCTTGTCGGCGCAGCTGTGCTGTTCAATGGCATTCGGGTGGGCGAGGTGGCCGAGCTCGGCCTCGCGCCCGGCAACCCGCGCGGCGTCAATGCGACCATCTCGGTCGCTTCGACGACGCCCGTGCGCGCCGATACCAGGGTCGGGCTGGAGTTCCAGGGCCTGACCGGCGTGCCCGTGATCGCACTCGAAGGTGGCACGCAGGTCGCGCAGAGCGGCGAGGTGCCGACACTGGTCGCCGAGCCAGGCGCAGGGCAGGGCATGACACAGGCAGCGCGCGATGCGCTACGCAAAGTCGATACGGTGCTGTCGGAGAATTCGGGGGCGTTGAAGGACACGATCGCCAATTTCAAGGTGTTTTCGGAAGGCTTGGCGCGCAACACCGGCAAACTCGACGGCATCGTCGCCGGCCTCGAACGCATGACCGGGGTCACCAGCCCGCCGCCGAAGATCACCTATGATCTACGTGCGCTGCAAAATCCGGGACCGGCGGACAAGGCCATCAATGTGCAATGGGCGATCCCGGAGCCGACGGCGGTGGCGATGCTGGAGACGCAGCGCTTCCTGTTCTCGCCGGCGCAGGAGTATCCGGGATTCGCGGAGGCGATGTGGGCCGATGCGCTGCCGAAACTGATTCAGGCGCGGCTGATCGAAAGTTTCGAGAATTACGACATCGCGCATGCGCCGCTGCGCATGGCCGATGTCGGCCAGACCGAATTCCAGTTGCTGATCGATGTCCGGCGGTTCCGCATCGCCGTCGAGTCCGGGCCGGTAGCCGAGATCGGCTTGTCGGCCAGGATCGTCGACAAGAACGGCAAGGTCGTCGCCTCGCGGCTGTTCGAAGAACGCGAGAAGTTTGCAACCGTCGCGCCGGCCGAGGCCGTCGCCGCGTTCAGCGAAGCGTTTGGTCGGATTGCGAAGAATGTGATCGCATGGACGGTGCAAGCCTTCTAGGAGGGGTGCTGCTGGTGCTCAAGTTATGCGGCTAAGATTGTCGCGCTTTTGGGCGTGCCTTGATTTTTGTGACGTGGGCATTTCGGAAACTAACCGCTGTCGGTGCTGATATGGACCCCGATCCCGCTTGAGGCCCAAACGCCATCGAAGTTACAAATCAAGCCGCAGTTAGAACGCGTCTCGGCTTGACCTACATCAATCACGAGGCTTCCAACCTCAATAACCTCCAATTCGAACATGGAGGCTTGGATGCGCGTGCATCAAATTATGACCCGCAAGGTGATCACGGTGAGAGCCGATACAGCCATCTTGAAGGCTGCAAATCTCATGCTGCAATACCACATTAGCGGACTTCCCGTGGTCGACGAGGCCGGCAAGCTTATCGGTATTGTCTCGGAAGGTGACTTTATTTGCCGTAGCGAGATCGGGACGGAAACTCCACGCATCAGATGGCTGGACTTCCTGATGGGGGCAGGAAAATCTGCCTTGGACTTCGTGCGTGAGCACGGTCGCAAGGTTGGCGAAATCATGACCCGGGACGGTCTTTGCACCGCGGCAGAAGATATGCGGCTTGAGGAACTCGTGCAGTTGATGGAACGTCAAAATATCAAGCGTGTACCCGTTATGCGGGGAGAAACGCTGGTAGGGATTGTGACTCGTTCCGACCTCCTGCGCGCCGTCGCAAGTCTTGCCCGGGACGTTCCGGATCCGACTGCAGACGATGACCATATTCGCAACCGCGTGATCGCTACCATCGAGAAGAATGAATGGCAGCCAACGCAGCTCGGTGTCACTGTACGGGATGGAATTGTGCATCTCAGCGGTATGATCACCAACGAGCGCTTTCGGCAAGCGGTGATCGTAGCAGCCGAAAATGTCTCCGGCGTCAAGCTGGTTCACGACCACCTCTGCCTATTCGACGCTATGTCCGGGCTTTCGTTCCGATCGCCAGAAGATGAAGGATGGACAAAGGCCGGATAGCACGGTTAGCGCGAACGTAAATTCCGGCTCCGATCGTGATCGCCAAGCCCATAAAGCACGGCATGTGTCAACGTGAGCAAGCGCACCAGACCCGGCGTCCGGCTTACCGACACTTCAGGCCGAACAGTCATTCGGAGGTTTCCGACGCTCGTAGCGCATGGACAGGTATATCGGCGTCCAGCCACACAGCCCGCTCGAGCTTCGCCTATTCAAGCGTCTTCAGATACGACAGCAGATCACCGATCTGGTCGGGGTCGAACTGGAACGCCGGCATCGTCGGATGCCCGGTGGAGATGCCTTCAGCCAGCGCCTCACTGAGGGTCTCGATCGGGTAACGCTTGTGCAGTGTCCGGAACGGCGGCGCAATCTTGAGCGGGCTTGGCGTAACCTTGTCTACCGAATGGCACTTCGCACAGTTGTTCAGCGCGAGGGTCTTGCCGCGCTGCTCCTGAGGCGAAGCCGCCGCAGCCGGCGTCAGGGCGATGAGCGTAAACGCCAGCGGCATCAGAATTCGTCGGATCATTGCGGCTCCGTGGGAAGTGCGGTTTTCCAGCCCAGAGTCTTAATGTGAAGGTTTAATCGCCGGCCGGTTTGATCTGGATCAATCAGCGAACGATGGATCCGCTAGAATGAAAGATATCTTGGAACGGGCCGCGGCAATGATACGAACCACCTCTCCTAATCGGGCAAGTTTCGGCCGCTGCTCGGCCTGTACTGTGCGGTCGCTCAGCATCTGCGGCGCGCTTGACCAGACCGACCTTGCGGAGTTCGAGCGGATCGCCCGCCACGTTCATTTCGCTCCCAATGAGGCGCTGTTCACGGCGGGCCAGATCGCAGGTTCAGTGCACAGTCTGACCGCGGGCGTCGCTCGCCTGTACAAGCTGCTGCCGGATGGGCGCCGTCAGGTGATCGGTTTCGCGCTGCCGGGCGATTTTCTCGGCACTACGCCGTCCGATCGCTACGGCTTCTCGGCCGACGCCGATCGATTCCGTGACGGTGTGCCGCCTCTCCAGAGAAGCGTTCACGCATTTCATCGAACGGAGGCCGCATTTCCTGATTCGGATCAACGCGTTCGCGGCGCGCGAGCTGATGCTGGCGCAGGAGCAGATGCTGCTGCTGGGCCGGCGCACGGCGGAGGAGAAGGTTGCATCCTTCCTCGTCGGCTGGCGGGAGCGCCTGGCCCAGATCGGCGACGAGCGGCAAACCATTACGCTGCCGATGAGCCGGCAGGATATCGCGGACTATCTGGGACTGACGATCGAAACCGTCAGCCGAACGCTGACCCGGTTCGAACGCGAAAAGATGCTCATCATCGTCGCGGGTGGTGTCCGTCTGCTGGACGCGAGCCGGGCTGCAGCCATGGCTGCGGCGTGAGAAATGGCTGCAGCGTGAGAAACCCCGCCTGAGTGGCGGTGCGTTTGATCCAGGTCATGGCCCCGATCAAGGCGCGCAGGCATGCTTCCTCCGTCACCGGAGATCAGCCGCATGCCAACCGATTCCTTCCTCGTCACCGTCTGCGTCGTCGCGATGTTCGTGGTGTTTGCTGCGGTGCTGTTCTGGGGAGATTTGCAGACCCGGCCGAAGCAACTGGCCAACTCTTCCCACGCCAAGCGCCGCGCCTTCTGATAGGGCCGAGCCCTCCGGGCGGGACCATCCGCAGGACAAGCCCGGCTAGCCAGCTGTGTGAATCTCTGACGAACCCGATCTCGCTTGATTCACGTCAAGAGGTAGGGCGCCTGTCTGCGCTGCGGCAATCGGCTTCTCGCCGAAGCCACTGCGGCTGATGCGGCAAAACCTGTGGCTGGCTGCGGGCTACAACCTGCTTGCCGTGCCGCTCGCGATTGCAGGCCTCGCAACGCCGCTGGTCGCCGCCGCCGCGATGTCGGGTTCGTCGCTGCTGGTGATCTCGAACGCATTGCGCGCCCATCGCGGCGCAAGGGAGTTTTCCTGATGGAAGTTCTGGTGTTTCTCGTGCCCCTGGCACTGACGCTCGGCGCCATCGGCCTGATGGGTTTTCTCTGGTCGCTGAAGACCGGCCAGTACGACGACCTCGAGGGGGTGGACTGGCGCGCGAGCGTCGATGACGAGCCGGTTTCGGAAGAACCCGTACCGGTACCTTCGACTGGGACCGAACGTCGCTAGGGTCGGCCCGAAGATGCGACCGTGGGCTGCGACCGTAGCTTCGGATGATCCAGTAGGAAAAAGCGTGGTCCCGGGTATCTAAGGCATTTTGAGGAGGAGGGTGCCTCCGCCACGAACCGGCAGGTTGAGCGCGGGACGGAAGGCTAGCGACCCGGAAACTCTAAAGTGGCAGGGATCCTTGTCCCTCAGCCCAATCGATGATCTCGAACAGCATGCCCCGTCTAAGCATTTCGGACTCCAAGTCTGCTGCGTGTTTCTTCCACTCTGGCGTATCGCGGACCTTGAATTTGGGTTCGCCGCCCTGGCGTTCGGCCGCGTCATCGGCAGCCAAAGCACCACGGACGGCAGCGTACATCATCGTGAGGCTGTCATTCGTGAAAGCCTGATAATCCATCTACTCTCCTGCAAAAAAGCCGTCGCAGGTATTCCCAGCGACGGCTCTACTCAATACGCGTGACCAGCAGAAGGTCGCTGGGATCGTGGCGGATTGTGGTTAACAAAGCAGCAAGGCTGCTGTCCTAAGATGTATTTGCTCGCCGGAGGGCGGAATGACCGAATACGTCATCACGGAAGTTGGCCATCATCAATGGCTCGTATTTGCGGATCGGCAGAGCATTGCTTTTTGCGCCGACGAGAACGAGGCGATGAAGGCGATGACCGAGCATAGCGCACGCAACCGTCGGTCACGTGAGCCTACGGACAATTCGCCAGAACAAAGCCCGCCGGCGTGAACCAGCGGGCTTGAATTCACCCAACTCTTAGATTTTCCGCGGACGTTTTGCCCCGGTTGCTCATTTCTTCATAGCTCACCTTGGCGCCCTCATTGAGGCTGCTCAGGCCGGCTTTCTCAACAGCTGAAATGTGCACGAAAACATCCTTGCCGCCGTTGTCCGGCTGGATAAATCCGTACCCCTTGGTTGCATTAAACCACTTCACTGTCCCTATCGCCACTTCAGTATCTCCCGCTAATGAAAAGGTTGGGATTTCAAACACGCACGATTTGTCGGCCAAACTGGTGGCAGTTTGGAGGCAAAAAACTGTCGCTATGACGATTTAGCCGACGGCTGCTTGCCCTAAGCGTTAAGAGATCATTACCGCCTGAGCCGTCGCGCGTGCCGATTGCGCTTCCGTTTCGATCGGCACCGCCGCATGGCCGAGTCTGTGCCGGCCGGCGACATCCGAATCTGGTATAATCTCCCGTATGCACCTCGATGCTGCTGCCGATTGTCAGTCTGGCCGCGGGAGTGTCCTGTTGATCGCGCCTTGGATCGTGAGCTTCGCGGTGGCGGTCTATCTGATCATCGCGGGCATTCTCGGACTGAACGGGATCTATCACATCTTCCAATAATGCCGTGAGCGCGGGACCCAAGCCCTGCGGGTTTCGATGACCGTGTTCTTACGGTGTCATTATTGGCCAACAACTTGCGATGGGTACTTCAACTGTTCGGCAACTACCTCCAGGTGTGCCGAACTAAGTCATTCGGAGCACCCAAATGAGTATGCAGCCTCGATTTGAGACAACGCGCGAAACTGCAGTGATTAGTGAAATACTGGCTGATCTTGTCCGCACCGTTCAACTGATCGAATGCGAGATCGCGGTCCAAGAAGAGCGCGCCGGCGTTTCCGACCGGTCTGATGTCAAGTATCCAATGCTGGCAAGGGCCCTGATCGAGCGGCGCGATAATCTCAAGATGACCATCGACGCCCTTAAACAGCGTCTCGCCGAGCGAGCGCCGCACGAGCAAGCAACGGCGGCTTAGCGCAACGCAAAAGCCGTCGCTGGGAGATCCAGGGGCGGCTTCGATTGGCATGTCAGTGACCACCACCAGAAGGTCGTTCCTGCTCTGGTGGTGACTGCACCACAAATGGTCCTGATCGATAAAGCGAAGCTCTCAATCGGGCCGAGCGCCGTGCCTCGCGTTCATCGATCATCGATGCTTCGTGAACCGCGATCTCGCGCAGGTAATCGATCTTGGCGAAGAGGCCGGCCACCGTGGTAGCGCTCCTTGTCCCTGAACCAGTAGCGAAAACTCCAGTTCTTTGCATTGGGTCCGGTGACGATCAGATAGAGCCCGCCGCCGTCGGCATATTCACCTGGGCGCTTTTCACGTTCGAGGTCGAGCGGCTTGAGCCTTCCAGCCATGTGTTCCCTCCAAGAAAACCATCCTCCGAACCCACGACCAAAAACTACGGTTTGCACCGAAATCGAGAAACCGAACAAAACAGGTTTTCGACGGTAGTCCTTGTTTTTGCTGTGGATTCGAAACGATGAGATACGGAGGGAAACAACATACTGGCGGAAGGGGTGGGATTCGAACCCACGGTGCCCTTGCAGGCACGCCGGTTTTCAAGACCGGTGCCTTAAACCACTCGGCCACCCTTCCAAACCTTGAAATTGCTTAGCTTTTCGTCGCTTCGCAGAGAACATACCGAGGACTCTGCTACCGCTTTGCTACCCAACGTCGTCGGTGCGCTTGTTTATGGCGACGCGCCCTATACGTCAACGCGCTATGGGTGCTTTCTGACACCGTACATGGCCATGATCTTGAAGGAGCTAACGACGGCGGGAATTTGCCCGGCAGATACGATTTGGCCGCCAGTGTTACTGTCGAAATAGAGCTGTCCATCCAAGGCAAACGTGTGAGTTACGCGTGTGTCGATGGGGTTGACCGCAGTCCCTATCAACACGTCGGCAGATTGGTTCTGACGAACAATATCCGGAATGCTAAGAGCGACTGCAAGCGCCGGCTCGATGATCGGTCGGGTCGCGTTGCTCGCGCGCACGGCGATGTCGGCGGCATCTCGCGCGACCCTCCCCGGCACGGTGGTGGAGCTGTTGGCGCGTGCGACGGCCGCTCTGCGAACGGTCGGTAGCGCATCTGCCAGCGCCTCGCTTTCGGGAAAGGCCAAGACGTCGGTCACGGCGGCCGCCGGGCCGCCGGCTCTCGCGGCGTTCCTGGCCGGGGTTGCAACCGTTGCAGCAAAAGCCCGCGTCGGCGCCGCGGCAACTGCCGATTTCGCGGCGGCCGCGCGCACCAGGGTGGCCATCACCGCTCGCGGCACGATGTCTGGAGTGGTCGGGTTGGCTGGACGCGCCAAGGTCGCTTCGGCGGTAGGGCTCTCTCGCCCGGTTCTTCCCCTGGTCGGCCGAGCCGTGGTGCGGGCATCCGCCAAGGCGCTGCTGTTCGTGCTTGCGCCGGTCATCCCGACACCGGTCAACACGCGGCCAAGCCGGATGTCCCGGCTAAACGCGTCGCTGCTCAAGGCATTCGGCGAAGAGTTCAACATCGACCCGATGACGCCGGCGGTTGACGTCAACAGCCGCTCTGTCCGCGATATCTCGCGCACGGCGAAGCTGAACATATCCGGCATTTGGGACGGCCCCACGACCTCGAGGACGCCGCACGCGCGCGGTGCCCTTCAAGACGACAACGCCCACAACTGGAATGCCGCCTATCCGTCAGCAAACTTCGACGACTCGCTGGTCGCCGGCGTGCGGAAGGGCGACGTGCTCACCCGCCAGCTTGATGGTGCGGTCTACGAGGTGGTGCGGGTGGCGCCCAACGGCTTTGGCCGCACCACGTTGCAACTGTCGAAGCGCAAGCGAACCGTGAATTAGCGGCACGTCGCTCTGTCGCATTGCCGAGTGGACGAGCGCATCCTATTTGAAGAATGAGCGGCAACCTTGGCGGGCCTGACGCTCCAGCTCGGTCGACGCCGGATGAACGCGCGGCCGGGCTGACTCATTTGGGGACGGTAGATGACCGTGCGAGCGTTCGCAAATTACGTGCACGATTGGGAAACTCCGGAACTGGCTGCAGAAGTCCACAAAATCCTTGACGCAATCGAGGCGCCGTCGATCGACGAACACGGGCTGTTCACATTTCAAAAAATTCTATATCGGCGCAAATATTTTGATTACGACGCCCGCGGCCAGATCATTCTAACTTGCCGCTGCATTCTCGAGTCAGCAGGCAATGAGGGCGCGTTTGCCGAGCCGTTCGTCAGCGCCGTGCATGGTGTTTGCAGCAAAAAGGAGTTCGCGGATCGCGGTCTGGAGTTAATCGAAGCCTTTGACCAGATACCGCTCCTTCAGATCTTAGACACGATGCGATCATTGGAGTACTTCCCGCTATCGGACGTACGGAGCGTCCTGGGTCAGATCGTTCGCAACAAGGTCCGCCGCATCCTCTTCCCGCCGCAGCCCGAGCCGGTGAGGGCGCCGAGCAAGAAAGAGCGGCTGGCGGCGGACAAGCTGGCGACCGCTGCGGCAAACAGACGGATGGTTGAGCAAAAAATCGAGCTAGGCCGCAAGCTGGCGGCGCTGCGGGACACCATACCGAATAACCAGAAGTTCGGCTGGGCTGTTCGCAAGCAGTTCGGGCTCGATAATCCCCTCGAGGTCGCCGAGATGATGCGGGTGGCTCGGCGATATGGAGAGCGGCCCGAGATCTTCAGCAACGTCGGCTGGCGCGTCCTTACGGAGTTGGCGTCGTCAGCAACGTCGGAGGCAGAGCGCCAGAAGTTCGAGGCCCTGATCTTGGCTGGCGAGCGCGTCAACGGCGCCGAAATCATCCGCGCTCGAGCCACGATTGCAGTTCGCACGGCGCGGACGGCTTCGGCTTGATGTGCATCCAATTAGGGCTTGCGGCTGGCCCAAGGGGCCGGAGCGCCGTCCTGCTGATCCCTAGTCATGAGACTACCTCGCTCATTTGCAAGCATCAGCGCTTGGAGTCGTTGGGGCTAGGTGGGTAGCGGCCACTCCCCCCACATACACGATCATTTAGCGTTCGGAGATTTCGTCGATTTCCTGGCGAGCCTGCAGTCTCGTTGAATTGCAACCCCATACCATGCTTAACTAGAATCCGCTAATTAGTCTCGCTCCAGTTACTGTCATTGCGCCAAGTCAATGCATGCCCAAGTGGATGCTCGGCGCGGGCTGCGCGGAAATGAATGTGGCTGATCTGCTTAATTAGAGGAACGGCTCAATGGTTGCCAACATTCCGCGAAGAAAGTTTCTGCTAGGGGCAAGCGCTGCTGTAGCTTCAGGCCTCGGATCAATCGCTTGCAGCGACGCTGAGCAGATCGGAACGGCACTCGAAACAAAAAAAGACGGCGGCCTTCCACTGAGTTTCGATGATCCGATTTTTGCTGATGTGAAAACTAGCAATAGACCGGTTAGGCTTTCAAGCGGCCAATCGCTGGTGGGCACAAGCATTGAATTGCCAGCCAATGATCTGACCGTTCGCTGCCTCGGAAACAATTCGCTAGAACGCTGTCGCGTAAGGTCGCGTGAGGTAGTTCGAATAGCAGGGGGAGGCACATTCACCATCGATGGCTGTTGGCTCGAGGCGATCGGCATAGGGGACGATCATGCCGATTGCATTCAATGCTATTCGCCTCGCGATGTTGGTACTCTTCATATTAAAAACACTACCATTCGAGCTTACAGAACTCCGGATGTCACGCCTCCGCAAATTGGATCTCAGGGACTTTTTGTAGCCGACAACTGGACCGGCACCGTAATCTGCGAAAACGTGGTGTTTTGGGGGGCAGGAAGCTATGCTTGTAACATATTCCCGGACACCGGCGGGGACACGCATATCAGTTTCAAGGACGTCTACTTCGTAGGGCCCTTCCAATACGGACCGTACAATATTCATGACGCCGGCGGCCATCGGATAATCGTTGATCAGTGGGATAGGGTGCTCAATGCTACCGTTGTCGACGGGAGAATAGTTGCAGGATCGCCGATTGCCCCACCGCGACAAAACGCGCGGCGCGGTAGATAATAGCAGACGAAATTCAAATAGCTGCGGAATGATGCCGGTCTTTCTGGACCTTCGCATTTAGCGACATCCTGCCTTGGCCTTCCTAAATCGGGTTCGAAAGCGTGTGCGTGCTCTAAGAGGCGACGGGCGGCCTTCTCAGGGTCGGTGTAGGGGCGATCGGTTGTCAATTTCACGAGCAAAAACTCATCGTTTCCAATGCCTAGTGAATGGCACGGCGTGCGTCTCTGTCATGCCAGTTTGGCGCGATGTTCACAGAACCCGCCGTGCCCATTTCTTGCAGACAGGACGATCGCGAGGTACAGGCTGTTGGGTACGATGCTGGGGTCGCCTAAGACCGCAGAGTGTAACCCTTAAAATATCCCAAGTGCTTCATTACGAGGAAATGCCGTCGGCTAAAAGCATCCTGATTTGCAATTAAATCCTGATGGCGGATGACGGCCTCGATCGTTTGAGGGGATGACTTCATCTCCTCCCAAAAAGTCTTCCCATCAATTGGCCCATGCCGATGGCCATCTTTCAACAGCAATTCCGTCCATTCACGCACGAATTGGTCGCCCAATGGGTCGGGGAAGTAGCCTCGCGCCTTGAGCTGGCGTTTTAGCCAAGGCCGCCACCAAATGACGGTGAGACGTTGAAATTTCCCAAGCCAATGCCACATGTGTCACGATAGCATAGTGCCAATTGTCTCAACTAACCAACTAAATCAATCTCGCCGGTCACGACGAGCTAACAGCCTGTTCAGCTTCAGCTCAATTTTGTGGTTCTGCCAGTAGAGCGTCGAGCCGACTAGCACAATAAATATTACCACCACGTCGAGTGTAATTGTCGAGACCGCAAACCCTGCTGCCGCAATCGCAAACATCAAATACTTTGTATTCACAGTCTGCCCCCCTTCGTCCTAATCGCTCATTGTAAAATTCGTTCATCCACTGAAACTCGCTTGCGCGCGCAATCACCCTTCTGCTGCCAGCATATTTGATTTGTGCGTGATCCCATTCGCTGACTACATGACTAGTTCTACCAAAGCATTCGGGCGGTTGACCGCATTCTCTCAACCTGGTGCCAGTCGGTGAAGAGGCTCATATCTCGAATGGGCATCCGACCCGACTGGCTCCGCTAGGTTGTTCGATTGTTGTCATTTCTTCGCCTTCAGCCCCAGCTCTACAAACCGGTGAGACAGAATCGCTAGCCTGACTTGGTCCATCGCCCGACGAGAACGCTCAAGTTAATCAGCCATGCAGGGGAGCGTTCAAACCCGGCGGTTCACGCGGCGGGTTTTCACACAAAGCCCTTCATGTGCAGGTCGAATGATCTGTGCTCTTTTTCCTGGGGAAGCCAAGTTTCGCCAGTGTGGGGATGAATCCACGTTCCAATCAAGTCGATTGACGGTGACAGGGGGTAGGGCGCTCTAAGGCCCATATTGCCTGGCTTATTATTCTTGACCCACCTTTCGGGGCGAAGCTGATTTTCGGGAGCTTCGCCGAACACGGTGGTATCGTCCGTGACCCAAATTTTCGACCATTTTCCTGCAAGTGATTTCAGAACCGACGGGCCATGGACCAAGTCCATCAGGGCGTGGTTGCGCTCAATGAGCGGTGACCAGAGCTCGTACCAAGCGGTTGTTGAACCATTCGCCGGTGTCCCGGTTGGAAATAGTAATGGGCTCGGTAGCCTGCCGGACCATTGAAGATAAGATCAAATAGCTCAGGGGAAGCAGGAATTCGGCTCCTCGCGCGGTAAAAGCCGGCATTTTCGTCGGATGGCTGCCACCGCGGGCTAATCGCTGAAGAGTGCCTTTGTGCTTCTCCAACAGCACTCTCGATTATGGAAAGGCCCTCTGGGGATTCTTCGAAGAAATCTCCGCCGTCGATCGTCAAGCGCTTCGATATTCCATACGTCTGGCTCGAGCTTGATCAGCAACCACTGCACAGAAACCTTCGATGCATGCCGCGCGAACGGTGCGAGAACAATCTGCTACCATTTTGCTACCCAACTGGTTCGGGACGACGACGGATAGCAGGGAAGACGGATGAGTCCGGTGAGGCGAAAATCCCTTTGTTTTCCGCACTCAGACTGGACAGGCCGCAGCACTAGCCGGGACGGCCATTCCAGAATTTCAAGACCGGTGCCTTAAACCACTCGGCCACCCTTCCAGCTCAAGAATTTCAGTCGCTTAGCGTAGGGCTGGCTCGAACGCAATGCGAACGTGGTCCCGATGTGCACCCCATCCCGTCATTTTGGAAAAAACCCAGCGGCGAGGGCGCCAATGCGCTGGGCACATCGGCAGGGCAAACGAAGTTGTATGGAGCAATTCACACGCGACAGGAAATCCTGGTGGCGGCATCGGCCGCAACGCACTCGCCGGCGGCTTCGTCGGGCGGGGTGCTAATTCTGGCCGGGATCGCATCGTCCCGGCACCGTTGCCGCGATTGGAGCGGACGGTTGTTTAGCCGAAAGCAACAGCCAGCAGGCTCGAGCACAGGAGCACGAAGCTGGCCGTGGTCAGGGCAAGAAATCCGTTGGAGACAATGTCGTGGTTGCGCATGTTACACCTACCACTCAGATGCTCGCCCGAATTTATTAAAGCTTTCCGAATCCCTGGCCGGAACTACCAGGCTATTTCTCTGTCGGAAGCCCGGGCGGGATATCCCGAACCGTCAGCCGCTGAAAACTCAAGCTCTGGAACGATAGCCTTCAAATGCATGGGCAAGGAAAATGCCTGCGCTCACCAGGCCCATTACCGCTGTAACCGTCTCGATCATCGCACAAATCCTTTGCGCCCCTGCAAGCGCACAGAACGACTCCACCGTTGCACAGTCAAAAAGATTCACAGGCCGGAATTGCAGATCGGTCGTGAGTGATGATTTACTGCAACAGATTGCCTGAAAGCGGCACAAGAAGGCTACGACGAAGGGCGCATACACGGTGAATCGTGATGCCGCGCCCCGTAACTCGACGGGTAGGCGAAACAACGATTGATTTACCACGCGGGAGCGAACCCCATTTCCGCCGTGTTCCGGTTGCGATATCTTCACGACGTGATGCGGAAGGTGGGCCGCATCGTGGGGTAAGGCCGCAACGCTTCAACGTAGGCAGTCGGCCGCTAAAAATGGTAATTGGGGTGATGGGGATTCGACGGCCAAAAACGATCGTGCTGGCGGCGCGTGGTACTGTTGCCGTGGCAACGTGCCTTCTCCTGGCCAATTGCGCCTCGTCCGACAAATTCGCCAGCCGCGTCGATCCCAAATATGGCGTCTCCTCGAGCCCTCGCGTGGTGGCGTTGGGGGAGACCGTGCCGAAGGGTGGGGGAACCTACCGCATCGGCAAGCCCTACACCGTCGCAGGCCGGGTCTACGTGCCGGAAGAGGACCCGAACTATCGCGCCGAGGGAATGGCTTCCTGGTATGGCGATGACTTCCACGGCCGGCTGACCGCCAATGGCGAGGTTTTTGACATGACCTCGCTGACCGCGGCCCATCCGACGCTGCCGATCCCGAGCTACGCCCGCGTCACCAATACAAGGAACGGCAAATCGCTGATCGTGCGGGTCAACGACCGCGGCCCTTACCACGGCAACCGCCTCATCGATGTCTCGAACAAGGCTGCGGAACTGCTTGAATTCAAAGCAAATGGCGTCGCCAAGGTCCGCGTTGAATATGTCGGCCGGGCGCCGTTAGAGGGTTCCGACGACCGCCAGCTGCTGGCAACGCTCCGGACCGGCGAACCCGCGCCGTCGCCGTCCACGGTCCGGGTCGCTTCGGCCCGTCCGTTTGTGCCCGAGATGACGTCGTCTGCGGGCCGAATCCGGGGCGAGGTTCCGATGCCGGAGGGGCGGCCCTATAGCCTCGGCAACAGCTCGGCCGACTACGCCTCGATCAACGCGACTTCGGAAATGTCGGCCTCCAGCCGCTCGCGCGGCCGCACCGCGGAAAACCCGCGCGCCGTGTCCTACGAGAATGATGCCCGCTATGCGGCTCCGAGCCGGGCTCACCTGCCGGTCGATCCGCGGGGCCCAAGCGAAGTGCTGAGCGGGCGCGGGCTGTATTAGATAGCGTTTTCGAGCGAAGTGGGTCCGGTTCGCGTCAAGAAAACGCGTCAAATAAAAATCACCCCTTCAGGAAGTCAATCAGGGCAGCGTTGACCTCGTCGGGCCGCTCCTGCTGAATCCAGTGACCGGCCCCATCGAGAATGAGCTTCTGCCGCAAGTTCGGCAGCACGCGCTCCATCTCGTTGACCAGCTTGGCGCCGATCAGCCCGGTAATGACGCCATCCTTCGATCCTGCGATGAACAGCGACGGTTGGTGGATTTGCGCGCCCTGCCACGGCGCGGTCAGTTCCCAATTGCGGTCGATGTTACGATACCAGTTCAGCCCGCCGCGGAAGCCGGAGTCCTGGTAGATGGCAGCGAAATAGGCGATGTCAGCTTCCGTCAGCCAATTCGGTAAAGGCCGGTTCGGATCGGCGCCGGCGAGGAATCCCTTGCCCTCCTGAACATATAGATGGGCCGCCGGATCAGAGAACCCGCGTCCGCCCAGAACGATTCGCATCGTCGCGGCGACGTCGCGCTCGAATTCGGCCTCTGCCACACCCGGCGCCTGAAAATACTGCCAGTAGAAATTGGTAATGCCGTTGTTCCGCAGGGTTTCGAGCGGCAGGCCGCGTCCGCGGGAGGGCGGCGGAACGCTGAGGCCCGCGACCTTGGTGAAGACATCGGGCCGGAACATCGCCGCGTGCCAGGCGACCGGCGCGCCCCAGTCATGGCCGACAATGACGGCCTGCTTTTCGCCAAGCGCCGCCACCAGCGCGACCATGTCGCCGACATTGTGGAAGATGGTGTAGGCGCCGATGTCGGCTGGCGCGCTGGTCCGGCCGAACCCGCGCATATCGGGGGCAACGACATGGAAACCGGCTTCCGCGAGAGCGGGGATCTGGTGCCGCCAGGAATAGGATAGTTCGGGCCAGCCATGGCAGAGCAGCACCAGCGGACCCTGTCCCTCCTCGACAACAAAGAAGTCCAGCCCGTTGGCGGAGATGGTGCGTGAGGATGGCATCGCGTTTCCGCCCTGTTTTTCGTATCTTGTCGGGAAGTTGCAGCATCGCCACGATACGTTCCTTCGTCCGGTGCAGCAATCCGATCGACACGGCGGCAGGTCCAAAAAGGCAAGTCCAAACCTGTGTTGTTTGCGATACATCCAACTGTTAGAACACAGGGATTCAGGACATCGCCGATGGCAGCAGAGACTTCCGTTTCCCGCAAATCCGACGCCGCGGCCATCATCCCGTGGCGCGGCCTGATGGCCGCCGTCGTAGCGCTCGCGGTCGGTTGGGGCGGGATCGTGTACGCCGCCAACAACAGCGTGCAGGGCGCGCCGAAGAAGGAGGAGGGCGGCTTTGACGGCGACGCGCCGACCGCGATCCTGATCGAGGCTTCCAGCGGCAGCGTGCTGTTCGAAAAGAGCGCCGACGAATTGCGGGCGCCGTCCAGCATGATGAAGCTCATGACGGTCGAGGTCGTCTTCAACGCCATCAAGGAAGGCAAGATAAAGCCGACGGACGAATACCGGATCAGCGAGAACGCCTGGCGCAAGGGCGGTGCGCCGGCCGGCGGCTCGACCATGTTTGCCATTCTCAACAGCAAGGTGTCGGTGGATGACCTGTTGAAGGGCGCGATCATCCAGAGCGGCAATGATTCCTGCATTGCCCTTGCCGAAGGCATGGCCGGCAACGAGCGGATCTTTGCCGCCGACTTCATGACCAAGCGCGCCCGCGAACTCGGCCTGACGAAGTCGACATTCGGAAACTCCAACGGGTTGCCGGACCCCGCCAACAGGATGACGGTGCGGGAGCTGGGAAAGCTCGCCCGCCACCTGATCCTGACCTATCCCGACATGTACAAATTGTTCGGCGAGCGGGAGTTCACCTGGAACAAGATCCGGCAGCAGAACCGCAATCCGCTGCTGAACACGCTGAACGGGGCCGACGGGCTGAAGACCGGCTTCACCAAGGAGGGCGGCTACGGCATGGTCGGCTCCGCCGTGCAGAACGACACGCGGCTGATCGTCGTGATCAACGGGCTCGAGGATCCCGACGATCGCGCCTCCGAGGCCAAGAAGATGCTGGAATGGGGTTTTCGCAATTTCGAGACGCGCACGCTGTTCGCGGCCAACCAGCAGGTCGGCTATGCCAAGGTGTTTGGCGGCGAAAGCCGCTCGGTGAAGCTTGCGAGCCCCCAGCCGATCAAGGTGATGGTGCCGAAGAACGGCAGCGAGAAGCTGATCGCGCGCATCGTCTATAATGGCCCCGTGCGGGCGCCGGTGCAGGCCGGTCAGCCGGTCGGTGTCGTCAAGGTATGGCGCGGCGCAAACATCGCCGTGGAGTCGCCGGTCTATGCCGCGGAAGCGGTCGGCACCGGCTCGACCATGCGTCGCGCGATCGACGGCGCCAGCGAACTCGTCATCGGCATGTTTCGCGCGAGCGCAGAGAAGCTCTGAGCATGGCCCAGACAACGCTGCAGCGGCCTTCCGGACGCGGGAAGTTCATTACATTTGAAGGCGGCGAGGGCTCCGGAAAGTCCACGCAGATCAAGAAGCTCGCCGAGCGCCTTGCAGCGGAAAAGCTGCGCGCCATCGTTACCCGCGAGCCGGGTGGCTCGCCGGGCGCGGAAATCATGCGGCATCTCGTGCTGTCGGGAATGGGCAAGCTGCTTGGACCGGAGGCGGAGACGTTGCTGTTCGCGGCCGCCCGCGACGATCACGTTCGCACCGTCATCCAGCCCGCGCTCGGTCAGGGAACGTGGGTGCTGTGCGACCGCTTCTCGGATTCGACCCGCGCCTACCAGGGCAGCCTGGGGCAGGTCTCGCCCATCGTGCTCAACGCCATGCAGCGCGTCACCATCGGCGATCTCAAGCCGGACCTGACCATCATTCTGGATATCCCGGTTGAAGTAGGTCTACAGCGCGCCGCGGCGCGCCGCGGCAACGGCGTGCCGGATCGTTTCGAGGCGGAAGACCTGCAGTTTCATCAGGATCTGCGCGATGCCTACCGGCAGATCGCCGCCGAAGACCCGCAGCGCTGCGTGCTGATCGACGCCAATGCCGATGCCGACACGGTCGCGGCCCGCGTCTGGACGACGCTGCGCGATCATGTGTTCGCGGCCCCGAGCCCGGCGGGTACGGCATGAGTGCACGCAAGACCGAGCAGGAAGCGACGGCCAGGCATCCCCGCGAAACGGCCGATCTGTTCGGCCACCGCGAGGCAGAGATGGCATTGCTCAATGCCTATCGCAGTGGGCGCATTCCGCATGCCTGGCTGATCGGCGGTCCACAGGGCATCGGCAAGGCGACGCTGGCCTATCGCATGGCCCGCTTCGTGCTCGCGAATTCCAAGCCGATGGCGCCTTCGGTGCAGCGCGCCGAGACGCTTGCGCTCGATCCGGATGATCCCGTCGCGCGTCAGGTCACCGCCGGCTCCCATGGTGGGCTGCTGGTGCTGGAACGCGGCCTCAACGATCGCGGCGTGATGCGGACCGTGATTACCGTCGACGAGACGCGGGAGACGATTTCGTTCTTCGGTTCGACCGCGGCGGTGGACGGCTGGCGGGTCTGCATCGTCGACACCGTCGACGAGCTCAATCCGAACGCCGCCAATGCGCTGCTCAAGATCCTCGAAGAGCCGCCGCAACGATCGCTGTTCCTGCTGGTCAGCCATTCGCCGGCGCGGGCCTTGCCGACGATCCTGTCCCGTTGCCGCAAGCTGCCGCTGCGACCGCTTGCGACCGACGACGTCATTCGCGCGGCGTCGCGGGCCGCTGACATGGCGCCCGATGATCCGGCCCTGGCGGAAGCCGCAGAGGCGGCGGAGGGAAGCGTATCGCGTGCCCTGACGTTGCTCGGCGGCGATGCGCTGAAGCTGCAACAGCGGACCGCGGCGCTGCTGGCGACGCTGCCGCAGGTCGACCCGCGCGAGCTGCATGCGCTGGGCGACGCGCTGGGCACCAGCGACCGGGTGGCGCTGGCGGCCTTCATCGACGGCATCGATCGCTGGATCGGCGAAAAGCTGCGCACCGACGACGCCAACGCTAATCTGCCCCGCCTTGCACGGCTGGCTGAGGTATGGGAAAAGATCATCCGCGCCGCGCGCGACACCGAATCCTATAATCTGGAGCGAAAACCGCTGGTTTTCTCGGTGTTTGGGATGCTCGCGGAAGCGACGCGGTAACGCTCCGCCTGATAACAATCCCTGATATCGTTGAGTTGAAAAGGAATTCGTGGTGGCGAAGGCTGGAAAGAAAGCTTCGAAAAAGCGCAAGGCGAAGAAGGCTCGTAAAGCGCTGCCCGCCCGCGCCGGCAAGAAGGCCGCGGCGAAAAAGCGTACCGCCAAGAAAGGTGCGACCAAAAGCAAAGCGCACGGTGAAGAAGGCCGGCAAGACCGCGAAGAAGGCTGCAAAGAAAGCCGCGCCGAAGTCACCCAAGAAGGCTGCGAAGAAAGCAGACCTCAGAAACCTGCCAAGAAATCGGCGAAGAAATCCGCGAACAAGACGACGAAGACGCGCGCGGTAACGGCGCAAGAAACGAACCCCGCCGTACAGGCGGCCCCCGTAGCTAAACGTGCAAAGCCAACCAAGCCGCGCGCGAAGCCGGCTGCCGCCGCCCAGCCAGCAGTGACTGCCGAGCGCAACACCTACTTCATCACGACGCCGATCTTCTATCCCGAACGGCATACCGCATATCGGCCATGCCTACACCGCCATGGTAACCGACGCGATGGCCCGCTTTCAGCGGCTCGACGGTTCGATGTCCGGTTTCTGACCGGAACCGACGAGCACGGTCTCAAGATGCAGCAAACCGCCGAGTTGCGAAGGCCTCACGCCGCTCGCTCTTGCGCGATCGCAACTCCGCGCGCTTCCGCGAGATGATGACCGCGCTGAACATCTCATTCGACGATTATATCCGTACTACCGAGCCGGACCATCGAGCGAGCGTGCCAGGCACTCTGGCGTGCGATCGAGAAGAACGGCGATATCTATCATCGGCAAGTATGCAGGCTGGTATTCGGTGCGCACGAGGCCTATTTCGACGAAGAGGAAACTACTCGTCGGCGAGGACGGTGTCCGCCGCGAACCGCTGGGCTCGCCGGTCGAGTGGGTCGAGGAGGAAAGCTATTTCTTTCAGCTCTGTCCGCCTATCAGGACAAGCCTGCTCGCGCTCTATGCGGACCTGCCCGACTTCGTGCTGCCGCGGGAGTCGGCCCAATGAAGTCTGCGAGTTTTGTCAAAGGCGGCCTGAAAGACCTTTCGGTCTCGCGAACGACGTTCGACTGGGGCATCAAGGTGCCGGACGCCCCGATCTCATGTGATGTATGTCTGGATGGATGCGCTCACCAACTACATCACGGCTGCCGGCTATCCCGATGTCGAGAGCGCACGAATTCCAGCGCTACTGGCCGGCCAATCTGCACGTCATCGGCAAGGATATCGTCCGCTTCCACGCCGTGTACTGGCCCGCATTCCTGATGTCGGCCGGCATCGCCGTTCCGCAAGCGGGTCTATGCAGTCACGGCTTCCTGCTCAACCGCGGCGAGAAGATGTCGAAATCCGTCGGCAATGTTGTCGACCCCTTCAATCTGGCCGATGCAATACGGCGTCGACCAGATGCGCTATTTCTTCATGCGCGAAGTGTCGTTCGGTCAGGACGGCAACTACAACCATGAAGCCATCGTCGCGCGCATCAATGCCGACCTCGCCAACGATCTCGGCAATCTGGCGCAGCGCTCGCTGTCGATGATCGCCAAGCAACTGGGCGGCGTGCTGCCCGAGCCCGGCGAGTTCACCGACAACGACAGGGAGATCCTGGCGGAGGCAGATGCCATGCTGGCGGCGTCGCGGACCGCGATGGCCACCCAGCAGATCCATCAATGGCTGAACGTGGTGTGGTCTGTGGTCGCGGAAGCCAACCGCTATTTCGCGGGCGAGGCGCCATGGGCGCTGGCCAAGACCGATCCGGCACGGCAGAAAACCGTATTGTACGTGACGGCGGAAGTCGTGCGTCAGGTCGCCATCCTGACCCAGCCGGTGATGCCGGATGCCTCGAGCAAACTGCTCGACAGTCTCGGTGTTCCCCAGGACGCACGGGACTTCGCAGCGCTCAGCACGCGGATCAAGGCCGGCGCAACCCTGCCGCCGCCGGTCGGCGTGTTTCCGCGCTACGTCGAACCAAAGGCGGATTGAGCCGTTTGCAAGCCATGCTCGTCGATAGCCACTGCCACCTCGACTTTCCGGACTTTGCCGAGGATCTCGACGCCATTGTCGCGCGCGCCGAGACCGCCGGGATCGGCCGTATCGTCACCATCTCGACCCGGGTCAAACGTCTCGGCGGGCTGCTCGCCATCGCCGGGCGATTTCCCAACGTCTATTGCTCGGTCGGCACCCATCCGCATCATGCCGATGAGGAAGACGGCATTCCCGCCAGCGAACTGATCGAGCTGACGAAGCATCCGAAGGTCGTGGCGCTGGGCGAGGCGGGGCTCGATTATTTCTATGAGCACGGCTCCCGCGAAGCGCAGGAGCGCGGTTTTCGCGCGCATATCGCAGCCGCACGAACGACCGGCCTGCCGTTGGTGATCCATACCCGCGAAGCCGACGAGGATTGCGGCCGCATTCTTGAAGATGAAGTGGCAAAGGGACCGTTCCGTGCGGTGCTGCATTGCTACACCGGCGGGCGCGAACTGGCGATGAAGGCGATCGGTCTCGGCCTGTCGATCTCGTTCACGGGCATTTTGACGTTCAAGAAGTCGGAAGCCTTGCGCGAGCTCGCCGCCGAGCTCCCGGCCGACCGCATCATGGTCGAAACCGACTCGCCGTATCTGGCGCCCGGCAAGTTTCGCGGCAAGCGCAACGAGCCGTCCTACGTGGTCGAAGTCGCAAAGGTGCTGGCGGAAACGCGCGGCGTCTCGCTGGAGGAGATATCGCGGCAAACCACCGAAAACTTCTTCCGCCTGTTCTCCAAGGTGCCGGCGCCGAAGGCGGCCGCATGACGGTGACGCTGACAATCCTCGGCTGCGGCTCTTCGGCAGGCGTACCGCGCCCGGCCCTCGGCTGGGGCGCCTGCGATCCCAACAATCCAAAGAACCGCCGCCGACGCTGCTCGCTGCTGGTCGAGCGCACGGGCGCGCACGGCACCACGCGGATCGTGATCGATACCTCGCCCGATCTGCGCGAGCAGTTGATCGACGCCGAGGTCGATCACATCGACGCGGTGTACCTGACGCATGAGCACGCCGACCAGACCCACGGCATCGACGATCTGCGTTCGGTCGTGCTGCATCAGCGCCGGCGCATTCCGGTCTACTTCAACCAGTCGACCGCCAAAGACATCATGGCGCGGTTCTCCTATTGCTTCATCGCGCCGGAAGGCAGCGACTATCCGCCGATCCTGACGCGGCATTCGATCGAAGCGGGTGAAAGTCACGAGACCGAAGGGAAGGGCGGCCCCGTAAAACTTTCCGCCTTCCTGGTTCACCACGGCAGGATTCCCGCGCTGGGCTTCCGCGTTGGGGCTGCCGCCTACACGCCCGACCTCCACGACATTCCCGAGGAGAGCTGGCCGGCGCTGGAGAACCTCGACCTCTGGATCGTGGACGGGCTGCGTTATGCCGGCCATCCCAGCCATTTCAGCGTCAACGACGCGCTTGGCATGGATCGAGCGCTTCAAGCCGAAGCGCGCCGTCATCACCAACATGCATTCCGATCTCGATTACGAGGTGCTGCGCCAGAGCCTGCCGGCCGGCGTGATCCCGGCCTATGACGGGATGCGGCTGGAGCTCGGTTAGGACCCACAGCGCGGGATCCCGGCAACCGCGGCAGGGTCGGGCACGATCGAGCGCAGATCGACGTCGCGGGCAAGTGCGACATAGTCTTTCGTCTCCGCGGTTCGCAGATAGGTCGTGAAGTAGACCGGACCGTCCGCCAGCTCGCCCGCCTTGCATGCTTGCGGCCGCACCGAGATCGAGATCGAGCCTTTCTGGCCCGAGCTTTGGGCCGAGCTTTTCCTGGCGATCAGTTCACTGCGAAAGGCCTTGAGGCGGGCGAGATCGGAATTGTCGATGCGATAGGCGAAGATGTGGCTGCCGGCGCCAGCCTCACGCGTCAGCTCGGCAGGTTCAGGCAATTCGCGCAGCATGAAGTCGCGTGCTTCCTCCGGCGCGCGTCCGACCTGCACCGCAATCCGCAGCGCGACGCCATTTGGCTGGGGCCGCAGGGTGCGCGGCAGTTTGATGGCGGCGCGCAGTTGAGCGGGGTCCGAGGTCTCGAAGTCGACCCGGGCGAGCTTCACCATTGAGGTCACCGGCATATGGCTGCAGCCAGCCATCGCCAACATCGGCAGAACACGCAGGAGACAGTGCAGCAGAAATCTGGAGCTCATTGGGATCAACCATGTTGACGATGATAATTTATCGTATTACGATAATTATATCTCGCGTCAATAGGATTAGCCCAATGACCCCGTTCGACCACTCGGATCGCCTCCGACGCTTCTCCAAGGCAATGGCGATGCTGACCACGCTTGGCATGTTGCTGATCGCCGTCGCCATGATCCTGGTATTTCTCATTCCCGACTGGACGCGAAACCTCCTGTTGGCGCGGCTGGGCCAGGCGGGGCACGATCTGTCATTGTCCCCGGGGCGCCTGATCGCGGGTGCCGCCATCACCGCCGTTCCGGTCGGCGTGTTGCTGTTCGGGCTTTGGCAGGTCCGTGCGTTGTTCCTCAATTTCGCCAACGGTCATGTGTTCACGCTGGCGAGCGCCCGCCTGTTGCGCGACTTTGCCGGGTCCGTGCTGGCGCAGGCCATCCTCGGACCGATCTCGTCGACGGCGTTGATGCTCGCCTTCACGCTGAACAATCCGCCGGGCAGCCGCCAGCTTGTCATCAGCCTGTCGGTGCACGACTATCTGGCGCTGATTGTCGGCGGTGTGCTGCTGGCGGTAGCCTGGGTCATGGTGGAAGCAACCCGTATTGCCGACGAAAATGCGTCGTTCGTCTGAGGTGCGATAGCGATGCCGATCACCGTCAATCTCGACGTCATGCTGGCGCGGCGGAAGATGCGCTCGAAGGAGCTCGCCGAACGCATTGGAATTACCGAACAGAACGTCTCGCTGCTGAAGTCGGGCAAGGTCAAGGGCGTGCGCTTCGACACGCTCGCACTGATTTGCGAAGCGCTGGACTGCCAGCCCGGCGACATACTGGAATATCGCGACGATGCCGCCAGCACCGAGGCCGCCCGTCGCGTACGCGGCTGATGACTTCGACTAAGAGGTGACACGGCAGGGCCTTCCGCCGGTCATCATGCTGGCCTATGACGGAACTAGGCTGCCCCGGACCGAGCAGATCGGTCGCGCCGCAAACCCAATCGCAGGCCGCGGAGGAATTTCGATGATTGGCCTGTTCTTTGAAGTTGAGACAAAGCCCGGGCACCGCAATCAATATCTCGATCTTGCGGCCTCGCTGAAGCCCGAGCTTGAGGCGATGGGGGGCTGCCTCTTCATCGATCGCTTCAGGAGCTTGACGCGGGAAAACCTGCTGCTGTCCTACCAGATCTGGCAAGACGAGGCGGCCCTGACGGCGTGGCGGGCCCATGCCCACCATCACGACGTCCAGACGATTGGCCGCGCGAAGGTCTTTTCCGACTACCGTATCCGCGTCGCCCAGGTCATTCACGAACAAAGGCCCGGACAGCCGGTCTGGCGGCCCGAGCGGCGCACGCCCTATAACGACCCCGCAAGACGCAAGCCGACCTATATCCTCGCCTCGGAATCGAAGCGTGCCACGCTGGCGGCAGAGACCGAATGGCGCCGTGACGCTTTCGCGAGCGTCTATCGTGAGGAGCATTTTGCGCACCTGGTCGATTTACCGGACGATCAAGCCGGCATCGAATTCGGCTCGCGCCTGTTTGCCGATCCGACAACCCAGTACTTTCGCATCTTCGAGGTCATGCGCGACTACGGCATGTACGAGCGGACCGAGGCGCCGCAATATTATCCGCCGGTCACGCCTCGCTCGCCATGATGGGACCGTAGGGTGGGCAAAGGCGCGCAAGCGCCGTGCCCACCATCGTCCGGCAGACTCCCTCGAGCGTGGTGGGCACGCTGCGCCTTGCCCACCCTACAAATCTACGCCGAAATCGCCTTCGCCAAATCCACCTGGTTGCGCAGCAAAAACTTCTGGATCTTGCCCGTAGATGTCTTCGGGATGGCGCCGAACACGACCGCCTTCGGCGTCTTGAATCCCGACATGTGGCTGCGGCAGAAGGCGATGATGTCGGCCTCCGTCGCCTTTGCGCCTTCCTTGAGTTCGACGAACGCGCAGGGCACTTCGCCCCATTTGGAATCGGGTTTTGCGACCACCGCCGCGAACAGCACGGCCGGATGCTTGTAGAGGATATCCTCGACCTCGACGGAGGAGATGTTCTCGCCGCCGGATATGATGATGTCCTTGGAGCGGTCCTTGATGATGACGTAGCCGTGCTCGTCGAGCACGCCGAGATCGCCGGTGTGAAACCAGCCGCCGGCGAAGGCTTCCTGCGTTGCCTTCTCGTTCTTCAGATAGCCCTTCATCACGATATTGCCGCGGAACATCACCTCGCCGATGGTTTCGCCATCGCGCGGCACCTCCTGCATGGTCACAGGATCGAGCACGGTGACGGCTTCCTCCAGCGGGTAGGGCACGCCCTGCCGGCGCTTCATCTGGGCGCGCTGGTCGGCGGGCAGTTCGTCCCAGCCCGGCTGCTCGGCGCAGACGGAGGCGGGGCCATAGACCTCGGTCAGGCCGTAGACATGCGTCAGCTTGATGCCGATGCTTTCGGCGCCTTCGAGGACCGCCACCGGCGGTGCGGCGCCCGCGATCAATCCGACCACGGGGCGCGCGGCTTTGCCCTTCGGCGCCCCGGGCGCATTGATCAGCGTGTTGTAGACGATCGGCGCGCCGCACATGTGGGTGACGCCGTGTTGCGGGATCAACTCGAAGATCTTTGCCGGATCGACCTTGCGCAGGCAGACATTGATGCCGGCTGAGGCCGCTACCGTCCACGGAAAGCACCAGCCGTTGCAGTGGAACATCGGCAGCGTCCACAGATACACCGGATGCTGGCCGAGATTGCCCGCCAGAATATTGCTGACGGCATTGAGATACGCACCGCGGTGATGGGTCACGACGCCCTTCGGGTTGCCCGTGGTGCCGGAGGTATAGCTCAGCGCAATCGCGTCCCATTCATCGCCGGGAAGTCTTGCGACGAAAGCCGGATCGCCCGCCGCGACCGCCGCTTCGTATTCGAGTTCACCGATCCGCTTGCCGCCTGCAAAGGCAGCGTCGTCGACATCGACGACGAACGGTTTCGGCCCCTTCATCAGCGTCAGCGCTTCAGAGATCACGCCGGAAAATTCCGGATCGACGAGAATGATTTTCGCGCCGCCATGGTCGAGCTGAAAGGCAATCGAGGGTGCATCGAGCCGGATGTTCAGCGCGTTCAGGACGGCGCCCGCCATCGGCACGGCGAAATGCACCTCGTTCATGGCCGGGATATTCGGCAGCATCGCCGCGACCGTATCGCCGTGACCGATACCGCGGCCGGCGAGCCAGGACGCAAAGCGCCGGCAGCGCTCGTAGGTCTCGGCCCAGGTAAAACTGCGGCCTTCATAGACCGTGCTGATGTGATCGGGATAGACAGCCGCGCTGCGGGCAAGGAAGCTCAGCGGCGTCAGCGGCACGTAGTTCGCCGGCGTCTTGTCCAATCCGATTGAGTACTGGTTCTGGGCTGCGCTCATCGGCTGTGTCCCATCTACAAAGTTTGACTTTACAAGAACCCGATGGAAATCCACGGGAAGATCGCCACGATAATCAGGCCGACCATCAGCGCCAACAGGTAACCCCAGATCGGCCGGATACCCTCGGCCGGGTCGACGCGCCCGATGGCGCAGGCGGCATAATAGCCTACTCCAAATGGCGGCGCGAATAGCCCGATACCCATCGCGAGAATAACGATCATCGCATAATGGACCTCGTGCACGCCCACGGCACGGGCGATCGGAAACAGCAACGGCCCGAACAGCACGATCGCCGGAATGCCCTCGAGCACGCTGCCCAGGATCACGAAGGCCACGATCGACACCGCGATGAACGTGGCCGAGCCGCCGGGCAGGCCGGTCATGGCGGCGGCCAGCGTCCGCGAAAAGCCTGATTGCGTGAGGCCCCAGGCCATGCCGGTGGCGCAGCCGATGATCAGCAGGATCGCGCCCGACAGGCACGCGGTCTCGACCAACATTGGCATGATCCGCCGCCAGTCGAAATTGCGATAGATCAAGAGGCCGTAAATCAGATAGCCGACGATGAAGGCATAGACGATGCCGATGGTGGAAACCTCGGTCGCGGTCGCGATGCCTTCGACCACCGCGTAGCGGATCACGAACGGCAGCGCGATGGCGGGCAGGGCGATGGCGAACGCGCGGCACGACCTCGCCGCCGCTTGCGCGCGTAACATGCCGCAAGTCCTCGTTCCGGTAACGCCACCACACCAGCGCCGACAGCGTGATCGCCAGCACCAGGCCCGGCAGCAGTCCGCCGGTGAACAGCGCCGCGATCGAGACGCCGGTGACCGAACCGATGGTGATCAGCACGAGGCTCGGCGGAATGGTCTCGGTCTGTGCGCCGGTGGCAGAGAGGAGGGCGACCAGATCGCCCGGCTTGGCGCCCCGCGCCTTCATCTCGGGAAACAGCACCGGCGCCACGGCGGCCATGTCGGCGGCCTTGGAGCCTGAAATGCCCGAGACCAGATACATCGCGCCGACCAGCACGTAATGCAGCCCGCCGCGGACATGGCCCAGCAGGCTCGCCAGGAACGCCACCATGGCGCGCGCCATGCCGGTCATCTCGATCAGCAGGCCGAGGAACACGAACAGCGGCACCGACAGCAGGATGAGGTGGCTCATGCCCTCGTCCATGCGGCCGACCAGCACCATCAGCGGCGTGCCCGTGGTCAGCGCCAGATAGCCGTAGGTCGCAAGCCCGAACCCGAACGCGATCGGCACGCCGGCAAAGACGCAGAAGCCGGCGACGCCGACAAAGAAGATGATCAGATTGAGATTGCCGAGCGGCTTCAGCGAGCCCCGGAGCAGCCAGAATATCGCGATGACGAGTGCGACCGACAGGATCGCAGCCACCATGGTCCGAACGTTGCCCGATCGGGCCAGCCGCAGGAAGGCAAACAGCGCCATCAGGCCGATGCCGACCGGCAGCGCTGCGGCGCGCCAGATATTGGTGATCTGCAGCGCCGGCGTGGTGATGTAACTTTCCTCGTAGGCGTATTCCCAGGCCGGCCAAGCGATCAGGATGAGAAACGCCAGCGCTGCTACCGTCGCCACCAGATCGAGATAGGCGCGCATGGCGGGCTTCGCGCTGGCGACCATCGCCGTCATCCGCATGTGCTCGGCGCGGCGGAATGCGACCGCGGCACCCAGCATGGCGAGCCACAGGAACAGGATCGAGGCCAGTTCGTCCGACCAGATCAGCGGCTGGTGCAGCGCATAGCGCGCCACCACGCCGGCAAACAGGATGACGATTTCGGCGACGACCAGCAGCGCGGCCGGAATCTCGACCAGCATTCCCAAGCGCATGTTCGATCGACGCCAGCAGCTGACGGCGGCGAGGGGGCTGACCCACCTCACCGCCAACAGCTTCGGTCATTCCGGCATGAGCCATGACGGTCTTCAGATGCTTACGACAGCTTGCCGACGGACTTTTCGAGCAGCTCCCAGGCCTGCTCGCCGTATTTACCTTTCCATTCCGCGTAGAAGCCGGCGGAGCGGAGTTTTTCGCGGAACGGCGTCACGTTGGGCTGGTTGAAGGTGAGGCCCTTGCCGGCCAGTTCCTGCTGCAGCCCGGCATTCAGCTTGGCGACGTCCTCGCGTTCCTTGACGGCCGCCGCGTTGATGTTCTTGGCGACGATGGTCCTGATATCCTCCGGCAGCTTTTCCCAGGCGCGGCGGTTCGCCAGGAACCAGAAGCCGTCCCACATATGGTTGGTCAGCGAACAGAACTTCTGGACTTCATACAGCTTCGCCGTCGAGATGATCGCCAGCGGATTTTCCTGGCCCTCGACGATCCTGGTCTGCAGCGCGGAGTAAACTTCGCTGAAATTGATCGAGGCGGGCGCCGCATCGAATGCCTTGAACATCGACGTCCAGAGCGGCGACACCGGCACGCGGATCTTGAAGCCCTTGAGGTCATCCGGGCCGTTGATCGGCCTGGTCGACGACGTGGTCTGGCGGAAGCCGTTGTCCCAGATCTTGTCCATGACCACGAGATTGGCCTTGGTGATCTCGCCGCGGATATGGGCGCCCAGGCCCCCGTCCATGGCCTTCCAGACCGTGTCGTAGTCCGGGAACGCAAAGCCGATGCCGCTGATCGACGCCGCCGGCACCAGCGTCGCCAAAATCAGCCCCGACAGCGTGAAGAATTCGACGCCGCCGGACCTGATCTGGCTCAGCATGTCGGTATCGGAACCGAGCTGGTTGTTCGGGAAAATCTGCAGGTCGAACCGGCCATTGGTCTCGGCCTTGATCGCCGCCGCCATTTCCTTGGCGCGGGCGTTCATGGGATGGCCGTCAGGAAGATTATTGGCGTATTTGTAGGTAAATTCGCCCGCCTGGGCCCGCGCCACCAACGGCGCGCCGATGCCGCCCAAAACCGCTGACGCAGCGGACGCCTTGAGAAGCGTGCGTCGTGAAAAACTCATTGGGTTCTCCCTTGAGGGTTATTGTTCTTGCGATGACCCGATGGTCGCGAGTCATCAGTCGCGCTCGGGCGCTTATTGCAGCGTCCGCACGCGGCGGCAACACAGGCTTTGGCGGATCAGGATTGCTTTGGCCAAGCGAACGCCTGTACAGCCGGCCGGGCTGGCTTGGTTTGCTAGAATATCCGCCTAAATATCTGATCTAATTGTAGATATAGATATTCCATAATATACCTTATGCGAATTACGGATATTCGGATGGGCATCCTGGCACGGGTCTGGATCGGTCTACTGCCCCTTCGCAGCCAGGCTCTGATCCTGCGGACTTGCAGCTGGCATCGCGACCCAGCCGAGGAGAGCAGGGCTCTCTTCGACCAGCCACTGCACCGCATTTTGAACAGGTATCCGGCAGCAAACGCGACGAGGATTGGAATTCCAATGGCCAGCGAGCGCCGGCCAATCGAAACTCATCGAGTGTCGTTCTGCAATTCGCGGCGCGCGCATCGCCGTCCCGGACATGGACGGCGATCCTGATCGGATGCTTGTCCTCAGCCCGCCATCTTGCGCCACGTCAAGGCGAGCGCCTGGGCGCGTCGGTCAGACCTTCTCCACCTCTCCGCCCGCCTCCAGCCAGCCCTTGAAGCCGCCGAGATTGCGCACGTTGGAATAACCCATGTCCTTGAGGGTCTTGCCGACGAGCGCTGAGCGTCCGCCTGAAGCACAATACGCGATCACCGTCTTGGCGCGGTCGAAGGCTGCGTCATGCATCGCCGAGGCGGGATCGGCGCGGAACTCGACGAGACCGCGCGGCACGGCAAGGGCGCCAGGCACCTTGCCCGAGGTCGCCACTTCCGCAGGCTCACGAACGTCGAGGAACAGCACATCGGCCCTGCCCAGCAATCCCTTGGCTTCGTTCGGGCTGATACGCGGCACTTCGGCCTCGGCTTCGGCCAGCATCGTCTGGACTGTTTTCATTCTGTCTCCTCCGTGGACGCGTAAAGCGAGGTCAATCGACCGCATGATTGCGGCCACGGTGTATAGCCTGTTGGAATGGATTTCGTTCGACCTAAATTCTTGAGGAGGCCGCTATTTTTTCGTGACACCGCTCGCGGGCGCGAACGCGGTGCCCCCGTTACGGTGGCGAAATCAGCCGTCCGTCCCCGTCAGGCCCAATGGCATCTCGGCTGGCGCCGGGAGGACGGCGCGGCGGTCGGACAAGACGACGCGGTTACGTCCCTGCCCCTTGGCCTGATAAAGGGCTGTATCGGCGGCGGCGACCAGCATATCGCCTCTTGCGACATGGAGCGGCATTGCCGCAACGCCGATCGATGCGGTGATATGGTTCAGCGGCGCGCCGTTGGGGATCACGACTTCCATGGCACGTACCGCTTCCAGCACCGCGAGCGCGCGCGCCTGCGCCACTTCCACGCTGGCGCCCGGCAGCAACATCAGGAATTCCTCGCCGCCGAAGCGGCCGACGATATCGGTCTTGCGGATGGTTTTCAGCAGGGCCTGGCCGAGTTCGCGCAACACGGCATCGCCCGCCTCGTGGCCATAGGTGTCGTTGATCCGCTTGAAGTGATCCACGTCGAGAATGGCGACCGCCACCGGCTCGCCGCTGCGGGCGGCACGGCCGGTCTCGCGGGTCAGCGCGTCCTCGAGGAAGCGGCGGTTGTAAAGCCCGGTGAGCTGATCGCGGATCGCCTGGCTGCGCAATTGCTCGCGCAGGTCCAGATTGGCGAGCGCGAGCGACACCTGCTCGGCCAGCATGGTGGCGAGTTGATCGGCGCCCTCGGCAAAAGCCGGCCCGTAGGCTTCGCGATAGAGCAGTCCCATCAGATGGTTTTGCGCGACCAGCGGCTGGCAGACATAGCACGCTGCCACGTGCATCTCCCGGCAAGCGGCGTGACCGCACACGAGGCCCTGGCTGGCGGGCGAAATCGGGAATGTCGTGCCCCGCCGCAATGCCCAGCAATCTTCCAGCGGGAACGACGTCGCAGCCGATGTCAGTTCGCCCCAATGCGGGCCGCGCGTCACGGCGTCGCGCGTTTCGTTCATCAGATAGAGCGCCCCCGCCTCCTCCGGGAACAGAAAGCCGGCGTAGTTCTGGACCGCTGCGAAGATTTCATTCGGCGCCTGGCAGGATTGCAGAACGCTGCTGAGTTCGGTCAACAATACGATTTCCTTGCGCGCGGATTTCCGAAGCCTGGAGCGACGACGTCAGCCGTGCATTGGACTCCTGCAGTTCGCGCGCATGCTCGCGGCGCTCGGCGTCCATCAGCATCGCGTCGGTCTTGTCCCTGGATCACCCAGAGGATCTCGCCGGCGCCGTTGCGGCCGCCGGCGGCCAATGGTTTGCCATAGACGTCGATCAGGAGGGTCGATCCATCCTTTCGGCGCAAGTGCAATTCGGCCTCGGTCGCCATGGCGCTGTCGCGGATCGTCGTCAGCGCCGCACCGAATACGGCGCTATCGGCTTCCGTCGCCAGCAGGGCGTCGACCGTACTGCCCGGCAATTCGTCCGGCGAGGCGCCACAGAGTTCGGCCATCCGCCGGTTGCCGCGAAGGATACGGCGACCTTCGGTGAACAGGATTCCGGCGAGCGGATTGTCGACCAGCGCGCGCTGCTCGGCGTCGAGCGCGTTGAGATTGCCCGACAGCTGGCGTGAACGCAGGCCAATGACGGCGAGCAGCCCCATCAACAGACTGATGACGATGCCGCTCGCCAGCACCAGATTGGGCACCAAACGATCGACTTCATAGATCGAGCCCGGGCGCGCGCTGAACACCACGCGCCAGACCCGCTCGCCCACGACGAGCGACCGGTCGGCGGCAATGCCGGTCGGACTCGGCGACCTGCGAGACCAGGCTCAGATTGGGTTCGAGGCTGTTGTACATCAGCGTTGCGGCGCTCGACGGATCTTCCGGTTCGCCGCTCACTGTGCCTTCCGAAGTCTGCTTGGCGTAACCGCGATCGACGATCTGCACCTGCATCTGCTGCAGCGTGCGCGGATCGAGAACGCCGCGCATCAGATCGTTCATGCGATAGACCGAGGCCACGAAACCGCGCAACGCGGCGACGCGCTGCGAAGTGGTTTGAGCCGGCTCTCCGGTACGGTAGATCGGGGCGCGAAGGATGAAGCCAAGGCCGCCCGAAGTATCCTGCACCAGCTTGACCGGCGGGGTCGCGACGATCCGGCCGGTTTCAGCCGCGCGGCGCAGCGAATCGAGTTGGACCGGATTGGCGCCGGCATCGAAACCGAGGGCATCCTCGTTGCCTCGCATCGGTTCGACAAACTCGACGATGTTATAGGACGCCCGTTTGCCCGGCGGACGCACCGTGAACTCCGGCTGCCCGCCGGCATCGACGCTGGTGTCGCCCCGCACTTCGGCGACGAAGGCATCAAGCCCTTCCGGCCCGACCCGGCGCAGCGACTGCAGCGCCTGGAATCCCGGGTAGCGGCGCGCGAGATCGAGCACGTCGATATAGCGGCGGAACTGGGCGCGATCGACCTTCCCGCCGATCGAGGCGTACAGCCCCTGCATGCTGACCAGCACTTCGGCATGGGTGCGCAGGCGATCGCCGACGGCGGTCGCGATGTCGGCAGCAGTCCGCGCTGAAGCGGCGCTGCATGTCGGCGGCGATCATCCGTTCCGACAGCATGCGCGCCGCAAATGTCGCTGCCAGACCGGAAACCAGGATCACGCTTGCGGCGACAATTGTCCGCCCCTTTGCTGACGCCAGCCCCCCGCGCAATACCTTCATTTCGCAAAATCCTTAACCATGCACAGCGCCATGCCAGGCGAAAAATCAGCCTCCTGATATCCGATGAGAATTGAGATTCAGTTTCAGCACCTTGGTTAGCTTTCCGTTGGCGCAATCCAAAGCATTCGCACTATCTCCCCTTGAACCGCGGCTTGCGGCGCTCCAGAAACGCCGCGACGCCTTCCTTGTGGTCCTCGCTCATGCTCGCCAGCGCGAACTGGTCGACGTCCATATGGCTGGCGAGATCGTCGAGCGCATGCGCCAGGCGATTGACGGTCAGCTTGGTCATGGCGACCGACAGCGGCGGCTGGGCGGCGACCTTGGCGGCGAGCGCCATCGCGGCGTCGAACGCCTTGCCGGGTTCGGCCACCTCCTCCACCAGCCGCCATTCGTAGGCCTCGGCGGCCGAGATGCGCTGGTCGGCCAGGATCACGGCCTGCTTGGTGCGGGCCGGTCCCATCAGATGCAGCATGCGCGGCACGCTCTGCCAGCTCATGTTCATGCCGAGCCCGATCTCGGGCACGCGCATATGGGCGTCTCGGGCCATCACCCGGAAATCCAGCGCGACCGCCAGCGCCACGCCGCCGCCGACGCAAAAGCCCTCGATGGCGCCGATGGTGATCTGCTCCATCTCCTGCCAGGCCCGCGTCAGCCGCGGCCCGAGTTTCAGGTGCCGGCGCAGCGCACCGAGGTCCATGGACTTGCGGGACCGGCCTTCCGGATCCTTCAGGTCGAAACCGGCGGTGAAGGATTTGGCGCCGCCGGTCAGCACCACGACCGAGGTCTCGCCGTCATCCTCGAAACTGCGCGCGGCGTCCGTGAGCTGGCGCAGCGCCTCCGGCGACAGCGCATTGATGCCGTCGCCACGGTCGAAACGCACGACCGCGATGCGGCCCTCGGGCCCGAGGCCCTTCTCGATCTTTACAAAATCAGCCAACGCACCGCCTCCCTGCCCTTGATTTTCCGAACCTTAGCTCAGAATTCGCCGTCTTGGAAGTGCCGCAACGAGTGCCGCTTACAGATGACCCGTGCGGTGGTGCTCCGGCTTGCCGCCGGGCACCGGGAAACGGATCGTGGTGCCGAGCGTGATCCAGTTGGCGTTCTCGCCCGAGATGTTGCGGCCGTAGATCAGGTCGACCGAGAAAATCTCGTTCGGCCGGTAACGCACGCCGGTCTGGAACCGCGGCCGGACCACGCTTGGCGTATCCGATTGGCCCGGCCTGCCCGAAGGCTTCGATCGTCCACTGCAGGGTTTCGGTGAACTTCCAGTCGAAGCCGATACCGTAGAGCAGATAGTGCCGGTCGACGCTGCGGTCCCACAGCCAGCCGCCATTGAAATTGAGCCGCATGTTCTCGTTGAGCCGGAACGTCGCCGGGATCACGGCAAAGGCCGTGAGGTTTTCGCCGGTCAGCGCATCGAATGAGCCGCCGGCGGAAAAGGAAAAGCCGAGCTTGCCGACGCCGGTCGGCACGATGTTCATCTTGGCCTTCGGCTGCGATCGTCGTGCTCCACTCGCCGTCGCTGCGCGCTCGGCTGCTGAGCATGCTCAACTCGACCGGCTGACTTGAACGGATCGACCACGCAGGACGGATTGGCGACCGCCGTAAAATCGGTGTTGGACGCCGACGACATCCAGCTCTCGACCTTGCAGGAGCCGGCCTCGGAAATGTCGGCGGCATCGACCGCATAGGCGCCGTTCGCCGCCCGCGCCTCTCCAGCCGGAAACCACGGCCAAAATGGCCACGGCCGCCGCCATTCCGGTGCACCCTGCCCTGATCCCCATCGGCGAAATGCTAGCAGAGTCTCTGCCTCGACATAGCCCGGATTTTGCGCCTATCCTGCGCCCATGAGCGACCATGACCACGATCACCACGACCATCACCACCACGATCACGACCATTCGGAATTGTCGGAGACCGAGCTGCGCGTGCGCGCGCTGGAATCGATCCTGACCGAGAAAGGCTATGTCGATCCGGCCGTCCCTCGATCTCCTGATCGACCTCTATGAGAAGAAGATCGGCCCGCGCAACGGCATTCGCGTGGTCGCCAAGGCGTGGAGCGATCCGGCCTATCACGCGCGGCTGATGAAGGACGCGACCGCGGCGATCGCCGAGCTCGACTACTCCGGCCGCCAGGGCGAGCATATGGTCGTCGTCGAGAACACGCCCGAGCAGCACAACATGGTCGTGTGCACGCTGTGCTCCTGCTATCCGCATCCGGTGCTGGGCCTGCCGCCGGTCTGGTACAAGTCCGCGCCCTATCGCTCGCGCGCCGTCTCCGATCCGCGCGGCGTGCTGAACGATTTCGGCGTGGCGCTGCCGGACACCACCAAAATCCGGGTCTGGGATTCCACCGCCGAAATCCGCTATCTCGTGCTGCCGATGCGCCCCGAGGGCACCGAGGGCTGGAGCGCCGAGCAGCTCGCCGAACTCGTCACCCGCGACAGCATGATCGGCACCGGCCTGCCGAAACAGCCGGGCGAGACCGCCTGATGGACGGCGCGCATGACATGGGCGGCGCCAAGGGCTTTGGCCCGGTCGTGCCGGAGCCGAACGAGCCGGTGTTTCACGACGAATGGGAACGCCGCGCCTTTGCGCTGACGGTCGCGATGGCGCGCCCGGGCGGCTGGAACATCGACATGTCGCGCTTTGCCCGCGAGAACCGTCCGCCCGAGGATTATCTCAGCAAGAGCTATTTCCAGATCTGGCTCGCCGGGCTGGAAACGCTGATGATCGAGCGCGGGCTGGTGACGCGCGAGGAGATCGAGGCCGGCAAGGTGCTGTCGCCGCCAAAGCCCGGCGTCAACGCCGATCGCGCCAACGGAGGTCACGCCGGCGATCCGGCGCGGCGGCCCGACCGAACGCGAGCCGAAGGCGCCCGCGATGTTCGCGGTCGGCGAGACCGTGCGGATGAAGGACATCCACCCGGCGACGCATACGCGGCTGCCGCAATATGTCCGCGGCCATCTCGGCACCATCGAGCTCAACCATGGCTGCCACGTCTTTCCCGACACTCAATTCGCTCGGCAAGGGCGAAAATCCGCAATGGCTCTACACCGTGCGCTTCGACGGGCCGGAATTGTGGGGCAAGGATGCCGACCCGACGCTCAGCGTCTCCGTCGATGCCTGGGAATCCTATCTGGAGCGCGCGTGATGAATCTGACCCCGCAACAGGCGATGCGGGCGGCCGTCGCCGTGCCCGGCGTGCCCCGCGACGAGGACGGGCCGGTGTTTCGCGAGCCCTGGGAAGCGCGCGCCTTTGCCATGGCGCTGGCGCTGCACGAGGCCGGCGTCTTCACCTGGAAGGAATGGGCGGAGACGCTGGGCGCGCAAATCAAGCGCGCGCAGGCCGCCGGCGATCCCGATACCGGCGAGACCTATTACCGGCACTGGCTGGCGACGCTGGAAACGCTGGTCGCCGCCAAGGGCGTCACGACATCGGATGCCCTGCATCGCTACCGCGACGCCTGGGACCACGCCGCCGACCGCACGCCGCATGGCGCGCCGATCGAGCTGACGCCGGAGGATTTCGGCAAGTAGCTCGGCGCCACCCAGCCGTCATACCCGCGCAGGCGGGTATCCAGTACGCCGCGGCCCATCGGCTCAAATGCAGGTCTCTGGAATACTGGATCGCCCTGCCCAGTGCGCAATTGCGCACAAGGCGGGCGACGACGGGTGAGTGTGCGGCACCCAGCAAGTTACGTCCCCGCATACTCCCGCCAGCCCTTCGCGCGCAATGCGCAGGCCGGGCATTCGCCGCAGCCATAGCCCCAGTCGTGCTGCGCGCCGCGCTCGCCGAGATAACAGGTGTGGGAGTGTTCGCGGATCAGATCGACCAGCCCTGCCCCGCCGAGCTCATGCGCCAGCTTCCAGGTCGAGGCCTTGTCGAGCCACATCAGCGGCGTGTGCAGTTCGAAGTTCTTGGCCATGCCGAGATTGAGCGCGGACTGCAGCGCCTTGATGGTCTCGTCGCGGCAATCCGGATAGCCGGAATAATCGGTCTCGCACATGCCGCCGATGATGTGGCGGATGCCGCGCCGGTACGCCAGCGCCGCGGCGAAGGTCAGAAACACCAGATTGCGGCCGGGCACGAAGGTATTGGGCAGGCCGTCCGCGCCCATCTCGATCGCGACGTCGCGGGTCAGCGCGGTGTCGGAAATCTCCGCCAGTGTCGGGATTTCCAGCGTGTGGCTCTCGCCGAGCTTTGCCGCCCAATCCGGCCGCAGCGATTTGATGCCCGACAGCAGGCGGTCGCGGCATTCCAGCTCGATGGCGTGGCGCTGGCCGTAGCTGAAGCCGAGCATTTCGACGCGCGCAAAGCGCTGCAGCGCCCAGGCCAGGCAGGTGGTGGAATCCTGCCCGCCGGAAAACAGCACCAGCGCGGTTTCGGACGAAGATTGGTCGCTCATGAGGGGCCATTAGCATTCCCGCGCCTTGAGGCCAATCGGTGGAAATTGCCCGATTTCGGCTCGTTCCGCTGGGATCGGCTGGCCGCTTGCGGCATAAAGCGGCTCGTATCTCCCAAGCGACCGGAAATCCCATGACCCCTTCCCGCGATATTTCCCGCCTGATCGAGATCATGGCGGCGCTGCGCACGCCCGTCACCGGCTGCCCGTGGGACCTCGAGCAGAATTTTGCGACGATCGCGCCCTACACCATCGAGGAGGCCTATGAGGTCGCCGACGCGATCAGCGCGCGGCGATTTCGACGACCTCCGCGAGGAACTCGGCGATCTCCTGCTGCAGGTGGTCTATCACGCCCGCATGGCGGAAGAGCAAAACGCCTTTGCCTTCGGCGACGTGGTCGAGGCGATCACGACGGAAGATGATCCGCCGGCATCCGCATGTGTTCGCCGACAAGGACGGCAATATCGCCGCCGCCGGCGTCAAGAGCGCCTGGGAGCGCATCAAGGCCGAAGAAAAGGCCGAGCGCGCCGCGCGGCGGCCGCCGGAAGAGACCGCGCACAAATCGCTGCTATCGGGCGTCAAGGCCGGGCCAGCCGGCGCTGACGCGCGCGATGGAATTGCAGCGCAAGGCCTCCACCGTCGGCTTCGACTGGAACGACCCGCGCGCGGTGCTGCAGCAAGATCCGCGAGGAGGCCGACGAGATCGAGGCCGCGCTGGACAGCGGCGACGCCGACGAACTCGCGGACGAAACCGGCGATCTCCTGTTCGCGCTGGTCAACCTGGCCCGCCACGTCGGCGCCGATCCGGAAACCGCGCTGCGCGGCACCAACGCCAAGTTCGAGCGCCGCTTTGCCTATATCGAGCGCGCGCTGGCGGCGAAGGGACGCTCGCTGGAGGAGCGCCACGCTGGAAGAGATGGACGCGCTGTGGAACGAGGCGAAGGCGTGGAGCACCGCCCATCGTCGTCCCGGCCAAGCGAAGCGCGAGCCGGACCCATACCGCGGATCTCGCGAATAGGCACGCAGCGAGTACCGTGCTAACACCACTACCTGTGGCTATGGGTCCCGCTTTCGCGGGACGACATCTGCTATCAGGCCGCGTGCGGCACGGCCTCGAACCTGCGACACCACGATATCGCGCTTGGTCTCGTCGACGCGCACGGTCATGTCGAAGCGCCCGTCGTGCAGCTCCTTGTTGAGCACTTCGGCATTGCGATGCAGCCAGCTGATGCCGGCGCCGTCGGAAGCATCGATCGACAGATCGAGCGTCGTGCGTGTCGCCGCCAGCCGATCCTCGATCGCGGTCAACAGCGTCTTCGACCCCCTCGCCGATATCGGCGGAGACCAGGAAGCACGGCCGCTCCGGCGGACGGCGCGCGGCGATGTTGCGCAGGTTCTCGCGCTCCTCGGGATCGAAGCGATCGATCTTGTTCCAGACTTCGAGGATGCGCTGCGCCAGCGTCGGGATCGATGCCGAGCTGGCGCAGCACGGCGTCGACGTCGCGCTCCTGCGCCTCCGCATCCTCATGCGAGATGTCGCGGACGTGCAGGATGATATCCGCCTCCAGCACCTCTTCCAGCGTGGCGCGAAACGCGGCGACCAGTTGCGTCGGCAGGTTGGAAATGAATCCGACGGTGTCCGACAGCATCGCCTTGCCGCCATGCGGCAGGCTCAGCGCGCGCAAGGTCGGATCGAGCGTCGCAAACAGCATGTCGGCGGCCTGCACGTCGGCGCGCGTCAGCCGGTTGAACAGCGTCGACTTGCCGGCGTTGGTGTAGCCGACCAGCGCCACCACGCGGTACGGCACGCGCTGCCGGCCGGCGCGATGCAGCCGCCGCGTCGCCTGCACCTTCTTGATTTCGTTTTCCAGCCGCGTGATGCGGTCGCCGATCAGGCGGCGGTCGGCCTCGATCTGGGTCTCGCCGGGGCCGCCCATGAAGCCGAAGCCGCCGCGCTGGCGCTCCAGATGGGTCCATGAGCGCACCAGCCGGCTGCGCTGATAATTCAGATGCGCGAGCTCGACCTGCAGCGAACCTTCCTTGGTCTTGGCGCGGCGGCCGAAGATTTCCAGGATCAGCCCGGTGCGGTCGAGCACCTTGGTGTTCCAGGCCTTCTCGAGATTGCGCTGCTGGATCGGCGACAGCGCGCAATCCATCACCACAAGTTCGATGTCGTGGCCCGCGATGAGGCCGAGTGATCTCCTCGACCTTGCCCTTGCCGAGATAGGTCGCAGGCCTGATCTGGCTGATCGGCGCGATCAGCGCATCGGCGACCGTGAGGTCGATGGCGCGCGCCAGACCCGTCGGCTTCCTCCAGCCGGGCCTCGGAATCGCGCACGACATCGCTCGCCTGCGCATCGGCATCGCCGCGGCGCATTCGCAAATAAGGGCCGATGACGATCACCCGCCCGGTTTGCTTGCCCCCCGCCGACCGCGGACGGTCGGCGCCCCCTTCACGGTTGAGGGGTTCCAATCAGGTCACTCTCAAGCCGGAGCATCCTCGCCGCCTTCGAACAACTGGATCGGAGCGCCCGGCATGATGGTCGAGATCGCATGCTTGTAGACAAGCTGCGAATGACCGTCGCGCCGAAGCAGCAGGCAGAAATTGTCGAACCAGGTGACAATCCCCTGCAGCTTCACTCCGTTGACCAGAAAGATCGTCAGTGGCGTTTTGGTTTTACGAACGTGATTCAGGAAGGTGTCTTGTAGATTTTGTGCGCGGTCTGCCGCCATTGTTTTTGTCCCGCAGTCTTGTGCTTCTTTTTATTAAACCGGTTGTTGCTCTCTCACGGAGCCTGCCCCCGACTTGCCGGCGTCCCCTGAGATCCCCCTCCGGTCGGCTCGGCAGTACGATTAGAGGGCACGCGCGCTTTTTAGGCAAGCCGGTTCGCGCGTCCGCCTAGCCGGAACCCAGTGGCCATTCTCCGTAAAAGCGCGGAAAGAGATAAATATTCCCAAGCAACTGCATGGATCGGCTCAAAGCGAGCGGATGAGCCGCTGATTGCGAACGTACGCAAGCATTCACGCAAGTCTCAGCCGACGCCGAGCGCCTTGAGCTTGCGATGCAGCGCCGAGCGCTCCATGCCGACGAATTCCGCCGTGCGCGAAATGTTGCCGGAGAACCGGCTGATCTGGGCGATCAGATAGTCGCGCTCGAACACTTCCCGCGCCTCGCGCAGCGGCAGCCCCATGATGTGCTCGCCATTGTTGCTGGTCGGCATCGCCGGCACCATCGAGCCGACATCCTGCGGCAGCATGTCGGCGGTGATGATCACTTCCGGACCGCCGCCGGCCAGAATCATCACGCGCTCGACGTTGTTGCGGAGCTGGCGGACGTTGCCGGGCCAGACATGCGACTGCAGCACCGCCATCGCGTCCTGGCCGATCTGCCGCTTCGGCAGGCCGGTCGCCGACCGAAATCTGGTCCATGAAATAGTCGATCAGTTCGGGAATGTCCTCGCGGCGTTCCGACAGCGGCGGCACGCGGATCGGCACCACCGACAGCCGGTGATAGAGATCCTCGCGGAATCGCCCTTCGGCGATCTCTTCCTCCAGATTGCGCGCGGTCGAGGAGATGATGCGGACGTCGACATGAACCTTGGCGGTGCCGCCGGAGCGCTGAAAGGTCTGATCGACCAGCACGCGCAGAATCTTGTTCTGGGTCTCGCGCGGCATGTCGGCGATTTCGTCGATGAACAGCGTGCCGCCATGGGCCTCTTCCAGCGCGCCGGCCTTGCGCGCCTGCTCGCCGTTGGACTGCTCGATGCCGAACATTTCGACTTCCATCCGCTCCGGCGTGATCGCCGCGGCGTTGATGACGACGAACGGTCCTTCTGCGCGGCTCGAGGCATTGTGCAGCGTGCGCGCCGCCAGTTCCTTGCCCGAACCGGAGGGGCCGACGATCAGGATGCGGCTGTTGGCCTTGGCGGCCCGGTCGATGGTCTGGCGCAGCTGGTTCATGCAGGCGGAGCGGCCGGTCAGAACGCTGGCGGCGGGCGCCAGTTGCTTGAGTTCCTTCACCTCGCGCTTGAGGCGCGAGGTTTCCAGCGCCCGCGTCGCCACCAGGATCAGCCGGTCCGACTTGAACGGCTTTTCGATGAAGTCATAGGCGCCGCGCTTGATCGCGGCGACCGCGGTTTCGATGTTGCCGTGGCCGGAGATCATCACCACGGGCACGTCGGCATGATCCTTCTTGATCTGCTCGAGCAATTGCAGGCCGTCGAGCTTGGAGCCCTGCAGCCAGATGTCGAGGAACACCAGATGCGGGCGGCGGTTGGCGATCTCGGCCAGCGCCGAATTGCTGTCGCGCGCGGTCCGGGTGCTGAAGCCTTCGTCGTCCAGAATGCCCGCAACGAGGTCGCGAATATCGGCTTCGTCGTCGACAATCAGAATGTCACTGGCCATGGGTTACACCTGTCTTGTCAGTTGCCTGTTGCGGCTTCGATTTTTGCTTCATCATTGGTCGCGGATGCCGCCTCATTGGTTTCGGCTGACGGCGCTTTTGTTTCGTCGTCCTGCGGTTTTGTCGTCCGCAGCCGGCGCCTTCGCCGTCCGCCTTCGGCGCCTGACCTGAGACGGCAAACCGCAGCCGCATCCAGGCGCCGCGCTGCCCGGGCCGGAAATCGGAGGCATCCTTGAGTTCGATGCGGCCGCCATGGTCTTCCAGCACGCGGCCGACGATCGCGAGCCCAAGCCCGGTGCCCTTCTGCCGCGTCGTCACATAGGGCTCCAGCAGGCGCGCCCGGCTCACCTTCGGCAGGCCGATACCGTTGTCGATCACGTCGATCACGATGTCGTCGTTCTCCTGCGCGGCGATGACATCGATGCGTCCCTTGCCGAGTTCTTCCGGCGGCACCTGCTCGATCGCCTCGGTCGCGTTCTTGATGATGTTGGTCAGCGCCTGCGAAATCAGCCGGCGGTCGAACTGCGCCCGCATCGGGTCCTGCTTGATTTCGGCCTCGATATCGAGGTCGGGATGGCCGACCTTCATCAGGAATACCGCCTGGCGCACGGTATCGGCGACGTCCTCGCCTTCCATGACCGGCTTCGGCATCCGCGCGAAGCGGGAGAATTCATCGACCATCCGCCTGATGTCGTCGACCTGGCGCACGATGGTGTCGGTGCACTGCTCGAAGATGCCCTTGTCTTCGATGATGACCTTGCCGAATTTGCGGCGGATGCGTTCGGCCGAAAGCTGGATCGGCGTCAGCGGGTTCTTGATTTCGTGGGCGATGCGGCGCGCGACGTCGCCCCAGGCCGAGGTGCGCTGCGCGGAGACCAGCTCCGTGATGTCGTCGAGCGTGATGATGTAGCTGTCGCGCGACTGGCTGGTCTGCTCGGCGCTGACGCGGACCGACAGATTGCGCTCATGGCCGTCGCGGGTGATCGTGATCTGGCCCTGCACCAGCCGCTGCGTGCCCTCGCGCGCGGTCTTCATCATGTCGTCGAGCTCGGGCAGCACGTCCGACAGCGGATGGTCCAGCGTCTCGGATTCGGCATGGCCGATCAGTTTTTCGGCCGAACGGTTCAGGATGCCGACGCTGCCGGAGGCATCGACGCCGATGATGCCGGCGCTGGCCGACGACAGCACCGCCTCGATGAATCGGCGGCGGCTGTCGATCAGGTCGCGTGGCGCTGACCAGTTCGTCGCGCTGGGTGCGCAATTCCTGGCCGTCATCTTGTTGAAGGTCTCGCCGAGCTGGGCGAGATCGCCTTCGGATTTGTGCACCGGCACCTGGACATGCAGATCGCCGGTCGAAACGATATTGGCGGCGCTCATCAAATTGCGGATCGGCGCCACCAGCCAGTTGGCGAAATTCAACCCGATCAGCACCGACGCCATCAGGATCGTCAGCGCGATCACCGCAAACATCAGCGCGAACGCGACCTGGATGCCGAGCCGGCGGGATTCGATCTGGGCATATTCGGCGACGCTGGCCTGGGTCTGCTTGAGCTGGCTGACCACCCGCGGATCGAGCAGACGCGCGACGTAAAGAAAAGTGTCGTTGAAGGCGCGCAGGCGGATGACCGCCGCGACGTAGTTTTCCTCCGGGAATACCGCGATCTCCGGCTTGCTTTCGCCGACATTGCTGAGGAATTCCTGCGGCGGCGTCGCGAATTGCTGCTGGATGCCGGTTTGCGCCGTCACCAGGACGTTGCGATCCTTGTCGATCAGCATCGCGCCCGGCAAATTGCGCGAGGCGGCGCTTGTTCGTCAGCAACTCGAGAAACGACTGCCGGTCCTGGTCGAACAAGCGGCCGCGCATTGGCGAGATCGTTGGCCATCCCCAGAATGTCGCCATTGATCAGCTGGGCGTGCTCGTTGGTGTAGGCGCGGGCAATGATCAGCGAGTTCTCGATCACCTCTCGCGTCGGCCCGGAAAACAGCCGGTCGAGACCGCGATCGATGGTGATGTTGGCGACGATCGCCACCAGCACCGCCGGCAGCACCGCGATGACCGAGAACAGGCTGACGATCTGGACGTGCAGCCTGGCCGCCGCCCTGCCGCGCCGCCGCGCCTGCATCACCTGCCAGACTTCGCGGATGATGATGCCGACCAGCAGCAGGATGGTCGCCGCATTGATCAGCAGGAACGAATAGACGACGTGGCGGGTCGGCTCGATCGGCGTCAGGCCGCTCAGCACCACGAAGGTCAGAAATGCCGACAGCAGCGCGATCGCGACCGCAAACGGCGCCACCCACTTCCGCAGGATCCCTCCTCCGGATTCGGCAAGCGACGGGTCGAACGGTGGTGCCGAGGTCTCTGCGGTGGTCATTCCGGCAATCGGTGAGCTGAAAGGGCTTTGGGTCCGCCTGCCGCGGACTGATGCATTCATATCACAATGTTGCCAAATTGCGACAATTCCGCGGCCATCCGACCGCGAAAGCGATCGATTCCAAGCCGCGCCACCCGTCTTCATTGCGGAGGGAAGCGCGCGCAATCCCTAGCCGCCGCTCCGGTAGACCTGAATGTCGAGGTCCCTGATCTTCTTCCGCAGCGTGTTGCGGTTGAGGCCGAGCAGGTCGGCGGCGCGGATCTGGTTGCCGCGCGTGGCCGCCAGCGCCGCGGTGAGCAGCGGCACCTCGATCTCCTTGAGGATGCGGTGGTAGAGGCCCGGCGGCGGCACGCCGTTCGGGAAGCCCGAGAAGTGCGACGACAGATAGGCCTCGACCGCGCCGCCGAGATTCTCCACGCCGAGCGGCGCGTTGCCGCCCGAGGCGACCGCCGGCGGCGCCAGCTCGCCATCGATCACCGAACCCGTGATGACGTCCTGCGGATAAAGCGCGGCCAGCCGGCGCGCCAGGTTTTCGAGTTCGCGCACGTTGCCGGGCCAGCGATGCTGCTTGAGCCGTTCGAGCGCCAGCGTGTCGAGCTTCTTCGGCGGCAAGCCGTCCTTTTCGGCGAGCGAGAAGAAATGCCGGATCAGATCGGGCAGATCCTCGATCCGCTCGCGCAGCGGCGGCAGGCGCAGCGGCACCACGTTCAGGCGGAAGAACAGATCTTCCCGGAACAGCCCCTGCTGGATCAGGATGCGCAGATCCTTGTTGCTCGCCGCCACGATCCGCACGTCGGTCTTGATCGGGGTACGCCCGCCGACGGTGGTGTATTCGCCCTGCTGCAGCACGCGCAGCAACCGCGTCTGCGCCTCCATCGGCATGTCGCCGATTTCGTCGAGAAACAGCGTGCCGCCTTCGGCCTGTTCGAACCGGCCGGAAGCGCGGGTATTGGCGCCGGTGAACGCGCCGCGCTCATGGCCGAACAATTCGGATTCGATCAGGTCGCGCGGGATCGCCGCCATGTTGACGGCGACGAACGGGCCGTTGCGGCGCTTGCCGTAGTCGTGCAGCGCGCGGGCGACCAGTTCCTTGCCGGTGCCGGACTCGCCGGAGATCATCACCGTGAGGTCGGTCTGCATCAGCCGCGCCAGCACCCGGTAGATTTCCTGCATCGCCGGCGAACGGCCGACCAGCGGGATCGAATCGAATTCGCCTTCGTCGGCCGAGCTCGCCACCCGCTCCTTCGGCTCGGCCAGCGCGCGGCCGACGATGGTGATGAGCTCCTTCAGGTCGAACGGTTTCGGCAGATATTCATAGGCGCCGCGCTCCGAGGCCCGGATCGCCGTCATGAAGGTGTTTTGCGCGCTCATGACGATGACGGGCAGGTTCGGCCGCATCTTCTTGATGCGCGGCAGCAGGTCGAACGCGTTCTCGTCGGGCATCACCACGTCGGTGATGACGAGATCGCCCTCGCCCTGGCTCACCCAGCGCCACAGCGTCGCGGCGTTCCCGGTCAGGCGCACCTCATATCCGGCGCGCGAAAGAGCCTGGTTCAGAACCGTGCGGATGGCGGTGTCGTCATCGGCAACGAGTATGCTACCTGCGGGCATCGTTATTCCTCATCTTGCGTCCTGTGAGGCAGGCGGCGGCGTACCCGGAACGCCGTCGCGGTTGCTTTGGTCGAACTGTTTGGTGGGATTGAACATCGGCATCAGCACGCGGAACGTGGTCTTGCGCGGCTGGGATTCGCATTCGATGATGCCGCCGTGATCGCCGACGATCTTGGCAACCAGCGCCAGACCGAGCCCGCTGCCGGTTTGCTTGGTCGTCACGAAGGGATCGAACAGGTTCGGCAGCAGGTCTTCCGGCACGCCGGAGCCGTTGTCCTTGACGCAGAATTCGAGCGGCAGCGACACCCGCGATTTCTTGCCCGGCACCGACAGGCGGACGCCGGGACGGAACGCGGTGGTGAGCTGGATTTCTGCGTCGCTGCCGAGATCGGCGACCGCTTCGGCGGCGTTCTTCACGAGATTGAGGAACACCTGAATCAGCTGGTCCTGATTGGCCAGCACCGGCGGCAAGCGACGGATCGTATTCCTCGACGAAGCGGATGTTGCGGGCGAAGCCGGATTGCGCCAGCCGTTTGACGTGGTCGAGCACGGAATGGATGTTGACCGGCCCGCGCGCCACCGGACGGTCGTCGCCGAACACTTCCATGCGGTCGACCAGGGTGACGATGCGGTCGGCCTCGTCGCAGATCAGCCGCGTCAGCATGCGGTCTTCGGATGACGCCGCCTGCTCCAGCAATTGCGCCGCGCCGCGGATGCCGGACAGCGGGTTCTTGATTTCATGCGCCAGCATCGCGGCCAGCGCGATCACCGAGCGCGCCGCGCTCCGATGCGTCAATTGCCGGTCCATCTTGTCGGCGATGGTGCGCTCCTGCAGCATCACGACGATATGGCCGGGCCGTTCGGTGAGCGGGGCGACGTGAAGATCGACCTGGCGATCGCCGCCGATGCGGGGCGTGCCGAGATCGACCTTGTATTCGTTGACCGGCGAGCCGCTCGAGCGCACCTGGTCGATCAGCGCCAGCAGCGGACTGCCGAACGGCACCAGCTCCTTCAGCGACTGCCGGCGCAGGAACTGCGTCGAAATCTCGAAGAAGGATTCGGCGGCGATGTTGGCGTCGACGATGCGGCCGTCGGGCGCCACCAGCAGCACCGGATTGGGCAGCGCGTTGAGGATGGCCTCGCTGTCGGTGGGCACCGGTCGGCGATGTTCCGCGGCTGACGTCATGCGGCAGCACTCCATGCAAAATCGTCGAACGCGTCCTGCAACGATCGGTGCACGCGGTGCGGATCCTCCGACGTCAGAATCTTTTGCCGCCAGCCCTTCAGCGTGTCCGCGGGCGCGCGGCTGCACTGGGCTGCGATCTCCAGCGCCCAGCCGAGATGCTTGCGCGCGTGCTTGAGCCCGATGCGCAGCCCGTAATGGCTGCAGACTTCGTCGTAGAGGGCGCGAATGTGGATGAGCTGCTCGGAAAGCGCCGGCGTCGCCTCGGCCTTCCCGGTTTCGAGCTGGCGGCCGATCTGCCCCGGCAGCCAGGGCTGCCCCTGCGCGCCGCGCCCGATCATCACGGCGTCCGCGCCCGACACTTCCAGCGCCTGAACCGCCTTCTCGAATGACGTGATGTCGCCGTTGACGACGAGCGGCACGGAGACCGCATCCCTGACCGCGCGCACGGCGGCCCAATCGGCCTCGCCCTTGTAGAACTGGCAACGCGTGCGCCCGTGCACGGTAATCATCTGCACGCCGGCCTGCTTCCGCGCGGCGCGCCAGTTCGGGCGCGTTGAGCGAGCGATCGTCCCAGCCGAGCCGCATCTTCAGCGTCACCGGCACTTTCACCGCCGCGATCGTGGCTTCGATCAGCTTGAGCGCATGATCGAGATCGCGCATCAGCGCCGAGCCGGATTGACCGCCGGTGACATGACGTGCCGGACAACCCATATTGATATCGATGATGTCGGCGCCGGCCGCTTCCGCAACCCTTGCGCCCTCCGCCATCCAATGCGCCTCGCAACCCGCGAGCTGGACGACGTGCGCTCCGATGCCGGCCGTCTCGCAGCGCAAGAGCGACATCGGCCTGCCGTGCACGAGTTCGTCGCTGGCGGTCATCTCTGAGACGACCAGTCCGGCGCCGAGGGTGGCGGCAAGACGTCGAAAGGGAGCATCGGTGACGCCGGACATCGGCGCCAGGAGAACCCGGTTGGCGACAGCAATCTCGCCTATTTTCAACGGCTTAGAGCGTGAACTTTCCGGGCCGGTCACGTCGATCTCATGGTTAGGGCGGCGGCTTCATTGCAACCGTCGGCGCATATTGTGAGCACAAATCTTGGGCAGTCAAGCTTCTTGCCTACACTTTAGACAGATCTATCATTTGTGCAAGTGCACTGCAACAAAAACCGCTTTTCCCACAGGTGATGGGAATCACTCTGTTTTCCGTATTCGGCATGGTAAGGGCTGTGCGCCCAGCGCGGCCTGACGCCCCCTCCTCAACCCTGATCGTTCGTATTTGAGTCCAGATGCCCAGACCTGAGCGTACCGCAGCCATTCTCGTCGCAGCCGGACGCGGGCTTCGCGCCGGCGCCGGGGGACCCAAGCAATATCGCGAGATCGGCGGGCAGACCGTGATCTTCCGCGCCATGCAGGCGTTCTGCCGGCATCCGGACGTCTTTGCCGTGCAACCGGTGGTGAATCCCGATGACGCCGCGATCTTCAACGAGGCTGTCGCGGGACTGCGTCACCAGCCGCCCACCAATGGCGGCGCAACCCGTCAGGCCTCGGTGCATGCCGGGCTCGAAGCGCTGGCCGCAGAGAAGCCCGACATCGTTCTGATCCACGACGCCGCGCGGCCCTTCGTGACCCCTGCGGTGATTTCACGCGCGATCGATGCCGCCGGCCGCACCGGCGCGGCGGTTCCTGCGATCCCGGTCACAGACACGATCAAGCAGGTCGGCGATACCGGCGACGTCGAGGCGACGCCCGAACGCGCGCGGCTGCGAATCGCGCAGACGCCGCAGGCGTTTCGCTTCGATGTGATTCTCGATGCCCATCGCCGCGCCGCGCGCGACGGCCGCAGCGATTTCACCGACGATGCGGCACTCGCCGAATGGGCGGGATTGACGGTAGCGACCTTTGAAGGCGATCCTGCAAACATGAAACTGACAACGCCTGAAGATTTCGTCCGCGAGGAAGCCCGGCTCGCCGCCCAGCTCGGCGACATCAGGACCGGCACCGGCTACGACGTGCACGCTTTCGGCGACGGCGATCATCTGATGCTCTGCGGCGTACGCGTGCCGCATACACGTGGCTTTCTCGCCCATTCCGACGGCGACGTCGGCCTGCATGCGCTGGTCGACGCCATTCTCGGCGCGCTGGCGGACGGCGATATCGGTTCGCACTTTCCGCCGAGCGATCCGCAGTGGAAGGGCGCCGCGTCCGACAAGTTCCTCAAATATGCCGTCGAGCGCGTCACCGCGCGCGGTGGCCGGATCGCCAATCTCGAAGTCACGATGATCTGCGAGCGCCCGAAGATCGGCCCGCTGCGCGATACCATGCGCGCCCGCATTGCCGAGATCACCGGGCTCAACATCTCGCGCGTCGCCGTCAAGGCGACCACCAGCGAACGACTCGGCTTTACCGGCCGCGAGGAAGGCATCGCCGCCACCGCGAGCGCCACCATCCGCCTGCCCTGGAGCGAGTAAGCCATGAGCGGCAGCGACGCCCGCGCCCTCTCCCGCTCGCTGCTCGATCTATGCCGGATGCGCAAGCTGACGATTGCCACCGCGGAGTCCTGCACGGGCGGCCTGGTCGCCGGCGCGCTCACCGACATTCCCGGCTCGTCAGACGTGATCGACCGCGGCTTCGTCACCTATTCCAACGACGCCAAGCGCGCGATGCTCGGCGTCAAGGCCTCAACGCTTGCGACCTTCGGCGCCGTCAGCAAGGAAACCGCGACCGCGATGGCGATCGGCGCCCTGGAAAAAGCCGGCGTTGATCTCGCGGTATCCATTACCGGCATCGCAGGTCCCGGCGGCGCCACGCCGGGCAAGCCGGTCGGCCTGGTCCATTTCGCGGTCGCCTCACGCGACGGAAAAATCCTCCACCGCGAATTCCGTTTCGGCGCGATCGGCCGCACCACCGTGCGCCAGCGCTCCGTGGTGGAGGCGCTGCGCATGCTGATGGAGCTGGCGCGCGGCCCGCAGCCGCCTGTCAAGCCGCGACGCGAAACGATGAGCCGGCTGCGTCCACGGGTGGCGCGAACGCCACGGCGCAGTGCCGTCAAACGGCGCCGGCCGGCGCGGACCTAAAGCCAGTATCACCCCTGCGCAGCCAACGCCTTGGCGCGCGTTTCGCTCAGCGAGCTTACCGGCGTCAATGCTTCCGGGCTGATCGAAAGCTCGATGATGGCCGGAAGTCCGCTTGCCACGGCTTCGTCGAAAGCGCGGGCAAAATCTTCGGTGCGTTCGACATGCGCGCCGAAGCCGCCGCACGCGCGGGCAAGCGCCGCGAAGTCGGGGTTGGCGAGATCGGTGCCGGAAACACGGCCAGGATAGGTCCGCTCCTGGTGCATCCGGATGGTGCCGTACATGCCGTTGTTGCAGACGATCACGATCAGCGGCAGCCGGTTTTCGACCGCGGTCATGAACTCCAGCCCGGTCATCTGGAAGCAGCCGTCGCCGGCGAACGCGATGACCGTACGTTCCGGATGCAACTGCTTGGCGGCGACGGCCGCGGGCAGGCCATAGCCCATCGAACCCGAGGTCGGCGCCAGTTCGGTGCGATATTGCCGATAGCGCCAGAACCGATGCACCCAGACCGCATAATTGCCGGCGCCGTTGCAGATGATGGTGTCGTGCGGCAAGCGATCGCTCAAGCCGCGCACGATCTGCGAGAGCTGCACGTCGCCGGGCGAGCGCGTCGGCTCGGCAAACGCGAGATAGTCGGCATGCGCCGCCTTGACATAGTCGGCGCGCGATCGATGCTTCGGCTCCAGCCGCTTGATCGCCGCCGCAAAGGCCGCGCTGCTCGCGACCACGCCGAGCGTCGGCGAATAGACGCGGCCGATCTCTTCGGGATCGGGATAGACGTGAACCAGCGGCTGCCTTGGCTTCGGAATATCGAACAGCGTGTAGCCGCCTGTGGTGGCCTCCCCCAGCCTCGCGCCAAGCGCGATCACCAGATCGCTGTTGCGGATCCGGTCGGTGATCTTTGCATCGAGACCGATGCCGATATGGCCGCCATAGCAGGGATGCAGATTGTCGAAATAGTCCTGGCAGCGGAACGAGACGCCGACGGGGACTTCGTGCGCCGCGGCAAACGCCTCGAGGTCGCGGCGTGCCTGTTCGCTCCATCCGCCGCCGCCGACGATCAGGAACGGCTTCTTCGCCTCCGAAAGCAGCGCATGGAATTGCCGCAGGGCGCCGTCGTCAGGCGCGATCGGAAGCGGCGTGTAGGGCGGCGCATCCGGCACCTCGGCGGTGTCGGTGAGCATGTCCTCGGGCAGCGCCAGCACGACCGGACCGGGACGGCCCGAGGTCGCGGTGAAGAAGGCGCGCGAGATGAACTCCGGAATCCGCCGCGCGTCGTCGATCTGGGCGACCCATTTCGTCATCGGCCCGAACATCTGCCGATAGTCGATTTCCTGAAACGCCTCGCGCTCCATCATGTCGCGCCCGACCTGGCCCAGCAAAAGGATCATGGGCGTCGAGATCCTGAAATGCGACATGAACGCCGGCCGACGCATTGGTCGCGCCGGGGCCGCGCGTGGCGAATGCGATACCCGGGCGGCCCGTCAGCTTGCCATAGGCATCCGCCATCATGGCGGCGCCGCCTTCATGCCGGGCGTTGATGAACCGCACGCGCTGGCTCTGGTACATGCCGTCGAGCGCCGCGAGAAAGCTCTCGCCGGGCACGCCGAACACGGTGTCGGCGCCGTGCAGAGCCAGTTGCTCGATCAGAATATGGCCACCGGTTCGAAGATTTGCGTCCATTGCCTCGTCCTTCCGCTATGGGACTACGGATTTGGACCCGGCTTAAAGAAAGGCGTCGGCACCAGCAACCGGTTTTCCTGTGCGATCAGGTATCCCGCCGCGGCACTCTTCTTCAGATACTCCTTCCAGTCCGGATCCGCCTGCAGCGCAGCCCGGCGGCGCGCCCGGTCATCGGCGGAGGCGAACGCCCAGATGTGGACATAGCTGTTCTGCGGCCCGCTCTCGGTGGACGCGTAGAGCACGGGGGCGCCAAGATGCCGGGACTGGATCGGAAAGCCCTCGCGCCCGTAGAGTTCAAGATGCGCGTTCACGGTGCCCGGCCGGCACGTATAGGTTCGCAAGTCGTAGAGCATGGTCGGTCATTTTCCTTGCTTTTGTTGTTGGTCTTTCGGCTCTACCCGCGCCTCCACGCCGGTCACGGCCTCATAGGCCTTGATGACGGCGGTGCAGGACTTCGCCGTCGTGCCCCAGCAGCGCCGCCTGCCGGTAGGTCTGGTGCACGGCGTCCGCCATGAACCCGGGCAGGCCCGCCTCCTCGAGCCAACGCGCGTAATAGCGGACGTCCTTGCGAGCGTTCGCCAGCGACATCAGCGGGGTGAAGTCGCCATCGAGGGTTGCCTGGCCATAGAGATCGAGCATGCCGCTCTTGGCGCCGGCGGCCGAGATAATGCCGATCACCTGGGAAAGATCGAGCCCGTCCTTGGCGGCAAGCGCAAACCCCTCGCACCACGCCGCCACATTGGCGAAGGCGATATAGTTGTGAATGAGCTTGAGGCGGATGGCGTGCCCCAGCGGGCCGATGTGGAAGATGTTTTCGGCATAGAGCTCGAAATAGGGCCTGAGGTCGTCGAGCAGGTCGCGCTCGCCGCCGAACAGCACGTTGACCTTGCCGATATCGGCGTGTTTCGGGGTCCGCGTCATCGGCGCCTCGGCGTAGCGCCCGCCGGCCGCGCGCACCATCCGGTCGAGCTTCGCGACCATTTGCGGGCTGCCGGTGGTGTGGTCCACGATGATGAACCCTGGCGCCAGACCGGCGAGCAGCCCGTCGCCGCAAACCATCAACGCCTCGACATCCTCGGCTTCATTGACGCAAATCATGATGATGCGGCAATTGTCGCGGATCTCCTGAACGCTCTTGGCAGCGGTCGCGCCAAACGATTTGGCCACCGCCACAGCGGCCGGGTTGAGATCGTAAGCGCTGACCGCCACACCTTTGGCGACAAGGTTCTTCACCAACCCTCGTCCCATTCCGCCGAGGCCGATAAAACCAACGCGTTCAAATGTCGTCATCTCAGGCCTTCCGTTATGGGTTGACGGTCCTCTGGGAATTTCTGGCATTCGCTTGTGACAGCGAAGCTGCACCGCCAGCTCTTTTTCTGGATCGGCTACCACGCTCGCAGGCTGTCTGACAACCTGATTAATCCAATTGCGCCGCCTGCCTTGTTTCGCTATGCCTGCCGACTGGCGCGGATCTCGATGGCGGGTCAGCCGGCGACGCCATCTGGACAGGACCGTCTGTTGAAATTCAAATCCCTCGAGCGCAGCCCTTCATTGCCACAGGAGATTGTCGCCAGCCTGACCAGCGCCCTGCTCGCGGGCGAGCTCCGGCCCGGCGATCGCCTGCCGTCCGAACAGGCGCTGGCGACCGAGTTCGGCGTGGCGCGAACCGTCGTGCGCGAAGCGATCTCGCAGCTCAAATACGACGGCATCGTCCAGAGCCGCGTCGGCGTCGGCGCCTTCATCGCCCAGCCGCAGGAGCGCACGGCGTTTCGGATCAGTCCCGGCCTGCTTCAAGAAGCGCAAGGAGCTGTTGAAACTGCTGCGCCTGCGCAACGGCGTCGTCATCGAGGCCGCGGCGGATGCGGCGCTGGCGCGCTCCAACCGCGACATCGCCCGCATGGAGGCCATTCTCAAGGAGATGCGGGAGGCGATCGGCGATCGCGAGCACGGCGCCGAGCGTCATTTCGAGGCCGAACGTCAACTCATCCATGTCATCGCCAAGGTGGCCGACAATGAGCATGCGCTCAATTTCGTTGTCATGATCGACAGCCAGATCGCCGAAAATCTTCGATCGGTCGCCGTCAAGAATACCAAGGCAACCGAGCTGGCCGCGGTCGCGATCGAGGAGCAGGTCCGCCTGGTCGAGGCCATCAAACACGGCGACCCCGTCGCGGCGCGGGACAAGGCGCGCAAGCACTATGACAATGCCGCGCGACGCCTGGCCGATCGCGCCGATCTCGCCGACGTCTAGCAGTCTATTTGTTTGACGCGTTTTCTAACGCGAACCGGTACCACTTCGCTGAAAACGCTTTAGCCGGCCCTGACCGGGCCCGCACCACCTTTCCCGTAAACCGCATCCGCCCGCTTCTCGAACGCGGCGGCAAAGCGCTGGAACGCGGCGTCGAACATCGTTCCCATCAGCATCGCCAGCATCCGGCTCCTGAATTCGTAGGACAGGAAAAACCCGACATCGCAGTCGGTTTCGGATTTCGGCTCGAACGACCAGCGGTTTTCGAGGTTGCTGAACGGTCCCTTCAGATACTCGACCATGATCTTCAGGTTCGGCCGGTCCAGCGTCACCCGGCTGGTGAAGGTTTCCCGCACCAGCTTGAACGACACGGTCATGTCGGCGACGATGATTTCGGTGCCATCAGGCTTTGGCGTGCGCTGACGTATCCTCAGCGACTGGCACAGCGGCACGAATTCCGGATAGCGCTCGACATCGGCGACCAGATCGAACATCTGCGCGCGGTGTGATGAACCCGGCGCTTGCTGGAAAAGCGCGGCATCAGTGGATACTCGCCCGGTTCGTGCTTGCGCGCGATTTCGTTCAGATAGTCGTTCGCCTGCGTCCGGTCGGTGAAGCTGATCAAAGCGATTGATCGGCGCGCAGCCCCCCGAAAATAGTCCAGCGAGTTTTGGCCGCTGTTTGCCGGCGATAGGTCCAGACATAGCGAAAGAATTCGAGGTCGATTTTCTCCGGGCACCCTTCGGCGCCATCTCCGGGCCGGACCTGGCCGTAGCTCCTCGGCGATGCGCTTCATGATGCCGAGCATGCAGCTCCGCGCGCGGCAGGTCGAACCAGATCACGGTATCGCTGGCGTCGCGGCGCAGTTCGCCCTCGCCGCTCCCGGTGTAGTTGCCGTCCATGATCCAGCGCGGCTGGCGCGTCGACCTCGGCCAATCGCTGCCCGAATTCCGCCCTGTCCGATTCGACCCAGCCGGGCTTCCAGTACAGCGCATCCAGCGAAACGATGGGAATGCCCGTGATCTCCGACAGCCGCCGCGCAAATGTCGACTTGCCGGACCCCGACGATCCCATGACAAGAATGCGTTGCATTGGTGCGATCCGGGGCTCAGCGCGACCGTGCGACGCGCGCCGCCTGGAGTTTTGCAAAATCCTCGCCGGCATGATGCGAGGAGCGGGTCAGCGGGCTCGCCGACACCATCAGAAAGCCCTTGGTGTAGGCGACCTTCTCGTAGCCTGCGAATTCATCCGGCGTCACGTAGCGCATGACGGCGTGATGCTTGCGGGTCGGCTGCAGATATTGCCCGATGGTCAGGAAATCGACCTCGGCCGAGCGCAGATCGTCCATCACCTGCAGCACCTCGTGGCGCTCCTCGCCGAGGCCGACCATGATGCCGGACTTGGTGAAGATGGTCGGATCGATCTCCTTGACCCGCTGCAACAGCCGGATCGAATGGAAATAGCGCGCGCCCGGGCGCACCGTGAGATAGCGCGACGGCACGGTTTCCAGATTGTGGTTGAACACGTCGGGCTTTGCCGCGGCCACCACCTCCAGCGCGCCTTCCTTGCGCAGGAAGTCCGGCGTCAGAATCTCGATCGTCGTGGTCGGGCAGCGCGCGCGGATGGCGCGGATGGTCTGCGCGAAATGCTCGGCGCCGCCGTCGGCGAGATCGTCGCGATCGACCGAGGTGACGACGATATGGGCCAGCCCGAGCTTGAAGGTCGCCTCCGCGACATGCTCCGGCTCCGCGGCATCGAGCGCGCCGGGCATGCCGGTCTTGACGTTGCAGAACGCGCAGGCCCGGGTGCAGGTGTCCCCCATGATCATGAAGGTGGCGTGCTTCTTGTCCCAGCACTCGCCGATATTCGGGCAGCCGGCCTCCTCGCACACCGTGACGAGGCCGTTCTCCTTGACGATTTTGCGGGTGTCGGCATAGCCGCGCGTGTTCGGCGCGCGCACCCTGATCCAGTCCGGTTTCGGCGGCGACAGCGCATCCGGCCGGTTCACCTTTTCGGGGTGACGCGGGCGCACCTGGCTTACGGAGACGGTATCGACGAGAACGACCATGTTAAGTCCGGATTTGCTGAAACACTTAGCTAATCCGTGTCGCTGATACCTGCAACCCGGTTGCGGAAGAGCTGCGTTCCGATTAACCGGAACGGCTCGCCGAACCTAGCAGAAACGTGCAACATGTTGGCAGTTTTCACCTGTTCCGCCGTGATTCCCACCTGAAAATGGCTCCAAATCCAAAGCCGGCCGATGCCGCCTGCCCCTCGCCTCGGCAAGCCGCTGAAACGCTCGTTTTTCAACCGCAGCGTGCACGAGGTCGCGCCCGACCTGATCGGGGCGACGCTGCTGGTCGATGGCGTCGGCGGCATCATCACCGAGGTCGAGGCCTATCATCACACCGACCCGGCCGCGCATTCCTTCAACGGGCCGACGCCGCGCAACCGCGTGATGTTCGGCCCGCCGGGTTTTGCCTATGTCTACCGCTCCTACGGCATCCACTGGTGCGCCAATTTCGTCTGCGAAGGGGAAGGCTCGGCCAGCGCCGTGCTGATCCGCGCGCTGCAGCCGACCCACGGGCTGCCCGCGATGCGCCGGCGCCGCGGCCTGCAGGAAGAGCGCGCGCTGTGTTCGGGGCCCGGCAAGCTCTGCGAGGCGCTCGGCATCACGATCAAGCACAGCGAGTTGCCGCTCGATCAGCCGCCGATTCGCGCTGCATGCGCGGCACGGCAAACCCGAGATCGTCGACCGGCGTGCGGATCGGCATTACCAAGGCGGTCGATCTGCCGTGGCGCTATGGCCTGAAGGGATCGAGGTTTTTGAGCAAGCCGTTTTGACTGATGGCGCAAGGTACAGACTCCTCGTTCTCGCGGCGCGTTTTCGCCCGAGTTTTCAAAATTCGTTGTCCCTCTCCGAAATAGAGGGCGCAGGGAATGCCGGGTGCGCGCTGCACCCGCGGTCTCGTGTGCAATATGCACACAAAAATGCGCACACGAGCATACAGGTACAGCCGGAGAACACCCCGGCATTCCCTGCGCAATGGTTTTACGGCTTATGCCGAGCTCTCCCTGGAGACGAATTCCTCTTGCCTCCATCGCTGACAAATTAATGGCTCGCATGACCCGGTTGGGCGCCTGCAAACCTCCGCCAGCTTGACACCAGCCACGGGCGCCAGGACCACACGGTTTTGCCGTACGCAGCTTCCTCCGCCAAACCATTCGGCCAGCCAGTGCCGCCGACCAAACTTCTGGCGAAAGCGTTTAAGCGTCGTTCGTCTGCGCGCCCTGCTCGCTCACGGATAACCGCCCTGCGAACATCTTCACGCGCCTGACGCTGCCGCGTCCACCGCAACCCGCCCCAACGTTCGTGACGATGGCCAACGCCCCTCTTCTCGGGACGGGATGGCGGGAGTTGTAGGGGTGATTTGGGTCTGTCGAGAAGTGGATTATTTTTGCGGCCGAAACTGGACAGGGCAAATCAGCTTGAAGTTGCTGGATAAAATCGCACAAACGCGCAGGGCTGAGAAGCATGGCCCACGTATGGCTTGACGCAGTTGAGCACTGTCACTGCAATTGCGCCGCATGACGATGCGGCAGCGCCCACCCTAGCGGGGTGGGATGGAGTAGTTTTTAGAACTGATTTGGGTCGAATGAAAAGCAGCAATGTAGGATGGGTGGAGCGAAGCGATACCCATCTGTTGAAGCCATGGATGAAGGGTGGGTTTCGCGAAGAGCTCCTTCGCTGGCGGCGTTGCCTAGCCTCGCACCGCGCTCCTGAAGGCAGCCGAAAGCGCGGCAAGCGCATCGCGCGGCCGGCCGTCCTTGACCCTTGTGTGAAGCAGAACCGGCAAGCGCGGCAAATCGGGAAGCCCGAGCCTGGGGCCAACGTCAACGGCGCCAAATGGCAGCATGCGCGGCGCCAATGCAGCAACGCCGAGCCCGGCCATGACGGCCGCAGCGACTGCCGCAACGCCGCCGCCGACGAAAATTTCTGTCCAGGGCAGGCCTGCCGCATCGAGCAGCTGCCCGGCCAGCGCACGCACGCCGCAGGGCTCGGCCATCGTGGCAAGCCGCAGGGGCTCGCCCGCGCGATGCTGCCAGCTCGGGCTTGCGAACCAGCCGAATTTTTCTTCGGTAATAATTTCCCCGTCGCTCCGCTCGGCATGCAGGCGGACGATCACCGTGTCGAGTTCGCGCCGGTCGAAGCTTTGAAGCAGGTCGCCCGACGATCCGATCCGGATTTCGATCAAGAGCTGCGGGTCTTGCGCGTTCATGCGCGCGATCAGCGCGGGGAGCTCCGGCCCCGCAACATGATCGCTGATGCCGATGGTGAGGCGCTGCCGGGCGACGGCAAATACGGCGAGCGCGCGATCGTGTACCGCCAGGAGTTCGCGGGCGTGTTCGAGGAAGGCTGCGCCCTGCGCCGAAAGCTGCACGTACCGCGGCGTGCGCTCGATCAGCCGGCAGCCGAACCTCTCTTCGAGCCGCTTCAACTTCAGACTGACCGCTGCCTGCGTCGTCCGCATGGCTTCAGCCGCGCGCGTGAAGCTGCCTAGCTCGGCGATGCGGACGAAAGCCTGGACGGCATCCAGGTCGAGGGGGCGCTCGGTCATTTCCAGCTATTATAGCTGATATCAATATCCATAGCATATCAAAATAGCCTGTCGGCATTTAGCGTTAAGCCGGGATAGAATGGAAAGGACCCGCGATGCCGCTGCTTCACATCTCACTGCGCGCCGGAAAGCCGGAAGCCTACCGGCAGGCGATCTTCGACAGCCTTTACCGCGCGATGCGCGAAACGTTGAACGTGCCCGAAGACGACCAGTTCATGACCATCACGGAGCATGACGCGGCGAACTTCCGCTACGGCAATGGCTACGGCGTCGTCCGGAGCGCAGACGTCGTGTACATCCAGATCACCGTGTTCAACACCCGCACCCTGGAACAGAAAAAGGCGCTGTTCCGGCGCGATCGCGGAGCTGCTCGGCGAAAGCCCCGGCATCCGCCCGGAGGATGTGTTCGTAAACGTTCTCGAGGCCGCGAAGGAGAATTGGTCCGTCGGCCACGGGCTCGCGCAATTCGCTTGAGGCGATGCGATCTTCATAACGCAGTACATCCCACCGGCTGCAGGAGAGCAAGCGCGGCAGCGTGGCATAAATTTGCAGCCGCTTTGTTCGTGCTCGCCAACAGAGTGACCCCGGCACGTTCGACGGCCTCGAACGTTTGAAGCAAGCGCATGCTTCCGGTTACTATCAACAGGGTCCGGTGCAGTCGCAATTTCCGTTCGAGCCCGATCAATCATCAGGCCGTCATTTGAAAGGATCACCATGTCGCGTCCCGCCCGGTTCCCGCTGCATTTCGCCGTCGCCTGTATCGCCGCCTGCACCCTGGCCTTGTCGGCCCTGCCCTCGCGGGCTGCGCCGGAGGGGCGCATCCACGAGCTGGCGCAGCAGGAAAAAGCCCCGCTGCTCGACACGCTGCGCGATCTCGTGAACATCGAATCCGGCAGCAAGGACGCCGAGGGCCTGGCCCGGCTGGCGGCGTTGATCGGCGAACGCCTGACCCGGCTGGGCGGCAAGGTCGAGATCGTTGAGCCGACCGACATCTACCGGATGGAAGACACGCCGCCCAAGCCGGGCGCCATGGTGCACGCCGAATTCAAGGGTACCGGCGCCAAGAAGATCATGCTGATCGCCCACATGGACACCGTCTACCTGCCCGGCATGCTGAAGGACCAGCCGTTCCGCATCGACGGCGAGCGCGCCTATGGTCTGGCCATCGCCGACGACAAGCAGGGAATAGCCCTCATCCTGCACACGATAGCGATGCTGCAAACATTGAAGTTCGGGGATTACGGCACGCTGACCGTGCTGATCAACGGCGACGAGGAGATCAGCTCGCCGGGCTCGCGCAGCACCATCACCCGCATGGCGGGCGAGCACGACGCCGTGTTCTCCTATGAAGGCGGCGGCGAGGACGGCCGCCTGCGCCTGGCCACCAGCGGCATCGGCGCGGCGTACCTGACGGTGGACGGCAAGGCCTCGCACGCAGGCTCCGCGCCGGACAAGGGCGTGAACGCGCTATACGAGCTGTCTCACCAGGTGCTGCAATTGAGCGACCTGTCGCGGCGCGACCAGGGCCTGAGCCTGAACTGGACGGTCTCGCAGGCCGGCACCAACCGCAACGTGATCCCGGCGCAGGCCACCGCGCAAGGCGACGCACGGGCGCTGAAGGTGTCCGATTTCACCCAGTTGGAGGCCATGCTGCAGCAGCGCGTGAAGACGCAACGGATTCCCGACGCCAAGGTGCAGCTCCGCTTCGAGATGCGCCGCCCGCCGCTGGAAGCCACGCCCGCCTCGCGCCGCCTGGCCGCCCACGGCGCCGCCATCTACGGGGAACTGGGGTTGCCGTTGAAGGTGCTCGACGTGGCCACCGGCGGCGGCACCGACGCCGCGTTCGCCGCGCTGAAGACCACCGCCCCCGTCATCGAGGGCTTTGGCCTGAGCAGCTACGGCGCCCACTCGAACGACGCCGAATACGTGAAGCTGGAGTCCATCGTGCCGCGCCTTTATTTGTCGGCGCGCATGATCATGGACGTGTCGCAGGACAAGGTGAAATAACGCCGGTGCCGCGGTGACGGTGCACTCACGACGCCAGCGCGATGCGGATCATCCGCGCGAGATCGGAGCTGAGGTAAGGCTTCGGCAGCAGCAGCACGCCAGCGTCGAGGCGTCCATGATGGACGATGGCGTTCTCGGTATACCCAGACGTATAAAGCACCTTGAGTTCCGGGCGGCGTTTCAGCGCCTCGGTCGCGAGCTGACGGCCGTTTAGTCCGCCGGGCATTATCACGTCAGTGAACAGCAGATCGAAGCGTTCCGGACCATCGATGAGTGCCAGCGCCTCGGCGGCGTTGCCGGCGGCCATGGTGTGGTACCCGAAACGGCTGATCTGCGTCACGACGTATTCGCGGACCAGTGCGTCGTCCTCGACAATCAGGATGGATTCGTCGCCGTGCTCGCCCCCCGAGATGCCAGCCTCGGCGGCCAGCGCGTCCGGCACACCCGCCGCCGCCGGCAAATAAAGCTTCACGGTGGTGCCGTGACTCTCTTCGCTGTAGATCTTGATGTGTCCGTTCGACTGTTTGACGAAGCCGTAGACCATGCTGAGACCCAGCCCCGATCCCTTTCCGACCTCCTTGGTGGTGAAGAACGGTTCAAACACCTTGTCGAGCAGGCTGCCGGGGATTCCCTCCCCTGTGTCGCTGACCGCGATCATGACGTAGTTGCCCGGCTTAATCTCGCTGGTCATGCTGGGATAGTTCTCGTCGAGCACGACATTCCTGGTTTCGAGCGTCAGCTTGCCGCCATCAGGCATGGCGTCGCGCGCATTCAGTGCGAGGTTGAGGATCGCAGTCGAGAGCTGACTGGGATCAATCAGCGCCGGCGCGGAATCGTGCGCCAGCATCGATTCGATTTCGATCTGTTCGCCGAGGGTCGGTCGCAGCAACCGCGCGGCGTCGATGACCAGGGCGTTGACGTCGGTGTTGCGCGGCTGCAGCGGCTGTCGACGGGCGAAGGCCAGCAGATGCCGCGTCAGGTCGGCCCCCCTCGCCGCGGCGGCGCTGATCATATCGGTGATCTGGGCGAGATGCGGACGATCCTTGACCGCCTCGCCGAGGATTTCGATGGTTCCGGTGATCACGGTCAGAATGTTGTTGAAGTCGTGCGCAACACCACCGGTGAGCTGGCCGACGGCTTCCATCTTCTGCGCTTGCCGGACCTGAGCCTCGTTGGCCTCTACCTCCTGAAAACGTTTAACCATGGCCTCGGCCTTGCGCCGGTGCCGGATTTCCTCCTCAAGCGCCGCATTGGCTTGCGCAAGTTGCATGCGTGTCGGCAGCACCAGGATCCGCGGCAGCAGCAGCAGCAGAGCCGCCGTGATCACGACCGATATCAGCGCCAGCAAGCCTTTGGTGAGGCCCTCGATGTCGTAGGCCGGCACCCACAAAGTGAGGATCGACAGCAGGCGGGTCAGCCCGCAGACCGCGGCGAAGATGGCGAAGGTCCAGAATACGCCACGGAACATAACATCGCGGCGCCGCCACACGAAAAACCCGAGGACGAACGCGGTAGCAAAGAAGGCGCCGGCGAGCATGGCGTCGGAAACGGCATTCAGCCAGATCAATTCCGGCTTCCACTGCAAGCACGCGCCGTGCGGGGTGAGCGTCGACATGTTCAGAATGTCCTATTTGAGTTGGGACAGCGCGAGAAAGCCCACCCGATAGGCCTTTCTCAGCTGCTGCCCACTCGCATCAGGGAAGGCGAGCGACCACACGATGGCCGCGCCGCCGAAAACGTCGATGAATTGGCGCCAACTCATGGCAATTCCGTCCCGGGCTGAGGCCAATATTTTCGATACCCGGAACGATAGCACGCGAGGTTCCGCGGCGTGGAAGATAATCCGTGGTGCGCCCGCCGCCGCGGTCCTACCTGCCCCTGACCAGCGGGTGATGTCCATTATGGGGCACTTTTCCGACCTCGCGCGACGCGCCATCCACGAGGAATTGGGGTTGCCATTGAAGGTGCTCGACGTGGCCACCGGCGGCACGGACGCCGCCTTCGCCGCGCTGAAGACCACCGCCCCCGTCATCGAGGGTTTTGGCCTGAGCAGCTACGGCGCCCACTCGAACGACGCCGTATACGTGGAGCTGGAGTCAATGCAGCGTGATTTTGGCAGCGTGATTTTGCCGCCCTGACGCTCATCGCATCGTTGCGAGCTGTACGGCGAGCGCACACGCCCGGTCGTACTCGTCGAGATTGATCCACTCGTCGATCGTGTGCGGCTCGTTCTGCCCTGCGCCGAAGGTCACGGTCGGAACGCCGTGGCGGACCATCCAGTTTGCATCCAGCCCGCCATTCGCGGCGCGGATGGCCGGCGTTCCGCCGACGCCGGACACGGCTTCGACCGCGCGCTTGACCACGGGCAGGCTGTCCTTCATGCGGAACGGATAATAGTCGGTCTCGGCCTTGAACTTGACGCGGCCCGACTTGCCATCGCTGTTCTTGACGCGCTTTGCGGCCTTCTCGAATGCCGCCTTGTAGGCCTTGGTGATCTCCTTGAAGAACTTGTTGTCGTGGCTGCGGCTTTCGCCGCGCACGTGCACGTAGTCGGTGACGACGTTGGTGGCGTCTCCGGCCGGCCGGCCGTCGCCGCCGGTAACGGGGCCGACATTGCTCGTGCCCTGCCGCTTGCCCTTCACCACCTTGCCGAACCAGCCACCGGCCTTCACGTCGGCGAGCGCGAGCGCAAGGATCATGGTCGAACTGATGCCGCGCTCCGGTGCGACGCCGGCATGCGAGGCGCGGCCGAAAATCTCGACCTGCCAGCGATCCGCGCCGACGGCGCCGATGGTGACGTTGGAGGCAGAGCCGCCGTCGTAGTTGAAGGCCATGACCGGAGAGCCGAGGTCGGCCGTATTGACGTGGCGCGCGCCCCATAGCCCGCTCTCCTCCCGCACGCAGAACAGCAGCGTGATCGGCGGATGATCGAGCTTCTGCTTCGCAAGCTCGGCCGCCAGCGTGACGAGAACGCCGCAGCCGGCGCGGTTGTCGCCGCCGAGCGCGGTCTTCGCCTCATTGACGATCTTGCGGCGGGCAAGCTTCGGCTTCGCTCCGGCGCACAGCGGCACGGTATCCATGTGCGTCATGAACATGATCCGCGGCTGGTTGTGCATCGCGCCGCGGCCGGGCAGATCGACAATGAGGTTGCCGGTCTCCGTCGGCACAGGAATGCGCGTGTTGGCGTCGTCGAGGCGGATCGCGTCCGCCGGCACGCCGCTTTCTTCCAGCGCCGCGATGAGCTCGCGCCCTATCGCTGCCTCCTTTCCGGTCACGCCCTCGACGGCGAGGAAGCGCATGAGGCGGTCAGTGGCGGATTGAGTATCGACAGGCATGGCGGATCCTTTGATGAGCGGAGCTTGTGAGCATCCTTCGCGGCGCCTTGCTTCGCAAGGCTCCTCGAAGCGCCTGCTGAGGGAATTTTGGGGCCAAGAGCCGTCCAGGTCCCTTGACGTTCGCCGGTCAGAACGCGTCTGGCCTCCATGACGGTGCAGTCCGGCACGGGCGCCCGGAATTCCCGTCATTCGAAGTCGCCGCGCGCTATCGGCCGACGACCCTCAGCATGTCGTCGAAGTATTCGGAGCGACCAGAGAAGGAACTCGTTGTCCTCGATAATCATAGAGCTTGACGTTGCGCAGCGCTGCAAGGTCGTTATCCCCCAGGTTTCTCTGCAGTTCACGATAGGGCACACCGCCGAAACGGCCGAGCCTGGCGTAGTAATAAAGGTTGAGCGCGTGACAGACAGTTGTGCTCGATCAGGATACTCGCCGGGCAGATGGCCGAAACTGCTGCCGACCATCGCCACCTCCAACGCTCGCGCGCCCGGATGACCGCACAGGGTCGATGGAACGTAATTCACCTTCGGCGTCAGATAGGCGAGCGGCGGAAAGAACACGTTGAGCAGGTCGACCAGTTCGCGGTCGGCGCCGCGCGCGGCCGCGACAGCGTATAGGTGAAGGTGAACGGCGGCACGATCTCACGGCCGGCCTGCCGGTTGATCTCGTCGACCAGGGCGGTGACGGCGAGCGCGCCGCCGACGTCGTTCCAGTGCACGCCGCCTTGCGGGAACAGGTCGAAATCGTAAGGTCCCTTGCAGCGATGGATCAGGCTCGCGGTATCCAGCACGTTGATGCCGGCCTGCCTTGAGCGCGTCGACATATTGCGGGAACGAATTTTGCCCGCGCGGCCGGCGTGCTCGGGCAGGGTAGGCGGTCGAGGAAATACTCCGGCAGATGCGCGGCCTTCGACGGCGACAGCATATAGACGAATACGCCGCCGCGCCCGCGATAATAGTCCTGGATCTCTCTGCAGCTTCGGGATGTATCTTGGCCGCAAGCTTGCGCCCCTGGCCCTCGGTGCGCGAGCAATATTCGTCGAGATAGTTCTCGCTCGATCAATTGCCCCTTTGCGCCGCGCACGACATTCGGGCGCGGTCAAGTTCGCCGAACAGCTCGAAGCGGATCTTCATTGTTGATGCCGGATCAAAAGCGGCCGGAAAGCAAAGGCTTCGGTCAGCGATTGGCGACCGCCTTCTGAAAACTGCCGTCGCGCATCGACGACCAGGAGAAGACCACGGGCGTCTCGTTAGTGACGCCGCCGAGCTTCGGCCCGATCTTGATTTGCCGGTTGGCGGCACAGCCAAATTCCATGCTGTGACCAGCGGCAGCAGCGCCAGCGATGCGCCGAGCATGGCACGCGGGATTGGATGTGGAAGGGCAAAAGCGGCTGATCCGTCAGAACCTGAAATAGATGAAGGGCTGGAAGGGCACGGCGAACGCCCGCGCCAGCGCCAGGACATAGATCACGACCAAGTCGACCGCGATGGTGACCACCGCAGCCAGACTAGCTGCTGGTGAGCGCGGCAACCAGCCAGGGATAAAGCGGCGTTGCCGGAAACAGCGAAATGACAGCGCCCCGATCAAGCAGCGTGAGCGGCACCTCGGCACGGTATTTCCAGCGCCGCTGCCGCTGCGATTATTTCCGAACAGGGCGCCGAGGAACGGCAAGATGTTGGCGACGGCTGCTCGCAGCGGAAGAGCGCCCAACCGATCATGACGATGAACAACGTGACTGTGGTGGCGATGATGGTGGCCGCATCGCTCCAACGTGTCGCGCAGGAACATGCGGTCGAGCGTCAGGAACAATCCGTTATAGGCGCCCCACAGCACGAAATTCCAGGCTGGCGCCGTGCCACAGCCCGGAGGCAGAAAACAGATCCAGAGATTGATATAGGTGCGCGCCTCGCCCGGCCGGTTGCCGCCGAGCGGCATGTAGAGATAGTCGCGGATCCAGGTCGTAAGCGAGATATGCCAGCGCCGCCAGAATTCGGTCAGCGATCGCGAAACGTAGGGCGCGTCGAAATTCTCTCTCAGCCGGAATCCGAGCATGCGGGCCAGCCCGATCGCCATGTCGGAATAGCCGGAAAAATCGAAATAGATCTGCACGGTAAAACAGGCGAGGCCGAGCCAGGCATAGGAGGCGCCGAGGTTGTGCAGGGTCAGCCGACGAACACCTGATTGGCGAACGCGCCGAGCGGGTCGGCAATCAGGAGCTTGCGGCCGAGACCGCGCGCAAAGCGGAGGAAGCCGCCGCCGAAATCACGGCCATACTGAATCGCGGGCGGCGCCGCGATCTGATCCCTTCATCTCATGGTATTTGAGGATCGGACCCGCCAGCAATTTTGGGAAAGAAAAACACGAACAAGGCAGTTAGTCCCGAGAACGCCGCCGCCGGCCGGGAAACGCCGCGCCAGGTGTCGACCAGATAGGTGATCTTCTCGAACACGACGAACGAGACGCCGATCGGGAGCGCTAGATGCAACAGCGGCAGGAAGGTGTGGGCCCGAATAGCGAAAGCAACGCGTTTGAGATTGCCGATAAGAGAAAATCGGCATATTTGTAGACAATCAGCATGCCCAGATTGCCGGCGACTCCAGCCGTGAGGGCCAGCCGCCGTGACCGCTGCGGCGCCGTCTCATTGAGGTAAAATGAAAGAACGTAATCGGCCGCAGTCGAAAGCCAGCAGCACCAGGACGAAGACCGGCTCGCCCCAGAGATAGAACAGTACGCTGGCAATCAGCAGCGCTGACTTCTTCGTAACCGAAGCCGCCGCCAGCAGATAAAGCGCGTAGAACGCGACAAAGAACGTTACGAACGATGGTTCGTAGAACAGCATCGAAGAAACTCAATAGGGAGATAAGAAACGGGGTCTAGGGAAATCCAAACGGGATCATCGACGAAGCGAAATCCGGATTCAAGCCTGACCAACGTTCAGCGGGAGATCACTTCAGACGGCGAGATGGCAGACGGCTTCAATACGGTTACCGTCAGGGTCACACAGGAACGCGGCATAGTACGACGCGGCGGCCGGGATATCGGACACCGTGATAGAAACGTGGTCCAGCATCGATCTGTCCTCGACGATGACCGAGATTGCTTCAGCCGTCATTGCGAGCGAAGCGAAGCAATCCATCCAGCCGCGTGAAAGAAAGATGGATTGCTTCGCTACGCTCGCAATGACGCGGATAGTTCAGCGCCCTGCATCAGGACGCCTTCTTCAGCCGCTCCAGCGCTTCCTGAAGTTTGGCCTTGCGCGCTACCGCCGCCTCGCGCTTTTCCTTTTCTTCCTCGACGATCTCTTCGGGCGCGTTCGCCACGAATTTCTCGTTGCCGAGTTTGGCGTCGACGCGCTTGATGTCGGCGTCGGCCTTGACGATTTCCTTGTCGAGCCGGGCTTTTTCGGCCGAGAGATCGATCACACCCTTGAGCGGCAGCGCCACCACCTCGCCGCGCACGAGCAACTGCACTGCGCCTTCGGGCGGACGGTCGGCGAACGAAATATCCGCCAGACGCGCCAGGCGTTTCACGGTGTCGTTCCAGCGCTGGGCGCGCTCTTTGGTCTCCGTGGACGCACCCGACAGCACCAGCGGGATCAGCGTGGCCGGCGGGATGTTCATTTCCGAGCGCACCGAACGGATGGCGGTGACGAGATCGACCACCCAGCCGATTTCAGCCTCAGCCGCGGGATCGCTGAAATCGCCGGCGTCGAGCGCGGCCATCACCGGCGCGATCAGCGGATCGCCGGGTCCTGCCAGCGCCATCGAAGCGATCTGTTCAGCGGTCACCGAGCTCGCCTTGCGCGGCCATTCGGCCAGCACCAGCAGGCCGTCGCGCTCCGCCGTCACCGCCCAGAGCTCTTCAGTGATGAAGGGCATGAACGGATGCAATAGTTTGAGGATCTCGTCCCGCGCCCAGGCGGTCATGGCGCGGGTCTCGGCCTTGGCGGCCCCCTCCTCGCCCATCAACACGGGCTTTGCGAGTTCGACATACCAGTCGCAATAGACGTTCCAGACGAAGCGGTAGATCGCATTGGCGGCATCGTTGAAGCGATAGCCCTCGATCGCCTCGGTCACCTCCCGCGTGGCGCGCGAGGTCTCATGCGCGATCCAGCGGTTCAGGGTCTCCTTCGCGTTCGTCGGGTCGAAGCCCGCGGGCTGCTCGCAGCCGTTCATCTCGGCGAAGCGGCAGGCGTTCCACAGCTTGGTCGCAAAATTGCGATTGGTTTCGACCAGTTGCGGCGACAGCTTGATGTCGTGGCTATGGGCCGCGCCGCGCGCCAGCGCGAAGCGCAGCGCGTCCGCGCCAAAGTCGTCGATGACGCCGAGGGGATCGATGACGTTGCCTTTCGACTTCGACATCTTCGCGCCCTTCTCGTCGCGAACCAGGCGGTGGATGTAGACCGTCGAGAACGGCGCGTCCTTCATGAAATGCAGGCCCATCATCATCATCCGGGCGACCCAGAAGAAGATGATGTCCCATCCGGTGACGAGGACGTTGGTCGGGTAATAGCGCTTTACTTCCGGCGTTTCGTCCGGCCAGCCGAGCGTCGAGAACGGCCACAGCCCGGAGGAAAACCAGGTGTCGAGCACGTCTTCATCGCGCGTGATGAAGCCCTCGCGCCTGGCGGGATCTTCCGCCATCTCGCGCCCCTGCTCTTCCGTGATGACTTCCTGCTCGACGTAGTAGCCGAGCGCGTTGCCGACGGCTTCCTCTTCGGTCTCGGCGACGAACACCTTGCCGTCAGGGCCGTACCATGCGGGGATCTGGTGACCCCACCAGAGCTGGCGCGAGATGCACCAGGGCTGGATGTTTTCCATCCATTCGAAATAGGTCTTTTCCCAGTTCTTCGGCACGAAGCTGGTCGCGCCCGAGCGCACGGCGGCGATCGCCGGCTGTGCCATGGTCTTGGCGTCGACATACCACTGGTCGGTCAGGTAGGGCTCAAGGACCACGCCGGAGCGGTCGCCATGCGGCACCATATGCGTATTCGGCTCGACCTTTTCCAGGAAGCCGAAATCCTCCAGCCGGGTCACGAGCTTCTTGCGCGCGGCGAAGCGTTCGACGTTGTGCAGCTCTTCGGCCAGTTGCTCCGAACCTTCCGGCAAGCCGCGCAAATAATCCTCGTTGCCCACGAGGTTCAGGCAGCCTTCCTGATCAAACACGTTGATCCGCGGCAGGTCATGCCGCTTGCCGACCTCGAAGTCGTTGAAGTCGTGCGCCGGCGTGATCTTGACCGCGCCCGAACCCTTCTCGGGATCGGCGTAGTCGTCGCCGATGATCGGGATGCGGCGGCCGACCAGCGGCAGGATCACATGCTGGCCGATCAGATGTCCGAGGCGTTCGTTGTCCGGATGGACCGCAACGGCGGTGTCGCCGAGCATCGTCTCGGGCCGCGTCGTCGCCACGACAACAAAAGTGGAGGCATCATCGGGGCTGAAATTCTTGCCCTCGATCGGATAGCGCAGGTACCAGAGACTTCCCTTGACCTCGATCTGCTGCACTTCGAGGTCGGAGACCGCGGTGAGCAGTTTCGTATCCCAGTTCACCAGTCGCTTGTCTTTGTAGATCAACCCTGCGCGGTGCAACTCGACGAACACCTTCACGACCGCGCGCGACAGGCCCTCGTCCATCGTGAAGCGTTCGCGCGACCAGTCGCAGGAGGCGCCGAGGCGCTTCAACTGATTGACGATGACGCCGCCACTCTCCGCCTTCCACTGCCAGACGCGCTCGAGGAATTTGGCGCGGCCCAGGTCGCGGCGGCCCGGCTCCTGCCGTTCCATCAATTGCCGCTCGACCACCATCTGGGTCGCGATGCCGGCATGGTCGGTGCCAGGCTGCCACAGCACGTCGCGGCCGCGCATGCGCTCGAAGCGGCAGAGAATGTCCTGCAGCGTGTTGTTCAGCGCGTGGCCCATATGCAGCGAGCCCGTCACGTTCGGCGGCGGGATCACGATGGTGAACGGCGCGGCGTCCTTTCGTTCCGGGCGGCCGGCCTTGAACGCGCCGCTCTCCTCCCAGATCCGGGACATGCGGCTCTCGATATCGGCGGGCTGGTAGTTTTTCTCGATCATGGCACTGCAAATTGGGGATGTAGGGGGCGCTCTTGAGCAAATCCGTCGCCGGTCCGCTCAAAGAATTTAAATCAAATCAACGTGGTAGCGCCCGGTTTGGATGTGATCGACGCCGGGCCGCCCCTAGAAAGCCGCCACAGCGCCTCAAGTCAACCTGACAACTCGGTCCCGGGGGCAGCGGAGAGCCGCGGTAACGCCGGTTTGAAGGTAGGAATGGGGTCCCGATCGACTCCCGACGAGGCTGCCTTGACGCAGCCTTGGAGTTACCGCCCGCCGCGCGAAACCCGCTCGATTTCGGCCTTGACGATCCGCTCGACCAATCCCGGCAAATTGTCGTCGAGCCAGGATTTCAGCATTGGCCGCAGCATTTCCTTGACCAGATCCTCCAGCGTCCGCGCATTGTTGCTCAGCACGGTATTGGCCAGCGAATTGAACGCGGACTCGACGGCGGAGACGGTCGAATGCGATAAAATTGGTCGTGCCGGCGCAGCGCTCTCGAACGGCGGCTCATAGGCCGGCTGGCGGCGTGACGCCTTGGCTTCGCTGAACTCGATGTCGTCCGCCGGCTCGATCTTGTTGAATGAGGCCGCCGGCGGTGCCGGATCAGGCAGCGCCATCTCGTCGGTGAGTTCGAACACGTCGGCCTCGGGTTGCGCCGGCCTGATATCCGCCTCCGGCGTCGCCGCATCGAGGCTCGCCAGCATCGCGTCGATGTCGTCCTGGTTGTTGCTGACGACCGGTTCGGGTGCAGGCGGCGGCGGTGGTGGCGGCGCTGGCGGGGCCGGCTTCGGCGCGGCAGCCAGCTTCGGCGCCGGAGCAATCGCCGACGGCGGGATATCCTTCATCACGGCCGGCTTTGCGGCAGCGGGCGGGCTCGCCGCCTTTTCAGCAGAAGCAGGCTTCGCCTCGTCATCGGCAATGATGCGACGGATCGACGCCAGAATCTCCTCCATCGAGGGCTCTTGGACCTTTGCAGGTTGCGTCATCTCCGACTCCACATCGAAACCATTTTACACCAAAGCCACGAAGGAATTGCCGGTTCCGGATATGCAGGCCGGGATTTTCATCGCACAAGCCCGACTTGTCCCCAGATCAAGCCCGCCCGCTGCATCGCGCGGCGGTCCTGCTCCCCTCAAGGCAACCCCGACCCGCGTCCATGAGATGCAAGGACGCGGGCCACGAATCGCTCAGCTCGCCCCAGAAACGGTACGTCATGGCCACAATTGATTGCAAGCAAAGCGCCCGGCGCTTCAGGCGCCGGGCGACGATTTCATCCCGACTGTGCGGAAATCGGCTCGGAGATCAGCGGCCGTCGGGTGTACGAACACCGGCCCAGCTATCGCGCACCTGGTGATAGTGCACGCTCGGGTCATAGACCGTGGTCGGCAGGTTGAGCACCATTGGCGACAGCCGTCCGATCGTGTTCAGAACCGAGTATGACGCAACCACGCGATCGTGCTGCGCGGTGACGAGCGCGACGCGCGCATTGACCAACGCCTGCTGCGCGTTCAGCACGTCGAGCGTGGTGCGCTGTCCGGCCTTGGCTTCCTCGCGCACGCCGTTCAGCGCGATTTCGGACGCCGCCACCTGCGACTGGGCGGACTGCACCTGCGCCTTGCCGGCCACCAGCTGTCCCCATGCCGTGACCACGTTGGCACGGGTCTGGTCGCGGGTCTGGTCGAGAACGAGGCGCTGCTGCGCCGCCGTTTCCTTGGACTGGCGGATCAGCGAATATTCAGCGCCGCCCTGATAGATCGGAACGTTGAGTTGCGTGATCGCGGACGCGCCGAACGACCTGTATTGGATCAGGCTCTGCTCATAGGACTGCTGCACCGAGGCCTGAAGCGTGACGGTCGGCAACAGCGCGCCTTCGGCCACCTTGACCTGGAGGTAGCTGACGTCGATGCCGAACATCGCCGCAGTGACGTTCGGATTTTGCGTCAGGCCGAGTTCGACGGCGGCCGGCAGCGTCGATGGCAGGAAGCGATCGACCGGCGAGCCCGGCGCGAGCGCTTGCGGCTCGTTGCCAATGATGCGGCGGAAGTTCGATCGCGTCGTCGTCAGATTGGCTTCCGCGGTCAAGAGCTGCGTCTTGCCGGCGGCGAGCTGGGCTTCCGACTGCGCGACGTCGGTCCGCGTGACTTCGCCGACATTGAAGCGGTCGCGCGTCTGTTTGAGCGTCTGCTCGAGCACGCGAACGTTGCTCTTCTGCACCTCGACGATCGCCGAATCGCGCAGATAGTCCATGTAAATCGTGGCGCCGCTGAGCAGGACGCTCTGTTCGAGTGCCCGCAGCGCTTCGCGCGCGCCGGAAACCTGGCCCTCGGCTGCTCTCGTCCGGTTCGCGGTCTGCTGGCCGTTGAAAAGCGTCTGCGTGATGGTCGCGCCGACGCTGCGCGGCGGATTGGCGCCGTGAATATTGGTCTTAACGAGCTGCGTGGGAGTGCCGCCCTGCGTGCTCAGCGAATCCGTATATTGGTAGCCTGCACTCGCCGTGACCGCGACCTTCGGGCGGTAGCCCGACAGCGCCTGCGGCACATTCTCGTCGGTGATGCGCACCTGCGCACGCTGCGCATTGAGCTGCGGATTGTTCTGATAGGCGCGCACCAGCGCTGCCTCGATCGTATCGGCCAAGACGGGCGTCGAGCCCATGCATACTAATAGAAGGGCCGAAGCCGCAGCCCCGGCAAATGCCTTCACCCCACGCATCCCAAGCAATCCAATCATTTTGGTTCGCCCGGCCCACAACCATGATCGCACATGATCATTAACCGAACGTCGCTTCACTCGAAGTGAGTCCCGGCTCACCTTATTCCGCACGTAGGCTGGACGGAACCACCCCGCAAGCAAACGCCGTCGAAACTCTTCACGTGGGGCAATCGGGCCACACTTCTGATTTCGAAGGGGATTTAGCTGGCTACAGAGGGCGAATATTGGGCGTGGAAGGGGCAAAACGCTAGAAAACGAAGGCTGGAACACGTTCCATGCCAGGCAGTACCGGGGCGGCAGCATCGAACAGCGTCCGGTGACCGAAATCGCCATGCGAAGCGGTCACGAGGGTGGCCCGCGCCGGCCGTGACGTCGCAAAAACGCCCACCAAGCGGCCGCCACTCTGCAATTGCCCGTAGAGCTGCTCCGGAATGATCTCGGTTGCGCCGTTCAGCACGATAACATCGTAAGGCGCGCCTGCCGGGTCTCCAACGGCCGGCGCCGCGGAGCGGACCGTCACGTTTCCACAGCCGTTGCTGGCCAGAACGGCCTGCGCCTTCGCCGCCAGCGCCGAATCGCTCTCGGTGGCGGCCACCTGGGAGGCGAACCGGGCGATCACGGCGGCGGCGTATCCGGTGGCGCAGCCGACCACCAGGACGCGGTCGCTCTCCTTGATGTCAGCCGCCTGCAGCATCTTCGCCAGCACCACGGGCTTGATCAGGAACCGCTTGGCCGCGCCGCCTTCACTGACGTCGAGATCGAGGTCCAGATAGGCCAGAGCCTGCTTGTTGTCGGGAACGAAGGCCTCGCGCGGCACCGCCAGCATGGCATCGATAATTCGGATATCGGTCACGTCACTCGGACGCACCTGACCATCGACCATTTTCTGGCGCGCGGTCGCAAAACCGGACATAGGCTAAGACCCTGAGAGCATGCGGCGTGGCCGCAAGAGAACTGGAACCGAGAGCTGAAACCGGGGTCATCTTTGGTACAAGCGTCGGCAAAACGCAACATGCGGGCGGCTGTTGCCGCGCCGCCGCCGGTGACGCGGGAAAGCCGCCTACTCGATCGTCACGGCGAGCCGGGCGATCAGCCGCGCGACTTCGTCCAGATGCTCGGTATCATGCGCTTCAACGGCTTGCGCGAGCCGAAGCAGGCATTCGTCGTCACTCATGGCGGGAATGTCGCTTGGCACGATCGAAGGTACCGCGCGGATCAGGTCGGTTGCAGTGGCTGGCATCGAATCAGCTCCCGTGAAACCCGGCACGACCGAGCCTTTTGGGCGATTTAGTCGAATTGGCGGCCCGGTCCATCACACCTGTGTATGACGGAATTGCACAGGCCCGGTTCCGGCCACCGCGTGCCTGGGGGGCGAAAAGGACGACAAATCGTTGTAGCGCAGGGACTTTCCGGGCCCGCCTCACCTAAGCGCGCCGCCGGTGATTTGGTCCTTTGCAAGCCCGAAAGGCTTTGTTATACGCTCCCCGCTCGCGAACCTTTGTTCGCCTGTTCCTCGGTAGCTCAGCGGTAGAGCATTCGACTGTTAATCGAATGGTCGCTGGTTCGAATCCAGCCCGGGGAGCCAAATGAATTCAGATAGTTAGATGAGTTTTGGAAGGCCGCCGAGAGGCGCTTTTTTAGCATCGGGCCACATTAGGGGCCACTTGAATGTCGCAGTTGCAAATGCTTACGCGAAAGGCCTTGGTCCAGTTGCCCAAGGTCCAACCGAGCGCGGAAGTCTGCGCCGTACCTTCTTGGCGCCCCGCCCCACGCTGATTTAGCGCAGCTCGCGTCGGATAGGCGCTTCATTCTAACCGGCTTAAATCCGCGAGCGATCGTGCGGCGTCGATAACCGCCCTTCTTTGGCTTGTAATGGACTGCGGCATCTGACGCCGCCATGAGCGCTCGTTTCATGTGCGCTAACCCACGCCGTAAGGCTTGTTGAGAAAGTAGTCCCGGTTGCCGAGCGCCCTCTCCGCGTACTGATCGATCGCGACGGTGATCGCCTGGACATGCTGGAAGCAATGGCCTTCACGCGTAGCGCGCTGGCGCAGCTCCGCGAGCGCGTCGAGCCACGGTGAGTTGTCGGCTTTATCGTCGTACCATTTCAGTTGTTCGCCCATCACCAACTCCGACCGCCAAGCACGCGCCCCTTCGTGTGGCCGCCCTCCTCCTTCTTGAGCCGATCCCGCTCGGCGCAAAAATCGTCGATTTTCGCGTGCATCCTTCCAAGGAGAAGTTCAGCCGCGGCGGTAGAGAGCCCTGCCCTTTGAAGCTGCAGGATCTCCTTGCGCTGCCTTCCGACCTGGACGCGCATGTGCTCGATTTCGGAACGGACGTGCTCGATCCCCATAGCGCTCCTTCATTACCCTCTGGATTGTGCAGACGAGCCCCTCGGCACGGCGCCCCAGCTGGTCGTAAAGCCGGAGCCGCCTGAACAGGATCTCGATTTCACGATTGCTTTCCATAAGGCGGAGAATAGTAAAAAACATGAACGAAATGACAAGCCGCTAGGTATGGGCGGCGCTGGCACCGGACACCCAAGATCATTGCCTTAAGCCTAAAGGGATCGGCGCAACGAAAAGCCCGGCGCGGCATGCCGGGCTAACTTCGCAAGTATGGATTCGGATGTAGGCAATGGCGGAATTGAACAAGACGGCGCGGTGATCGTCTGTTCACAAAGTAACGTAGCCTCGAAAAAAATTGCCAGTTTTTCCCGGAGTGAATATAGCAGCGGAATGATCGCCCGACGGGCGCATCTTCATTTTGAGCAGCAAATTGCCCTGGTCTGCCTCGTTTGAGGGATCCCATCATATTGCCCGACGGCCGGAAGCTGCTCACGCTGAAGGACGCGGCCGACTACATCACCAAGCTGCCGAAGAAAGAATCCGACTTGCCGGAATGGCAAACGGCGATCGAGGTGCTGTTACTTTGCAGCCGCGGCGGGCCCACGATGATGGCGCGGATTGGGGTCATGAAAGCGCTGAACCGTGGTGTCGAGCGAGTGTTCAATCCCGAGCGCAAAGATACCCATTGGGGGAAGCGCAAGCTCAAGAGGGACCAATGACCGTGTTTGTCTACGTCAACACTACTGAGGCGGCCCTAATCTTCGGTGCGCCAAGCCCCCAAGAGAAACCTGCGCCTTGGTTTGGGGCCAACCTGCTTTTCGACATCAGGCAGATCGACGGAATATCGCTTCATCAAGAACCGAATTGCCAAGCCAATGATCAAGAAGGGCATCACATAAATCGCGAAAACCTCAACTGCACTCATGGCCGTTTCCTCGCGATTGAGAATTAGGACACCAGCAAGTTCAACTTAGGACACTAGGAAGCTCGAACTCGACAAGAAAAACTCTCGCCGAGCAAGACGAGGGGGGAGGCCACCAACTGGTTGGCGGCCTCCGTGGACCTAGTTGGTCACGACCTTGTCGAGCGGAAGCTGCAGCTTTGCAGCTCGTTCCTCGCGTTCCGTTTTTCGAAATTCACGTTCCCGACGCTCGAAGGCGATCAGTTCCTTTTGCGCCGCCTTGAGAAAGCGGTCGCGTGGTGTTGCTGCCAATTGAGTGTGACCCGTCATCACGCACCCCCACGATTTGCCCCGCGCCTTTCCACGATATCCAAGTGTTGGAACCGGCGGAAGGTTCGGTGCCGTAAAATTACGGATCTATGACGGCAAGTGGGCGGTCTTTGTGAACCATGCCAGCATGAAAGCCTCCCGTGAAGTCGCATGTCGCGACCAATTCGTATCGATCACTGCTCAACTAGTGCCACAACCCCACTGAGCCAAAATAAAACTCCCAGCGAAGTTGCCCCCGCCTTTGACTGCTTCAGTACTGTGCAAAGCCAAGACATTGGCCCTTGAGTCGTCTTGGCCTCGTCGAGCACCTCGAACCCTCGCTTCGCCTCCCGCAATACTGCTCTCGATCGCCGCGACGCCGTGTACGTCGAGACGATGATGCAGCCGCCCGGTTTGAGCGACTGGGCGTAACGCTCGAGCGACCGGACAGGGTCGCGCAAGTAGTAAAGAGACTCGTTGAAGATGATGACATCGAAACGGCCGGCGGCCTCGTGCACGTCGCCGTCGGCCTGAGTGAAATTCGTGCGATCGTCGTTGTGGAGACGGAGCTTCTCAATCGCTACATGAGAGATGTCAATTCCGACATAGCGCTGATAACCGAGCGGCTTGAAGCGCTCGAACAGAACTCCGTCCCCGCAGCCGACGTCTAGGTACTCACCGCCGCGCTTAAATGCATCCATGTAACCGATGAGTGTCCAGTAGCGACCGATCTCGTGCTGCTGGCGCATGTAGGCCCAGTGTCCGTCTCGGTACTCAGCTGGTGAATACGGTGGGCCATGGACGACCTCCCCCGGGCACCCAAAAATGACCGCCCTTCCTGTTGTCCAACCTATTCGTTGAGTACGTCGACCTAACAAAACATGAAGTACGGGATTTCTCACCCAACCAGCATCGAATTTGGCGGAATGGGAGGGTTCGAGCGGGCTGAACGATTTGTAAAAGTCGTGGGCGACAAGCCCATCAACGAGATCAAGCTCGACGATGGCTTGGATACATCGATTGGTGGACCGACCGGGTGGCAAGGGACCGCGTCGAAGCAAAGACGGCCAATAAAGATATTGGGCAGTTGAGCCGAATGTTAAAGGAGATGAGTAACCGTCGCCGTCTGGATTTGCCGGATTCAAGGGGCTTCGCCTCAAAGGCGAAAAACAGCGTTCGCGTGTGCCTTATGAAACCGCCTTTATCCAGCAGCGTCTATTTGGGAAGGGCGCATCCGAAGCCAGACGGGCTCCCGTTGGCCATGGAGATACCAATCACGGGCGGCGCGGAAAACTAACACCAGCGCAGGCATAATCCGCCTCCGCGCGCGAGGAGGTAGATCGGTTGATCGCCAGACGTGCCGGAAGCACTTAGAATCCGCTCTTTCATGGTGGTGAGCTTAAACCCTTAGGTGAACCAGAAATCACCTGCGGTGAGGTCCTCAACGCCCGCGATCGTGAGGTCATTAGTTGCATCAAAGTGAATGATGGTGTTTCCGCCGGTCACCTCGATATTCAGGTCGCCAAAGTCGTGGATGTCATTTGTCGCCAAAGCCGTAAGGTCGATTTTATCTCGCCCTTTTTCAAAATCGGCCGTATCATGCCCGTTCTGGGCGGCAAAGACGAACGTATCCGCGCCGCAACCGCTAAACATAGCGTCGTTCCCGATGCCGCTCGTGAGCGTGTCGTTGCCATCGCCTCCATCGAGGACGTTCTCTGCCCCACCAAAGACGGTGAGTTGATCATTGCCCGCACCGCCGCTGAGGAAGCTCGATCCTATAGAATCTGACTCAACGGTTGCGGCCAGCACGTCGTTTCCGGCGCCGCCATCCAGACGATTCTCGGCAAGAGAATTGTCTGTAACCGCAAAATCGGGAGTTGCCGAAAGAAACGCAGAGAGCTGGTCATCTCCGGAACCGCCATTCAGGACATTGGCGACATTGAAGAGATCCTGCCCGAGACCAAGGCCACCGTGAGCTTCAGCGTGGAGATTTGCCGTGAGGCTGTCTTTTCCATCGCCCCCTTCGAGTTGATTGAGGGCACGAACAAACCCGCCAAGCGCAGTGGAGTTCGCAGTCAGGTTATCATTACCTCTCCCGCCATCCAGATAGTTCGTGACATCCGTAATGGTGTTCTCGCCATCGGTGGAATGAGTCGCATCGAGGGTGTCGTTGCCATCATCGCCCCACAGCTGGTTGATACCAACCGGCGTACCACTATTGGAGTTTGTCAGGTTCGACGCATGCAATATGTCATTGCCCTGACCACCGTGAAGCTCATTTGTTACCGACTCGGTGGAATTGGATCGTCCCTCAGCGGACGCATCCAGGAAATCGTTGCCGCTACCACCGAACAGTACGTTGCTGGCTATGCCGCGGGTCGCAGAAAATTCCGTTTCGGCATGAGCCGTAACGTGGTCGTTGCCGGAGCCGCCGTCGACGGTGTTCATGGCGATACTGGTTCCGATAGCGTTACGGCCATCGGCATGGGCATCAATGGTATCATTGCCGCTTCCACCGATCACATCGGTTCTGACGGTCACAATTCCAAAGACAGGTAGCGTCACATTTGCCGTGGCGTTGATGGTGTCGTTCCCGCTGCCGCCATCGAGTAGCACATCTGCGGTTGGCTCCGTACTCTGAGGCGTGCTCCCACCCTGAAGAGTGACGGTCGCATCGAGGTCGTCGTTGCCGTTACCGCCGGACTGAATGGCAAGTCCGCGCACAGGCGCTTCGCCCTGCAGCGGGACAACAACGGTGGTTGTTAACGTGTCGTTGCCGCTACCGCCGATCAATGCTGTCCGGTTGAATGCGCTGCTTAAGCGATCATTGCCGGAAAGGCCCAAGACAATATCGCCGTCATCCTGTGCGCTAAGGACATCGTCATGTCTGGTGCCAATGATCAAACCGTTGATGGGATCAATAAGGGAAAGCCAATCGAAAACCGCGGAATCTGCAAAAAACTCAGCTTGCATCAATTGCTGAACGGCCTGGCTTTTTGTTTGATTGGTATTCGCCATATTTTCCTCCTTGGTATCCGAACAACGACGTCAGCCAAAGCCCAGCGTCGAAATCCAATTCCGCAAAGCGCGAAATAAATGGAAATTCAATAATAACATTACGCCCCGCCCAAAGTTCAAGCTTAGCCCGCCACCGGCCCCTATCGATTACCGGTCTACATCGCTCTCGCCGCCGGAATGTAATCACTGCGAATTTTCCGCAGGCGGCTAAGGAGATTCCGCCGATCAGAAGCGGCTTGGGATTGGGCTTCGACCATTGGATTCTTCATGTCTAAGTTGAGCAGTGTGTCCCTTTTTGCTTTTTGTAGCCCGAAAAAGAGCGAGCCAATTAAATCCAAGGCAATAGCGAATAGTTAAATCAAAAGTTGCACGATGTCTAATCACGTTTAATTTGTACTGTGTGAGGGCAACCGGGTACGGTAATGGACCCGGAATAGTTACGACTGGAGCGGGCGATTCCCGCTCATCCCCGCGGCCGCGCTTCACCACAGAATGAGTTCCTTCGTTCTGGATCGGGACGCCGTCTTGCTGGGCGTGGATGGGCACCTCAGACTTCGATGGGCCTCCGCCATCCTGGCGTTTATTCACACCACGACGCGCTGTAGCTTCCTCCCGTTCCTGGCCGACACCACGAAATACACGGTGCCGACAAACCAACCGATGGCGTGCGACACACGATGGTAGGGCGATAACTCCTCCTGGTCCTCTTTCTCCCGTTTCAAAATGGATTCGATGTTGCGCGTGGCCGTGCCGGAGTATCTCGCGTTCGTCCCACTGCGGATTAGCGTAGTCACGATCCTACCGCTCTGTCGGCCGCCCGCCTCGCCTTTTCGCCAGTTTTCTCAACGGAGACCTGGCCGGTTTTTTCTGCCTGTGCGCGGGTTTCGCACTTGGTCCGGATTTCCTCGAGTTCGTCATCGGTCAGATGTTCAATTCCAACGAAGGAATTACGAGCCGTACTGACGCGGATCAGTTCATCCAGCTTGACCTGGATCGCGGCGCTGTCGCGGTTCTGGGAATTTTAAATCAAGAACACCATCAAGAATGTCACAATCGTGGTACACCCAGCCGCTCCTGAAACTTATCCAAGCCGGTGATATCGATCCGAGCTTCGTTGTCACGCATCCGGCGAGCCTCGAAGACGCGCCGGCCATGTACAAGAAGTTTCGCGACAAGGAAGACGGCGTCATCAAGGTTGTCATGCGCCCGGGTAGATAGTACTCGGCAGAGAGGCGTAACGAGGAGTGTTTTTCTTCTTTTCCAACCGGTTGGGCTGTCTTGGATCGCTCTTGCTCTCGGCCTTGATCACGGTCGCTCTACTTTTCATGTTTGGAATGCTGCGCTTCTAAACCCTGGCGACCGAATGTCAGGTCTGCGCAACGGAAAGTGGCTTCGGCTAGGAACAACTCAACCCTGCCGAAAATGGCCATCGCGGCCAAGATCTTCGGGTGACAGTGGCCCTGATTCACCGCGGAATAGGCGGAGAGGCAATCGAGGTAGCGATGGCCCTGCGTATCTCAAACAAAGACGCCCTCGCCGCGCGACAGAACCACGCCGAGGGACCCGCATTTCCGGGCGCCAAAGCGCGCTTCCCTCGCGATGAAATCAGTGACCATGGATCCATGTTTCGTCACCAGCATCTCGGACACCACGTCGAGCAGCTTCGCTTGAGAGCACAGTACACCGGACCTTCGCGGATTTCGAGGAAGTTCAAATGTGCCGCTCGTCGTCGCCGATGCAAACGCGAGGCACTACTTCTCGCCAGCAAGAATGCGCTCTTATTGCCCTAAGGTCTTCCACCTGCATCCGCATGAGTTGGTGACGTATCAATAGAATGCGACGGCGATACGTTTTTCTTTACGCCAGACGACTGAACAGCGACGCGGGCCACCGTTCGGAATGACAGTCAGCGAGAATTCGTCGGGAATCTTTTCATCTCCAGCAATATCAAGGGCGGCACCGTATGCAGAGATGCTGCAAATCAAACAATCTGCTTTCGAACGGCCGAAGCTGATTGAGCCGGACTTTGTGATGCGTGTCGAATGAGAACTGTTCTGCTCCATAATTTTTCTCCGAGTAAAGGGTTCACAGAGCGCAAATCGATTGTCGTCGGGCACCTCCTGCCATCAAAACGAGTTCGTCAAAATCTCGGAAGCCGATCTAATCTCAGCGCCCTGAATTAAACGAATGCCATTAAAATACCACATTAAAAGCACCAATTAAACTAAAATATAAATTAAATGACAATTAAATAGCGATCGAAGAGTTTGAGCGCCTCTACTGCAATGCAATTTTAGCACCGATTGCATTCGGTCCTCCTCAAATTCGGCTGCACCATTGGCATTTGATGCAAGCGGCCTTTAGATCGCTCATACAGCCGTCGGTTATTTATTTCGATCCCGCTATCCTAATGTCCGTTCACCGGGGCCAGACCGGAAGTCGCCGTGGTCCAGTCAAACCGACGCAAAATGATGCGGTGGATGACGCCCGACATCGAATATGTCAAAGGGTGATCGTTGAACAACGAATCACCGGAGGGGGTCACGCGCGGCGTTGCCCGCCACGGCTGCCTCGTTGAGGATATTCTTCATCCGCGCATCGGGCGCAAAGGCTTTGCCCATGACGATTACGATCGCGGCGGCCGATCCCATTTGTTCGGCGTTCAGCGATGTCGCCGGCTCCTGCTGAACGATATCATTCAGCATCTCAAACTAGCTGTAATCGTTCATCACCTTGCCAGAGCCTTCATGAAACACGATCGGTGGCGGCGTAGTGATCCGGCCGACGCTTGGCATTGCCGGCGAGGAACTCGGCGATGCTCGTGCCGACGCCACCACCAGCCTCATAGGGATAGACCTTGGTGTATTTCTTGGCCGCCGAACGATAGCGGAAACCTTCAACTGCTCCGAAGACGTGCTCTCGACAAGTGTCCGCACCCGACGCACTAGTAGAGCGTGCAGCTTCACCTACAAAAATCACCAACCGATCCGCATCCCTGGCGATCTGATGCGGCGTGCTCAGAGCGCGCAAGTGAGCGCCAAGGGATTCAATGGCTGGCAGCCGCGGCGTCCATATCTCGGATGAATGGCCGAAAGTGTGTCAGTCATCGGCCCGCCCGGGGTTTGGCTAGCGTGTAGACCTTGTGAGTGCGCCGACCGCGCGCGCGACGGGCTCTGCCGACGTACAGGACCCTGCCGGTGGCGACCAAGTGGCGGACCGCGCGATAGGTCGCCTGCATCTCCAACTCGTTCGGAGTACGCCAGCCCGGCCGACAGATTGGGCCGCCGTAGCAATAGGCGCACGACGCGATCTCCGCGGTCGTCAGCCGGGGCCGGCGCTCAAGGACCAAGATGACGGCGCGGCGGAGGGCCCGGGGGCGGTATTTAAATCCCTTGTGGGGGTATGCCGGCTTGAGCCGACGAGCCTCGCCGAGTCGCTTTGCCGAATATCTTTTCTGGTGCAGTCGCCGACCCGCATCGACGGCCTCCCTGCACGAACCCTGAAGGCAAGACGTCGACGCTCAAGATTGTGGAAGACTTCAAGGACGTGATAGCTGCCCCTCCGGTCCCGGAACCGTCGACCTGGGCGATGATGATCCTCGGCTTCGCTGGCGTCGGCTTCATGGCCTATCGCCGCAAGCGAAATGGAAGCGCTCTTACGGCCGCCTGATCTCACGCGCTGAAAACAATTCGAAAGCCACCCCCTGATCCGGGCGGCTTTTTGTTTGTCGCATCTTTGGCCCTACCGCGCTGCGATCGCGGCAATGAACAGCGCGCAAGCCGCCGTGGATGAGACCGTCCGCACGTGGTTCCACAACGTCCAGTCCGTCAGATAGCGCGCCCACAGCGAGGCGGCCTCGTGGCTTGCGGGGTCGGCCGCCGCAAGCGCGTTGTTCAGGGGCACGTTGAAGATCATCGTGACGGCGAACATGCCGAGCACATAGAGCGCGCCGCCGGCCGCCATCGCCATCGCGCCGGGCTCGCCCCAGCGCAACAGCGCAGTCACCGCCAGCGCTGCGCTCGCAGCCGTCGTCGCCAGAAAGATCGGCAGGAACAGCGACTGGACGATCGCGACGTTGATCGCATTCATCGCCGCGATGCCTGCCGCCTGCCCGATGCGGCCAAGCGCCGTCATGATGAAGGCCGAAAACGCGAAATAGAGACCGGCCAGCAGGCCGCATCCAACAGCGGAAAACCACAGCAGGCCGACCATCAACATCTGCAGCATGATCATGCCCTCCAGACACCGGTCGCCGCGGTTCGGCGGGCATACTCGGCAAAGTCCCGCGCGGGACGGCCGAGCGCCTGTTCGACGCCGTGCGCCACATCAGAATTGCGTCCGTCGAGCACGACGGTGAACAACTCGAGCAGAAGCGCGATATGTTCCTCGGGCACATGGGGCCGCATGCCGTCGGCAAATTCCACCGAATCGATTTGCCGATAGTGCACCGGCCGCCCCGCAGCACGGGCGATCTCGGCCACGGCCTGCGCAAAAGTCAGCGCGCGCGGCCCCGTCATCTCATAAAGCTTGCCGGCATGACGCCGATCCGTCAGCGCGGCGACGACGACCTCGGCGATGTCGTCGGCGTCGATGAACGGCTCAGGCACGGCGCCGGCCGGCATGGCGATCTCACCGGCCAGCACGCCGTCGAGCAGATAGCCTTCCGAGAAATTCTGGTCGAACCAGCTTGCGCGCACGATGGTCCAGGGAACGCCGGACTGCTGAAGCGCCGCCTCCGCCCGCTGCGCACCCGGCTCGCCGCGGCCCGACAGCAATACGACGCGCTCAAGCCCGTTCTCGCGCGCCAGCCGGCTGACCTCCGCGATTGCATCACTGGCGCCTTCGACCGCCAGATCCGGCTGATAGGTGACGTAGGCCATCGAGACGCCGGCAAGCGCGGCCGGCCAGGTCTCGGGCCGGGTCCAGTCGAACGGCACCGACGTCGAACGCGACACCGGCCGCGTCGGCACGCCGCGCGCCCTTAGCAGCGCATTGACGCGCGCACCGGTCTTGCCCGCGCCGCCGATAATCAGGATCGGAAGTTCTGACATGGATCATCCTTTCGGAACACAATACGAGAATAGCTCGTATTTGCTAAACCCGATAAACTCTCGTATTAGTAACGTCAAGTCGCTTTTATGTGAGAGGACCGATGCCGCGGGGAAAAGCCGGACAGAAGACCGCCGAAGGGGGAGCAGCGGGACTGGCGCGCCTCGTCCCGACCCAGCAGCGCAGCCGCGAGCGGTTCGAGAAAATTCTCGAAAGCGCGGCCGAGCTGATGGCTGAAAAAGGCAGCGAAGCCTTCCGCATGAGCGACGTCGTCGAACGCAGCGGCGTGCCGTTCGGCTCGCTCTACCAATACTTTCCGGATAAGACCGCGATCATCGGCACGCTCGCGGAACGCTACAACGCGGTTGGGCGCGACTGCGTCCGGCGCGACCTCGCCGCGGTCAGGAACGCCCGGGATCTGCATCCGGCCCTGTGCCGCATTACCGACAGCTACTATCAGATGTTCATGGACGTGCCTGTCATGCGCGACATCTGGCAAGCAACGCAGGCCGACCGGGCGCTGCAACAACTCGACGAAGAGGACGGCGTCTATCTCGCCGGGCTGCTCAGCGACGCGCTGCGGCGTATCGCACCCGACACGCCCACGACCGCCCTCGCCTCGTTTTCGCAACTGATCATGACGCTGATCGCAGCAACCGTCCGCCACGCGATCACGTTAGACGCGAAGGAAGCCGCGCGCTTCCTGGCGCTGTTCAAGCGGATGCTGCCGAAGAATCTGGCCGCACTGGAAATGTAAGAATGCAGTCGATGCTCACTGCTCGAACACTGCCGCACAAGCCGGACTCAGGCTCGACTTCTGCCGGCGCAGGCATGCGGTAATCGCCCGGGCGTTCGGGATCTCGCCGGCGCAGAGGCGGTAAACGTCGGGCGTACAGGCCCGGCGCTGTTCGGGGGTGCCTTGCTGCGCACCGGCCGAGCCGCTCGCGATCAGCGTGAGCAGGAAGCCAAGCGTCGAAGCCCGGCGGGAACGCCAGAGAAGTGCCGCACTTCGTGCAAACCTTGGCTTCATGACCGCATCTCCCTGGATCATGCCCGCCTTGACCAGGCAGGCGTCATCCAGCCGAATACGCGAACCAAATTTTGCAAAATGTGATTTTTCTCACACTTGGCCACGCGTGCACGGGATTAGTGTTTGCGCGGGGAACTCAACACTTTAGTAACCAGCTTTGCCGCGGTCGCCCGAATCGTTAAAATTCGAGCGATCCGCTCAATCTGGAAACAAAATACTTTTGCTTTCATCGCCCTCTGGAACCCCGGAGAGCGCGATGAGCGAAGTCGAATACGATTTGCTGCTGGAAGCCGTTCAAACGGCCATTGCGCCAGCCCCGGAGGATGATTTCGTGGTCCAGACCCAGCGCTTTTTTCCGTCGCCGCGTGCCGCCAATGACAATCGGGGTCCCTGGCCGCTGGTGCCGTTTCCCGAGGGCTGGCACGCCACCTGCTGATCGCGGCTCGCTTACCGTGGCTTCTCGTACGATCGGTCTAAGCCACTGATTGTATGGATGGAGGCCACGACCAGAATTGAACTGGTGTACACGGTTTTGCAGTTCTTGCAGTCTCATCCTTGCCAGTGCCAGTCAATCCCGCTTGGCCTTGATCTGTCTGAACAATCCGGCGGCTAAATGCTGTCCGATGTTAGCTTGTCACAACTCGTCCCGACGAGTTGGGTAGCAAACACGGTAGTGCGCCTTAGCACTGGGTATGCGAGCCGGATACGGCGCCAGCGAATGCACGGGCTATTTCTGAGTCCGCGCAGCGGCTTCTCGCTGAAGCGGAGGGCGGCCCTTCCACCAAGCATAGAGCATTGGACTGCCATAGGCGCGCGCCGGCACCTCCCATGCGGGATAGGGCGAGTTCGGATTTTTCATCGGCCAGAAGATGAAGTCCTGCACGTTTTCGTCTGCCCACTCGTCAGGAATGCCGGCAATGAAGTCGTGTTCACCATTCTCATAAACGACCACGAGGTGACGCATTCCCGATGCATGCGCCTCGTCGATATAAAACTTCGCCTGGCTCTGATATTGACTGCAGAATGACGAGCCGATGAACTTCAGTTTTGAAACGTCGCGCATTTCGGCCCTCCTCGGCGCTGATGCGTCAAACATTGGTGCAAGGTACGCTTCTGCATTGAGTCGGTACACAGGTTTGAGCGCGGGACTGAAGCTCCGCGGCCCACGGATTTCGATGACCGTGTTCTTACGGGGCATAATTGGCCAACAACTTGCGATGGAGTGCCTCAACTGTTCGGCATCGCATCTCTAGGTGTGAACTAAGTCATCCGGAGCACCCAAATGAGTATGCCGCCTCGTTTTTGAGACACCGCGCGAAACTGCAGTGATTAGTGAAATACTGGCTGATCTTGTCCGCACCGTTCAACTGATCGAATGCGAGATCGCGGCCCAAGAAGAGCGCGCCAGCGTTTCCGACCGGTCTGATGTCAAGTACCCAATGCTGGCAAGGGCCCTGATCGAGCGGCGCATAATCTCAAGATGACCATCGACGCCCTTAAACAGCGTCTCGCCGAGCGAGCGCCGCACGAGCAAGCAACCGCGGCTTGAAGGCGAAGTCCAAAGCCTGATTTGCTTAAAAAGCAATTCCCGTTGTGGGGCGCTCTCGCGCGCCGGTAGGTTGGTCTGCTCGGGCTGCAAGAAGGGGCAACGATGAAGCCACTCATCCTCGCGCTAGTTTGCGCCGCCGCATTGTTTTCAACAGCTGCACTTGCCCAGGGCTGCCGCGGATTACCGCCGGGACGAGCCAAGGCGGCCTGCATTCAGAGCAATCCTATTGGTGCTGCCAGGTTCGACCGGTGTAGGGAGCAAGGCATCCAAATGGGCCTCAGACCCGGCAAGCACGGCGGTCTAAAGGAATTCATTCTCACTTGTATGCAGCGGGGACGTAGATAGACCAGCGCGGGTTTGGTTTGCCTGCGCAAGCCCACAAGGGCCGCCTATCACGGATGAGGCACAATCCCCGCTTTGGCGCGCTAGTCCCAAAGGCCGTGGGTAATCCTATCGAGCCTTGTGACCGAGCTGTCTGCGAACAGCCGAGCGTCCTGTGATACAGGTCCATAGTTCATCTCGTTATAAGCTGCCGGACGTTTCGCAGGGAAAGTAACCTTAATTATCTGTTTCGATTGTCGCTAAAATTTTATCGATTAGTCTCATCGTCAGTCGCGCGGGGGGCTCAATACCCGAACGATCAGAGGCCAGTCCGAAGACCGCGCGATCTTCCCGGCCTCGCCGAAATCAAGCAATGGAACCGGTCACGAACCGGCAATTGCGGAAACGAGCCGTCCGGTGACCGCCCGGACGGCTCTTTCTATTGTGGGCCCGCCTTTAGCTCGAAGGCGCGGGCCGCTCACCTTGCCGTCGCCCCTTGGATGAACGCGGGTCTCGCTAGCCAGCACCGTAGGGCTTGTTGAGAAAGTAATCGCGGTTGCCCAACGCCTTCTCTGCGTACTGATCGATCGCGACCGTGATCGCCTGGACATGCTGGAAGCAATGGCCTTCACGCGTGGCCCGCTGACGCAGCTCGGAAAGCGCGTCGAGCCAAGGCGAGCTGTCAGCCTTTGTCGTACCATTTCAGTTGCTCGCGCATCACCAACTCCGGCCGCCAAGCACGCGCCCTTTGGTGGGACCGCCCTCCTCCTTCTTGCGCCGATCCCGCTCGGCGCAAAGGTCGTCGATCTTCGCGTGCATCCTTCCAAGGAGAAGTTCAGCCGCAGCGGTGGAGAGCCCTGCTCTTTGAAGCTGTAGGATTTCCTTGCGCTGTCTTCCGACCTGGACGCGCATATGCTCGGAACGAACGTGCTCGATCCCCATAGCGCTCCCTCATTACCCTCTGGATCGTGCGGACAAGCCCCTCGGCACGGCGCCCGAGCTGGTCGTAAAGCCGGAGCCGCCTGAACAGGATCTCAATTTCACCACGGACGCCGCGGAAACTTGGTTCGAGGAAAACGATCCTGAGGGCGTAGGCTTTGAGTACGAGGTTCTGGAATGAAAAGAGGCCGCCAACTGAGGCGACCCTACTCTGTCCGGGCCACCATCACCTTTTCGATCTCGTCAGCCAGTTGTCTGAAATGGGCGGCGAGGCGCTGGTAAAGGTCGTGCTTCTTTGAGTCCGTCGCGCTTCTCGCGATCTGTTCTGCATAGTCAGCTTCGCCGCGGAGTTTCTCCGCACTAGCCTTCATGTCCTGCATGGCCTTTACCTCGGCGGCCTCAAGCCGGGCGATGCAAGCCATTCATCTATGTGAGCGGCGGTCTCAGCCTGACGGGCCATTCTTAGTAGTTCATCCTGCTCCGGGCCCGGATGTTTGGTCTCAGCTTCCTGTCTGAGACGATCGGCTTCCTTCGCTAGCCGATCTGGAAAAGTCAGGGTGTTCTTGAAACGGCGACGCTGCATGACACAACCTCGGGCTCACGAGTCCTAACCGTAGGGTTTAAAAGTCCAATCCTAATATGCAGATGCCCGGTTGTCGGTTCCATTGTGAACATTGGAACTAATGTTCCCGGCGGGAGTCTAGTCGTGGCTCTCAGCTGCTGTTTCAGCCCCCAAGCCCCCAGCTGAGAGTTGGCGGCCCCGGTGAAGCGGAGACAAGCCGGGGCCGCTTCCCAAGAAAAGCCCGCCAGCGTGAACCGGCGGGCACGAAAAAGCCGCCGCCATGCGCTCAATCACTACAACAGCAGCTCAATTGCTCGAATGAATTGTTCAAGCTGATCGGCTAGTCTGCTCAAATTGGCCGTGGTGCTCTCGAGCATTTCCTTTGTTCTTTGATCGGTCGTGAGATCGCCAAGCAACCTAAACTCAGTTGCATCCAATCGCAGCCTTTCCAGAAACTGTCTTAGCTCGGTTGGACTTAAAGGCATCTGGGCTGCGCGACCGTTGCAATAATGCAATAAGATGAATTTCATCATCCAGAACGGGTGCGACATCGTCGCCTCGCATGGAAGCTATGCGTTCTTATCTGGCAGAGAGTGTGCCCTAATTGGGCGTCAAGGTCAGGCTATGACGTTCAACCTACCCTGAGGTTCTCAGCGGACTCTTTCCCGCGGTTGGCCACGACTTCGTAGCTTACCCTCGCGCCCTCATTCAGACTGCTCAAACCGGCTCTCTCAACGGCCGAGATATGGACGAACACGTCCTTGCCGCCAGTTTCGGGCTGAATAAATCCATAGCCCTTTGTTGCGTTAAACCACTTCACTGTACCTATCGCCACGTCCGTTCTCCCCATAGATTCAAAAACACGCAATGTTGGTGACCGAAATCCGGCGAAAGATAGGCCGCCAAGGTGCCCCCCACGAAAAAGCCGCCGCTGGGATGAGACAGCGGCGGCTTATCGGTTTATGGGCGCCTCAGCTTATCTTCGCTGCTTTCGATTAGAACTTCCACAGCTCTACGCATTTCGTCGCGATACTCCTGCTCTTTGCCAGGCGGTACAGATGTGGGTGGTGGAAAAATCTTCTGTTCACGAACGGCTTCTCGAAGGTTTTGTAGTACGCGGGCTCGCTTGGTTGGTGGCAGTTCCGCGACGAGTTCGGCTGTAATAGCCTCTAAAAATTTCAGGCGGGCGCTTACTCTTGTTATTGCCTTTTCCATGTCATAGCGATCATCCTTCTGTAGGCGATCATCCATGTTGTCGCGGTCTTGTTGACGCCACTTCCAAAAAAACCTCATCGCACGCCCCGTCGACGATTTCCCGAGCACGAATCCCTTCTCAGATGGGGCAATCGAAATCTGGCGAAAGGAAGGGCCTGCCAGCATGAACCGGCGAGCCTGCCTTCCAGAGCGTTAGGAACGGGAAGCGGATGAAAGAGGCCGCCAGCTGAGGCGGCCTCCAAGTTGGCTAGTGCTTCATATCTCGGATCGTATCGGTTAGGCGGGCAATAAAACTATCAACCCAGCGATCCTCGCGGGCGAGCGCTTCGGCCAGCAGCGTTACCTGTTGGTCGTCGCTCAGTGGCGGGAGTGGTGGCGCGATCTTCTCTTGATAAATCATCATGAGGTAATCCCTTCCTCATGAACCAAGAGACCGGGCCGTATATAGTTCCGCGGAAGAAGGGCACATCGTTAACGCTGCTACTCTTTGCGGTCGATCTCGATCTTGCTCGCAAGTTACAGCCAAGCTGCTGCCTCTTGAAGTTCTTCCTTGCGGTGCCCGATGTTGCGCTCCGAGTCAGCCAGATTATTGGCGGCCTTCTCTCGGCATTGGCGGCTGAGACGACTCAGGCAGCGGGTGGTACGTACTTCCAGATCGTGAGTGCGGCCGACGCAAGCCGTGCATCGACTTTTGTTGCGCCCGGCAGCAGCACCACCACATTTGTAGGAAACCAAGCTTTTACAAACACCTCACCAGGAAGCGTCGACACGGTAATCAGGCCAGGCCAGGACGTGTACATTCGCGTCCTAAAATTGCCCGCCGGCGCGCCCGCACAAGGAGTCTATTCCGCTGCGGAGATCGTTCAATTTACCGGGGCTCGCGTTCAACGGCCGAGCTGATCCGACGCCATCCGCCGGTTTGTAAGGCGGCGTGAAGGACGAATTGCGCAGCCACCGCGCCCAGGATCTTTTAAAACTCGGGAAACGACTCTCAGACGACGATTTCGTGGTTGGGCAACGAGACGGAACTCTGATGTCGCCAATCTACGTGTCCCAGCAGTGGGTCTATGCCATCGCAAAGACCAAACTGGCAAGGCTTCGATTCCACGACCCTACGGCACGCCCACGCCACACATTTGCTTGCCAATGGCGTCCACCCCAAGGTTGCCGGCGAGCGCCTTGGGCATAGCCAAGTCGGGATCACCCTGGACCTGTACAGCCACGTCATTCCCGGAATGCAGGAGAACGCCGCCAAGGCGGTCGATCAAGCCCCTCAAAGCAGCGATTTCTGGCCGGCAAAAACCCATTGGGTAGCAAAGTGGTAGGAAGGTCGCCGAGCGAACAAATCGAGCCCTAGATTTCCTAAAGGTTTTCAAGGGGGTAGAGTGGAGGCCACGACCAGAATTGAACTGGTGTACACGGTTTTGCAGACCGTTGCGTAACCACTCCGCCACGTGGCCCCATCGGGGCGCACTCATATACGGCCTGCCCCGGATAGGCAACCAAGCAGCGCTGGTCCTACGCCGCACTGGTTAGCAAACTGACCACAGCCCGGATCTTCCGCCCGGCCCGCCGCTTCAGTCGGCGGACGTATCGCCGAGACGATTGTTCCGAAGGCCCAGCTTGGCCGTCCTTGCGCGGACGCCCCCGACCGTTCGCTTCATTTCCAGCGCGATGACTCTCGGCAGCTTGCCGGCACCGATCAACGATCGCAGCAGGGCATCGTCTTCCGCCGTCCATTCAGCGCCGCTCAATTGAAAGCGTTCCTCGCGGCCTGCTTCCTTGTTTGGCGGAGCAAACCTCACCCAGCCCAGCGTCTCCTGGAAAATGACGACGAAGGCGATCCAGAGAACGATGGCGCGCCCCTCGGACAAGGCGGCGGATTTGATATGTCCCGCGCTGAACGTCGCCGGCAGCAAGGCGCCCAGAGCGGGCCAGATGTCTCCTGCGATCGAATTGACGACATACACGTACAGCGACACGAACGGCCCGGAGGCGATAGCGCCGATGGCGGCGATCAGCCAAAGCGGCAGTTTGCCCCGGCCCCTCTGGCTCACCCATTGGGTGACGAGGCCGGTCAGCCACCAGGGCACAATGGCGAGCGAGAGGACGTAGGCGGCCGCGCCGGCGCCTCCCATGATGGCCGTATACGGTCCGAGAACGGCCGAAAGCATCGCCAGCACGATCGGAACGCCGCAGAAGAAAACCAGATCGATCAAAGCCTGTTTCGACAGGCGCAAATGCGCAACCAATTCCATCCCGCTGCTCCGCTTGCATCCGACGTGTCAGTGATAGTGCGAGGGACGGAACGGGGCAACGTTTGGGCGCAACATCCAACCCGCCCACCGGGCGCGTGCCGTCATCAACATCCCGGTGACAGCCTTGCCGCCTGGAATACCCCGCTAATAGCCGATGAGCGGCGCGGCCATTACCTTGCGCCGGAAGGAAGACGCCGGAAAATCCGGCCGGGCCCGCTTCAACCAATAGACTTGCGGACGCGGACGGCGCACCACCCTCGCCGCGCCGTCCGGACATCGTGCACCGCTCAGACCCCCTCTATTGCCTGAAGCCGCGGCCGTCCAGCGGCGGGGTCGAGCGAGCGCCGTAATTGCTCCTCCAGTTCATCAAGCAGGAAGAAGCTGACGTCATCGACGGAGCCGTGTCCCTTGGCGAACGGTTGTTCAAGCAGCCGGATCAGATACAGGACATAGACGAACATGTAGGTGATGAATCCAAACAACAGGGCCGCGGCCGGATCGCCCTCCGTCTTCAGGAGGAGCAGCAGGACGATGATCGAGAATACCAGCGTTTGCACGAGCACATGCACCGATGGGACGAATTCGACGCGCTGGATGGTGTAGATGCGAAGCAGCGCCCTGCGGATCGCATCCTGATTGGCGCGCAGACGCACGACGAAATTCGCAGCCATGCCCATGCTCTCCAGTCGACCGAGGACAGGCGTCAGCTTGCGGAGTTCGTCGAGCACAGGGGAAATGTTCTTGTGGTGGTAGGCAAGGCCCAGACCATCGCGCAGTTTTGCGATGACCCCGATCAGGATCAGCCGCGCTTCCCTGAGATGGAAGCGCTCGTTGGTCCGCGCGAAGCATTCCAGATCGCCGTCGATTGCTTCGATCGCGGTGCGCAGTGCCGTTGGAATTTGTTCGGCTTCCTTGTAATCCTTGAGAATACTCGACAGCAGGAAGCCGATGATGAAGATGGCGCCACCAATGCCGCTTGTCACCAGCCCGTTGAGGTCGAGGAACTCGAATCCGAAATAGTGAACGATTGCCTTGGCGCCGCCGAGTAGCAGGACGATGATGCCGACCGTGAAGAACAAGCGGAATTTCTTCCGGAGGCTGAGTTCGGCGCCGCCGAAAGGAAGAAGCGAGGTAATAGAGAACGACAAACCGCGAATACCCTTTCCCTGGGAGCGCAAAGGCATGAAAGTGTTGAAGACGAACCGCACCCGGCCGCTCGACCCCAGATGCACCTGCGGCAGATAATCATTGAGCCTGCAAATGGCTCCCCGTTTCGCGGGGGCAGCGTTGGCGACATATCGCCACAATGGCACAGGGTGTGGCACGGCGGCTGCCGTGGCCAGCCAGTCTTGACCGCCCTGCTGCTATCCGAACCGCGGCTCATTGCGGGCGACTCACACGCGTTCGAGCAGCGAAAGCGCTCATCAGCCAAGCAAACAACTCCGCCAAAGGCGAACTGTGCTTCGCCTGGATGCCCGGTGCGCCGTTAGAATAGCCCGCTGATGGCCGCGACGATGAACGGCGCGGCCATCACCAGGACCGGCCACAGCCGGAACATCAGGCGGCGAGACTACTGCCTGCGGCAATTTTCTTTTTGAGCATCTCGCAGACGGTGCGGACTTCGGATGTCATCAGGGAACAATCCTCGATCTGCAAGAAGTAGCGCTTGCCTTCCTCGCGGTAGTTCGCCGCCAATTCCTTGATCTCGGTCACCATGGCGTGAACGCCGGCAACCATCGCCTCACATTTCTTGGCGGCCTCGGCCAGTTCGGCACCGAGCGCTTCGATCTCTTTCACCGCCGCGTCGTATTCGCGGACCACGGCTTCGGCTGAGAGCTTGCCGACCTGATTAACCCCTTCCTTGTGCTCGACGTAATCGGGCATCGGGCCATTCGGCAATGAGCGATCGTTGCCGTTCGTTACGGCGCGGATGACGGGCCCTCGCCGTGTGCTTTGGATGATGTTGCCGATTTCCCCTTCGATATCGTCAGCATCGAGTAATGGAGAACGCGTGAGAATTTCTGTGCTTAAAGTCATGGACTAAGCTCCAAATTGTTACGCGGAGAATTCGGAATTTATCACCGTCAAGGGAGATGTCACCATTGTCCACAGCTTGCTGTGTCGTGAAGCCGACATTGGAACCGGCGTGTTGGCGGCAAATTCATGGCGGGTAACAGGGCAACACCTGACATTCGACCAGTCAAACGAGCCGCGTCGACGCACCCTTAAATTGAAGGCCGGAGTCAGCCGCGCTTGCGCCGCCGGTAATCCCGCTTCTTCGGCTTCGGCGCGAGTTCGGGCATTTCGTCCTGCACTTCCCGATACCGCGCCAGCATCCGGTCAAAGCTGGCGTTGAGGGTCTCGGCGATCTCAGGCCTTTTCTCGAGCCCCGCCAGCAGCAGGCCGGCGGCCTCGATGGTGGAGAGGCCGTCGCCACGGGGCTCCTTGCGGAGCTTGCCGTAACGCGACGGTCGCTTCGGCCCCAGAATCACCCGCTGGCACTTCAGCATCCATGCGTTGCGCCACCACAGCGCCTTGGCCTGGCTCCAGGTTCCGTCGAGCAGCACGATGCCTTCGATGTCGGAGAGGATGGCCCGCTGGTGCGGCTCGACCTCGCCCTTGCGGTTGATCGCGACGATCTCGGCATCGGTATCGAGATCGGCGACCTTGGCCGAACCGAGATAAAGCACCGCCCAGCGCGAGGGATCATCGACTTTCCGTCCCAGCGCCTTGGACAGGCTTGGCCAGGACAGGCCGATTTTGACCACCGCATCCTTGAAGTGCATCGCCGTCAGCCGCGCGGTGCCGAGCGCCCTGTCCTGTTCCTGCGGGTGCTGCAGGATCAGCAGCGAGACTTTGCTTTTGATCGGCGTAACGCTGTCGCAGATGCACAGCGGCAGCGGCTTTCCGCAATGCGGGCAGTCCGGGACCACCTCTTCGGCGGGGCCGGACTTGGGGACGCCGGACTTGGGATTGGCTTGTTCTGACATCCGCCCGCTATACGCTTCGTGGCCAGTAATTCAACTATTCGGCGGGCGCGGCGACCGCGGCCGGCCGGAATCGTTGCCGCAGCCGGTCGATCAGGAGATAGATCACCGGCGTGGTGTACAGCGTCAGGATCTGCGAAACGAACAATCCGCCGATGATGGTGATGCCGAGCGGCCGGCGCAGCTCGGTGCCGGGGCCGGTGGCAATGACCAGCGGGATGCCGGCAAACAGCGCCGCCATCGTCGTCATCAGGATCGGCCGGAAGCGGGCGCGGCAGGCCTCGAAGATCGCGTCCGCCGACGACAGGCCGCGGTTGCGCTCGGCGTCGAGCGCGAAATCGACCATCATGATGCCGTTCTTCTTGACGATGCCGATCAAGAGGATGATGCCGACGAAGGCGATCACCGTCAGCGGCGTATTGGTCAGCTGCAGCGCCAGCAGCGCGCCCAGCCCTGCCGATGGCAATGTCGAGATGATCGTGATCGGGTGCGCGAGGCTCTCATAGAGCACGCCGAGCACGATATACATCGCCACCAGCGCGCCCAGGATCAGCAGCGGCTGCCGTCCGCTGGTCTTGTTGAAATCGCCGGCATTGCCGTCGAAACTGCCGCGGATGCCTTCCGGCATATGCAGTTCCTCGACCGCGCGCTGGATGTTCGTGGTCGCGACCTCCAGCGGCACGTCGGGCAGCAGATTGAACGAGACCGTCGTCGAGGGAAACGATTGCGAGTGATACACCGCAAGCGCCGACAGGCCGCGCTGGTAGCGCACCACGGCCGATAGCGGCACCTGGGCGTCGTTGGCGCCGGCCACGAAGATGCGCTCCAGGTTGGACGGATCGGCTCTGGAATTTCGGATCGATTTCCAGCACCACCATGTACTGGTTGCGCTGGGTATAGATGATCGAGATCTGCCGCTGCGCGAACGCGTTGTTCAGGGCGTTGTCGATGTCCTGGACGCGAACGCCGAGGCTCGAGGCGGTCTTGCGGTCGATCACCAGCGACAATTGCAGGCCGCCGGGGTCGCGGTCGCTGGAAATGTCGGTGATGCCCTCCACCGTCTCCATGCGCTTGGCGACCAGCGGCGCCCATTTCTGCAACAGATCGAGGTCGGTGCTCGACAGCGTATATTGATAGTCGGAATCGCTTTGCCGACCGCCGGTACGGATGTCCTGCGCCGCGAACATGAACAGGCGGATGCCGGCCACGCGGTAGAGATTCCGCCGCAGCCGATCGATCACCTGCGCGGTCGATAGGCCTGCCCGCTCCTCCGGCGGCTTCAGGCTGATGAACATGGTGCCGCGGTTGGAACCGCCGCCGCCCGGGCCGGCGGTGCCGCCGAGCGAGGAGCCTACGCCGGCCACGGCCGGATCGGCCATCACGATATCGGCCAGCTGCTGCTGCAGCCCGAGCATCGCCTGGAACGAGGTGTCGGGGGATGCGCGCGTCGCGCCGATCACGAACCCGCTGTCGTCGGTCGGGAAGTAACCCTTCGGCGTCTTGATATACAGCACCACCGTCAGCGCGATGGTGGCAAAGAACACGAGCAGGGTCAGGAACGGGAAGCCCAGCACCGCCCGCAGCGTCCAGGTGTAAAAGGAAACGATGCGCGACAGCGTGCCCTCGACCAGGCGATCGAACCAGGTCGCGCGGTCGGACGTCGCCTCCTTGATGTAGTGCGCGCAGATCATCGGCGTGACCGTGAGCGAAACCACGGTCGACACCACGATGGCAAAGGTCAGCGTCAGCGAGAATTCGCGCAACAGCCGGCCGACGATCCCGTCCATGAAGATCAGCGGCGTAAACGCCGCGATCAGCGACAGGCTGATCGACAGCACGGTAAAGCCGATCTGCTTGGCGCCCTCGAGCGCGGCCGGATACGGCGCCATGCCCGTGTTCGAGGTTGCGGTACATGTTCTCGATCATGACGATGGCGTCGTCGACCACGAAGCCGACCGAGATCGCGAGCGCCATCAGCGACAGATTGTCGATCGAGAATCCGGCGAGCCACATGCCGGCGCAGGTGCCGGCCAGCGCCAGCGGCACCGAGACGCCGGCCGCGATCGTCGGCGTCAGCCGCCGCAGGAAGACGAACACCACCACCATCACCAGGAAGGCGGTCGCCAGCAGCGTGTACTGCATGTCGAGCACGCTGGCGCGGATGGTGCCGGTGCGGTCGACCAGCGTCGAAATCTCGACACCGCCCGGCAGCCATTGCTTCAGTTCCGGGATCAGCGCCCTCACCCGGTCGACGGTGTCGATCACGTTGGCGTCGCCCTGCTTGGTGATCTGGATCAGGACCGCCGGCTGCTTGTTGAACCAGGCGATCGAGCGGCTGTTGCGGACGGAATCCTCGACGTCGGCGACGTCGGCCAGGCGGACGAAATTGCCGGCCGAGCTCTTGATGATGATGTCGCGGAATTCGGCCGCGGTGCGCATCTGCTTGTTGGTCGAAATCGTCTCGCTCTGGCGGCCGCCGTTGAAGATGCCGACCGGCCCCAGCGGATTGGCGTTGATGATGGCGAGCCGCACGTCGTCGGTCGCGATCTCGGCATTCGACAGCGCCACCGGATTGAGCGCGATGCGCACCGCCGGCTGGTCGGCGCCGGAGACGGTGACCTCGCCGACGCCCGGCACCTGCGAGATGCGCTGCGCGATCACGGTATCGGCGACGTCGTACATCGCGCTGGTCGTCAGCGTCTTCGAGGTCAGCGCCAGCACGAACACCGGGGCCGCGGAGGGATTGGCCTTGCGGAATCGCGGCAGCGACGGCAGGTCGCTCGGCAGGTCCGCCATCGAAGCATTGATCGCGGCCTGCACGTCGCGCGCGGCGCGGTCGATGTCGCGGCCGATCGAGAACTGCAACTGGATGCTGGTGGTGCCGAGCGAACTGGTCGAGGTGATCTGGTCGAGGCCGGCGATCTGGCCGAGCCGGCGCTCCAGGGGTGCTGCGACGGTCGACGCCATCACGGAAGGGTCCGCGCCCGGACGCGTCGCCGAGACCCGGATCATCGGAAAATCGACGTTGGGTACCGACGAGACCGGCAGGAAGACATAGGCGACGATGCCGACCAGAAAGAGCCCGATCGCCAGCAGCGTGGTGCCCACCGGCCGGCGGATGAAGGGCTCCGAGATCGATGCCATCTATTGCATCCCCTCGGTCGCGCCGGCGACCGTCGGCCCGGGGGGCCCTGGGTCCGGCACCGCCTTCTCGATTTTGCGATTGAGCCGGTCGAGCGCCAGGTAGATCACCGGCGTCGTGTAGAGCGTCAGCAACTGGCTCAGCAGCAGGCCGCCGATGATGGAAATGCCGAGCGGAAAGCGCAACTCGGCGCCGGTGCCGCTTTCGATCGCCAGCGGCAGCGCGCCGAACAGCGCGGCCAGCGTCGTCATCATGATCGGGCGGAAGCGCAACAGGCAGGCCTGCACGATGGCTTCATTAGGCGACATGCCCTGATGCCGCTCCGCCTCCAGCGCGAAGTCGATCATCATGATCGCGTTCTTCTTGACGATGCCCATCAACAGAATGATGCCGATCAGGCCGATGACCGACAGGTCCTGCCCGAACAGCATCAGCGCCAGAATGGCGCCGACGCCTGCGGACGGCAGCGTCGAGAGAATGGTGATCGGGTGGATGTAGCTCTCGTAGAGCACGCCAAGCACGATGTAGATGGTGACGATCGCCGCCAGAATGAGCCATGGCTGGCCGGCCAGCGATTTCGAGAACTCGGCCGCATCGCCGGCATAGACGCCGACGATGCTGCCGGGCATGCCGATACTGGTCTCGATCTTCTTGACCGCCTCGACGGCATCGCCCAGCGCCTCGCCGGGCGCGAGGTTGAAACTGAGCGAGACGGCCGGAAACTGCGCGAGATGCGAAATCGCCAGCGGCGCGGTGGTGCGGGTCAGCGTCGCCACCGCCGACAGCGGCACCTGGGCGCCGGGGGCGCCTGCGGTGGTACTCGCGGCCCCCGGGAGATAGAGCTTTGACAGGATCGACGGATCGCGCTGGTACATCGGCATCGCCTCCAGCACCACGCGATACTGGTTGGCCTGGCCGTAGATGGTCGAAATCTGCCGCTGCGCGAAGGCGTCGTTGAGCGTGTCGTTGACCGCCTGGAGGCTGACGCCGAGCTGGCCGGCGCGCTGGCGATTGATGTCGAGCGCGGCGCGCAAGCCGCCTTCCTGCGCTTCCGACGAGACGTCGCGGAACAGCGGATCCCGGCGCATTTCGGCAACCAGCTTCTGCGACCACAGCGCCACCTGCGCCGCATCGGTGCCGGTCAGCGTGTACTGGTACTGCGAGCGGCTCGACTGGGTCGAGATCTGCACGTCCTGCACCGGCTGGAAATAGATGGTCATGCCGGGGATCGACGCGGTGCGTTGCTTCAGCCGGTCGATCACGGTTGAAATGTCGTCGTGCCGTTCGCCGCGCGGCCGCAGCGTCATCACCAGGCGTCCGACATTGGTGGTCGGGTTGACCGAGCCTGCCCCGATCACGGAGACCACGCCGACGACATCCGGATCGGCCTGGATCGCGGCCGCTGCCGCCGCCTGCCGGCTCTGCATCTCGGCAAAGGAAACGTCGGGACCGGCCTCGGTCACCGCCGTGATCGACGCGGTGTCCTGCAGCGGCAGAAAGCCCTTCGGCGCGATCACATACAAGAACAGCGTCGCGGCAATGGTGGCGAACGTCACCACGAGCGTCGCGCGCTGACGCTGCAGCACCCACAGCAGCGTGCGATGATAGAAAGCGACCATGCGGTCGATGAAGCGGCTGACGGCGGCGAGCCCCGGGACCGTCATCTCCTCGCCGGCATGCTTGAGCAGCCGCGAGCACATCATCGGCGTCAGCGTCAGCGAGACGACCGCCGAGGTCACGACCGCGATCGTCAGCGTCAGCGCGAATTCGCGGAACATGCGCCCGACCAGCCCGGACATGAACAATAGCGGGATGAAGACCGCGATCAGCGACACCGTCAGCGAGATCACGGTGAAGCCGATTTCGCTGGCGCCCTTCAGCGACGCCTCCATCACGGACTCGCCGTTTTCCATGTGGCGGACGATGTTCTCGATCATCACGATGGCGTCGTCGACCACGAATCCGGTGCCGATGGTCAGCGCCATCAGCGACAGATTGTCGAGGCTGAAGCCTGCGAAATACATGATGCCGAAGCTCGTGATCAGCGACAGCGGCAGCGCCACGCCCGCAATCAGCGTCGCGCGCAGCGACCGCAGGAACAGCAGCACCACCAGCGTCACCAGCACCACGCGAAAGGATCAGCGTGAACTGCACGTCGCGCACCGAGGCGCGAATGGTGACGGTGCGGTCGGAGACGATGGTCAGCTTGACGCCGGCCGGGATCGCGCGCTGTACCTTGGGAATTTCCGCGCGGATCTGCCGGACCACCTCGATCACGTTGGCGCCGGGTTGCCGCTGGATGTCGATGATCACGGCCGGCGTGCCCTGATACCAGCCGCCGGTGCGGTCGTTCTCCAGCCCGTCGATGATGATGGCGACGTCGCCGATCGTGACCGGCGAACCGTTGCGATAGGCGATGATGATCGGCTTGTAGGCCTCCGCCACCGCGATCTGGTCGTTGGCGGCGATGGTGTAGGCCTGCTGCGCGCCGTCGAGCGATCCCTTCGGCCCCGACACGTTGGCGCCGGCGATGGCGTTGCGCAGATCCTCCATCGAGATGCCGTAGGCGGCGAGCCGCGCCAGATCGGCCTGCACCCGCACCGCGGGCTTGAGCCCGCCGAGGATGGCGACGCGGCCGACGCCGGAAATCTGGCTGAGCCGCTGGCCGAGGATGGTGTCGGCGATATCGCTCATGGCGCGCAGCGAAATCGTCTCCGACGTCAGCGCCAGCGTCAGGACCGGCGCATCGGCCGGATTGACCTTGGCGTAGGTCGGCGGATACGGCAGGTTTTTCGGCAGGATTCCGGCGGCGGCGTTGATCGCGGCCTGCACGTCCTGGGTGGCGCCGTCGATGTCGCGGTTGAGGTCGAACTGCAGCGAGATCTGGCTGACGCCGAACGAAGAGGTCGACTGCATCGACGACAGCGACGGAATCTGCCCGAGCTGGCGCTCCAGCGGCGCCGTGATCAGCGACGCGATCACGTCGGGGCTGGCGCCCGGCAGTTGCGTCGTCACCTGCACGGTCGGGAAATCGACCTGCGGCAGCGCCGATACCGGCAGCGCCCAATAGCCGAGCGCGCCGCCGATCATCAGCGCGATCCCCAACAGCGAGGTCGCGATCGGCCGGCGGATGAACGGTTCGGAGACGCTCATGGTTGCGTGCTCACTTGCGAATTCATTTCAGGCGTGCGGCGTAGTTGATCACGGCTGCGACTTCGCAGCGCCGCCCGATGGCTCGGCTGGTGCCGGGCCGGTTTGTCCCTTCTGATCGCCCTCGCCGCGCTCGCGCTTGCCGCGGTGTTCGCCATCCTTGCCCTGCCTTCCCGGCTTGACCTTCCTTCGCCTGGCCGTCCTTGCCCTGACCGCCCTTGGAATCCCTGGTCTCCCTTGGCGTCGGGGCTGCGGCTGCGCTTGCGCGGCGCCAGATCGGCGGTCGGCGCCCGGTCGTCGGTGCCGATCAGAACCTTGGCGCCGTCGGACAGATTGGCAAAGCCCGTGGTCACGACGCGATCCGACGTCGTGAGCCCGCTCGCGATCACGGCGTCGTTTTCGTTCTGCTGCGTCACCACGACCGGCTTCGCGGTCGCGACATTGCCGGGACCGATCACATAGCTGAACGTGCCGGCGGGGCCGCGCTGCACCGCCGAGGTCGGCACCACGATCGCCTTCTCGATCGTTTCGACCTTCAGCCGCACATTGACGAATTGTCCGGGCCAGAGCTGGAACTTGGCGTTCGGAAATTCGGCCTTCAGCTTCAGCGTGCCCGTGGTCGGATCGACCTGGTTGTCGATGCCCTTGAGCGTACCGGTATCGACGACCGTGACGCCGTCATTGCCGAACACGTCCACCGCCAGCTCGCCCTTGCCGGCGGCGGCGTTGACCCGCACGATCTGCTGCTGCGGCAGGCTGAACTGCACCGCGATCGGCTGCAACTGGGTGATGATGACGAGACCGGTTACGTCCGCCGCGCGGATGATGTTGCCCTGGTCGACCTGACGCAGGCCGGCGCGCCCCGACAGCGGCGCGATGATCTTGGTATAGCCGAGCGTCGCCGCGTGCATTGTCGATCGCGGCCTGGTCGGCCTTGTACCAGCGCTTCCTGCTGGGCGACCACCGCGCGCTGCGTATCGGCCTGCTGCTTGGAGCCGGCATTCGACGCGGCAAGCTGCTGATAGCGCGCCAGATCGAGCTTCTGGTTGGCAAGCAGCGCCTCGTCCTGCGCCTTCTTCGCGACCGCCTGATCGTACTGCGCCTGATAGATCACGGGATCGATCTCGCCGAGCACGTCGCCCTGCTTGACGTCCTGGCCTTCGACGAAATTCACCTTCGATCAGTTTGCCGTCGACCTGGGCGCGCACCGTCACCGTGTTCAGCGCGCGGACCGAGCCCACCGCGTCGAGATAGACCGGGACATCCTGCGTCCGCGGCATCGCCGCCAGCACCGGCACCGGAAGGTCCGGGCGTGCGCCGGGCCCGCCACGGCCGGCCTGCTTCTGCTGAAACGCGTTCCAGCCGAGATAGCCGAGCCCGCCGAGGATCAGCAGCGTGATCGTCAGCGACACCATCCGCCGGCCAATGCCGCGCGCGACGCGCTTGCCCGCCTTCTTCGCGTCGTCCTTTACGTCGGGCTTAAAGAGCATCGGCCGGCCTCTCCATCCTTGGCTCCCAGCCGCCCCCCAGCGCCTGATAGAGGCTGACGATCGCGAGCAGCCGGGCCAGTTGGGCCTGCGACAGCGAATCCTCCGCCTGGAATAACGTCAGTCTGCGTATTTAGCACAGTTACGATGTCGGCGGTTCCGGCCCGCAACTGCTGCTCGGACAAGTTGAAAGGCCCGCCGCGATGCCGCCACCACTTCGCGCTGCAGCCGCAGCCTCTCGGTGGTCTGGCGGATCGACATCAGCGCATTGTCGACATCGGCAAAGGCCTGCACCACGGTCTTGCGATAGGTCTGCAGCAATTCGTCCTGCCGCGCCTTGGTGAATTCGAAATTGCCGAGGATCCTGCCGCCGTCGAAGATCGGCTGGGTCAGGCTGCCGACCATGCTGAAGAACGCGGCGTGCGGCTGAAACAGCGAGGATCAGCGCCGAGCTTTGATAGCCGCCCTGCCCGGTCAATTGAATGCTCGGAAAGAACTGCGCGCGGGCGTTGCCGACATTGGCGGTCGCCGAGGCAAGCTGCGCTTCCTGGCGGCGGATGTCAGGACGCTGCGTCAGCAATTCCGACGGCAGGCCGGGCGTGACGCGCGGCGAAGCGATCTGGTTGAGCGACCCGCCGTTGACGCGCACCGCTTCCGGCGGCCGCGACACCAGGGTCGCCAGCGCGTTGATGTTCTGGTCGAGCGTCTGCCGCAGCGGCGGCACCAGCGCGCGCTGGTTGGCGACGCACGCTCTCCTGCTGCGCGACGTCGAGATCGGTGCCGGTGCCGGCCTTGAGGCGGTCGCTTGATGGCGTTGAGGATGCGCTCGGCGCTGGCGATGTTGCGCTGCGCGGTGCGAAGCCGGTCCTGCGCGGCCAGCACCTGGAAATAGGCGTTGGCCACCGTCGTCAGCGTGGTCAGCGCGACGACGTCGCGGTCGAAGCGGTTGGCGACCGCGGTCTCTTCCGCCGCCTGCGCGGCGTCGCGGTTCTTGCCCCAGAAATCCAGTTCATAGCTGGCGCTGAGCGAGGCCGAGTAATTGACGACCTCGCGGCCGCCATTGGTCAGGCCGCTGGCGCTGGAGCCGGAGGTGCGGGAATAGGCTCTCCTGACCGGTGCCGCTGAGGCTCGGCAACAGCGCCGCGCCCGCGATCCGCGCCTGCGCATCGGCCTGCCTGAACCGCGCGGTGGCCGCCGCAATGTCCAGATTGACGGTCTGCGCCTCCTCCATCAGGACGCGTCAGCTCCCGCGAACGGAAACCGCGCCACCAGTCGAGCGTCGGCGGCGCGTCCGCGGCCTTCGAAGGCCGGGCCGCCTTGTAGCCTTCGGGTACGTCGAGCGCGGGATCGGGAAGATCCTTGGTCAGGATGCAGCCGGCGGAACTCGGCGACGAGGCCGAGCACCGCCAGCGCTCGCGCCAGCCGCTTGCCGCCCGGAATGAGCGCAGGCCAGCCTTCGATCGCAGCCGTTGCAATTCGCTGGGTCACACCCGTTCTCCACCGGGCAAATCCCGGCCCGGCGCACGACGAGCGCTTCTCCTGATGGCCTGCGACACGTTCACGGGGTGATGCTTCCGTTGGAATCCGAACCCGATACTAGCCTTGCGACTCGGGCGCGGACAGCCCCGTGCAGCCCTTGGCCGATCGTCCGTTCGGGCGCGTAAAACAGCCGGCAAAGTGCTCACTTTCCCTTGTTTTATAGGGCTTGGAGCGATGTCGCGACGCCTCAGGCGCGCCGAAATCTTACGAAGATTTCATGGGGTCATTTTCCCCTGTTCTGACGCCCCGCATCCGCCGCTCGCGCAAGCCGAATGCCGTGCCTGTGGCCGATTTGAAACTCCGGGAACAGCCCCCCGTATCTCGCAGCGTGCAATGGAGGGCCAAAAATGCGGGTCGCGGTGGTCGGGACGGGAATCAGCGGCAATGCCGCGGCCTGGACCTTGTCGAAGCATTATCCGGTCACGGTCTACGACCGCGAACTCAGGCCCGGCGGCCACAGCCACACCGTCAGCATCGACTATGACGGCGCGCGGCTTGCGGTCGACATCGGCTTCATCGTCTACAATGAACTGAACTATCCGGACCTGACGGCGCTGTTCGCCCATCTCGGCGTCGAGACCGTCGAAAGCTGCATGAGTTTTGCGGTGACGGCGGACACCGGCCGTTTCGAGTGGAAAGGCGGCGGCAACAACTGGTTCGAGACCGCGCGCGGACTGTTCGCGCAAGCCGGCAATCTGCTGTCGCCCTCCTATCTCTGGATGCTGCGCGACATCCTCACCTTCAACCAGCAGAGCATCGAGGATTACGCGGCCGGAAAACTCGCCGGGCTGACGCTCGGCGACTATTTCCGCACGCGCCATTTTGCGCCGCGGCTGCTGACCGATTATCTGGCGCCGATGGGCGCTGCGATCTGGTCGGCGCCGTCGAGCGAGATGCTGGATTTCCCGGCCGAAAATTTCGTCGCCTTCTTCGCCAACCATCGCCTGCTGCAATATGACCGCCCGGTCTGGCGCACCGTGAAGGGCGGCAGCCGGCACTATGTCGAAAAGCTGACGGCTTCATTCCGCGACCGGATCAAGCTTGGCTGCGCCGTCACGGCGATCGAGCGCACGCCGCATGGCGTCGTCGTCCATGACAGCCACGGCAAGGCCAACACCTACGATCATGTCGTGATCGCCTCCCACAGCGACCAGGCGCTGGCGATGCTGTCGGATGCCGACGACCGCGAGCGCGCCATCCTGGGCGCGATCGGCTATTCCCCCAACACGATCTATCTGCACCGCGATCCCGCGCTGATGCCGAAGCGCCGGCGCGCCTGGGCGTCGTGGAATTTCCTGCGCTGGCCGCGCCAGGGAAGCGTCGATAACGACGTCTCCGTGACCTACTGGATGAACGAGCTGCAGGGCATCGACCACGACAAGCCGCTGTTCGTCAGCCTCAACCCGCCGGTCGCGCCCGATCCCGCGCTGACCTTCGGCAAGTACCTGTGCGAGCATCCGCAATATAACGCCGCCGCCTTTGCCGCCCAGAAGCGCCTGCCCGAAATTCAGGGCCGGCGACATACCTGGTTCTGCGGCGCATGGACCGGATACGGATTCCACGAGGACGGATTGCGATCCGGCCTTGCGGTCGCCGAAGCGCTCGGCGCGGTCGGCGCCATGGCGCCAAGCGCCGCCCGAACTGGCGGAGGCCGCGGAGTAGCCATGCGCGCAACCCCGGCAGGATCAGAACGACCTGGCGCTCGCCGCCAGCGCGGCGGCGCTTTATGTCGGCGACGTCATGCATGCGCGGCTGAAGCCGATGGGCCATCGCTTCAGCTATCGCGTGATGAGCCTGCTGATCGATCTCGACCGGCTGGCGGACGCAGACCGGCAATCGCCGCTGTTCGGCGTCAACCGCGCGGCGCTCTACAGTTTCCACGAGGCCGACCATGGCAAGCGGGACGGATCATCCTTGCGCGCCTACGCGCAACGTTGCGCGGCCGAGCGCGGCATCGACCTCACGGGCGGGCGGGTGCTGCTGCTCTGCTATCCCCGCCTGCTCGGCTACACCTTCAATCCGCTGTCGGTCTATTTCTGCTATCGCGCCGAGCGGCGAACTGGCGCTCCTGATCTACGAAGTGCGCAACACCTTTGGCGACATCCATCCTTACGTCCTGCCGGTGACATCCGGCGAAATCAGCGACGCCGGCGTGCGGCAGCAGCAGGACAAGCTGTTCTACGTCTCGCCCTTCATCGAGATGGCGATGCGCTACCATTTTCGCGTGCTGCCGCCGGGCGAGCGCGTCCAGTTGCGAATTCTGGAAACCGACCGCGAAGGCCCCCTGCTCGCTGCAACTTTCAATGGCCGTCGTCGCGCGCTCAACACCAAGGAGTTGCTGCGCGCGTTTTTCGCCGTTCCCGCTGGTCACCCTGAAGATCATGGCGGCGATCCACTGGGAGGCGCTGCGGCTCTGGCTCAAGGGCGCCCGGCTGGTGCCGCGGCACGGACGCGGCCCTCAATACCGGCTTGGCGACCGGGAAAAGCAACGATTATACTTCGCCGGCGTTGTCCGCCCGTGCCAAAGACTGAAGCAGGGCCGATCGGCCATGCGAAAGTCCGGGTAAACCGACGTTCGATGGATCGCCCATGCCCGAGTTGATTTCGGTCACATCGGAAACCGTAGACGCGACGTTTCCGGAATTGCCCCGCCTGGTCCGGCTGGCGCTGGGTTTCGGTTCACAGCTGCAGCACGGCACGCTCGACGTGACCCTGGCCGACGGCCGCATGGTCCGCCTGGGCGGCAACGGGCCAGGCCCCGCCGCCGCCATGAAGATCTACGATTACGGCTTCGCCTCGCGGCTGCTGCGCGGCGGCGACATCGGCATCGCCGAAGCCTATCTGCGCGGCGAATGGGACACGCCCGACCTGACGCAATTCCTCTATCTGTTCTGCGTCAACCAGGACTGGATGCAGACCATGCTGGTCGGCAACCCGCTGACGCGCACCTTCCAGGCCGTCCGGCACTGGCTCAACCGCAATACGCGGCGGCAGGCGCGCCGCAACATCTATGCGCATTACGACATCGGCAACGCGTTCTATTCGGCGTGGCTCGATCCCAGCATGACCTATTCGTCCGCGCTGTTCGAGGACGACACGGCAGACCTGACCGCAGCGCAGCACAACAAATACCGCCGGCTTGCCGAAGCGATCGATCTGCGGCCCGGGCCAGAAGCTGCTGGAGATCGGCTGCGGATGGGGCGGCTTTGCCGAATACGCCGCCAAGACGTTCGGCGCCAAAGTCGTCGGCCTCACCATCAGCAAGGAGCAGCGCGATTTCGCGCAGGCGCGCATTCACAATGCCGGGCCTCAGCGACAAGGTCGAGATCAGGCTGCAGGACTATCGCGACGAGCGCGACCGCTATGACCGGATCGCCTCGATCGAGATGATCGAGGCGGTCGGCGAGCAGTTCTGGCCGAAATATTTTTCACAATTGCGCGACCGCCTGCTGCCCGGCGGGCTGGCCGGCATCCAGGCCATCACCATCCAGGACAGCCTGTTCCAGACCTATCGCCGCGAAGTCGATTTCATCCAGCGCTACGTCTTTCCCGGCGGCATGCTGCCCTCGCCGCAGATCCTGAAATCGCTCGGCGAGCGCTTCGGCGTTCCCGTCATCCGCGAGCGCATTTTCGGGCAAGATTATGCCAGGACGCTTGCGATCTGGCGAAGCAATTTCCGCGCGGCCTGGCCGAACCTGACGCCGTCGGGCTTCGACGACCGCTTCCGGCGGCTGTGGGAATATTACCTCGCCTATTGCGAGGCCGGGTTCCTGTCCGGAAATATCGACGTGCGTCAGGTGGTGTTCGCGAAATCCGGCTGAGCACGCCCTGCTTCAGCGCTGGCTTGTATGCCCTGCGGCGGTCCTTTAGGGTCGCCCAACGATTGGGCAAACAAACCGGCAATTTCAAAACATGACCTTCAACAAAGACGTCATCGAAGCGATCGGCAACACGCCCGCTCATCAAACTCAAGCGCGCTTCCGAGCTGACCGGCTGCACCATTCTCGGCAAGGCCGAATTCATGAATCCCGGCCAGTCGGTCAAGGACCGCGCCGGCAAATGGATGATCCTCGAGGCCGAGAAGCGCGGCGACCTCAAGCCCGGCGGGCTGGTGGTGGAATCGACCGCCGGCAATACCGGCATCGGGCTTGCGGTGGTCGCCAGCGCGCGCGGTTACCGCACCCTGATCCTGATCCCGGAAACCCAGAGCCAGGAAAAGAAGGACATGCTGCGGCTGTGCGGCGCCGAACTGATCGAAGTGCCGGCAGCTGCCCTTTTCCAATCCGAACAACTACCAGCATGTCGGGCGGCGGCTGGCCGACCAGCTTCGCAAGACCGAGCCGAACGGCGTGCTGTTCGCCGACCAGTGGAACAATCTCGACAACGCCAAGGCGCATTACGAATCCACCGGACCGGAGATCTGGGCAGCAGACCGGCGGCAAGATCGACGGCTTTATCTGCTCGGTCGGCACCGGCGGCACGCTGGCCGGCACCAGCCGCTATCTGAAGGAAAAGCACCCGGGCATCGTCAACGCCTGCGCCGATCCGCATGGCTTTGCGATGTACGAGCTGTTCAAGCACGGCACCGCCAAATCGACGCCGGGCGACTCGATCACCGAAGGCATCGGGCTCGGCCGCGTCACGCCCGTCATCGAGACCGCCAAGGTCGACGACGCCTTCCTGATTTCGGACGAGGAAGCCGTAACGGTGATCTACGACCTGCTCGAGCACGAGGGCCTGTGCCTCGGCGGCTCGACCGGCGTCAACATCGCCGGCGCGATCCGGCTCGCCAAGCAGCTCGGACCCGGCAAGACCATCGTCACCATCCTCTGCCGACTCCGGCAACCGCTATCAGTCAAAGCTGTTCAATCCGGAATTCATGCGCTCGAAGAACCTGCCGGTGCCGGCATGGCTGGAAAAGCGCAGCAAGATCGACGTGCCGTTCGAGAAGGTGTGAGGGCGCGATTCGTAGCCCGGATGGAGCGTAGCGCAATCCGGCGTGCTCACGCATCTGCGCGGATTGCGCTCGCGATGGTGCGCTACGCTTCGCTTTGCCCACCCTACGCAGCTGATCAGTGCCGCAAGATCTGGCTCAGGAACAGCTTCGTCCGCGCGTGCTGCGGATTGGCGAAGAATTCCTGCGGCGTGTTGGACTCGATCACCTGGCCGGCATCCATGAACACGACGCGGTTGGCGACTTCGCGGGCAAATCCCATTTCGTGGGTGACGACCAGCATGGTCATGCCTTCCTTGGCGAGATCGACCATGGTGTCGAGCACTTCCTTGACCATTTCGGGATCGAGCGCCGAGGTCGGCTCGTCGAACAGCATCACCTTCGGGTTCATCGTCAGCGCGCGGGCGATCGCGACGCGCTGCTGCTGGCCGCCCGACATCTGGCCCGGATATTTGTTGGCCTGATGCGGGATCTTGACCCGCTCCAGATATTTCATCGCGGCGCCTCGGCGTCCTTCTTCGGGATGTTGCGCACCCAGATCGGCGCCAGCGTGCAGTTCTCCAGCACGGTCAGATGCGGAAACAGGTTGAAACTCTGGAACACCATGCCGACTTCGCGCCGGACCTCGTCGACCCGCCGCAGGTTCGGCCCGAGTTCGATGCCGTCGACGACGATCTGGCCTTCCTGGAATTCCTCCAGCGCGTTGATGCAGCGGATCAGCGTCGACTTGCCCGAGCCCGACGGGCCGCAGATCACGATGCGCTCGCCCTTGGCGACGTCGAGGTTGATGTCGCGCAGCACGTGAAAGTCGCCGTACCATTTGTTGAGGCCGTTGATGCCGACGATCGAGTTTGCGGTCATGGTCATGTACTCAGTTGCGGCGATGCGCGTTCAGCCTGTTCTCGACGAACAGCGAGTAACGCGACATCCCAAAGCAGAAGACGAAATAGATGATCCCGGTGAAGGCAAAGCCGGTGAACAGCGTCGTCGGCGTCGACCAGACCGGATCGGAGAACGATGCCCGCAACTGTCCGAGCAGATCGAACAGCGCGACGATCGAGACCAGCGAGGTGTCCTTGAACAGCGCGATGAAGCTGTTGACGAGGCCGGGGATGACGTGGCGCAGCGCCTGCGGCATCACGATCAGCGCCGTGGTCTTGCCCCAGGACAGGCCGAGCGCGCTCGCCGCCTCGCCCTGCCCGCGCGGGATCGCCTGCAGGCCGCCGCGGATGTTTTCGGCCTGGTAGGCGCCGGTAAACAGCGCGATGCCGATCAGGGCGCGCACCAATCCGTCGATGGTGAAGCCGGTCGGAACGAACAGCGGCAGCATATAGGTCGCGAAGAACAGCACCGTGATCAGCGGAACGCCGCGCCAGAACTCGATGAAGGCGATCGAGAAGATCCGGATCAGCGGAATGGTCGAGCGCCGGCCGAGCGCCAGCGCAATGCCGACCGGCATCGAGGCGACGATGCCGGTGACCGACACCACCAGCGTCACCAGCAGGCCGCCCCACAGCCGCGTGTCGACCACCGGCAGCCCGCCGCGGTCGAGCCCCATCACGCGCGATCACGATGCCGATGCCGGCGAAGATCGCAAGACAGTGATCAGCGGCCGCCAGCCGGCTGCGCAGGCCGCCGCCCAGCCAGAACAGCAGCGCCGGACACGATCACGGCGGTCGCGGCGAAATCGGCCCAGACCGGCCGGCCGAACGCCTGGATCTGGTCGCGCAGCCAGGTCAGCGGCAGCAGTACCCAGGAAATCAGCGTGCTGAGCAGCACGATCAGCTTGCCGAGCACCCACAACAGCGGCCCGATCACGGCCGTCGTCTCGCCCGCGGCCGCGAGCTTGCGCCCGCCGTCGCCGATGCTGTCGTTGAAGCCCGACAGCAGCCCGGCCGTCCAGCTCACGCCGAAGCCCCTCAGCCCGCCGCCATGCAGCAGGAAGAAGGCGACGACGGGAAATGCCAGGAAGAACAGGATGGCGTTCGAGGCCCTTGGCCGGCAGCCGCGGAATCAGCAGCGGCAGCAGCAGGATCGCGGCGAGAATGAAGGTCAGATTGACCCGCCAGCGTTCCGGCTCCGGATAGAATCCGTAGATGAACTGGCTGAACTTGGCCTGGATGAACGGCCAGCAGGCGCCGACCGCATCGCCCGGCGTTTTCGGCGAGGCAGGCGGTGCGGTCCTTGCCGGTCCAGACCGCATCGACCAGCAGGAATTTCAGCGCGGGCACGACGATGAACCACAGCAGCAGCGCGCTGACGATCGTGATCAGGATGTTGGTCGGCGAATTGAACAGCCGCGTGCGCAGGAAGCCGACGAAGCCGGTGGTCTTCACCGGCGCCGGACGCTCGGCGACGAGGTCCTGGCGGACGAAGACTGGATGATGTCGGTGTCGCTCATCGCGCCCATGCTCCGGCCGAGCCGCCATCCGTAGAAGCTCATGATCGCGCTGGTGACCAGCGAGATCAGGAGATAGACGCCCATGGTGATGCCGATGATCTCGATCGCCTGCCCGGTCTGGCTCAGCGTGGTGCCGGCGAACACCGAGACCAGATCGGGATAGCCGATCGCGACCGCCAGCGAGGAGTTCTTGGTCAGGTTGAGATACTGGTTGGTCAGCGGCGGCAGGATCACGCGCATCGCCTGCGGGATCACGATCAGCCGCAGCACCGAGCCGCGCTGCAGCCCGAGCGAGGAGCCGGCTTCCATCTGCCCCTTGTGAACGGACAGAATGCCGGCGCGCACGATCTCGGCGATGAAGGCGGCGGTGTAGGTCGACAGCGCCAGCGTCAGCGCGACGAATTCCGGAATGACGCGCGAGCCGCCGGCGAAGTTGAAGCCCTTCAGCGCGGGCACTTCGAACGTGACCGGCGCGCCGAAGATCAGCGCGCTGAGCAGCGGCAGGCCGATCAGCAGGCCCAGCGCATAGGGCCAGACCTTGATCACCTTGCCGCTCTGGAACAGTTGCCGGCGCGCATAGCGCCACAGCGCGATCGCGACCACGATCGCGACCAGCAGCGCGAACGACGAACGGCTCGAAACCCGGGCTCGCCGATCGGCTTCGGAATCACCAGACCGCGATTGCTGAGAAAGAAGCTGTCGAAGATCGAGATGCTCTGCCGCGGATTGGGCAACGCGGCGAGCACCGCGAGATACCAGAACAGGATCTGGAACAGCAGCGGCAGGTTGCGGATCAGTTCGACATAGCCGCCGGCAGATCCGCGACAGCAGCCAGTTCGGCGACAGCCGGCCGAGCGCCACGATGAAGCCGATCAGGGTGGCGAAGAAGATGCCGATCACCGAGACCAGCAGCGTGTTGAGCAGGCCGACGAGGAAGACCCGGGTGTAGGTGTCGGATCCCGAATACGGGATCAGGCTCTGGCTGACGTCAAAGCCCGCGGTGTTGGCCAGGAAGCCGAAGCCGGCGGTGATCCGCTGCGCCTGCAGATTGGCGCGGGCATTGGCGACGATCTCGTAGGCGATCCAGGCGAGCGCGGCGACGAACAGCAGCTGGAGCACGAAGCCGCTCCAGCCTGCCCGGCCGCCCAGCGCCCGCTGCAGCTTGGGCAACAAACTGCGACGGTGGTTTTCGGGGTTCGATGGCCATCGCCGCAGCCCCTCGCTGGCTGGCGATCAGCGGATCGGCGGCGCGTACTGGATACCGCCCTTGTTCCAGAGCTTGTTGAGGCCGCGGGCAATGCCGAGCTTGGAGCCGGCGCCGACGTTGCGATCGAAGGACTCGCCGTAATTGCCGACCGCCTTCACGATCCGCGACACCCAGTCCTTGGTCAGGCCGAGCTGTTCGCCGAGATTGCCGTCGGTGCCGAAGGCGCGCTTGAGCTCGGGCTTGTCGGATTTGGCCATCTCGTCGACGTTCTTCTGGGTGATGCCGAGTTCTTCGGCGTTGACCATCGCGAACAGCGTCCACTTCACGATGTCGAACCACTGGTCGTCGCCATGGCGCACCATCGGGCCGAGCGGCTCCTTCGAGATCACTTCCGGCAGCACGACGTGATCGGCCGGATTGGCGAGCTTCAGGCGCTCGGCATAGAGCTGCGAGACGTCGGAGGTGAAGACGTCGCAGCGGCCGGATTCATAGGCCTTGACGGTTTCGTCGGCGGTGCCGAACGCGATCACCTCGTACTTCATGTTGTTGCCCTTGAAGTAGTCGGCGAGGTTCTGCTCGGTGGTGGTGCCGGTCTGCACGCAGACCGAGGCGCTGTTCAGTTCCAGCGCGGAATTCACCTTCAGCGACTTCTTCACCATGAAGCCCTGGCCGTCGTAATAGGTCACGCCGGTGAAGTTGGCGCCGAGCGAGGTATCGCGCGACAGCGTCCAGGTGGTGTTGCGCGACAGCACGTCGATTTCGCCGGACTGCAGCGCGGTGAAGCGGTCCTTGGCCGACAGCGGCACGAACTTGATCTTGGTCGGCGTCGTTGAAGATCGCGGCCGCGATCGCGCGGCAGATGTCGACGTCGAGCCCGGTCCAGTTGCCCTTGTCGTCCGGCGTCGAGAAGCCCGGCAGGCCCTGGCTGACGCCGCAGGACAGCATGCCGCGGTCCTTGACCGTCTTGAGGGTTTGCGCCGAGGCGGCCTGGGCCGAGAGACCGGCGGCGAGGGCAAGGGTAAGAACCAGGGATACGCGTTTCATGGGCAAGGCCTTTCAAGGGGTCGTCCGGGAGATCGTTGGCTTTCGGCAACGCCTGACGTTGATGGGGCCAACCCGATGATCCCTTGCCGAAAAGCGTCACTCCGACCGGCAGTTTGACGTGCAGTCCGGTCAGGCAATGGATCGGAGATCGCGGCAGGCCCCTCAACGTGCAGCGACTGGATAGTTGGCATGCATCACAGAACGACTGGCGTGCCGGGTCAAGGGGTTGACGGCCGTCTTCTGTGTCCTGTTATTAACTTACCCGGCCCCGACCCCGCCGCCCGGCGGGTTTTCGCGATCAGTTGCGGCTGCGGCAAAACGTCTTTGGTGCAAACGCATGAACTTCTTCGAGACGACGGCCCGTCCAACCCGCAACAAGCCGAAACCAGACTGGTGACCGCGGGCCGCGACACCAAGGCGCAGAAGGGGTTTGTCAATCCGGCCGTGTTCCACGGTTCCACCGTGCTCTATCCGACCGCCGAGGACCTGCACGCCCATCGCGCCGAATTCACCTACGGCCGTCACGGCATCGCCGACCACGCAGGCGCTGCAGGATGTGCTGATGGCGCTGGAAGGCCCGCAATGCGCCGGCGTCGGCCTCGCGCCGTCGGGGCTGGCCGCGATCTCCACGACCCTGCTCGCGGTGCTGAAGGCCGGCGATCATCTGCTGGTGAGCGACAACGTCTACCGGCCCTCGCGCAATTTCTGCAACGGCATGCTCGCCCGCTACGGCGTCGAGACCACCTATTTCGATCCGCTGATCGGCGCCGGCATCGAAAGCCTGTTCAAGCCGAACACCACGCGCGGTGCTGGTCGAGGCGCCCGGCTCGCAGTCGTTCGAGATGCCGCGACATTCCCGCCATCGCCGCGGTCGCGCATGCGCGCGGCGCGCTCGTGATCGACGACAACACCTGGGCGACGCCGCTCTATCACCGCTCGCTCGACCAGGGCGTCGACATCAGCATGCAGGCCGCCACCAAATATATCGGCGGCCATTCCGACATCATGTTCGGCACGATCTCGGCGAACGCGAAGGCCTGGCCGCTGCTCGCCGAAGGCATCCGCCTGCTCGGCGTCTGCGCCGGTCCCGACGACGTCTTCCTGGCGCTGCGCGGCGCCCGCACGCTGTCGGTGCGGCTGGCGCAGCATTATCGCTCGGGCCTCGAAATGGCGCGCTGGCTCGGCGGCGCGCCCGGAAGTCGCTGCAGGTGCTGCATCCGGCGCTCGAAAGCCATCCCGGGCCATGCGATCTGGAAGCGCGACTTCACCGGCGCCTCCGGCCTGTTCAGCATCGTGTTGAAGCCGGTGCCGCAGAAGGCGGTCGACGCCCTGCTCGATACCGTCAAGCTGTTCGGCATGGGCTTTTCCTGGGGCGGCTTCGAAAGCCTCGTCATTCCCTTCGACTGCGATCGCTATCGCACCGCGACCAAATGGTCGCCCGGCGGGCCGACCTGCGGCTCCATATCGGGCTGGAGAACGTCGACGACCTCAAGGCCGATCTCGATCGCGGCTTTGCGGCGCTGAAGGCCGCCGCGTAGGGCGGCTATTCGCTGTTCGATTTTTGACGTGGTCTTCGCGGCGGTCGATGCAGCGGAGTGCTTTCGCTTGCATCTGCTGGACCAGATCAACCGCGCGTTGCCGTCGACGGCCGCATCCACCGGATTTTTGCGGACAATTTTCCTCGAACGATAACCACCCGTTCACCATGACGGTAAATCCCGCCGTCCGATCCACCAAAAACTTCACGCCTCAAGTTCCCTTATACCTTTGATGCCTAGTCATACCTCCGGGGATGGCTGTCGATTGCCGTGCAGTTGGGACGTCCCTGCGTAAGAGTAGTAAAAGCGTATGAATATCGCACGTGTCGTCGTTCTGATCATCGCCCTGAGTGCCGGCGGTGTCGCCGCCTATCTCGCCCGTGGCACGGAAGATAAATCGCGCCCGTGGCCGAACCGGTCGCGCAGTTGCCGACGGTGGAAATTCTGGTCGCGAAATCCGACATCGGGCTCGGCCAGCAGGTCAAGCCCGAAGACCTGCAATGGCAGACCTGGCCGGCTTACCGCCAGCAACAATCTGGTCAACCGCGCCAGCAGGGCCGAGGCCATCAAGGAAATCGCCGGTTCGATCGCGCGCGCGCCCTTCATCGCGGGCGAGCCGATCCGTGAGCAGAAGCTGGTCAAGGCCAACGGCTCCGGCTTCATGGCCGCCATCCTGCCGACCGGCATGCGGGCGATCTCGACCGAGATCTCGCCGGAAACCGGCGCCGGCGGCTTCATCCTGCCCAATGACCGCGTCGACGTCATCCTCTCCAAGCGCGAAAAGAATCCGGACAGCAAGGGACCCGACGTCGTCAGTCCGAAATCATTCTCTCCAATATCCGCGTGCTGGCGATCGATCAGGCGCCGAAGGAAAAAGAGGGCGTCAACACCCTCGTCGGCCACACCGTCACGCTCGAACTGAAGCCCGAGCAGGCCGAGACGCTGGCGCGCGCGCGCCAGAGCGGCACGCTGCCGCTCGCGCTGCGCAGCATCACCGATGTCAACGCGACGGCCGAAGGCCGCTCCGAGGATCAGGTTCAAAAACGAAGCGAGAGCGTCAACGTGGTTCGCTACGGGGTCGCCAATCAAACGACGGCACAGAAGTGACCGAAAGGACGCCTGAGATGAAGTTTGGGGAAAATCAGTCAGCGATGCGAACTGTAGCGGCGCGCACCCTGTTATTGTCGGCCGTCGCCGCGCTGACGCTCAGTCCGCTGCTGCCCGTTGTTCGCAGCCGAGCCCGAGAAGGATCCCGTGACGACCTCCGCCATCGGCCCGGTCAAGATGCGCTTCCTGTCGCTCGGCATCGGCAAGTCCGTGGTCGTCGACCTGCCGCGCGACGTCAAGGATGTGCTGGTCGCCGATCCCGAAGATCGCCAATGCCGTCATTCGCTCCGCGCAACGCGCCTATATCATCGGCGGCGCGGTCGGCCAGACCAACGTCGTGTTTTTCGACGGCGACGGCCAGCAGATCGCCTCCTACGACATCGCGGTCAAGCGCGACCTCAACGGCGTGCGCGCCGCGCTGCGGCAGTCGATGCCGGGAATCCAGATCGAAGGCGTCGGCGACAGCGTGATGCTGACCGGCTCGGTGTCGAGCCCGGTCGAAGCCCAGCAGGCCGGCGAAATCGCCGCGCGGCTGGTCGGCGGCGCCGACAAGGTCGTCAACTCGATCGTCGTTCGCGGCCGCGACCAGGTGATGCTGAAGGTCACTGTCGCGGAAGTGCGGCGCGACATCATCAAGCAGATGGGTGTCGATCTCAGCGCCCAGCATGAACTACGGCACACGCAGTCGTGAACTTCAACAATACCAATCCCGTTCACGGCCTACAGACGCCCGCTCGTGCCCGGCAACGGCCTTGGCCGCCTCAGCATCCTCAAGGCGCGATGCCGTCGGTCAGCGCGACCTTGCGCGCGATGGAAAGCGCCGGTGTGGTGAAGACGCTGGCCGAACCCAATCTGACGGCGATCTCCGGCGAGTCCGCGACGTTCATCGCCGGCGGCGAATTTCCCGATTCCGGCCGGCGTGATTGCTGCCATCACAACGACGGGTGGCTGCATCGGACAATGCGTCCAGACCGTCAGTTTCAAGAAATTCGGCATCTCGCTCAACTTCACGCCGGTGGTGCTGACCGAGGGCCGCATCAGCCTGCGGGTGATGACCGAAGTTTCGGAAGTCTCGACCGACAACGCTCATGACGGCGGCCAGGCCGGCAATTCGCTCACCATTCCCTCGATCAAGACCCGCCGCGCCGAGACGACGCTGGAAATACCCTCCGGCGGCTCGATGGCGATGGCCGGCCTGATCCAGGAGCAGACCAAGCAGGCCGTCAACGGCCTGCCGGGGCTCGATCAATTGCCGGTTCTGGGCGCGCTGTTCCGCAGCCAGGACTTCGTCAACAACCAGACCGAACTGATGGTTCTCGTGACGCCCTATGTCGTCCGCGCGGTCGCGCAGAAAGAACTGTCGCGGCCCGATGACGGATTTGCGCCGGCATCCGATTCCCAATCCACGCTGCTCGGGCGCATCAACCGGATCTACGGGCTCGCCGCCCGCGTCGATCCCGTCGGCGGCAGCCAGAGCAATTTCGGCTTCATCATTGATTGAGACGCAGAGCTGTTCACCGAGTGGGGACGAGGACAGAACCATGACAACGAGAATTCCGCTCCATCGCGGCAAGGCCTTGCACGTGCTTGGCGCCCTGCTCGGCCTTTCGGCCGCGCTCGGCGCCTGCACGCCGCAGACCACGGAAATCGTGACCGCCAGCGTGTCCGATGATTACCGCCACCGTCATCCGATCGCGGTAACCGAAGCCAACCGCTCGATCGTGGTGTTCGTCGGTCATGCCCGCGGCGGCCTCTCCGGGTCGCAGCGCACCGACGTCATGGGGCTGGCGCAGCAGCTGGGTGCGCGAAGGCACCGGCGCTGTTATCGCCGATGTGCCGATCGATACGCCGAACGCGCGCGCGGCCGCGGCGTCGTTCCGGGAAATCCGGTCGGTGCTGATGGCGGGCGGCGTGCCCTCGCGCGCCATCACGCTGCGTCACTACCGGCCCGACGATCCCCGTACGCTGCCGACGATCCAGCTCAGCTATCCGAAGATCACGGCCGTGGCCGGACCTTGCGGCCTGTGGCCGCAAGACCTCGGACCGAATATCGACAATGCCGGCTACAACGAAAATCGCCCCTACCACAATTTCGGCTGCGCCACCCAGCGCAACCTTGCTGCGATGATCGACAATCCGGCCGATCTCGAACAGCCGCGTCCCGAGAGCCCCGCCTATACGCCGCGGCGCGATATCGCCTTTGACAAATACCGCAAGGGCATTCCGACGACGACCACCTATCCCGAAGCCGACAAGGCCAAACTCAGCGATACAGGCAAATGATCAGCCGCGTCTTTCAAAACTCAGACGACCAACTGGACGACACGCCGGCGCAGCCCGAGGAATACATCTCGCCGGCGCCACGCGTATCGGTACAGGCCTTTTGCACCAGCGTCGCGGTCGCCACCGCGGCGCGCGCGGCGAGCGAAGACCGCCGTCTCGGCAAGGCCCACCTTTCGGTCCACATGGGCGGCATTGCCGCCGCCATCGAGGCCTACCACACGGCGCCGACGCCGAACGTCATCTTGCTGGAGACCGAGCCCGGCTCCGACATCCTCGAAGCCCTCGATGAACTCGCGACCGTCTGCGACGCCGGCACCCGCGTCGTCGTGATCGGCAACGCCAACGACGTCACGCCCTATCGTGAACTGGTGCGGCGCGGCGTCAGCGACTACGTGACCGGACCGGTCGAACCGATCGACGTCGTGCGCGCGATATGCGGCCTCTACGCGGCCTCCGAGGCCGTGGCCGTCGGCCGCATCATCGCCGTGGTCGGCGCCAAGGGCGGCGTCGGCGCCTCCACCGTCGCGCACAACGTGGCCTGGGCGATCGCGCGCGATCTCGCGCTGGATTCCGTCGTGATCGATCTCGACCTTGCCTTCGGCACCGCCGGCCTCGATTACAACCAGGATCCGGTGCAAGGCATCGCCAATGCGGTCTTCCAGCCGGAACGGCCGGACTCCGCCTTCATGGAGCGCCTGCTGTCGAAATGCACCGACCGCCTCGACCTGCTGGCGGCGCCGGCAACGTTGGACCAGGTCTATGATTTCGGCGCCGACGCGTTCGATGCGATCTTCGATACGCTGCGCATGACGACCCCCTGCATCGTGCTCGACGTCCCCCATCAATGGTCGGCGTGGACCAAGCGCACGCTGGTCGGCGCGGACGACATTCTGATCGTCGCCGAGCCCGATCTCGCCAACATGCGCAACGCCAAGAACATGCTGAACGTGCTGAAGGCGGCGCGGCCCAACGACCGCCCGCCGCTGTATTGCCTCAACCAGGTCGGCATGCACAAGCGGCCGGAGATCTCCACGCGCGAATTCGCCAAGGCGATCGAGAGCCAGCCGATCGCGGCCATTCCGTTCGATTCGAAGATGTTCGGCACCGCCGCCAATAACGGCCAGATGATCGCGCAGATCTCCGCCAAGCATCGCACCACCATGATGTTCCTGCAGATGGCGCAGCGCCTGACCGGCCATGCCGTGACCAAGCGGTCCGGACCTCGTTCCTGGCGCCGATCATCAAGAAGCTGCAAGGCGCGACGGCCCGCAGGGCCTGAGCAATCGAGCAACGGCGGCAGTGGCCGCCCTTGCCGCCCAGCGCCCTGTCCGTTCCGATGGAATTGGAACGGCACTCCAGATTTTTGCATTTGTCGCGTTTTTCTGACGCCGACCGGTGCCCGCCCACGGATCAGGTCCGAGGGCATGCTTCGCTGGAAAACGCCTAGTCGGAGCGTCCGGCGGCGGCGATCGGCATCTTCTCGACCTCGGCCCGCGCGTTCTCCTTGTCCTTGCGCGACAGCATCCGCTTCAATTGCGTGACGTTGGCGGCGGCCTCGGCGGGCGGCAGGTCGGCCTTGACGATCTTTTCGGCCTCGGCAATACGGCCCTGCAGGCCAACCGCCAGCGCCAGATTGGCGCGCACGCGCGGATCGGTCCCCGCAAGGCCGTGGGCGCGGCGCAGCGTCTCCTCGGCCTTCGGCAGATCCTTCGAAAGCACATAGGACAGTCCGAGATTGGACAGCACCAACGGCTGGTCGGGCGCGATCTTCAGCGCGCTCGCATAATATTGCCGCGCCTCCTCGTATCGGCCGAGTTGGTCCAGTGTCGCTCCCTGCGCCGACAGCAGCCGCCAATCGGGATCGTCGGGGCTGTGGGCGCGGCCGAGCACGTCGAAGGCCTGCTGGAAATTGCCGTTGTCCGCCAGCGCGCGGCCGTAGGCGGCGAGCAGCAGCTTGTTGCCGGAATGGGCGATGGTGGCCTGTTCGAGCACCGCAACCGCCTGCGAGCGCTGTCCCGTCGCGCGCAGCGCCTTGCCGTATTTCAGCGCCGCGTCGGCATCCTTCGGATTGGCGCGATAGCGTTCCTGGTAGAGTTCGACGTCGCGGCGCGGATCGCCGGCGCGGCCGGCGTCGGCCTTCTCGTCGATCGAACCGGTAATGTCCGACAGTCCCGAGGTCTGGCAGCTGCCAAGCCCCAACGCCAGGATCAGGGTCGATGTGCACGCAAGAAGTCGCGCAACGCGGGACGGATGGAGCAACTTCTGTCGCATGTAGCTGGACTCACGGCGGCAACTGTCCAGGAACACTCACAGCTTAACCCTAAGTTCAGGTTAAGTTCGCCCGCTTTTGCGGTAATCGGTGACCTTTGCGGGCCGCTACGCGCCGGCCAGGCGCTTGCGCCCTGCCCGCGCCGTCCCGTATCGGCGCAGCCGAGCGGCCTAGTCGACGAATTGCGCGCCGAGTTCGCAGCCGATCCGCCAGGCCAGCCGGCACTGACGCGGCCTGCCCTCCGAGAAAATCACCGTAAATTCGGAAGGAATTTCCGGATATTCGGCGATGATCTTCACACCGCCATCCGACACGTCGGAAATCATGCAATCGCGCGGCAGCCCGCCGGTCGCGAACTGTATTTTTGCAAAGCTTCTGCACGCCCGACGTTCGCTGCTGCGACGATTCGCATACATGTCGATCCCTGACCCTGCTCGATGTGATTCACCCGATGGTGGATCAGTCTTACCGAAGAATTGTTGGAATTGGCCTATCGCAACGGCTCGCAATGTAACTGATACGTTCGAACTCCGTTTACCGAACCTGGCCCTCCGGCTGCAGGCCGAGGTCCTCGAACGCGCCTGCGGCGGCACCTCGCGGTGCAATTTTCGGCAAATTAAAGGGTTGATCCCCCGTCGTTAGGCGATAGCCTGACCCCTCGACTCTGATTTGGCGGAAACGAAAAGCGCATGGGAAGCCTGGTTCTTCTCGACCTGATGGGCGGCGTGGCGCTGCTGCTGTGGGGCCTGCATATGGTCCACAGCGGGATCCTGCGCGCGTTCGGGCCCGACCTGCGCCTGTTGCTGGCGAAGGCCCTGAGCAACCGCTTCACCGCCTTTGCGCGCCGGCCTCGGCCTGACCGCCCTGCTCCAGAGCAGCACCGCGACCGCGCTGATCACCAGTTCCTTCACCGCCGAAGGCTCGTCAGCCTGGTGCCCGCGCTCGCGATCATGCTCGGCGCCAATGTCGGCACCACGCTGATCGTGCAGATGCTGTCGTTCAACATCGCCGCCGTCGCGCCCGTGCTGTTCATCATCGGCCTCGTCGCCTTCCGCAGCGGGCCGCGCTCGCGCATCAAGGACATCGGCCGCGTCTTTATCGGCCTCGGCCTGATGCTGCTGGCGCTGCATATCCTGCTCAATACGCTGGCGCCGGCGGAGAACGCGCCGGGCGTGCGCGTGTTCATGAACGCCATCACCGGCGATCCCGTGCTCTGCATCCTGATCGGCGCGGTCGTCACCTGGGCTGGTGCATTCCAGCGTCGCCAGCGTGCTGCTGATCATGTCGCTGGCCTATGCGCATTTCGTCACGCCCTTTGCGGCGCTGGCGCTGGTGCTCGGCGCCAATCTCGGCAGCGCCATCAACCCGGTCTTCGAGGGCGCGCGCCGCGACAATCCCGCGAGCTACCGCCTGCCGCTCGGCAATCTCGTCAACCGGCTGGCCGGCATCCTGCTGGTGGCGCCGTTCCTGCGGCCGATCAGCGAAGCCTTCTGATCGCCTGGCAGCCCGATCTCGGCCAAGGCGACCGCCGCCGTTCCACATCGCCTTCAACGTCGCGACCGCCGTCCTCTTCATCGGCCTGCTCGACGGCATGGCGCGGCTGTTGAAGGCGCTGCTGCCGGAGCGCGTCCAGGAGGCCGACCCGTCGCGGCCGCGCTATCTCGACGAGAGCGCGCTGGAGACGCCCTCGCTGGCGCTGGCCGACGCCGCGCGCGAAACCCTGCATATGGGCGATCATGTCGAGGTCATGCTGCGCAAGGTGATGGCGGCGATGATGACCAACGACCGCGCGCTGGTCGACCAGGTCTCGCAGATGGACAACAGCGTCGACAGCCTCGACGAGGCGATCAAGCTCTATGTCACCAAACTGACCCGCGGCAGCCTCGACGAGCGCGAGGGCACAGCGGGCGATGGAGATCGTCTCCTTCGCCATCAACCTCGAGCATATCGGCGACATCATCGACAAGAATTTGAGCGAGCTCGCCACCAAGAAGATCAAGCGCCGCTTCCAGTTCTCGCCCGAGGGCGCCGAAGAGCTGTCGGCCTTCCACAAGCGCACGATGGATTCGCTGCGGATCGCCTTCGGCGTCTTCATGTCGGGCGACGTCAACGAGGCGCGCAAGCTGCTGGCCGAGAAGGCCGCGCTGCGCAACGCCGAGCTGGCCGCCACCGAACGGCATCTCGACCGCCTGCGCGAAGGCCGGCCCGAGACCATCGAGACCACCTCGCTGCATCTCGACGTGCTGCGCGACCTCCGGCGCATCCACTCGCATATCTGCTCGGTCGCCTATCCCGTGCTGGATGCCGCCGGCGAACTGGCCGCCTATCGCAATGCGGAAAGCGAGTGCCGGCGCTGCCCGCGCCGGTCCCGGGTCGCTGGATGATCAGCGATCCAGCGTCTTCGACGCCTTGCCGCGGTTCTTCACGATCAGCATGATGTTTCTGATGTAGATGATCGTGGCCAGCGCCTGGCCGACGATGATCACGGGCTCGCGCTTGGCGATGCCGTAGACCAGCGTCATCAGCCCGCCGCCCATCGAGAAGAACCAGAACGCCATCGGCACCACGCTTTGTCCGGCGCGCTCGCTCGATATCCACTGCACCAGGAAGCGCGCGGTGAACAACAATTGCGCGACCAGGCCGAAGGCCAGCCAGAAATCGAACTTGGCGACGAAGACGTCGTAGAGATAATCGCCGAGCGCCTGGCCGTACTGGATCAACATCAGTGAACCTCGGTCACAACGGGCGTCGGCTTCTTGCGGCGGATCAGCCACCACACGCCGGCGAGATCCATGATCCCGATCCATAGCCGGTCGAAGAAGCCGTAATTCGACACGCCGGAATGGCGCGGACGGTCGATGACGTCGACATAGGCGATGTCAAAGCCTTCGCGGCGCACCAGCGCCGGCAGGAAGCGATGCAGCCCGTCGAAATAAGGCATCGACAGGAACACCTCGCGCGGAAACGCCTTCAGCCCGCAGCCGGTGTCGCGGGTGCCGTCGCTGCAGAATGGCGTTGCGCACGCCATTGGCGATGCGCGACTGCAATTTCTTGAAACCGGTGTCCTTGCGCCCGACCCGCTGGCCGGCCGCAAGGCCGACGCGGCCGCCGCCGTTTTCGACCGCCGCGATCAGGTCCGGCAGGAACGCCGGATTGTTCTGCCCGTCGCCGTCGAGCGTCGCCACGATGGCGCCGCGCGCGGCCCGCACGCCGCTGCGCACCGCCGCCGATTGCCCGGAGGAACTGGCATGGCGGAGTTGCCGCAGCTGACGGATGCTGCTTCATCAGATCCAGCCAGCCGTTCGGCGGTCGCATCCGTCGAGCCGTCGTTGACGTAGATGATTTCGTAGAGCCCAGCGGCCGTCGAGCGCGCCGACGATTTCCGCGACCAGCGGCGCGACGTTCTCGGCCTCGTTGCGCACGGGCACAACGATGGAAACGGCGACCGCATCTGGTGTCGGAAGGTAGTCAAATCGGCACTCGTCTGGTTGGTTTGGCGAGGACCCGGAACCGGGCGTATCGGGCCGTCAGGCGGCGTCCGCTTTTATGGGGCCGAACGCGCCGCGGGCAACCCTTTTGAGGCGCCCGGACGAGGGCCCGGAAGGGACACAATGGTGCCGTCGCGCTGGATCGCAAATCCCAGCCGGCGGGCCGCAAACCAGTAGCGCACGAACATCGCGCCGATGATCCCGACCAGCGCGCCGGCCACCACGTCGCTCGGGTGATGCGCCAGCAGCACCAGACGGGTCGCCGCAATGATCAGGGCATAGACGACCATCGCCACCCGCAGCCTGCGGCCACACGGCGGACACCGCGAAGGCCAGCGCAAAGGCGGTCGATGGCGTGGCCGGACGGAAAGCTCGCAATAGGCCGCGTTGCCGCGAAATGCGAGAAGTGAAAGGCGTTGGCCTCGCCGCCGACAAACGGCCGGCCGCGGCCGACGCACTATTTGAGCACTTCGCGTGACCAGACCGGACACGAGCACCGCCAAGAAAATGAACTGCAGCCGCGTGCCGAGACCGAGCAGCAGCGAGCGCTGGATGCCGCGCAAGGCCGGCGAGACGATCGCGACCGCAATCAGCAATACGCGCCAGCGCCGCACAGCACATATTCGTCCTTGCCGAAATCGGTGAGGATGCGGACCCACCACAGCGCGGGCGTGCCGCGCTTCGGCATCAGGGCGATTTCCGCACGCGTCGAGCGCGTACATCAGCACGATGATCGCGGCACCGAGACCGGCCGACAGCCACAGCACGTGGCGCGCCGCCCGCCGCGCGGCCTCGGCGCGCCGCGAATGCGACGGCGAGCGCACCAGTTGCGCCAGCGACAACCACGCCAGCGTCACGAAGCGCGAGGCGTAGTTCTGGGATTCGGCGACGCTCGGAGTTCGCGGGCATCTTACTCCGTGCCTTCCGAGCGGAAGATGGCGATCGAGACCGCCTTGCCCTGCGAGATATTATAGCCCTCGATCCGGTTGGCCACGTTGTAGCGCAGCCCGATCGCTTCGGCGCGCTGCGACGAAGGCGCGCTCCGAGCGCGATTCCACCAGCGCGAAGCGGCAACTGCCCTGCCCGAGGAAATCCGCAGCGCCCGATCCGTCGGTCAGCAGCGTGCGAGGTGCCGGTCATGAAGACGAGGCTCGGCTCGTGAAAGCCGGCCGCAGCGGCCTTCGGCCCGACGCAGACGACGTTGCGAAGCGCGCGCGCGACCTCGGCGCTCGGAAACAATGGCGTCAGCGACGGCATCACGACGCCGTAGATTGCGATCGCCAGAAACATCGCCGCGACCACCGCATTCAGCAGCGAGCGCTCGGCGCGGCTGTCCTCGAACATCCACCACGCGAACAGGCCGAAGATCATCGCCGCCGCCAGGAACGGCCAGGCCGGAAACACCGGCTGGCGCGTCAGCTTGATCGCGCCGATGACGGCGATCACGGATGCCGCCGCCGGAATGACGAACCACCAGGCCGCGCCGCGCCTCAGCCAGGACCGCGACAGCACGCGGCGCTCCAGCGCGCCGACGGTGAGGATCGCGATCGCCGGATAGAGCGGCAGCACGTAATGCGGCAGCTTGGTCAGCACCAGTTCGAACACGATCCAGGACGGGACCAGCCAGGCCAGCAGATATTGCGCGCCGGGCTCCCGCCGCGCCCGCCACACCGCCGGCGCCGCCATCCCCGCCAGCGCGCGCGCCCGGCCAGAACGTGACCCAGAACAGCAGCAGATAGAGGCCGGGCGGCGCGCCGTGGGATTCCTGCGCGCCGAGCTTGCTCAGCATGTCGCCGCCGAGCGAATTGGCGAAGAACGCCTCGCCCGCGCGCCAGAAGATCGCGACGAACCACGGCAGCACCAGCACCAGCGTCCACATCAGGCCCCAGACCGGGCGCAGCCGCCACAGCCACGCCGCCGAGCGGTCGAGGATCGCGAGCGCCAGGATGGTCAGGCCGACGAACATCAGGATCAGCGGCCCCTTGAGCAGGATGCCGCCGGCCAGCGCGGTCCAGAAGATCGCGGGCGCAGCTCCATGGCGGATGTACCGGATCCTCGCCGCGCTGCCAGGACAGATAGACCCGCGCCATCGCGCCCATCGCGGCGACCACGGTCAGCAGCAGCATCGCGTCGGTCTTGGCGAGCCGCGCTTCGGCGCCGAGCAGGACGCGAACTGCACATCATCAGCGCCGCCAGCACCGCGCCGCGCCGCGTCACGAAGGCGAGCGCCGTCCAGTAGGTCAACAGCACCGCGCCGATGGCGCCGATCAGGGAGGGAATCCGGTAGAGCCAGATCCGCAGCTGCGCCCGCGGCAGGCCGAGCGCCGAGGCGGTTTCGACCACGGCGGCCTGCAGCCAGTAGATGCCGACCGGCTTCTTGTAGCGGACGTCGTCCTGGAAGCGGATGTCGACGAAATCGCCGCTTTCGACCATCTGCTTGGTCGCCTGCGCAAACCGCGCCTCGTCGCGGTCGATCGGCGGAATATTGAAGAAGCCGGGCAGGAACAGCACGACGCCGCACAGCACCAGGAACACGACGGCGCGGAAATGGCTCGCGGTCGCGTAAGTCGAACGCGCGCGGCCAGCCGGCGGCCGGAATTCGCAGGTTTTACGGCTCGCTGGCCTGCTCCAAAGCGGGGGCGGTTGGAAGGTTTCAGCCATCTTGTTCCGCATACGATGAAACCGCACTGCAAACAACACCACAGATCCGCTTAACCGGGTCGCTGGACGCTTTATTGTCACTGTATCCGGATCACAACTGTGTCCGCCGCGCCCGTGGCGTCGATCACGGTCAGCCGGGCAAAACCCGGCCCGGGCGGATCGACCAGCCGCTGGCGGCGGCTGTCGATTTCGCCGACCGAAGTACCGTTCACCATGCATGGTCATCGGCAGCACGCCGCCGGCCACCTTGACCGGCATCGGCGCGGCCTGCCCGCCGTCGGAACGGTCGACGTCGATCCGCGAGCCGTTCAGCGGAAACTGGATGCGCGGCGCCTGATCGCTGCCGGTCCGGACCAGTTCGCCCAACGGGCGGAACCGCCGCAGCGGCAACGGCAGTTTGGCGTTGCTGGCGACCAGCGCGCCCTTCGGCGGCTTCGGCAGCGCCGCCGGGATCTTTCCGGTGCGGGCAAAGGCGTCGAACAGGATCGGCGCGGCGGCGGTGCGGCCGACCAGGCCCGGCACCGGCGCGCCGTCGGGACGGCCGACCCAGACGCCGATGGTCATGCGGCCGTCGAAGCCGACCGACCAGGCGTCGCGATAGCCGTAGCTGGTGCCGGTCTTGAACGCGATCCGGTTGTGCACGCCGTTTTCCGGCGGCGGCGTCCCGATCAGGACGTTGCCGACCTGCCAGGCCGCGGCCTGATCCATCAGCCGCATCGGCTCGCGATCGTCCTTTGCGCTGCATGATCTCGCGCAGCGGCTTTGTGGCGCCGAGCCGCGCCAACCCCGCATAGAGCTGCGCCAGATCCTGCAAGCGTGACGCCGACGCCGCCGAGGCCCATCGCAAGACCCGGCGCTTCGTCCTTCGGCAGCACCAGATTGCCGCCGGCCTGCTTCAGCCGCGACGACAGCCGGCTGGAGCCGACGCGGTCGAGCAGCGCAATCGCCGGCACGTTCAGCGACAGTTGCAGCGCCTTGCGCACCGGCACCGTGCCCTGGAACGTCATGTCGAAATTTTCCGGCGCATAGGAGCCGAAACGGATCGGGCCGGTCGTCGATCAGGCTCTCGGGATGCACAAAGCCGTCCTCGAAGGCGAGGCCGTAGATGAACGGTTTCAGCGTCGAGCCCGGCGAGCGCACCGCGCGGGTCATGTCGACCTGCCCGGCGCGGCGCTCGTCGAAATAATCCGACGAGCCGACGCGCGCCAGCACGTCGCCGCTCTCATTGTCGACCGCGATGATGGCGACCGAAATGTTCGGCCCCTGCGCCAGCGCGCGGTCGCGCGCCAGCGCTTCCAGCGTCTTCTGCAAGGTCGAATCCAGCGTCAGCTTGATCAGCGGCGTATCCTTCACCGTCGCCATCGCGGCATCGGAGGAATGCGGCGCCAGGATCGGCATCGGCTTGCGCAGCTTCGGCACCGCGACCGCCTTCGCCTGCGCCGCATCCTCGTGCGACACCACGCCATCCTCGACCATGCGGTCGAGCACGCGGTCGCGCGCGGCGTGCGCCGCTTCCGGATAGCGGTCGAGCCGGCGGCGTTTCCGGCGATTGCGGCAACGCCACCAGCAGTGCGGCTTCCGCCAGCGACAGCCGCTTCGGCTCCTTGCCGAAATAGGCGATCGAGGCGGCGCGGATGCCTTCGAGATTGCCGCCGAACGGCGCCAGCGCCAGATAGAGATCGAGGATCTCGTCCTTGCTCAGCTGCCGCTCGATCTCGACCGCGCGCACCATCTGGCGCAGCTTTGCGTAGACCGAGCGCTCGCGCCGCGGCTCCATCAGCCGCGCCAGTTGCATCGTGATGGTCGAGCCGCCGGAAACGATGTGGCCGCGCGTGACGAGTTGCAGCGCCGCGCGCCCCAGCGCCAGCGGATCGACGCCGCCATGCGACGTAGAAGCGCCGGTCCTCATAGGCCAGCAGCAGTTTCAGATAGCCGGGATCGACGTCGCGTCTTCGCATCGACCGGCAGCCGCCAGCGGCCGTCGGCCATCGCATAGGCGCGCAGCAGCTTGCCGTTGCGGTCGACGATCGGTGGTCGAGACTTGTCGCGCCTGCTCCAGCGGCAGCGGCCCGAGCGAGACGACCCAGGCGCGAAGGCGGCGGCGATCAGCGACCAGCAGCGCCGAGCGCGCGGCCTGACATCGCCGCATCGCCGGTTGCCTGATCCACTCGCCAGCGGCCGAGTCTGGCGCCGGCCAGCCGGCGCATATGCTGGTCGCTCTCGTCGCTCATTTCGCCGGACGCACCTCGACCGTGCCGGTGCCGGTGCGGCCGTAGCGCGAGGGATTGTACATGTCCTCGACATAGGCCTGCGGCAGCACGTATTTGCCGGGCGACACCGCGCGCACGACATAGGCCACGGTGAACACCGCCTTGTCGTCGGCTGGCGCGGTCGATCGCCGCCGTGAAGCGGTCGTCGCGGAACTCGGTATGTTCCGGCTCCTCGCCGTCCTCGATCCAGTCCAGCGTGCCGCTTCGCCCGACGACACCAGATGCGGATTGTCGATCTCGAGCCCGGCCGGCAGATAATCGGCCACCATGATGTGCCCGTATTCCGGCTTGGCCTCGGTGATCTTCAGCACCACGGCAAAGCGATCGTTCTGCTTGGCCTTGGTGACGTCGGCCGGCTTGCCGTCGAGCGTGAAGTAATTGCGCTCGATCTTGAAGCCGTTGGAGGCCGCGGGCTCCGGCGTGACCGGCGAACCCGAGACCGAGACCACCGCCTGCACCGGCGCATCGCCGGTGTTGGTGATCTTGACCGGCTTGCCGGCCATCTGCCTCGGCCTTGTAGCTGCGATAAACCGCGGCCTTCACCGGCGCGCCGTCGATGTCGAGCGCCAGCGTCTCCTTGGCCAGCGCGCGCGCGGCCAGCACCAGCCAGGCATTTTCCTGCGTCGAGGTGTAGGGCGACAGCCCGCGCGCCACCTCGACCCGCTGCGACGGCCTGCGTCAGCGTCGCCCGCGGCGCGTTGCCTTCGCTGGCGAGCGACACCAGCGCCGCCGCATCGCGCAGCGCCGAGCCGTAATCGGTGCGGCCGAACTCGAGCACCGGCTTCGGCGCCAGCGCATCCAGCGCCGCGCCATAGACCCGCTCCGCCCGTCGCCTTGTCGCCGACCAGCGCCAGCGCCGCCGCGAGCTGCGATTTCGCAATCGGGGTGGCGAGATTGCTCAGCTTGGTGTCGGCGAGATAGCGCAGATCGCCGATCGGCGCGGCGCCGTTGCGGGCCAGCACGTAGAGGCCGTAGGCGAGATCGCGGCCGCCGTCCTTTTCCGGCTCGTTGGCGTTGACCACCGAGTTGCGGATGCGATCGAGCGCGTTCTTGAACAGCACGTCCGGCACCGCAAATCCCTTTTCGCGGGCGCGGGTCAGGAAGTCGGTCACGTAGGCATCGAGCCAGGCATCGTCGCCGCCGGCCGACCACAGGCCGAACGAGCCGTTCGAGCCCTGCCGCGCCAACAGCCGCTCGATCGCGTCCTTGATGCGCTGGTCGACCGCGGTATCCATCGCCAGATGCGCGCCGGCCGCGAGGTCGTTGACATAGAGCAGCGGCATCGCGCGGCTGGTGATCTGCTCGGAGCAGCCGTGCGGATAGCGATCCAGCGCCTTCAGGATGGTCGCCGCATCGAGCGCGGTCGACAGGCTCGACCGACAGCGACACGCTGCCGGTGCCCGGACACGAGGTCGGAGAACATGTCCGAGGTCAGCGTCAGGCTCTCGCCTTTTGCCAGCGTCCGGATCGAGCGCCGCGCCAGAACCTGCGTCGCCGCCTTGACGTCGAGCGCATAGTGCCGCGCCAGCGTCAGCCCGTTCGGGCCCTTGATGTCGACGTCGAGATTGGCGGTGCCGGCGCCGCCGGCATCGAGCGCCAGCGCCATCGAGGTCCGCTGCTTGGCGGCGAGTTTGACCGTGGTCGTGGGATTGCCCGTCACCTTCACCGGGCCCGAGGTCTTGACGCTGATGCTGTAATCGCCGGGCGCGCCCTCGACATTGTCGAGGTCGAAACTCATCGTGCCCTTGTCGCCATTGAGCAGGAAGCGCGGCAGCGTCGCCGTCAGCACCACGGGATCGCGCACCGTGACGTCGATGGTGGCGCGGCCGAGCTTGGTCGACGTTCCACGCCACCGCCATCACGCGGGCCGTGCCGGCGAATTCCGGAATGTCGAAACTGATCTCGGCGGTGCCGTCAGCGCCGACCGTGACGATGCCGGAATAGAGCGCCAGCGGCTTTTGCGTGGGCGGCGAGCCCTGCAGCTCGGCGCCGGCGGAATCGCCGCCGGTCCGGATCTGGCCGCGCGTGCCCTGCATGCCGTCGATCAATTGCCCGTAGAGGTCGCGGATCTCGGACGTCAGGCGGCGCTGGCCGAGATAGTAATCGTCCGGCGCCGGCGGCTTGTAGTTGGTCAGATTGAGAATGCCGACATCGACCGCGGCGACGACGATCTTGGCGTCCTCGCCGGGATTGAGCCCGCCGAGCTTGACCGGAATCTTCAGCGCCGTGCCCGGCCGCACCAGCGGCGGCGGCGACAGCGCGACCTGCAGCGTGCGCGTCTTCTTGTCGATGCCGAACCATTTCAGCCCGATCGCCCGGCCCGGCATCCGCAGCGCCGCCGCATCGAGCGGCCGGCGCAGCGTCGCCAGCACATAGGCGCCGGTGCCCCAGTCCTTGCCGACGGTAATCTTGACCTGCTGGGTGCCTTCCTTGACGTCGACGGTCTGCGTCGTCAGCAGGCGGTCGCCGAGCACGTTGATGGTGAGCTTGCCGGCGGTGCGGGCATTGACCGACACCACCATGGTGTCGCCGGACGCGTATTCCGGCTTGTCGATCGAGGTCTCCAGCAGGTCCGGCGTATCGGCGCTGCCGTCGGAGTACCAGCCGACGTCGAACTGCACCGAGGTGACCGGGCCGTCCGCCTCGGTCGATTTGACGTCGAGGCGATAGCGGCCGGGCTGCGGCGAGAGCGACACCCGCGCCGCCTTGTCGGCGGCGAGCGTCAGGTCGCCGTCGGCGACGCGCTTGGTCGATTTGACCGGCTCATATTCCCAGGACGAGTTCTGCCGATACCATTGATAGCGCGACTCCATCTTCAGGAGTTCGTAGCGCAGGCCGTCGCGCGGCAGTTGCTTGCCGTCGGGCGCCGACGAACACGACGTCGAACTCGGCCTTGTCGCCTTCGGCGACGCTCTTGTCGCCGAACAGCGGCTTGATGCCGATCAGCGCCGGCCTGCGGCGCCACCGGCAGCACCAGCTTGCGCTCGACCGCGCGGCCGCCGGTCTCCACCATGCGGATGAAGATCTGCGCTTCCTGCGGACGGGTCGAGGTCGGCGCCTTGGCCAGCGACACCGGGAAGGTCGCGACGCCATTGGCGTCGGCCTCGGGCAGGTTCTCGATCGGGGTGCGCTCGTTGCTGGCGGTCTCCTCGTCCGCCACGCCGAACTGGTAGCCGGGATAGCCCGGCCGCCCGGAGGCCGCGGGCGCGACCAGCATGTCGCCTTCGAGCTGCAGGCCTGAGGCCGGGGCGCCGTAGAGGAAACTTGCCGGCGACCTTCAGTTCAACCGGAGCCTCGGCCTTGATCATCTTCTCCTTGGCCGAGACGTCGAATTCGATCCGCTCGGGGATGTAATCCTCGACCATGAAGGTGGTCTCGCCGACGGACGAGCCCTTGGGGTCGGTAAAGGCGCGCACCCGCCAGGTCCCGGTCGGGACCGCCGAATTGAGCGGCAACCGCCATGGATCGGCCGCCCGCGCCCTGATCGGGCAGCAGGGCGCGGCGGAATTCGACGCCGTCCGGCCGCTCGATCACCAGCGTCAGCGGTCCGCCGGCCATGGCGTTGCCCTGCCCGTCGCGCAGCAGCGCGGTCAGATAGACGGTTTCGCTCGAGCGGTAGACCCCGCGCTCGGCATAGACGAAGGCGTCGGCGCCGGCAGGCACCACCCGCCCGGACGACGCCGCGGTCGGTGAGGTCGAAGGCGTTGGTCTTCAGGCTGAGGAAGGCGTAGTCCGCCTTGTCGCTCATGACCGTCAGCAGCGCCGGCGAAAGCCCGCCCTCGCCGCGCGCCAGCCCGGCCTCGAACAGCACGTGGCCGGCATCGTCGGTCTTGCGGGTCGCCAAAATCTCGTTGTTGCGCGCGACCAGCCGCACTTCGGCCTTCGCGACCGCCTCCGTCGAGGCCAGCGAATTGACGAAGACGTGGATGCCGTCATTGCCGGAAAACGCCGTCAGGCCCATGTCGGAGACGATGAACCATTGCGTCGCCAGCGAGCCGTCATCGTCGCCGCTGCCGGGGCCCTTGGCCGACGCCGTCATCACATAGACGCCGGGCTGCAGATCGCCGAGCGCCTGGTCGACCGGGAACGCCGTCACGACGTCCTGGTTCAGCGTGCGTGGCGGTCGCGAGTTCGCCCGTCCAGACCTTGACGCCGCGCTCGTCGCCCAGGCTCGAGAGCTGGTAGCTGGACAGCGTCTTCTGGAAATCGCTGTCGACCACCGTGTTGATCAGGTTGCGGTCGCCGATCCGGAACACGTTGACGTTCACCGACGGCGTATTGACGCTGACCAGCGGAATGCCGCGCTGGCCGGTGCGCGGCAGCACATAGGCGCGGCCGGTGAAGCGCACGAACGGCTTGCGGTCGCGGACATAGATGTTGAACTCGGCCGATTTCGGCAAGGATCTCCTTGACGGTGGACGGCAGCCCCGCGCGCAGATTGATGTTGTAGCGCTCGCCATGCTTCAGCCCGTCGACGCAGAGCTGCTTGCCCTCGGCTGGTCAGCGCCGGCTTGTCGGTGCCGGCCAGCGCGAGGAACGGCGCGAAGTCGACCCGCTTGGCGAGGTCCTCGGAGAACTGGAAGCAGGCGCGCGGCGAGGCGCCGTCGGAATCGACGGTATAATCCAGCAGGCGGAAACCGTGCTGGTCGCGCATCTTCTCGTACTGGCCGCGGACCTCGGCGACCTCGCGCATGTCGAGCGACAGCCGCAAGCTATCCAGCGCCGGACGCCACAGCTTGCGCTCGGACATCGCCCGGCCCAGCACGGCCAGCGCATCGGCCTCCTCGGCCGGGTTGCCGGCGCGCTGATAGGCGATGTAGGCCGCGGTCGAGGCGCGCTCGTACAGGAAGGTCTGTTCGCTGGAACTGGCGGAGCGGATCTGGAAGATGGTTTTGGCGAGTTTCAGCCAGTTGGCGCTGTCTTCGGGCGTGGTGGCGGCGATCTGGCCGAGGATCTGCAGGCCGACGCGGAAGTCGGACCGCTTGAAGGCGGCGTCGGCGTCGGTGCGCAGCGTCGCGGAGGATTTGGCGACCGGCCCCGCCTCGCTCTTGATCTGGGCCTCCAGCTTGACGGCCGAATTGGCCAGTTCGTCGCGCTTGAACGCCTTGTCCGCGGCGCCGCCGCCGTCAGGCCAAGCGCCAGCGTGGCGCAAATCACTGTGGCGCGAACCAAACCGATCATGATGGGCTCCTTGCCGCGGACATCAGCCGCGTAACGTCGAAAAATGCGCGAAAAGGTGACGGACTGATGGCAGGGATTCCGGCTTGCGAAAAGGTCGCATGCATGGCGCTGGCAGTCCAAACCGTCCCGGCCGCACCGCCCGGCGGGGGTGCCGGCGGCTGGCTTTGTGTCAGGGGCGGACCATAGGCAATGACCCACCGTCTGCCTTAGTCGCGAAGTTGAGGAAATCGGTTCGACCGTCTTGGCGGGAAAGCGGATTTTTCATATTGGCAGTGCTAGATAAGGAAAGCCTATAAGGCGGCGGATACCCAGAGCGGGTACCGCCCGGACGGTCCCATAGCTCAACTGGATAGAGTAACGGATTTCTACTCCGTGGGTTGCAGGTTCGAATCCTGCTGGGATCGCCATTTACTGTTGCGGCCTTAATGCGAGGGATCGAACCGGCCCAGGAACCTCTTGCCCTGCCATAACTCGATGGGATGGGCGTCCCCAGTTGACGCGCGCGTTCTTTGGCAGACTCGTCGCCCTCACACACCAGATCAACGCGCAAGGCAATGCGCCCATCCGGACCTATCGCGTAGACCTTGTGCTCAATTGGCATCGGTCCCCACCGGTAACACGATTTAGAATCGCTCCTAAATTATGACGGGAATAAATGGCAATCCCGAAACCGACCTCTGCAGAAGCAAATTTGGTCATCAGGATTGAAACAAATGCGTCTTTAAGCCGGCTGAAACTCGCGCTCGACCTTCTCGCTCGCTTGCTCGTTCAACAACGGTATTTCCAGACAAAACACAGTTCCGCCGTCCGGCGCGTTGTCGAACGTTATGGTGCCGCCATGCTGCGATACGATTTGTTGTGCGATATTAAGACCCAATCCGGAACCTCCCCGCTGCCTCGCATCACCGGTTTCGGCTTGCGCAAACTTTCCGAAAATGCGCGATCGAAATTCATCCGGAACGCCAGGCCCGCGGTCTCGTATTGAAACCCGTACCATTCCGTTCGCGTGTTCGACCGTAACGATGATCTCTGCGCGTGGTGGTGAAAACTTGATTGCATTGGACAGCAGATTGGTCAGGACCTGGACGAGCCGATCAGCATCAGCCCAAACGATGCAATTAGATGATCGGCATCGAGCCGTATCGACAGGCCTCCTGCCTGCGCGATCGCGCTGTTCGCATCGATCGCCTGAGTGACTGACGCAAGTAGATCAATCGATGCGTAGTGAAACTTGCAAAACTCTCGCGTTGATCGAACGCGACGGGCGGTCAAGGCGCGCACGCAGCAGGGTTGCCAAAGTCATATACTTTTCTAGTGCCGCATCGTTACGGCCCCGCTAACGGATCGCATACGTATGAACACGTAGACGTCGCTGGATAATTGCGGAAAAGCCGGCCGGCGTTGCGCCGATCAGCGCCCAGCGCCAAATCCTCGCGCCATATACGCAATCACAGGCTGGCGGATTAACCGGCGACTTTGCCGACGCGCTACCGGATCTGGAAGTCGGCCGGATTTCAGCCAACTAATTGCCGAGGCTCTGCGGAACGTTTGCCGGCCGCCGGCATTCGGGTTGTACGTGCCGGCTCGCCACTGGCCTAACGCAAGTTGGGGCAGCGCGAAGCGCGCGCTACAAACGCCCGGAGGAACTTGCTCATGCGGTTGATTGCATCGATGGCGATACTCGCCGTATCGGCGCTGCCTGCGCTCGCCGATCGCCAGGTTACCGAGGACGAACGCGCCAAGCTCTCCGCTGCGGTCCAGGCTGAGGGATGTTCCGGCGGCAAGTTCGAAATGGACGAAGACGATCAGCAGTTTGAGGTCGACGATGCCGTATGCGCGGATGGAAAGAAATATGACCTCAAGTTCGATATGCAGATGCGGTTGAAGCGCAAAAATCTGGACTGAGAGCCATCCGGCCGCGCGGCGCCGGCACCCGGGTTCTCCCTTCCCGCTGCTCGACTTCATCCGGGCTCCCTGTGTGCGCGGATGGCACTGCCGCGTTCCAGAAATCGGAACCACGAGCGATCTTCGCGGGCTGTGTCGCGCCGGCACTAGCCGGCGACCCGACAAGAGCGCACCTTGCATGGCAGGAGTGACTTCAGGAAGGGGCAACCACGATGGCGGCGAGAGCAGCACACAGCAGAACCAAACGACCTCCTCCGCCTCGAGGAAGCCAATCCGGGCCGCCAAGCTGGCCAGACGGCTGGCCGAGGTGCAGGCACTGCGCAAGCTGGTTCAGAAAGCCGAAGCCAGTCGGGCCTGCTGATCGCCTATGCTGCGTGCCTGATCCGAAAATCGTCGATCCGCTTGCCGGACTTCAATTGTGCGGCCAGCCAGCGGGGCTTCTTGCCGCGTCCCGCCCAGGTCTCCGACGGCCGCTCCGGATTCCGGTACTTCGGAACGACCGCGGGATACGGACGGCGCGCCGTCGATGGCTTGGTAGCGCGAGCCGATTTGGCATCCGACGACTTGATCGCGAGGCTTGGCAGCATTCGCGGCAGGTTGAATTTCAATTCCGCGCTGGAGTTGCCTCAAGCGGTTTTCAAGCACGCTCTTTTCCGCCGTCAGTGCCGCAGCAAGCCTGGTGGCAATTTCCTCATGGAGCGCCCACAATTCGTCGGTGGACATCGACTTGAAGTCATTCCGGTTCATGACGGTCCCCAATCATGATTCGAAGTTTTGAGCCCCATCGTTGGCAGACAATCGTGAGCATAACGAAGGCCGATTCAAGACGCTCTGCCGTATCAGGTTAGATGGAGTCGCGACGACACGAAAGAAATATGCGTTGTGCAATGCAAGCTTGGCAATTTGCCTAATTCCGATGCTCAACCAGAGATTGAATACCGCGTACAGCGCGATCGAGCACGGGGAATTTCGCCGCGCATCGCCCCCGCTCGGGGGCTATTCGTGCAGTGGGCGCCAAAGAAACCGAAGCGGCACGGGTGACGATTTGCCGTTTGGGCTTATAATGCCAGACGGGAATTGCTTCCGTCGCCCTGACAAAGGATGCGGCCGTCATGCCAAAAAAGGGAATTACCGGCCACGACGAATGGGTCGTCACGGAAGCGCTGGCGACGGCACTGGTCGCGCTTGAGCAACTCGAACCGACCCAGCAATCGCGCCAGCAGATGGACGACATCCGGAAACTGCTGGCAGCCAATTGTCAGCCTGGGACCCTCAATCTGCATCTCGCCCAGGCAAAGTGCCGGCTGAACCCCCACGCCGATCGCGCCGCGATCTATCGGGAGTATGGATTTGAGGATCGGGAAGTCTGAAAATCGGGCTCGTGATGGGCGCAGCCCCGCCCGCACAATCGTACGATCCGTTGGCTCATCCGGACGACGTTGCCATCCGGGGCGATGGTGGAACAAGCTGCAAGCGGCGGTGTTTCTCCCGTCAAAGAGACGACCGCGACCGAATTTGAGAGGCGGAGTCTCGGAGGATTTCAGGATGAAGCTGCCGCACGCACTCTGCCACGGCAGCGTCTTTAGCGATCTTGGCCGCGACGATCGCCCTGCCCGCGCCCGCTCGCGCCCAGACCTACGATCCGAGCTATCCGGTTTGCCTGCAGGTCTACCAGGGCATCGCGGACTTCTACTTCGAGTGCCGCTATCGAACGATGGCGCAGTGTATGGCGTCGGCTTCAGGCCGCTCCGCCCAATGCGTGGTCAATCCATATTACGGCGGCCCGAAGGCCAGGCGCAGCAAGCGCCAACGCTCCCGGCCATATTGAGGATCGGCTCACTTCGGCGTCTGACGGGTCAGCGCCGCGCGCACCGCCATTCACCAGCCGTAAGTGCCGAGCGCGAGCGGCCTCGGCGGGGCCTTGGCGGTTCGCGTCGTGTCGGGCCTCAGGCAGCGCCGGGCAGCTTCGATCTCGGCGTCGCTCGCGCCTTTGCCGCGCGCCCACTGCTCGGCGGCGGACGCACTGTATTGCGCCACGTAATAGCGCACGACAGGGCAGGAAATTCGACGCAAGACGCCGGACTGTTCGCCTGCAAATCCGGCGCTTGGACGTTCCAAGACACAGCGCCAGCACACACACCCAACGTAAGCCCATGTGATTCCCCTTTGCGCATCCAGAGAGGCCGGCTTTCATCGGCGCATCAAGCCTGATTGTGAGTTCCGCGCGCGGAACAGGTCGGAGCTGTGCTCAAGCCGCAACGACATCGCCTGACCATGGCAGCCCGCTCTCGTAGAATCGTTCAATTTTCCGCGATCGTTAAAATTGATTGTTTACGAAGAAGGCCGAAGCTGATTGCCGCTCAAGCGCAATTCGCAGGCCGCTGCGGCTTGTCAGGACCTGGCGCGAACTGTTGGTAACCCGGATGGAATTCGAACGCCGATACGTGGCGAGGACGACGATCTCGAAAGACGCGCTGCTGTTCTTTGACCCGCAGCGCGGGGTCCTCACGTGCCGCGTTCAGGACGTCACGAATTCCGGCGCCGGCATTGAACTGCACACCCTCAATTTGTTGCCGCTGAATTTCGAATTGAGCTTTGACAATTTCCACACCGTTCGCGAGTGCCGCGTGATCTGGCGGCAAGGCGATTTCGTCGGCGTTGCATTTCAAAACTGATCCATCTGCAATCAGGCCCGCGCCTCGACGTCATGCGCGCAAGATGCCCGCACGGCACACGCAACTCGGGAAGCTGACCCCGAGGGCAAACAAAACGGTGCGCCGATAGGAACTAACATCCAAACTCCGCGTCGAATCCCCGTGCTTCCGGCTGCTCCGGAACACGCCCAAGCAGGGTTGACCGTTCTGGCGCGTCGCTTCCGAACAGGGCCGCCGGTGGGTCATTGCGGGAGTTGAGTATGTCCTGGGATCGTCCGTTCGCTCAACCTGTCCCACTTCCGGAGGGACCGCCTGCGCAGACCCTGCGGGACGCCGCCGACTACATCAGGAAGCTTCCTCTGCTGGAACGTGATGGTCAGGAATGGCGGCTTGCCGTCCAGATGTTGATTGATGCCGCCGAAGACCGCGGACCAATGCTGTTTGCGCGCATGGGCATGGTCAGAGCCCTGGAAGCGCTATGTCGAAAGGACACCTGATCCCGAGCGCCAAGGCGGCGGAGGTCAGGATGCCAATCAAGACACGCTGAAGTGCGGCCGTGACGCCAGCATTTGAATCCAGATCGCCAGCGATGCCGCCGAAACGTTCGAAGGATTTCCGGGTCGAATAGCCGGCAATTCGCGAGAACCCGCAGATCGTGGGTTGGCCGAGCGTTCAAGCACGTCGCAAGCCGGCTCGCCGCGAATCCTTATGCGACCTGCCGGATTCGGAAGTCGTCGATCCGCTTGCCTGACTTCAATTTTGCAGCAAGCCAGCGCGGCGTCTTCCCGCGTCCCGCCCAGGTCTCGGACGGCCGGTCCGGGTTCCGAAATTTCGGAACGACGGCAGGATATGGGCGCCGCCCTGCCGACGAACTCTCGCGCTCGGCTTCGGCGCCACCCTTGAGTTGCTTAAGGCGATTTTCGAGTACGCGCTTCTCCGCAAGCAGCGAGGCCGCAAGCCTTGAGGCGATCTCTTCGTGGAGTGCCCACAGCTCATCGGTGGACATCGATTTAAAGTCATTCCGGTTCACGACCGTCCCCAATCATGATTCGATGTAGACACTATCGTTGGTAGAAAACATGAGCATAATAAGGCCGGTTCGGAACCTCTTTCAGGCCGAAAAGCTTCGACCACTCTGCTTCGACCACCCTGCTTCTTCTCACAACACAACCTTAACGACACTTGTTCCAAGGCGCACTAAATTTCCTTTGACAATCTGTGGTAGATTGGCTTGGGCGAATCTGGAATCTGAAACTACGGGCCTCTCGTTGACGATTCCCTAACCACCCGCCGGCGCCGCGCGTTTACCGGAACTTCAACCTGGAACCCCAGAGGCGCCCGAGCCCGGGTCTGTCCGCGACAGAAAGCTGGCGTCAGGTATCGTGACCGTCACCGCCGCGGTACGGTGCCCGCATGGACCTCGTCACGTGCATGCGAAGCGTGGGCGCGCTTGCCAGCCGCGGGCTCGGTGCGGCAGCAGCGTCAACGGCAGCGGGAACCAACGGGGTTGGTCGCCCGTGAGCCGCCCACAATAGCCGAGCGCTCGTCTCCCTGGGGTAGGTGAAGGGTCGGCGCCCGGCTACTCGGGCCGCGCGGCGGTGCGGCCCCAACAGGAACTCATTTTTAACTTAAAGAGAATTTAAAAGTCCGTTGAACCATAACGATTTTTATAAGATCGCCGATTCTGAGCTGCGATCACCGGGCTGCAGCGGCACCGAGACAGGGCGTCCCGGAATTCTCCGGGAACGGAGGCGCTGCCATGCCATGGCGCATGACCCCTGTGTGGCCGGCGTCGTTCTACAGACTGCCGGGTTCGGAACATGATGTGGAAGAGTAGACGAGGCCCGGAGTGCCTAGGAGTCCGGGCCTCGTGGCCTCCAGTGGTAAGCGCTCGTCGTGATGGACGACCGCCCTGCCCCCCGCTGCAAGCGAGGCCGTTATAGATGCGCCGTGCGCGCGGAGCCAATCCGTACGAGTACGGTGGCGTACGCGGGTGCATATTCCTTGCGTGTGTCCCGCGTGCGCGATCGCAAAACTCCGCCCGGCCGCCATTGCGAGTTCGAAGCCCGGAGAAGCCCGGCGATATCCGGGATCACTCACCGCTCGGATATTGCTGCGCTCACTCGGGTTACAGGGCGTGTGTATCGGCATGCGCTCGATCTATCGCTTATCGAACGGAATATACTGATGATACTCTTTCGGCACCGAGTTCCGGTAACGCGCGGGCACCGTGCCACGGTCGACCGAACGGTCGATCTCCTGCTGCCGGGTCATCTTGGCCGGTTTCTTTTTCTTCGCCGCCGCCTTCGTGTTTTCAGGAGCCTTATTTTCAGGAGCCGTATTTTCGGGAGCCTTGGTTTCCGGCGCGGCAGGGGGCGTTGCGGCAGGAGCCGTCCCGCCGCCCGGCGCGCCCTGCGCCAGCGCGACGCCGGCCGGCAGGACCACCAGAGCAACCGCCAACGCGGCCGCCATCGCACGAGACTGCTTTTGCATGGGAAGCTCCGGTTTTGGCCAATTCCACTTCGAGGCCGATCCTATTACGTCCGCAGCCGCCCGCACACCGGGATTTTTGCGACGCGCATGGCCGTGGATTGGCTGTTCCTGACCCGGCTGCAGGTCGTGAAGACAAAGGCCAGCCGGCTGCAATGCCAGTCCGGACCGAGGGCAGCGCGGGCGGCCGGCTCCGGATAGGGCACGCCGATCACGACGAAGCCGATAAAGGCAAGCGCGACGATGGCGACGGCGAGAACAAAGTTCCTGCGGGTCCACCAATTGTGGGGCATGGCGGTCGCTCCTGTTTGCGGAAGCCGGCAGACTAGGAATGACCGGGCACGATCCCTGTGAACAGGTTCACACTACACAGGTTTGTGCGGGATCGTGATTGATGCGGAAATGGGTATAACTTGCAAAATCCGTTGCGTGCCCACAGCCCTTGATCGACAGTGCGAATCAGGATGAGCGCGTGCGGCGGGGCGTGCGATGGACAAGCAGGAAGCGGACTACGACTACGTCCGGTACAAGCAATTGCTGGCGGAAGCGGTCGACGAGACCAAGCGGCTTGAGTTGATCGAAATCATGATCAGGGAAAATGCCCGCGACAGGCTGGAGGCGCAGCGCGCCGCCGATCAGGTCGCGATGACGGCGATGACGGTCGCCCGGGTTCTCAGCCCCGGCGGGCGGCGCGACAGCTTCTAGCATCGGACGTCATTTTCCGACGCGATGCCGGCATCCTTCCAAAGCCGACATCGCCGGCGGGCCTGCCCGGCCAATCGGCGCGCAGGCGAGAAAGCCATTTTGCGTTGCGGGATCGCCAGCATCCGGCGTCGAGGTCTCGTGGACCGGCCAGGCCGGCGCAAATCCGCTTATCAGCCCCCAATTTGGGCCATTTGCCATTCCCGCAAGCCTCCCCTGCTCTTCCGGCCCCATTTCGACGCTGGCATTTTGTCCCGGGTTCACTTACCTAGGCGCCATTCCGCGCGGTGGCGCGTCAAACCCCGAGAGTGAAAGCGACAAGGCCTCTTTTATGAGTGGATTCAAGGAACCGAATTTCGCGGACCGCCAGAAGGCCGCGATGCAGGCGCGGCAGGACATTTTGAACAAGTTTCGCGCCAAGCCGGGACTCGACGATCCCGAGGTAAAGCGTCGTCAGGCCGAGCGTGAGGCCCAGGCGACCGCGCGCGCCAAGGCAAAAGAGGCCAAGGACGCGGCAAAGGCCGAACAGAAGCGTCTCGAGGCCGAGGCCGCCGCGGCGGAGGCCGCCAGGATTGCGCGCGAGAAGGATGAAGAAGCCGCCAGGCTGGTGGCGCTGGAGGCCGAACAGAAGGCCAAGCGCGATGCCCGCTACGCCGCCCGCAAAGGCAAGGGCAAGAAGAAATAGGCGAGAAGAAATCGACCAGAGGAAGCGGGCAAAACGTGCACCGCCACCTCTCGCCGAGATAGATTCAGCCCCGACATAGCCCTTCCGGCATTCCAGGCTGGAGCACGAGCGCCGGCCCGCGGATGCATGAGGGCCCGCCGCAAATCTCAAACCTGCACGGCGGGGCTCAACCGTCGCCCCTTGCGCAAACGCTTTGCGTTTGTCGCAAGCGAGCGACGGCGCGGCTCAGTTCTTTTTCATGCCGTCGTCTTTTTTCATGCCGTCTTTCATCATGCCATCCTGCTTCATGCCGTCCTTCTTCATGCCATCGTCTTTCTTCATCGCGTCCTTGGACATCGATTCCTTCTTCATGCCGTCGTCCTTGCCCATCTTGTCCTGAGCGAAGGCGGCAGGCGCGAAGGCAAGGCCGAGCGAAACGAGGGCGGCAGAAACGCCGAGGCCGATACGGGTCGTGGTGGTCATGGGATGGTCCTTTGGGTTGGTTTCTCGAAAGCGACGTCTGCCGCTTCCTTGAACGACGATGCCGGGGCCACGTTTGTTACCGGCCGCATCCCGAAGTTCTTGCGTTGTCACGGATAGTTGAAGCGGGCAAACAATGGCGGCTAACGCTGCGCGAGTGCCCGGGTTAGACGTATTATTGACCGAGTTTTCTGCGAACGGCTACGCCCGGGTGTACACCGCAGCGGCATCAGGCTTTGGTCTCTGGGCTTGCCGTCGTGTGCGGCCTCGACCTATCACACTTTCTTGAACTGCCCGACGACACCAACTTCGGACGAAGAACGGCTGACATCGGCTGAAGCCGCTCGGATTGCCGATCCAACAACAATTATTAGCAGGGGATAAACCATGCTCACACGCCGCCTTGTCATCGCATCCGCGCTTGCCGCGCCCGCCATCCTTCGTTTCGGCGCTGGTACCGCCCATGCCGCGACGACGCTGAAAATCTCGCATCAGTTCCCGGGCGGCACCATCGACAAGGGCGATTTCCGCGACCGGCTTTGCCGCATGTTCGCCGCCGAGGTCACCAAGCGCAGCGGTGGCGAGATCGCCGCCGAAATCTATCCGAACTCCTCGCTGATCAAGACCAACGCGCAGTTCTCGGCGATGCGCAAAGGCGCGCTCGATATCAGCCTCTATCCGATGCCCTATGCCGGCGGCGAATTGCCGGAGACCAATATCGGCCTGATGCCGGGCCTGGTCGCGACCTACGACCAGGGCCTGCGCTGGAAGAAAGAGCCGGTCGGCAAGGCGCTGACCGATTTCCTCGCCGACAAGGGCATCATCTTGCTGACCTGGGTCTGGCAGGCCGGCGGCGTCGCCAGCCGTTCCAGGCCGATCGTCGCGCCCGAAGACGCCAAGGGGCTGAAGGTGCGCGGCGGCTCGCGCGAAATGGACATGGTGCTGCAGACCGCGGGCGCTGCCGTGCTGTCGGTGCCGTCGAACGAAATCTACGCCGCGATGCAGACCGGCGCCTGCGACGCCGGCATCACCTCCTCCACCAGCCTGATTTCGTTCCGCCTCGAAGAAGTCGCCAAGTCGCTGACCTCGGGCGCCGGCGCTTCCTACTGGTTCATGCTGGAGCCGCTGATGATGTCGAAGGCGATCTTCGACAAGCTGCCCAAGAACCAGCAGGACATCATCCTCGCGGTCGGCAGCGAGCTCGAAGCGTTCGGCCGCAAGGGCGCGCAGGACGACGATGTCGAGGTCGCCAAGGTCTATGAGAAGGCCGGCGCCAAGGTCAGCCAGCTCGATGTGGCGACCGTCGACAAGTGGCGCGACATCGCGCGCGATACCGCGTGGAAGGACTACAGCGCCAAGACCGCGACGTCGGCCAACCTGCTGAAGCTCGCAAGCGACGTCTCCGCATGATGCATGGTCCGCTTCCGGATCAACCAGACCATTCCGAGGCCGCCACGGGCAACCCGCTCGTGGCGGCGCTCGGCCAGGCGCTGGCGCTGTGCAACAGCGTCATCGTGGTCTTCGCCGCGCTTGCGCTGATCGCGGCCTGCGCGATCCTGAGCTACAGCGTGCTCGGCCGCGCCCTGTTCCACAGCGCCAATTACTGGCAGGACGAGGCGGCGGTGTTTCTGCTGGTCGGCGCCACCTTCATGACCGCGGCCTATGTGCAGGGCCAGCGCGGCCATATCGGCATCGAGGCCTTTGTCGGCCTGCTGTCGCCGCTCGCCAACCGCATCCGGCTGTGGCTGGTCGATGTCGCGAGCCTGCTGTTCTGCGCCTTCTTTGCCTGGAAATCCTGGACGCTGGCGCATGAGGCCTGGGTCGACGGCCAGGTCTCGAACTCGATGTGGTCGCCGCCGCTGGCGATCCCCTACGTGCTGATGGCATCGGGCATGACGCTGCTGTGCGTGCAGATTCTGCTGCAGATCATCATTCCCCTGGCTGGTGCGTCAGCGTCGATGAGCGTTCTTGGAATTGGTATCAGCTACGGCGTCGCGACCCTGTTTGCGATGTTTTCGGGCATGCCGATTGCGTTCGCGCTGGGCGCGGTCGCCGTCGTCTTCATGGCGATCTACATGCCGGCGGCATCGCTCGATACGGTGACGCAGAACGTCTACGAGGAAATGGCCTCGATCACGCTGCTGTCGATCCCGCTGTTCATCCTCAAGGGCGCGGCGATCGGCAAATCCCGCGCCGGCCAGGATCTCTATTCGGCGCTGCATGCCTGGCTGCACCGCGTGCCCGGCGGGCTCGGCGTCGCCAACGTGTTCGCCTGCGCGCTGTTTGCGGCGATGGCGGGCTCCTCGCCCGCGACCTGCTCGGCGATCGGTTCGGCCGGCATTCCCGAGATGCGCAAGCGCGGCTATTCCGGCGGCTTTGCCGCCGGGATCATCGCCGCCGGCGGCACGCTCGGCATCCTGCTGCCGCCCTCGATCACCATGATCCTGTTCGCGGTCGCCGCGGAAAAATCGCTGGGCCGGCTGTTCCTCGCCGGCATCGGCCCGGGACTGCTGCTGGTGACGCTGTTCGGCATCTACGCGGTGTATCCGCTTCCGCAAGGAATATGCCGCGGCGCAGGCGCTCTACGAAAAGACCGGCACGGAATCCGCGATCCTGCAGCGCGACGATTTCACGCATGGCCGAGCGCTTCACCGTGCTGCCGCGGGTGCTGCCGTTCGTGCTGCTGCTGACCGGCGTGATGATCGCGCTCTATGGCGGCTACGCCACGCCGTCGGAAACCGCGGGCCTCGGCGGCCTGCTGGCGCTGGTGCTGATCGCGGTGATCTACAGCGTGTGGCGGCCGAGCGACCTGTGCGCCGATCCTGAAATCCACCATCCGCGAATCCACCATGCTGATGATGATCATCGGCATGTCGCTGCTCTATTCCTATGTGATGAGCTATCTGCACATCTCGCAATCGGCGGCGGAATCCATCGTCGCCATGCACCTGCCGCGCTGGGAATTGCTGGCGGCGATCCTGGTGATGGTGGTCGTGCTCGGCTTCTTCCTGCCGCCGGTGTCGATCATCCTGATGACCGCGCCGATCATCCTGCCGCCGCTGCGCGCCGCCAATTTCGACATCATCTGGTTCGGCGTCGTCATGACCATCGTGATGGAGATGGGGCTGATCCACCCGCCGGTCGGCCTCAACATCTTCGTCATCCGCAACGTCGCGCCGGATATCCCGTTGAGCGAGGTGATCTGGGGCACGCTGCCGTTCGTGCTGCTGATGATGCTGGCGGTGCTGCTGCTGTGCTTCTTCCCGGGGATTTCGACCGGGCTGCCGGATCTGGTGATGGGGCCGGACGGGGGACGGTGATGCTCCGTAGCGAGTGCCGTAGGGTGGGCAAAGCGCAGCGTGCCCACCATCCCCGAGCGAATTGCGAGATGGTGGGCACGTCGCTGCGCTCCTTTGCCCACCCTACGAGATCTACTTCGCAGCCCGCGCCTTCGCGTTCAACGCCGCCGCCACGCGGCTGACCGGCGGCCGGCCGATCAGCCCGCTCACGACATTGGTCGCCGCCACCAGCTTGGCCATATCGACGCCGGTCGCAATGCCCATGCCCTCGAGCATGTAGACCACGTCCTCGGTCGCGACGTTGCCGGTCGCGCCGGGCGCGTAGGGGCAGCCGCCGAGGCCGCCGGCGGCGGAATCGATCACGCGGCAGCCCTCCTCCATCCCGGCATAGAGATTGGCGAGCGCCTGGCCGTAGGTGTCGTGGAAATGCATCGCGAGATTGGCCATCGGCACGTGGCCCGCCACCGCGCGCAGCAACTGCCGCGCCTTCAGGGGCGTGCCGACGCCGATGGTGTCGCCGAGCGAGATTTCGTAGCAGCCGAGGTCCCACAGCACTTTGGCGACATCGACCACCGCCTGCGGCTTGATCTCGCCCTCATAGGGACAGCCGAGCACGCATGGAGATGTAGCCGCGCACCCTGACGCCGTCGGCCTTGGCGCGCGCCAGCACCGGCTTGAAGCGCTCGATCGATTCCGCAATCGAGCAATTGATATTGGCGCGCGAAAAGCTTTCCGACGCCGCGGCGAACACCGCGATCACTTTGGCGCCGGCCGCCTGCGAGGCCTCGTAACCCTTCTCGTTCGGCACCAGCACGGGGAATTCGCAATCGACGTGATGGCTGACGCCGCGCAGCACCTCGTCCGAGCCGACCATCTGCGGGATCGCCTTGGGCGAGACGAAGGCGCCGACCTCGACCGTGTGAGCCCGGCGCCGATCAGCGCCTCGATGAAGGCGATCCGGTCGGCGACGCTGACCGGCGTCTTCTCGTTCTGCAGCCCGTCGCGCGGGCCGACTTCGACGATGCGGACGCGATCGCTCATGCACGCCGCCGGCTCGATTTCGGCGAGTTCGACGCCTTCGCCGACGATATCGCCGACCTTGCACTTGATCTTCTTCAGCACGCCCGCATAGGGCGCGCGCAGCGTCTGCTCCATCTTCATGACTTCGAGCGTGAGGATCGCCGCGCCCTTCTCCAGCGTCGCGCCCTCCTCGGCCAGCAGCGCCACCACCGTGCCCGGCAAGCGGCGCCACGATCTTGTCCTCGCCGACCTGCTCCTCGGTCTCGCCGCCGAACGGATCGACCCAATGCAGGTCGAAGCGGCCGTTGCGGGTGCGCAAATAGAGCTCGTGGCCCTCGATCACGGCCGTGACGCGCGATTTCATGCCGTCGAGCGTCAGATCGAAGCCGCCGTCATCGGCCGGCGAGGTCGCGAAGACAAAGTCGCGCTTGCCGATCGACAGTGTCATCGGCCCGGAGCCATAGTGCAGCGTCACCTTGTGCTCGGCGCCCTGCCCCTGACGGAACGAGAACACCCGCTGCCGTCGTCCGACCGGCATCCAGCCAAAGGTCTGCCACGGCGAATCCGCTCGCGCGCGGCCTTCTGCTCCTCGTCGACGATGGCGGCGACCGCGGCGCAAAGCTCGAGATCGCCGGCCGCGCGCCGACGATTCCGTCAGCTTCTTCAGCTCGCGCTCGATGAAGCCGGTGTCGATGGTGTTGGCGCGCACCTTCGGATGCGTCATCAGCGCCGACAGGAACGGGATGTTGGTGACGATGCCGCGGACGTCGGTCTCTTCCAGCCCGCGGTTGAGCCGGTCGATCGCGGCCTGGCGGGTCGGCGCCCAGGCGATCACCTTCGCCAGCATGGCGTCGTAATACGGCGACACCGCATCGCCGCTCGCGATAGCCGGCGTCGATCCGCAGGCCGTCGACGGCATCCGGCGTGCGCCAGGTCTTGATGCGGCCGACCGAGGGCATGAAATTCTTCTGCGGATTTTCGGCGTAGACCCGCGCCTCGATGGCGTGGCCGTTCAGCTTGATCTCGTCCTGCGCCAGCGGCAGCTTTTCGCCGAACGCCACCCGCAACTGCCATTCGACGAGGTCGACGCCGGTGATCAGTTCGGTCACGGGATGCTCGACCTGCAGGCGGGTGTTCATTTCGATGAAGAACACGTCCTTGCCGTCGGAGACGAACTCGATGGTGCCGGCGCCGACATAGTTCACGGCGGCGGCGGCCTTGCGCGCAGCGGCACAGACGGCCTCGCGCTGCGTGGCGTCCAGCGTCGGCGACGGCGCTTCCTCGATCACCTTCTGGTGCCGGCGCTGCAAGCGTGCATTCGCGCTCGAACAGCGACAGCAGATTGCCGTGGCTGTCGCCGATGATCTGCACCTCGATGTGGCGCGGGTTCTGCGACGAATTTTTCGATCAGCATGCGGTCGTCGCCGAACGCCGCCTTGGCCTCGCGCTTGGCGCTGACGATCGCCGCCGCAAGTTCGCCGGCCGAATTGACCGCGCGCATGCCGCGCCCGCCGCCGCCGGCGGACGCCTTGACCAGCACCGGGAAACCGATCTTGTCGGCGGCCTTCGCCAGCGTCGCCTCGTCCTGCGCCTCGCCGTGATAGCCGGGCACCAGCGGCACGCCGGCCTTTTCCATCAGCGCCTTCGAGCCGGACTTCGAGCCCATCGCCGTCATCATCTCGGCGGTGGGGCCGACGAACACCAGCCCGGCATCGAGGCAGGCCTGCGCGAACTCGGCATTTTCCGACAGAAAGCCGTAGCCGGGATGCACGGCCTCGGCGCCGGTCTTCCGCGCGGCTTCGATCACGCGTTCGATGTTGAGATAGCTGTCGCGCGCCCGCGCCGGCCCGAGCAGCACGGCCTCGTCGGCCATCGCGACATGCATGGCGTCGCGGTCGGCCTCGGAATAGACCGCGACGGTGCGCAGGCCCATGGCGCGCGCGGAGCGGATGACGCGGCAGGCGATCTCGCCGCGGTTGGCGATCAGCAGCGTGCGAAAACGCCGGTAGAGTTTTGCGCGGTCCATCATCATTTCCTGCATCACATCCTGAACAGGCCGAATTTCGTCGGCTCGATCGGCGCATTCGCCGAGGCCGACAATCCAAGACCGAGCACCAGCCGCGTATCGGCGGGATCGATCACGCCGTCGTCCCACAGCCGCGCCGTCGCGTAATAGGGGCTGCCCTGGTGTTCATACTGCGCGCGAATCGGCGCGCGGAACTTGTCCTCTTCCTCCGCCGACCAGCTCTCGCCCTTGGCCTCGATATTGTCGCGGCGGACCTGGCTCAGCACCATGGAGGCCTGCTCGCCGCCCATCACGGAGATGCGCGCGTTCGGCCACATCCACAGGAAACGCGGCGAGTAGGCGCGGCCGCACATGCCGTAATTGCCGGCGCCGTAGGAGCCGCCGATCACGACGGTGAATTTCGGCACGCCGGCGGTCGCCACCGCCGTCACCAGCTTGGCGCCGTCGCGCGCGATGCCGCCGGCCTCGTATTTCTTGCCGACCATGAAGCCGGTGATGTTCTGCAAAAACACCAGCGGAATATTGCGCTGGCAGCACAGCTCGATGAAATGCGCGCCCTTCAGCGAGCTCTCGCTGAACAGGATGCCGTTGTTGGCGATGATGCCGACCGGATAGCCCCAGATATGGGCGAAGCCGCAGATCAGCGTCGTGCCGTAGAGTTTCTTGAATTCGTCGAACTCGGAGCCGTCGACGACGCGCGCGATGATGTCGTGCACGTCGAACGGCTTGCGCCCGTCGGCGGAGACCACGCCGTAGATTTCCTCGGCGGGAAACAGCGGCTCGCGCGGCTCGCGCATGTTCAGCGCGGCGCGCGTCGGCGGCTTCAGCGTGGCGACGATGCGCCGGGCGATCCCGATCGCATGCGCATCGTTCTGCGCGTAATGATCGGTGACGCCGGATTGGCGCGAATGCACGTCGGCGCCGCCGAGTTCTTCCGCCGTCACCACCTCGCCGGTCGCGGCCTTCACCAGCGGCGGGCCGCCGAGGAAGATGGTGCCCTGGTTGCGCACGATGATGCTCTCGTCCGACATCGCCGGCACATAGGCGCCGCCGGCGGTGCAGGAGCCCATCACGATCGCGATCTGCGGAATGCCCTGCGCGGACATCTGCGCCTGGTTGTAGAAGATGCGGCCGAAATGCCGCTCGTCGGGAAAGATCTCGTCCTGCATCGGCAGGAAGGCGCCGCCGGAATCGACCATGTAGACGCAGGGCAGATTGTTCTGCCGCGCGATATCCTGCGCGCGCAGATGCTTCTTCACGGTCATCGGATAGTAGGTGCCGCCCTTGATGGTGGCGTCGTTGGCGACGATGACGCATTCGCGGCCCGAAATGCGCCCGACGCCGGTGATGACGCTGGCGGAATGGACGTCGCCGCCATAGAGGCCGTGGGCGGCCAGCGGCGACAGTTCGAGAAACGCGGTGCCGGGATCGACCAGCAGGTCGACGCGCTCGCGCGCCAGCATCTTGCCGCGCGAGGTATGCCGCTTGCGCGACGCCTCGCCGCCGCCGCCGGACACGACCTTGAGCTTGTCGCGAAGCTCGGCCACCAGGCCGCGCATCACGTCGGCGTTGCGGGCAAATTCGGAGGATGTCGGATCGATGGTGGAATGAAGCGGCATGGTCGGCGTTTTCTTTTGGAGGCTGGAGGCCGTTGGGATGGCTTCAGGACGGTCGGGACAGCGCTGTCGAACAGAATGTGACAGCCTGTACCATCTTTGGAGCCGATGTGAAGTTCAGGCGGTCTTGTCGAACAGTTCCCGCCCGATCAGCATGCGGCGGATTTCGCTGGTGCCGGCGCCGATTTCATAGAGTTTGGCGTCGCGCAACAGACGCCCGGTCGGGTAGTCGTTGATGTAGCCGTTGCCGCCCAGAAGCTGGATGGCGTCGAGCGCGCATTGCGTGGCCTTTTCCGCCGCATAGAGAATCGCGCCGGCCGCGTCCTCGCGCGTGGTCTCGCCGCGGTCGCAGGCCTTTGCCACCGCATAGACATAGGCCCGCGAGGCGTTCATCGTGGTGTACATGTCGGCGATCTTGCCCTGCACCAGTTGAAAGGTGCCGATCGGCTCGCCGAACTGCTTGCGCTCGTGCACGTAAGGCAGCACCACGTCCATGCAGGCCTGCATGATGCCGATCGGGCCCGCCGCCAGCACCGCGCGCTCATAGTCGAGGCCCGACATCAGCACGTTGACGCCGCGGCCGACCTCGCTGAGCACGTTCTCCTCCGGCACCTCGCAATCCTCGAACACCAGTTCGCAGGTGTCGGAGCCGCGCATGCCGAGCTTGTCGAGCTTTTGCGCGGTGGAAAAGCCCTTCATGCCCTTTTCGATGATGAAGGCGGTCATGCCGCGCGGGCCGGCCTCGGGATTGGTCTTGGCGTAGACCACCAGCGTGTCGGCGACCGGGCCGTTGGTGATCCACATCTTGTTGCCGTTCAGCACAAAACGGTCGCCCTTTTTCTCGGCGCGGGTCTTCATCGACACCACGTCCGAGCCGGCGCCGGGCTCCGACATCGCCAGCGCGCCGACATGTTCGCCGGAGATCAGCTTCGGCAGGTATTTCCGCTTCTGGGCCTCGCTGCCGTTGCGGCGGATCTGGTTGACGCAGAGGTTGGAATGCGCGCCGTAGGACAGGCCGACCGCGGCCGAGGCGCGCGACATCTCCTCCACCGCGATGCAGTGCTCGAGATAGCCCAGGCCGGTGCCGCCATATTCCTCCTCGACGGTGATGCCGTGCAGGCCGAGCGCGCCGATCTTGGGCCAGAGGTCGCGCGGAAACTGGTTGCTGCGGTCGATTTCGGCGGCGCGCGGCGCGATCTCGTTCTGCGAAAATGCATGCACCGTCTCGCGAATCGCATCCGCGGTTTCGCCGAGATCGAAGTTGAAAAGCATCGCCCTGTTTGAGGCCATCATTTCCCCCGAATTCATCTCTGGAATTAAACGATCATACGTTCTTTTAACTCTCCTGCAAGCGGAACCTGCCAGTCCGCAAATATTGGCTGCAGACGATTGAAAACACTGTCATTTCGTGACACGATTAAACGATCGACCGCTCGTTTCCATAGCGGCGAATGCCCGGAGGTCCCATGGCGCGGACGATCGGTTCTCACGGCCCGAAGACGATGGAGGCGATCCGCAAGGCCGGGCTGCGCCTGATCTTCGAGCATGGCTATGCGGCGATGAGCCTGCGCCAGCTCGCCGCCGAGGTCGGGATCCAGTCGGGGTCGCTCTACAACCACATCTCGACCAAGCAGGAATTGCTGTTCGAGCTGGTGCGGGACCACATCAACGAATTGCTGCGCCAGCTCGATCGCGCCCTGCAGGGCAAGCAGCGGCCGGTCGACAAGCTCCGCGCCTTCACGGCGTTCCACGTCACCTATCACATGACCCGGAAGCGCGAGGTCTTCATCGCCAATTCCGAGCTGCGAAGCCTGGAGCCGAAGAATTACCAGGCGATCGTCGCGCTGCGCGGCGCCTATGAGCGGCGGCTCGCCGAAATCCTCAACCGAGGGCGTCGCCGAAGGCGAATTCGAAGTCGTGGACATCCAGGTGGCGACATTCGCGATCCTGGCGCTGTTGACCGGACTCACCACCTGGTACCGGCCCGGCGGGCGGCTCACCAAGGAAGCCATCGTTGCCGCCCACGAAAAGCTGGTGCTGTCGAGCGTCGCCCCTGACGCCAGGCCCGACCCGGCCCGGAGCAAACGCGCGCCCACGCCCGACGTCGCCGCCGCTCTCAGGCTGGAGCGCCGGTAAGTGCCCAAGCAGCCCACGACGGAACACCACCCCCTCGACGACATCGACCTGAAGATACTGTCCGAACTGCAGCGCGATGGCCGGATCCGCAACAACGAGCTTGCAGAGCGGGTCGGCATATCCGAGCCGCCGTGCCGGCGGCGGGTTCGCGCGCTCCGCGAGCGCGGCTATGTCAGCGCCATCAGGGCCACGCTCGACGAAACGCGGCTCGGCTATGAGGTCATTTCCTTTGTCCTGATCCAGTTGCAGAGCCAGGCCCAGGCCCCGCTGCAGGCGTTCGAAAAAGCGATCGCCGCAGTGCCGCTGGTGCTGCAGAGCTGGCGGATTTCGGGTGACGCCGACTATCTGCTGAAATGCGTGGCGCGAAATGTCGAGGGTATGCACCAGCAGCTTCTGCAGTTTTCTGCGATGCCGGAAGTGCGCCACATCAGGACCTTCCCGGTGCTCGGCGTCGCCAAGGACGCGCCGCTGCCGATACCGGGCGAGCCGCCGCCAGCGGGCCCGGCACCGTAGCCCCGGTCCCAGCCGCCCGGCCTAGTGCGTCCAGGGCTCGACGCGCTTGAAGGCGAAATTATCGGCGTAGGCGACCTGCCGCTGCTTCGAATCCCTGGGCTCGATCACCTGGTAGGCAATGCCCATGCGCTCGCAATAGGCGATCGCGTCTTCCTTGCTATCGAAGTGCAGGGTGAGCTGCGCCTTCATGTCGCCCGACGAGGTCCAGCCCATCAGCGGCTCGACCGCCCGGGGCTGCTCCGGCTCATAGTCGATCTGCCATTCCCGGGTCTTGGCCCTGCCCGATTGCATCGCGTTTTTGGCGGGCTTAAAAATGCGTGCGGTCATGGATGGTTGGATCCTCAAGCGAATGCGACATGGTAGCGTTTGGCGGAAACGGCCCGGATAGTATAGAGACACCTTTCAGGAAATTTGATCGGTGATTCCGTCAAAGCCGAATGTACCATTTCCATATCGGTATAGTCATTATGCCGTACTGTGACAATCTAGGGCGATCCGGCGGCCGGGACCCGGTTTTGCGGCGCCATCCTCCCGAAAGCATCACTGCGAAACGGCAGCCATGAAAATCAACGCCACCCTGCCCGACAAAGGACGCGACCTCCGGCTCGACCTGTTTCGCGGCGTCGCGAACTGGGCGATCTATCTGGATCACATCCCCGACAACGTCGTGAACTGGATCACCACCCGCAATTACGGGTTTAGCGACGCCGCCGACCTGTTCGTTTTCATTTCCGGCTATACCGCTTCTTTCGTCTATGCCCGGATGATGCTGGAACGCGGCTTCATCGTCGGCGCCACCCGGCTGACCAAGCGGGTCTGGCAACTCTATGTCGCCCATATCATCCTGTTCGTGATCTATATCGCCTCGATCAGCTATCTGGCGCTGCGCTTCGGCGATTCCGAACTGGTCAACGATTTCAACGTGGCCGGGCTGGTCGACAATGCGACCGAAACGCTGCGGCAGGGATTGTTCCTGAAATTCAAGCCGGTCAACCTCGACGTGCTGCCGCTCTACATCGTGCTGATGGGCCTGTTCCCGCCGGTGCTGTGGATCATGCTGCGCCAGCCCAACTGGACCATGATCGCCGCGATCGCGCTGTGGCTGGTATCGCGGCAGACCGGTTGGAACCTGCCCGCCTACCCGCAGGGCACCTGGTATTTCAACCCGTTCGCCTGGCAGGTGCTGTTCGTGTTCGGCGCGTGGTGCGCGCTCGGCGGCGCCCGCAAGAACCTCGCCATCATCAACTCGCCGATCACGCTCTATTTCTGCGTCGCCTATCTGATCCTGGGGCTCGTCATGACCATGGCCGGCAAGTTTCCGGCATTCGGCGACCTGTTCCCGCAGTGGCTGTATTCGACGTTCAACCCGAACGACAAGACCAACCTCGCGCCCTATCGCTTCCTGCACTTCGTGGTGATCGTGATCCTGGTGATTCGTTTCGTGCCGAAGGAATGGCCGGGCCTGGAGTGGAAGATCTTCGACCCGCTGGTGGTCTGCGGCCAGCAGTCGCTGGCGGTGTTCTGCGTCGGCGTGTTCCTGTCGTTCGTCGGCCATTTCGAATTGTCGCTGAGCTCGGGCTCGCTGTTTGCGCAGATTTTCGTCAGCGTGACCGGCATCGCGATCATGACCATTGTCGCCTACTACATTTCCTGGTCGAAACGGCAGGACAAGCCACTCAAGCCGCCGGCGCCGAAAGCCGCCGGAGCGGCTCCCGGCTGAACTTCGGTAGCCGGCCTCACGCCGGCTGCGCGGTCGAGGCTACCAGCATGCGCACGTCGGCGTAGACGTTGAGCACCGGCGCGACCACCTTGTGCATGGCGCCCTTCGAGACGATCGTGTCGTGCATGACCAGATGATCGACGCCGGTGGTCAGAAAGCAGTTCACGGCATCCTCCGGCGTTTCCACGATCGGCTCGCCCTTGATGTTGAACGAGGTGTTGATCAGCACGGGCACGCCGGTCAGCGCCTCGAACTCCTTCAGCAGCCGATAAAGCATCGGGTTGGTTGCTTCGCGCACGGTCTGGACCCGCGCCGTACCGTCGACATGCACGATCGCCGGGATCCTGTCGCGCCACTCCGGGCGCACCGGCTTGGCAATCAGCATGAAAGGCGAGTCCTCGTCGCCTTCGAAGACTTCCTTCATGCGCTCGGCCAGCACGATCGGTGCGAACGGGCGGAACGCCTGCCGATGCTTGACGCGGCTGTTGAGGATGTCCTTCATCTCGGGTTTGCGGGGATCGGCGATCAGGCTGCGATTGCCGAGCGCGCGCGGGCCGAATTCCGAGCGGTCCTGAAACCAGCCGATCACCTTCTGGTCGGCAAGCAGCTTGGCCGTATCGCGGCAGACATTCTCGCTCTTGACGGCATCGACCTGGATCCGCACCAGGAATTTCTGCAGCTCCCTGGCGGCCTCCTGATCGCTGTAGGGCTTGCCGACATAGGAATGCTCCATCACGAAGTCGCGGCGCCGCTTCAGGATTTCGAGCCAGCCGTAATAGGCGCAGCCGATCGCAATGCCATCGTCGCCCGCCGCAGGCTGGATCCAGACGTTTTCAAAGCCCGCTTCGCGGGCGACGCGCCCGTTCGCGACGCAGTTCAGCGCGACGCCGCCGGCCATGCAGAGGTTCTTCGCACCGGTGGTTTCACGCAACCAGCGGGCGCGCGCGAGCAGCACGTTCTCTGTGTCGTCCTGCGTCCGCCAGGCGAGGTCTTCCCAGTGCCGCATCGCCGGGCTCTTTTCCCAGTTGCTGTTGCCGTCGAAGACGTAGGGCTCCTTGAAGTCGACGGTCCAGTGCGGCACTTCCAGCTTGCCGTCGTTCATTTCGAGCAGATGCTTGACCTGGTCGCGGCGGCCGTAGGGTGCCAGACCCATCAGCTCGCCGCATTTATTCCAGTCGCCGAAGATGTAGGTGGAGGCGCGGCTGTAGAGCGCGCCGAGCCCGGGCATGTTGTAGAACTCATCGCTGAGGAAGCCGCGGTCCGGCTCCATCCACACCTTCTTCAGGCATTCGAGCGTCGTGCCGCTGAACCTGTAGTAGCTCTCGGACTTCCGCGCGAGCGGCGTCGCCGCGTCGCTGGCCGGAAAGGATTCCATGACGTCGGAGCGGTAGCTGCCGACGCCGTCGACGATCATCACGACGCCATCCTCGAACGGCGACACCGCGAACGCACTGTAGGCGTGCGCCAGATGGTGGGAGATCGTGACGACCTTGTCTGCATGCGACAGATACAGCGGGTGCTTGGCCGCATCGCCGCGTTCGAATTCCGGCAGAAAGCCCGGCGCATCGAAATAGACCAGCCGCTCCTCCATTTCCTGCACCGGCAGGATGTAGCAATTGCGCACCACCAGATCGACGTCGTCGAGCGTGATGCCCTCGGCCTCGAGGCAATAATCGATCACTTCCTTGTAGAAGCCCGATGCGTGCTTGGCCCGCGTGATGCGTTCCTTGGCGATCGCAAAGGCGATGGCGCCGTCGCGCAACAGGCAGGCGCTGACATCGTGATCATAGGTGTTCAGGCCGAGGACGTAAGTGTGTTTTTTGGACATGGGTGCTCGTTGAGGCGGGGATCGTTGCGCGCTGAAAGAGGGAGATCGTGTCGACATCAAGATGCTGGCGTGGCGTTGCCGTAGCTTCCCTCGGAATTCCGCGGCGCACAATCATCGGCGTTCAGGAAACATTCAGGAAGATGAACGAAAAACGCAAAAAGCCTCGGCAAACCGGCCTTAACTTGACCTTATCTGCCCTTCTTAATAAAGTCCCGAAAGCCCGAAAGAACCTTAGTAGAAATATTGTCTTAGCGCATCTGAACCGAAAGCTAGCTCGCGCGTCTAAGTGAGATAGTGCCGAAGTCCAGATGCCTTGGAAGTGACCCGGAGATTCCGAATGGCTAAACGCTATAATATCCTGACCCGCTGCCTCGCAGCGTTGGCTTTGTTGTTCGTCTATGTGGCCAGCACGTCGGCCGTTCTGGTCGGTGGAACAACCACGTCGGCGCAGGCGCGTGGCGGCCGAGGCGGAGGTCGTGGTTTTCGCGGCGGTGGTCGCGGCTTCTATCGCGGCGGCGGCCGTGGCTTCTATGGCGGCCGGGGCTATGGCCGAGGTTATGGCTTCTACGGCGCGCCGGTGGTTGTTGGTCCGCGCTGCTGGTGGACCTCTTATGGTCGGCGCGTCTGCAGGTATTGAGATAGGTTCGATCGCCGTCGTTAAGGCGGGGATCGAAGCCAAAGTTCAAGCGCACCGGGCAACCGGTGCGCTTTTCTTTTGTCCGCTTCTTTCCGCCGCTACGCAATGAACGGCGGTTTCGTCCCGACTAGGTTGCCAGCCGCGGTACCAGCTTCGACGCATTGCCGCGCTCGATCGCCGCGATCTGGTCGTCCGTGAACACACCGGCCTCGCGCAACCCCTTCACGTGATCGATGCCGGTCCGGTACGGGAAATCCGTTCCGAACACGATCTGCGACGGCGGGATGATCGCCGCCAGCGCCGACATCGAGCCGCGGTTGGAAGTCTGCGCGGTGTCGTAGAAGAAGCGCTTCAGCTCCGCGAGCGTGCCATCGGGAACCGTTTCCTTGGCTTTCGGCACCAATAGCGGATGCCGAACGAAGCGCTCGATCAGGAACGGCATGGTCCCGCCAGCATGCGAAAATATCCAGCGGATGTCGGGAAACCGCCGCGCATTGCCGGAGAAGATAATGTCGGCGATGGTGCGCGTCGTGTCGGTGCCGAACTCGATCATCACGGCCGGCTGTGTCGGCACGAGGTTCGCACAGCAATTGGCGGCTGTCGGATGGGTGTAGACCAGCGCCTTGCGCCGGTTCAGTTCCTCCATGACCGGGAGGAACAACGGATCGCCAAGCCACTTGTCGCCATAGTTCGTCATCAACGCGATGCCGTCGGCCTTCAGCGTATCGAGCGCATATGTCAGTTCGAGCAAGCTGCCTTCGACGTCGGTGAGCGGCAGCATCGCGAAATTGCCGAACCGGCCGGGATGATCCGCGACGAGCTTGGCGCCATATTCGTTCGACTCGCGACACAGCCGCCGGGCGGCATCGCCCTTGGTGAAATTGACGCCGGGCGTCGTGACTGAAAGCATCGACGTCGCAATGCCGGCCTTGTCCATGTCGGCGAGCGATTTCTCGATCGTCCAGTTCTTCATCAGCGCGTCGCCAAACCCGCCATCGTTAGATGCGGTCACATAGGTCGGCGGCGACAGATGATGATGCACGTCAATCCGGAAGGGTTTTGCGTCGGCAGCCTGTGCCGCTACCCGGCTGGCTGCCTGCCGCCGTCGTCAGCGCCAGCGCGCCGGCGCCGAGCATGAAGCCGCGCCGGCCCGGATTGGAAAGCGCCGAACCTGATGGGCCACAGCAGAAGCAGCCCCGCAGCGAGGGCGTACGCAAATCCGTCATTGTTCTCTCCCTGATTTTGTTTGTTTTGTTTATTGTCGCCTGAAACTTCAGCCGTCGAGAATGGCAACCGCCCGGGTCCAACCCGCCGATGCGCGCTCGATCTTCACCGGGAAGCACGACACCATGAATCCGGTCGACGGCAGCTGCTCGAGATTGTGCAGCTTCTCGATGTGGCAATAGCCGATATGGCGGCCCGCCTTGTGGCCTTCCCAGATCAGGCTGGCATCCTTGGTCTCGGCATATTTCTTCGCGGTGTAGACGAACGGCGCGTCCCAGCTCCAGCCGTCGATGCCGGTCAGCCGCACGCCGCGCTCCAACAGATACATCGTCGCCTCGTAGCCCATGCCGCAGCCGGAAGTGACGTAATCCTGCCGGCCGTATTTGACGCCGGCGCTGGTGTTGACCACGACGATCTCCAGCGGCGACAGCGTATGGCCGATGCGCTTCAGTTCAGCCTCGACATCCGCGGCAGTGGCGACATAGCCGTCGGCGAAATGCCGGAAATCCAGTTTCACGCCCGGCTGAAAACACCATTCCAGCGGCACCTCGTCGATGGTCCATGATCGCTCGCCGCGGTTCATGGTGGGATGAAAGTGCCAGGGCGCATCCAGATGCGTGCCGTTATGGGTGGAGAGCTGCACCTGCTCCACCGCCCAGCCCTGCCCGTCCGGCAGCTCTTCCGCCTTCAGCCCGTCGAAGAACTGCAGCATCCGCGGCAGGCCCTGCTGGTGATCGATGTACTGGATGGTCGGATGTCCGCCCGGCGGATCGGCCGGCACGTCGTTTTGCAGTGGAACGGAGATGTCGATCAATTTGCGCGCCATGGCGTTTCCTTAGCTGATGTTCTTCTTGTGTAACGTGTTCGTCCGCGCGATCTATTGCCGCTCGACCCGGTTCTTCAAGATGCCGATCTTTTCGACTTCGAGTTCGATGGCATCGCCATGCTCGAGATACCAGCCGAGTTCGAGCCCGCAGCCATTGCCGACGGTGCCGGAGCCGATGAACTCGCCGGGCATCAGGGTCTCGTCCTTGGTGACGTGGGCGATGATCTCCTCGAACGAGAACAGCATGCCCTCGGTCACGCCCTGCGAACGCATCTTGCCGTTGACGCGGGCTTCCATCTTCAATTTGTAGGGATCGCCGATCTCGTCCGGCGTCACGATCCACGGCCCCATCACGTTACCGCCGTCAAAGCTCTTGCCTTTCGCCGGACCGAGCCGCCCTTCCATTTCGATGCGCTGGGCATCGCGCGCGGAAAAGTCGTTGAAGATCGTATAGCCGAAGATGTGATCTTTGGCCTTGGCGGCGGAGATGTTGGCGCCCTTGTTTTTGGTGACGATGCCGAATTCCAGTTCGTAATCCATCACCTGGCTGTAACGCGGCCATTTCACCGTGGTGTTGGTACCGCGGACGCTGAAGCGGTTGGTGATGTAGTAGATCGGCTGCTTGCGATAGACCTCCGGCAGTTCGCCGAGCGGTTCAGCGTCGATCCGCGCCAGCTCCGCCATGTCGTTCCTTGGCGCGCGCGGCAAGCTTGAGCTGCCCGCGCGGGGCCTGCAGGATGTGCAGCGGAAACGACATGCCGTCCCGCATCTGCCGCGGCTCCGGGACCGGCGCAAGAATCTCGGCTCCGTCGGTCGTCATCGACAAGGTCTCATCCTTGCGGTGCGTCTCGAACAGTTTTGCCGCCTGTTCGAGCGCGCCCTCGCCGGCGTCGATCAATGCCAGCATCGATGCGAAGGCAGGATTGGCGCTTCCGCCGCGATTGGCGGCGGCTGCGAGATCGAACAGCAGCGTATCGTCCCTATGCACGATTCCGATCTTTTCCTGTCCGCCGGATTTGTAAGTCGCGAGTTTCACTGGTTGGACCCCTTGTTTTCTGATGAAATATATGATCAAAAAAAATATCGATAAACAAGACTGAAAAATGTGTAATGGGGAGATCGTCGTGAAAAAGGTCCTTGCCGCCCTTGCGGTCAGCGTGGCGCTGACCGGCACCGCCTTTGCGCAAACAAAGATCCAGGTCGGCTGCACGGCGACCTCGGACTGCGCCTCGGCGATGGTGGCGATCGACGAGGGCATCTTCAAAAAACACGGGCTTGAGGTCGAGATGACGCCGATCGGCATCAACTCGAACATCCCGGCCGCGATCCTGTCGAACTCGATCCAGATCGGCGGGCCGACCTCGACCGTGTTCCTGCAAGCCGCCGACGGCGGCCTCGATCTCGTGGCGATTGCCGGCGCAACCGTCATGAGCCCGGTGTCGAACGGCAATATCACCGCCTTCGTCCGCAACGGCATCACCATCAAGGAGCCAAAGGATTTCGTCGGCAAGAAAGTCGGCGCGCCCGGGCTGAACGCGTTCCTGCACGTCCTGTTCGTGAAATGGCTGGTCGAGAAGGGCGTCGATCCCAAGGGCGTCAATTTCGTCGAGGTCACCTTCCCGACCATGTCTGACATCATCAAGTCCGGCGGCGTCGACGCCGTTTTGACCGCCGAACCGCTGGTGACGCGGATGACCAACGCCGGATTGGGCTCGGTCGGCGCGCGCTACGCGGTCGAGCTCGCGCGCACCGATCCCATTATCTTCTATGCCGCGTCGCGCGAATGGGCGGAAAAGAACGCCGCAACGATCAAGAAATTCCGCGATGCACTCACCGAGGCCGCCGAGATCGTCAACAACGACCGCGAAAAGGCCTCGAACTCGATTGCCAAATTCACCAAGCAGCCGATCGAACTGGTCAAGGCGACGCCGCCGAACCGCTCCGAACCGGTGCTCAAGCCCGAGCAGCTCGGCTGGTGGATCGAGGTGATGTCGTCGCAGAAGATGCTGCAATCCAAGCTCGACACCTCGAAGCTGGTCCTGAAGTAAGGGAATGCCGATGCCGGCCTCCGACCGCCAACCGAGCCGACCGGGGACCGAGGCCGCCACGCTGACGGAGCGCGCGGCCATGCTGGTCGAGCAGGATATCCTGGCCGGTCATCTGGCGCCGGGATCGCGGCTCGGCATCGTCGACCTCGTGCAGCGCTACGAGATCGGCGCGACGCCGCTGCGCGAAGGCCTGTCGCGGCTGATGTCGCGCGGGCTGATCGTGGGCATCGGGCAGCGCGGGTTTCGCGTCGCCGACATCAGCCGGGAGGATCTGCTCGATATCACCTGCATGCGCACCGCGGTCGAGGTCGAGGCCATCAGGCTTGCCATTGTCAACGGCGACGACGCCTGGGAAGCCGGCATCGTCAGTTCGCTGCATCAGATGCGCCGCCACATCGAGCGCACCGGTGATGAATTCCGCGAGGGCGCGGAGGATTTCGACCGGCTGCACAAGGGCTTTCATACCGCGCTGCTGGCCGGCTGCGGCTCAAAACGCCTGCTGGCGGCGCATTCCGATCTCTACGACCAGGCCTATCGCTATCGCCGGGTGATGATGAGCTCCATGGATAGCGGCAAGAAGTTCGTGCGCTCGCACCAGATGCTGGCCGACCGCGTCATCGCGCGCGACATTCCAGGCTCCCAGGCGATGCTGGAAGCGCATCTGCGTTCCACCCTCAACTTCGTCTATCCTCCAGGCAGCGAGAGCTGACACCATGGCAAGCGCCGCAAAACGCCTCGAAGCCGTCCCAGGCGGGGCAACGCCGCAGATCGTGTTCGACGCGGTCACGCTGCAGCTCGGCGGCAAGACCATCATCGAAAATCTCAGCCTCGGCGTCCGGCCCGGCGAATTCCTCTGCATCGTCGGCGCCTCCGGCTGCGGCAAGACCACCGCACTGCGGCTGGCGGCAGGGCTCTACCAGCCGACCAGCGGCAGCGTGATTTTCGACGGCCAGCCGATGCGCGAGCCGCGTCGCGAGATCGCGGTCGTGTTCCAGGATTACGGCAAGGCGCTGCTGCCGTGGCGCACCGCGGCGGGCAATGTCTCGCTGGCGCTGGAAGCCGGCGGCTTGCCGAAGACACGAGCGCCCTGCCCGGATCGAGGAACTGCTGCGCACCGTCGGCCTGCCCGGCCACGCCGGCAAATATCCATCCGAAATGTCCGGCGGCATGCAGCAGCGCCTGCAGATCGCCCGCTGCCTGGCACAGGAGCCGAAGTCGCTTTTGATGGACGAGCCGTTCGGCGCGCTCGACGCCATGACGCGGCAGGGCTTGCAGGACGAGGTGCTGTCGCTGGTGGCGGTCAGCGGCGCCACCGTGATCTTCGTAACCCACGACCTCGACGAGGCGATCTATCTCGGCGACCGCGTCATCGGCCTGTTGCCGCATCCCGGACGGATCGGGATTGAACTCGCCGTCAACCTGCCGCGGCCGCGCGATCAGCTGTCGACGCGCGAGCATCCCGAATTCCTGCGGTTGCGGCGGCAATTGTTCGATTTCATCAAGGCGAGCGAGCATTGACCGGCAATTCCGCCAAGGCGCTGGCGTTGCCGCTGGCCGTGCTGCTGGCGCTCGAGGTCTGGGCGCGCGCCACCCATCTGCAAAGCGACAGCCTGGCGCCGCCGAGCGAGATCGTCATGGCGCTGTTCGGCGCCGTTGCCGATTTCTCGATCCTGACGGCAACCCGCGACACGCTGTTCTCGGCTTTTGCCGGACTTGCGATCGGCACCATCATCGGCCTGGCGCTCGGCATCGCCTTTGGAATTTTCGATACGCTCAACCGCCTGATGGAAGTGACCGTCGAGGCGATCCGGCCGATACCTTCGATTGCGCTGTTGCCGATCGCGCTGATCGCGCTTGGCTTCGGCTACCGCATGGAAATCGTGATCGTGGCGTTTGCCTGCGTCTGGCCGATTCTGATCCTCTCCCGCGCGGCCGTGCGCAGCATCGAGCCGCGGCTGATGGAAGTGGCGCGGGCGTTACGCTTGCCGCCGGCGCAACGGGTCTGGAAAATCATCATTCCGGCGGCGCTGCCGCGGATCTTCGTCGCCTTCCGGCTGTCGGCCGGCATCGCCTTGATCGTCGCCGTTACCGTTGAGATCGCGATCAACCCGCTCGGCCTTGGCGCCGGCATCATGCTGGCGCAGCAGGCGCTGCGCCCCGATCTGATGCTGGCCTACCTGGTCTGGATCGGCATCATCGGCTACGCGCTGAACACCCTTCTGACCGTGGCCCAAAGCCGCCTGTTCGGCCGCGCCGCGTTGAGCGGAGACGGCGCATGAGCCGGGCCGTCCTCCTCTGGCGCGTGGCGAGCTTTGCGGTTGCTGCCGGCTTCATTGCGCTCTGGCAACTGATCGCCAATCTGAAACTGATCTCGCCGGTGTACCTGCCGGGTCCGGACCGCGCCTGGGCCGCGCTGGTGCGCGGATTTTCCACAGGCGACCTCTGGAGCAAGCTCGCCGGCACGCTCGAACACATGGCCTATGGCTGGCTCGCCGCCTCCATCGCCGGCATCGCGATCGGCGCGGTGATCGGGTCGTCGCGCACGATGCGGACCTACGTCGCGCCCTCGCTGGAGTTTTTACGGCCGCTGCCGGTCTCGGCGATCATTCCGGTGGCGATCGCCATGCTCGGGCTGACGCAGGCAATGGCGCTGTTCGTGATCGCCTTTGGCGCAATCTGGCCGATCATGCTGGCGACCATCCATGGGTTTGCGGCGGTCGAGCCCCGGCTCTACGAGGTGGCGCGCTCGCTGCAGATGTCGCGGCTCGCCGTGATCTTCAAGATCGCGCTGCCTTCCGCCAGCCCCGACATCCTCGCCGGCATGCGCCTCAGCCTGACCGTGGCGCTGATCCTGTCGGTGGTCTGCGAAATCCTGGCCGGCCTCGATGGGCTCGGCCACTGGGTGCTGCTCTCGGCCCGCGCGTTCCGCTCTGCCGACCTGTTCGCCGGCGTGATCCTGCTTGGCGTCACCGGCTATGTGACATCGGTGGCGATGTCGATGGCGGAGAGCCGGCTATTGGCGTGGCAGGCCGCGCAGCGCTGACGGAGCGGCGACGGCCTGCGAAGCATTCTCCGATATGTCTTCGGGAATGCCCTGAAACCAGCCAGCGCGTTTTCTGCTCGCGACCGCCGCTTTGCTGACGCCGGTCATCCACCGCCACGCAGCCTTGAAGCTAAAGGTGACCAGCACCTCGTGGTGCCGCATCCCCTTGCCGCCCTTGACCAGCCCGAGGTCGCGGATGATGCAATACGTCCCGCTGCTCATGCGGGCGAACTTCGCACCTTGAAAATGATTGCGCACACGCGAAAACATGGGTGCAACATGCACCATGCGTCGATTCCGTCAATCTTGACGGCCACCAAATCACCGCCATCGAGATGCGAACCGTCAAAGCGTTGCGTTGTTGCCGCGCTCGCCGATGCGATGTATTTGCGCGGTCCGGACCGGCACACGATTCAGCACTTCACGCCGTTCGTTCATGCGCGTGCTCGGCAAGTCCGGCTGCGCGAAGCATTCCAGAATCTGGATGCGGATTTCCTCCGCAACCGGACCTTCAACCTGACGCATGCGATTCCAGAGCCGGATTATTTCCCGTTGCTTCTCGACATTCATTGGCCACCTCCGAAGAACGACCAAAGAGAACATATAGAGAACAATACTGCAAGCCTGAAGTTGCGGCTTCTCTACAGGCAGAGACTGAGAATCTTCAGCCGGCAGGATTCAGCCGCGCGCGATTTGGGCTTTGTGGCTTTCGCCTGCTTCGATTCCTTCGGGGAATCCCTTGGCGAACTCTTTGCCGGCTTGGGCCGCTCATAGTCGCCGGCAATTACCATGGCCCAATACATGCGGCCGGTCTTCGCGCTTTTTACGCTGGCGACGCCGACGCGCGAGGCGCCGGGCAGCAGTAGGTTTTTTCGATGACCCGACGAATTGATCCACTGGCCGAGGGTTTTGGGGAAACTGTCATAGCCATACGCGATGTTCTCTGCGGCGCGGCCGGCGCCCGCCGGGCCGACACGCGAATTGAACCGGCCGAGGACATCGTGATCGAGCTGATCCTTGGCGGCCATCGCCTGGGCCTGGTCGTGGGCGATCCGTGTCAGCGTCGAATCCAGGGTTACGCGCTTCTCGCCATGCTTCAGGCGGAAGTCGGAAATCAGCGCTGCGGGATCGGCCGCGGCGGTCCGGCCCGACAGTGCGGTGGCAAAATAAAGGGCCAGCCCCAGCAGCAGAGCCTGCCGCGCCAGAATGAAGATCCTCGTACCGGTCACACGTTTTCCCCTGCCCTTTTCCGATTGGGATCGGCGGCAAGATTTAACCCAAAAAACACGCAGCAAGTCATTGATTTTATTGGTCGGGGCAGCTGGATTCGAACCAACGACCTGCAGTACCCAAAACTGCCGCGCTACCAGGCTGCGCTATACCCCGATCCGGTGCTGGGAAATGCGTCGATACACGCTTAGACCGCGGCCAGCAAGGCGCTGCGCAAGACGATCTGGAGGGCTCAGCGCTTGTTGAACAGCGGGTGCGCCACCCGGTCGCCGGGCTGAATTCCGTATTTCTGCGCGGTACCGCCGATTACCTCCAGCACGCCCTTGGCGAGACCGCCCGAGGAAATGATCTTGGTGGAGAGCGGCTCGGTATTTTCGGCGATGCGCAGGATGCGGCCGTCGGCGCGGATGAAGATCATGTCGAGCGAGATGTAAGTGTTCTTCATCCACATCGAGATCTGCTGCTCCGGCGAAAAGTCGAACAGCATGCCTTTACCGTCGGGCAGCTCCTTGCGGTACATCAGCCCCTGGGTCTTCTCCTCCTCTGTCGTCGCCATCTCGACCGAGAACACGCGCACGCCCGATTTGGTGGCGATCTCGAGCGGCTGAACGCTCGCGGCCTGCGCGGCAGGATTGACGCAGAGGATGGCGAGCACGGCGGATGCCGCGGCCAGGGACGTCATCAGGCGGCCGCCCAACCGCGCAACCATCAAAGCGAAATTCATCAATGCACTCATATGCCGGATACCGGATATCTGCGAATTGCCGGAACCCTAACCCGACGAATGCGGCAAATGCCAGAGGCCGCCGCGCTGGCGCGCGGCGGCTGGCTCAACTTTTCGTCAGCGGGATCAATGCGAGGACAGCGCCGACGGGCCGGTCTCGGGATGGATCTCGGCCGCCATCATGCCCTTCGACCCGGGCCCGAAGCGCACCAGCACGTACTGGCCGGGACGCAACTCGGTCATGCCGAAGCGGCGCAGCGTTTCCATATGCACGAAAATGTCCGGCGTGCCCTCGCCGCAGGTCAGGAAGCCGAACCCGCGTAGCCGGTTGAACCACTTGACCTGGGCCCGCTCCAACCCGCTGGTCGGCGTGACGCTGACATGGGTGCGGGGCGGCAGCATCTGCGCCGGATGGATTGCGGTGGACTCGTCCATCGAGACGATCCGGAACGCCTGATAGCCTTTTGCGCGCTGCACGCATTCGACCACCAGCCGCGCCCCCTCATAGGCGGTCTGATAGCCGTCGCGCCTGAGCACGGTGACGTGCAGCAGCACGTCGGGCCAGCCATTGTCCGGAACGATGAAGCCATACCCTTTCGACGCATCGAACCATTTGATGACGCCGGATATTTCGACAAGGTTTGCAGCGGAATCGCCGAGCCCCGACAAAGCATCCACTGCCGGATCGCGTTGATCGCCGGCTGCGTATTCGCCTGGTCCAAGTCTGTTTTGCCCCGTCCCGCCTGACGGCGGCCCCCCGAGCTTCTTGGACACAAATTCGTCCGACCCCATGACCCCGGACCCCACACTTCATAAAAACAGCCCGCCATCGCCCTGACGGTACCGGAACACGCGCCGATCGATGACCACTCATGACAACACCGCGCGAATCTCTTGTATCAAAAGATAACACTACCTACTGCTGCGCATAGCTAAAAAAAACAAAATTGCGTTGAGCTATGAACAGGCTTGCACAACCGCGAATCACTTGGCGATCAATTGCCTACGAACGGTCCGAGCGTCTCCCCGATGTCGTGACGGATCACCAGATCGGCGACATCGTCCTGTTCTGTCGGCTCATTATTGATTATCACGAGCTTGGCGCCGCAGTTCTTGGCCATCAGCGGAAAACCTGCGGCCGGCCAAACCACCAGCGATGATCCGATCGCCAGGAACAGGTCGCAGTGCTGAGCCAGTTCGGTGGCGCGGCGCATTGCGTCTTCCGGCATCGCCTGTCCGAACGAAATCGTCGCGGTCTTCACCGGCTCGTCGCAGACGGTGCAGTCGGGCGCCTCGCCGCTTTCTTCGAAACGCGCCTTTACCCAAGGAAGATCATAGGCATGTCCGCAGCCGATGCAGCGGGCATAGGTGGTATTGCCATGCAGTTCGATGACGTCATCGGACTTGAAGCCCGACGCCTGGTGCAGATTGTCGATGTTCTGGGTGATGATCGCCGGCGTCTTGCCGGCCTTGTAGAGCGAGGCCAGCGCGCGATGCCCGCGGCCGGGCCGCGCCGCAGCAAAAGTCTCTTCCATCGCAAAGCGCCGCCGCCACGCCTCAGCCCGCGCCTCGGCGCTGGAAACGAATTCGTCGAACGCGATCGGGCGGTTACGGGTCCACAGACCGCCGGGCGAACGGAAATCCGGAATGCCGCATTCGGTCGAGATGCCGGCTCCGGTAAAGGGAACGATAGAGGCGGCTTCGGCGATCATGTTGCCGAGCTGCTCGACGCCGCTGCGCAAATCCTTGGCGATCACCGCTGACAGTTCCGAATTGTTGGGCCGTGCTGACTATAGCACGGCCTTTCGGATTGCCAGACCGGTGCGCCGGCGCGGCACGGCCTCCATCAGACCGCCTTATAGCGCCGCGCCCGTATCAAGCGCGATCATGCGGCTTTGACGACCTGTTGCTTCGGCTCCTTGGCTTCTTCGAGCTGACGGGAACCCGCGTGACCAACAAGAATGCGCCACAGCTTATCCACCGTCTTCGCCTGACAACGCCACGCGATCACAAGGCTGCGCCCTCGCTTCCGCATTCACGCCCCATTCGCGCGCGCCAATGATGGCGAGGCGCGAATCAAAAAATCAAACAGGATACGGATCAGCGATGACGGAGAAGGAAGAAAGACTCGCGCGCGACCGCGCCGAAATCGCAGCACGCGTCGCGAGCTTCAGGGAGACCCAGCAGAAGTTCGAACGCGCGCGCGAAGAATATTACGAGACGACCCTGACCAATGCGCTGAACGGCACCAGCCGGCCCTCGTTCTGGCGTTGAGACGCAACGGCGGCGGCTTGCCGCTCACTCGCCATTCTCCCCGACGGAACCGAGCCGATGGTGGCAAGCCATGCGATCGGGCGCGTCTGCTCATCAGATTACGCAGGAACTAATCGGATGGTTGCGGAGTTGTTGCTTCCATGCCCGTGTGGATGGAAATTCTGATTAACGTGATTGGTTATGGCGGCTTTATTGCTGTCGCGACCTATCACCGATCGCCGGACGAAAAATTCCCGGATTGCTGAGCGCCCGAACCGTTTGGCGTCAGTTGGCTCTGTTCGGATCTGCGTTCTGCGGTGAGCCGGCAGAACATCGGATCCGTTCGATCTCGTGGCGCGAGACTCCTTTTGTTCTCGCAGAACGAACAGGGGGCGCGTTTTCCGGCACCGGCACCGTCGTTAAGATATCCTTACGCTGACCTAAGCCCTGCCCGCGACGTTAGATCGCCATCCGATCGATCTCGCGCTGATTTGCCTGCCCTCTTCGGCATACCTGTTGACCTGCAACGCATCGAACCTTTTTGGCGCAGCCCGTACTTACCCAAAAAGGTGCTGCCATGACCCAAGCGGATCATTACCGAGATCAGTCAACCAGAGCCCGGCGGCTGGCCGAAGCCGTCAAGGATCCCGAGGCTTCGAGGAAGCTGATCGAGATGGCCGAGGAATTCCGCCTTTACGCCGAACGGCTGGAGCAGATGCATTAGCGTCTTCGGTTCGGCGCGTCGGCTTCACATTCCGCGTTGCCGGCGCTTGACGCGGTGCCGTGCCGGCCGGATCCGGCCTCGACTCGAAACCGCTATATTTTTTGACGCCGGACCTGGAAACTTAAGGCGGTGTTTACCGCGCCTAACTGAAATGTCGCGCCGTTAACCGAACCTCTTTACAGAGCGTAAATGCACACCTGACAGATTTTGGTCAGGAGGGTCATCCCATGGACATTTATCCCATACCGGTTGAAGTGACACAGGCCAGAATACAACTCGTGGTCGATCAGAACGCCAAGGCACCGTCGACGACGATCCACCAGGATCTTCAGGCCGTCGACCACGCCAAGGCAACCGCGGTGAAAGCGGCGCTTGCGGATGCGCCGAACGAACTCATCCCTGCTGGACGTCAAGGTCTGACCTGACGGATGCCGATCGTGCGCCGAGGGCCTGGCGGCGTTCAGCCGCCCCGCTCTTACGATCGCCATGCAAGCTGTTGGGCCTGCACGACGCCGAGCGTCAGCAGCCCGCCGATGCCGGCGAGAACCGCCAGCCCGCGAACCAGACCCATTGCGGCCGTTCCTTGTAAGCGAGGAACGCCGAGCAAATCGTGCACACGATCGTCGGCATATTCGCGACCAGTAAAACCCGCGGGAGCATTTCAACCTCCCGAAGCGAAGTGGATGCTGAGGCTATCGTGCCGTCGAAACGGCACTGTGCGCCCGGTCACATCGGACGGGTCTGCCTGGCGCTATTGTCGAGGCATGTTGGCACTTCGAGATATCATGATCTGGATTATTCAAGCCGTGCTGTTCGGCATCGGGATCGGCGTTGCCGGGCTGACCGCGCATCTGGCCGGGCCGCTGCTGGCCGCGGCCTTCGCAATCGACGAACTGATCCCGACGGCGATCGTGTTTTTTGCCGTGGCGGCGGGCCTCGGCTGGATCGGAAACAGGTTCTGGCCCGAAGACCGGCTTTACAATCCCCTGCTCTAGCGATGACATCGCCGCCAAGACGGCGTTCTTATCGCGGTATCGCCTCGGCGCGATAGATGTTCGTCCCTGACGTCTCGACGATCCGGCCCTTGAGCGATTTGACAAACGCCTTCGAACCTTCGACCGCAAAATGCGTGCGCAGCGCCGCCTCGTCAGCCCATTGCTCGAAGAAGAACAGCCGCATCGGGTTCTGGCAGTCGACATGCACATCATGCGAGATGCAGCCCGGCTCCTTTCGGGAGCGTTCGACGTGCTCCAGGCATGCTCGGAGCACGTCGTCGAAAGCCTCCGCGCGCGCGATAATACTGCCCGTTACCAGAATCATGATTCTCCCCGCGTCGCCCGGCCCGCATGTCGCGCGCCGGTCGGCGTCGGGGCGGGCCAGCCGTCAGTGTATCAGGCGCGGCACCACGGCGCATACCGTCAACAGCACGCCGAGGCTGCTTACCACGGACAGTTTCATCCGCGCCGTCCTGGCATCGGTGATCGGCAGCACCAAAAAGAAAATCATTGCGAAAATTAGCAGGCTGTAAAGCAGGTACATGGTCGATCCCTCCGTTGCGACCACGATGGAGGGGAAGCTCAATTGCGTATGTGTGGGGGATCACGCCGCCAACCACTTCGCGGCCGAAACGCGATCGAATAGCGCTTTCCTCCTTCGGGGTCACGCACCAATAATGCCGCAATTTTACGCCTTTGATTGTCTTGTCAGCAATCTGGACGTGTCAGAAGATTCACGAAATTCGACATATGAAATGCTTGGGAGTTTTCTGCGTGACGAGTCTGGCGCCACCGCCATCGAATACAGCCTCATCGCCGGATTTATCGCACTGGCATTATCGCCGCGGTCGGATTGTCCGTCAACGGCTCGTCGAACTGTTCGAGAGTCTGTTGACTTTGATGGGTTGACGGCCGGGTCGGGGCGCCCAGGCCTCACGAGCTGTTTGCCCTAAATCGGGAGCCGATTTCCAGGCGCGTCGAATTCAAGCTCCTCAAATTCAAGCTCCTCAAACGCAAAAACCTCCGAGCCGAAGCTGGAGGCTTTCACTGTCACGCGGGGTACGTCCGCCCTTCATGACACCACTGGAGCGCAGATTGCGCTATGATCTTGTTTGGGCGGCCTCACGGGCACGCCGTTCCGCCTTGAGCCGCTCGAAGCCGCACGGAAAGCGTCGTCAGCCTTCTTACGTGCAACAAGGGCCTTCTCGGCCTCCTTGCGAGCCCGCTCTTTCTTTGCCTCACGCTCTTCCTTCGTGGGCGGCGTCTTCTCGTGGGTTTCGTAATCCATGATCGTCAACGTTTTGTGACGTTGAAAGTTCGATTCGTTTCATGAGCCGATGGACTGACATCGATTATTTCGATCGGCTCAACCAGATCGGCTGCCGCCCAATGCAGCCAGACAAGAAAAAGGCCCGGATTGCTCCGGGCCCCTTCCTTTGTCAGACGTCCCTACCAGGCGCGTAGTATCGATAATGTCGGCGATGGTATCGCGGGCCATCATTACGCATACGGGCCACCACCGTAGTAGCCGTATCGCGGGCCGTAGCCGTATCCGTTGTTGTAGGCGTTAGCCGCGGCTGCGGCCCCTAGAACGCCGGCTGCGACGCCGAAACCGATGGCGGCGTTACGGCCGCCGCGCGCTTCCGCCGGAGAAGTGACCGCAGCGGCTGTCGCCAGCGCGGCAACGGCTGTAAGCGTAAGTCCTATCTTTCGCATGTGCGCTCCTTTCGTTGCGCCGGGATAACGCTTGCCGCGCGATGGTGTTGCAGGAACCTGGTGTTCTATTGGCCGCTTAATTTTGAGTTTCTTGGAAACCTATCCGTGTTCCCGCGACTCTGTGGCTCCAGAAACCATGTCGTGAATTGCCCGATTGTGAACTCCGCCCATCGCGCGGACGTCCCGAGAAATTGCCACGCTCGTGCACCAACATTCCGCTGCTGCGTGAGCCATCTCACAGAGCTTTACCCATCCTTAGGCAAGAATGGAGCACCAAAGGAACGGAGCAATTTGCTTCAAATTATCTCGCCGGAGGGTGAGACCATGACCAAGATCGAGTACCTGCAGCAACAAGCAGCCCGTGCCGAACGTTTGGCGCGCAGCATCGTGGATGCCGTTACGGCCCAGCGGCTTCAGGCGTTCGCGGCGGAGTGCCGAACGCAAGCGAAGGCCTTGGATGACGCGGAGGTTAAAGCGGCCTGACCTACCTGTGCAGGACCCCGGGGATGGTGACGCCGGTCGGCAACGAAACTTTCAACGCGCGAAATAAAGTCAACGCGGGAACGCCTGGCACGCACCCCCTGCCCCGAGTTGCATTTTGCTGCTATTTGTCGCCTCCTACCGCCGCAACCACAACAAATCTCTGAATGCTCTCTGGAGGACAACAACCATGCGCTATCTCCACACCATGGTGCGCGTTCGCAATCTCGACGCCGCGCTGAAGTTTTACCAGGACGCGCTCGGCCTGAAGGAAGTCCGCCGCATCGACAGCGAGAAGGGCAAATTCACCCTGGTGTTCCTGTGCGCGCCCGAGGACGATAGCGCCGCAGAAGGGCGCGCCGCGGACGCGCGCCGACGCTGGTCGAGCTCACCTATAACTGGGACGAGGAGGATACGGCGAGGCCGCAATTTCGGCCACATCGCCTATGAGGTCGACGACATCTACGCCTACTGCGACAACCGGAAGAAGGCCGCGTCACCATCAACCGGCCGCCGCGCGACGGCAACATGGCTTTCATCCGCTCGCCGGACAAGCATCTCGATCGGGGTGACTTGCAGAAGGGCGACCCCAAGCCGGCGGCCGAGCCCTGGGCGAGCATGCCGAATACCGGCCATTGGTGAGCTGAATAGATCCCTCCGGACGGCTGGTCAGCCATAGAGGGGATCGTCTCTTTGATAGGCCCACGGTAGAAGGCGCCCGTGGGCCATTTCACGAAGAAGACTGCCGCGGCGGCCGGCGTCAAGCCGCCCCACAAGTGCCAGGAGATGCCAAGCACACGTCCTACAGCGGCTCTCTCTTTAGCAGCGACGCACTCTGTCTTTATAAGTCGGCGAACTCGATCGACGACGCGGTGGTCACTACCTATTAGTTAGCCGTCTGGGCTGACTTAATTGACGCAGGCTTGTATCTCCCCTATAGTTAGCTTTATGGCTAACCAATCAATGCAACCTCGACCACGTTTTCGGGGCACTGTCCGACGCGACCCGCCGTCGCGATCGTCATGCGACTATGTGATGGCGAGGCATCCGTGGGAAGCTGGCAAAGCCGTTCGACATGGCGCTGCCGAGCCTGATGAAACACATCCGCATTCTGGAGAGCAGCGGCCTGGTTGCGTCCGAGAAGACCGGTCGCGTCAGGATGTGCTCATTGCCGGCGGAAGCACTGGCCACCGTGGAGGTCTGGCTGGCGGCCCAAAGGGAGATCTGGGAGCGACGACTGGATCGGCTGGAAACGTTCGTTGAGAAACTGAAGAAACAGGAGAAGTCCAATGCCCGCAAACGCAGGCCAAAATGAAACGCCGCTGTCCACGCCACTGTCCACTTGGGCGCTCGATCGAGAGATCGTCCTCTCGCGCGTGATCAACGCGCCACGCGATCTGGTTTTCTCCGCCTTGGGCCGATCCGCGCCATCTCCCGCAATGGTTTGGTCCGGCCGGTTTCAGGGTCGAGACAAAGTCGATCGATATTCGCGTCGGCGGCGAATGAGCAATACGATATGATCGCTCCCAACGAGCGGACGCTGTCCGAAATCGGATGCAATTCCGACGTATGGACAGGCCGCATTTGATCGAGATCGATCATGGCGCCAACAAAGACCACGATCCCGGCATATTCCGCACCACCATCACGTTCGATGAGCAGAGCGACGGCAAGACCGTTATCACTTTGCGGCAGTTGCATCCGACGAAGGCTCAGCGCGACGCCGGGATAGGATTTGGCGCGGTAGATTCGGTTATCAGACCCTGGAGAAACTGGCGCAGTACGTCGAACGCAGTAACACTGCCTGACGAAGTCCACGTCCTGGCGATATCGCGGTCGCGAAATTCCGGAATTACAAAAACGTTCCTTGGCGCGAGCATCTTTTGCCCGCTGGAACCGGCCACCATATTGCGCGTTCTCTCCTCGATTACATTCTGAGGAGGAAATAATGGGACGAGGACTTCTGTTGTGGTTGCTGGGCGTGCCTATTCCGGTGATCCTTCTGCTTTGGCTGTTCTTCGGCCGCTGACCGGCTGACACCTGTCAACCTGGCGCTTACCTACGAATTGAGGCTCTGTCGCACCGCGGCGGAGCCTGATTCATTTTCTTCGTTGGCTTTGTCGGTATCAGCCCGCAAGAGCGCGCTTTTTCGCTGATCTTCGGCGATGAACTGCCAATCACGAGATCAGCGGGAGCGACGTAAGTGGCCGACAACAACAAACAGCAACTCACCATCTGGGGCCGGGCCAATTCGGTCAACGTTCAAAAAGTGCTGTGGTGCCTGGCCGAACTCGATCTCGCCTATGAGCGCATCGACGCCGGCATGGCAGTTCGGCAAGAACACCGAGGCGGTCTATCTGGCGATAAATCCGAACGGCCGCGTGCCGACGCTGGTCGACGGCGACTATGTGCTGTGGGAATCCAATTCGGTGATGCGCTATCTCTGCATGGCCTATGGCGACAATTCGCCGATCTATCCCCATCGCCGCCAAAGGCGCGCGCGGCGCGTCGACCGCTGGCTGGACTGGACGCTGTCGACGCTGCAGCCGGTCGACCGGCCGGTGTTCTGGGCGCTGGTGCGGACGCCGGTCGAAAAGCGCGACATGGTCGCGATCCAGAAGGACGCCGACGCCGAGGCGGTGGTGTGGCGGATCGTCGAGGCGCAACTGGCGACGCGGCGC